>JAXMNU010000009.1:0-19374 GCA_034670265.1 Flavobacteriaceae bacterium | reverse complement strand
CAGATAAGCCCAAGTGGAGAGGGGTGGGATGGCACCTACAATGGGTCACCACTGCCATCGAGTGATTACTGGTTTAGAGTAGAGTATACAGAAGACGAAACGAACAAAACTTTTACAGGACATTTTAGTCTCAAGAGATAACGAATATCCACATATTTAATAACAAACAAAGCCCCTTGTAAAGGGGCTTTTGGTTAATTTAGATTGTTCTTAAATAGTTATAAGTTAATCCCTAAAGTGAACAAGAAATTATTTTGATTTGCTTCAGAAGAATAAGGAGTGGATAAGCCAGAATTAAATAATTGCTCTTCAGATTTTTGTTCGGTTCTAACAAATGCTAAATCAAGATTATAATTTCCAAAATTGAATCCTAAACCAAGCGAATATCCTTTTTTATCGTCAAGAATATTCTTGTTCTCATAAGGGCTTTCAGAAAATTGTAAACCACCACGTAAACTTACCCATTGAATTCTATATTCACCTCCTAATTTTATAGTTGATGAACCTTTTAAAGAGTTACTTATAGCATCATTTAATGAACGAAAATAGGGGTCTGAAGTCGGTTTAAATTTGATTGAGGAATAATCTTTATACGAATAATCAATACTTAATAGCCCTGACTTTCCAAAAATATAAGCAGCACTTGCTGAAATTTTACCAGGGCTGCTTAGTTTATAATCTGAAAATACATTAATGATATTCGGACTTAAAGTAGTGGTAAATGAATCGTTATTGTCTTCAAATGATGTTTCAAGAAATTGAGTAGTTTCTTCAGAAATAGTAAACCAAGTAGGAGTGTCATAAGTTAATCCAATCCTTACGTTTTCATTAATCTTTGCAATGGCTCCAGCTTGCATAGAAAAACCATTTCCAAGCACAGATAGATTATTTTCAAAATCGATTCTTTTAATTGTACTATTGCTGTTATTATTATCTTCGAATAGAAAAGTACTTTGTCTATAATCGATTGTGTGAGCATTAAAGTTAATTCCAAAATAGAAATCATCTTTATATTGCGTACTAATATTAAAAGAATACTTTCCCGCATACCCTCTTGTTAAAAGCGCATAATTTTGACGGTACATTCCAGAGCCAAAATTTGAAGTATAAGCCGTATTTGAAGGATCATCTTCTGCTGGATCAAAAATATAACCTTGGTATCCAAGTAAAGCGTTTTGTGCCTGTGTACCTTCAGTTTCTCCAAGAAAAGCATAAAGATCTGAAATGGATTCTCCACTGCGTAATTCTAATAAATCTAGCGGAATTCCTTGAGCTTGGTCCAAAAAGAAATTACCAATACTCATAGAGTTATTCCCTTCGACAAAAACTTCATTATCGTAATTATTATGAGTATTAAAGTTGATACCTAAACTGAATTTTTTCCAATTAGAACTTTCGTCAGAATTATCAAAAATAAAAACAGCTCCTAAGCTTGCAATATCAAAATCTGAATACTCATTTTTTACAGTAGAATTAAAATAATTGGTGTTGTTTGTTTTATTGAAGACTGAAAATGTAGCAGCCATGGTGTTTTCTAGAAACACTGAACTTCCTGCGGGGTTTATATCTATGGCAGAAAGGTCACCACCAAGAGCTCCAAACGCTCCACTTAACGAATTGAATCTTGCGGTTCCCTGAATGTTTTCAGAACTGTAACGTAATGCATCAATTGTAGTTTGGGCATTTAAAATAGAGAATGAAATTATCCCTATGAGTAAGAAAATTTTTCTTTTCATTTATAAATATTGAATATGAAACATTGTTTATTCGCCTCCGCGTCCACCACCTCTTCGTCCGCCACTACTTCTAGAAGATCCCCCACCTCTATTAATAGATCCAGAACTTGGACGACTTGTAGAAGGTCTAGAATAACTGGGTCTTGAGTTTGTACTTGGTCTCGTGTTATAGCTAGGACGTGTATTTGTGCTAGGACGATTATAATCTACTTTCGGTCTAGTATTACTAGGTCTTGAATAACCTGAATTAGGTCTAGTAGAACTTGTGTTGGGTCTTCCTCTATAGGTAGAGTTATCACGAGAATATCTTCTTGAACTTTCAGAATTACTATACCCTCTTCTTGAGGAAGTGGCATTTGATCTCCCTCTGTTATAGGAAGATCTACCTGCTATATAATCACTATTTCTTCTACCTCTGTTGTAATTTGCTGCATAATATCCGCCATGTCCATAGTATCCATTATTAATATATGGATTGTAGTAATAAGGGGGGCAGTACCAAGGGTTATAAAACCCACCCCAGTAACCAACATTCCATCCCCAATAAGGATTTCCCCAATAACTGTAATAACCCCAAGGGCGATACCATCCTCCGTGTCCCCAGCCTGCACCGTACCATCCACCGTACCAGTTATTATATCCCCATCCAGCACCGGCCCAACCAGTATTATATACATTTACAGTAACATCACCTCCATTATTTCCCCAAGCACCATAACCTTCTTCATAGTCATTCTCTTCAGTCACTATATATCCGTCGTCGTCCAAACTTTCGGTAGTAGAATATGCTTCAATGTCTGTGAAAATTACGTCTTCTTCGGGAAGTTCTTCATAAAGACTAGACTTAGATTTAAAATATTGTTTGTAGTAGTTATTCTTACTGTCTTCCTCATTTTCTGTTGCATATTCAGTATTTGTTTCAGTATTAGAAGAATATATACCATCTCTATCTGCAACACCTTGTGAAGAACTACAGCTTACTATAAATAGAGAGACTATTCCCAGAAATAAAAAAGGGATGGACTTTTTGAGGGAAAATATATTGGTTTGCATAACACTGAATTTAATATTGTTGGACATCATAAAAATAAGTAGTTTTGCCGAGACAAAATAACTTTTAACATAAACACAATATTTGTGCCAAATAAGGGATCATGGGAAAAAACTTAACCAAACGCGAGGAAGATTACTCAAAATGGTATAATGAGCTGGTTATCAAGGCAGATTTAGCCGAAAATTCAGGAGTTAGAGGCTGTATGGTTATTAAACCTTACGGCTTTGCTATATGGGAAAGAATGCAGGCGGAATTGGATAGAATGTTTAAAGAAACCGGACATCAAAATGCCTATTTTCCACTTTTTATCCCTAAATCCTATTTCAGTAAAGAAGCGAGCCATGTAGATGGCTTTGCAAAAGAATGTGCTGTAGTGACTCACTATCGCTTAAAAAATGATCCAGATGGAAATGGTATTATTGTCGATCCTGAAGCAAAATTAGAAGAAGAACTTATTGTACGACCTACTTCCGAAACGATTATTTGGGATACCTATCGTAAATGGATTCAATCTTATAGAGATTTACCACTTTTAATAAATCAGTGGGCAAATGTGGTGCGTTGGGAACTTCGTACACGATTGTTTTTAAGAACTGCCGAATTTTTATGGCAAGAAGGGCATACTGCTCATGCGACCAAAGATGAAGCTATTGCCGAAGCTGAACAAATGATGAATATCTATGCAGAATTTGTAGAAAATTTCATGGCAATTCCAGTAATTAAAGGTTTAAAAACCGAAAGCGAACGTTTTGCAGGGGCTTTGGAAACCTATTGTATTGAAGCCTTAATGCAAGACGGAAAAGCACTACAGGCTGGAACATCACATTTTCTTGGGCAAAATTTCGCAAAGGCATTCGATGTAAAGTTTGCTACTAAAGAAGGGAATCAAGAGTATGTTTGGGCTACCTCTTGGGGTGTTTCTACGCGATTAATTGGAGCACTTATTATGACGCATAGTGATGATAACGGATTGGTGTTACCTCCTAATTTGGCACCAGACCAAGTAGTAATTGTGCCTATTTACAGAGATGATGAGCAATTTGAAGCAACTAGTAAAGTGGCAAATGAACTCATGACAGAATTAAGAGCTTTAGGCATTAGGGTGAAGTTTGATAACAGAGATACTCATAAGCCGGGGTGGAAGTTTAATGAATATGAATTGAAAGGAGTACCCGTACGTATCGCTATTGGACCAAAGGATGTTGAAAACGGAACGGTAGAAGTTGCTCGTCGTGATATACTTTCAAAAGAAATGATGAAAAAGGAAGATGCCGCTAGTAAAATTAAGGATTTACTTGAAGAAGTTCAGAAAAATTTGTATACTAAAGCTATAGATTTCAGAAAGGAAAACACAACCGAAGTAGCTTCCTATACTGAATTTAAAGAAGTACTTGACAGTAAAGGCGGATTTATTCTTGCCCATTGGGATGGTACTTCTGAAACCGAAGAACAAATAAAAAATGAAACAAAAGCAACAATTCGTTGTATTCCTATTGATAGTGATGATGCATCTGGAAGTTGCATGGTTACTGGAAAACCATCCGCTAGAAAAGTAATTTTTGCAAAAGCGTATTAAAATTTTCAAAAAAAATAATCGAGTACTTGTGTCATTTAAAAATTGTTGTATTTTTGCATCCGCAATAAAAAACCAATGGTCCGTTCGTCTAGGGGTTAGGACGCCAGGTTTTCATCCTGGTAACAGGGGTTCGATTCCCCTACGGACTACAAATAATTAAGATAGATAATATGGCTAATCACAAATCAGCTTTAAAGAGAATCAGAAGAAATGAGGCTAAGCGCATCGTTAACCGTTACCAGCATAAGACTGCTCGTAATGCTATGAAGAAGCTTAGAGAGATGACTGATAAAAAAGAAGCAGAAAAAATGTTTCCTGAAGTGGTTTCTATGTTAGATAGACTAGCAAAGAAAAACATTATACACGCTAACAAAGCGGCAAACTTAAAGTCTAGCCTAGCCAAGCACGTGGCTGCTATCTAAGAAAATTTTGGTTATACATTAAATTGAAAACTCCTTCATTTCTGAAGGAGTTTTTTTATTGTAGTACATAAAAGTTTAAAAGAGTAAATACTCCAATCGCTAAGATGAGTACTAATGATATTCTTTTGAATTTACTTTGCGGAATATAATTCAGAATTTTCTTTCCTAAAAAAGTTCCTACTAGTCCAATAATAAATAGAAATGGGACATATTTTATTTCTTCGCTACCAATATATCCATTTTGGTAATAAACAATCGTTCTCGAAAAGTCTATCATAAAATCGATAAAGGCAGATGTTGCTATAAATACACTTTTCTCCAAATTAAAAGCAGCCATCGTAAGTCCTCTAATAGCGCCACCCGTTCCTAAAAGCCCTGCTGTTAAGCCTGAAAGACTTCCTCCAATAATCGACTCTTTCTTTTCGGCCTTAATAACGAGTTTTTTCTTTATAAGAAATAGGAGGGCTAATGCTATTAAAAACACACCCAAAAAAACTTCGAGATAATCACTTTTAACAATTTTTGAAAGATATCCACCTAGAATCACAAATACAACAGAGGGAGCACCGATATATAATAATAGAAACTTATTAAGCCCTTTTTTGAATAGAAATATCTTACTTAAGTTACTAGATAAATGAAAAACCGCTGTAAGCCCTAAAACCGTATAAAAATCGAAGTAGAAATTACCTAAGGGTACAAAGAATACTGAAGAACCAAACCCCCCAATCGTTCCTATAATTTCAGCAACTAGCGCTAATAATAAGAAGGATTCTTTGAGGTTCATGCATATTTTAAATTAAAATGGAACTAAATTGCTATAATCACCCTTATTACGAGCAATATCACGAACAATAGTAGAAGAAATATGTGAAACCTCTGGTGAACAAACTAAAAAAATGCTTTCAACACCAGCTAATTTTGTATTGTTTTGAGCAATAGATTTTTCATAAGAGAAATCGAGAGAGTTTCGTAACCCTCGTAATAGAAATTTTGCATCCACCGATGTGCAAAAATCGACCGTTAAACCTTCATAAGAGGCTACTTTTATTTTTGAATTTCCTTGAAAAGAGTCTTCAATAAAACTTATTCGATCCTCCAAAGACCACATATATTTTTTATCGGCATTGCTTCCAATAGCCACAATTATTTCATCAAACAAGGTAAGCCCTCTTTCTATAATATCAATATGCCCCAGAGTTATGGGGTCGAAGGAACCAGGAAAAACTGCGCGTTTCATATATTAAAGATACTACTATTTTTGTAAAGCATTTTCAATAAGAATACCGAAAAACTGTGTTAACGTCATGCCTGCTTCACGCACCTGTTTTGGTACAATACTTTCTTTGGAAATACCAGGTGTTGTATTGGTTTCAATAAAATAGGGAACCCCGTCTTGAATAATAAAATCACTACGAGTAATACCCTTCATATTCAATAAATGATATATTTTTTTTGCTTCGGCTTTTACTGCAATGGTTTCTTCCTCACTAATGCGGGCTGGTGTGATCTCTTGGGATTTCCCTAAATATTTAGCTTCGTAATCGAAGAAATCATTTTCCGAAACTATTTCAGTAGGAGGGAGCACTATTAGTTCTTGGTTTTCGGTATAAACTCCTACGGAAACTTCGGTGCCTACTAAAGCAGTCTCAATAATAATTTCGGCATCCTCTTTAAAAGCTTTTTCGATAGCTGGAGTCATTTCTTCAAAAGAATGCACTTTACTCACCCCAAAACTGGAACCCGCTCGACTGGGTTTTACAAAGCAAGGAAGTCCCACTATTTTCAAAATTTCTTCAATGGCAATAGTGTCTCCCTTGTTAACATAATAGGAGTTAGCGCATTTAATTCCGAAATTTTTTAATACCGAAAGACAATCTCGCTTATTAAAACTCAATGCCGCCTGATAAAATCCCGTACTTGTTTGAGGTATTCCAAGTAATTCCCAATAGGCAGCTAAAAAACCATCTTCGCCTGGTGTCCCGTGTATGGTATTAAAAATAACATTGGGAACAATAGTGGTTTCACCATTGCTAAAACTAAAGCTGCCCCTATCGATGGGGAACTTTTTACCGTTGGAATCTACATAGAACCAACCATCTTTTAAAATATGAATGGGGTAAATGTGATACTTTTCAGGATCTAACGATTCACAAACCACCGCTCCGCTTTGAAGCGATATTACATATTCGCTAGAATATCCGCCCATCGCAACGGCTACATGTTTTTTTGCCATACCAAAACAATATTAACTTCGTTAACAAAAATATCACTATTACCTATAAACTTACTAAAATTCGATTTACTATTTTTGCTTTCTAACTACAACGTATGTCTTTTTTAAAATTTCTTTTTACCAAATCCTTTCTGAAACAATTAGGATATGCCGTTTTAGTACTATTTGGATTGTCGCTCATTATTCTATGGTGGCTTCGTTTTAGCACTAATCACGGGCAACAAATAGAAGTTCCAGACTTAGCAAAAATGACAATAACTCAAGCAGAGGAAGCGCTTGACGATTTAGATTTAAAATTGGAAGTGATGGATACTACCAATTATAACCCAAACTTTCCTTATAAAACGGTGATTGAACAAATCCCAAAAGCAGGTAAATTTGTAAAAGAAGACCGAAAAATCTATTTGTCTATTAACCGTTCTGGGTATCCCATGATTGAAGTGCCTCCCGTGGTTGGTAAAACCATGCGGCAAGCAGAACCTACATTAAGAGCCGTAGGTTTTGAAATAGGGAAAATAAACTACCGAAGATATATTGCCAAAGACGAAGTTTTGGAAATAAGTTTTGAAGGAAAGAAAATTGAACCTGGCGATAAAATTCAAAAGACATCGGTAATCGACTTGGTGTTGGGTGATGGAAATGGCGGATTAAATAGAGAAGAAGTTCAAGAAGTTAAAGAGGAGCTTGACGTAAATAGTAATACAAGCGAAGATGATGGGGAAAATTAATGGACCAGAAGTTGAAGAAGAAGGTAATGACGATCTCTATGAGCATTTTCGATTTGTAGCCGATAAAGGTCAACAACCGTTGCGAGTGGACAAATATTTAATGAATAAAATTGAAAATGTCACTCGTAATAAAATTCAGAAGGCCGCCACAGACGGAAATATCTACGTCAATAATAACACTGTAAAATCCAATTACAAAGTAAAAGCGGGCGATGTGGTGACCGTGATGTTTGAGCATCCACCCTATGAGTTTTTACTAACCCCAGAAAACATTCCGTTGGATATTGTGTATGAAGATGATGCCGTTGTCGTGGTGAATAAACCAGCAGGAATGGTCGTGCACCCGGGTCACGGAAATTACAGTGGCACACTTATTAATGCGCTTACTTATCATTTTGAAAATTTACCCAATAATTCTAGCAATCGCCCAGGGTTAATACACCGAATTGATAAAGACACCAGCGGACTTTTAGTCGTTGCCAAAACGGAAGAAGCCATGACGCATTTGGCAAAGCAATTCTTCAATAAAACTACTGAAAGAGAATATGTAGCTTTAGTTTGGGGTAATTTTGATGAAGAGGAAGGCACCATCGAAGGGCATATTGGACGTCACCCTAAAAATCGTTTACAAAATACTGTGTTTTTAGGCGAAGATGCAGATACAAAAGGAAAACCTGCTGTAACCCATTATAAAGTCATCGAAAAATTGGGTTATGTAACGTTGCTGTCTTGTAGATTGGAAACGGGGCGTACACACCAAATTAGAGTGCATTTAAAACACATAGGTCACACCTTGTTTAACGATGAGCGTTATGGGGGCGATAGCATCTTAAAAGGCACCCATTTTACAAAATACAAGCAATTTGTGGAGAATTGTTTTAAAGTTTTGCCACGTCAAGCACTTCACGCACGCACTTTAGGATTTGAACATCCCACTACTGGGGAAATGATGCGTTTTGAAACACCTATACCTGAAGACATCAAAGCTTGTTTAGAAAAGTGGCGAAACTACTCGCAACACGTTATTGAATAGTTCTTTTGTCTGGTCGAGCGCAGTCGAGACCTAAAAGTGTTATAAATTCTTATTATTTTTACTGAAAAGATTGAAAAATGAAATGCCCACTAATACTATAAATAATCAAAAAAAATAATATGAAGGGCATTCCATCTTCCTATGTATTAAATATTAAATAAAGATGAAAATTGTTTTATCTCCTGCAAAATCGTTAGATTTTGAATCCAAATTACCTACCTCAAAACACACCGAAGCTCCTTTTCTGAAAGATTCTGAGCGCTTAAATAAGTTGCTGAAAAAGAAATCGGCTAAAGGCTTATCGAAACTCATGAGCATTTCAGATGCTTTGGGGCAGCTTAATTACGAGCGCAACCAAGAGTGGAGTTTACCTTTTACAGAGGATAATGCTCGCCCTGCGGTGTATGCTTTTAGTGGCGATGTGTATCGCGGATTGGATGTGTATTCGCTTCCGAAGGAAAAAATAGATACACTTCAAAATAACCTGCGAATAATTTCTGGTCTATACGGAATTTTAAAACCATTGGATTTAATTCAGCCCTATCGATTGGAAATGGGGACGCGAATGCCCGTAGGCAAAAACAAAAATCTGTATGAGTTTTGGAAAAAGAAAATCACCGAAAGCTTGAATGAAGAGCTAAAAGACGGAGAACTTTTTGTGAATCTTGCCAGTAACGAATACTTTAAAGCCATCGATACCAAACAACTTAAAGTGCCAGTGATTACTCCTGTTTTTAAAGATTTAAAAAATGGCGAGTATAAAACCATTATGACTTTTGCTAAGTTAGCTCGTGGCTATATGACGCGCTATTTAATCGATACCAACGCCAAAACCTTAGATGATATTAAGGGCTTTGATTATGAAGGCTACCATTACAGCGAGCCTATGAGTAAAGAGGGAGAGTTGGTTTTTATAAGGTAAGTTTTATTGCAAAATGAAAGAAACTATTTTAAATAATGAAAAGTCTTTCAAAATACTAAATAGATTAATTCTTAGTGGATATTACGAAGGAAGTATTAGCCCTCAAAGATTTGTATTTGAGCGAAACATATTTCCTTCAAAAAATTATAGAATCGTAGGCGTTCTTAATAATGAAAGAGATTTGAATTAAATTTTGGGTATAAACCTCACCTAAATAAGGTAACTAATGTAGGGTTAGTATTAGGTGTTTTAATTTTTTTAATAACATTGATTATAGGAAACTGGATTTTAATGATTCCTTTCTTAATTTTTCCTTTTATTATTTTTTATATTGATTTTCAATATTCAAAAAGGAAAGAAATTAAACTTTTTACAAGCAAGTTTTTAGAGCTTTATAAATTAGAATTTGAAAATTCTACTGAATAAATAATTTTTGTTCCACCATACCCATCCATATCCGCCGTTTATTCCTAAGAATGCCACAAAACTTATTGTAGGCACATTACCCCCACCACGCTTTACAACGGGTGAGTTTAAAGAAGGAGATGTCAATTTTTGCTACGGAAGTCGCGACGGGCAACTGTGGCCCATCCTTGACAGAATATTTGAATTATATTTACTTTTTGAAACTACAGAAAAGGCAATACTTCAACGGAAGGAATTTTTAAAAAATCAAGGTATTGGAATATGTGATATTGTGGAATTGGCAAAACGTGAAAAAGTGGATGCAAGCGACTTAGGGATGCAAGATTTAGAACTTCGGGATTTAATAAAAATTTTGGAAGATTCTCCTAACGTGGATACCCTATTATTCACTGGAGGGAATAGTAAAAATGGTCCAGAGTATCATTTCAGAAAGTTACTAAAGGAATACGATGTAAAGTTCAAAATTGTTTCAAATGTAGTGCCTAGGATTCACCAGTTTGTTCACCCTTACACTAAAAAAGAGATAAAAACAGTTTCACTTATTGCACCCTCTGGGGCAGCAAATAGGGCAGTGGGGAGTATGCAGGAATATAAAGACTTAAAAGCAAAACACCCCGAAATAACAACAATAGATTTCAGGGTGCTTCAGTATAAAAAATTCTTTTAATTATTTTTTATTACGCTTTTCACGAATGGTATCAGCATCAATGTCGAAATCATTCGGCTTTTGATTTATATTACCCGTAGTATTTGTCGGGTTTTTCTGTTCTACGGTTCTTTCAAATTTTCTATCCATTTTGTTATTTTTTTAATTCACTTTAATATAACAAATAGAAGTGTTAAAAACCGCTAAGGCAAGTATAAAGGGTTGTTAAAGTTGCTAGGGTTTGTAAGTAAACATTTCCAAAGGAGCATTATTACTTACTACAACGTAATGGGTAACGCCAGCAATAACTAGTTGTTTAACATCTTTAGCATCGGTTGGAATATACGGTTCGTATTTTTTCTCAACAACAAAGTTTCCTTTACCATCTCCCAGTAAAACGTAACCAAAATTTGCATCGTAACGTACGGTTTCCACTTCGGCATCGTATAAGCCGCCCACGCCCAAAATATCTAAGTTACCATCTCCATTGACATCTTTTACAATAGTTGCCATCGTTGGGCCCATCTGCGCTTCATTAGGAAGGTGCACTGCTTTAAATTTACCGTTACCTTCATTAAGGATTAGCATACTTTCAAACTCGTGGGCTTGTAGCTTAAAAGCGTCTTTTAGCTGGTCTTCGCCATAAATATCTTTAAATTCAAGATGTGCAAATTCTTTATAGGTTTTAATTTTTTCAAGTAAAAAAGGATTTTGTTGCGAGCTACATTCTTTCCCTCTCACAGGCACTACTTTTCCATTGCTTATTTTGCTCATCGCCACATCAAAAGTGCCGTTATTATCAAAATCTTTTGCCGAAATATATAGAGGTTTCTTTTTTGAAGGATGAAACTTATTATTAGCGCCTAAATTTCCTAGAATGTAATCTACATCGCCATCCCCGTCAAGATCTGCCTCGGCAGCACTAAACCACCAACCTTCAAGGTTTTCTAATCCAGTTAGCGCGGTGTCTTTTGAAAAAACACCTCCATTGTTTTTAAAAAATATTGGAGCCATCCATTCTCCCACCAGTAGCAAATCTTTATCATTATCACCATCATAATCTGTAAAAAGTACTTCGGAAACCATACCAACAGTTGAAAGTTCTTGGTTATCTGAAGTTATATCGACAAACTTTCCGCCTTCATTTTTTAGAAGAAAGGACTTTGGTGTTAACGGATATTTTCCTGGGACTACATTGCCACCCACAAAAATGTCTAAATCGTTGTCTCCGTCAATATCTGAAACAGCAATCGCTTTTCCAGAAACTAACATTTTAGGTAATGCTGCATTGTCTTTTTTGAAGTTTCCTTTTCCGTCATTAATATAAAGTCTGTCTTGAAGCAGGGGGCTATTTTCTTTTAATTCATAACCCGCACTTACGACATATAAATCTAAATCTCCGTCGTTATCGGCATCAAAAAATAGGGCATTGGCGTCTTCGTATTGTTTTTCGGTTTGCCAAAGTGCGTTATTGGAGGAAACAAATTTCCCGTCTCCTTGTTGTAGGTATAGGGCTGAGGCACTTCCACCAGCATTACCCACAAAAAAGTCGTCTAATCCATCACCGTTAACGTCGCCTACAGCCATTTTAGTTCCTTTAGAAGATTGCTTCTGTGGAATGAGTAATTGCAAGGCGTAATCGTCGAAGGTGTTTTCGATGTGTTCATACGTAATGCCTAATTGTGAAGCATTTACGGTTTGTTTTTTTGACTCTGGAAACGTAAGGCTTACCGTGCCTGTTTTTGCTTCGGAATAATTAATATTTATTGTTTGATTGATTGCTGTTTTTCCTATTTCTGAAATTTTACCATCGGGCCAAACAACAGAAATTCGGTTTACTTCTTTTACATCTCCAATACCAAAGTTTAATACTGGCGTTACTGAAGATTCGTATCCTCTATTAAGATAAAGTTCTTGTTTTTGAAATCCTTTTTCGGTTTCAATAAATACTTTGGCACCAATGGCGAACAAGTTTTTATCTGCTCCTTTTAGCTTAATTTGAAGGTAATTTTTCTGGCTTTTATTTTCATAAATACCACATTCTGAATTTAGATTGTTCACTATTAAATCTAAGTCTCCATCATTGTCCAAATCTGCATACGAAGCACCGTAAGAATAGGTGGGTGTTTCTAGACCCCACTCATCAGATTTTTTTGTAAAAGAAAGGTCACCGTTATTTTTAAAAATATAATTCTCAACAGGTGCCGATGGAAATGAATTTAAGATAGAATCTAAAGTCATAGATTCTCCTCGCTCCATAACCCCTTTTAACTTGTTTCGTACATCTTGGTTTGTGTAATCTCTATCTACACCATTTGCTACGAATATATCTTTAAAGCCATCATTGTCAAAATCTGCTAAAAGAGGTGCCCAACTCCAATCTGTTTTTGCAACACCGCTCATGAGTGCAGATTCTCTAAAATTTCCTTTATCATCACCCCATTGTAGGGTGTTGGTCATATATTGATGGTGATATCCAATTTCTACCATTTTTAGAAAATTGGGCGTACTCATGGATGCCATATTTTCTTTACTTTTTACATGACTTTCGGAAACCATATCCAAGGTAACAAGATCGTTGTGTAAATCGTTATTAAGGTCTGCAAAGTCTGACCCCATGGAGAAATTTGAGATATGCTTCATTCTAGAATTTATCTCATTTTTGAAGGTTCCATTTTTCTGATTGATATAAAGGAAATCGGGTTCCATAAAATCATTTGCTACATAAATATCTTC
The DNA here is from genome assembly GCA_034670265.1 of Flavobacteriaceae bacterium. Taxonomy (GTDB): domain Bacteria; phylum Bacteroidota; class Bacteroidia; order Flavobacteriales; family Flavobacteriaceae; genus Halomarinibacterium. The sequence continues at coordinate 5,859 of JAXMNU010000009.1, read as the reverse complement.
CCAGCCATCATTATTAAAATCTGAAATCACCCCACTTAATCCCCAAGCTTTGTTTGCCAAACCCGCTTCTTGGGTCACATTTGTAAAGGAATCTCCATCGTTTCGGAATAATTGATCACTCGTATTATCTTCAACTTGTGCCTGAATTTTAGCATTTATACGTCCATTGTTTTGAAAGTCGTATCTGTGATTTACAACATAAACGTCCAGATCTCCATCTCGGTCATAATCTATAGGGTATGCTTGTGTGGAATACCCTGGGCTATCGAGACCAAAGATTTTTGCAGACTCTGTAAAAGTGCCATTTTTATTATTGATAAATAGTAGGTTTCTTCTTCCATCGTCATTTCCTAACGAACCCGCTTTACAAACATAAATATCCAACCATCCGTCGCTATTTACATCCCACATGCTAACGCCTGTTGAGAAACCTGTGTAATCTTCAGTTTTTGAAGATGTCGTTATATCTTCAAATTGTAGATCGCCTTGATTTTTATATAATTTGTTAGGACCTGAATTGGATACAAAATAAAGGTCAATAAGTCCATCGTTATCAATATCTCCCGCAGCAACTCCAGCACCCGTGTAGATATACATATAATTCATGAAATTGAAATCTGCATTTTGAATCATAGAATTACTGAAGGTAACTCCTGACTTATCACTTGTTAATTTTTGAAATAGTGAAATGTCCTCATTAATAGCACTTGAGGTTTTAGTGTCTGGATTATTACAAGAAATAAGGATGAACAAACACCCAAAAAATAGTATAAAAGGCTTCATTTAAAAAGAGTATTAATGAAATTTTAATAAATAAGATTTAAAATAATTTATCGATAAAACACTCAACTTTAAGTACTAAATAAGTAATCTTTTAAGGATTGAAAGTAAATATTTCTAAGGGTGCATTATTGCTAACAACCATAAAATACGATTTACCATTAATAGTAATATCTGTTATATCCTTAGCGTCTTTATCAACAAAAGGGTCAAGTTCCTTACTATATTCAAAATTACCTTTTCCGTTTCCTAAAAGTACATAACCGTAGTTACTATCGTATCTAATAGTTTCCACTTCGGCATCGTAAATATTACCAACTCCAATGATATCTAAATTTCCATCATTATTTACGTCTATGCAAAGCGTTGAAAGGGTAGGTCCCATTTGTGCAATTTTTGGAAATTTCTTCACTTCAAATTTTCCACCCCCTAAATTTTCTACATAAGCAGATTCGAACATATGAACTTGAAGTTTAAAAGCATCTTTTAACTTGTCTTCTCCATAAATATCATTAAACTCTAAACTAGCAAACTCCTTATACGTCTTAATTTTATTAAGTAAAAATGGGTTTTGTTCACTACTACATTCTTTCCCTCTCACAGGTACAACCTTTCCATTACTTATTTTACTCATAGCCACATCAAAAGTTCCGTTATTATCAAAATCTTTTGCTGAAATGTAAAGCGGTTTCTTTTCTGAAGGATGGAACTTATTATTATCTCCAATATTTCCTAACACATAATCATCATCCCCATCACCATCAAAATCTGCCGCAGTAATACTATACCACCATCCTTCAGTTTTCTCTAAACCTGAAATAGTTGAAGCTTGAACAAAGACATTATTGTTATTATTGAAAATGGTTGGAGCCATCCATTCTCCTACTACCATAAGGTCTAAATCATTATCATTATCATAGTCCGTGAATATTGCTTCAGAAACCATCCCTATTTCAGATAGCGAATTACTAGTTGAGGTTACATCTGTAAATTTACCGCCATCATTTTGTAGTAAAAATGATTTACCAGGCAAAGGGTACTTTCGAGGCACTAGGTTTCCTCCAACAAATAGATCTAAATCGCCATCACCATCATAATCTGCAGCACTAATGGCTTTCCCAGAACTAAGCATTTTTGGTAATGCATTGGTGTTTTTAGTGAAGTTTCCTTTTCCATCATTTGTATACAAACGGTCTTGCAAAAGAGGGCTATCTTCATCAAGCTCATAACCTGCACTTACTACATAAAGATCTTGGTCTCCATCACCATCCGCATCAAAAAAGAGTGCATTTGCATCTTCGTATTTAGCTTCAGTATTCCAAAGCGCAACATTGTTTTTCATAAATTTCCCATCGTGACTTTGTATATAAGAAGCCGCGGGTGCTCCTGCTGCATTTCCAACGAAGAAATCTTCGAGACCATCATTGTTTATATCTGCTTTTACAATTCCAGTTCCTTTGGTAGATTGCTTTTGAGGGATTAATAACTGAAGTGAAAAATCGTTAAAATCATTCTCTTTTTGTTGGTAATCGATGCCTAAATCTAATGGGTTTATACTTTGTTTTTTAAATTTATATGGGGTTAATGCTAGAGGATCATTTATAGCTTGTGTATAATCTATTTTTAAAACCTGATTCTTTTTAGGAGCCGTTACTTTGGATATTTTTCCGTCTGGCCATGCAACAATAACTTCTTCAATTTCAGATTCGCTTCCAAGTCCAAAATTCAATACTGGCGTAACAGAAGACTCAAACCCTCTGGCTATATACATTTCTTGAAACTGAGTTTCTTTTTTGGTTTTTACATAGATATCTGCACCAATACCTAGTGTGTTGGTTGCATTTCCTTTAAGTTCAATTTGTAAATAATTATTGTTGGCATTGTTTTTATAAAGACCTATTTCATCATTGGTGTTATTAACAATTAAATCCAAATCTCCATCATTATCTAAATCTGCGTACGCCGCTCCATTGGCAAAATTTGGATCTACTAATCCCCATTCTTCAATAACTTTAGTAAATGTGAAATCACCGTTGTTTTTATAGATGTAGTTATCTAATTTTTCTGAAGGCATTAAATCCAATACTTGTTGAAGTGTCATTTGTTCACCTCTGGCATTTCGAGCTCGTAATTCGGTTCTAAAATCTTGGTTGTTGTAATCTTTGTATACGCCATTAGTAATAAAGATATCTTTTAAACCATCATTATTAAAATCGGCAAGTAAAGGAGCCCAACTCCAGTCCGTTTTCACAACGCCACTTAGCTGAGCCGTTTCTTGAAATTTACCATTTCCTACATTATAATGTAGCATATTTGCCATATACGCATGATGATATCCAATCTCTACCAGTTTCATAAAGTTCGAAGTACTCATCGACGCCATATTTTCCTTACTTCTGGCATAATTTTCAGCAAGCATATCTACCGTAATTAAATCGGGTAAAAGGTCATTGTTTAGATCGGCATAATCACTTCCCATGCTATTAAATGAGATATGATTAAATCGCTCTTTAATTTGATCTTTAAAAGTGCCGTTTTGCTGGTTGATGTATAAAATATCTGGTTCCAGATAATCATTAGACACATAAATATCTTCCCAGCCATCATTGTTAAAATCACCTATGGCACCTGATAGTCCCCAAGCTTTATTGTAAATACCTGCCTCACCAGTTACTTTAGTAAAAATAGTACCATCATTTCTATATAGTTGATCACTTGTGGTTTCTTCAATTTGACTTTGCAGATCACCGCTAATTTTGGTGTTGTTTTTAAAGTCGTATCGATAATTTAAAACGTATAAATCTAAATCACCATCTTTATCGTAATCTATCTGAAATACTTGTGTTGTATATCCTGGATCGTCAATTCCCCATTTTTTGGCCTCTTCTTTAAAAGTGCCATCTTTTTGATTTACAAAAAGTAAATTTCTCCTACCCTCATCACTATCCAAAGAGCCAGCTTTGGACACATAAATGTCAAGCCAACCATCGTTATTAATATCGAGCATGGTAGCCCCAGTGGCAAAGCCTTCATAATCTTCAGTTTTTGAAGAAACCGTAATATCTTCAAACTCAAAATTTCCTTTGTTTCTGTATAATTTATTAGGGCCAAAATTGGCAGTTAAATAAATATCCTGTAAACCATCCTTGTCAATATCACCAACAGCTACTCCAGCGCCTGTATATAAATAAGGATAATTTAAGAAGTTAAATTCTAAATCTTCCCGAATCATATTCTTGAAGGTGATTTTTGAAGTTTCAGAAGTAATTTTTGAAAACAAGGTTGTTGCACCGTCTGTGTAGCCTCCTTTTTTATCAGTTTCTGAAGAGGTATTCTTATCACAAGAAATGAAAGTAACAAACAATAGGAGGATAAGTTTAATTGGTAATGTATTAGTTTTCATTTTTAATTTGATTTGTATAAAACAAATATATAAAACTTTGCTATTGTTATTAGTATGAAATGCTTAGGTTTTAATACCTCTTTTCAATTTTGTTAGAATGCTAACATTTTTTTTTCAGGGTGATAAATTTTTTGTACTTTAACACCCTGTTAACAATAACTGATTAATCAAAATTACATTTATGAAAAAAATTACACTAATTCTTATGGCATTCATCGCGACCACCTTTGCGTGGCAGGTAGATGCCCAAACCTATGCCGGCACCACAGGGCCAGTAGCTTCTGTTGGAACTACGCAGTTTACTGTGAATGTGCCTCTCACAGGAACCATAGGTACAGATTATGAAATAGATAATCTAACTATCACCAACATGACTCATACGTTTGATGGGGATTTGGACATTTCTTTAATTGCTCCTAGTGGGGAAATTATGCTTCTTTCTGGTGGTAATGGAGGTTCTGGGGATAACTACATTGGTACTGTATTTAATAATAATGCAAATCCTTGTATTGAATCTGGTTCTCCACCTTATACAGGAACTTTTGAGCCTGAAGGAGGTTTAACAGTGAATGCAGAAGGGAATTGTACTACCGATCAAATTTTTGCCACTGTTTTTAATGGGGCAACAGTTAACGGAAACTGGATTTTAAATGTACTTGACAACTTTTCAGGTGATGGAGGAAATATGAACGCTTGGGAATTGACCTTTAATTCTTTAGGCCCAGCACCTATTACAGAGTGTGGACCAGGTGGTTTGCGTATTCCTACAGCAGGTACAAGTGGTCCAATGACACCATCTCCTGCAGTGGTTACTACAGCAGGAACAATAGGTACAAATTATTCTATAGCTAGTGTAGAGATAAATTTGACACATACTTTTGACGCAGATTTAGATATTACCTTAACATCTCCAAATGGACTTGTTTTAGATTTATCAAGTGACAATGGAGGTGCTGGAGACAATTATACAAACACTGTATTTGCAGATGGTTTCCCAAGTATTACTACTGGTTCCCCACCATTTACAGGAACTTTTGAGCCTGAAGGCGGACCTATGAATCCATTTTTTGCTGGAGCACCTCTTAACGGAAACTGGACATTAAACATAAATGATGATACTGGAGGAGATATTGGTAACTTAATTAGTTATTGTATTAATTTCGATCCTATCCTAGTAATAGGTGATCCACCAGTAATTACGTGTCCAGCCGATATTACAGCATCTAATGCTGCCGGACAGTGTGGCGCTGTAGTAAATTTTGCAGGAACTGCAATCGATACAGAGGATGGAGACATTTCTGGTGATATAGTTGCTACTCCTGCTAGTGGAAGTTTCTTCCCAGTTGGAACAACAACAGTAACACTTTCTGTAACAGATAGCGATGGAAACACTTCTACGTGTGATTTTGATATAACTATTGAAGACAACGAAGACCCAGTAATAGCTTGTCAAGACATTACGGTTGAGTTAGACGCCAATGGCGATTACAACTTAACTCCAGGTGAAGCGCTTGCGAGTTCAAGTGATAACTGTGGTATAGCTTCTATCGAATTTGCAGATCCAAATGCTTCAGATGTAACGGAGTGTGGTCCTAATGGACTACCAATTCCTGCTACTGGAACTTCAGGACCTATGGATCCTTCTCCAGCGGTTGTATCCACTGTAGGAACTGTAG
>JAXMNU010000008.1:0-33654 GCA_034670265.1 Flavobacteriaceae bacterium | reverse complement strand
CAGATAAGCCCAAGTGGAGAGGGGTGGGATGGCACCTACAATGGGTCACCACTGCCATCGAGTGATTACTGGTTTAGAGTAGAGTATACAGAAGACGAAACGAACAAAACTTTTACAGGACATTTTACAATTAAACGATAGATAATAGTTAATTATGAAAATAAGAAATACATACCTAAGTCTACTATTTTTGTGTACCTCATTTATGTATGCACAAGATGGGATACCCACTTATTCAGATTATTTTGCAGATAATCTTTACTTACTACATCCATCTATGGCGGGGTCATACTCTTATGGTAAAGTAAGGCTTACGGCAAGGCAGCAATGGTTTGATCAAAATGAAGCTCCTAATGTGCAAACGTTAAGCTACCATACAAGATTGGGAGACCGTGCAGGAATTGGTGCTATCGTTTTTAATGATCAAAATGGGTATCATTCGCAAGTTGGGGGGTATTTAACGTATGCTCACCATATAATGTTTTCTAGAAGTAAGTATGATTTAAATCAACTCTCCTTTGGATTAAGTGCAGGACTTATACAATCAAAACTTGATGAAACTAATTTTGACCCAAATGACTTTGATCCTATTATTGCAGGTATCGTTCAGAGTACCTCATATTTCAATGTTGATGCTGGAATGTCCTATAATTTTTTAGATTTTCAGGCGCATTTTACGGTGAAGAATTTACTTTTCAGAAATAGAAATTTATTTACTGAAGAATTAGAATCAAACAATCAAAGAGCTTATAATTTAGCAGCTTCTTATGGTATTTCTACTACCTACGGAATTTGGACGTATGAACCATCCTTTTTATTTATTTGGAAAGAGCGTACTAATGAGCAATCTATCGATGTAAACTTTAAGGCGTTTAGAAGCATGGATTTTGGGAGAATTTGGGGAGGAATTTCTTATAGAAGAAGCTTTGATGGGGCTGAATATTTAGACGGTACTGAAATTAAAGATCAACAGCTACAATATATCACTCCGGTAGTAGGAGTTAATTATAACAAGTTTGTTGTAGCATACACCTATTCTTATCAAACGGGTAATGTTCGCCTTCAAAAAGGAGGATTTCACCAGTTAACCATAGGATACAATTTCTTAGAAGGAAATTATAGAAGTTGGTCACAAGACATGAGATACAACGGGATGTTACGTCCCAACACAAAATAAAAAAAGCCCCGCCCTTCGACTTCGCTCAGGGAACTGGGGCTGCTTTTTTAATTCCAAGTGTAGTTTTTCTTCTTTGCTTGTTTTTTAAGTGCTTCAATCATGGCACTTTCTAAACCATTGTCGGTATTCTTTTTTTCGTTTGCAATAAATGCTCTTCTCTGCTCATTGAGTTTTGCAATCTCAGTTTGAATACGTTCTCTTTCTTTCTTTTGCTTCTGAACATAGGCTTTAATTTCAGCTTTTGATTTTCCTTGAAGATTTTCAGGTAAGTCTTCTTTTTTCAATGTATCATAGCTAAAGTCTGCTTCTTTTTCAGCATCTACCAAATCCCAAGTACTATTGTTATAAAAATGAGACCCTTTTGAGACGGTTCGGCTTACGGCATTGGCTTTGCTATATTCTTCAGCATTTGCATCTTGCATTTCTTGAACAGCAACTTTTTCTCTTCCGTAGCGACCATACGGAATATAAGTTCCGTTTAATTGGATGTTTAATTGAAGAATTAAATCATCGTAGGGAGATGGTATATGAACGGTTTGCTGATTATGATTTATTGCCATATAATCACCATAGGCTAGTTGAGCACCGTCTTTCCATTTGGTGTCGATTCCGTGGGTATAGTCACCACAAAAAATAGTATTTACAACCACATCTTTTTCCTTTGCCATATTTGCTGCATCCCGATAATCTATTTTTCCTTGAGTAAAAGGTTCGTTCCCTGCAATAAAAATCATTTTAAGATCATCTGCATCATTTCCCCAATCCAGTTGCGATAATGAAGCCGAAATTACAGCGCCACAGTATTCGCTTCCTCCATTGGTAGTAAGGGAAAACAATTCTTTTGAAATGTCATCCAGATCACTTGTAAAGCCGAGTATCTTTCTTAAATAATTATCTCGAGCACTTAAACGATCATTACCGTATTCATAAAGGGCAATTTCCAAATTGGGCTGTTCATGTTTACATTTAGCGTATGATAATTCATTTACAATTTCCCAAAGTTGTGCTTTGGCTTGATCAATTAGCCCATCCATACTATTACTTGTGTCAAGTAATAAGGCTACTTTAATGGAATGTTTTGAAACTGGCGGTGCCAATTCCATAGGTTCTGTAAATGCTACTTTTTTTCTTTCATCTGCTTTACAAGCAAAAAAAGAAAGAGATAGTGTGATAATGAGGAGTGTTTTCAAGGTTTTCATAACTAACTGTTTTTATTTGATGTAAACATAGTCTCATCTTTTTTCATCAACAACCTACTTTGAGTGAATGACCCATTTGAATGAGTGAAATGATACACGCTTTTAGAGAACCATTCTATTTGTTGATTGAAATTGTGAATAATTGAAAATCCCTGTTTTTTGGTCTGCTTCAAAGTACGTATGTTTACATTTTAAAACTGAAATGAAAAGTATTTTTTCAATATTTATTATCTTGTTTTTTAGTGGAATAGTGCTTTGTTCCGCTCAAAATAGAGCAACATCTCAACCTCCTTTTTCACTTAAAGGAAAAGTGGTTAATGCTGCCGATTATTCTCCTATTTCAAAAGTAAATATTGAAATTACTGGGAAAGGCTACACAACCACTAATAATGCTGGTGAGTTTACAATTGAAGCTCGAATTGGGGACGAATTAATAGTCCGTAGCGACGATTTTAAAACAGTCTATTATATTATTAAAGACAAACAAAAAATTACTGTTGAAGTTGAGAAAATAGAAAATGAAACAGAGCCCATTTCAACAAAGTCGCGATCAACAAACAAAGACTATTTTAAAGTATATATCGATTCTGCAAACTATTTTTTGAAAAAAGATGCTAAGCGAAGTATCGAATATGTTACTAAAGCACTCGAATCTGTACCTGGGAAAAACCCAACAAATCTTCAAAACGCCGAAGCATTTGAAACATTGGGAGATATAAATTTACAATGGCAGCTACCAGATTTAGCGCTCTCAAACTATAAGCAAAGTGTCAATTTTAGTCCAAACATTAATACTCGAATTAAGTTGGCAAAGGCATATATGCGAAACGGAAACTACCAAGAAAGTATTCAAGAATATAAAAATTTGCTCAAGGCAAATCTTACTCCGTATCAGCAAGTAGAGGCTTACGAAGGACTTGGAGATAATTATAAAGCTACTAATGACGCTGTAAAAAGTGTTTTTAATTATCAAAAAGGATTGGATATTGCTAATCTGAGAAAAATTACACCAAAAATCACCGATTTAAACTCCAAAATAGGAGAGGCATATGCTCAAGGAGGAGCCATAGAAGAAGCGCAGACCTATTTTGATAATTCCCTAACACTTTCAAAAAGTGAAAATAAAAAGAGAGCTGTTGAAGAAAAAAATAAAGTAGCCGATTTTTACAATCAAAAGCGAGATTTTGATAAGGAAATTGAATTACGCCAAGAAACCTTAGACGAAATCCAGTCCATGGATGCCGAAGAATCTGAAGATGATATTAACAGCGCACTTACACCACAACGACAAAATTATAAAATTGCCAACGCCTATGTGGCTCAGGATAAATATCAAGAGGCGATTCCCTTTTTAGAAAAAAGTATTGCCGAAGCCGATAAGAAAGAAGATTTGGTGGTGCAAAAAGACGCTACGCGTAAACTTTCAGAAATTTATAGAGATATTGGTGATTATGGAAAAGCAGCAGAAAGTTATGAGCGTTATGTGGAAGTAGTGGATGAGTTGTATATTAAAAAAGAACAAGAATTATCTCAGGCAACTCGTTTCAGTAAAGAAATTGCGTTACGACAAAATCGTATTACAAGTTTAGAAAACGAACGTAAATTGAATGAAAGTCGGTACAAACTGGCCTTTGAAAATCAGGAGTTAATTGAAAAAAACAACAAAATTCAAAAGTGGATTATCGGTTCGTTAATTGCCATTGCATTGCTATTGTTATTTACAGCCTATTCCCAACGGAAGAACGTTCAGCAACAAAAATTTGCGAATAATCTGTTGGCGTTAAAATCATTGCGAACCCAGATGAATCCTCACTTTATTTTTAATGCACTTAACTCTGTCAATAGTTTTATAGCTAGTAATGATGAGCGTGCAGCCAATAAATACTTAAGCGAATTTTCGCAACTCATGCGATCGGTGTTAGAGAATAGCGAAGAGGATTTTATTCCGCTTTCTAAAGAAATTGAATTGCTTGAGTTGTATGTAAAATTGGAGCACTTTCGGTTTCAGGATAAATTTGATTATGAAGTTACGGTGGACGAAAGTATCAATGTAGATGATTTTGTGATTCCGCCTATGTTGCTTCAGCCCTATGTTGAAAATGCAGTATGGCACGGACTTCGATACAAAGAAGAAAAAGGACTGTTGAAGATAAATTTTCAGCAAAAAGACAAAGAAACGGTTATCATTACTATTGAAGATGACGGAATAGGACGAAAAAAATCGAAAGAATTAAAGACCGAAAATCAGAAAAAACAAAAGTCGAAGGGAATGGGGAATATTCAGAAAAGAATCTCTATCCTCAATGAAATGTATAAGGACAAAGTAGATGTACTCGTGGAAGATGCCTTTGAAAATGAACGTGGAACACTCGTAAAATTAACGCTTAAAAAAGATTAAATGAACTTACGCGCCATAGTTGTTGAAGACGAAGAAACTAGCCGGGAGATTATAAAAAATTACTTGACAAAATATTGTCCAAAAGTTCAAGTTTTGGGAGAAGCTGCCAATGTGGACGAAGCCTTAGAATTGATTAATACTCACGAGCTGGATTTAGTATTTTTGGATGTAGAAATGCCCTACGGAAATGCCTTCGATTTATTGGATAAAGTGGGCGACAGAACATTTGAAACGGTATTTGTTACTGCCTACGACCATTACGCAATTGACGCGTTGAATGCACATGCTTCCTATTATTTACTGAAACCCATCGATATTGATAAATTGATTGATGCGGTGCACTATGTTTCTGAAATAAAAGAACAGGAAAATAGACTTCAAAACACGATACTAAAACCGAAGCAAACGGTGGTAGCGGGTAAGATTACCATCCCGTTGCAAAATGGCTTTGAAGTATTGCAAGTGGAAGATATTTTATACTGCCAGGCAGATGATAATTACACGAACATCTTTTTAAAGGATAAAAAGAAATTGGTGAGTAAAACCTTAAAGTATTTTGAAGATATGCTTACCGAAAATGGCTTTGCTCGCGTGCATAAATCCTATTTAGTAAATGTAAATGCCATCACCGAATACAAAAAAGGAAAGGGTGGAAGTGTGGTTTTAGAAAACGGCAAAGAAATTATGGTGAGTCCTTCAAAAAAGAAAGAATTATTGAGTTACTTTAGTTAATTGTCCATTTCGAGCTGTCACACTGAGCCTGTCGAAGTGCATACAAAAACTAATAATTAAGAATATGATTATAAAACCCATCAACGGAAAACACCCTCAAATCCCAAATGATTGCTTTATAGCCGAAAATGCTACCATCGTTGGCGATGTCGTGATGGGGAATCATTGCAGTATTTGGTTTAACGCTGTGATTCGTGGCGATGTGCATTATATAAAAATGGGCGATAAAGTGAATGTACAGGACGGGGCAGTAATCCACGCGACGTACCAAACTTCACCCACTACTATTGGAAATAACGTGTCGATTGGGCATAATGCTATTGTGCACGGTTGTACCATACACGATAATGTGCTTATTGGGATGGGCAGTATTGTGATGGACGATTGTATAGTAGAGAGCAACAGTATTATAGCGGCAGGAGCGGTTGTTACTAAAAATACGCACGTAAAAAGTGGGAGTATCTACGCAGGCGTTCCTGCCAAAAAAGTAAAGGATATTAGTAAAGATTTAATTGAAGGAGAAATCAACAGAATTGCTGAAAATTATGTGAAGTATTCGAGTTGGTTTAAGGAGTAATCAAAACTCCTTCTTTTCAATCGTAATTTTTTCAGAATACTCTTTTAGCAAAAACTGAAGTGTATCTGCTTCGGTATTGGTATAAAACCGAAGCGTAGGCGTTCGCTCTTCCGTTCGTAATAAATCATTTTCGGCTAAAATAGCCTTGGTTTGCTTGGCTACTGCCTCTCCAGAATCGATAATGGTGATATTTGATGGAAGTAGTTGTAGCAACTGCGGAATGATGTACGGATAATGACTACAGCCTAACACCAAGTAATCGATATCGGCTTCAATCATTGGGCGTATGTGCTTCTTTAATAATACTGTCATTTCAGGACTGTCTAAGGCTCCTTTTTCAATAAGTGGCACTAATCCTTCGCCAACCACTTCAATTAATTTAATACCATTTGTAAAGGCTTCAGATGTTTTGTGAAACAGTTCGCTACTTAGCGTTCCTTTGGTTGCTAAAATTCCAATACTTTTTGTTTTAGATTGAAGTGCTGCTGGTTTTATGGCAGGTTCTATTCCAATGATGGGAATAGTATAATTTGCTCGTAATACTTGAATAGCATTGGTAGTCGCGGTGTTACAAGCAACCACTATTATTTTGCAGCCTAGCTTTAGCAGAAACTCTGTGTTTTTAATACTTAGCGAAGTAATTTCTTCCTTGGAGCGATTTCCGTAGGGTGCGTACTTACTATCGGCTAAATAGATAGTATCTTCAAAAGGGAGTAGTGTATGGATTTCTTTCCAAATGGAAGTACCGCCCACACCCGAGTCAAAAATACCAATAGGTCCCTTTTTATTCATGTGGTGCTAAGATAAAAAAAGACCCCACAGTTTTTAATCTGTGGGGTCTTAAATATGTTATTAATTAGAAACTTAAATTCCTAATTCTTTTTTTACATCTGCAAGAAGATCTTTTCCGTCTGAAAGAATCACTCCAGAACCTTGAGAAGAATCTAATACATACTGAAAGCCTTGCGCTCTCGCCACTTTTTGAATAGCATTACGCGCTTTGTCTAAAATAGGCTGGTACAAATCACCTTCTTTTTTCTGAAGGTCTTGAAGCGCTTGCTGTCTGTAAGCACCAATGTTATTTTGCATTCCTTGTACTTCCTCAATTCTTTTTCTGTTTTCTTCTTCAGTTTTAGAATCGGCTTCGGCATCGTATTGCTTAATTTTAGTATCAAGCTCTTTTGCCATAGCTTTAATCTCTGTGTCGTAGGTCTTTTGTAATTTTTCTAACTGGCTTTGTGCAGCTTTCATTTCTGGCATAGCGGCTACTAAATCTCCAGTATTAATATGTGCTATTTTAGATTGTGCATTTACAAAACTAGTAGCTCCCATAAAAAGCATTACTGCTACAAAAAGTAAATTAATTTTTTTCATTGTAAGAAATTATTTGAGTGTTTATAGATTTATTGTTAATAATATTATTTACCTCCATCGCCTTCTTCGGTACCGCCAGTTGGAGGTCCGCCACCGCCATTACGCGCATTTTCTATTGAGTCTTTTCTTTGTTGTCTTTCTTCTAGAAGCCTTTGTCTTTTTGCTTCAAATTCAGCTTTTTTAACTGCTCTTAGAGAGTCTCTTTGCTTTTTACGCTCTTCCATCATTTTTTCTCTTTCATTTTTCTTATCCTCGATTGCCTCTTCTCTTGCAGTTACTTCTTTATCTTCTTCAAGAGATAAATTATCTCTGTCTTCTATTTCTTTTTTCTCTCTTTTATTAGTTGCTTCTTCTCTTTTAGCTGCACGATTTATTTGCCGTAAGACTTGATCACTTATATCGTTTCTTTTTGCTGCAAAAAGCATCACGATGTCTGCAGATTTATCGAAAATAAAATCATACTTTTTTGCTTCGGCAATTTCCTGCACAATATTGAATACCTGATCCTGTATAGGTTGTACCAATTGACGTCTCTGAATATCTAAATCACCATTGGGTCCAAAACGATTTTGTTGATACTCCAACATTTCGTCCTCCAGAATTTTTATTTCTTCTTCACGCTCTTCTACTAATTCTTTTGTAAGAAGCACTTTTTCATTGGCCAAGTTCAATTTCATTTGGTCAATTTCCTTAGACATTTTTTCGAGGTCTTTTTTCCATTTTTGGACTTTTCCTTCCAATTGGGTTGTAGCTTCCTGATATTCTGGAACACTTTCAAGAATGTATTCCATATCAATATAGCCAATTCGAGCACCTCTTTGGGCGTCCATAGCGAAACTAAAACAAAGAATTGCCAGAAGTGAAAGAATGAATTTAGTTGTTTTCATAATTGCTGGTTGTTACTTAGAAAATATCGTGCCAAAGTTAAAATTGTTGCCCAATGATAAAGTGGGTTTCCCATCCATTTTTCTGATTTCCATTTAATACTGGATCAAATCCATATCCAAAATCTATCCCCAATAGACCAAAAGCAGGCATAAATATACGAATTCCTGCGCCAGCAGACCTTTTTAAATTAAAAGGATCGTAATTTCTAAAGCCATCGTATGATCCACCCCCTTCTGCAAAAGCTAAAACATAAATGGAAGCCAATTGCTTCAATGTGACTGGGTAACGTAACTCTAACGAAAATTTGTTGTAAATGTTATCTCCATCCGTAGTAGAAAGTGATTGGTTAGGATATCCACGTAATTGAATTACTTCTCTTCCATCTAAACTAAAGGCACCTAATCCGTCACCTCCCACAAAGAATCGCTCAAACGGCGGAATGCCTCTATCATTGTTATAAGCTCCTAAGAATCCAAACTCTGCTTTGGGGCGTAATACTAAATCCCCAACGATAGACGAATACCAAGTAGCTTGAAACTTAACTTTATAATATTCTAACCAGTTAAAACGAGTTTGATCAATTACAGATCGTCTTTCTCTTGCATCAACCACTTCGGTCTCTGTTGAGGTATTTGTGTTTATGATTGTCTCTAATTCACTTCTTTCATCGGCTAAAGCTTCGTAATCAACACCATTAAATAATGAATAAGGAATGGTAAGTTTTGCGCTTAAACTAAAGTCTGAACCGCTTCTTGGGTAAATAGGGTTAGCAGAAGTACTGTTTCTTCCAATTCCAATAGTGTATGCTAAGTTATTTGAAAAACCATCACCAAAAGTAAAAAGTCCAGTGTTGTAATTTTTTAAGTTGTAATGCTGAAAACTTATAGCTTGAGACAACTGAAAATAATCATCTGGCCATTTTAATCTTTTTGCAATACCTACAGAACCTCCTGTAATTAAGAATCGTTGGTCTTTGTCTCTTTCACGTGCGACAAAATCGTATCTGTATTGAATGGTATGAGAAAATGATGTATTTAACTGTACGGGTTTTTTACCGCCCAACCAAGGTTCAGTAACCGAAATACTATACGTTTGATAGAAAGTACTGGCCTGAGCTCTTAACGATAAACGTTGCCCATCTCCCATTGGGATAGGTTTGTAGGCTTCACGATTAAAGATGTTTCGTAGAGAGAAGTTGTTAAAAGACAAACCAAGTGTTCCAACAAAGCCTCCACCACCATAACCACCTTGTAATTCGATCTGGCTTGAACCTTTTTCAACTACAGAGTACTCCATGTCTAAAGTACCGTTGTTTGCATCTACATTTTTGAAATTAGGGGTTAATTGTTCTGGGTCAAAATAACCTAACTGTCCTAATTCTCTTATGGTTCTAATTACGTTTCGCTTGCTGTATTTTTGACCAGGACGCGTTCTTAATTCTCTGTAAATAACATGGTCGTTAGTTTTGTCATTTCCAACAACAGTTACGTGGTCGAAATATGCCAACTTTCCTTCTCTAATTCTAATTTCGAAATCAATAGTGTCATTTCTTACAGCTACTTCTACAGGATTAATTTGAGAGAATAAATATCCTTCGTTCTGGTATAAATTAGTGATATCTGCAGCGTCTGGCTCTGATGTGTCTTCAATACGTTCCTGAAGCAAAGTGCCGTTGTAGGTATCACCTTTATTAATAGCTAAGTATTGCTTTAATTGACTATCTGTATAAATGCTATTTCCTATAAATCGAATATCCCCAAAGTAGTACTTTTTACCTTCTTCAACTTTAAGTTTTAAAGAAATGAGTTTTTCATCATTAACAATAAGAGTGTCACTTAACACACGAGCATCCCGAAATCCATTTTCTTTATATTTTTGAATAAGTGTTGCTTTGTCTTCTTCAAAACCAGCATCAGTATATTTTGATTTTTTGAAAATTCGGATAGGGTTTTTTTGCTTCACGTTTTTCATAAACTTACGAAGCTTTTTATCCTTTATCTGTTCATTCCCTTCAAAAGTAATGGACTTAACTTTTACTCTTTTTCCTTTATCGATAAGAATTTTCATATCCTGCCCCGTTTCAACTCCTGTAGAATCCTTTATTGGTGTAGTGGAAACGATGACATTCGTGTTAAAAAAACCTTGGTCACGATATTTGTTTTTAATATAATTTTTTGTAGTAGTGATTAGGTTCTTGGTAATTTTTGTTCCATTTACCAAGTTATTATCCTTTTTAATTTCTTTGGCTTTTGCTTTTCTAACGCCTTCAATAGTTACTTCATTTAATTTGGGAAGTTCTACTATGTAGAGTTCAAGGTCAACTTCGTCACCTTCAATATTGGTCACGTAAAAAGCAATGTCGCTAAAGAGGTTTTGTTCCCAAAGCTTCTTAGTTACATTACTTAGTTTTTCTCCTGGAATATAGATTCTATCTCCTATTTTAAGACCTGTGAAAGCAATAACAGTATTCTCGTTAAAGTTTTGAGCGCCTGTAACAGTGATGCTTTTAATGGAATAACGAGTTCCAGAATCTAGCTCCTTTTTTTGAGCAGAAGCTGAGAATGTGGTACATACTGCAAAGAATAATAAGCAGTATAAGTGGGTGTAAAATCGTTTCAGTGTATTATGGTTCAAGTTGTTCGCTCGTCTTTCCAAATCTTCTTTCTCTTTTCTGATAATTTATAATCGCTTCAAAAAGATGGTCTTTTCTATAATCTGGCCAAAGGGTATCTGTGAAATACAATTCGGCATATGCTATTTGCCACAGTAAAAAATTACTTATTCGTAACTCTCCGCTTGTTCTTATTAATAGATCTACATCTGGCAAGTCCCGGGTGTAAAGATGATTATTTATAACTGATTCATCAATACTCGACGGCGAAATTAGGTTATTTTTAACTTTGTCGCTAATCTCTTTAATAGTTTTTATGATTTCTTCCCGAGAGCCATAACTTAGGGCTAGCGTTAGGGTCATGCGGGTGTTTGAATTCGTTTTGTCTATGACATCCAATAATTCTCTACGAGCTTTTTTGGGAAGTGCATCAAGATTGCCTATTGCATTAAGCTTAATTTGATTGTCCTGAAGTGTTTTAATTTCATTTTTTAAAGATGAAACTAACAACTTCATGAGGGTTTCTACTTCTATTTTTGGTCGATTCCAATTTTCCGTAGAAAAAGCATATAATGTTAAATATGGGATAGGTAGTGCTGCGCAAGCTTCTACAATTTCTCGAACTGCTTTAGTGCCATTTTCGTGACCAAACGTTCTAAATAATCCTTGTTTTTTTGCCCAACGACCATTGCCGTCCATAATCACCGCGAGGTGCTTAGGAAGCTTTTTTTTGTCTATTTGGGTAATTAAGTCCATTTAAAAATTGCAGTAACAGGGTTTTCGTCCAAACATAACAGTTAATGAAACACCAGTAAATACATACCAATCATCACTATTTATATTTCCAAATTTAAGTGTTTCTTCGTCGGCAAGTCCTCCAGTAGGGTTACTTCCATCAAGATTATCTGTAAAAGTATATCTGGCACCAATTTCAAATCCTATTACAAATCGAGATCCAACCGTAGCTTTATAGCCAATAACCATTGGGATTGCTACAGTTCCAGCATTATCGTATTCTACAATGTTATCATTTCCTCTTTTGTAAAGTGAATTATAGCCAAAATAGGTGAGTCCTGTATAAAGATACGGTGTTGCTTCTGGATATCCTGAATGTACATTAAATTCCCAAAAAGTATATTCCAGCCCTACGGAGGCTTCTAAAATTGTATTAGTAAAGGAATACCCTCTTTGCTTTCTTCTTTCTTCACCAGACTCTGCATCGTCACCTTTAATCTCGCCATACATTAGAGTTCCTCTAAAAGAGTGGCGCGCGCTTCGATTCCATTTAAATATCCCTCCAATTACTAAATTGTTTGGAGATACATAATTGGTTTTACCAACATCACCTATATAATTAGTTCCTCCCAAAAATCCGCCAACCTCATAGGTTTGTGAATTTCCCAATAAAATACAGCTTGTAATTAAAAAAACCGATAAAAAGTACCTCATATTCTCTAAAAGTTTGCAAATATAACAATTAACTTTGCTTCACCATAGTTTCAGCAAATTAGTACAGTGTGTAAAACAAAATTTAAGAGGTTTTATTGTTTAATTACGCTTGTCTTCTCCCCAAAGTAATTTCTCTCTAAGGGTTTTTATAAATGAACTATTTTCCATTTGTACCATTTTTATACTAAAAGGAGCTTTTTTGATGGTAATATGCGTATCGTTGGTAAGTGTTGCAATTCTTGAGTCTAAAGAAACTAAATAACTTTCCTCTCTTCCCGAAACTTTTAAAGATAAAACACTAGAATCTGGCAATACCAAGGGTCTGGCGTTTAAATTATGGGGCGCAATAGGGGTAATAATAATACTCGCTGCAGCAGGATCCATAACAGGACCCCCACAACTTAATGAATATCCAGTGGAACCTGTAGGTGTAGAAACGATTAAACCATCACTCCAATAGGAGGTAAGATATTCGTCATCTACCTTTGTGTCCACTTTAATCATAGAGGTCGTGTTCTTTCGGTTTACTGCTATTTCGTTTAAAGCAAAATTGAGTGGCGAAAGTGCTGCGTTGGTTGGGGAGGTTTCAATGGTAAGGAGGCTCCTTTCAGAAATTTGATATTTTCCTTCCATTAAATTCTGAATGCTTTCAGTAATTTTTTCTTTCTGAATAGTGGCCAAAAATCCAAGACGCCCTGTATTAATTCCAATAATAGGAATGCCTAAATCTCGTACAAAAGTCACAGATTTCAGTAACGTTCCATCACCTCCAATACTCAAAAAGAAATCGTATGAAGTATCTAATTTTTTGAAAGTTTCAATACTGCTAACAGGTGTAGAAATTCCTTCGTGTTGTTCTATAATTTTCAGAAAACCTTCTTCAATAAAGACGTTAGCTCCGTTTTTTTGGAGTACATCCAAAATAAGCTGAATATATTCTTCTGGGTCTTTATGATAGAATTGCCCGTAAATACCAATTTTCATTGTCTAAATATTTAGGTATTTATTAAGGTAGTCTGAGCGTTCTTTTAACTCATCATTCATTTTATCTTCTTCATGTTCTGAAACCACATTGTAGCCATATCTTCTGAAAGTTTGAGCAATGGAATTCATGCCAGAATGGCCAATTTTTATGGTAGTTTGTGTCATGTCGTTTTCAATGCTAGAAATAAATGCTCCAAGGACTTTTCCATCATTAGACTCAACAATTTGGCAAATTTCACTAAACGAATAATCATGACTTCCTTTTTCTACTACAATAATTCCTCCTGTTTCATTTAAAAAAGGAGTATGGTTAAACAAATCCATAATATCGCTTAACTCGTAATACCCGGTATAAGTTCCTTTTTCGTCTAAAACGGGCATAATATTACTGCCTTTTTGTGCAAAAGCTTCTAGAATATCAAGCCAATTGGTATTTACTCTCACAAAAAAAGGTTCAACCGCATAGCGATAATCATTTAAGGTTTTATCACTATCAAAACAATGCGCATCGGTTTCAGAAATACAGCCTATAAAGATACCCTCTTCAGAAACAGGTATGTGAGAAAAGGTAAGCTGGTTAAAGGCATTTTTTACTTGCCTTAGCGTATCGTTGCTATCGAAAGGTTTTAAATCGTTTATGATATAACTTTGTGTATCCACTATTCAATTTTTATGCAAATTACTTAAAATAACCGTGCCAAAAGGGACTTCAAGTTTGTATTTTTGCCAAATATCTTTTAAAAAATGACAAAACTAAGCGTAAATATTAATAAAATTGCCACACTACGCAATGCTCGAGGCGGAAATATGCCCAATGTGGTGCTTGCTGCAAAGGATATTCAAAAATTTGGCGCCCAAGGCATCACCATCCACCCTAGACCCGACGAACGCCATATAAAATACCAAGATGCATATGATTTAAAATCGGTGGTTACTACCGAATATAACATTGAAGGAAACCCGATGGATAAATTTCTAGATATGGTTTTAGAAATTAAGCCCACTCAAGTTACCTTGGTGCCAGATGCGGTGGACGCCATAACCTCCAATGCTGGGTGGGATACAACAAAACATGCTGTCTATTTAAAGGAAATCATTTCTGAATGCAAACGAAACGGTATTCGTACCTCCATTTTTGTGGATCCGACACTTGCTATGATTGAAGGCGCTGCTGAAACGGGAACCGATAGAATTGAATTGTACACCGAAACTTTTGCACATCAATTTAGTTTAGGAAACAAAAAGGCCATTGAGCCTTATACAAAATGTGCCATTCGAGCACACGAACTTGGGTTAGGTATTAATGCTGGGCATGACTTATCACTTGAAAACATTCAGTTTTTTAAAGAAAATATTCCTAACTTATTAGAGGTTTCTATTGGGCACGCACTTATTTGCGAAGCTCTTTATCAAGGATTGGAACATGTGATTAAACAATATCTTCAAAAATTACAATAATGCAATTACATTCTCAAATATTAGGAGAAGGAGTCCCCTTTATCATTTTACACGGATTTTTAGGCTCTGGAGATAACTGGAAAACCTTAGGAAACGATTTTTCAGAAAAAGGATACCAAGTGCATTTGGTAGACCAGCGCAATCATGGAAGAAGTTTCCATAGCGATGAGTTTACCTATAAAGCGATGAGTGAAGATTTAAAACGTTATTGTGAAGCACACGAATTAGAAAAAATCATTTTGTTGGGTCATTCCATGGGTGGGAAAACCGCCATGCAATTTGCGACCACCTATCCCGAAAATGTTTCAAAATTAATCGTGGCAGACATTGGCCCTAAAGCCTATCCGCAACACCATCAAGATATTTTAAAGGGACTTTCTTCATTAAATTTTAATGAAATAACCTCTCGTGGTAAAGCAGATGAAGTGCTGGCGAAATACATTCCGCAGTTTGGTGTGCGTCAATTTTTATTGAAAAACCTGTATTGGATTGAGAAAGGAAAATTAGGATTGCGCATCAATCTTCCTGTACTTGTTAAAGAATATGATATTGTGGGTGAGGCACTTGCTGAAAATGCAACCTTCGAAAAAGAAACGCTTTTTGTAAAAGGAGAAAAGTCTGGATATATCCTTCCCATGGATGAAATTCTCATCCACAAACACTTTCCAAAAGCTAAAATTGAGACTATTTCTAAGGCCGGACATTGGCTACATGCCGACAATCCTTCTCAATTTTATGATAAGATTATGGAATTTTTAAAATGATTTTTCGAAATTTAAGTCGACAAAACAAACAACTATGCAAACAATTCTTAAAATATTACTTACTGCCGTTGCGGTTATGATTTTGGCTTACATTCTTCCTGGAGTGGAAGTGGCTAGTTATTGGTCAGCCATCATTGTAGCTGTGGTATTAGCACTTTTACGTCTTACAGTAAAACCTATATTAATCCTACTAACCTTGCCAATTACTATTGTAACGCTTGGGTTGTTCCTTTTAGTTATTAACGCAGCAATAATCTTAATGGCAGATTATTTTATCGATGGATTTGCTGTGAGAAACTTCTGGTGGGCATTGGCATTTAGTGTGTTGTTGTCTATTTTACAATCCATCCTATTCTCTATTGTAGAAAAGGATAAATAAAGACGATAAATACACTGGCTATTTGCTTGTTAGGTTCTAACAAATACACTACTTTTGCACCCAATTTTTAAGGGATTTTCATGAATATTACAAAGAAAGATATAGATAGCTTAAATGCTGTGCTTACGGTTGAAATTTCAAAAGACGATTACGCTGCAAACGTAGAAAAAGTGCTTGCAAATTATCGTAAAAATGCAAACATACCTGGTTTCCGAAAAGGACATATCCCTATGGGAATGGTGAAAAAACAATTTGGAAAAGCGGTATTAGTAGAAGAAGTAAATAAATTGCTTCAGGATAAGTTAAATACCTACTTAACCGAAGAAAAACTAGATATTTTAGGGAATCCACTTCCTAAGAATGATGCAGCTATTAACTGGGATGCAGAAGATTTTTCTTTCGAATTTGAACTTGGTTTAACCCCAGATTTTAAAGTAGATCTTCAAAAGAAAGCTACCACAAGTTATAAGGTTGTTGCCGATAAAAAAATGCTTGACAATCAAGTAAAAACCATTCGTAAACAATACGGAAAACTAATTTCAAAAAAAGTAGTTGCTAAGGAAGATGAGATTACGGGAACATTTGTTTCTGAAGACTTGCCTGCCGACATGGTAGGAAAAGAAATCAGTAACAAAGCAACTTTTTCTACAGATGTTATCAAAGGGAAAAAGCAATTAGATAGTCTCATTGGAGCTAAGGTTGGTGATGTGGTTACCCTTAAGACGAAAGGACTTTTTAACGATGATCACGACAATCAAAAATATTTAGGCGTATCACACGATGACGCTCACGGATTGGATGTTGAGGTTACTTTAACCATTGAAGAAATCAATACTCGTGAAATGGCAGACTTGAACCAAGAGTTGTTCGATAAGTTATTTGGCGAAGGTGTGGTGACTTCAGAAAAAGAATTGAAAGAAAAGATTAAAGAAGATGCAGAGCGTCAATTTATGCAGCAAAGCGATCAAAAACTTTTGAATGATGTAGTGGAAACTTTAATTGAAAATACGAAATTCGATTTACCATCAGATTTCTTGCAACGTTGGATTAAGTCAACAGGCGAGTCTAAACTTACCGAAGAAGAGGCAAAGGCTGAATATGAAAGAAGCGAAAAAGGATTACGTTATCAATTAATTGAAGGAAAATTGCGTCAAGAAAATGAAAGTCTTCAAATTACGTTTGAAGAATTGAAGAGTTACGCAAATAACATGATTAAAGGGCAAATGATGCAATTTGGTCAAATGAATCCTACTGATGAAGAAGTGGAAGGTATCACTGCTAGAATCATGAGTAATAAAGAAGAGGTCGAAAAACTGACAGAGCAATTAAATACTAATAAATTGCTTCAATTCTTTAAGGAAAATGCAAAACTGAAGACTAAGGAAGTCACGTACGAAGAATTCATAAAACAGGCATACGCTTAATTCAGCAAAAAAATAGGTATATTTAGGGCGTTGATTTTGATGAATTCAACGCTTTTTTTTACTCGCAAATAGAGAGTTAAATGTTTTCAAAGTTTACCTTGAAATAAAAATAAATTACCATAATTGCCTTAGGGCTTACTCTGAGGGAATTGATTAAAAAACCGAATAAATTAATATGAACTACGGAAAAGAATTTAAAGACTTTGCTATAAAAGACCAAGGGATTAGCAGCACGTATTACGACAAAATCGTAAGCTCAATGTATCCTGTGGGACTTACCCCAAATATTATTGAAGAACGCCAAATGAATATTGCCATCTTCGATGTTTTTTCACGATTAATGATGGATCGTATTATTTTCTTGGGTACAGGAATTAATGATCAAGTAGCCAATATTGTCCAAGCACAGTTATTATTTTTGGAAAGTGTGGATGCTTCAAAAGATATTCAAATATATATCAACTCACCAGGAGGTGGCGTATATGCAGGTTTAGGGATTTATGATACCATGCAATTTATAAAGCCCGATGTTGCCACTATTTGTACAGGTATGGCAGCGTCCATGGCAGCGGTATTATTATGTGCTGGTCAAAAAGGGAAGCGTAGTGGTTTAACCCACTCGAGGGTGATGATTCACCAACCTATGGGGGGTGCCCAAGGGCAAGCAAGTGATATTGAAATTACTGCAAAAGAAATTTTGACTTTAAAAAATGAACTATACGAAATCATTGCGAAACACTCTGGGCAAAAGTTTGATAAAGTCTATGAAGACAGTGATCGTGATTATTGGATGAAAGCAGATAAAGCTTTGGAATACGGAATGATTGACGAAATCCTATCCCGAAGCTAATAGTAACTAAAACAAGACGTATGTCGAAAGAAGAATTAGAATGTTCCTTTTGTGGTCGTAAAAAAGCCGAAACCAATTTGCTTATTGCTGGATTGGATGCACATATCTGTGATCGCTGTATCGAGCAGGCTCACGGTATTGTGATTGAAGAGGCATTGCATTCTGAAAATGCTGAGCTTTCCAAGGATATGATGCTTAAAAAACCAAAATCTATTAAAGAATTTTTGGACGATTATATCATTGGGCAGGACCATACCAAAAAAGTAATGTCTGTGGCGGTATATAACCACTACAAAAGATTACTTCAAACAAAGACGGATGATGATATTGAAATTCAGAAAAGCAATATTATTATCGTTGGAGAAACGGGAACAGGGAAAACATTAATGGCAAAAACAATTGCAAGGATGCTTAATGTGCCTTTAGCGATTGTCGACGCTACGGTTTTAACCGAAGCTGGATATGTGGGAGAAGATGTGGAAAGTATTTTGACTCGTTTATTGCAGGCGGCGGATTACAATTTGGAAAAAGCCCAAAACGGAATTGTTTTTATCGATGAAATTGATAAAATCGCTCGTAAAAGCGATAATCCATCCATTACCCGGGATGTGAGTGGAGAAGGAGTGCAGCAAGCTTTACTGAAACTTCTAGAAGGGACTGTGGTTAATGTTCCACCCAAAGGTGGGCGAAAGCATCCCGATCAAAAATTTATTGAAGTAAATACCGAAAATATTCTATTTATTGCTGGAGGAGCGTTTGATGGTATTGAACGTCATATTTCTAAGCGTTTGAATATGCAAGCGGTTGGATTTAGTGCTTCGCAAAAGGAAAACACACTGGAACGAGATAATTTATTGCGATATATCATTCCGAAGGATTTAAAAGAATTTGGATTAATCCCAGAAATTATTGGACGTTTACCGGTGTTGGCATATATGAATCCCCTCGATAAAGGAACACTTCGTGCAATTTTAACCGAACCAAAAAATGCCATCATTAAACAGTATAAAAAACTGTTTGAAATGGATGATATTGATTTTATTATTACTGAAGAGGCGCTAGATTTTATTGTAGACCAAGCGGTAGAATACAAATTGGGTGCGAGAGGATTACGATCGTTATGTGAAGCCGCCTTAACGGATGCTATGTTTGAACTTCCAGGAACTAATGATAAAAAATTGCACGTAACAAAGGAATATGTAGAAGAGAAATTAAGCAAAGCAACTATTAAAAAGCTGAAAGCAGTTTCTTAGATTTCTATTGAATAAAAAACAAAAACCCTCGAAATTTCGAGGGTTTTTTTATTAAAATTTTTAACCTAAGGTTGTGCTACAACAGTTTTTACTTTGGTATTTAATACCTTTTGTTGTAGTAATTCTTTTTTGCTTTTTAATGTATAGCCAGCTACTTTTAGTTCTTTGTCTATGTTCTTGTGAGGTTGAACAGTAGCGCAAGAAGTAAAAAGAGCAACTAATACTATGCAAAGTATAGTTGTTATAGTTCTCATTACAGCCCCAATTGTAATTTGTTATAGCAAATGTATTGCGTAAGAAAAAGACTACCAAAACTATTAGTTGTAGTAATTGAAATAATCGATAAAGTGTGAAAAGGGTACTAGTTTAATTAT
The DNA here is from genome assembly GCA_034670265.1 of Flavobacteriaceae bacterium. Classification (GTDB taxonomy): domain Bacteria; phylum Bacteroidota; class Bacteroidia; order Flavobacteriales; family Flavobacteriaceae; genus Halomarinibacterium. Next base: position 13,763 of record JAXMNU010000008.1, on the reverse strand, counting down.
TTATTTGGAGTAATTCTTCAATAAAATCTCGGGAATTTGAAAGTCTTGGAATTTTATGTTGCCCACCCAGTTTTCCTTTATCCTTTAACCAATCGTAAAATAGATTTTCCCGTGCTGCGTGTATCTTGGGAGCATTTAAGGTAGTATTATTAAAGCGCTTTGCTTCATAATCGCTGTTTACTTCCTGTAGTGATTTATCAAAGATTTCAGCAAATTGATTAAAATTTTTAGGAGGTGTTTTAAATTCAATAATCCATTCGTGAGCTCCTTTTTCCTTGTCTTTCATAAAAATAGGGCCAGCTGTAAAATCTACGATTTCACATTCGGTGAGTTGTGCCGATTTCTTTAAAGCTGCTTCGGCATTTTCAATAATGAGCTCTTCCCCAAATACATTAATATGGTGTTTGGTTCGCCCGGTTACTTTAATTCGGTAGGGATTTATAGAAGTAAACCTAACGGTATCGCCTACTTTATAACGCCATAGACCTGCATTGGTTGTAATAACAATAGCGTAGTTCTTATTAATTTCAACCTCACCTAATGGAATGGCTTTCTCTTCTGGGCTGCCATAAACATCCATTGGGATAAATTCGTAAAAGATTCCGTAGTCAAGCATCAATAGTAACTCTTTACTATTATTCTGATCTTGGATTGCAAAAAATCCTTCCGAAGCATTATAGATTTCGTAATATTTAAAAGTATCCCGTGGCAGGATCTTTTTATACTGATCTACATAAGGTTCAAAGCTCACTCCTCCATGAAAGTACACCTCCAAATTTGGCCAAATTTCGAATAAGCTTTCTTTACCTGTGGTTTGTAATACATTATTCAGCAATACGAGCATCCAAGAGGGTACGCCAGCTAAACTTGTTACTTTTTCTTTAATGGTTTCATCAACTATGGCTTGCATTTTAGTTTCCCAATCTGCCATCAACGAAACTTCGTTGCTTGGGGTGCTGCTAAATTCTGCCCAAAAGGGCATATTGTCAATGAGTATTGCAGAAAGATCTCCAAAAGCAGTTCCGTTTTGCTTGTACAATTCTTTACTTCCGCCAAGGCGTAAACTCTTCCCAACAAATAATTGAGATTCGGGATTATTGTTAAAATAAATACACAATAAATCTTTGCTCGCTGCATAATGACAATCCTCTAACGAATCTTGACTAACGGGTATAAATTTACTTTTAGCATTAGTTGTCCCACTCGATTTTGCAAACCATTTAATAGGTGTGGGCCAAAAGATATTATGCTCACCACGACGCGCACGTTCTATATTAGGCTCATTTTCTTCGTAGGTGGTTATGGGAACTCGTTCAGAAAATTCGGTGTAGTTTTTTATGGAAGAAAATTCATATTGTTTACCAATTTCTGTATTCTTCGCCTTCTGTAGTAGGATATGTAAAAGTTCTTCCTGTACTTCAAGAGGGTATTTAAGGAAAAGCTCAATCTGGTGATATCTTTTCTTTAAAAACCAAGAGGCAATAGAGTTAACTATGGGAATTGGCATATTTTCCGCTATCTTTAAGACCTAAAAATAGTAATTTTTTATATGCAGTTTGAAGGAGTCCTCACAAAAATGGAAACTGAAAATGGTTCGCCCATTCAGTATTACTTAATTCTTGAAAGTAACTTTATCAATGTAAACCAGTTACTTGATAAAAACGTCACCCTAAAATTTTTGAAATACCAATGTTTACATTGTGGATTGGATAGACCTATTTTTCGCCAAGGATTTTGCAAAAGTTGCTTTTTTGAAGTCCCACAAGCGGCAGATTGGGTGATGCGACCAGAGTTAAGTAAGGCGCATTTAGACCAAGAAGACCGAGATTTAGAATACGAAAAAAAAGTGCAAATTCAGCCACATATTGTTTATCTCGCAAATAGTAGTAATGTAAAAGTTGGGGTGACTCGACGTAGTCAAGTGCCAACTCGATGGATAGATCAAGGGGCTCACGAAGCTATTGAAATTGTTGAGGTACCTAATCGTTATTTGGCAGGAATCACCGAAGTGGCTTTAAAAGATCACATTAGTGATAAAACCAATTGGCGTACCATGCTAAAAAATGAAATCAAAGATGAAGATTTGGTGGAATGGCGTAATAAACTGAAACAATTTATCCCCGAAGAGGCAAAACCCTATTTTATTGAAAATAATTCGGAAACCAATTTAGAATTTCCTGTAGTTCAATACCCTGTAAAGCCTAAAAGCTTGAATTTGGAAAAAATGATAGAATATTCGGGTGTTTTAAAAGGTATAAAAGGGCAATACCTAATTTTTGAAGACCAAACGGTTTTTAATATTCGAAGCAATGAAGGACTTTACGTAGGAATTTCGGTGGGTTAATTTATTTTAGGGATACTGTCTTGTTTTTTCTTTTTTCCAAAAATATTTCCGAAGATATCTTTTACAACATCGGTTGTTGTTTGTGTGGATGATTCTCCTTGAGTTGCTGTAGAATCCTTCGGAGTGTCTTTCCCGACATTCGTGATATCTTTTAAAATATCGATTCCCTTATCTTTTAAGTCCTTTTTTTGCTTATCAATTAACTTTTGAGTTAATGATTTAACAGCTCCTTCAGTATTTAATGAAATTTGTGGACTCGTAAAATTCCCTTTTAGACCAACAGGAATGGATACCGTCATTTCATTTGCTTCTTTTGGGTCTAACTTCGCAAGGAGTTTAGTAACCTCGCCACCCAAGTAATTTGCTGGAACATCCATGGTAAGGTTATAATCGATGGTTTTATCTAAGCTATGACTTCCTGCAGCGGTAATTTTCACTCCTTTTACATTAAAATCGAAGGGTTTTACTTCAATGTTCCCATCATTAAAAGAAAAGGCAGTGCTTAAATCTCGCACACTCAATCTATCAAGGTTTAAAAAAGAAACTTTTTCACCAAGTTTAGTGAGTAGCGGTGCTTCTTGAGGATTTACTTCAGCAGTAATAATCTGTGCTAATGCATTGCCTACAAGGGTATTGAGTTTTGGAGTAAGGTTTTTATTTAGGCCTCCTTGTAGTTTTATGGTTGTATTAATATCTCCGTCAAGTGCTTTGGCAATAGGAGCAAAATATTTTAAAAGATCAAGTTGCCCAAACGATTCTCCAATATCAATTTTCTTTAAATCCAGATCCATTGTGAACGTAGAATTGGTTTCTTTAGTTGAAACATTTCCAGAAAACAAAATATCCCCTCCAAAGGCCGAAGAAGACACATTGCTTAAGGAAGCTGCTTCATCTTTTATACTAATGGTACCTTTTACATTAGTAAGATTCACATTGTCATAAATCACTTTATTTGCTGAAAAGTTTAACGTGGCATCCAAAAAATCAGGAATTGAAATAGCATCATCGCCGGTTTGTTTACCATCTGCTGAAGCATTTTCTTCAGCAGTCATGAAATCGTCGAGGTTGAATGTGTTGGACTGCGCAGTGAAATTTCCTTTCAAATCCTGTTTTGCCAAAATCCACGGAATTAAATTTTGTATGGTTCCACTTGCTCTTAAATCAGTTTGTCCAGAACTTGCCGTAAGGGAATTCAACTTGATGTTTCCAGGAAAAAAAGTAACATCGGCGTTAGAAATTTCTATTGGATTTTTAAAAGCGGCATCGCTATAAGTGAATTCTTTTAAACTCGCTGTTCCAGCGCTTTTTATATTTTGGTATTGTTCTTTTTCTACCGATTCCATATCAAAATTAGTGGTAAAATCGGCTTTAAAAATCCCTGTTAAATCTTGTTCTAATTCAATAGGTAATACCTTTTCAATATTGGCAAGATTAAGGGTTCCTTTGAGTGCTAAATTAACCAGCATATTGGCTGTAAGATTTTGTAAGCTTCCGCTTGCCGAAAACACTTCATTATCAATTTTAAAAGTCATCCCGCCAATATTGAGATAGGTGTCTTTTAAAAGCCCCGTTTCGTTTTTTAGGGTAGCATCTATGGAAATATTTTGTACGGCTTTTGGCAAGTCTGGATACTTAAATGAAGCATTCTCACTCGCAATTTTTATATCCATTTTAGGGATATAAGTTTCATCAATTATTCCCTTCAACATTCCGTCTACAGTAAAATTTCCCGTGGTGGTTACACCGTCAAGTTCTTTGACATAAACCTTTGGAATAACCCCTAAAAAGTTTTTAAAATCTGAAGAAGGTGTTTTAAAAGTAATGTCAATTTCATTATTGTTTTCATTCACTTTCACAAAGCCATTAAAGGTAAGAGGAAGCTCATTAATCTTGGCTTCATTTTCAAGAAAAGTATATTTCTGTGCTTCAAAATCCATTTGAAAAACAGCGTCTAGCGAGACAATATTGTCATTTAAATATTCAATATCGCCTTTGCGTAAAGTTGCAAGAGTGCTCGTGGTTGTTTCCAACTCCGATTCTGCTACTGAAAAATCACCATTGCCTTCGTGATTTAAATTTTTGAGCACTAAAAAGGTTTGTGTGGCTTCGTCGAGGTAGTTTATTTGGGAATCTTTTAATTCATATTTTTTTAAATTGAAGGTAAAGCCTGAAGAATCCTGAGTTTCACCTTCAATAGATGATTCACTTTTTATAGCAATATCGTAATTGGTTTGCCCAATAGAATCTACCAGAATGTTGACAAATGCTTTTTCAAAATACAAAGCATCAATGATAATAGATTCGCTTTCGGTTTTAAAAAGTTGTGTAACGCCCATATCAAGTTTTAAGAATTCTCCGGTGGCAAGGGTGTCGCCTTCAAAAGGAGCTCTGTTTATCACTTTAAAGTTTTTTATGGTAAGCGCAGCATCTGGGAAACTGCTAAAAAGTGTGACATCAAAATCTTCCCAAGTAACGTCCGCATTTAGGCTGTTATCAATACTTCGTTTCACTATTTTTTCCATAGTCCCTTTAAAAAATAAAGGGGAAAGCGCTAATAACACTACAAATACGAGTACCACAATTCCTGCTATTTTCAATAGTTTCTTCTTCATCATTACGTAAGTTTCTTAATTTTAAAAATCCAATTCGCCGCCCATTTTTAATCCGAATCGTTGACGTAGGGCATATACCGAAAGATATAAAAAAGGAGTGTCAATTAATGCTATAAAAATCTTAAAAAGAAAGCCACTTAGCAATAATCCTCCAAAAAGTGCCCAGTCTATTTTTCCGAAGCTACACAAGAGAAATAACACAGTAAACGTATCAATAAATTGAGAGGTAAAGGTTGAAAAATTATTGCGAAGCCAGAGATGTTTTCCTTTGGTAATTCGTTTCCAAAAGTGAAATATTTGAATATCGATAAACTGCGCAAAAAGGTAAGCCATCATTGAGGCAAACACCGCCACGGCTGTGGCACCAAAAACCTTACTAAATAATGCATCGTCCACAGGGCTCCAAACCGTGGCGGGGACTTCGTTAGAAATATACACAATTAATAAAGAAAAAAAGGAAGCAAAAATACCCATTGTCACTACTTGGTTTGCCTTTTTCTTTCCATACACTTCACTGATAATATCGGTGATTAAAAACGTGATGGGATAAGGTAGTATTCCAACGGAAATTTCGAAAGTATAAAGTCCGAAAAAATCCCAGTAAAAAAATTTCTGAAAAATTAAATTAGAAACAACCAGCGAACAAATGAACAAAGATGCCAATAGCAAATATATTCGTTGTGCGAAAAGGGCGTCTTTTGTCTTCAAATAAATTATTTTTATAGTTTATTGATGCCCTTTTGCTAAGGGTTGTTTATTTTCGTTAAAAGAATATCTGAACGTACTTTTTTTAAAAATAACACTCGTATTAAGAGTAAAAGTAAGACATTATAAAGCCACTTCAAAACATATATCTATCGCTTGGGAGTAACCAAGGAAACAAGTTCGATAACCTTCAAATAGCTGTGAATGCCATTTTTGAAGAAATTGGCACCATTCATAAATTATCATCGGTGTATGAAACACCAGCTTTGGGTTTTGAGGGAGAAGATTTTTTAAACTGTGTAGTTTGGGTACAAAGTGCATTTAAACCTAATAAAGTTCTTAAAAAGATCCTCACGATTGAAAAGCAGATGGGTCGTGAGCGCAACAAGCAAAAAAAATATACCTCGCGTCCAATCGATATAGATATATTGCTATATAACGATATTGAAATAGGAACAGAAAAATTAATCATCCCACATCCCGAGATTCAACATAGAAAGTTTGTGTTACAACCACTAGCCGAAATAAACGCGCAAATAGTGCATCCTAAATTTCAAAAAAATGCAGTGTGGATGTTAGCCAAAACAGAAGATACTAGTGAAGTGGTTAAGCTTTCTAAATGGCTTAAAAATCCTAGAAATGATTACAGTGTTTCCAAGTATAATTACATTGCAATTGAAGGAAATATTGGTGCTGGCAAAACCAGTTTAGCACAGCAAATTGCTTCCGATTTTAATGCGAAACTCATTTTGGAACGCTTCAAAGAGAACCCTTTTTTACCTAAGTTTTATCAGGAGCCTAGTCGTTATGCCTTTCCGCTGGAAATGTCTTTTTTGGCAGATCGATATCAGCAATTAGTAGAGGATATTACCCAATACGATTTGTTTAAAGATTGTGTGGTGGCTGACTATGATGTGTATAAAAGTATGATTTTTGCTAAAATCACGCTTTCAGAAGAAGAACACAGCTTGTACAAAAAACTCTTTCATTTAATGCACAAAGAATTACCCAAACCCGATTTGTATGTGTATTTATATCAAACAACAGAGCGGTTACTTGAAAATATAAAAAAACGTGGGAGAAAATATGAGCAAAGTATTGAAGCAGACTATTTAATGAAGATAAATGAAGGGTATTTAGCGTTTATAAAAACACAACATGCTGAGAATGTAAAGCTCATTGATATATCTGAAAGAGACTTTGTAAATAACAGAAAGGACTATTTATCTGTGCTAAAAGAAGTTATTGCGTAAGGTTTTGAAGCTTGCTGAAAGCATCCCAAATCACAACCCCAGTACTCACCGAAATATTAAGGGAATGTTTGGTGCCATACTGCGGAATTTCAACGACTAGATCACTTGCATCCACTACATCTTGAGCAACGCCTTTTACTTCATTCCCAAAAACAAAAGCGTATTTTTTATTTTTTTGAACTGTAAAATCTAATAGTGAAACCGAATTTTCGGCTTGCTCAATGGCTACAATGGCAACACCTTCTTTTTTTAAAGCTTCAACTACTTCCAAGGTACTTTTTAAATATTCCCAACTCACACTATCTGTGGCTCCCAAAGCTGTTTTTGTAATATCTTTATGGGGTGGCGTTGCTGTGATTCCGCAGAGGTAAATTTTTTCAATTAAAAAGGCATCCGCCGTGCGAAAAACAGAACCAATATTATTCAAACTTCTTATATTGTCGAGTACGATAATGATGGGAGATTTCTCCGTTTCTTTAAACTCAGAAGGAGAAATTCGGTCCAGCTCACTATTTTTCAATTTTCGGTTATTCATGCTATTTTGAAAAGGCAAAGGTAAAATTTTCAGAAAGATTTTTTTGTGAAAAACTTTCCATAAGTAATAAGTGTTATTTTATAAAGAAAAAGAGCAATTTTAGTACATTTATCAATTCATACTTTAAATAAAATACACTAGCCAATTTAAGGTTCATTATGGCCAAAAAAGTCACTCCTTTAATGAAACAATACAATACCATCAAGGCGAAATATCCTGATGCGTTATTGCTTTTTCGGGTGGGAGACTTTTACGAAACCTTTGGTGAGGATGCTGTTCGAGCGGCTAAGATTTTAAACATCACTTTAACAGCCAGAAATAACGGAGGAGACATGACCGAATTGGCGGGCTTTCCACATCATTCTGTAAATACTTATTTACCAAAATTAGTGATGGCAGGTTGTCGTGTGGCTATTTGTGATCAATTGGAAGATCCCAAGCAAACCAAAACCATTGTAAAAAGAGGGGTGACTGAATTGGTTACTCCTGGGGTGGCTTTAAACGATGATATCCTCCAAAGTAATTCTAACAACTTTTTAGCGGCACTTCATTTTGAAGGAGATATCGTAGGCGTTTCGTTTTTGGATGTATCCACGGGGGAGTTTTTAACCTCACAGGGAAATGTAGAATATATTGACAAGTTGCTTCAAAATTTTAACCCTTCCGAAGTGCTATTCAGCAAACAAAGGCGAAAACTTTTTGCTGAAAGTTTTGGAAACGATTTTCACGTATTTCATCTTGAAGATTGGGTGTTTCAAAAAGACTATGCAAACGAGACACTTAATAAACATTTTGAAACGGTTACCTTAAAAGGTTTTGGCGTAGATCATCTCGAAGCGGGTATTATTGCCTCTGGGGCAGCACTTCACTATTTAAGCGAAACACAACACAATGAGTTAAAACACATCGCGAGAATTTCGCGAATTGCAGAGGATGAATATGTGTGGATGGACCGTTTCACCATTCGGAATTTAGAGTTGTATCAAGGTAATTCTGCTAATGCGGTAACATTATTAGATGTCATTGATAAAACCATTTCTCCCATGGGAGGGCGATTGATGAAACGTTGGCTGGCATTGCCTCTAAAAAATAAAGATAAAATTGTACAACGCCATGAGGTGGTGAGCTATTTGTTAGATTATCAAACCCTTTTAGAAAAAGTACAGCAAAATATTAAACGAATAGGGGATTTAGAACGACTTATTTCCAAAACGGCTACAGGAAAAATTCATCCACGGGAAGTTATTCAGTTAAAGAATTCATTAGAAGCAATCGTTCCGTTAAAGACTTTAGCAAAGGAATCGAAGAATGAATCACTTCAGATTATTGGAGAACAATTACAAGATTGCGAAACACTTCGGAATAAAATAAAAGAAACCCTTAAAGAAGAAGCTCCAGTCAATATTTTAAAAGGAAATGCAATAGCACCAGAGGTAAGTGAAGAGCTTGACGAGCTTAGAAGTATTGCCAAAGGCGGTAAGAATTACCTCGATAAAATGCTCGAAAGAGAACAGGAACGTACAGGAATTACATCTTTAAAAATAGCTTCCAATAATGTTTTTGGGTATTATATTGAAGTGCGTAACACCCATAAAGATAAAGTCCCTGAGGAATGGATTAGAAAACAGACGTTAGTAAGTGCAGAGCGTTATATTACTGAAGAATTAAAAGAATACGAAAGCAAAATTTTAGGAGCCGAAGAACGAATTCTTGCTTTAGAACAGGATATTTTCGCTAAGTTGGTGCAATGGATGTTACCATTTATTGATGCCGTGCAACAAACAGCAAAAGCTGTGGCACAATTGGATTGCCTTTCTTCCTTTGCCCAACAAGCTAGAACGGCAAATTATTCAAGACCGTTGTTAGATGATTCTTTTGACTTGGATATAAAAGAAGGACGTCATCCCGTCATCGAAAAACAACTACCTCCAGATTCACCCTATATCGCTAACGATGTATTTCTAGATCGAGAGAATCAACAAATCATCATGATTACGGGCCCTAATATGAGTGGTAAAAGCGCCATTTTAAGGCAAACGGCCTTAATTGTGTTGCTCGCTCAAATGGGAAGTTTTGTGCCTGCCAAAGGTATCCGCATGGGTTGTGTGGATAAAATATTTACTAGAGTAGGGGCAAGCGATAATATTTCTATGGGCGAATCTACTTTTATGGTAGAAATGAATGAAACTGCTAGTATTTTAAATAATATTTCTGAAAGAAGTCTTGTTCTTTTAGACGAAATAGGTCGTGGAACTAGTACCTATGACGGAATTTCGATTGCTTGGGCCATAAGTGAGTATTTACACGAACACCCTTCAAGGGCAAAAACATTGTTTGCAACACATTACCACGAGTTAAATGAAATGACTGAAACTTTTGAGCGGATTAAAAACTATAATGTTTCTGTAAAAGAATTAAAAGACAATGTATTGTTTTTGCGGAAGTTGGTGCCTGGCGGGTCGCATCATAGTTTCGGAATTCACGTCGCAAAAATGGCAGGAATGCCACAGGCAGTGCTTCAACGAGCAAATAAAATATTAAAACGTTTAGAAAAATCGCATTCTTCTGAAGAACTATCTGATAAAATGTCGAAACTTTCCAAAGAAGAATTACAATTAAGCTTTTTTAAACTGGACGATCCTTTACTTGAGGAAATTCGAGATCAAATTTTAGAAACAGATATCGACACATTAACTCCAGTTGAAGCGCTCATGAAACTAAATGAAATTAAACGCACCTTGCAACGAAATGCTTCGGTTAAGTTGAAAAAATAAGTCTTTCATTATTTTCAAAAAAACTCTTTGTAATTGCGTTAAATATTTTAAATTTGCTCCCGCTTTGTTAAAGAAGCAACGTTCTTAAAAATTCGCGAAAATAGCTCAGTTGGTAGAGCGCAACCTTGCCAAGGTTGAGGTCGCGGGTTCGAATCCCGTTTTTCGCTCGAAAGACCGAAAAACAGGTCTTTTTATCAAGGATGCAGAAGTGGTGGAATTGGTAGACACGCTGGACTTAAAATCCAGTGGGCAGTAATGCTCGTGCGGGTTCAAGTCCCGCCTTCTGTACTAAAAGAAAAAACCGAATCGTAAGATTCGGTTTTTTTTATACTTCAAAATTAAGATAGTTCTTTTTTATAAGTCGTCGCTTAAAATTTTCTTTATCTCTCTATCGACATCTTCTTTAAGATCATCATAACCAGTTCTTTTTTTACTTATAATATAGGATATATATATAAGGAAGAACAGAATAGGCAAAACTACTGGTAAAGAATACCAAAAATCAAACTCGTCTATATATTCCATTTTGGCATTAACTACACCAGATAGTTGAAATAGGAATAAGGTTAATGGTACCAATATGGCATATTTCCACCAATTCTGGGAGGTGAGAAACCATATACCCGTTAGCATCACAAAAATTATCTTTGTGAATAGTGCGTGCATATACACTTGAACACTACCGAAGCCTCCAGATTGTATGGTGCCAAAGATGGTTTTCCACTCTGTTGCGTCAGAAGGGGCAAATTTATATACGTAAAACAAAAAAGGGGTGGTCACCAATAAAATAGAGAGGAATACCCCTAATATTATTTTACCTTTTCTATTATCCGTTTGGCGGAATTTCGTATTTGTCTTTATCGATTTGTTGTTGGTCACTGGCTAACGATTCTGGGGTACAACTAGCAGCTACTATTAAAGTAAGCATCGCTAAGGTAAGCATAACTTTTTTCATGGTAATAGGTTTTGGTTAAAATTCAAGAACAAATGTAGACTGGAATTAGTGAAAATAAAATAGCATGAAAAAAGTATGTTTTTTGTATTTTTGTCGGATTTTTCCTACAGTTTATCGATAATATTTACGTTAAAGTATTTAACAATTAAGAGAAAAGCATAGGTGTAAGTGCGTATTTTATCTTTTTTTTTTACATTTTATCTATGAAATATATGTTAAAATAAAATTTTATTTAAGCATTACAACGATAAAAAATTACATTTTAACGAATACAATGCCATATTTCGATGATTTTTGCAGTTAATCGAAAAAAATGTTAAAAATGTTAACATAATACGTCTATATTTGTCATACTCAGTTTGCCCCCAATTAAAAGCGAACTTTTTTCTAAATTAAATTTTACGATCAACATTTATAGAATCGATTCAATCTTAATGAAAATAATAACCTATTGATATTTATTTAAAATTAAAAAGTACCCAATTTATGTTTGGGTATTTTTTTTGGGATTGGTCTTTTCTAGAATTTATTTAAAATAGAGTTATAGAATTATAATTTCAATAGTAACAAATAACGCATTACCTATGAAAAGTTTTTTACGATTTACTTTCTTGTTTTTAGCAACATTTTTTGCTGATATTGAAGATTCGTTAGCACAGACAGTTACGCTCACTTCATCCAACACTTTTGTTTATGACAGTAATCAGGCCTGTTTGCCAAATTTCGACGGACCACATGCTTCCTATGTGTCTTATGAAATTTGTAATACAACGGCCTCAGTAACACCACCTCTCACAGCAACTTTTGCAATCACAGGTACTGGATATAGTTTAAGTGGTGGACAGGTAGCTTCGCAATTTGTTGGTTCTCTTGGAATTGGAGAGTGTGCTTCATTCTTTTGGCTGATTGAATATCCCTGTACTGTGCAATCTGCGGTTATAAACGTTACGGTAATAGATGATGTGGCCACGGTTGTAGGAACTTCAACGGATAATATGATTACCTCTAGTGGAATTAGCGCAAATGCAACTGGGATACTCGGAGCTCAGAATATTAATAGTGCAAGCGTAGGACAATTAAGTATTTATGATGTGGAATATACGTTTGGAACAACTGCGGCTGGTGGAGATTTATCTTTTCAGCCCGTTGGAAATATAGATTTCGATGCTAGTTGTTTTCAATTAATAGGATTAGAAATTATTGCGTCGCCAGATTTCTCATGTATCAATGTAGGAGATCAGGATCAAATGTACTATCAGATTCCGGCTGGCTGCAATGTAACTGGCTCAGGAAACATTGTACAAGCCAGATATTATTTTAAAAGCAATTGCGTTGGAGGTTCAACCAATGCACAACCTTATGCATACGGAACCTCAGGGGGTCAGTTGAAATATACTGGAAACTTTGATGATCCTACTTCTATAACGACATTTCCAATTACTACCCCACCAACGCTTGTAATTTCAAAATCGGTTTCGCCTACAAATATTTTGACAGTTCCAAATACTGCTACCTATACGATTTCAATTGAGAATACCTCAGCTTCAGCTTATTCGTTGGATCAAATTTCTGATGTTTTGCCTTCACCGTTTACTTTTAATTCTATAGATGGTGCGAGCGATATAACTGTTGTTAATTCAACTAATACCCCTTCTAATTCCGATTCTGGAACTATATTATTTGTAGGGGGAGTAGAGGCTTTGGTATATCCATATACAGAATACTATATACCTGGAAACACTACAATTAACCTAGTGTATACTGTTGATATTCCAGGAACTACTTCCAATGGAAATTATTTAAATTCTGCAAATTATTCCGTTGGGACTTATACCTCTTCCAATGTTGTAGCAAACTTATTGATAGGTCCACCACCTTGTTCTATTACATCTCTTTCAACTTCAAATCTTTCAGCTTGTAATGATAATGGTACAACAGGTAATAGTGCAGATGACTTTTTTACAGCAAACGTAACAGTTAATTATGCTAATCCACCTGCTTCAGGAACTTTAAACCTTACCGGAGATGGTACTGCATCAGTTGCTGTAGGATCTTTAGATACGCCAACTTCACATACTTTTACGGGCGTTCAGATGACAGCTGATGGCGGAGCGATCAATTTGACAGCTACTTTTTCAGCTGATGGTACTTGTACTTTTAATGAAACTAACGCTGGAACCGCCCCAGGGGCGTGTAGTACACCAGTTGCCGATGTAGGCATAACAAAGACTTTAATAAGTAGCAGTCCTTTTCAAACAGGCGATACCGTAACCTATACTATGGTTGTATCGAATGTTGGACCAGATGCTGCTACCAATGTTGTGGTTAGTGATACCCCAACCAATCTTACCATTACTTCGGTAAGTGGTGGAGGTTGTACTACATTCCCTTGTACTATTCCCAGTATAGCCAGTGGTAGTCCAGCCAATGATGTTACCATCACCGTGACGGCTACTATAGACGGCCCAGGCGCTTTTACCAATACTACTTCAGTGAGTGCAGATGAAAATGACCCAACCCCATCGAATAATCTTGATGACGGTACGGATGGTAATAACAATGGTGTTGCTGCACCAGTTGCCGAT
>JAXMNU010000007.1:0-46043 GCA_034670265.1 Flavobacteriaceae bacterium | reverse complement strand
TTGGACCAGATGCTGCTACCAATGTAGTGGTTAGTGATACGCCAACCAATCTTACTATAACTTCGGTAAGTGGTGGAGGTTGTACAGGATTCCCTTGTACCATACCCAGTATAGCCAGTGGTAGTCCCGCCAACGATGTAACCATCACCGTGACGGCTACTATAGACGGCCCAGGCGCTTTTACCAATACTACTTCAGTGAGTGCAGATGAAAATGACCCAACCCCATCGAATAATCTTGATGATGGGACGGATGGTAATAACAATGGTGTTGCTGCACCAGTTGCCGATGTAGGCATAACAAAGACTTTAATAGATAGCAGTCCTTATCAAACAGGCGATACCGTAACCTATACTATGGTTGTATCGAATGCAGGACCAGATGCTGCCACCAGCATATTGGTAAATGATACTCCAACGAACCTTACCATTACTTCGGTAAGTGGTGGAGGTTGTACAGGATTCCCTTGTACCATACCCAGTATATCCAGTGGAACTCCAGCTAACGATGTAACCATTACAGTAATGGCGACTATAAATGCGGAAGGAGCTTTTACAAATTCTGCTTCAGTGAGTGCAGACGAAAACGACCCAAATCCAGCTAATGATCTTGATGATGGGACTGATGGAAATAACAATGGAATAGCTACTGGGGTTGCAGATGTGGGTATTACAAAAGCATTAGTAGATAGTAGCCCATATTTTGTTGGTGATACAGTAACATATACTATAGTAGTTTCAAATGTAGGACCAGATGCTGCCACCAGCGTATTGATAAATGATACTCCAACAAACCTAACTATTACTTCTGTAAGTGGTGGAGGTTGTACAGGTTTTCCTTGTACCATTCCTAGTATTGCCAGTGGAAGTCCTGCCAATGATGTAACCATCACCGTGATGGCTACTATAAATAGCCCTGGAAACTTTATAAATGGGACAACAGTAACTGCAAACCAAAATGACCCTAACACAACAAACAATCTTGATAATGGTGCCGATGGTAACAATGGTGCTAATGCTCTTGGTAATGCAGATATGGCAATTGCAAAAACATTAACTACGGCAGGACCATATCAAACAGGAGGTGTTGTAAATTATACTTTAGTTGTCTCTAACGGAGGTGCAAATATTGCAAATAATGTGGTGGTTACAGATACCCCAACTAATCTTACCATTACTTCAGTAAGTGGTGGAGGGTGTGTTGGTTTTCCTTGTACCATTCTTTCAATTGCTCCAGGACCAATTAATAATATTACTATAAATGTATCTGCTACAATAGATAACCCAGGAGCTTTCGATAATTCAGCTTCGGTTACGGCAGATGAAAGAGATTTAAATTTAGCAAATAATACAGATAATACTGCCAATGGCGGTGTGGCAGTAGGAGTTGCCAATTTAGTTACAGTTAAAACATTAACCAGCGGTAACCCAACCCCAGCTGAAACAGATACGGTAACATTTGATATTACAGTAACGAACAATGGTCCTAATCAAGCGACCAACATTTCGTTAACAGATGCTATTCCTTCTGGATTAACTGCAACAGTGAATAATGGAACTACGTCTGGAGCACAACCTTCAACTTATACAGCGCCAAACTGGTCAATTCCATTATTGAATTCTGGCGAAAGTGTTTCCTTGACTATTGAAGGAACTGTAAATATTGGTCAGGATGGAAATACAATAACTAATAATACAACTGCAGCGAGTGGCGATCAAAATGATCCAACCAATGCAGGGAATGATTTAACTGAAAGTGTGGTTGTTTCAGGATGTGTAGATACAGATGGAGATGGTACTTGTGATTCAGTAGACCCAGATCCAAATGATCCATGTAATGATGATGGTGTTATTGGCGATGAAGATACTAGTAATCCAATTTGGCAAGCAGGAGATTGTGATGAAGATGGCGTCACCAATGGTGTGGAAGCCAATACCGATGGTACAAATCCTTACGATCCATGTGATTATTTAGTAGCCAGTCAAAATATAGCAAATGTAGGTCCTACTTGGAACAATGCAGATTGTGATGGTGATGGAGTATCCAACGGAGATGAAATAGCCAGTGGTACAGACCCACAAGACCCTTGTGACTATAATCCGATTCTAATTAGTTTACCACAAACCACTATGTGGCTTTTAGCGGATTGTGATGGTGACGGAACTAGTAACGGACAAGAGCAAAGTGACGGTACAGATCCCCTAGATCCTTGTAGTGTTACAAATCAAGTAATACCAAACCCAGCTGACCCTAACTATTCAGTTTGGGCAGCAGCAGATTGCGATGGTGATGGTGAAGATAATGGAACAGAAGTAGGTAACGGAACAGATCCTTTCGATCCTTGTGATGTTACTACTCAAGTGGTTCAAACAAATCCAAACGCACCAGGAACACCTGCGCAAGATGCTTATGATGTATGGGCAGCAGCAGATTGTGATGGTGATGGTGAGAGTAACGGTACAGAAGCTACTAACGGAACAGATCCTTTTGACCCTTGTGATGTAAGTGTTGCGACAATCCCAAGTCCAAGTGACCCTAACTATGGTGTTTGGGCTGCAGCAGACTGTGATGGTGATGGAGAAACCAATGGTACGGAAGCTACCAATGGCACCGATCCTTTCGATCCTTGTGATGTAACAGCGCAAACAGTACCAGCTAACCCAGGACTTCCTGTAACTGATCCTATTCAGATAGCTTATGAAGTTTGGGCCGCAGCAGACTGTGATGGTGATGGTGTGACGAATGGTGTAGAAGTGGATGAGGATGGAGATGGAATTAACAATAATGGAGCAAATGATACGAATCCATTCGATCCTTGTGATTACAATCAAGCCGATCAAATAATAGCCAATGTTACCAATGAATGGAATAATTTAGACTGTGATGGCGATGGCGTAACTAATGGTGATGAAATAATCGATGGCACCGACCCAGTCGATCCTTGTGATTTCCAATTAACAAGTCAGACGGTACCTACCACACAAGCTTGGGAAGACCTTGATTGTGATGGCGATGGAGTAACCAACGGTGATGAGATAGCTGATGGCACCGATCCATTAGACCAGTGTGATTTAGTAGTCGCTAGTCAGACCGTACCCCCGAGCACAGCTTGGGAGGCATTGGATTGTGATGGCGATGGTGTAACTAACGGACAAGAAGTAATAGACGGTACAGATCCAGTAGACCCTTGTGATTTTGTACTAGCAAATCAAGATACCACACCAACGGCAGCTTGGGAAGCCTTAGACTGTGATGGTGATGGTGTAACCAACGGCGATGAAGTTGCTGATGGTACTGATCCATTAGACCAGTGTGATTTAGTATGGACGAGCCAAACAGTACCCCCAAGTCAAGCTTGGATCGATGGCGACTGTGATGGTGATGGCGTAACTAATGGTGATGAAATAATTGACGGTACCGACCCAACCGATCCTTGTGATTTCCAATTAACAAGTCAGACGGTACCTACCACACAAGCTTGGGAAGACCTTGATTGTGATGGTGATGGAGTAACCAACGGTGATGAGATAGCTGATGGCACCGATCCATTAGACCAGTGTGATTTAGTAGTCGCTAGTCAGACCGTACCCCCGAGCACAGCTTGGGAGGCATTGGATTGTGATGGCGATGGTGTAACTAACGGACAAGAAGTAATAGACGGTACAGATCCAGTAGACCCTTGTGATTTTGTACTAGCAAATCAAGATACCACACCAACGGCAGCTTGGGAAGCCTTAGACTGTGATGGTGATGGTGTAACCAACGGCGATGAAGTTGCTGATGGTACTGACCCATTAGACAGTTGTGATTTAGTATGGACGAGCCAAACAGTACCCCCAAGTCAATCTTGGATCGATGGCGACTGTGATGGTGATGGCGTAACCAATGGTGATGAAATAATCGATGGCACCGACCCAGTAGATCCTTGTGATTTCCAATTAACAAGTCAGACGGTACCAACCACACAAGCATGGGAAGACCTTGATTGTGATGGCGATGGAGTAACCAACGGCGATGAGATTGCTGATGGCACCGATCCATTAGACCAGTGTGATTTAGTAGTCGCTAGTCAGACCGTACCCCCGAGCACAGCTTGGGAGGCATTGGATTGTGATGGCGATGGTGTAACTAACGGACAAGAAGTAATAGACGGTACAGATCCAGTAGACCCTTGTGATTTTGTACTAGCAAATCAAGATACCACACCAACGGCAGCTTGGGAAGCCTTAGACTGTGATGGTGATGGTGTAACCAACGGCGATGAAGTTGCTGATGGTACTGACCCATTAGACAGTTGTGATTTAGTATGGACGAGCCAAACAGTACCCCCAAGTCAATCTTGGATCGATGGCGACTGTGATGGTGATGGCGTAACCAATGGTGATGAAATAATCGATGGCACCGACCCAGTAGATCCTTGTGATTTCCAATTAACAAGTCAGACGGTACCAACCACACAAGCATGGGAAGACCTTGATTGTGATGGCGATGGAGTAACCAACGGCGATGAGATTGCTGATGGCACCGATCCATTAGACCAGTGTGATTTAGTAGTCGCTAGTCAGACCGTACCCCCGAGCACAGCTTGGGAGGCATTGGATTGTGATGGCGATGGTGTAACTAACGGACAAGAAGTAATAGACGGTACAGATCCAGTAGACCCTTGTGATTTTGTACTAGCAAATCAAGATACCACACCAACGGCAGCTTGGGAAGCCTTAGACTGTGATGGTGATGGTGTAACCAACGGCGATGAAGTTGCTGATGGTACTGACCCATTAGACAGTTGTGATTTAGTATGGACGAGCCAAACAGTACCCCCAAGTCAAGCTTGGATCGATGGCGACTGTGATGGTGATGGCGTAACTAATGGTGATGAAATAATTGATGGCACCGACCCAGTCGATCCTTGTGATTTCCAATTAACAAGCCAGACGGTACCTACCACACAAGCTTGGGAAGACCTTGATTGTGATGGCGATGGAGTAACCAACGGCGATGAGATAGCCGATGGCACCGATCCATTAGACCAGTGTGATTTAGTAGTCGCTAGTCAGACGGTACCACCGAGTGCTGCTTGGGAGGCATTGGATTGTGATGGTGACGGAGTGACTAATGGACAAGAAGTATTAGACGGTACAGACCCAGTAGACCCTTGTGATTTTGTATTAGCAAATCAAACATTGCCTCCTAGCCAGGAATGGTTAGACGCTGATTGTGATGGTGATGGCGTAACTAATGGAGATGAATTAGCAGATGGTACCGACCCATTAGACGAATGTGATTTAGTATGGACGAGCCAAACAGTACCCCCAAGTCAATCTTGGATCGATGGCGACTGTGATGGTGATGGAGTAACCAATGGTGATGAAATAATTGATGGCACCGACCCAGTCGATCCTTGTGATTTCCAATTAACAAGCCAGACGGTACCTACCACACAAGCTTGGGAAGACCTTGATTGTGATGGCGATGGCGTAACCAACGGCGATGAGATTGCTGATGGCACCGACCCATTAGACCAGTGTGATTTAGTATGGACCAGTCAAACGGTACCACCAAGTCAAGAATGGTTAGATGGAGATTGTGACGGTGACGGAGTGACCAACGGACAAGAAGTATTAGACGGTACCGATCCAGTAGATCCTTGTGATTTTGTACTAGCAAATCAAACATTGCCTCCTAGCCAGGAATGGTTAGACACTGATTGTGATGGTGATGGCGTAACTAATGGAGATGAATTAGCAGATGGTACCGACCCATTAGACGAATGTGATTTAGTATGGACGAGCCAAACAGTACCCCCAAGTCAATCTTGGATCGATGGCGATTGTGATGGTGACGGAGTTTCTAATGGACAAGAGGTATTAGATAGTACTGACCCTACCGATCCTTGCGATTATAAGCCATTAAGTCAAGACCCAACCATAACTAGTGAAGAATGGGATAATCTTGATTGTGATGGCGATGGAGTAATCAATAAAGATGAATTATTGGATGGCACAAACCCATTAGATCCTTGTGATCTTGTGTGGACAAGTCAAACAGTCCCTCCAAGTCAAGATTGGCTAGATGGTGATTGTGATGGCGATGGTGTAACTAACGGACAAGAAGTAATAGACGGTACAGATCCAGTAGACCCTTGTGACTTTGTATTAGCTAATCAAACTGTAACACCTTCAGATGAATGGTTAAACGCAGATTGTGATGGTGATGGCGTAACTAATGGAGATGAAGTTGCCGATGGAACTAATCCTCTTGATTTCTGTGATTTAGTATGGACAAGTCAAACAGTACCCCCAAGTCAATCTTGGATCGATGGCGACTGTGATGGTGACGGTGTTACCAATGGACAAGAAGTGGTAGATGGTACAAACCCAGTCGATCCTTGTGATTATGACCCATTAAGTCAAGATATAATGACAATCAGTGAAGAGTGGGAAGCATTAGATTGTGATGGTGATGGTGTTACCAATTTGGATGAAATTCTAGATGGTACAGATCCATTAGATTTCTGTGATTTCATTCTTGAAAGTCAATCACTTCCACCAAGTCAAGAATGGCTTGATGCAGACTGTGATGGAGATGGCCTTCCAAATGGTGATGAAGTAATTATTGGAACAGACCCACTAGATACAGATACCGATGATGATGGTGTAAATGATGGTGATGAAGTAGCTGATGGTACAGATCCATTGGATATTTGTGACTTCATATTCGATAGTCAAACATTGCCACCTTCAGAAGAGTGGGGGATGTTAGACTGTGATGGAGATGGAGTTCCAAATGGTGACGAAGTTGATCCAATTGAAGGAGACGAAACGACAGACCCAACAGATCCTTGTGATTACAATTGGGAAGATCAAGATTTAACCATTATTACTCAAGAATGGTTAGACCTAGATTGTGATGGCGATGGAATACCAAATGGTGATGAAGTAGGAGATGATGATGGTGATGGACTTCCAGATTACGAAGAAGAAAACAATGGTGATATCACTGAAGAAGACAACCTAGAAGTCTTTGATATTATGACACCAAATGACGACGGTCTTAATGATGTATTTGTAATTCGAGGTATCCACAGATTCCCGAACAATACATTAGAGATATTCAACCGTTGGGGTGTTAAAGTGTATGATGCTCAAGGATATGGTCAAGGCAATACGTTCTTTAGAGGGTATTCAGACGGAAGAGCAACTGTTGAAAGAAATGAGTTGCTTCCCGTAGGAACTTATTATTACGTTCTTAATTATGTGAACGCTGCTGGAGAGACCAAACAATTAGCGGGACCATTATATATTAATAGAAGATAAAAGTATAATATAAATGCCTGCTGGGTGTGTGCCCAGTAGGCCAAATATTGAAACCTATGAAAAAATTTTTCACACTTGTTTTAATTCTAATTGCCTTAGGGGTTTGCACAGAGAGTACGTATGCCCAACAAGATGCACAATATACTCAGTATATGTACAATCCTTTAAGTGTTAATGCAGCCTACGCGGGTTCTAGAGATATGCTTAGTGTTATTGGTTTGTATAGAACTCAATGGGTAGGTCTTGACGGAGCGCCAAAAACAATGAATTTTGGACTCCATTCTCCTGTAGGAAAGAAAGTGGGTCTCGGATTAAATATCACTCGCGATGAAATTTTTATATCGAATGAGACTTTTATCGATGCCATGTTTAGTTATACACTAGATGTTTCTGAAAAAGGAAAGCTAGCACTTGGTCTTAAAGCTGGAGGACACATATTAGATGTAAATTCAGATCGTGCTAAAGGAGCTTTTCAAAATGACGCTTTAGCCGAAATAAACATTGATAAATTTTCACCACAAGTTGGTGCAGGAGCTTTTTACTATACTAATAAGTTTTATTTAGGTTTAAGTGTTCCTAATGTGTTACAAACGGAGCATTTTGATGAAGCTTCCATTAGTAACAACTCAAATTCTAGTGCTATTGCAAAAGAGCGGGTTAATTTTTATATGATGACCGGTTATGCATTTGATGTTACCGAAAATTTAAAATTTAAACCTGCAATTCTTTCAAAGTTAGTTTCTGGGGCACCATTACAAGTAGACTTATCTGCTAACTTTCTAATACACGAAAAATTAACGTTAGGTGCTGCTTATAGATGGAGTGCCTCTTTAAGTGGATTAGTTGGTTTTCAAATTTCAGACCAGATTATGGTTGGTTTTGCATACGATTGGGAAACGACCGATTTACAACAATATAACGATGGCTCTTACGAAGTTTTCCTAAGATTCGAATTGTTTAACAGAAATGAAGGTTTAAAAAATCCAAGATTCTTTTAATACGTAACTATTATGAATACAAGTACAAAAAATTATATCTTATTTGCTCTTGCATTGATGCTATCTATTAGTATTTCTTATGCGCAAGAAGATAATACAAAAGAAGCCAAAGGAGATAAACATTATAGCAACTATGCTTTTATTGATGCTCGAGAGGCATACGAGAAAGCTGTAGAAAATGGTTATCGTTCAGTAAACATTCTTTCGAAGTTAGGAGATTCCTATTATTTTAATGGAGAGTATGAAGATGCAGCCAAATGGTATGGAGCGCTATTTTCTTTTTCTGAAGAAATAGATAAAGAGTATTTGTATCGCTACGCCCAATCTCTAAAAACGATTGGTAAGTATGCTACAGCAGATAGAATTATGCAGCGGTTAAATGAAAAAGCTTCGGAGGATGACAGAGCTTCTTTATTTAGTGAAGAGAGAAATTATCTAAAACTTATTGAGTTACAATCGGGTCGTTTTAATGTATTCACCGTGCCGTTTAATTCAGAGTTATCAGATTATGGAGCAACGTTAAATGGGGGAGAAGTCATTTTTACATCTAATAGACCAACCAGAACTGCTTCACAACGTTTGTCGGACTGGGATGATCAACCTTTTACCGAATTGTATGCTATTTTAGCCAGTGAAGAAGGTACACCTAGACGATACAGAGGAAATATTAATACTCGTTATTATGAGTCTACCGCTATTTTTACTAGAGATGGCCAAACGATGTATTTTACCCGAAATAACTATACAGATAAAAAACGTAAAAAAGACGGAAAAGGAATTACCAACTTAAAACTCTACAAAGCAAGCCGAACTGAAAAAGGTTGGGCCGAAGCAAAAGAGTTGCCATTTAATAGTGATGACTATTCGGTAGCCCACCCTGCATTAAGTGCAGATGAGAAAACCTTAATTTTTGCTAGTGATATGCCTGGTGGTGAAGGAGCTTCAGATTTATATAAAGTTTCTATAGACGGAGATAGTTATGGGGAACCAGTAAACCTTGGTGATATAGTAAATACGGAAGGACGTGAAACGTTTCCTTTTGTAGATACTAATGGAGACTTGTATTTTGCTTCAGACGGGCATGTAGGTCTTGGAGGATTGGATATTTATGTTTCAGAATTAAGTGAGGAAGGCAATTATGATAAAGGATTTAATATTGGAGCACCAGTAAACAGTAAGTATGATGATTTTTCTTTCGTTATAAATAGCTCAACAGGATTAGGATATTTTTCTTCAAACAGACCTGGAGGAATGGGTGAGGATGATATTTATTCGTTTGAACAAACTGCGCAATTAATTAAAAATTGTCATCAATCACTTTCTGGTGAAGTTAGAGATGAAGAAACAGATGATTTAATTGTAGATGCAAAAGTGGTATTATTAGATAGTGATAATAATGTTCTCGAAGAGACAAAATCTGATATCAACGGAAAATTCGCTTTCGATGTAATTGAATGTTCTACAGGATATGCAGTTAGAGCTTCTAAGCCAGATTTTTCAACTGCTGAAAAGTCCTTTGTAACGAGTGGTGAATATGAAAGTGAAATTAAGAAAACACTTTATATCGCATCTGAAGAAGATAAAGAGATTCGAGATGCTAAAGTAGGGGAGGATTTAGGAGTATTATTAAATTTGAATCCTATTTATTTCGACTTGGGAGAATCTTTCATTCGTCCAGATGCACAGCTTGAGCTATTAAAAGTAGTAGAAACTATGCGTAAATTCCCAAATCTTAAAATTGATGTGCGCTCTCATACCGATAGTCGTGCAAGTAGTGGTTTTAACTTTACGCTTTCAGATAATCGTGCAAAATCAACTGTAGCTTATATAGTGAGTAAAGGAATTGATGCTAGTAGGATTACAGGAAGAGGATACGGTGAAACACAATTAATAAATCGTTGTGCAGATGGTGTTCCTTGTAGTGAGGTAGATCACCAATTAAACAGAAGATCTGAGTTTATTATAATGGAAAAATAGCATACTAATAGATTAGAATAAAAAAAAGCCCGTGAATTTTCACGGGCTTTTTTAGTAAAGTTTTTTAGGAATTAGTTTCCTTCAACTTCGTCCATTGTTTCTTCTACAGCGTTTCCTAAACTGTCTACGGATTCTTCCATAGCATCTTTAGTTTCTTCCATAGCGTCTTCAGTGGCGTCCATTGCTTCTTCTACTGCTTCTTCAGTAGCATCCATAGCGTCTTCGGCTTTCTTTTCAGTTTCTCTACAAGAGTATACAGAAGCTACTAAACAAAGAGCTGCAAATGAGATAAATAATTTTTTCATGGTGATAAGATTAGTAATTAATTTTTCAAGTTCAAAATTATATAAATTTTATGATTTGAGTACTAATAAGTTACATTTTATTTTTGTAGGAAATATTCCTAATTTATATTGGATATATTCCTATTTTAATTATATTTGAGTTATGGATAAAGAACTCTCGATTGAAGTAAAAAGATTTAAAAAAATTCGTGAAGAATTAAAGTTTACCCAACAATCTTTTGCAGACACTCTAGGAATTAAAGCTAGTACCGCCGATATTGAAAGAGGAAAGACAAAACTCTCGGGTAAAGTAGTTATGAAACTCCTGCATCAATTTGGGATTAACCCACTCTGGCTGTATGGTAAAAGCTACGTAAAGCACATTAATATTAATGAAAATGATGTAAGTCCTAAGGTCATTACGCTAAATACCGAAGGAGAAGACAGTATTTTATTGGTAAATCAAAAAGCTGCAGCAGGTTATCCTCATAACGTGCAAGATGTAGAATGGGTAGGTAATTTACCTGCTTTTAATATCCCGCTACCGCAATATCGAAATGCTACTTATCGGGGTTTTCAGGTGGAAGGCGATAGTATGTTACCTAATATTAGACCTAATGAATGGGTGTTAGGACGTGCGGTTGCCAGTATTTCTGAAGCTTCGGATAGTAGAATATATATAGTGGTGTTAAATGATTCAGTTTTGGTAAAAAAGCTTCAAAAATTATCCAATACGCCTCAAAAAGTAAAATTGATTTCGTTGAATCCCGAATATTTACCCATAGAAGTTGAAATTAGAGAAATTCAAGAGCTCTGGATGGTTAACAGTAAGCTTACTTTTGGTGTTGAAGAGCCTTCTGAAAGTACTTTACTACGGCAACTTCAACAATCTATGGAAGATCTAAAAGGGCAAATAAGTAACTTAAAAGCATAAAAAAGCCCGCAAAATGCGGGCTTTTTTTAATCAGATAGTTAATACTACTGGTTATCATCAGTCTTAATTTTCACATCTCCATCATCGGTCTTAATTTTAGTTTCGCTTCCATCAGGATGTTCAATTTTTACTTTATCTCCTCCGTCTTTTACTTCGATTTTAGCTCCTTCTTCTCTAGCTTCTTCGATAATAGTTTCTTTGTCGGTTGCATCTCCTTTCTTTTCTCTACAAGATGTAAAGGATACAGTAAAAATCAATACTATTATTGCTAAAATGCTTACTTTTTTCATTGCTTTATATTTTAAGTTAGTGTTATTAATTAATCGTCGTTTCCAATTTTATCAATTTCTTCATCAATTTCCTCATTAACCTCTTTATCAACTTCTTCTCCAACACGTTCTAGAATACCTTTTTTCTCTTCGGTTGTTTTTTCAATGGTTTTTTCTTCAACAATTACTTTGGTTTCTTTTTCTCGACAACCAACAAATGCAATTAAAGAGAATAGAATTGAAATACTTAAAATTAATTTTTTCATGGTTTATTGTTTAGGTTGATGTAAACATATAGATTATAAACCAGCTTAGTGTTAATAATTTAAAAAAATATTAATATTTAACAAAAATATTTAAATAAAATAAAATATATTAACAAATATTTTGAATAATACGCAAAGTTGCACCGGTATTACTATTAACAAAATGGCCACAAATCATCCCGGTTTGTTCTCTAAATTTTTTATCGGTCACAAATTTATCTAAAACATTCTCGCAATCATCTTCGTTTTCAACAGCATAGAGTCCCGCCAGATCCTGTAGTTTTAGCGCTTCGGGGAATTTTTTAAAATTGTTACCAATCACAATTGGAATTCCAAAAGTGGCAGGTTCCAAAATATTATGTAATCCCGTATTTCCTGCAGCACCTCCCACATAAGCAAGAGCTGCATAGCTATATACTTTTGTAAGTAAACCAATAGTGTCCAATATTAAAATTGAAGTTTCAGAAAGTGAATATTTTTCTTTTTCTGAAAAAAGCACTGCTTTCTTTTTCAGTTTATTTTTAAAAGAAAAAATTTTATCGGTATCTATTTTATGTGGTGCAATTACCCATTTTACTTGTGGAGGAGAGTTATTAATATAATTTAAAAGAATGGCTTCATCTTCTGGCCAAGTACTCCCACAAACAATACAAATGTCCTTTTCATTTATTAAAAAAGCATTCATAAAATCTAGCGAATTATCTTGCTCAATCTGGTGCGAAACTCTATCGAACCTGGTGTCTCCACTTACAGTTACATTTTGAAATCCAACTTGTGACAATAACTTTTTTGAATGTTCATTCTGAACAAAAAAATGTTCAAAACTATGTAATGCTTTTCGCATAAATGCTCCGTGAGGCTTAAAAAATGCTTGATTTTTTCTAAATAAACCCGAAACCAAAAAAGTGCGAATTCCTTGTTTTTTCAGTTCGATTAAATAGTTTGGCCAAAAGTCATATTTCACAAAAAATACAAGTGAAGGGTGTACAATTTTCAGGAATTGCTTCGCATTTTTAATAGTGTCGTATGGAAGATAGGTAACCACATCTGCTATGGGTGTGTTCTTTTTTATTTCGTATCCTGAGGGTGAAAAAAAAGTGACGACCAGTTTATGATCTGGCTTCTCCCTTTTTATCGCCTCCATGATAGGGACACCTTGCTCAAATTCACCTAAGGAAGCACAATGAAACCATATTGTTTTATCTTTGGAAGAAATGTGTTTGTTTAAAATTTGAAACACCTGTTTACGCCCTTGAACAAAGAGTTTCATCTTTTTACTGAAAAACTGAGTAGGCCACAGTACTACTTGACTTCCGTAGGTTAAAAAGGTATAAAGCGTTCGCATCATAGAATAAGTACCGCTAAAATACGTTTCTTTGGCGAATTGCATTGTGCGCCGTTTTCAATTTTCGTAATTTTGAACACTTTGAGAAAATATTCATGAAAAAAATACAAATGGTTGACCTTAAAGGTCAATACGAACACATAAAAGTGCAGGTGAATCAATCTGTGCTCGACGTGATAGAATCAACCGCCTTTATCAACGGTCCCGAGGTACATCAGTTTCAAAAAGAATTAGAAGATTATTTAGGAGTAAAGCATGTTATTCCGTGTGCCAATGGAACCGATGCATTACAAATAGCCATGATGGGTCTTGGATTAAAGGCAGGCGACGAAGTAATTACCGCCGATTTCACCTTTGCTGCAACAGTTGAGGTAATTGCTCTTTTGGGACTCACTCCTGTTTTGGTAGATGTAGATCCAGTAAATTTTAATATCGACATTGAAGCAATAAAGCGAGCCATTACTCCTAAAACCAAGGCTATTGTTCCAGTGCATTTATTTGGATTGGCGGCCCCTATGGACGAAATCATGGATATTGCAAAAGAGCATAATTTGTATGTTATTGAAGACAATGCACAAGGAATAGGCGCTAATTATACTTCAAAAGATGGAAGTAAAAAGAAAACAGGAGCTATTGGTCATGTGGCTTCAACCTCTTTTTTTCCTTCAAAAAATTTAGGCTGTTATGGAGACGGGGGAGCAATATTTACCAATGATGATGAGCTAGCACATACGCTTCGAGGCATTGTAAATCATGGGATGTACGTTCGCTATCATCACGATGTGGTAGGTGTAAATTCTCGATTAGATTCTATACAAGCCACTATTTTAAGAGCTAAACTGCCAAAGCTAGATAGTTACAATACGGCTCGTAAAAATGCTGCTAGAAAATATACTAAAGCATTTGAGGGAATTCCAAATATTATAACTCCAACTGGGTTTTGCAATGCAGGAAATACAATTTGTGATACTTGCGATTGCCATGTATTTCATCAATACACACTAAGAGTTATAAATACAGATAGAGATGCCTTGGTGGCACATCTTAATGCAAATGAAATTCCGTGTGGGGTGTATTACCCAATTCCATTACATGCTCAAAAAGCCTATGTAGATGAACGCTATAATGAAGCAGATTTTGCAGTAACAAACCAATTGGTAAAAGAAGTTATTTCGCTTCCTATGCATACAGAATTGGATGACGAACAAATCCATTTTATTACAAAAACAGTTATTGATTTTGTGACAAAATAGCCATACACTTTATGAAAAAAATACTGGTTACAGGGGGATTAGGATATATAGGTTCTCACACGGTAGTTGAGCTTCAAGAAAAAGGATTTAGTGTTGTAATTATTGATGATTTATCGAATGCAGAGGAGAGTGTTTTAGATAGAATTGAAAAGATTTCTGGAGTAAAACCCGAATTTCACAAAATTGATTTACGCGAAAAAGGAAAAGTTGAATCTTTTTTTAAAGAGCATGCTATAGATGGAATCATCCACTTTGCAGCAAGTAAAGCTGTTGGAGAAAGTGTTGAAAATCCGTTGTTATATTACGAAAACAACATTCATTCTCTTGTCTATTTGCTTCAGCAATGCAATAAGCATAACATTACTAACTTTATTTTCAGTTCTTCCTGTACCGTTTACGGTGAACCAGATACGTTACCCATAACAGAGGAGGCTCCTGTAAAACAAGCCGTTTCTCCTTATGGAAATACGAAGCAAATAAGTGAAGAGATAATTAGAGACACTTGTCATGCTTCAGAAATTCAATCTATTTCGCTTCGCTATTTTAACCCCATTGGGGCTCATGAATCTGGTGAAATTGGTGAATTACCCAAAGGTGCACCACAAAATTTAGTTCCGTTTATAACCCAGACAGCAGCGGGTTTACGAAAAGAACTTTCTGTGTATGGTAATGACTACCCTACCCCAGATGGAAGCTGTATTCGAGATTATATTCATGTAGTTGATTTAGCAAAAGCACATGTAGTTGCTTTGGAACGTCTTTTTGAAAAAAGAAATATTTCAAATTTTGAAATTTTCAATTTGGGCACTGGAAAAGGTAGCTCTGTGTTGGAAGTAATCAACGCTTTCGAAAAAGTTACGGGTAAAAAGCTTCCTTACAAAATTGTGGATCGCAGACCAGGAGATGTTATCGCTGTGTATGCAGATACCACTAAGGCAAACAAGCAACTCGGCTGGAAAACCGAAAAAACCATGGAAGAAGCGCTAGCTTCCGCTTGGAAGTGGGAGAAAAATGTAAGAGGAATTTAATGCTTTGACTTATTTATAATTAGGCAAGAATATCTTTCTTTCAAAATCTTCAGAATTTACACTATCTTTCTTTTATGAAAAATTGTATACTCTCACTATTTTTATTTGTCTTCGTTTCGGTGCAAGCACAAGACACTTTTCTTCACTGCGGAAAAATAATCGATACCAAAAATGGAAAAGTACTCAATACTAAAACCATTATTGTTTCAGGAAAAACCATTAAAAGTGTTGAAAATGGGTTTGTTAACCCGACAAATGATTCCATAAAAGTCGTCGATTTAAAGTCTAAAACTGTGTTACCTGGATTTATAGATATGCACGTTCACATTGAAAGTGAAACAAGTCCAACTAGATACCTTGAATCTTTTACTCTTAATGAAGCTGATGTAGCTTATAATGCCGCCGAAATTGCAAATCGAACATTAATGGCTGGTTTTACAACGGTTCGAGATTTAGGGGGAAGTGGTGTAAATGTGTCTTTGCGAAACGCTATTGCCAAAGGTAAAATCCCTGGCCCTCGAATTTTTACAGCCGAAAAGGCCATCGCTACAACAGGTGGACATGCAGATCCTACCAGTGGTCGAAAAAAAGAATTAATGGGAGATCCTGGTCCAGCAGAAGGAGTTATTAACAGTCCCGCTGAGGCTCGAAAGGCAGTAAGACAACGCTATAAAAATGGGGCAGACTGGATAAAAATTACAGCAACCGGCGGCGTTTTGAGTGTCACAAAAAATGGACAGAATGCTCAATTTACAGAAGATGAAGCTAATGAAATTGTAAAAACAGCCAAAGAATATGGGATGTCTGTTGCAGCACATGCTCACGGAATTGAAGGAATGAAAATTGCCATTAAAGCTGGTGTAACTACCATTGAACATGGGTCCCTCATGGATAAAGAAACAGCACTTTTAATGAAGCAATACGGTACCTACTTAGTTCCTACTTTGTCAGCGGGTAGATATGTTGCCGAAATGGCAAAAATCCCTAATTATTATCCTGAAATTATTATCCCAAAGATTTTAGCTATAGATGCTCAATTAAAAGAAACTTTTGCCATGGTAAAGCAAGAGGGAGTTAATATTGCCTTTGGAACAGACGCTGGTGTCTTTCCACATGGTGAAAATGCCAAGGAGTTTAGGTATATGGTTGAAGTGGGGTGGTCTCCAATGTTTGCTATACAATCTGCAACAATCACCAATGCAAAATTGCTCAATATGGAAGGGCAACTTGGCCAACTTGAAGAAGGATTTATAGCGGATATAGTTGCTGTAGATGAAGACCCTACCCAAAATATCAAAACATTAGAAAATGTAATTTTTGTTATGAAAGAAGGAGTAATTTATAAAGAATAAAACCACTCCTGAAACTTTACGAATCACCTTCATTCAACTTTTTTAAAAAGACAGAAGGATACATCTCAAATCGTTGCTTAAACTTTTTTGAAAAACTCTCTGCACTTTTAAAACCAACTTCCCTAGCAATAGCTTCTATGGTGTAACGTCGCTTTTTAGGATTTGTTTGTAAATCAACATAGGCATATTCTATTCGTAAATCGTTCAAGTAATTTTTAAAAGACTTTTCTTTTACCTGATTAATCACTCTGGAAAGATAACTATGGTTTGTGCCTAAAGATTTGGCAAGGTTTGAAAGATCTAAATTTTTATCTAGATAGCCTTTCTCCATTTCAAATTGTTTCAATTTAAAAAGAATGTCACTAATGATTTCTTCTGAAACAGATATTACTTTCTTTTGAGTTTTTACCTTTGGTACAGGCAAAGTTTCATCGTTAAGCTTTTCAACAATTCTTTTATACTTTAATTGTTGCTTTTGATGAAAAGAGTATAGCCAAAGTGAAACTTCAGAAAGTGTTTGAAGCCATAACTTTTTCGGAATTGAAATAGATTCATTTGAAAAATAAGAAGATTGTTCTTGTAAAATAAGATCCATTCTTTCATCTACTGTGGGTGTCATTAACTTATCCATAGGGCTTAAATTTTAAACTAACTTAAAGCCAATGGTACTGTTTTTGGGCAATGCCGATAAAAGTTTACGGGTAAAGATTTATAAACCTACGTAAAAAGTGCCCTTTTCAGTAAGCATGGTAGTATCCACTTTTTTAACCAATCCCTGTAAAACATTACCAGGACCTACCTCTATAAAAGTGGTTGCACCGTCATTAATCATATTTTGAACACTTTGCGTCCATTTTACAGGAGCCGTTAATTGCTCCATCAAATTTTTCTTTATTTGGGAAGCATCTATCACAGCAGTTGTACTCACATTTTGATAAATAGGGCAAGCAGGTGCTGTAAATTGTGTGTTCTCTATAGCAGCTGCTAGTTCTTCTCGGGCGGGTTCCATTAATGGACTATGAAAAGCACCTCCCACGGGAAGTAATAAAGCACGTCTTGCACCGGCTTCTTTTAATGCTTCGCAGGCCAAATTAACCGCTTCGATTTCTCCAGAAATTACCAATTGTCCAGGACAATTATAATTTGCAGCAACCACAATCCCTGGGGTGTCTTCACATATTTTTTCAACTATAGAATCTTCTAATCCTAATACGGCTGCCATCGTGGACGGAGTCATTTCACATGCTTTTTGCATGGCTAAAGCTCGTTTATAAACCAGTTGTAATCCGTCGCTAAATGCAAGAGTGCGATTGGCTACCAAAGCCGAAAGTTCTCCTAAAGAATGACCCGCAACCATATCCGGTTCAAACGTTGAGCCCATTACTTCTGCTAAAATGGTAGAATGTAAAAATATAGCGGGTTGAGTGACCTTCGTTTCTTTTAATTCTTCGGCAGTGCCTTCGAACATTATTTTTGTTATATCAAAACCTAAAACTTCATTGGCTTGAGAAAATAAATCTTTTGCTTTTTGAGACGCTTCATAAAGATCTTGTCCCATTCCTGTAAATTGGGCTCCTTGCCCAGGAAAAACATATGCTTTCATTCTAGTTGGTTTTAATTCTGTAAAAATAACACTAATTTTTTACCCATGTTTCATAGGTGAAACTATAGTGATGCTTGTCATCTTTTTCGTGAAACTCTTGGTTACTAAGTGTCCAATCATCTTTATCAACTTCAGGAAAGAAAGTATCTGCTTCAAAGGTTCCGTGAACTCGTGTTAATTCTATTTTTTGAGCAAAAGGTAAACTTTGCTTATAAATTTCACCTCCCCCAATGATAAAAGGTTGCGAATCTTCTCTCGCCTTTTCTAGCGCTTCTTCAATACTAGAAACAACTATAATTCCTTCTTTTTGATAGTTTTTATTTCGAGTAATTACGATATGCACTCTGTTGGGAAGAGGTTTTGGGAATGACTCAAAAGTTTTTCTACCCATAATAATATGGTGTCCGGTAGTAAGCTGTTTAAATCTTTTGAAGTCATCTGGTAAATGCCAAACTAGGTCATTATCCTTCCCAAGTTCATTATGTTCACCCGCGGCAGCAATAATAGTAATCATAGCGTTGGGGTTTCCTCTGGGGGATCGTTTTTTTTTACTTCGGCAGTAGTAATTTCTTTTTCAACTTCAAGATATAGAGAATCGATCTTGGTCTGTTGTTTTGCTTTTAGCTTTTCAATTTGTCTGTCTTCCCATTCTTTCCCCATGAATTTATTCATAATAAAAACATTGAGTACGTGAATTAAAAAGAGTAACGCCCAAATAAGGATAGCCCAAACAAACCAATTTTCAATAAAAAAACCTTTTCCTATTCCTAAAACAGGATTTATAATGACTAGCAAAATAGATCCTGCAAGGAACACGATAAAATGCTGCATCAATCGCTTTTTCTGTTTTACGCGTTTGCGAGCGTACTCGTATTGTTCGCGTTGTTCAGAATCTAATCTTTCGGTTTTTTTATTTTTTGAAAACATAAAAAAGAGGTTGCTTTTGTAAAAATACCTAATTTTGGGCATATTTCATTTCTATTATGAAAGATATCAAAAAACACTTCCCAGGTTTACAAAATTGCACTTACTTAAATACGGCATCCAATGGCGTTGTCCCCAAACCCATAATTGAATGGCGACGACAGCACGATCTCGATTTAATGAATTACGCCAGTGTTTTTAGAGACAAGCACAAAGCGCATATTGAACAAATTCGTGCAAAAGTAGCACAGTTTTTTAATGCTTCGGAAAAAGAAACCGCGCTCATCCCTAATCTTTCCTTCGGAATGAATACATTACTCGAGGGACTCCCAAAAGGACAAAAGATATTGTTGCTAAAAGACGATTATCCCTCTATAAATTGGCCTGTGGAGATTCGGGATTTTGATGTTTGCTATGCTGAAATTAACGAGAATTTAGAACAAAATATTGAAGCGGCTATTGCAAAGCATAAGCCAGCTATTTTTATGTTCAGTATTGTGCAATGGCTCACAGGAATTAAAATTGATTTAGATTTTTTAAAAGAACTAAAATCGAAGTATCCAAATTTACTCATTGTTGCAGACGGAACACAATATTTGGGCACCGAACCTTTTAATTTTTCTGAAAGTGGCATCGATGTTTTGGGAGCCAGTGCCTATAAATGGTTAACGGCAGGCTATGGTAATGGTTTTTTTATGGTGAAGGAAAGTGCGAAGCAAAGAATTCGACCACAGACGCTGGGTTTTAATTCAGCAGAAAGATTTGAAAGCAAAGCTTCAGAGACTGCTTTTATTCGGCATTTTGAGCCAGGCCATCAAGACACTCTAAATTATGGCAGTTTGGAGCAATCTATGTTGTTTTTTAAAGAAGTTGGAACAGATGCAATCTATAATCAAATAGCGACGCTTTCAAAAACTGCAAAAGAGCAATTTGAAGCATTGAATTTACTTGCACCGCATACAGTAAATCGTAGCATTCACTCAAGTATTTTTAATTTAAAAGGCGATAAGGCTCTGTTTCAGAAATTAAAAGAAAACAACATTATCTGCTCACCACGTGGTGGTGGAATACGAGTGAGTTTTCATTATTATAATACAAAAAATGACCTCGATACATTAATCGAGGTCCTTTCTAAATAAGATTCTAATTTATTACTTCCCAGTTTTAAAATTAAAGGGAACGGTGTATTTAATGGCTTTAGGTTTTCCTGCAAGCATCCCTGGTTTCTTCATTTGTGGGATAAGCATGATGTTTCTTTTAGCTTCTTCCTGAAGTGAGGCGGTTCCACCAGAAACACTCTTAATATCCACAGTTCCTTTTTCGGTAATCATAAACTCAACAATTACTTTCCCTTGCTCGTTGTTTTTCCAGGCTTCGGTTGGGTATTTAAAGTTTTTACCAATATGCTGGGCTAGCATTTGTCTAAAACAAGCATCGGTACCTGCACCGCTTTTAGATTCGCATCCCGGCCAAGTAGGAGCAACCTCTTTCATGGTTACTTTATTTTTATCAACGCCTCCCCATTCTTGGGAAAAGCCCATTACCGAAACGGACATAAAAAGGAATACAAATAATTTTTTCATAAGTAGGTTTTTACACCGCAACCGTTCCTTTAATGTGGGGGTGCGGATTATAATCTAATAACGTAAAGTCATCAAATTTGAAGCCAAATATATCTTTTACTTCTGGATTTAGCAACATTTTTGGTAGAGGCCTTATTTCACGGGACAATTGAAGCTCTAATTGTTCAAAATGGTTACTATAAATATGGGCATCGCCAAACGTATGTATGAAATCTCCTGGTTCGTATCCACAAACCTGTGCCATCATCATGGTAAATAACGCATACGACGCTATGTTAAAAGGTACTCCTAAGAAAATATCTGCACTCCGTTGGTATAATTGACAGGATAATTTCCCGTCTGCCACGTAAAACTGAAAAAAAGCATGGCACGGTGGAAGCGCTGCTTTTCCGTTAGACACATTTTCAGAAAAAGATTTTGAAGTATCTGGCAACACTGAAGGGTTCCAAGCGCTTACTAACATTCTTCGGCTATCGGGATTATTTTTAAGGGTTTCAATTATTTCAGAAATCTGATCTATTTCTTCGCTATTCCAGTTTCGCCATTGATGTCCGTACACGGGTCCTAAATCACCATTTTCATCGGCCCATTCATTCCAAATACGCACACCATTTTCTTGAAGATACTTAATGTTGGTATCTCCATTTAAAAACCACAACAATTCATAAATAATAGATTTTAAATGCAATTTTTTTGTCGTAACCATAGGAAAACCTTCACTAAGGTCAAACCGCATTTGATACCCAAAAACACTTTTAGTTCCCGTACCCGTGCGGTCTTGCTTTACAGCTCCGTGTTCCATTACATGATTTACTAAGTCGTGGTATTGCTTCATAATTCAATAAAAAAGATTTGCGGTAAATGTAAAAAAGATAACGCCTTTTTAAAAGCGTAAGTATGTTTCAATTATGAATAGTTATTAACCAATAATCATTCCAGCTATCGTTGCCGAAATAAGCGAAGCTATCGTTCCCCCAATAAGCGCTTTCATTCCAAATTTGGAAAGTGTTTTACGTTGCCCTGGCGCCAAAGACCCTATACCACCAATCTGAATACCAATAGAAGCAAAATTGGCAAACCCACAAAGCATATAGGTTGCCATAATAATGGACTTTTCGTAGGTTAGGTGGACAGCACTTGCCGTGTTTTTTAATTCTGCTAATTGTATATAACCTACAAACTCACTTGCGGCCAATTTGATGCCCAGTAATTGTCCCATCATCATCATATCAGCTTGGTCAACACCAATAAGCCACATAAGAGGAGCAAATATAATCCCTAAAACAGCCTCTAGTGAAAATGCTGTATAAGAAGTGTTTTCTGCCATCCATGCATTTAGTGAAGTGACTTCACCAACCCAGCCCAAAATACCATTAAGCATTGCAATAAAAGCAACAAACACCAATAACATAGCACCTACATTAACGGCTAGACGTAAACCTTCTGTAGTTCCGTTAGCAATAGCATCAAGGATGTTAGAACCTATTTTTTCTGAAGACACATGCACGTCTTGGTTAATTTCTTCGGTTTGAGGATATAATATTTTTGAAATAACAATGGCCCCAGGAGCTGCCATAACCGAAGCTGCGAGCAAATGCTTCGCAAATAATAATTTTAATACAGGATCATCACCACCTAAAAATCCTATATAAGCCGCCAATACCGCTCCCGCAACGGTTGCCATTCCGCCCACCATGACCAAAAGCATTTCACTTTTATTCATTCTTTCTAAATAGGCCTTAATAAGTAAAGGAGCTTCGGTTTGACCTAAAAAGATATTTCCAGCTACGCTTAAACTTTCGGCACCAGAAATTTTAAGCAATTTTGATAACATCCAGCCAAAGGCCTTCACTACTTTTTGAATGATACCAAGGTAAAATAATACCGAAGTTAACGCCGAAAAGAAAATAATAGTAGGTAATACCTGAAAGGCAAAAATAAATCCAAAGGTATCCATATCCACTACCAGTCCTTCAAATAAAAACTTACTACCGGCTCGTGTAAAATCTAAAATACTAATAAATAGCCCGCCAACCCATTCAAAAATAGCTTGAACGAAA
Source organism: Flavobacteriaceae bacterium (assembly GCA_034670265.1). Taxonomy (GTDB): domain Bacteria; phylum Bacteroidota; class Bacteroidia; order Flavobacteriales; family Flavobacteriaceae; genus Halomarinibacterium. The sequence continues at coordinate 22,851 of JAXMNU010000007.1, read as the reverse complement.
GCAACTTTTAATACCCCAATGGCGATAACTAATTGAAAAGTTAATCCCAACCCAACAGTCTTCCAATTAATCGCTTTCCGATTTGAGCTAAATAAAAATGCAATGATTATAAGCGATATCATTCCCAAAATGCCACGCCATAAACTATTTATTGAAAACCCTTGCGATGGAATAATTGCGTCTGCATCTGAATCGTCAATACTTTCCTCTGTTTCAGTAGTAGTTAATTGTTTGTTTGATGTGCTTGTAAAAGAGTATTTTACATTATTTTCGGAAAAAACCAGTGTGCTATCTGTAAGTTGAGAAACTCGATAGCGCCGGATAGTGTCACTAGGTTGATTGTAGAAAAACACCAGTAAATTATTTTGAAAAATATAATCTCCCGAAGCTTTTAAGTTGTCTTTTGCCTCAAGTGAATACTGAAATGCTCCGCCGTTAAATGTGAGTTTATCCGTTTCGGGATTTATCTCAAACAATGTATTCTTGTTTGAATCTTCTATGGAAGCAAATTGCCAATCTTTCTCTAAACTCTGTCCAAAACTGAAGCCTTGAAATACTATAAAAGCTAAAAATAGAAAAAGTGGGCGCATATGTTATTTTTCTCTTTTGGAAATTTCGTCTCTTATGGCAGCAGCTTTTTCATAATCTTCATTATTTACGGCTTCATCAAGCATTTTATTAAGTTCTTTTGACGTGTATTTGCTATAATTTTCAGAAACTATTTTTTGCGATTCTTTATCATCGCCTTTAATAAGTTTTTCGATGACCACTTCTTCTTCCTTTGTAATTTTTTCTTCTTTGGCAGCCGTTTTTAAATAGATCCCTGCCTTATCCAAAATAGCTTTGTACGTAAATATGGGAGCGTCAAATCGTAATGCTAAAGCAATAGCATCACTGGTTCTGGCATCCACAATTTCCTCTATCCCATCTCTTTCTGAAATAATACTGGAATAAAAAACACCATCCACCAACTTATGAATAATGACCTGCTTTACAACAATCTGAAATCGATCTGCAAAATTTTTAAAAAGGTCGTGCGTAAGTGGGCGAGGGGGTTTAATTTCTTTTTCAAGTGCGATGGCAATCGATTGTGCTTCAAAAGCTCCAATGACAATAGGAAGTTTTCGCTCCCCTTTTTCTTCACTTAATATAAGAGCATAGGCACCATTTTGTGTTTGGCTATAAGAAATTCCTTTGATATTAAGTCTTACTAAACTCATTGGTTACATTAAAAAAAGCTGTTTAAAATGGGACTTACCTAATTTAAACAGCCCTTAATTAAAGCACAAATTAATAAAAAATTATGCGTTTTGGGCTTCGATACAATTTATTTTTTCAAATAAAAAATAAATCACTCAGCCCGCGCATTTAGTTTTAATTATTCTGACTTTTAAACTCTTTTAATTTTTCGATGAGCTGTGGAACAACTTCAAATGCATCTCCCACGATACCGTAATCGGCTGCTTTAAAGAAGGGAGCTTCAGGGTCATTATTTATAACCACTTTTACTTTTGAAGAATTAATTCCTGCTAAATGCTGTATTGCTCCGCTAATTCCAATAGCAATGTATAAATTGGAAGCTACCGGTTTTCCCGTTTGCCCAACGTGTTCGCTATGAGGTCTCCAGCCCATATCACTCACGGGTTTTGAACATGCGGTAGCAGCACCTAAAACGCTTGCTAACTCCTCAATCATTCCCCAGTTTTCGGGACCTTTTAATCCTCTTCCGCCAGAGACAACAATCTCAGCATCGGCAATGGTAATTTTATCGGTTGCCTTATCTACTGAAACTACTTCCACATTTCCTGAAGAGATTTCGGGTGAAAAGGCTTCGGTCGTTGCTGAGGTATCATGCTCTTTTACACCAAAAGCATTTTTAGCAAGCCCAACAATTTTTGTTTCTGTTTTTATTTCAGTATTTGAAAAAGCTTTATTACTAAATACGCTATGTTTTACTTTAAACGGGCTTGCACTTTCTGGAAGTGAAGTCACATTAGGAACATATCCTGCTTCTAAATTAACTGCAAGTAATGGTGCAATAAATTTACTGTTAATGCTAGACGTTAAAACAACCACTTGTGCATTCTCTTGTTTTGCTGCTTGAGCCACAATACTTGCGTAGGCTTCGGCATTAAAATTCTTTAGTGAATCATTAGAAACTTCCAATACTTTTGAAGCTCCAAAAGATCCTAATTCGGAAGCATTTTCAGCATTTACAGCCACTGCAGTAACGTTAGTTCCTAGCATATCGGCAATGCCTTTTGCATAAGAAACCGCTTCTTGTGCAATTTTTTTGAATTTTCCTCCGTCTGATTCTGTATATACGAGTACTGACATATTTTTTCTTTTAAATAGCTTTTGCTTCGTTGTGTAATAAATTTACAAGGTCATCTACATTGTCAACCAATTTAACCGCACCTTTAGGTGCAGGTTTTTCAAACTGAATGGAAGCCGTTTCGTTTGAAATATCTACAGGCTCTTTCACGTGAAGTGGTTTAGATCGAGCTTGCATAATACCTCTCATATTTGGAATTCGTAAATCACTTTCTTCCACCAACCCTTTTTGACCACCAATCACTAACGGGAGAGATGTCTTTAAGGTTTCTTTTCCGCCGTCCATTTCACGAACTGCTGTAGCATTTTCACCTTCAATTTCAAGACCGATACAGGTGTTGATAAAGTTGGCTCCAGTTAACTGCGCAATCATTCCAGGAACCATTCCGCCGTTATAATCGATAGATTCACGACCACCAATAACAAGGTCATAACCTCCTTCTTTCACCACATTGGCTAGTTGCTTTGCAACAGAATATCCATCGGTTGGGGCTGTATTGATGCGTATGGCTTCATCGGCTCCAATAGCCAATGCTTTTCGAAGTGTAGGCTCAGTTTCTGGTCCTCCCACGTTAGCAACATGGACAGTAGCACCTTGTTTTTCTTTAAACCACATGGCACGAGTAAGTCCAAATTCGTCGTTTGGGTTGATTACAAATTGCACACCGTTAGTGTCAAATTTTGTATCTCCATCGGTAAAATTAATTTTGGAAGTCGTGTCTGGAACGTGGCTAATACACACTAAAATTTTCATATAGATGTTTACTTTAATTCGTTCAAATTTTGGGCAACGAAGATACAATAATCCCTGTAATTTTCCTATGCGTGCATAATAAAAATTCAGAAATATTTTAAAAAGGGATAAGAACGTTCTAAATAATATTATTTTTGTCATTCTGAAAAATTTTCAGAAGCATAAATTGAAATACTACAATGAAGACAATCCAATTTAGAGAAGCCGTTTGTGAAGCGATGACTGAAGAAATGCGTCGCGATGAAAATATATATTTAATGGGTGAAGAAGTTGCCGAATATAACGGTGCTTACAAAGCGAGTAAAGGAATGCTAGACGAGTTTGGTGCAAAACGAGTGATTGATACACCAATTTCGGAACTTGGATTTGCAGGGATTGCCGTAGGTTCTGCTATGAACGGGAATCGTCCCATTGTAGAATTTATGACGTTTAATTTCTCTCTCGTTGGGATTGATCAAATAATTAATAACGCTGCAAAAATCCGTCAAATGAGTGGTGGGCAGTTTAACTGCCCTATTGTTTTTCGAGGGCCAACCGCTTCTGCGGGACAGTTAGCAGCAACACACTCACAAGCTTTTGAAAGTTGGTTTGCCAACTGCCCAGGTTTAAAAGTGGTAGTGCCAAGTAATCCAGCTGACGCTAAAGGTCTTTTGAAAAGTGCGATTCGTGATGACGATCCCGTTATTTTTATGGAGAGTGAGCAGATGTATGGGGATAAAGGTGAAGTGCCAGAAGGAGAATATTTAATTCCATTAGGAGTAGCCGAAATTAAGCGCGAAGGAAAAGATGTAACGATTGTTTCTTTCGGAAAAATTATTAAAGAAGCCTATGCTGCTGCCGAAACATTAGCAAAAGAAGGCATCGAATGTGAAATCATCGACCTTCGCACAGTTCGCCCAATGGATCACAACACCATTTTAGAAAGTGTGAAGAAAACCAACCGATTGGTTATTCTTGAGGAAGCCTGGCCTTTTGGGAATGTGGCTACCGAAATTACATACCAAGTACAATCACAAGCATTCGATTATCTTGATGCTCCCATCGTAAAACTAAATACAGCAGATACTCCTGCACCCTATTCTCCAGTGTTATTGGAGGAGTGGTTGCCAAATCAGAATGATGTTGTAAAGGCTGTTAAAAAAGTGTTATATAAAGAATAATTGCACTTTTTTTTCAGATTTTTCGTTTTCCAAATCAATGAATCCCAAGCCTTTGCAATGAAGCAAAACCTACTCTTATTTCTTTTACTTTTTACCACTTCTTTCTTTGCTCAAACAAAGGTGAGTGGTGTTGTAAAAGACACCTACGGAGACCCCGTTGCTTTTGCCAATGTAATTTTTAAAGATTCAAACGAAGGAACTATCACTAATGAAAATGGAAGGTTTTACCTAGAAAGTGATATTACTCATGATGCGTTGTGGGTTTCGTTTGTAGGGTATAAACTAAATACTTTTCCGCTTACTCAAAAAGTAAGTTATAACTTAGAAATTCTACTTGAAGAAGATATAGAGTCTTTAGGAGAGGTGGTAGTCTATTCTGGGAAAACTTCAAAAAAAGACAATCCTGCTATTGTGATCCTTCGAAAAATTTGGGAGAACAGACGTCAAAATGGCGTTAAAAAATTTAAACAATACCAGTACGATAAATACGAAAAACTAGAATTCGATTTAAATACTATCGATTCATCCCTTATAAAAAGTAGAATTTTTAAAGGAATGGAGTTTGTTTGGGAACAAATTGATACTTCAAACATTACAGGGAATAGCTACTTGCCCATCTTCATTAATGAAGCTTATTCCAAAGTCTATGGAGATAATCTGTTAAAAGAGGAGAAAGAGATTCTGGAAGGGAATAAAAACAGTGGATTCGAAAATAATCAAACGCTTATTGCCTTTATAAAGGACATGTATAAGGAGTACGATGTGTATGATAATTACCTGAAATTTTTCGACAAAGCCTTTACAAGCCCGCTTTCACGAACAGGTGTGGATGTTTATAATTATGTTTTATTGGATAGCGCCTTTCGTGATAATAAATGGTGCTATAATATTGTCTATTACCCAAGACGGAAAAACGAACTTACTTTTAAAGGAGATTTTTGGGTAAATGATAGTACGTGGGCGATTAAAGAAATAAACCTTCGAGCTAGTAAAAGTGCCAACCTTAACTGGGTTAGGGAAGTGTATATCGAACAGGAATTCGAAGTACTAAACGACTCTATCTTTCTAATAACTCGTGATTATTTTTTAAGTGATTTTAGTCTTCGGAAGAAAGAGAAAGCACAGGGTATTTACGGTAAAAGGACATCTCTCTATGATCATTATGAATTTGATATTCCGAAGGATAAAAACTTTTATAAAGAACAAGTAGATCCTTATAATGAAGATATCTATACACGACCCGATTCCTTTTGGGAAGAACGCCGTATGGAGAAATTGAGTAGAGATGAAAAAGGGGTCTATGATATGCTGGATACCTTAAAAACGATTCCGCGTTTTAAAAGTTTATATAATATAGGAGCAACATTAGCTTCTGGTTATTATCAGGTTGGAAATATTGATGTAGGACCTGTTTTCTCTATTTTCGGGTTTAATGAAGCTGAAGGATTACGAATTCGTTTAGGCGGTCGCACGTATTTTAGTCAGAATGACCCCTGGCGTGTGGAGGTTTTTGGAGCCTACGGCTTTAAAGATCGAAGATTTAAACATGGCGTTTCAGCAAAATGGTTGCTAGATCGAAAATCCCGCTTAACCATTTTTGGAGGTAACCGAAAAGATGTGGAGCAAACAGGAGCTAGTTTAACCAATAGTAATGATGTGTTGGGTAGAAACTTGGCTTCTTCATCTCTTATCACAGTGGGTGCAAATGACAAACTTACCCGTGTCAATTTAACCGCCGCAGGATTTTCGGTAGATCCTGTAAAAAATCTTCAACTTCGAGTGACAGGGACGTATAGGACGTTAGAATCGGCTACGGAGACTTTCAGTTTAAAATATTTTGATGAGAATGGGGACATTCAAAGTAAAATTACACAACCCGAACTTGATTTAGGATTATATTATTCTCCAAACAGAAAAACATCGGGTTATGGTGTAGAACAAACGGTTATTAACGATGGTGATTTCCCTACTTTTTATTTAGGATATACACAGGGGTTAAAAGATGTTTTAGGAGGAGATTTTGATTATTCTCGTGTACAAGGATTGTACTTTCAGCCGTGGAATATTGGAGGCATAGGAAGGTTATATACCACGGTGGAAGCAGGGAAGATATTCGACCCAGTACCCTTAGGATTATTGAGTCCAATTCCAGGGAATCAAACGCTTTTCAGTATTTATAATTCGTTTACCAACCTTGATTTTTACGAATTTGTAAGCGATACCTATTTAAGTATGCATATGCAGCATAATTTTGGTGGACGATTGTTTTCAAGAATTCCTTGGCTTCGGAAATTGAACTTACGTGAAATAGTAGGGGTTAGAGCTGCCTACGGTTCGCTTTCAGATGAAAATAAAGCTTTGAATCAACCCAATGGATTGTTACTGCAGGCGCCAACCAAAGGTTACTGGGAATGGAGCGTTGGAGTGGGTAATATTTTTAAAATTTTCCGAATTGATTTTAACTTTAGAGGAAACTATTTGGATAACCCAGATGCCCGAAGATTTGGGGTGACTGGAGAATTTGGTTTTTCATTTTAAATTCTTCTTACGTATTGATTTCCTATCCCAATCAATTTTACTACTTTTGCACTCGCAATTTTGAAAACATTATACTAAATAATCAACTATGTTAGAACAAAACATTATTTACGTTCCTATTGCACTAGCGGTGCTAGGGTTACTATTCATGTTTATTAAAATGAACTGGGTTAAAAAGCAACCCGCAGGAAGTGAGCGTATGCAATCTATTTCCAAAAGTATTAAAGAGGGTGCTTTAGCGTTCTTAAATGCTGAATATAGATTACTCGTAATATTCGCCATTATTGCTGCTGTGTTACTTTATGTTATTTCTGTGGTAGTTCCAACCACAAGTTGGATGATTGTTCCTGCTTTTATATTTGGAGCTATATTTTCTGCACTTGCTGGAAACATTGGGATGCGCATTGCAACCGATGCCAATGCACGTACTGCAGAAGCTGCCAAAACAAGTTTACCACAAGCCTTAAAGGTTTCTTTTGGTGGTGGAACCGTGATGGGACTTGGTGTAGCTGGATTAGCGGTATTAGGACTTAGTTTATTCTTTATGTTCTTCTTAGGACAATTTATTACTGAAGGTGGTGATTTTTATACCGAAATGACAGTTGTGCTTGAAGCACTGGCTGGATTCTCTTTAGGAGCTGAAAGTATTGCATTATTTGCACGTGTGGGTGGTGGTATTTATACCAAAGCTGCCGATGTGGGAGCAGATTTAGTTGGAAAAGTGGAAGCTGGTATTCCTGAAGATGATCCTCGTAACCCTGCAACTATTGCAGATAACGTAGGAGATAACGTAGGAGATGTTGCTGGAATGGGAGCTGACCTTTTTGGGTCTTATGTGGCTACTGTTTTAGCTTCTATGGTTTTAGGTAATTATGTTATTAGAGATATGTCTGCAACTACTCAGTTTACAGATGCCTTTAATAATATGGGACCTATTCTTCTTCCTTTAGTAATTGCTGGAGTTGGAGTTTTGGCGTCCATTATTGGAACCTTCTTTGTGAAAATTAAAAATAACGATGCTAAAGAAGCGCAAGTTCAAAGAGCATTAGATATGGGTAACTGGTTTGCCATTATACTTACTTTAATTGCAAGTTATTTCCTAATTGATTGGATGCTTCCACAAACGATGACTATGAGCTTCTTTGGTGAAGGAATGGTTGAAGTAGCTTCTATTAATGTATTCTTTGCAGCCTGTATTGGTTTAGCAGTTGGAGCATTGATTTCTTTTGTAACGGCTTACTATACTAGTTTAGGTAAGAAACCAGTAATGGATATTGTTCAAAATTCTTCTACGGGAGCTGCTACAAATATTATTGCAGGTTTAGCTGTTGGTATGAAATCTACTTTTTGGAGTGTATTATTATTTGCAGTGGCAATTGCAGGATCGTATGCATTGGCAGGATTCTACGGGGTGGCGTTGGCTGCTTCGGCTATGATGGCTACTACAGCGATGCAGTTAGCGATTGATGCTTTTGGTCCTATTGCAGATAATGCAGGTGGTGTAGCAGAAATGAGTGAATTAGAAGATCAAGTACGTGAGCGTACAGATATATTAGACTCGGTTGGTAATACAACTGCCGCCGTTGGAAAAGGATTTGCTATTGCTTCTGCTGCCTTAACGGCATTAGCGTTGTTTGCAGCGTATGTAACCTTTACTGGAATTGATGGAATTAACATCTTTAAAGCTCCTGTTTTGGCGGCTTTATTTGTGGGTGGAATGATACCTGTGGTATTTTCAGCCATGGCAATGAAATCGGTTGGAAAAGCAGCCATGGAAATGGTACAAGAGGTACGTCGTCAATTCCGTGAAATCCCAGGAATTATGGAAGGTACTGGTACGCCAGAATATGCTAAATGCGTTGATATTTCAACTAAAGCTGCGTTAAAAGAAATGATTTTACCAGGATTATTGACTATTGTAACGCCTTTAATTATTGGTTTAGGAACCGCTATGTTAACTGGAAATTATCCGTTAGGTGCTGAGGTGCTTGGTGGATATATGGCTGGTGTTTGTGTGAGTGGTGTTATGTGGGCAATTTTCCAAAACAATGCTGGAGGTGCTTGGGATAACGCTAAAAAATCTTTTGAAGCTGGTGTTGAAATCGATGGCGAAATGACTTTTAAAGGTAGCGATGCTCATAAAGCGGCGGTAACTGGAGATACTGTTGGGGATCCGTTTAAAGATACTTCTGGACCATCCATGAATATTCTTATTAAACTTACATGTTTAGTAGGATTGGTTATTTCTCCAATCTTAGGGGGACATAGCACCGAGGTTTCTGGAATTACTTCAGAAGGAGAAAAAATGATTATTACTGAAGAAGGCACAAAAGTTGTTGAAGATGTTTCAAAAGAAATTCGAGTTGAAATGGGTGTAGAAGGTGAAGAAACAGTTGCTACTGTTACTATTGAAACTACTAAAAATGGCGAAACAACAACCGAAACAAAAACTTTTAAAGGAACAGAGGAAGAAGTAAAAGCTCAAGTTGAAGCTATGAAAGAAGCCGAAGTAAAAGTAGAAGACGGTAAGAAAGTAATAAAAGAAGTTATAGAAGAAGTAGATAAAAGCTAATTCCAATTTTCTACCTATTAAAAAAACCCGAACATTCGTTCGGGTTTTTTTAATAATTAAGTTTTTTTAAAACAATCCGTGCAACTCTGCATCAATTTTATTAATAACTTCCCCTAAATCTTCAGGCTTGTCTACAAAATTAATATTGTCCACGTCGATGATGAGAAGATTCCCTTTGTCGTATCCGTGAATCCAAGCTTCGTAACGTTCATTTAAACGGCTTAGATAATCAATACTAATAGAGTTTTCATAATCGCGTCCACGCTTGTGTATCTGATTCACCAAATTAGGAATAGAACTTCGTAAGTAAATGAGTAAGTCAGGACCTTCTGTAACACTTTCCATTAAATCGAATAACGCACGATAATTTTCAAAATCACGATTGGTCATTAATCCCATCGCATGTAAATTTGGCGCAAAAATGTACGCATCCTCGTAAATCGTACGATCCTGAATAACGCTTTTCCCATTTTCTCTTATATCCAAAATTTGGCGAAAACGACTATTCAAAAAGTAAATCTGAAGGTTAAAAGACCAACGCTCCATTTGGTTGTAGAAATCGTCCAAATAGGGATTGTCTTCCACATCTTCAAAATGTGCTTTCCATTTATAATGCTTGGCGAGTAAACGAGTTAACGTAGTTTTTCCAGAGCCAATATTTCCTGCTATGGCAACGTGCATAAATCTTACTGCTTAGGTTGAGTTAGTGTAAAAGTGTAAAGTATTTTACTGTCGTAAATATACAGGAAATCTTGTGTTAGTTGCAAGTCTTTAATTGGGTTTTCGTCGAAGGTAAAACTCAAAGGGTTAACGGTGTTCTCTTTTATTGTGAACAGGCTATTTTCTTTTACTACTACAATCGTTTTATCATTTTGAGCCATATGACTATATCCTTCTAGTTTTATTTCAGAAAGTAAACTTCCGTATACATTAAGCTGTCGCAAATGGGTGTTGGTAAGTATCGCACACGTATTAAAGTTACTTACTTGAGCAATTAATTTACCTTTAAATGGCTGCGATACTTGTGTTTGCTGCTGATTGCGATAATGATATAATTCTAGCTGTTGCGTATCGGTATTAAAAACCCAAAGCTTGTTATTCCCGGCATTGGTTGCTGCACTAATATTCAGAAATGCTGGTAGGTCGTTAAAATTAATGCGTTCTTTTTCATTTAACCGATTGTCTAAAAAAACGACAGTATTCATTTCGGCATAAAAAACAACAACGTTTAATGGGTTGATAATATCCACCGAAGCAATAGGTCCTAATTGAAAATCTTGGAAAACAAATTTTCCTAAATCACCTTCCTTGTGAAGTGCGCCATTTTTTATAAAATAAATGTGTTTGTAGGCATCAAAACCCACAAAATGGTCCACTTGTAAAGCTGTTTTATTTACCAAAGTTATTTCTTGCGAAAAGGTTGTGGCAATAGAAATAAAAAAGAATATAAAAAAAGATTTCATAGATGTTGAAAGGTACAAAATGATTTTGTTACTTTTTAAATAACTAATTTGCAACAAGCCTAAAATTTATTCGTCTTTGAAAATACATTAAAACAACCATTATGAAAACAAAAATTCTACTTCTTGTCCTTACCCTTGCTTTTGGAATTTCTAAAATAGTTGCACAAAAAATTGAAGGAATTGCCACCTACAAAAGCCAAACAAAAATGGAAATTGAACTGGATAGCACCATGAACGATGCTATGAAAGACCAAATCATGGCAATGCTTAAAAAACAATCAGAAAGGGAATATACACTAGAATTTACCGAAAACGAATCTCAGTACAAACAAGTTAAAAAATTGGATGATGACTCCGTTTTGGAAGGTGGAGGGATGAAACTAGTAATTGCTGGCAATGGAGGCGGAAATGATGTGCTTTATAAAAATTTGAAAGAAAATAGCTATGCAGATCAAGTTGAGGTTTTTGGAAAAGAGTTTCTAATTAAAGACGCATTAGAAAACAGAGAATGGGTGATGGGTAAAGAGACTAAAAATATAGGCGAATATACCTGCTTTAAAGCTACTTATTCAACAACACGAACAGTGATGGTTGCAGAATCATCTTTCGATGGAGAAAATAAAGAAATAACTTCTGAAGAGGAAGTTAATGTCACTGCTTGGTACACGCCTCAAATACCTGTGCAACATGGTCCTGCTGAGTATGATGGATTGCCGGGATTAATACTTGAAATTAACGACGGAAGTGAAACCATTTTATGTAGCAAAATTGTTTTAAATCCTGAAAAAGGTCTTTCCATTAAAGAACCCACAAAAGGGAAAGTTGTCACCGCAGCTGAATATGAAGCAATCATGGAAAAAAAGATGAAGGAGATGAACGAACAATTTGAAGGTGATGGAAGAAGAGACGGAGGAAACTCTATGCGAATAAGAATTGGAGGTTAATTTTAAACCTTTTTAGCAATACAAGGTCTAAAGGGTTTAAACTTAAAAGTGTACATTGGTATCCTATTTTAAAACCCTTGATATGAAGTTTCTTTCAATAGTATTTGCTCTTTTTTTAACTACTTTTTCTCTCGCCCAAAATATAAGTGGGAAAGCTTTTTACGAATCCAAAACAACCGTGGATATGGATAATTTTGGAGGCAGGGAAATGACCGAGGATATGAAAAAGCAAATCATGGAACGAATGAAAAACTACCTCGAAAAGACTTATATCCTCACCTTTAATGGAAACGAAAGTATTTATAGAGAAGATGAGAAATTGGAAGCAGGAGATAGTGGTCGTGGTTTCGGAATGATGATGAATAGTTTTTCGGCAGGGGATCAATATAAAAATATTGAGACCAATCAATTAATTGAAGAAAGAGAGTTCTTTGGGAAACAATTTTTAGTGAATGATACCATCACAAATCTAACATGGGTAGTAGGAAAAGAATCGAAACAAATAGGGCAATATCTAGCCATTAAAGCTACCGCCTATAAACAAGTGGATCCTAACGATGTAAGTATGATGCGCAGAAGACGGGATCGAGATCGTGATAATGAAGAAAAGGAAGAAGCCGAAAAAAAGGAAGATACCACCCAAGTGGCAGATCCTTTTGAAGACCTAGAAATACCTAAAGAAGTATTGGTAACAGCTTGGTTTACACCTCAAATTCCAGTGAAGAATGGGCCAGGGGAATATGCAGGATTACCAGGTTTAATTTTAGAATTAAATGTAGATAGAACAACTATTCTGTGTTCAAAAATTGTAATAAATCCAAAGGAAGCCGAAGCCATTCAGCCGCCCACAAAAGGGAAAGTGGTAAGTAGAGAAGAATACAATAAAATTGTAAAAGAAAAAACCGACGAAATGCGAGAAAACTTCAGAAATAGTGGTGGACGACGTGGAGGTGGTGGCAGACGATTTGGCGGATAAATTTCAAGCAAAAGATACATTATTTTCAATTTCCTAAGCATTTAGGGACAGCCTATTTTTATGAAAAAAATACTCCTTTTTTTTATTCTATTTATCACTTTTATCGGCTCCGCACAGAGTATAAAACTTCGTGGATTTATAAAAGATAGTATTGGAGAGCCTCTGGAGTTAGCCAATGTTATTGCTACTGTAAAGGCTTCGGGAGATATCGAATCCTATGCTATTACCAATTACGAAGGACGCTTTCAATTAGATCTTCCTAGGGGCAATGTGTATATTTTACGAGCTAGTTTTTTAGGTTATGAAACCCAAGAAAAAGAGCTTACCATTCCTGAAGAATCAAATGATTTAAACTTAAATTTTAACCTTAATCCGCAGGCAAATCAACTTGACGGTGTCGAAATTGTGTATGAAATGCCCGTAACGGTTAAAGGGGATACCATTGTGTATAATGCAGATTCTTTTAATCGAGGGGATGAAAAAAAGTTAGGTGATGTTATGAAAAATCTACCAGGTGTGGAGGTGAATGACGACGGTGAAATTGAAGTAGAAGGAAAAGCTGTTACCAAAGTCATGGTAGAAGGAAAGGATTTTTTTGATGGCGATTCAAAATTGGCTACAAAGAATATTCCAGCCAATGCGGTGGATAAAGTTGAAGTATTGCGAAATTACAGCGAAGTTGGGCAATTGCGAGGCGTTACCAATAACCAAGATAATGTGGCTATTAACATAAAATTGAAGGAGGGTAAAAAGAATTTTTGGTTTGGCGAAGTTACCGCAGGTTCTGGAGTAGATGATGAGGCCGAAGCCAGATATTTAGTGCATCCAAAATTGTTTTACTACAATCCTAAGTATAGCTTAAATTTTATTACCGATTTTAACGACATTGGCGAAGTGCCTTTTACATGGCGAGATTATTTCAATTTTACTGGAGGTTTTAGGAATTTTAATCGAGGCGGTGGTACCAATTTCAATATACGCGAAAGCGATTTAGGATTTGCTATAGCTCAAAACAACCGAGCCAATAGTATTGAAACCAAGTTTCTAGCAGGAAATTTCAGTTACGCTGCGAGTCAGTCGTTGGATGTGAGTGGCTTCGGAATACTTTCAGACAATAAAACAAATATTGTAACCAATTCACTTACCCAATTTATCACTTCGGGCGTTACTGAAAGTACCGAAAGTAATTCAGATCAGCATAACCAGCTAGGGATGTTAAAGCTTAGTGGAGTCTATAAACCCAATGTGAATTTGCAGATGGATTACGATGTATTGCTGAAGGCTTCAAAACAAACTGAAACTGATAATACTTTGTCGTTGTTTCAGGATTTCAGCAATACTATTTCAGAAAATAAAGAGAACAAACCTGCATCTATCAATCAGAATTTAAATGTGTATTACACGGTGGATGACGATAATATTTTTGCAGGGCAAGTGCAGCATCTCTATCAAGATGAAGATCCGTTTTACAATGCTGCTACAGATTTACAGCCTTTTCCGGGTGTGCTGCCGTTGGATACGCTTCAGAATAGATATAGCATCAATCAGCAAAAAAATATTAAAACCAGTAAACTGGATGCTAAGGTGGATTACTACCATATTATTAATAATAAAAGTAATGTGAATCTAACGTTAGGAAGTACTTTGAGTACACAACAATTTAATTCAAATATGTTTCAATTGTTGGATAATGGAAGTAGTGAAGACCTTTTGGAAACAGCAGAAATTAATGGCGAATCTGAAACACTTATCAACGATGTTACCTATGGCTTTACAGATGTGTTTTTGGGACTGCATTATAAATTTAAAACAGGACAATTTACCTTTTCGCCCGGGGTGACACTGCATAATTACAATATAAAAAATGAACAATTAGGGCTGTCGCAAACTCAAAATGATTGGCGATTATTGCCGGATGTTTTCGCATTATGGGAGATTAAGAAAAGCGAAAGTTTACGTTTCAATTATGCCCTTTCTGCAGAATATACCGATGTCAATAACTTTGCCGAAGCCTATGTTTTCAATAATTACAACCGATTGTTCAGGGGAAACAGACTGTTAGAAAATGCGTTTTCGCATAGCTATAATTTAACGTATTTCAGTTTTAATTTATTCAATTATACCAATGTATCAGGGTCGTTAAATTATACTCGACGATTGAAGGGAATTAAAAACAATACACAAATTGTGGCAATTAATCAGGTAACGGTTCCGCAAAATATTGATAGTAATTTTCCAGACGAAACGTTTTCAGCATTTGGAAGGTTTAGTAAGCGAATTAAAAAAATTGAATTAGCTGCCAATGCTAATGTGAGTTTAAGTACTTCCAATAATATCATTAATCAAGAAATTAGACAAAGTGAAAGCCTTACACAAAGCTATAGAGTGAGTGCTCGTAGTAGTTTTAGAGAATGGCCCAATTTTGAAGTTGGGTACAATCTGTCCATAAATAACTACGATAATGGCGGACTGGAACAAACGTTTTACACGCAACGTCCTTATATTAATACAGATATTAATTTTCTGAAACATTTTTCACTTTCGGCAAATTGGGATTTATATAATTACACCAATAAGGCCAATACCATCGAAAACAAATACTCTTTCTTAAATGGGACGCTTTATTTTCAGCAAGGGGATAGCCCTTGGGAGTTTTCCATGCAAGCCACTAATATTTTAAATACAGAGGCGACCAATAACGATAGCTTTAATGAAGAATTTAATACTACGAGTCAGTATTTTGTGCTACCAAGAATCTTGATGTTTGTGGTTAAATACGATTTGTAAATTTTTGGTTTCAATTCTTTCGATTATCTTTAATCGCACACTTTTTAAGAACTGAAAACCAATCATTATTAAAACAATTTTCGGAAATTATTTCAATCCTTTTTTCTTCGGAATAATCTTTCTGGGATTACTTCTTTATTCTTGTACTGAAAAAGGCTCAAAAGAAGTTATTTTAAAAGAAAACACTGCTGGTTTTAAAACTTTGACTCCAGAAAAAACCGGTATTGCCTTTACCAATTCTATTACCGAAAATCAAATCCAAAATTATTTTAATTATCCGTATTTATACAATGGTGGAGGTGTTGCTGTGGGCGATATCAATAACGACGGATTGGCAGATGTTTATTTTACCGGAAATCAGGTTGAAGACCAGTTATATCTTAATCTTGGCGGCCTTTCTTTTCAAAATATAACAGCAGAAGCAGGTATTTCTAAACAGAAAGATTCTTGGCATACAGGTGTGCTTATGTGGGATGCTAACAGTGATGGTTTGCTGGATATTTATGTGTGTCGATCGGGCAAATCTGAAGATTCATCCCTTCGGAAAAACTTACTCTACATTAATAATGGAAACAACAATTTTACTGAAGCAGCGGCATCGTTTGGGTTAGACGATTCGGGGTATAGTACACAAGCATATCCCATAGATTTTGATAAGGATGGGGACCTAGATTTACTGGTCGTAAACCATAGAGTTGATTTTCAGAAAAACTCGTATTTCGATTTTGAAAATGACAAACAATTTTCCCACGATACAAGTCATAGATTGTATCAAAATAATGGGGATAATACATATAGCGATGTTTCAGAAAAAGCTGGAATAAAAACCCATGCGTGGGGGTTGAGTGCCGTGATTGAAGACATCAATAATGACGGTTGGGACGATATCTATGTTGCGCACGATTTTCAGCAACCAGATATGTTATTTATGAATAATCAGGACGGGACATTTTCTGAGCAGTTTTCCAATTATTTCAACCATTCTTCTTTTTATAGCATGGGTTCGGATATGGCCGATATTAACAATGATAATTTACCCGATTTAATGGTTTTGGATATGGTTTCTGAAGACCACTTACGGTCCAAAAGAATGATGGCTTCAATGAATACTCGAGACTTTAATTTAATGGTCGAAAAAGGCTATGGACATCAATATATGATTAATACACTTCAGTTAAATAACGGTGTTGGGCATTACAGTGAAATTGCACAATTGTCTGGCATTGCAAAAACCGATTGGAGTTGGGCACCACTTTTGGCAGATTTTGATAACGACGGATGGAATGACCTTTTTGTTACCAATGGAATTAAAAAAGACGTCACGGATAACGATTTAAAAATCCAATTGGATAGAATGTTGAAAGAACAAAAAGGGGTGCGATGGGATGTGGCAACAGAGATGATTCCATCGAGTGTTATTTCAAATTATATGTTTAAAAATATTGGAAATCTGTCATTTCAAAACGTGACTAAAGATTGGGGATTAAATGCTCCTGTCAATTCTAATGGAGTGGCTTATGCCGATTTGGATAACGATGGCGACTTGGATTTGGTCGTAAATAATATGGGTGCCGCTTCAGCAATAGTTGAGAATAAAATTTCAAAAAAAACTGAAAATTATCTATCGGTACAATTAAAAAATTCTACAAAGAATTCTTTTGCTGTTGGGGCAAAAGTGACCGTGTATTCAAATGATGAAGTGCAGTCTAAAAGACTTTTTCCGGCAAGAGGGTTTCAGTCTTCGGTGGAATATAAACTTCACTTTGGTTTAGGAAAAAATACGTTGGTTGATAGTGTTGTGGTGGATTGGCCAGATGGGTATTCGAGTACTTTGAAAGATGTTTCGGTAAGCCAAAACCTATTACTTAATTCTGAATCTCTTCCGAAGATAAAAACCGAAAAGAAGGTTGTAAAAAACCAATTATTTAGAGAAGTTACAGAAGATATCGGCATCGATTTTAAGCACGAAGAGAATGAGTTTAATGATTTTGCTGAAGAAATTTTACTGCCTCACAAACAATCTGAATTTGGCCCTTTTATTGCCGTTGGGGATGTAAATGGGGATGGTTTGGAAGATTTTTTTGTAGGAGGCGCTTATAATCAATCCGGAAGATTATATCTTCAGAAAGTAGACGGTTCCTTCTCTAAAAGTAAGTCACAACCATGGGAAAAGGATAGTATTTCAGAAGATTTAGAGAGCCTATTTTTTGATGCCGACGGGGATGGTGACCTGGACCTATATGTGGTTAGTGGTGGTGCTATTTTTGTGCAAGGGAATCCTAACCTTCAGGATCGACTGTATATTAATGATGGAAAGGGAAATTTTACTAAAGATAAGAATGCCCTTCCAGAAATGCTTGTAAGTGGCTTATCGGTAACGGGAGGCGATTTTGATGGAGACGGCGATATCGATCTTTTTGTGGGCGGACGTTTAATTCCTGGCAGATATCCATTGTCTCCTCGAAGCTATCTTTTGGAAAATATAAACGGAAATTTTACAGACGTAACCGATTTGCTAGCGCCTTCATTAATGTCTCCTGGTTTGGTAAGTGATGCTGTTTTTACAGATTTTGACAAGGACGGAGATCTAGATTTAATGGTAGTTGGAGAATGGATGCCTATTAGCTTGTATGAAAATGATAATGGATTTTTTATTGACGCAACTTCAAAATTTAATTTAGAAAATACTTCTGGATGGTGGAGTAAAATTGCGGCAGTAGATTGGGACAAAGATGGTGACGACGATTATATCTTTGGCAATATTGGGGAAAACAACAAATTTAATCCAAGTGTAGATTCGCCATTGCATATTTACGCCAATGATTTTGATGGTAATGGAAGTTTTGACATTTATCTAGCAAAAGAGAAAGGCAACGTTCAATTACCCGTTAGAGGGAGAGAATGTTCTTCGCAACAGATACCAGGGATTTTAGATAAATTCCCAACCTATGATGCTTTCAGTAAAGCAAAAATTGAAGATATTTTAGGGTCCCAAGGAATTACTAATGCGTATCACAGAGAGGTAAAGCAATTTTCAAGCGTGCTAATGCAGAATAATAAAACCTCATTTTCAGTCATAAACCTTCCTGTCGAAGCACAATTCTCTCAAATAACTGGGATAGTGATTCGAGATATTAATAGTGATACCTTTCCAGATATAATTGTGGCAGGTAATAATTATGGAGCTGAGGTGGAAACTCCTCGTTATGATGCGTTTCAAAGTGTTGTCATTTTGAATGATAAAAAAGGTGGATTTGGTGTTATTCCTACTCAAAAAAGTGGATTGGTTTTGTCCAAAAATGTTAAATCACTTTCAGAAATTAAAGTAGGTCAAAACCCAAAAAAGTCCTATTTGTTATTTGGTTGTAACAATGCGAAAATAGAGGTGTTTCGTGGCGATTAAAGAGTTAAACTGTTCATTTTCAATTGTTTTTGAAAAAAAATTACTTTTCTGAATTATTTTTTTCTTAAATTTAATGTGTAACTAACCAATAATTTTCAAAATGAAAAAGTCTATCTTTTTTTCATTCCTTTTATTCATTTTAGGAATGACAACGGGTATCTCTCAAGAATACCTTGAGCTAATTCAAAATCCGAAAGCAAATACTACTTTACAAGAAGTTCAGCAAAAGGCTGAAGCCTATTTCGCAACTCGTGATAAAGGAAGAGGTAGTGGATATAAGCAATACAAGCGTTGGGAGTATAAAATGCAACGTCAAGTAAACGCAGATGGAAAAATTAAAAAGAATTTTAATGGCTTAATTTGGCAGGCTTCACAAAGGTTAAAAGGATCAAGTCTAACCGATCATGGTTCAAGAATGCCAGGTGCATGGACCAACTTAGGTCCTATGAGTTATTCAAATGGTCCACAGGGATACAATGGAGGGCTTGGTAGAGTAAATGTGATTGCTTTCCACCCTACGGATGCAAATACTATTTATTTAGGTACACCGGCAGGAGGTTTATGGAAAACAACAGATGGCGCTACTACTTGGACTCCAATGTCTGATGATTTGGCAAGTATTGGTGTTTCAGGAATTGCAGTAGATCATTCTACCCCGAATACTGTTTATATTTTAACGGGAGATGGAGATGGTGGAGATACATTTTCAACAGGAGTTTTGAGATCTACAGATGGAGGATCCACCTGGGCAACGACAGGACTTTCTTGGGGAGTCACTAGTTTTGTTAGAGGGTATAAATTATTAATGCATCCAACCGATAGTGATACTATGTTTGCCGTTACTTCAAGCGGCATATTAAAAACAACCGATGGTTGGACAACTTGGTCTACAGTGCAAGCAGGTAGTTTTAGAGATATAGAGTTTAAACCAGGAGATCCAACAACAGTTTATGCAGTAACAACAAGCACCTTTTATCGCTCAACCGATACAGGTAGTACTTGGAGTACTGTGAGTACTGGGTTGCCAACTGGTGAGAATAGAGTTGCTTTAGCTGTAAGTCCTGCGAATAGTAGTTATGTATATTATTTAGCAGGTCCTGGAGGTGCAAGTGGTGGTGGAACATATAATGGCATGTATCGCTCAACAGATTCTGGATTAACTTTTAGTACGAGATCGACAACACCAAACATATTGGGAAATAGTGATACAGGAAGTGGAACTTCAGATCAATCATGGTATGATCTTGCCATGGCAGTTAGTCCTACCAATGCGGAAGTTACCATTACAGGGGGAGTAAACATTTGGCGTTCTACAGATGGAGGAACAACAAATTCTTTAATTGCACATTGGTATTCTCCTTCCGCTTCTCAATATGTACACGCAGATATACACGATCTGGTTTACAATCCTGTGGATAATGCTTTATATTCTGGAACAGATGGAGGAATTTCCAGAAGTACAGACAACGGAGTCACTTGGACCAATATTTGGAATGGACTTGAAATAATGCAATTTTACAGAATTGCCGGTTTGGAATCGAACCAAGATTATATTATTGGAGGCGCTCAAGATAATGGATCAAATAAATATACTGGAACTACTGATATTCAACATATAGTTGGCGGAGACGGTATGGATTGTATGGTTAATTATAACGATCAAAATAACATTTACTATAGCTTTCAAAATGGTGGACTACAACGTTCTACAAATGGTGGAACCACCAGAACAGGAATTCAACCAGCAGGCTCTACTGGAGCTTGGGTTACTCCTTATGCTATGGATGCTACAAATCCGAGTATTATTTATGGAGGTTATAATGATGTATATAGGAGTACAAATATGGGAACTACTTGGACGAATCTTGGGTCTGATGGGCGAGGAGCATTTGCCATTGGTGTAAATGATCCAGCAAGACTTTATGCTTCTAATGGGAGTACAATACAAACTTCGGCCAATACAGGAGGTTCCTGGACAACAATTTCAGCTGGTTTGCCAGGATTAACAATTA
This sequence comes from Flavobacteriaceae bacterium, assembly GCA_034670265.1. Lineage (GTDB taxonomy): Bacteria > Bacteroidota > Bacteroidia > Flavobacteriales > Flavobacteriaceae > Halomarinibacterium. The sequence continues at coordinate 1,908 of JAXMNU010000007.1, read as the reverse complement.
CATTTATAGCTGTCGATCCTGATGACGCAAGCAATGTTTGGGTTACTCTTGGAGGGTATACAGCGGGAGAAAAAGTATACGAATCCACCGATGCGGGTGCAACTTGGACAAATGTTTCAGGTGCATTACCAAATATTCCAGCATTGAGTATTGCATATCAAGATACAGGAGGGGCTCCGGCCGATGCTATATATGTTGGAATGGCTATTGGAGTATATTATATGTCTGATGTAACACCTTGGACGCTTCACGAAACTGGTTTACCGAATGTACCCATATATGATTTAGAAATAAATCATACAAATAATAAAATTCGAGCTGGAACCTATGGTAGAGGATTGTGGGAAGCAGCACTATTTGGACAAGCGGCGCCAGTTAATGATCTTTGTACAGATGCGCTACCTATGAATTGTGGAGATACAGTTAGTGGTGATACCACAATGGCTACTTTTGATAGTGTAGGAACTTGTGGTACATCAAACACTGCACCTGGTGTGTGGTACTCTTTTACAGCTATAAGCAACTCTGCGACATTAAGTACTTGTAATCAAGCAGCTTACGATACAAAAATATCTGTTTTTAGCGGGAGTTGTGGTTCGCTTGTCTGTGTAGGCGGACAAGATGATGCTGCAGGGTGTAGTGGTTTCACTACTGAATTAACTGTAGCTACAGTTCCAGGGACAACCTATCTTGTGTTAGTACACGGTTTTGGAGCGGCAGTAGGAACCTTCGATTTAACACTTACTTGTGCGCCTCCAGGACCTGCCAATGATCTTTGTGTTAACGCAGATCCAATTACTTGTGGACAAACCTTGAGTGGCGATACAACATCGGCAACTATTGATGGTGCTCCATTTTGTGGAACTAGTAATACAGCACCAGGGGTATGGTACACCTTTACAGGGATAGACGGAATTACCAATTTAAGTACTTGTAATCAAGCGGCGTATGATACAAAAATATCTGTGTATTCTGGAACGTGTGGTACACTTATTTGTGAAGCAGGGCAAGATGATGCTGCAGGATGTGCTGGTTTTACAACAAATTTAGATGTCTGTACACAAGCAGGGGTTACTTATTATGTATTGGTGCATGGATTTGGTAGTGCCGTAGGAACTTTTGACCTTACAATGACTTGCACACCATTAAATGTTTCATTAACCTGTCCTCCTGATATAAATCAGGAAGGATGCTCTGCAGCAGATGCTCCACCAGCTTATGCTAATTTTACTGAATTTCAAAATGCAGGAGGATCAACAGTAGATGGTGATACAACCACCTTTACCCTTATTAATGAGGTAAGTAGTGGTGGTTTCCCAGTAACAATAACACGTACTTATGAAATTACTGATACTTGTGGAAATACTGCAACATGTGATCATGTTATCATTGTAGATGATACTACAGATCCAGTTATAGCTTGCCCAGCAAATGTCATGGCTAATACCGATGCAGGTATTTGTGGTGCTGTGGTTACTTATACAGATGCATCTGCTATTGATGCTTGTGGGATTGCTTCAGTAGTGCAAACTTCGCCCGATCCTAATGTGTTAGGCTCTGGTGATTTATTCCCAGTCGGAACAACTACAATTACTTTTACTGCTACCGATAACAATGGTAATACATCAATATGTAGCTTCGACATTATAGTAACAGACAACGAAGACCCAGTAATAGCTTGTCAAGACATTACGGTTGAGTTGGATGATAACGGAGATTACAACCTAACCCCAGGAGAAGTTCTTGCGAGTTCAAGTGATAACTGTGGTATAGCTTCTATAGAATTTGCAGATCCAAATGCTTCAGATGTAACGGAGTGTGGTCCTAATGGACTACCAATTCCTGCTACTGGAACTTCAGGACCTATGGATCCTTCTCCAGCGGTTGTATCCACTGTAGGAACTGTAG
>JAXMNU010000006.1:0-221134 GCA_034670265.1 Flavobacteriaceae bacterium | reverse complement strand
TACCATGATAACTCACGACCAAATCTGGATCACCGCCAGTTAAATTATCATCAGCCATACTCAAATCAAACTCCAAAAAACCATCGTTGTCATCATCGCATAAAATTAAAGGATCGGGGTTGGGGTTTGGCAAGGGGATTTCATGAACAATAATATCTACAGTAGTTGTATTATAGCATGTATAAGTAGGACTAAATCGTATATTTTCTAATCGAATATAAATGGTCTGTCCTGGAACAGGTACGAAATATGGTGTTGGTAATGGATTAATATCGGCATCGGCATCGGCTTGGTTTGCGTGATATGTAATATCATAAAAAGTTGCAGGTTCGCCATTTAATACAAAGTTGTCAAATTCAAAAGCTAAATCTACCGGCTCATCTCCTGTTTGATCTTGGTCACAAACTTCAAAAGGTCCAGGTACAACGCCTGGAATTGCCATTGGAAAACGAAGTTCAAATTGGGTGAGGTCATAACAAATCCCTAGTTGCCCTTCAATTCTTGCATAAATAATCTGCGGAGGAGGAGGAGTCATGGCATAATTTGTTGGGTTGACTATTTCATTAGTATCGTTCTCACTATCTAAAAATGTTTCGTAATATTTAATCACAAATAAGGCAGGATCTTGAGCACCCATAATTACTGGGTCATTTAGGGTTAAATCATAAATACCCGGATTTACACCATCATTACATTGGTAAAGGTTATCAGGTTCATTTGCTATTGGTTGAGGGTTAAAATGTACTTCAATTTCATCTGTTATTTGGCAAGGACCTTCAGAACCAACTACAGCATAAGTCCCATCTGTGGTTACTACCAATGTAGAATCTGTAGCACCTGGAATTAAAACACCATTTCTATACCATTGCCACGTAAAGTCTGGGTTAGATATCCCGGTATCCAATGTTATGGGTGTACCTACACAGCCTTCTATGTCTGGACCCAATAATTCCACAGGGTTTAAAAGGTCTATTTGTTCAATTGCTTCATTATTGGTTTCATCTATTTCGTTTACAATACCCGTCCCATTTCCTATATCATCAACAACAAGTAATAAATTAAATATTGGTGGAGTACCCAATGGAATTGTTAAAATAATAGAGCCACTTTCAGAACCATCTATTGGAATATCATTTACTGTTTGAGACTGCCCTGCTAAAACTCCATCGATATAAAAAGCAATTGGCGTAGCTGCAGGTAATATGTCGGTACTATTTACATTAAAAACCGTGTAATCTACGTTCATATTTTGGTCGTTCTCACAAACAACAGCAGTACCATCTATAGTTATTGTAGCATCTGGCAATTCTGAATTAACTGCAGTAATAATGTTATTTACCATCACAAAATCTTGCTGTGATTGAAGGGTAATATCTATGGTCGTGTCACCAATAGTAATTAAACCATTTAAATCATAATAATCCAAATCCATATTATACAGCGTGTTGGAATTGGTATAACTATTCGTCCCATTAAAGGCATTATTTCCAGGATTAAGTGGTGGATTATCAATAAGAGTTCCATTGATAAAAAGTGCTTCACCATTTGCAATAGATGCATCTCCTTCCCAAGCTAAAAACCCAATCTTTGAAAAATTATCTGAGCTCACATCAAGACCCGTTAATTGAATGTCTATCTGAGGGTTTCCTCCTGAAACAAAATCCAAACCATCAAACAAACTTATTTGAGTTAAAGGAACAACTGGATCTTCATAAATTACATATATAGCCCAACCCGCAAAATCGGTTCCATTGTTACAAGCTCCCGTGGCAGGTAAGTCGATAAACAAGTCTGCAAAAGTATAGGTGCCATTTCCAGTAGCTAATACTATGTCTGTAACATCTGCATAGGCAGAAAAATAGGTATTGTTTGTTGCGGCTCTTAAATGAAAATCTCTTGAAGCAGTTACGGGCATCCCATTAAGAGATACATCATAATCACCACCGGTTAAAGACGGCCAAGGACCAGACCAGTATAGATGAGCTGATAAAATTGTTTCGGTTGGAAGTAGATTTAAATCTGCAGAACTACTTGCTAAAAGACTACAAGGATTAGGGGAAGCATTCATTGTATTTCCCAAGGCAGTAAAGTTAACGTACCCATTATATTGATCATAGAGCTCTATATCATCTACTACAATCTGTGAAAATGATAAAAAAGGGAATAAAAAAATTAAAGCAAATAATAGTTTTTTCATAATGACATAGCTATAAGTTCGAAAATTATGAAAATTTTATGAAAATTAGGGGAATAATTCTCTCAAATCCTAATAACAACTTTTTCAGCAAAACACTTATACGTATCTTTGCAAATTGTATTTAAGAATATTATGGATTTAGAAAAACAGTTAAAAGAAATTGAAGCACTAGGAAATGATCATGTTGGGAGTTCATCAGACACTCCTTTGAGGGCAGATGCGTTTGAAATGAGCGATATAGAAAAAATAGCATCCATCAAAAAAGATGTGGAGCATATATTAGAAACTCTGGGAATGGATTTAAGTGATGACAGCCTAAGAGGAACCCCAAATCGTGTTGCAAAAATGTTTGTTCAGGAAATTTTTGGAGGGTTACATCCAGACAAAAAACCAAAGGCTTCAACATTTCTAAATAAATACAAGTATGGGGAAATGCTTGTAGAGAAAAATATCACCCTATACTCTACTTGTGAGCACCATTTACTTCCCATTGTTGGAAAAGCACACATTGCATACATTTCGAATGGGACTGTAGTAGGTCTTTCAAAAATGAATCGCGTGGTAGATTATTATGCCAAACGACCGCAAGTACAAGAGCGCTTAACGATGCAAATTGTAAAAGAATTACAAGATATTTTAGGAACAGAAGATGTTGCGTGTGTTATAGACGCAAAACATTTGTGCGTAAATTCTAGAGGAATTCGCGATATTGATAGCAGCACCGTTACAAGTGAATTTGGTGGAAAATTTAAAGACTCTCAAGTACGTCGGGAATTTCTTGATTACATTAAATTTGAAACAGAATTTTAACCTTCGCCTTAATCATACCTAATGCACCTTTATAAAAATCAAGAACTAAGCTTATATAATTCTTTAACCAAACAGAAAGAAATATTTGAACCTAATGTGGAAGGTTCAGTTGGGATGTACGTTTGTGGACCCACAGTATATAGTAATGTTCATTTAGGGAATTGCCGTACGTTTTTGTCGTTCGATATGGTTTTTAGATACCTGAAGCATTTAGGGTATAAAGTTCGCTATGTCCGAAATATTACCGATGTAGGTCATCTAGAAAATGATGGAGAAAGTGGTGAAGATCCCATTCTAAAAAAAGCCCGAATTGACCAGATAGAGCCTATGGAAGTGGTTCAATTATATTCGGTAGATTTTCATCAAGTGATGAATGCTTTTAATGCACTACCTCCAAGTATCGAGCCTACTGCAACGGGTCATATAATTGAACAGATTCAGTTAATTGAAAAAATTATTGAAGCAGGTTACGGATACGAAAAAAATGGTTCAGTCTATTTCGATGTGGTTAAATTTAACGATGACCATTCCTACGGAAAATTAAGTGGAAGAAATCTTGAAGATATGATTTCAAACACTCGAGAATTGGCTGCTCAAAGCGAAAAAAATAATCCGCAAGATTTTGCCCTTTGGAAAAAAGCAGAACCACAACATATTATGCGTTGGCCATCTCCTTGGAGTGATGGTTTTCCAGGTTGGCACCTTGAATGTACGGCAATGAGCACAAAATATTTAGGTAGCAATTTTGATATTCACGGAGGCGGAATGGATTTAAAATTTCCACATCACGAATGTGAAATAGCCCAAGCCGAAGCTTGTAACCATGAGAGCCCCGTAAATTATTGGCTACATACCAATATGCTTACTCTCAATGGTAAAAAAATGGCAAAATCTACTGGAAACAATATTTTACCGAATGAACTTTTTAGTGGAAATAATGATATTTTAAGCAAGCCTTTTGCCCCTACTGTGGCGAAATTTTTTATGTATCAAGCGCATTATAGAAGCATTTTGGACTTTTCGAATGATGCGTTAGAAGCTTCAGAAAAAGGATTTTTTAGATTGATGGATGCCTATCGGAGTATTTCTGAAATAACTCCTTCTTCAAAAAGTGATTTTAATATTGCTGAATGGCGTCAATCCTGCTATGATGCTATGAATGATGACTTTAATAGTCCTATTCTAATTGCGCAACTATTTGAAGCAACAAAACTCATTAATGCTTTAAAAGAAGGCAAAGCTTCAATAACCGCTTCAGATTTGGAACTCCTTCAAAAAACGATGCATGATTTTATTTTTGAAGTCTTGGGGTTGGTGGATATTTCTGAAACTAACAATAACGAAGGCAATAAACTTTCCGAAGCTGTTGAATTATTAATTGAACTTAGGAATCAGGCAAGAGCGAACAAAGATTTTGCCACCAGTGACCAGATAAGAGATCAACTACAAGAAGTGGGAATTCAGTTAAAAGACGGGAAAGAAGGAACCACTTTTTCTTTAAATTAATATTCAAGTGAAAAAAATATTGATATATCCCTTTTTGTTTTTAATAAAGGTGTATCAAAAAATTATTTCACCCATCTTCCCTTCTACTTGTAGATATAGCCCTACCTGCTCGCATTATGCAAAAGAAGCGCTTGAAACTCACGGGCTTTTTAAAGGAAGTTGGCTAGCAATAAAAAGAATAGGAAGTTGTCACCCCTGGGGCGGTAGCGGTTACGATCCTGTTCCAAAAAAAGAAAACAAATAATTATTCATTAAATTTTTTGGGTTTTCTATCTTTACCCAACATATCACAATTATGCACTATTTAAGTTTTACTTGGAATCCTTCAGAAGGGTTAGACCTCGGTTTTTACACCCTCCACTATTATAGTCTTATGTTTGTAATCTCTTTTGTATTGGGATGGTTTATTATGAAAGCCATTTACAAACGAGAAGGTATTCCGTTAGAAAAATTGGATAGTTTATTTATTTATATGGTGCTTGCCATACTCATTGGCGCACGATTAGGACACGTCATTTTTTATCAATCTGAATTATTTTTAGAGGACCCGCTTTCAGTGTTTTTACCTTTTGAAACGGTACCCGAATTTAAGTTTACAGGCTTCCGAGGGCTTGCGAGTCACGGTGCCGCGATTGGAGTGATTATCGCTATGTTTATGTACAATAAGAAAGTGCTTAAAAAACCTATTCTTTGGATTTTTGACCGAATAATCATCCCCGTTGCAGCAGGAGCCATTTTTGTACGCTTTGGTAATTTTTTAAATTCTGAAATTATTGGGCATCCTACAGGAACAGATTTCGGGGTTGTTTTTGAAAAATTAGGAGAAGACTTCCCTCGTCATCCAGCACAACTCTATGAAGCTTTTGGTTATATTTTAGTCTTTTTAATCCTTTGGTACATTTATTGGAAAACAGAAAAACGAAAGCAATTAGGATATATTTTTGGATTGTTTTTAATTCTACTTTGGACGGTTCGTTTTATTGCAGAATTCTTTAAAACAAGCCAAGGCGGGTTCGAAGATATTCTTGGAAATACGCTCTCTACTGGGCAATGGCTTAGTATTCCATTTATAATAGCCGGGGTATATTTAATGATGACTTCAACAAAAAAAATGACCGTTTAATATGAAAAGAAGAATAATTAGCGTATTGGTTTTAGCATCTTTACTACTGGCTTATAGCTGTAAAGAAAACACCAACAACAAAGTACTAACCAAAGAGATTACTTTTAAAAAAGAAGGTGAACTAACCATAAAAAGAGCAGAAAATGATTCTGTGTTGGCTACAATAGAAATTGAAATTGCTGAAACCGAATACGAAACGCAAACAGGTTTAATGTACCGCAAAAGCATGCAACAAAATAGAGGGATGCTTTTTATTTTTCCTAACGAAACGCGAAAGTCTTTTTATATGAAGAATACAGAGATTCCTTTGGATATTATTTATATAAACTCAGGTTTAAAAGTGGTGAGTATTCAAAAAAACACAAAGCCTTTGGATCAATCTTCTATTCCTTCACAAGTACCTGCAAAGTATGCTCTCGAAGTGAATGCTGGACTTAGTGACCAATGGGGTTTGAAAGCAGGAGATGTTATTTCGTTTCAGAAAACTTCAAACTAAAAAATAGTACTAACAAAAAAACCCGCTTTTAAGCGGGTTTTTTTTATTCAGTAAAACAAAATTATTTTTCAGCCTCTTCAAGCTCTTTTTTATCACTTAAATCAATTCCTCTTTTTCTAACGGTATCGTAGAAAATAGGAGTTGCTATAAAGAGTGAAGAATAAGTTCCTATAATAATCCCTACCATAATGGCAAATAATAAGCCTCTAATGGATTCGGCACCTAAAATAAACATACACAATAGTACCAATAGTGTAGTTAATGAGGTATTTAAAGTTCTACTTAAAGTACTATTTAATGCCCCATTAATTAATTTAGGCATTTTCCAAGTTGTATGTTCATTGAAGAACTCTCGAATACGGTCAAATACAACCACAGTATCGTTAAGCGAGTAACCAATTACGGTTAATATCGCAGCAATAAAGGATTGGTCAATTTCCATACTGAAAGGCATAAACTTATACGTAAGTGAGAATACCCCCAAAACAATAAGTACGTCGTGGAAAACCGCGGCAACAGCACCTAAGCTAAATTGCCATCTTCTAAATCTTAGTAAGATATACAAGAACACAACCACTAATGAACCAAGTACCGCCCAGAAAGATGATTTTTTAATATCATCTGCAATAGTTGGACTCACTTTATAGTACTCCATTCGACCAGCTGTTTTTGCATCATCATCCGCAATAAAGTCTTCGTAAGTCATCCCGGCAGGAAGATTTGGTTTTAACGCTTCGTGAAGCATTTTTTCAACCTCCACATCGATATCTCCTCCTGTTTCATCAACTTTATACTTAGTAGAAATTTTTAATTGGTTATTACCGCCATAGGTTTTAGCTTCGGCACTACCAAAGGCAGCAATTAAATCGTTTTGAATTTCAAGTGCATTTACATCTTTATCGAAACGAACAGTGTATGTTCTTCCTCCAACAAAATCAATACCTTGGTTTAAACCATTTGTAAATAATGACCCTAAACTCACGGCAATTAAAATTCCTGAAATTACAAACGCAATTTTGCGTTTTCCAAGGAAATTAATATTTACATTTTTAAATAGGTTTTTAGTCATTGCTGTTGAACAAGTCAAAGACTTACCATTCTTAGTATAGCTATCTATAAATAATCTTGTAATAAAGATGGCTGTAAATAATGAAGTACAAATACCAATTAATAAAGTAGTAGCAAATCCTTGAATTGGCCCTGTTCCAAAAATAAGTAAGATAAGACCTGTAAGACCTGTTGTAATGTTTGCATCTAAAATAGAAGAAAGTGCATTACTGAAACCATCATTAATAGAATCACGTTGCGATTTTCCTTTGTCCAATTCTTCACGTATCCTTTCAAAAATAAGTACGTTCGCATCTACAGACATACCAATGGTTAATACAATACCCGCAATACCAGGAAGTGTTAATACAGCACCTAATCCCGCTAATATTCCGAAGATGAAAAGGATGTTTACTGCCAAAGCAACATCGGCAAAGGCTCCTGCTTTTCCGTAATAAAAAATCATCCATAACAATACAATTACTAAAGCAATCATAAATGAAAGAACACCACTATTAATAGCCTCTTGACCTAAAGTAGGACCAACAACTTCCGCTTGAATAATATCTGCAGATGCAGGAAGTTTACCCGCACGTAACACGTTCGCTAAATCTTGTGCTTCGGCAATGGTATAATCTCCTGTGATTTCACTTCGTCCACCAGAAATTTTTCCGCTACTTACACCTGGAGCAGAATACACAATATTATCAAGTACAACTGCAATTTGAGTTCCATTTTGGTAAGCATACTCTGTCATATCTTCCCAAATCTTCGCTCCTGTACCATTCATTTGCATCGTTACAGAAACTCGCCCTGCTTGGTTATAAGATTGCTGTGCATCCACAATAACACCTCCACTTAATTGCGGTGTCATTTCTTTATTTCCTTTAATTGCATAAAGACTAGTAATTTCTTCTCCAACTGCTTCACTAAATTCTGGAATACTCCATAAAAACTGAGTATTTCTAAGATCATTACTAAGCATGGAGCGTATTTCTGGCATACGTAAATAGCCATTAATTACGGCAGTGTCTTTAATAGAAAAGCTAGCTAACCCTGGATTACTTGCTCGCACTGGAAGTACTTTTGAAAGAATAGGGTTTGTCTCCTCTGCAGTAGCAGTCTCATCTACCTCTTCTCCACCTAATAAATCTTCAATATCGTCGCCTTCCTCTATTTGAGTGGAATCTGTAGCAACAGAAATTGTATCTTTTTTCCCAGCTAACAGTTCTTTTAATCTAGTATCTGCATCAACAATAAAAGCACTGATTTCTTCTTCTTTTACTACTTCCCAAAACTCTAACTGAGCAGTACTCTGTAATAATTTCTTAACACGCTCTACATCCTTAGCACCTGGTAATTCTACTAAAATTCTTCCAGAATTTCCTAAACGTTGGAGGTTAGGCTGTGTCACTCCAAATTTATCAATACGCTTACGTAGTACTTCAAAAGCCGAAGCGATAGATTCGTCAATTTTTCTTGCAATAACCGGCTTTACTTGGTCATTGGTCATATTGCTTTCAATCTGTCCTTCCAAACTTTTGTTGAAGAAGATATCTGCAGATGCCAATCTATTTTCGCCTGGAAGTGCTTCAAAAGCTTCAAAGAAAGACTCCAAATATGTTTTTTGTGAGTTTTTCTGAAGCTCAGTCGCATTGGCCAAGGCTTGGTTAAATGCTGGGTCTTTTGTATTATTCGCCAATCCAGCCAAGATATCTTTTACAGATACCTGAAGAATTACGTTAATACCTCCTTTTAAGTCAAGACCTTTGTTTAGCTCTTTTTCTTTGGCTGTTTTGTAATCAATTCCTAAAAATTGAGTTTCTGTCGCTACAGAATCTAAATACTGTGCTTCTGCTGCAGCACGCTCTGCTGGTTGCGAAGCATCAAATTTACTAGTAGCAAATTCTTTTGCACTGTCTTCTACTTTATTTGCGATAAATGTGAAGGATAATTGGTATAAACTCACCAATCCAAAAAGAATCGCAAATACGGTAACTAGTCCTTTATTTTGCATGTGTATGTTTTTTTGGTCAAATTTTTTAAACGGGCAAATATATCATTTACCGTTATATCTGACAATTATTATGAATGAATAAAATTAATTTGAAAAGACTTCTAAATTTGAATTTAAAAGTCCTATTTGAATGCGAGAAGTATTACTATAATGCTCTCACTTTTAGATTTTTGAAAGTTGGAAAGATATTCCTTAGGAAAGTGGCCCTGCCCTAACCTCTGGAATTTTATACGAAGCATTATCTATAATAATTGCACTAGTATAGTACAGATTATTGTCTAATTTTTCAATGTGTGTTTTTAAAGTGAAATCTTTTTCAGAAGAACCCAAATATCCAATAGGATTTACATATTGGTCCCGTACAAATTTTATCTCAACAAGGATTCCATCAAAGCCTAAATCTCGCTGAGACTTAACGGGTATTTCACTAACGTTTAATTGATATGTGTTGATACCGCTTTCAAATGGAATATTATCAGCACTTTCCGTATCGCCTTGGTTGTTAAAAGCCGTATACCCTAGTTTAAGGTTTTCTTCAGTAGAAAATAAAGCTTTAACTATGGCTACATCAATACTACTAAAATAAGTAACTTTAATAGTACCGTTTGCTGCTTTAGCTACCTGAATTTGTTCAGCACCAATAGATTTCAATTGTTTCTGAACACTCTCTAAAGCAAATTGTGTTTCGAGAGGAGAAATTATATCATCACTAAACTGAACTACAATTTCTTGATTTGGCGCATTCTTTTGCTCCAAGCTTTTTCCAAAAAAAGCAAGGGCAATCACTAATATACTCAAATACCATTTCGAGTTCATGCGCCAAATATAAAAAAATAAAGACTGTATTGCTACAGTCTTTACGTTTAATATATGTAATTAAAGATTAGAATTCCAATTCAAAGTAAAGACTGCTCTCTAAGTTTTCCTCGGTTACATCCTCACCTTTTAATACTTCATTATTAGTATTTAACAACTTTAGATTTATTTTCCAGTACCCTGTCATTGTTAATGACAACTTACCTTCGTACATTCCATTTTGAGCGTTAAAAGTTAAATCTTCATTATTGGGAGAAGAATGATTCCCCATTCCTGGCATTCTTGGATCTACTGTCACTTTGTAATTTTCGACTTGGGTAAAAGTCATCATATCTTCCATTTTGTATAATACCGCCGTAAAATCGTTTATGGCAACTTCTGGATTCTTAGGAGAGACATACGCTAAAATGTAACGCACATTATCACTACCCATAAAAACACTTACTTTGCTTAAAGCATCTGCTGGGCTTTGCACTTCAACACGTTCTGTTTTCGAAATTTGTTCTCCTTTTAATGTATAATTGAATGTAATATCCCAATACTCGGTGGTGTTTCCAGGCATTTGGAAGACTATATATCCATTATAAATAGATGGTGTTTCAGTGACTGTAAGAACCGATTTTGGAGCAGAATGCATCATTGTTTCCATATGCATCATAGGCATCCAAGTAAGATTTGCATTTTCAATAAAAGTGTTGGTAGACTTATCCTTAATTCTGATAAAAAATGAATTATACCCAGTAGTAATAAGTGTTTTTTCAGAATATAATGCTACCGTATGATCCGTATAACTAAATTCCTTCACTAAGTTATACGCTTCCATTGGGTCTGTTTCCAAAATGGTATCATCTTCATCATCTTTTGAACAAGAGGCTAAGGATAGCGCTGCGATAAATAGGATTGTTAAATATTTTATAGTTTTCATGTGTTATTTTTTAAATATTGAATTAATTAATTGAATATGAAATAGTTAAATAAATGTTTCTTCCCATTCGAGGTATGTTGTTCCAATCGGTATAGGTAGAATAGTAAGTATCAAAAATGTTTTCAATACCTGCTTTCACAAAAAGATCGTTCTCCTTTATAAAGAAACGTTTCCCAAAACTTGAAGAAATTGTTGCATAAGCAACAGTCTTAGTTTCTCCATAGGCCGGATTATAATTCGATTGTTCTCCAGCGCCATTTATGGAAAGTGAAGCAACATATTGATTTTTATAAAAATTGAGTGCACTTTGGTACGAAAGTGGACTAATGAGGGGCAAATTTTCATTTCTATAGTCAACTCCACGATGGTATGAAATCTGTCCCGTCCATTTAAAGGCATTTGAAATTGAATACCTTCCCGAAAGCGTTGTATTGAAAAGTTGCGCATAGTCCAAATTTGTATAAATTTTAACCCCTTGTGCACCAATAGTCATGGTACTTAACGAATTATCCACTTCTCCAATAATATAATTAAAGACGTGAAAATAATTTGCACTTACGGTAATTTCAAAAATTGGCTTTTTATAGGTTACCGAAAGATTTGCTTCTGCAGAACTTTCAGTATTTAAATCTGGGTCCCCAATGTAATCGTGATTATCAAAACTATTAAATAGATAAAACCCATATCCTTCTGAAACCGACGGAGCTCGCTCTCCGTAAGAAATACTAGTATTAATGTGAAACTCATTCAGCATTTTATGATAAAGTGCCGAAAAACTTTTCAAAAAACGAGTATTTGTTCTTTCCATATCTGGATAAAAAATTTTCAAGCTGTTAAGCCCAAAATCATCTGCCACAGAGTTTGAGTGGTATGCCAAACGAGTTGAAAATTTAAGCGAAGCTTTTTCAAATGGAATATGGTCTTCTCCATAAAACCCAACATCCTTAGTACGCACATCTGGCCAAGTAAGCATAAACATCAACGGCTCTTCACTGTTGGTTGGATACATGGTCATCTCGGCATAAGACTTATTGTAGAATCCATCCAACTTTAGAAGAAAATGATGTTTTTCTTTCATCAAATTTGCTTGCGAATAGAATCCTGCAGTTTCACTCCAACCAGGCATATCCATATGTATGGGTACATCTGGGCGTTTGGTATCGTCCATGACGTGTTTAATAGTATTGTAATACAATTTAGTTTCCCAATTGCTGAAACTACTAAACAAGGTGTCCTGATTAAAACTTACCGAACCAATCAAGGCTTGCGCTAGTGAAACATCCATTGGTAAAGCCGGATATCCCACATCTTTTGCCTCATCATAAATTAAGGTTGCCGAAATAGATTTGTCCTCTGTTAATTTATAGCCAGAATTGATTGAGAAGTTATATTTTTCAAATTGTGAAAAAAGAACTTCTTCATTTCCGCCAGCGAAATAATTTTCTGCATTACGATAGATTCCATCTGTATTTACATAAAATTTTTCAGAAGAATAATTTAATTCTCCTCCTAAAACTTGCATTACATTATTCCCTTCAAAAGCACTTTCCAAAGAACCATTCCACCCTTTTGGTTTAAAATTGCTTTTGTCTAGTTTTAGATTTATTCCGCCACCAATAGTATTCCCAAATACAGCCCCTTGTTGTCCAGAACCTATTTGTGCTTCTGCTAGATTTGACACGTCTACATAGGATGTTATGGGGTCCATTTTATCAGTACAAGCACCAAAGATCTGCATTCCATCTATGGTTATTGCCAAACGCTCCGACGCCATATTATTCATAGTTGGCTCCCACGCATAGGCGCCACGTTTTACCATATTGATGCTTCGGGATGATTCTAAAAACTCATCCAAAGTAGACAGTGGTTTTTGCTGCTTTTGATAATCCAATTTCTTTCCAGCAGAAATCACCACCACTTCATTAAGTTGTATTAATTTCAAGCTGTCCATTTGGGTCTCTTGAGAATATAATTTTGGCGCAAAAACCCCGCAGAATATTGCACACCAAAAATACCCTATATGCACAACCTTTAAAGGAAATGCCTTTATAGATAAATTCATTTTGTTATTATTTTGATAAATTAAAAAGTAAGGCTACATCGAGTTAAACTCGGTAACTTTTGGTAAGAACCATTACTCTAAAATATCAAACTCTAGGTGGGTGAAGGATTTTTGAAGTGAACAGTGAAGTAGTTAAATTAGGAACATAATTTATTTCTGTAGTGGAATCCATTTCGGACTCCAAAGCAAATAAATATTCCGTTATTTTTTCTGAAATAATAAACTGAGGTATCTCAATTTTTGAAGTTTTACCTTTAAAAGGATTTTGATCCTCTTCAGCAGATTGCTTTGCAAATTGTTTTGCCAAATAGCATTTACCATTACATTGCATCTCAGGTTTATCTCTATTCTCACAAAGTTTTTCAATAATATAATTGTAATTTACCACGTAATCAACTACAGGCCATAAAGGCTTTGTAAGTATGAACACCGAAACTACTATGAGAATTACATTTTTCACAACAGCAAAGATAGGGTAAGTGCTATTCTATAAATTATGACTTTTATCACTTTTTTTAAAGAAAATAAATCAGATTAATCATATCTATTAAAAATTTTGCAAGCTTACAAAATTTGTGAACTTTATATTGTTAATAAAATATTATATATCTGATTTTTAATTAGTTAATAAATGTTATTTGATAACTTATTTTTTTTACTTTAAAGATTAAACTTCAATTTCACTATATTTACATACCAAAATTATTCCAATTAAACATTTCAAAAAAGACCCCCAATGCAAGTAAATAAAGTTGCCGAAATTCAAAAAACCTATACACAAGAAGAAGCTTTTAATGCCTCTATCGATTATTTTAATGGAGATGACCTAGCGGCTCGTGTTTGGATTAATAAATATGCTTTAAAAGATTCAAACGGAAACCTCTATGAAAAGACTCCCAACGATATGCATAGACGTATCGCAAGAGAAATTGCTCGAATTGAACAGCGATACCCAAATCCAATGAGTGAAGGTGATGTTTTTGAAGTCATTAAAGACTTTAAATATATTGTTCCACAGGGTAGTCCCATGGCAGGTATTGGTAACCCGTATCAAATCGCTTCACTTTCAAATTGTTTTGTTATTGGCAATGAAGGAAATTCAGATTCCTACGGTGGCATTATGAAAATTGACCAAGAACAAGTGCAATTGATGAAACGTCGTGGCGGTGTAGGCCACGATTTGTCACATATTCGCCCTAAAGGCTCTCCTGTGAAAAATTCGGCACTTACCTCAACTGGGATTGTACCTTTTATGGAGCGCTATTCAAACTCCACTCGAGAAGTAGCTCAAGATGGGCGTCGTGGCGCATTAATGCTTTCCGTTTCTATAAACCATCCAGATTCTGAAGATTTTATCGATGCCAAAATGGAACAAGGTAAAGTTACGGGTGCCAATGTTTCGGTACGTATTGACGATGCCTTTATGCAAGCTGTAAAAGATGGTACTAATTATACCCAAAAATATCCTGTAAATAGTGATAATCCAAAGCTTTCAAAAAATATTGAAGCCAAAAGATTATGGAATAAAATAGTTCACAATGCATGGAAATCTGCCGAACCCGGCATCCTTTTTTGGGATACCATAATTAAAGAATCGGTTCCAGATTGCTATTCAGACCTTGGCTTTAAAACAGTTTCAACTAACCCATGCGGTGAAATTCCACTTTGCCCTTATGATTCCTGTCGTTTACTGGCCATTAATTTATTTTCATATGTAGAAGAGCCTTTTACAAAAAAAGCGTATTTCAATTTCCCACTTTTCAAAAAACACATCGCTATAGCCCAACGATTAATGGATGACATTATCGATTTGGAACTTGAAAAAGTAGATGCCATTATTGCCAAAATTGATGCAGATCCGCAAAGCGATGAAGTAAAAGCCGTTGAAAGAAATTTATGGTTAAACATTAAAAGAAAAGCCGAAGAAGGTCGTAGAACTGGAATTGGCATCACCGCAGAAGGTGATATGCTTGCCTCTTTAGGAATAAAATACGGAAGCAAAGAAGGTATTGATTTTTCGGTTGAAATACACAAGACGGTTGCTGTGGAAGCTTATCGCGCATCAGTATATGCCGCAAAAGAAAGAGGAGCTTTCAAAATATTTGATTCTGAAAGAGAAAAAAACAATCCGTTTATTCTTCGACTTAAAGAAGCCGATGAAAAATTGTATTTCGACATGCTAGAATACGGCAGAAGAAATATAGCACTGCTCACCATAGCTCCCACAGGAACAACCAGTTTAATGACACAGACCACTTCGGGTATCGAGCCAGTTTTCCTTCCCGTTTATAAAAGAAGAAGAAAAGTAAATCCTAACGATAAAAATGTACGAGTCGATTTTGTGGACGAAGTTGGAGATAGCTGGGAAGAATATGTGGTTTTTCATCACCGATTTAAACAATGGATGGAGGTGAATGGAATCTCTACCGACAAAAATTACAGCCAACAAGAACTAAATAAAATTGTAAAAAAATCTCCTTACTACAAAGCTACTTCTAACGATGTAGATTGGTTAAGCAAAGTGAGAATGCAGGGCGCTGTTCAAAAATGGGTGGATCATTCTATTTCGGTAACCATAAATTTGCCAAACGATGCTACCGAAGAATTGGTTGGGAAACTCTACCTTGAAGCTTGGCAAGCAGGCTGTAAAGGTGTTACGGTATATCGCGATGGTTCACGTTCTGGGGTTTTAATTTCAAACGAAGAAAAGAACGAAGAAGAGGCTGAAACCTTAACCTCGTTCCCAACCAAACGACCAGAAACCTTGGTTGCAGATGTGGTTCGATTTCAGAATAACAAAGACAAATGGATTGCTTTTATAGGCTTAATTGATGAAAAACCCTACGAAATTTTTACTGGTTTTGCCGATGACGAAGATGGGATTTTAATTCCCCGTTGGGTGAATGAAGGTTTAATTATTAAAAACCGAAATGAAGATGGAACTTCGCGATACGACTTTCAGTATAAAAACAAGAGAGGTTATAAAACTACCATTGAAGGGCTTTCGCATAAATTCAACCCAGAATATTGGAACTATGCAAAATTAATAAGCAGCACATTACGACACGGAATGCCTATTGATAAAGTGGTGGAACTTATTAATAGTTTACAATTAGACAGCGAGAGTATTAACACCTGGAAAAACGGTGTTGCCCGTGCCTTAAAACGATATATTGCAGATGGTACCGAAGCTCACAAACAAAAATGTGAAAATTGTAACAGCACCGCACTTATTTACCAGGAAGGCTGTTTAACTTGTAAGGACTGTGGTTCTTCGAAGTGTGGGTAATGACTAGGCTAGGTATATTGACAATAAAAAAGCCGACTTACGTCGGCTTTTAATATTTAAAACAAGTTTGATTTTACTTATAATTCGAGTAAAGCGTTTGTTTTACTTACGCCCTCGGCACTTTCTTTCATATGTGCTTTTTCAGCATCATTTAATTCTAAGGAAACAATTTTTTCAATTCCATTCTTTCCTAAAATGACAGGAACACCTATACAGATATCTTCCATTCCATACTCTCCGTCTAACATGGTAGAACATGGAAACATTTTCTTTTGGTCACAAGCAATGGCTTGCACTAAGGCTGAAACAGCAGCTCCAGGAGCATACCAAGCCGAAGTCCCTAATAATTTGGTTAATGTTGCCCCACCAACTTTGGTATCTTCCATAACTTGTTGTAGTCTTTCTTCCGAAATAAACTTAGAAACAGGCACGCTATTTCTAGTAGCTAAACGCGTTAATGGAATCATTCCAGTGTCGCTATGACCTCCAATTACCATTCCATCCACATCGCTTAAAGGAGCGCCTAAAGCTTCGGCTAAACGATATTTAAAACGCGCACTATCCAAGGCACCACCCATTCCTATAATTCTATTTTTAGGCAATCCAGTTACTTTATGAGCCAAATAGGTCATGGTATCCATTGGGTTACTCACCACAATCAAAATGGTATCTGGAGAATGCTTTACCAAACTTGTTGCTACTGTTTTAACAATACCAGCGTTGATTCCAATTAATTCCTCTCGAGTCATTCCAGGTTTTCTAGGAATTCCTGAAGTGATAACACAAATTTGACTCCCTGCTGTTTTTGAATAATCATTAGTAGAACCCGTAATTTTGGTATCAAAACCATTTAAAGGAGCCGTTTGCATAAGATCCATTGCTTTACCTTCTGCATATCCTTCTTTAATGTCTAATAATACTACTTCGCTTGCAAAATCTTTAATAGCAATGTACTCGGCACAACTTGCACCAACAGCACCTGCTCCTACCACAGTAACTTTCATTATCTCTTTAATTTTAAGTTGAATATTTCTTTTAAAATCTGAATTTTCAGACGGTGCAAAAGTATCAATTTATTGACAGTCATCCTACTATTAGGATAAACAAAATTGATTTCTGAAAAATTAATCCTTTCAGTTTAATAGTGTTAACGAACACTTACAGCAATTCCTGCTGAAATATTACTATACTCCTGAAGTGTATAGGAAGCAAATATTTTAAAAACACTTAAATTAATTCGTGTCCCAAGACCTAGTCGAACACTATTTACATCGGCTTTAAAATTTAAAGGATTTGATATGGTTTCCTGAACCGTTCCTATATTATTTCCATCATTATCTTCCAATTGATACGTAAGTGTATAATCCCCATTTAAAGCAAGCTTACTACCACCTCTGCCAAAGCCAATGGAGCCAAAAAAATCTACAATTTTTAAATCTACAGAGCCAATTGCCTGTATCGATAGGGTGTTCAACTTAAATTCAGCTTCTCCATTTACAACAGTAACATCATCAAGTGCATCCTCATCATCAATAGCATAGGTTACTTTTGTATTTCCGTAAGCTACAAGTGCACTTAAGCTAAAGGGAGACTCATCCATTGCAGGGATGTATTGTGAAACATTATGTTGTAAACCTAATCCAATGACAAAATTTTTCACTTTATCATCAATACCAAGATTAGGCACAAAACGAAGTTTAAAATCGGTGCTATAGGGTAATCCTAATCCTACTTGTACAATAGGAGCTGGCACTCCTTTTAATGGAAAATCTTCTCCTATTCCGCCAGGCATTTCAAATTCTGCTACTTTTACGGTACCATCCCCTACAGGTATTCTTACGTCAAAGACAGTACCATCGGTATCATCTCCTAATACGGTTGAAACATTTTGTTGACTTCCAACTTGTGAGGTTACAAAATTATAATCTGAAGATCGAAAAAGAAATTCTTTATCTTCCTCTGGAACTAAAGCCAAATTTGCGCCTATGGTAATATCGAAACCAAATAGTTCATGAGTTTTACCAGTAGTATACCAACCATCATTCATACTGTAAACAATACCCTTTAATGCTGGATTTATGTAAGCTTGCGTTAGACGCTCTGCATCTTGTGCTGCTAATAGAATACTTTCAAGTTGCTGTGCATGAGAAACTTGATTTAATAATAAAATGCATAATACAATTTTAATTATTTTCATTTTTAAGGTTTTTGGTTAGTGATTCAATAAAGATAGGAACTTCAAAACAAAAAAAATACCCCATTAAGGGGTATTTTAAACAAATTAATATTTTAAGATTTATGCGTCAATATTTGCATAAACAGCATTCTTTTCAATAAATTCTCTACGTGGTGGAACTTCGTCTCCCATTAACATAGAGAAAATTCTATCAGCTTCGGTACCATTATCGATAGTAACTTGGCGAAGTGTTCTAAAATCAGGATTCATTGTTGTATCCCAAAGCTGTTCGGCATTCATTTCTCCAAGACCTTTGTAACGCTGAATGCTAGCACTTCCTCCAAATTGTTCATTTAATGCATCACGTTCTTTATCACTCCAAGCATATTCTTTCTTTTGTCCCTTTTTCACCAAATACAATGGTGGCGTAGCAATATAAACATACCCTGCCTCTACTAATTCTCTCATATAGCGGAAGAAAAACGTTAAAATTAGAGTAGAAATATGACTACCATCCACATCGGCATCACACATAATTACTACTTTGTGGTAGCGAAGTTTGTCTAAGTTTAATGCTTTGCTATCATCTTCGGTACCAATGGTAACACCCAAAGCGGTATAAATATTACGAATCTCTTCATTTTCAAATACCTTGTGTTGCATGGCTTTTTCTACATTCAGAATCTTTCCTCGAAGGGGCAAAATAGCCTGAAAATTACGATCACGTCCTTGTTTTGCTGTACCGCCTGCTGAATCTCCCTCGACAAGGAATACTTCACATTTTGAAGGATCCTGCTCAGAACAATCGGAAAGTTTTCCTGGTAATCCAGCGCCACCCATAACGGTTTTACGCTGTACCATTTCACGTGCTTTACGAGCCGCATGACGTGCTGTTGCTGCTAAAATTACTTTCTGAACAATGATTTTAGCATCATTTGGATTTTCTTCCAAATAATTTTCAAGCATCTCAGACACAGCCTGACTTACAGCTGAAGTAACTTCGCGGTTTCCAAGTTTTGTTTTAGTCTGTCCTTCGAATTGGGGTTCAGCTACTTTAACTGAAATAATAGCGGTTAATCCTTCACGGAAATCATCTCCAGATATTTCAAATTTCAGTTTATCCAACATTCCTGAAGCATCTGCATATTTCTTCAGCGTACGTGTTAAACCAGCACGAAACCCACTTAAATGAGTACCACCTTCGTGTGTATTAATATTGTTTACGTAGCTATGTAGATTTTCATTATATGAAGTGTTATACACCATTGCCACCTCAACAGGAATATCATTCTTTTCGCCTTCCATTGCTATTACTTCGGCAATAAGTGGTTCACGATTACCATCGAGAAAACGAATAAATTCTTTTAAACCTTCATCGCTGTGAAATTCTTCAGAAACAAATTCTCCATTGTCATCTGTTTCACGTCTATCAGTCAATGTAATAGTAATCCCTTTATTCAAAAACGAAAGCTCACGCATTCTACTTGCCAGAGTATCGTAATTATATTCTAATGACTGCTTAAAAATCTGCTCATCTGGCTTGAAGGTTACAATAGTTCCACGTTCTGTTGTTTCGCCCACTGCCTTTACAGGATACATAGTCTTTCCTCGCTCGTACTCTTGCTCCCAAATTTTACCATCGCGATACACAGTGGCTTTTAAATTTTCAGAAAGTGCATTAACCACTGAAACTCCTACTCCGTGTAATCCTCCTGAGACTTTATAAGAGTCCTTATCAAATTTACCTCCTGCTCCAATTTTGGTCATCACCACTTCCAGTGCCGAAACACCTTCTTTTTTGTGCATATCCACTGGGATACCACGACCATTATCTTTTACTGAAACAGAGTTATCTTCATTGATAATTACGCTTATTGTATCACAATGACCACCCATGGCTTCATCAATGGAATTATCTACTACTTCATATACCAAATGATGGAGTCCACGAACACCTACATCTCCAATGTACATGGAGGGGCGCATACGCACGTGTTCCATTCCTTCTAACGCCTGAATACTATCGGCTCCGTAACTACCTTTTTTTTGTTCTTCGCTCATATAAAATTAGGTTGTTTACTACATTTTTTTCACAACAAACAAATATAACCATATCACTAATAAAATCAATAGTTTTCGCTATTTTAAAGCAGGTAAGTTATTAACAAATTTTGTGGAAAAAATATAGCTTTTCAATCTTAGAATTAAGCCTATTTTAGTTGAAAAGTCAAAAGGCTGTAAAACACGAATTTAGTTTAAATTCTTTTATAAACTTTCACAAAATTTTATGTCTATTAAACACTAAAAAAATTACTTTTAATAAAATTTTAAAATCATGAAAAAATATTCAATTATTACAGCATTATTCTTATTCTTAGCTCTGTCTTTTACAAATGAATCTATAGCTCAAAATTTTAGCAAACTAGACGTAAGTCCTATGGATGCTGCTTCGTATCCAAGCGACTATAAGATTTCTTTAAAAGAAGTTAAAGTTATTTATAGCAGACCCCAATTAAAAGGAAGAGCATTAAGTGATCTTGCTCCTAATGGCAAGGTTTGGAGAACGGGTGCTAATGAAGCAACAGAGATTACATTTTACAAGGATATGTTTCTTGGTGAAACTCCAATTAAAGCAGGAACTTATTCCCTTTTTACAATTCCTGGTGATAAAGCGTGGACAATCATTATTAGTAAAGATGTAAATGTTTGGGGTTCCTATTTTTACAACGAAAAGAATGATGTTGCCAGAATTAAAGTGCCAGTCACATTTAAGAAAGACTCTCTGGAAGCCTTTTCTATAGCTTTTGATGGCAGTAAAGAAGGAGTTGACATGTACTTGGGATGGGGTAGTATTCGAGTTACAGTTCCCTTTAAAGATAGATTTGCGAAGTAAATAAATAAAAGCCAAAACTGTCGTTTTGGCTTTTATTATGGAATATTTAAATATTTATGTGTTTGCAATGACACTACCCACTTTGGATTTTGCATAACATAATCTACAATTTCAGGAATCACCTTTTCCCGTTTGCTCCACTCTGGCTGTAAATATAATTTGCAGGTTGATTTTACTTTTTCGGCTTGTTCTTCGGCAAAACGAAAGTCATCTTTGTTGTAGATAATTACTTTTAATTCGTTTGCCTTTTCATAAACTTCTTCGGTAGGTAATTTCAACTTTTTAGGTGAAAGACAAATCCAATCCCACTTTCCAGACAATGGATACGCTCCTGAAGTTTCGATGTGGATTGTAAGTCCCTTTTCTTTTAATAGAGAAGTAAGTGGTCCCATATCCCAAGTGAGTGGTTCACCTCCAGTAACTACAATTGTTTTAGAATATTTTGAAGCATTTTGGGCAATTTGGACAATGTCAGTTGGTGGGTGAATAGCTGGATTCCAACTTTCCTTTACATCGCACCAATGGCAACCCACATCGCATCCACCCACACGAATAAAATAAGCGGCAGTTCCTTTATGATACCCTTCCCCTTGAATAGTGTAAAACTCTTCCATTAATGGAAGCATTACGCCTTTATCAACTAAATTTTGAACTTCAGTTTTCATTGGGTGCAAATTTAGGTAATTACTCGGCAGTTGACACATAAATAGTATCAATAAAACATATAAAACTGTATTAACCGTGAATGAGATGTGAAGAAACCGATTTTACAGCAATTACTTCAATTTCTATTTTCGCTCCCTTTGCCAAGCCTTTGGCAGCAAAAGTAGTCCTTGCTGGTTTTTGTGGAAAGTATGACGCATAAACTTCATTAAATGCCGAAAAATCTTCCATGTTTTCTAGAATTACAGTTACTTTAACTACGTCTGTAAAATGCAATCCATGAACCGATAAAACTTCTCTAATATTCTCTAAAGCTTGTGTAGTTTCAGCTTTAATTCCTCCCTCTACCAGTTGGCGAGTGCTATGATTCATTCCAATTTGTCCCGATAGATAAAATGTATTTCCTACTTGTACTGCATCACTAAAGGGTAAATTTTGCTTTTTTGGTTGGTGAGATTTATGAAAGATGGGGGCTTCAAATTTTTTATTGATCTCAATATGCCCTTTTTCGTTTTTTGAATGTGTGCAGCCAAAAGAGATTGAAAAAAAACACGCGCATAAAATTATTGTTATGGTTCTCATATTAATTATTTAAAATTTTAATTAAAATACTGAATATTTTCAGTAGCTACATTACAATTGCTATTTTTACCTAAAATTTTGAAGATGGCAGATAAAAAAGCTTTTTTTGATCACATTACTGAAGGATATGCTACAAAAGGAGATTCAATTACTTTAGGAGCAGCCATGCTCGATGGTGAAACTTTGACAAATGCTTATGTAAAAATACCCTTAAAAACACTCAACCGCCACGGACTTATAGCTGGAGCCACAGGAACGGGTAAGACTAAAACATTACAGGTATTAGCCGAAAATCTCTCGGACAAAGGAATTCCCGTTTTGTTAATGGATATGAAAGGTGATTTAAGTGGTATTGCTCAACCCAGTCCTGGTCATCCAAAAATTGATGAACGCCACACACAAATTGGGTTTCCTTTCGAGCCTAAAAGTTTTCCAGTAGAAATACTTACCCTTTCTGAACAAAAGGGAGTGCGATTACGTGCAACCGTTAGTGAGTTTGGACCTGTGCTTATTTCAAGGATTTTGAACCTTTCTGAAGCACAATCTGGAGTGATGTCCATTCTCTTTAAGTATTGTGATGACAACAAACTGCCCCTTTTAGATCTTAAAGATTTAAAGAAGATTATCCAATATGCTTCGGACGAAGGAAAGGATGAAATTGAAAAAGCCTACGGCCGAATTTCACCCGCTACTTCGGGGGCAATTCTTCGTAAAATTGTAGAACTCGAACAACAAGGTGGCGATTTATTCTTTGGAGAAAAGTCTTTTGATACAGACGATTTACTTCGCATTGATGAAAATGGAAGAGGCTATATAAACATTGTCCGTCTTACCGATATTCAGGATAGACCCAAGTTATTCTCAACTTTCATGTTGTGTTTGCTGGCCGAAATTTATGCAACGTTTCCAGAACAAGGTGACAGTGGACGACCCGAATTGGTCATTTTTATAGACGAAGCTCACCTTATTTTTAAAGAAGCAAGTGATGCCCTGCTTGACCAGATTGAAAGTATTGTAAAATTAATTCGTTCCAAAGGTGTAGGGCTTTATTTTGTTACCCAAAACCCCACCGATGTGCCAGATGCTGTTTTGAGTCAGTTAGGGTTAAAGATTCAACATGCGCTACGTGCCTTTACAGCAAAAGATAGAAAAGCGATCAAACTCACTGCAGAAAACTACCCTCTATCCGACTATTATAAAACTGATGAGGTATTAACTTCCTTAGGAATTGGAGAGGCATTGGTTTCTGCTTTAAACGAAAAAGGAATCCCTACCCCTTTGGCTGCAACCATGCTTAGAGCTCCTATGAGCAGAATGGATATTTTGGAAGATGATGAACTAAAAGATTTGTTAGAAGCTTCAAAATTAATAAAAGAATACAACGAAGAAATTGATCGTGATAGCGCTTATGAAATGCTGAACAAGAAAATTGAAACAGCAAATCAAAAAGAAGCCAAAGAAAAAGCCGAAAAAGAAAAAGAAGCTGCACAACGATCTACTTCGCGAAGAACCACCTCTACTCGAAGAAGAGGTAAAAGCACTCTCGAAAAAGTAATCACAAGCCCCACCGTAATTAGAAGCGTGTTGGGCATATTAAGTAAAATGTTAAAATAAAAAATAACCTTATAAATACTATGAAAAAAAATCTTTTGATTGTTGCCCTTTTAGGAATCCTATTTACACAATGCGGAAAAGGAGAAGACCCATTTGCTATTGGAGAAGGTGTCGTTGGTAAATTAACTCAAGTTGTGCAAATGAGACAAATTGACTCTATTTTCGCAAACGATTCTATCGTAAAATTAAACCCAATTGAAGATGCGTTAGGAACGCAGGGCGAAGTTGAGATTTATGAAAAAGGAGGAAAGAAACTACTTCTCATTTCTCCAGAAGACGAAAAAGATCCTAATTCGGTAATCAGTAACATTCAAGTTTTTGATGCTCGTTATAAAACTGAAAAAGGTTTAACCTCTGCCAGTACTTTTGCCGATGTAAAAGCAAATTATGAAATTGCCGGAGTTGAAAACGCAATAAATGCTGTGGTGGTATTTTTGAAAAATAGTGACATTTATTTAACTATTGACAAAAAACAATTACCCGAAAACATTCGTTACGACTATAGTGCAAAAATTGAAGCTTCTCAAATTCCAGACGAAGCCACCTTTAAATATTTTATGATTGGTTGGGATAGTGGAGAAGAATAAGTTACTCTGTAAAAATCTAATATTAAAAACCTTCAATATTTGAAGGTTTTTTTATTTCCTTAAATGCTGTATCTTACTCATAAATACTTTAATAAATGAAATTTTTAATTACATTTCTACTACTTCCTCTGTTCTGTTTTGGGCAATTGTCATCAAAATACGAATCCTCTGTTCTTAATCCTTATGGACTTCCCAACCCAGAAGCACCTAAAGAAATTTTGGACTTTGACCCCCTAATTGGAACTTGCTATTGTACCTCAACGGCTCGAAATGCGGATCAAACTTGGGGAGAGTCTCAAAAAATGACTTGGACTTTTAAATACATTTTAAATGGAATGGGGATTCAGGATGAAACGCTAAAGGAAGATGGTAGTCATTCTGGAAGTATCCGGCAGTTTATTGCCGATAGCAGCAAATGGTTCGTGCATTGGTATTCGAATACGACTCCTAGCACTACCCTTCCCACTTGGGAAGGAGGAAAACGAGGCGACAGTATTGATTTGTATCGCGAACAACAGGCTCCTAATGGTATGGATGGTTTCTACAGACTTACCTTCAGTGATATTTCTGAAAAAGGATTTAATTGGATTGGCGAATGGGTAGATCCTTCTGAAAAGTTTGTATTTCCTACGTGGAAAATTACATGCGTAAAAAGAGAATCGAATTGGGATAAAGAAATTATCCTTAAAAATGTTGAAGCTTTTTCAAAAACATATATGGCAGGTGATGCTGAGAAGCTATCGCAATTTTATTCAGAAGACGGCAAAATTTTTCCGAATAATACCGATATCATTTCAGGTAGGGAAGCTATAAAAAAACGGTGGACACTACCCGAGGGAGTAAGCATTAAATATCATAAAGTGACGCCTTCAGAAATAAAAATAATTGGTGATTTTGCCTATGATTATGGATATTACGAAGGAAGTTCTAGTTCGGCCAAAGGAGAATCCCCGTTTAAAGGAAAATATGTCATCGTTTGGAAAAAAATAAAGGGTGACTGGAAAATTTATTTAGATATTTGGAATAACATTTAATTAATATGCTCTCACCTCAAGATAAAAGTTTACTTCGCAGTGATTTATTTCGCCATTTAGACGGCATTGTTTGCTCACCCGTCATCTATGCACTTAAAGACAAAGGAGTCCTAGATTTTATACTAACTAAAGATTCTTTTTCAATTTCAGAAATTACTGAAAAGTTTAGTGCCAATGAAGGGTATCTCAATGTTGCATTGAGAATGTTGGGCTCGCAAGGGTGGATAAATTATGCGGTGGATAATGATAAAAATGAAGTAACCATATCTAAAAATGAAAAAAGTGTGACGGCTTTTCAGTTTTCTGAACGATACAGCGATGTGGTTCAGTATTTAAAAATTTCTGAAGGCTTTCATCCACGAAACTTCGACCTAGAGCAATTCACTTCCTTGAATCGTATTTTTACGAAATACAAAGACGGAGCCTATAATCCAGTTTCTGAAAACGAGCAAGATTGCGAGATTGAATTACAAATTCAGAAGCATATTGAAGGTGTTTTGGTAGGTCCTATTACCGTGTATTTAGGGATGGATGGGATGTTTCATAAGTATTTTATGGAAGCCTCATTTAGTGCCGATGAATTTCACGAAGACCCAGTGAGTTTCAGTAAAATTTTGGACTTCTTCACTTTTTTAGGGTGGTTCAAAAAGAAAAATGAGCATTACCGATTTACCGATACGGGCTTGTTTTTTGCTCGTAGATCTTCGGCTTACGGTGTAACCGTTTCGTATTTACCCACCTTTAGAAGAGTGGACGAACTCATGTTTGGCAATGCAACTATTTTTAAAAGCAACGATCCCAGTGCCACCGAAATGCACGTAGATAGAGAGATGAATGTTTGGGGAAGCGGTGGAGCACATTCTGCGTATTTCAAAAAAATTGATGAGATAGTTATTGCGCTTTTCAACAAACCTATTGAAGAACAACCCAAAGGAATTTTGGACATGGGTTGCGGGAATGGTGCATTTTTAATTCATCTTTTTGAAGTCATCGAACAACGCACAAAGCGAGGTCCCATGCTTGAAGAATATCCGCTTTTTTTAGTGGGTGTTGATTATAATCGCGCCGCTTTAAAAGTGACTCGAGCAAACTTGGTAAAAGCCGATATTTGGGCGAAGGTAATTTGGGGAGATATTGCCAACCCTTCAAAGTTGGAGAAGGATATTCAGGAAAGTTATGATATTGAACTAAGCGATTTACTTAATGTGCGTACTTTTCTCGATCACAACCGACCGTGGAAATTTCCAGAGAATATCGAGTCGAATAGAAAAAGTGAATCAAAGGGAGCCTTTGCCTCTTGCGGCGACAGATTACCCAACGCATTAGTGGAACAAAATTTAAAAGAACATCTTGAAAATTGGCTGCCGTATATTAAAAAGTTTGGGCTTTTAATGATAGAATTGCATACCATTGACCCAAACATTGCGGCACAAAATATTGGAAAGACAGCTTGTACAGCGTATGACGCGACTCACGGTTTTAGTGACCAATATATTTTAGAATTAGAGGTGTTCCTGAAGGTAATTGAAGAATTACATTTAAAAAGTGACCCAAAACATTTTTCAAAATACCCAAATAACAAACTTGCTACTGTTAGCATAAACTATTTAAAACAAGCTTAACTATGTTACAAAACTTGCGCCCTTTTCATTTAGCAATTCCGGTAAATGATATTGAAAAAAATAGAATGTTTTACAGAGAAGTTTTAGGTTGTAAAGAAGGAAGAAGTAGCAATCATTGGGTCGATTTCGATTTTTTTGGACACCAATTGGTGATTCATTTAAAGGAAGAAGTCGAAAAATCACGTTCTAATCCCGTGGATGGAAAAGAAGTGCCCATCCCCCATTTTGGAGTCGTTTTAGATATGGATACATTTGAAGCTTTTGCTGCAGAATTAAAAAAGAAAGGCATTCAATTTATAATTGAACCCTACACCCGATTTAAGGGTGAAGTGGGTGAACAAGCCACTATGTTTTTTAAAGACCCATCTGGTAATGCTTTAGAATTTAAAGCCTTCAGAAATTTGAATCAGCTTTTTGCGAAATAGCTTTTTTTCTGGTAAGATGAAAGGGTAAATAAATTAAGAAGAAATACGGAAAAAGAATTAATTCTGCTACCAAAATATAATATGGCCAATCTCCTAAGTAGTCTAACAATGATCCGTGTGGGGGTTTTTCAGAAATGAAAAAATAGTTAGACCCCAATACTTTATTCACCAAAAGCATCGCTACAAAATAGACTTGCAATGCCAAAAAGGACTTAAAAATACTCTTTACTGTTGGGCGCATTTTGTAAATAATGGTAGCGTAAAGAATAAAGACTACCAACCCACAATGCACTACAAAATATTTTAGATAATCGTAATGTGGAAAACCGTGGGCCAAATCTGGGGTAATTATAGCCTGAGAAGTCCCTGCTAAAATCCAAAAAAGTAAGACTTCGTACATCCACTTTTTACGTGTTATTGCAAAAATAGGAAGCAACAAAGAAATGATATTACAGAGGTGTAACGGAAGATGTTCGGTAACGTCAAATCCTTGAATGTATATTCTAGAAAAAGTCCAAATAAGTAAGCTTGCACAAAGGAATATTGAAAATCCAATCCCTAAATGATGCTGTTTTTTTTCAGATAGTTTTTTTGCCCAAACAATTAAGGTATACCCAAATAATGCAAAAAAAAGAATGGCTATTATATGCTGAAACCCAAACATAGTAAAGGCATCATTATCTTTAAAAAAGATGGATTCAGTCAAAATAATAAGTTATTTAAAAAGGAAAGATAGCAAAAGATTTTAATTTGAATCTTTTCTGAAAAGTATTGAAGGTTTATTGAAATCATGTAATTTTAAACATCAATAAAAATAAATGAAAACCATTCCGCAGCATATCATCCGTCAAATATTTATTTTAATAATCATTATCATTATTGGCGGGCTTATCTTTTGGGAGCTACTACCCTATCTTTCTGGGGTTTTAGGCGCAATTACTATTTATGTTTTAATGCGCGGTTGGATGCTTGCATTAGTAAGAAAAGGTTGGAATAGAAATTTAGCTGCAGGAGCATTATGCTTATTATCATTCGTAGGGATTTTAATTCCTGTTTCAGGTGTCATTTTACTTTTAACCAATAAAATTGGACAGGCAGTAAATAATTCGGAAAGGGTTATTAGCGTTCTCAAGGACCAGCTTTCTAATTGGGAATATCAACTAGGGTTTGACTTTGCTTCACAAATTGATGTTGGAGCAATTTCATCGTGGCTTTCCGATAATTTACAAAATTTTGCAGGCGGTACTTTTGATATTTTTATCGCAATAGGGTTAATGTATTTTATACTTTTCTACCTGTTTACAGATCGCTCCCTCACGCAAAACTCGATAGGGGATTATGTTCCTGTCAATAAAGCAAATTTAAAAGTAATAGGAAAAGAAGTAAAAGCTATGGTTCGCTCCAATGCATTGGGAATTCCGCTTGTCGCCATTGCTCAAGGTATCGTTGCTTTAATTGGATTTTTAATATTTGGAGTTCAGGATCCGTTGTTTTGGTTTGTTATTGTAACTATTGGTAGTATGATCCCATTTGTCGGAACTTTGTTGGGAATATTACCAGTTTTTATTTTAGAACTATCCACTGGAAATTCATTTACGGCTTGGGGAATTTTAATCTACGGATTAGTAGTTGTGGGTTCAACAGACAACCTAATTAGACTCTATGTGTTGAAGAAACTAGATAATGTACACCCTTTAATAACATTGATTGGTGTTATTGTAGGAGTACCTCTTTTTGGATTTATTGGACTCATCTTTGGTCCCTTACTTATAAGTTTATTCTTAATACTACTTACCATTTACCGAAAAGAATATCCCGAAAAGGAAGCATCTTAAATTATCCTTTTTGCTCTCTGGCAAGTAATGTATTTTTAAGAAGCATGGCAATGGTCATAGGGCCAACACCACCTGGAACTGGAGTAATAAATGAAGCTTTTTTACTTACGTTTTCAAAATCTACGTCGCCTTTAATAACATAACCTTTAGGGTGATTTTCATCTGGGACACGGGTTATTCCCACATCAATAACTACTACATCGTCTTTTACCATTTCAGCCTTTAGAAAATCTGGGACTCCCAATGCCGAAATAATGATATCCGCTCGTGTTGTAATTTGTGAAATATTTTTAGTGCTACTATGAGTTAATGTTACAGTGCTATTCCCAGGCCATCCTTTACGGCTCATTAAAATACTCATTGGGCGACCCACAATATGACTACGCCCAATTA
This sequence comes from Flavobacteriaceae bacterium, assembly GCA_034670265.1. Classification (GTDB taxonomy): domain Bacteria; phylum Bacteroidota; class Bacteroidia; order Flavobacteriales; family Flavobacteriaceae; genus Halomarinibacterium. Next base: position 191,022 of record JAXMNU010000006.1, on the reverse strand, counting down.
CTACCGTATGCTTTCCTTTGGTATCAACATTATATCTTTCCAACAATTCTAAAATACCAAATGGAGTAGCTGGTATAAATGTACTCATATCGAGTGCCATTTTTCCAAAATTTTCTGGATGAAAGCCATCTACATCTTTTTTTGGATTTACTGCCATTAATACTTTTTGCTCGTCTATTTGAGGTGGCAATGGCAATTGAATGATAAACCCATCAATGTCATCATTGTTATTAAGCTCGTCAATTTTTTTTAGTAACTCTAATTCACTTGTTGTATTGGGCATTCGCACCATCGTGGACTCAAAACCAACACGTTCACAAGCCTTTACTTTACTACCTACGTAAGTTAAACTTGCGCCATCATCCCCAACTATTACTGCAGCTAAGTGCGGAACTTTTTCACCATTGTCTTTCATTTTTTGAACTTCGGCGGCAATTTCATCTTTAATGTCATTGCTTACTTTTCTTCCGTCTAATAGTGTCATAACCTTGCGTTGGATTTTGTAGAATTATTATCGCATTTTATTCATTGCTTGCATCATTTTTCGGCCACCGCCGCCTTGCATCATTTTCATCATCTTGCTCATTTGGTTAAATTGTTTCAGCAACTGATTTATTTGCTGAACCGAAGTCCCGCTTCCCTTTGCAATACGTTTTTTTCTACTCCCGTTTATTACATCTGGAGAAGTTCTTTCTAAAGGTGTCATAGAATGAATAATGGCTTCAATATGAATAAAGGCATCATCATCAATATCCACATTCTTTAATGCTTTCCCAGCACCCGGAATCATTCCCACCAAATCTTTCATACTTCCCATTTTCTTTACTTGCTGAATTTGCTTCAGAAAGTCATCAAAACCAAATTGATTTTTTGCAATTTTTTTTTGAAGCTTTCTAGCTTCCTCTTCATCAAACTGTTCTTGAGCTCGTTCCACAAGAGACACAACATCTCCCATCCCGAGAATACGATCTGCCATACGCGAAGGGTGAAACACATCAATGGCATCCATCTTCTCACCTGTACCAATAAACTTAATTGGTTTATCGACTACACTTTTAATAGAGATTGCCGCTCCACCACGGGTATCACCATCTAGTTTTGTTAAAACAACACCTTCAAAATTAAGCCTATCGTTAAATGCTTTAGCTGTATTTACAGCATCTTGCCCTGTCATAGCATCCACAACAAACAAAGTTTCCTGAGGATTAATAGCTTTGTGTACATTGGCAATTTCAGTCATCATTTCTTCATCAACCGCCAAACGACCTGCAGTATCAACAATGATCACATTATGACCATTTTTCTTAGCGTAAGCCACAGCATTTTGTGCAATTTCTACGGGATTCATATTTCCCTCTTCGCTATATACCTCAACACCTACTTGGTCTCCCACCACATGTAGCTGATTTATAGCCGCAGGACGATATACATCACAAGCTACTAATAATGGCTTTTTTGTTTTTTTGGTTTTTAGGTAATTTGCCAGTTTCCCAGAAAAAGTAGTTTTACCACTACCTTGTAAACCAGACATTAAAATGCTACTAGGATTCCCGCTAAGATTAATCCCTGCGGTTTCACCTCCCATGAGTTCCGTAAGTTCATCTTTTACCAATTTCACCATTAATTGGCCAGGTTGCAACGTAGTAAGTACGTTTTGTCCTAATGCTTTTTCCTTAACGGTGTTGGTGAAGTCTTTGGCTATTTTAAAGTTAACATCGGCATCTAATAGTGCACGTCGAACTTCCTTTAAAGTTTCGGCTACGTTTACTTCTGTAATACTTCCGTGTCCCTTTAATACGTGAAGAGCTTTATCTAGTTTATCGCTTAAATTATCGAACATAATACTACTTACATTTTAAGAACGCCAAAGATACAAATTGAAGTGTGAGTGTCAAAGTTACTAACCGTGAAAGATTTTAATAGTTATTGTAGGGTAAATAACTTTATTTGATAATAAAATTCAATATTTTTTATAACCGAAATTTATAAAAATCACCTAATATCAATTAAATAATAGGGAATTTTACTGTGAAAGTTGTGCCTTTTCCAAAACTACTATCAACTGAAATAATTCCTTGATGTTTTTTAACAAAATCTTTTACTAATTGCAATCCCAAGCCAGTTCCCATCTCACCTTTTGTTCCCAACGTACTTGATAAATTCTCAAGTTTATAAAGAGAATCGACTTGTTTTTGAGTCATGCCCACACCATAATCTACAATTTTTAAAATTATTTCACTATTCTCTTTCAACAATTTAACCTCAATAATACCACCAGGATTTGAGTATTTAATTGCATTTGAAACTAAATTTCGAACTACTGTTTGTATCATATCTCCATCACCGTAAAAACTTATATTTTCGGCTATGGATTCTTGAATTTTAATTTGTTTTAATTGGGCTTGAAATTTTAATATTTTAAGAGACCCATTTACAAGTTCAGTAAAATTTAGACTAGTAGGATTAAATTTAATCTCTCCCGTTTGTGAGAGCGCCCATCTTAATAAATTATTGAGCAAATCCACCGTATTTCCTGTAGCTTGATTAAGGTTTACCAATATTTCTTTTAAGCTAGGATCTTGTATTTCAGAATCCTCAAGTAAATGCAACAGGCCCTCAATGGCATTTAAAGGTTGCTTTATGTCGTGACCAATAATTGAGAAAAATTTGTTTTTGGTATTATTTAGTTGAACTAATTCTTTGTTTTGTAAGTCTATTTGAATCTGTCTCTCTTTAAGTAAATTATTGGTAAAAGCAAGTTTATGATTTAGACGCTTATAGCTATCCACTTGTAATGTAATTATTAATCCTAATAAAATAAATGCAAAATAACTTATCCAAAGAATTATATAAAATTTATTGATGGGTTGAGATATTTTTTTATACGCGGTACCTAATGTCATAGAATACCCAAAGTAGGTCTTCTTTGTTAATAAAAAATCCTCTGTTTTGAGATTAAAATTTTTATAGTATTGATCATCTTTGCCAGTATTATAAACTTTTGTTCCGTTATAGACTTGATGCCTATCAAAATCTTGACCTTCTTCATTTTGAAAAAGAAATACAAACTCTTTTGATGCAACATCATCGTAAACTGGCTGAATAATTGATTTAAAATCTATAATAGGCGCAACATACCCTAACACTTTTCCATCTCTATAAACCCTAAAATTAAGTGGAAGTCCAGGCCAACCTTCTACTAAATTGATAGGTGGAAATAGGTGCAATCCATCTTTTGTAAGTAGTCTATCAAGGCTTTCAATTTCTTTCTTATTTCTTAAATTAATTACTTTTTTACCAACTAGTTGAGCTGGATCCATTTGATTAGGAGTAAAACTATATTTAAATACGTGGGATGTATCTATGTAAGACACAACAATGGAATCATTGCGATTAATATCTCCAAATTGAGTTTTAACAAATTCCTGAAATTGTTCTGAAGAAGGTAAATCGTTCGATAAATTCATAAATGTATTCATACCAGAAACAAGGCCTGCAAAATTATCTATAGAATAAGAAAATTGATTCACCATCCGCTCATGAATAGATTCCAAACGCTCTGCCCTTGCTATCTTTTCATTTTCTTTGAATTTAATATTCAAAAAGAAAATGAAAAAGAAGACACCAAGGATAATAACCCCAAATTTTATCCAATGAGAAACCTTTTTCAATTGAAATATATTTTTTTAAAGAGAATTAGAATAAATTGCAAAATAGTGAAACCTAGCTTTATAAAAGGTGAGTATTATCATTTTAGTTTAAAATAGGCTTAATATATCCCTTATTATATAACAAAAGCCCAAGCAAATACTTGGGCTTTATAGGGGACAAAAAAAGTGCTATTTAGTTTTTCTCAAAAGTTAGATAATCGGTACCACCGTTACCACCGCTAATATCTATTAATTCAATTTTTGAGGTAGAAATAGAGATAAAATCCCAATCGTCGTTTAAATCTTCAAAGTCGCTATCTTCAGATACGGCAAAGAAGATATTAAAGTCATCGTCGTCTGATGAGTTTCCATCATCATCGCTTGATGAGTTGCTACTATCATCTGTAACAGACCAAGCACCATTAATAGTTACATTTCCTTTAGTCGCAATTAACACGCCGTCCTGTTTAAATGTAAATGAGTAGCCTGTAAAATCATTTGTTTCGTCTTGACCAGAATCTATAAAACTTGTGATTCTCCAGGTTCCACTTTCAGCAATTTGTGAAGTCTGATCTGCGCTCGTTTCGTTGGGAGTCGAAGAGTTTTCTGAGCTATCATCCTTGTTACAGCTAATGAAAGCAAGAACCAAAGAGAATACAAGGGCTAATTTTAAATTTTTCAATTTCATCTTGTTTGTTAATTTTTGTTATTATAATTTTTGAAATATTAATGTATCTGTGCCGCCATTTCCACCGCTCACATCTTCTAAGTTAACGGTTGTTTCATTATACGAAATCACATCCCAGTCGTCATTAAATTCATCAAAAGGAAACTGTGTTCCAAAATCAAGAATTAAGTCTGGCGTTGAAGAACCTGTGACACTCCAAGTACCGTTAAAGGTATTTGTGCCATTTTCTGCAACAACACTACCTCCACTATTAAATGTAAGATTGTAGCCATAATAGTCGTAGGTTTCATCATCACCATCATCTAGATAAGTAGCCACATACCAAGGCCCGTTTAATAAAATATCATTAAGGTCTTGGCCGCCGCCGCCACCGCAGCCAGTGTGAGGCTCTCGTCCAAAGTTGAGGTAGTCTGTACCACCATTTCCACCACTCACATCCATTAACTGGATAAGTTGTGCATCATAATCTGTGATATCCCAGTCATCATTTAGGTCCTCAAATGGATCGTCTTGATTATCAATTTCAAAATTTAACACCAAATCTAATCCGCTACCGCTATCGGTTACAGTCCAGAATCCATTTTTTGTGTTCGACAAGCTTGTTGCTGTCACAGAACCGTTAATGTTGTATACAAATTCATAGTCTACATAATCGCAGGTTTCATCATTACCATCATCATCAAGTAAATTAACATACCAAGAACCATTTACCAAGTTTTCAATAAATGCATTGGTGTTTCCACCGCCACCGCTGTAAGGAGTTCTTTCATACGTTAGGAAATCTACACTTCCATCTCCTCCACTTATGTGTTTTAATCTTATAATATCATTTGTTACTTCAAGAATTTCCCAGTCTTCATCTATTTCATCTAGCGGACTTGTAGTACCAAAGAATAAATCCACTTTATCTACTCCACTATCTACGTAGAAATCCCAAGTCCCAGGTGTACTTCCAGTTGCATTTGTAGCTTCAGCAGAGCCGTCTACAGCAAAACTGAATTCGTAATCCACAAAATCACTTGTTTCATCATAATCATCAAAGAAATAGGTTACATACCATACTCCCGTAGTTAAGTAATTTTCAAAATCTGAAGGATCTGTATTTCCGCCACCATCATCATTACTACAATCGGCTTGAGATATAGCATCGATTAATTCTTGATTTGAGTTTACAACAATGGTTTGTCCATTTACCAAAACCGACATTGGATAATCTATAGCTATGTAAATTCCTGTTTCCAAATACAGTAAATAATCTAGCCACTCGTGTGCATTATTGAGTGTAATACTTCCCGTCTGCTCATTATTATTATTGTAGATAAAACACGTAATGGGATACACAAAATCGACACAGGCATACGTATCTATAATACTATTAGTGCAATTTGAAACAAGAGACGCCAATTCATTTGCATTGGCTACATCGATAGTCGTAAAATCTTCAGTAACCACTTGTATTGGGAATACAATGTCTAACGTATCAGTGTCACTTGGAAATTGATCAAAAATTTCTCTCACTAACTGAATATCGTCAATGGAATTTAATGTTAGTTTTTGACCGTTAGCAAACACTTCTATTGGAAAAACCACAGAGAAGCAATCACTCCCATCAATAAGGTTATCCATGGTACCATTATTTTGTGAAGCGCTTCTTAGTAAAGCTGTAATGTTAGAACCTTCGGTAAAGGTTTCTTCGTTATTAGTTTCGTCTATAAATTCTTTATCTTCTTTTTGGCAAGAGCCTAAGGTTAATAATATTCCTAAAAAAAATAGGAATGGTAGGTTGACTAAATTTTTCATAACTTTTTTTTGTGTTTGTTTATTGCTAAAACAGATAAAATCTATTTTACCCTACCTGTGCCTTCCTTTTTTTTTAACTTTGATGTAATCTACTAACAGAGATATGGAAAACAACGTTTGTTCCGAAAAAATATACAATCAAATTTACCACAATTGGGGCAAACCTATCTTTCGTTTTATTTTTTTTAAATGTGGAGATGAAGCACAGGCTAACGATTTGGTGCAGGAGGCCTTTATTAAACTTTGGCAAAATTGTGAGAAAGTTCCAGAAGAAAAAGCAAAATCTTTTTTATATACCGTTGCCAATAATATGTTTTTAAATGAAGTGGCGCATAAAAAAGTAGTCTTAAAACATGCACAACTCCAGCCAAGTAAAGTGAACAAACAATCCCCAGAGTTTTTACTAGAGGAAAAGCAGTTTGAAGAAAAATTACAAAACGCTATTGCTAACCTAACTGAAGCCCAACGAACTGCATTTTTAATGAACAGAATCGAAGGAAAAAAATACGCCGAGATTGCTGAAATTTTAGACATTTCGGTGAAAGCTGTGGAAAAACGGATGAGCCAAGCATTAGCTTCGCTTAGAAAAGAAATTGATGAATTTTAAGATATAAGGTAGGGTAAAACAAATAACAACTGTTTCAGTATTGATATTGGAAATGAAGGATATGGATAAAAACTACATATTACATAAATACCTTAACGGCGAAGCCACTGTAGAAGAAATTGAATTGTTAAAAAATGATTCAGAATATTCCTCTTATTTAAAAATTGCTGAAGCCACCAAAGGTTTTGAAACTCCCACTTTTAAAGTGGATGAAAACTATGCAGTTATTCAATCTAAGCTCAATAAAAAAGAAGGCAAGGTTAGATCGTTATTTTCTACTCAAAACATTTTGAGAATTGCCGCCGTATTTGCTTTAATTGTCACAAGCTACTTATTTTTAGAAAACAGAGGCACCTCTATCACTACAGACATTGCACAAAAAGAATATTTCTTATTACCAGACGAATCTGAAGTGACACTAAACGCTATGTCAAACATAGCTTATAATAAAAAAGGCTGGACTAAGGAGCGTAAATTATCTTTGGAGGGAGAAGCTTATTTTAAAGTAAAAAAGGGTTCGACTTTTAGTGTTGAAACACCTCAAGGTACCGTAACTGTTTTAGGAACTCAGTTTAATGTTTTTTCAAGGGGGAATCAATTCAATATCACTTGTTACGAAGGACTTGTAAGCGTAGCCTTTAAAGATACTTTAGTAAAAGTCCCAGCGGGAAACTATATCACTATTGAGGATAACAAGTTACTAAGTAATGAAACTTTAGCAATAACTGCTCCTACTTGGGTGAACAATGAAAGTTCTTTTGAAAACGTTTTGGTTAGTGATGTTTTATCAGAATTAAAAAGGCAATACCCCGTTACTATACAAACAGAATTAAATTTAAACAAACGATTTACAGGCAGCTTTACACATACTAATTTAACAGTAGCATTACGCTCTATTTGCGATCCATTACAGCTAGATTTCACTATCGCAAATAACGAAGTGACACTTTATGCAAAGAACAGTAACTAAACAACAATCAACTTTACTTTGCCTCTTTTTATTCTTTTTCCAAGCCTTAATGGTTGCTCAAGAAATGCTACCATTAACAGAAATAATATCGGAATTAGAAGTAAAACACGAGGTTCGATTTTCTTTTGTTGAATCTGATATTCAAGGAATTCGCATTGCAAATCCTCCCCCATCGGCCTCACTCTCAGAAAGTATTGAGCATTTAAATTCACGCACCCCTTTTCAATTTGTGAAAATTAGTGATCGATACTATTCTATTTCAAGAAAAGAGGTCATAGCTTCCAATTACTGTGGAAAAGTTATTGATGGTAACTCCGGACTACCATTGGAGAGTGCTTCCATTTTAATAGGAATAAATGAGTATGCAACGGTTACCAATAAAGACGGAGTATTTTATGTGCCAAATAGCTATATTTCTGAAGCGATAACAATTAGTCATATTGGGTTTGAAACACTTGCTATAAGTAGTTCTTTTATATCAGCTAGTTGTCCAGAAATTGTACTCTTTCCTTCTATTTCAAGGTTAAATGAAGTGCTTATTAGCAATGTTTTGGTTCGTGGGATTAGCCGTAATGTAAACGGATCTACGAGTTTAAGAACTCAAAACTTTGGGTTACTTCCCGGGCAGACCGAAAATGACGTGTTACAAATGGTGCAGGCGCTTCCAGGAGTGCAAAGTAGTAACGAAACTATCTCGACCATAAACATTCGTGGAGGTGCTAATGATGAAAACTTAATTCTTTGGGAAGGAATTAGAATGTACCAAACAGGACATTTTTTTGGTCTTATTTCTGCTTTTAATCCTAATCTCACCAAAGAAGTATCTGTTTATAAAAACGGAACTCCTTCATCGTTTGGAGAAAGTGTTTCTGGGGTAATTGATATGTCTTCGAACAATAATATTGCTCAAAAAATAAGAGGTGGTATTGGAACCAACCTTATTAATGCCAATGCGTTTGTGGAAGTTCCTATCTCCAATACCTTAGGATTTCAAATTTCAGGAAGGACGTCAATTAATGGAATCATTGAAACGCCTGCTTATACTAATTTTTCCAACAGAATTTTTCAAGATACCGAAATTACCAATCTGCAAAATGCTCAAGATATTTCTAACCTTCAAATTAGAGAAGATTTCTACTTTTTTGATGTAGGTGGAAAAATTCTTTGGGATCTTACAGAAAAAGACAAAGTAAGATTCAACTTTATTGCGATGGAGAATCATTTTGAGTTTACAGAAAGACTTGAAGAAAATGAGGAAACTAGTAGGTTGGAACAAAAAAGTGAAGGGGCCGGTATTGATTGGCAAAGACAATGGTCTACAAGTTTTTTAACCAATGCTTCGTTTCAAGTTTCACACTATTTATTGGATGCTGTAAATCAAGATATCTTTACGCTTCAAGAAATTAATCAGGAGAATGAGGTATTGGAACTTACGGCAAAACTCAATTCTCAATTAAAATTTTCAGATAGATTACAGCTTCGGTCTGGGTATCATTTTTCAGAAATTGGTATTGCCAATACCCAAGATGTGAATCTTCCGCGTTTTAGAGATTATGAAAAAAATGTATTACGGTCGCACATTGTTTACGGAGAACTTTTGTATTCCTCTTTAAATAAAAAAACAAGAATTAATGGTGGCTTGCGAGGAAACTACTTTGAAAAATTGGATGAAGTCATCATTGAACCACGATTTAATTTATACCAAGAAATTGCAGATGGTTTCGCTTTTGAATTGGCTGGAGAGTTTAAAAGTCAGTCTGTTACGCAACGCATCGATTTACAAAGTGATTTTTTGGGAGTGGAAAAAAGACGATGGGTGTTGGCAAATGGTGAAACGATACCCATTAAAAAAAGCAAGCAAGGATCCTTAGGTTTCTTATATAACAGTGATGGCTGGTTTATTAATGCAGAAGGTTATTATAAAACGGTAGAAGGAATTACTAGTAAAAGCCAAGGGTTTCAAAATCAGTTTCAATTTTCTAATGATATTGGAAACTATTCAGTAAAAGGGGTTGAGATTACACTTAATAAAAAGTGGAAGAATTATAGTGGTTGGGCAAGCTATGGATATAGTAAAAATGATTATGATTTTGAAAATTTTTCGCCTAGCGAATTTCCTAACAATATTGACATTACGCATACGGTAACTATTGCAAGCACCTATCAAATAAACAATTTTAAACTAGCTGCTGGACTCAATTGGCGAACGGGAAAACCTTTTACAACACCTTCCGAAGAACCACTCGTTTTTGAAGATGGCATCCTTTCTATTCCTTATAATTCACCAAACGAAGAACGCTTACCGGAATTTATTAGGTTAGATGTATCTGCTGAATATCTTTGGGAAATTACTGAAAATCTCGATGCAAAATTTAACCTAGCGCTACTTAATGTTACCAGCCAAGACAATATTCTTAATAGGAGATATGCTCTTGAGGATGACACTGCTTTTGATTCAAAAATAAACAGAATTGAAGAACGCTCCCTTGGGTTTACCCCTAATTTCTCAGTGCAACTCCTGTTTTAGCTTCCATAAATCTATGAATTCATAGAGTTTTTAAAAATTTCATAGCATTATCTTAGCCATGCGTTGGGATGCTGTTTTATCTTAAAAAATCATATCTTTTACCAATGAATTTCTTTAGAAACATAGGGTATTCTTTTTTTATAATCATCTTACTTTTTATTCCGAAAGATGGAAATTCTCAAAACGATGTACAAAAGAAGATAGATAGTGTGCTTTTGGTCGTTGGATCAAAATCGTATCAAGAAAAAAAAGATGCATATTCCTATATCAATACCATAATTCTTAAATCACAAGCCGAAGCCCAATCGCTTTTTGAATATGCTTTATCTAAGGATACTACCAACTTGGGTAAAATGTGTATCTATAGAAAATATAGTCAAAAACTATCGCAACAGGGCTTAACCGACGATGCCTTAAAATACAAGCTTTTAGGTCTAGAAATTGCTCAAAAGTTGAATGACGAAAGGGCTATTACCGAATATCATCTATCTGTTGGAAACACCTATTTATATCAAAATAAAGTAGATAAGGCACTCTTTCATTTTAACACCGCAGAAATACTTGCCGAAAAGCCCGAAAATGATGATTTTCTTTGGAATGTTTATTATCATAAAGGGTTGTTGCAAGGAGTGATGAGTGATCTTGAAGAGCATACCGAATATTACAGAAAAATGTACAACGCCATTGAGGATTACGAAAATAGTCCAACAAAACGTTTTGCAATTTACATAGTTGTGGAACATTTTTCACAATTAGACAAGCCCATAGAATTGGCAAAATATACCGAAGCACTTTCTGAATTATACGAAGAAGCACATCCCAATACTCCAGCTGGTCATATGCCTATCAAAAGCATTTTTGACAAGCGAGCAGATCCTTCAAACATACCTCAACTCAAGGAATCTATTAGAATTAGCGATAGTTTAAATAGTATCAATTCACATGCGTATAGTGCCATTGCATTGGCAAATACTTATGAAAAAATGAATACCCCACAAAATGCAATTCCATATTTAGAGAGAGCACTTCAAAAATTAGAAAAGGTTAAAAAACCTCAAGTAAAGTTGGATGTATTACTAACATTGGCAAATATTAATCTCGCTGCAGCTAATTATAAGGATGCATATACCTATAAGACGATGGAAACTACATTGCGAGATAGTATAACTTCGGAGAGCATGCAACGAAACATTGCAGAGTTGGAAGTAAAATTTGACACTGAAAAGAAAGAACGAAAAATTTTAGAACAAAATCTAACCATAGAAAAAGAAGCACGAGAAAAAAATCAAATTTTGTATGGGCTTATTGGATTAGGGGTCTTATTACTTTTATCGTTTATCTTCTTTCAAAAAAGACTAAAGGATCAAAAGACTATTGCAGCTCAAAAACAAGCTATTAAAGACCAAGAAATCACAGACTTACAACAAAAAAATAAACTTTTAGCCCTTAACAGCATGATTGAAGGACAAGAAGCCGAACGCCTTCGAATCGCCAAAGATCTTCACGACAGCCTTGGCGGTTTACTTAGTACGGTAAAGGCTCATTTTACGACCATTCAGAAAGAAATTGAGCAACTAGAACAGTTAAATATTACCGCAAAAACAAATAATCTTATTGATGAAGCGTGCATTGAAGTTCGTAGAATTTCTCATAATATGATGCCTCACGCATTGAGTATTTCTGGGCTACAAGGTGCAGTCGAAGATATAGCAGAAAATTTAAGGGATGAAGGATTTGAAACAACCCTTGAAATAAATCATGTACCCAAAAAAATTGAAGCTACTAAAGAAGTCATGATTTATAGATTGGTGCAGGAAATAATTTCCAATATTCGAAAGCACGCTAACGCCAAAACGATTTTAATTCAGATTTTAGGATATAAAAATGAATTGAATCTCATTATAGAAGATGACGGAAAAGGATTTCATTACGAACAAGCCATTGCAAAAGGTGGACTTGGCCTTAAAAGTATTAATAGCAGAGTACAATACCTAGATGGAACTATAAATTGGGATAGCCAGCCCACAAAAGGAACTTCAGTAACTATTAATATTCCATTGTCATGATAAAAGTTTTAATCGTTGATGATCATAAAATGGTGATAGATGGAATGACACTTCTTCTCGAAAACCAGACTAACATTCAAGTTATTGGTACTGCTTTGAGTGGCGAGGAGGGAATTGAAAAACTACAACAACTTCATCCAGACGTTGTGCTCTTAGATATTAATATGCCTGGGATTAATGGAATAGATACCTGCAAAGAAATGCTTAAAATTCAACCTGAAATAAAGGTCATTGCCATTTCTATGCACAAAGAGAGCAGTCTCATTAAATTGATGCTTAAAAGCGGTGCAAAAGGTTATGTTTTAAAAAATGCTGGTCAAGACGAAATTATAGAAGCAATACAAGATGTGTATAACGGCAAAACCTATCTTGACGATACGGTGAACGAAATTATTGTAAATAGTGTTTCAAAAAGTTCTCAACAAATAACGCAAAGCCCTTTTCCTAGTTTATCGCGTCGTGAAAAGGAAATTTTGGAACTCATTCTCGAAGAATGCACCACTCAAGAAATCGCCGAAAAACTCTTTATTAGCTTTGGTACTGTAGAAACCCACCGTAGAAATATGCTTATTAAAACAGGCGCTCGTAATACTGCAGGATTGGTTCGTATTGCTTTAGAATACGAACTTCACAAATAAGTTACATTCGTTCGGGAACTCCAATCCCTAATAACCCAAAAGCAGATTTTATGACATCGCCCACAGCCTTGGAAAGGGCTACTCTGAAATTCTTTTCCGCTTCGGTATTTGCTCCAAAGATGGAGATATTCTGAAAAAACGAATTGTACAGTTTTACCAAATCATAGGTGTAATTAGCAATGAGCGCTGGGCTGTAATTAGATGCCGCTTCCTGAACTTTTTCTGGAAACAACTGAAGCTGTTTTAACAACTCTTTTTCTTTATTTTCTAAATTTAAATTTGTCACACTGAGCTTGTCGAAGTGCTTATTTGAATAATCAGCCTTTCTTAAAATAGATTGAATTCTTGCATAGGTATATTGAATAAATGGTCCGGTATTTCCTTGAAAATCCACACTTTCTTTTGGGTCAAATAAAATTCGTTTTTTAGGATCTACTTTAAGTATATAATATTTTAACGCACCCAACCCAATGATTTTGTAAAGCTCCTCCTTTTCTTCGGTGGAAAGGTCATCGATCTTTCCAAGCTCTTCAGAAATCGCGCGTGCAGTATCCACCATTTCATCTACCAAATCATCTGCATCTACTACTGTTCCCTCTCTACTTTTCATCTTTCCGGAAGGTAGATCTACCATACCATAGCTTAAGTGATACAGATTTTCTGCCCAACTATAGCCTAATTTTTTCAAGATGAGAAACAGCACTTTAAAATGGTAATCCTGTTCGTTACCAACGGTATAAATCATTCCATTCACATCGGGATGGTCTTTTACTCGTTGAATGGCAGTTCCAATATCTTGGGTCATATACACTGCCGTTCCATCGCTTCGTAAGACGATTTTTTCGTCAAGGCCTTCATCGGTTAAATCGCACCAAACAGAGCCGTCATCCTTTCTATAAAAAACTCCCTTTTTTAAGCCCTCTTCAATATTATCTTTTCCTAAAAGGTAAGTGTCACTTTCATAGTAATAGCTATCAAAATCAACGCCTAATTTTTCATAGGTTTTTTCGAATCCATCATATACCCAACCATTCATTTTTTTCCACAATTCCACTGTTTCGGCATCTCCCGCTTCCCACTTTCGTAGCATTTCTTGGGCTTCAATAATGGAGGGGGCTTCAGCCTTTGCTTCTTCTTCTGATCTACCTTCAGACTTTAAGGCTTCAATTTCTTTTTTATATTCTTTATCAAATTTTACGTAATAATTTCCAACCAATTTGTCCCCCTTCAACCCACTAGATTGCGGAGTCTCTCCTTTACCAAATTTTTTCCAAGCCAGCATGCTTTTACAAATATGTATTCCGCGGTCGTTAATGATTTGGGTTTTATAAACTTTCTTCCCTGAGGCTTTTAAAATTTCTGAAACAGAATACCCCAACAACACATTTCGGATATGCCCTAAATGAAGTGGTTTATTGGTGTTTGGAGAGGAATACTCTACCATCATCGCTTCGGTCCCTTGAGGGATGATGCCAAAAGTTGAGAAATCTGAAACGGTATTGAAAAAGTCTAAATAGTATGCATCGCTCAATACAATATTTAGAAAACCTTGCACCACATTAAACTTGGCAACTTCAGGAACATTTTCAATTAAATAATTTCCAATCGCCTCCCCTATTTGCACAGGGTTTCCTTTTACCACACGAAGCATCGGGAAAACAACTACCGTAATATCGCCCTCAAAATCCTTACGGGTAGCTTGAAACTCTATGGTTTCAAGTGTTGCTCCGTATAGCTTTTGTAATGCCGATTTAATTTTTTCAGAAAGTGTTTCCTGCAATGTCATAATCCCATTTTTTGAAGGGGCAAAGATACAAGAATTTTCAAGGATTAGTAGTGCTTAGTAATGGTCTTACTTTCTATTTTTTAAAAAAGCACCTGCTATTAAAGCCAACACGCCAAGACCAATCATGGCAAGAGTTTGATTGCTCATCCCTTCTTTTGCATTAACCTCGAGCGGACCTATGTCCAAAACCTCTTGCGGAACAAAGGCATTGTACAAACCAAAAGCTATTAAAACAAGACCGACGACAAGCAATACTGTTTTTAAAATTTTCATAGGTTGTGAGTTTAGATTTATACTTAAAGGTATTAGTTTTTAGTGATATAAATTACTATAACTTGAAATTAACACTTGTTTAATTAAATTTAAATACCTTTAAACAAAATATTTAGAATGTTTATTAATAAATAGCATTTCCCATTATAATATGATTTTAAACGTTTCGTATACCAACAAAAAGTTTACAAAAAAGATTGATTCGGAATTGGGGAAACCCTTTTCACTTAAGGAACGAATTAAAATGGGAGGCATAGGTTCTCCTAAATTAATGATTACCGAAACTAGTGTTCATATACACAATTTGCTCATTTTAGATAACAACCGAAATGTTTGCAATATAGAATTACGCCCTAATGGGATACTTGTGGGTTTTCGATCTTTGTTAGAATCGTATGCTTTAATCATTCCTTTTTATAAGCTTAGTCTTTACAAAGGAAAAGCAGACGAATATTCTATTTACAGAGATGATTACTTTATTAAAATAGAAGCAAAACCAAAAGACAGAAGTGTGCATCGATTTATGAATCGGATTCTAGAATTGAAAAACAACATACCTTCTTCTAGAATTGAGGATATATAAACTTAAAAGTCCAACTATTTGAAAATATTACTTACAGGAGCCAATGGATATATTGGCATGCGTTTACTGCCCGCTTTATTAGAAGGGGGTCATGAAGTAGTTTGCTGTGTTAGAGATAAAAATAGAATTTCTCTAGATCCTGAAACTAAAAAAAGAGTTGCTTTTTTTGAAGTAGATTTTTTGAAAGAACCCAATTTAGAAGGCTTCCCAAAAGACATTGATATGGCTTACTACCTCATCCATTCGATGAGTGTTTCTACTACCGATTTTGAATCACTCGAAGCCAACGCTGCTTATAACTTTAATACATACATGGCGCAAACTTCGGTGAAACAGGTAGTGTATTTAAGCGGGATAGTAAATGAAGAAAATTTATCAAAACACCTTTCATCAAGAAAAAAAGTAGAAGATATTTTATACGAAGGAGGTTATAATCTTACTGTTTTAAGGGCTGGAATTGTGGTTGGTAGCGGAAGTTCCTCTTTTGAAATTATTCGTGATTTATGCGAAAAACTTCCCATAATGGTTGCTCCCAAATGGTTAAAAACAAAGATACAGCCCATAGCCATAAGAGATGTTATAGCCTTTCTTTCGGGAGTTATTTTACATGAAAAATGTTACAATCAGTCTTTTGATATTGGAGGGCCGGATGTTTTAACCTATAAACAAATGCTGAAGATTTATGCAAAGGTGAGGAAGTTGCGATTGTGGATTATTTCTGTTCCCGTAATGTCGCCAAGACTATCTTCCTATTGGTTGTATTTTGTTACCTCCACGAGTTATAAACTTGCTGTAAATCTTGTAGATAGTATGAAAATGGAAGTGGTTGCCAAAGACAATACACTGCAAGAAATATTAGACATTACTCCTATTACATATCGAGAAGCCATTAAAAAAGCATTTATAAAGATTGAACAGAATTTAGTAATTTCTAGTTGGAAAGACTCCCTTGTTGCTGGACGTTTTAGTAACTTAAAAGGGTATATTCAAATACCAAAATACGGCTGCTTAAAAGATGAAAAGAAGATAAAAGTTTCTAATCCAGAAAAAGTTTTAGAAAACATTTGGTCTATTGGTGGTACAAAAGGATGGTATTACGGCAATTGGCTTTGGAAAATTAGAGGATTTATGGACCAGTTGGTGGGTGGAGTAGGATTGCGAAGAGGTCGAACCCATCCTAATAAAATATATCCTGGAGATGCATTGGATTTTTGGCGTGTCTTGTATGCCGATAAGGATGAAAAAAGATTACTGCTGTTTGCCGAAATGAAACTCCCTGGCGAAGCTTGGTTGGAATTCAAAATAGATGATACTAATGTGTTGCATCAAATTGCCACTTTTAGACCCAAAGGCTTATGGGGTCGATTGTACTGGTATTCGGTATTACCCTTTCATTATTTCATATTTGGTGGAATGATTCGAAATATTGCAAAAACATAATAAATGGGGTGGTAATTCTTCAAAATGAATAGATTGCTTTGCAATCATTTTGAAGATATTAGCATAACAAAACCAATGTATTCGGTATTACCCTTTCACTATTTCATATTTGGTGGAATGATTCGGAATATTGCTAAAGCCCAGTAAACGGGGTGGCAAATACAACAAAATGAATAGATTGCCTTGCAATCATTTTGGGGTATTTGGCGGCATCAAATAAGGAATTCAGCACCATCTGACTATTACTAAAAATGAAGCCTTTCGGAATATTGCAAAAGTCTAATTTTCAGCTTTTGGCAAGAAAACTTCAGCCATCATACAACGAGCACTTCCACCGCCACAGGTTTCAATCGTTTCGAGGTCGCTACTTAAAATAGGGCAATGTTTTTCGATGGCTCTTACTTGTTCGGGAGTTAAACTTTTATGCGCAGCGGCACTCATCACCAAATAACGCTTATCGTTAGCTCCCAAAACCTGAAGCATATTCCCAGCAAATTGGTACATCTGCTCTTCGGTAATTTTTATAATCTCTTTGTTGCTTTCACGAAGTTGTTTTACTACTTCTTTTCGCTCTTTTGGGTCATCGATGGTATCTAAACAGATGACACAAAATTTTTCTGCCATACACATCATCACATTAGTGTGATAAATAGGCAATCTTTCCCCATTTACCGTTTGGTAGGCATTAAAAATAACGGGGTCGTATTCAAAATCTTCACAAAACTCAATAAATAAATCTTCATCGGCTCTAGGAGACAGCGCACAATAGGCTTTTCCGTTCACTCTATCCATTAAAATACTTCCTGTTCCTTCTAAAAATATTCCCTCTTCTTCGGCAGAAGTATAATCCATAAACCCTTCAATGATGAAACCTTCGGCTTCTAATCTATCCATCACTTCTTCTCTGCGTTCTCGGCGTCTATTTACAGCAAACATAGGATATAACGCTACAATACCATTTTGATGAAAACTCACCCAATTATTCGGAAAAATAGAGTCTGGAGTATCCATTAATAAATCATCATTTTCGACAATCACATTCACCCCAACGGCACGAAGTTTTTCAACAAACGCATCAAACTCTGCTTGTGCTTTTTTATTGATTTCGGCATTTTTAATATCGATATCTTCCTGAAAATAGTTATTTACGGCAGTTTCTTCATTCATTCTGAAAGCCACAGGACGAATCATTAAAAGGGTATTGGTAATTTGACTCATTAAGGTTTGTTTTATAAGTTGTAAAAATAGCAGTTTTTACCATTGAAAATACCATTTGTAATAAGTAACTTTAGTAATTAAATGATTCTTTTTATGACTGAAAAACAAAAAATGCTTGCAGGTGAAATGTATAATCCATTAGATGATGTATTATGCAAAGAGCGTGATCATGCTAAGTTACTTTTTCAAGAAATAAATAGCCTTAGTGAATCTCAAAAAGAAAAGCGACAAAAGCTACTTTATGAGTTATTCGGAAAGGCTGGAGAAAATCTTTGGGTAGAACCGCCTTTTTACTGCGACTATGGGTACAATATACGGGTTGGTGAGAATGTCTTCTTTAATTACAATTGTTGTATTCTAGATGTGATGCCTGTAACTATTGGTAATAACGTAATGATTGCTCCCAATGTACAAATCTACACTGCAACACACCCTTTACATGCTAAAGAACGAAACTCGGGTAAAGAATTTGCAAAACCCATAACTATTGGTGACGATGTTTGGATTGGTGGCGGCGCAATTATTTGCCCCGGAGTAACTATAGGAAATCGAGTTGTTATTGCTGCTGGTGCTGTCGTAACTAAAAATGTTCCAGATGATGTTTTAGTAGGTGGTAATCCTGCGAAAGTGATAAAAAAAATAGAAAACTAGTAGCTCCTTTTAGTTTTCCTTTCTGAAGTTATACACCAAGCCCACTCCATAAGCTGGTCCTTGAAATACATTTCGGCCAGAAAGCACATACGATAATGAAGCATACATTCCTAAAGTCCTTGAAAAAGGTTTAAAAACCGTACCTCCCAATTTATGATAATCTACTCCAAATTCTCTGAAATTTTGAGGACGAGGTGTTCCTAAATAATCTATTCCGCCAAACGAATGTTGAAAATCATAAAACACATCATAATACCAATCTGAAGAAGCTCTACCCGCTTTTAAAACAAATGGAATGCTATTTGGCACTTCTTCAAACTTAAAAGAATACCCACTTTGTAGTGTTCCAAACCACCCATTATCACACTGGTAATGAACAAGCCCCCTAGTTTCAATAACGGTCGCTTGTTGCCCAATATCATTTAAACCTCCAATGTCATAATTTGTTAAGGGAGTTGAAAAGCCTCCAGCTACAGTAAAATGAAGACTAGAATTCTCAAATTTCTTCTGAAAAATCTGATGTTTTAAAAAGATTGAAATATCCTGAAAGTCACTATTGTCATCACTCACCAAGTAGGGTATTGATATAGAAGCATCAAGACTGTTTGTAATACCATAGGCTCCATAAAGGTTTCCATAAAACAAACTTCTTGATAGGTCAATATTTTCTCGTCCCGCGAAATACGATTTCGAATCTTCAAAACCAAATCCTAAGACTGCTGAAGCATTGCCTTTTCCTTTATAAAACCCATCAATGGCTCCTTGTGAGAATACATTAAATGTGCAAAAAATTAGAAATAGGGTGATTAGTGGCTTTTTCATAAAAACAAGTTTATGAACTAAGTCGGAGAAATTTGGAAAGATTACATTAATCCCTAATTAAAGGCATCGTAGAGCAACGCAATAAACCTTCTTGTTTGGCAATTTCGGCATAGGGAACTTCCTCCACAGTAAATCCTTCTTTGCGAAGCCACGTATTGAGTCGGGTGAAGTTTTTTTCAGAAATAACAACTTCGGGAGAAATAGAAAATATGTTGCTATTCATATGGTACATTTCCTCTTTCGAAATATGAAAACAGTTTTCCTTTCCGAAGAAATTAACCAACCATTCATATTCTTCTTCAATTAAAAAGCCTTCTTTATGAATAATCGCTTTTCCTTTTCCTAAAGGCTGAAAGCAACAATCCAGATGCAAGGCATTTTCACGAGGATCGAAATTGGATTTTTTTAAGGAAAATGATACTACCTTCTTCTTCGGAAATAATTCCTGAATATGATAAACCGCCTCCATATTGGTACGAGCAGTAATGTATTTTCTATAATCTTTATCTTTAAATGTACCTACAAAAATATAGTCTCCCCAAGGCATGACATCTCCACCTTCAATATGGGCATCTTCTGGAAATTCTATAATTTTTGAAGGGTCTATCTGGTCAATAACATAATCTAAAGCGTCTATTTCTTTGGATCTATCTTCCAAGATATTTCCGTAAATAAATTTGTCCTCAATAACAAAAGCAATATCCCTAGCAAAGATTTGATTGTAATCTTTTATAACATCGGGACGATATACGGTAACACCATATTTTTTAAATACTGCCGCCACAGCCTCCATTTCCTTCACCATATCTGCTTCAACTGGGTATGTTCCAGCTTTAATATGCTCTGCAGATTTAGGGTCGTATGCATCCTGAAGCTTAGGGGTAGGGCCATTACTTACGGCAGTTCCTAAAACAACCGCTCGAAGCCTTGATATTTCATCATTTACATTCAGTTTTATCATACTCTAAATATAAAAAAAGCATCCGTTTTTTGCGGATGCTTTTTACTAATTTATATAACTTTATCTATAATCAATATCTTTAAAAGCTCTTAACGTTTCACCTATATAAACTTGTCTTGGACGACCAATAGGCTCCTTACGAAGACGCATTTCTCTCCATTGTGCAATCCAACCTGGTAATCTTCCTAAGGCAAACATAGGCGTAAACATTTCAACAGGGATACCCATGGCTCTGTATATAATACCCGAATAAAAATCGACATTTGGATATAATTTTCTATCCACAAAATAGCTGTCTTCTAACGCTTCTTTTTCCAATCCTTTGGCAATGTCTAATATTGGGTCATCAATACCCAAATCATCCAATACTCCATCTGCTGCTTTTTTAATGATTTTTGCACGAGGGTCAAAGTTTTTATATACTCTATGTCCAAAGCCCATTAAACGGAAAGGATCTTCTTTGTCTTTGGCTTTTGCCATATATTTTTTTGTGTCACCATCATCTGCTTTAATTGCTTCAAGCATTTCTATAACCGCTTGGTTAGCCCCTCCGTGAAGTGGCCCCCAAAGAGCATTAATCCCTGCCGAAAGGGAAGCAAACAATCCTGCATGTGAAGACCCAACAATTCTAACCGTAGATGTAGAACAGTTTTGTTCGTGATCTGCGTGTAAAATTAAAAGTTTATCAAGAGCATCAACCACTATTTTATTCTGAGCATATTCTCCATGAGGTTTTTTAAACATCATTTTAAGGAAATTTTCTACATACCCTAAAGAATCATCCCCATAATCTAATGGCAATCCAGCTCTTTTTCTATAAGCCCAAGCGGTTAACACAGGAAATTTTGCCATAATTTTTACAATGGCCCGATACATATCTTCTTCACTGTCTACATTTACTGAAGAAGGATTAAACGCTATTAAGGCATTGGTAAGGGAAGATAAGACCCCCATTGGGTGTGCAGATGAAGGAAAACCGTCTAAGATTTTCTTCATATCCTCTGCCACAATAGATTGTTCTTTTATATCTTTATGAAACTTCTCAAGTTGCTCTCTCGATGGTAATTCCCCAAAAATAAGCAAGTATGCTACTTCTAGGAAATCTGCTTTTTCTGCAAGTTCTTCAATGGCATATCCTCTATATCTCAAAATACCCTTTTCACCATCCAAAAAAGTAATAGCACTTTCACAAGCTCCTGTATTTTTATATCCGGGATCATAGGTTATAACACCTCCCGTATCACTACGAAATTTGCTAATATCTACGGCTACTTCATTTTCTGTTCCTACTGTAATTGGGAATTCATACTTTTTTCCATCAATTTCGAGCGTTGCAATCTTTGGCATAAATTTATTTTGAATTATTAGGGTTATACTAGAATTGCTAAATTACGAAATATTACACGATTTTTTAACATTTAGTCCAACTAGATGGGTTAAATAAAACTTAAAATTCTTTAATTAAATAAAATAAAAAAACCTGCATAGTAGCAGGTTTTTTTATCTATGAGTTTTGCCTTCCCTATAATTTGAAGGCATTGTTTTGCGGATAATATATTATTCTTTAAATATCTTTTTTATGACAACTCCATTATCTATCTCCAAAGCAATAAATAAAAGACCACTAGATAAGTGCGATGTATTAATTACTTCTAGATTTCCTTCTTTTGAGAAAATCTTTTCACCTAATACCGTATAAATTGAAACCCCTTTAATAGGTACTTTAGCATCTATATATAATGTATTGTTTGCTGGGTTTGGATAAACTTGTACCTTTTTGTCTAGATTATCTTGTATCCCTAAAGTTAGGTTTTCATAACAAGTAACCTTATACTCAACAAATAAGCCCGCAAGCACATCCATAGCGGTATCGCCATTAAGGTCTGCTGCATACACCGTTCGCGCCCCTCTTGTAGGCTGATCTAAAATTTGCTCTGGCCCAAAATTTCCAAGTCCATCCAAATTTTCGAACCAAGCCAGATAGCCCTCGTCTGTTCCATTATACACTGGACTTATAGATAGTACATCCATATCATCATCATTATCCAAATCTGCCGCATATACTGAGACCGGAAATAATGTGGTGCTGGATATAATTTGTTGAGATCCAAAATTTCCCAAACCATCCAGATTTTCGTACCAAGAAACCTTATCCTCTCCAGGTGTAACAGCTACAATATCCAGATCGTTATCCCCATCTATATCGGCACCATAAAGCTCCTCAACTGCTAATCCGTCTGCCGCCAAAATTTTTGCCGTGCTAAAAGTTCCTTGCCCGTCTAAATTTTCGAACCAAGAAATGGTTACACTACCAGAAGATGATGAAACTAAGTCTAAGTCTAAGTCTCCATCTATATCTCCAACAAAAACAGAGCGCCCATTGGTTTGTATTGTCGATATAACAATGGGGGCGCTAAAGTTTCCAAAACCATTTAAGTTCTCAAACCAATACAAGGTATTGTTTATATCTGCATTCACAATAATATCCATATCATCATCCCCATCTAGGTCGGCAGCTTTAACATCATCTGCTCCTTCAGCTTGCGAATAAAGAATATTAGGGGTTCCAAAATTTCCAAGCCCATCTAAGTTTGCTACCCATACAACCCGATCTAAGCTAAAAGAAGTAGCTACTATATCAAGAAAATTATCCCCATTAAAGTCGGCAATAGCTAAGGAAAAGGTAATATCCAGACCATCCATAATTAGTTGAGCATGCCCAAAAGTACCTTGTCCATCTAAATTTTCGTACCATACTACTTCCTCAAATAATGCAGCAACTACATCTAGATCATTATCCCCATCGATATCCCCTGTTCGTATCATCTTTACCGTAATAGCATCGTCTGCAATAATTTGCTGTGATCCAAACTGGCTAAAAGCAACGATGCTAGAAAAAAGAAAATAGCAAATTACCAACGGCTTCATCATCAAACTTAAATTAAAAATTTCACATTAAAAACAGAAAAGCCTGCAATATTGCAGGCTTTTAATTAAATAATTTTTTTCTTAAATTTTAAATGCTTTGTTCTGTGGATAATAAGCTACATCGCACAACTCTTCTTCAATTCTAAGTAGTTGATTGTATTTTGCCATTCTATCGCTTCGAGAAGCTGATCCTGTTTTAATTTGTCCTGTGTTCAATCCAACAGCTAAATCTGCAATGGTATTATCTTCGGTTTCTCCACTTCGGTGTGACATCACACAAGTATATCCTGCATTATGAGCCATATTCACCGCAGCAATAGTTTCGCTTAAGGTTCCTATTTGGTTTACCTTTATTAAAATGGAATTGGCTATCCCTTCATTTATTCCTTTAGATAACCTTTCAACATTAGTTACAAACAAATCATCTCCTACCAATTGCACCTTATCGCCCACTTTTTCAGTTAAGTATTTCCAACCTTCCCAATCATTTTCATCCATTCCATCTTCAATGGATATAATAGGATATTTTTCAGTTAATTCAGCTAAATAATCTGCTTGTTCTTTTGAAGAACGAACCTTTCCTTTATCGCCTTCAAATTTTGTGTAATCATACTTTCCATTCACATAAAACTCAGCCGAAGCACAATCCAAGGCAATCATGACTTCATCACCTAATTTATATCCAGCATTTTTTGTAGCAAGTGCAATGGTTTCCAACGCATCTTCCGTTCCATTTAAAGTTGGTGCAAAACCTCCTTCGTCACCCACAGCCGTGCTTAAGTTTCTGTCGTGGAGTACTTTTTTTAGGTTGTGAAAAATTTCTGACCCCATTTGCATGGCGTGCGTAAAACTTTTTGCTTTCACTGGCATCACCATAAATTCCTGAAATGCAATAGGAGCGTCACTGTGCGACCCTCCGTTTATAATATTCATCATTGGTACCGGGAGTGTTTTGGCGCTCACACCTCCTACATAACGATACAAAGGCATTCCCAATTCGTGCGCGGCAGCTTTCGCCGTAGCTAACGAAACCCCAAGAATGGCATTGGCACCTAATTTAGATTTGTTTTTAGTGCCATCCAATTCAATCATAATTTGGTCGATGGCTTCCTGCTCAAAAACTGAAATACCTAGCAACGTACCAGCAATTTTTCCATTTACATTTTCCACTGCTTTTAAAACACCTTTTCCCATATAGGCTTTACCGCCATCACGCAACTCTACCGCTTCGTGTTCTCCAGTGGATGCACCAGACGGAACAGCCGCTCTACCCATATACCCATTTTCGGTAATGACATCTACTTCAATAGTTGGGTTTCCACGAGAATCGAAGATTTGTCTAGCGTGAATTTCTATAATAATACTCATGATTGGTTTATTTTAATTTGAATTGTGAAGATACAAAAGATGATTGATAAAGGATACTGAAAAAGCCAACAAACATAGGGTTTTACATACTATAACGTTTTCGTAATACATATAAAAAAGCCCTATTAAAGGGCTTCTTGCATTTTGTGATTTTTTATGTTTTCTATAAACTCATCAAATAAGTAGGACGCATCGTGGGGTCCTGGACTCGCCTCTGGGTGATATTGAACCGAGAATACAGGTTTATCTTTTAATCGAATCCCTGCCACTGTATGGTCATTTAAATGCACGTGTGTAATTTCCACATTTTTATGCGCTTCGGTTTCTTCTCTATTTATGGCAAATCCGTGGTTTTGCGAAGTAATTTCACCTTTTCCTGTTAATAGGTTTTTAATTGGGTGATTAATGCCGCGATGTCCGTGGTGCATTTTATAGGTAGAAATGTCATTGGCAAGCGCCAATACTTGATGCCCTAAACAAATTCCAAAAAGTGGTTTATCTGTTTTTAAAATTTCTTTGGTTGTAGCGATTGCTTCGCTTAATGGTTCTGGGTCTCCAGGGCCATTACTTAGGAAATACCCATCAGGTTCAAACGATTGTAAATCTGAAAAAGAAGCGTTGTACGGGAACACTTTTATGTAGCAATCTCGATGGGCGAGATTTCGTAAAATGTTTTTCTTGATTCCAATATCTAGGGCCGAAATTTTAAATGGAGCTTTTTCGTTTCCGAAGAAATAAGGCTCTTTTGTAGACACTTTTGAAGCCAATTCCAATCCTTTCATATCTGGAAACTCGGCTAATTTTTTCTTTAAGGTTTCAAGATTATCGACTTCGGTTGTGATAACGGCATTCATCGCGCCATGATCGCGAATATAACTTACTAAGGCTCGAGTGTCGACATCGCTAATAGCAAGTAACTTGTTTTGATCTAAAAACTCCTCCAGTGAACCATCGGAGTCTACTCTAGAGTAGTGATAACTAAAATTTCTACAAATAAGGCCCGCAATTTTAATTCCTTCAGATTCTATTTCTTCGTTATTGATTCCATAATTCCCAATATGTGCATTGGTAGTTACCATCAATTGTCCAAAATAGGATGGGTCTGTAAAAATTTCTTGATAGCCTGTCATCCCTGTATTAAAACAAACTTCTCCAAAGGCAGAACCTTCTTTACCTCCTACTGCTTTTCCGTAGAAAATAGTTCCATCGGCTAATAAAATAAGCGCTTTTTTTCTTGTTTGGTATTTCATTTTCGATTTAGAATTTTACAAAAATAACATAAAAAAAGGGACTAACTTTACTAGTTAGTCCCTTACTTATTTACAAATGATTGTTCATTTATTCTTCTTCCTTCTTTGCTTCTGTTTTTGCAGCTGGTGCTACAGCAGCAGGAGCTGCACTTCCGCCTCTACGACTTCTACGCGTAGATTTCTTTTTAGTTGCTTTTCCAGCGTTGTAGATTTCGTTGTAATCTACTAACTCAATCATTGCCATATCTGCATTATCTCCTAAACGATTACCCAATTTAATAATACGAGTATATCCTCCTGGACGATCACCAACTTTTACAGCTACTTCTCTAAAAAGCTCGGTAACGGCATCTTTTTGACGCAATCTAGACATTACAATACGACGATTATGCGTTGTATCTTCTTTAGATTTTGTTACCAAGGGTTCTACAAATTGCTTTAAGGCTTTTGCCTTTGCAACTGTAGTGTTAATTCTTTTGTGCTCAATTAGGGAACAAGCCATATTAGCCAACATAGACCTTCTATGTGCTGTTTTTCTACCTAAGTGATTGAATTTTTTTCCGTGTCTCATGACGTTTTGTTTTAATCATCATCTTGCTACAACTCTTTTTGAGGAGCAAAATATGATAGATTAGTCTTTATCTAATTTGTATTTTGAAAGATCCATTCCAAAATTAAGGCCTTTTACATTTACCAACTCTTCAAGTTCGGTTAATGATTTTTTACCAAAATTTCTGAATTTCATCAAATCGTTTTTGTTGAAAGAAACTAAGTCTCCAAGGGTATCTACTTCGGCTGCTTTTAAACAGTTTAATGCTCTTACCGAAAGATCCATGTCTATTAACTTGGTCTTTAGTAATTGACGCATATGTAGCGACTCTTCATCATATGTTTCAGTTTGTGCAATTTCGTCTGCTTCTAACGTAATACGCTCATCACTAAATAACATAAAGTGGTGAATTAACGTTTTAGCAGCTTCAGTAAGTGCATCTTTTGGATGAATAGAACCATCTGTAATGATTTCAAAAACTAATTTTTCATAATCAGTTTTTTGCTCCACACGATAGTTTTCTATGCTATACTTTACATTTTTAATAGGAGTATAGATAGAATCTGTAAAAATGATACCTAGAGGTGCATTTGCTTTTTTGTTCTCTTCTGCAGGAACATATCCTCTACCTTTTTCGATAGTAATTTCGAAATTAAGGTTCACTTTAGGATCCATATTACAGATAACCAATTCTGGGTTTAGCACTTGAAAACCAGAGATGAATTTTTGAAAATCACCTGCAGTTAACTGCTCTGAACCAGAAACGGAAATTGTAACTGTTTCGTTATCTATTTCATCAATTTGTCTTTTAAGACGAACCTGTTTTAGGTTTAATACTATTTCGGTTACATCCTCAACAACACCAGCAATGGTAGAAAATTCGTGATCTACTCCTTCGATGCGTACGGAAGTAATTGCAAAACCTTCCAATGAGGAAAGTAGCACTCGTCTTAATGCGTTACCTACTGTCAATCCGTAACCTGGTTCCAAAGGGCGAAATTCAAATTTCCCTTCGAAATCGGTTGAATTGATCATGATAACTTTATCAGGCTTTTGAAAACTAAATACTGCCATAATTTTTCTTCGTTTTAATTGTTACTTAGTTGCGCGGTTTATTAGTTTGAAGAATACTACAAACCCTTTGGCTAAATACCAATATCATTAATTTATTATTTAGAATATAATTCAACGATAAATTGCTCGTTGATGTTTTCTGGAATTTGGATTCTTTGAGGAATAGAAACATACGTTCCTTCTTTCTTTTCAGAATTCCAAGTAATCCATTCATACACGTGGCTAGCATTAGCCAGTGAATTTTGAACAGCTTCCAAAGATTTTGATTTTTCTCTTACCGCTACTACATCACCAGGCTTTAATTGATATGAAGGAATATTTACCTTCTCACCATTTACTGTAATGTGGCGGTGTGATACTAATTGTCTAGCAGCGCTTCGGCTTGGAGCAATTCCCATTCTATACACCACGTTGTCTAAACGAGACTCACATAGTTGAAGTAACACCTCACCTGTGATTCCTTGTGCAGCAGTAGCTTTTTTGAATAAATTACGGAATTGACGCTCCAATATACCATAGGTATATTTTGCTTTTTGCTTTTCGGCTAATTGAATAGCGTACTCAGATTTTTTTCCTCTTCTACGGTTTTGCCCGTGTTGTCCTGGAGGGTAGTTTCTTTTTTCGAAAGATTTGTCTTCTCCGAAAATAGCTTCGCCAAATTTACGTGCTATTTTAGTTTTGGGACCAGTATATCTTGCCATTTTTAAAATTGAATTTTGAAGGGAAAACTAAATTAAGGTCATCCTCTAGTCTTCGTTTTCCTTCAGGGTTTATACTAAATTATTAATTATACTCTTCTTCGTTTTGGAGGACGACATCCATTATGCGGCATTGGTGTAACGTCGATAATTTCGGTTACTTCAATTCCTGCATTGTGGATAGAACGAATAGCAGATTCTCTACCATTCCCTGGTCCTTTAACGTAAACTTTTACTTTTCGTAAACCAGCTTCGTGAGCTACTTTTGCACAATCCTCTGAGGCTAATTGAGCCGCATAAGGAGTATTTTTCTTAGATCCTCTAAAGCCCATTTTACCGGCAGATGACCAAGAAATAACGTCGCCATTTTTGTTGGTTAACGAAATAATAATATTGTTGAAGGAAGCAGTAATGTGTGCCTCGCCCGTAGACTCAACAATAACTTTACGCTTCTTTGTACTTTTTGAACTAGACTTTGCCATATCTCTAGGGTTTATTTAGTTGCTTTTTTCTTGTTAGCAACTGTTTTACGTTTTCCTTTTCTTGTTCTGGAGTTATTCTTCGTGCGTTGTCCTCTTAACGGAAGACCAACTCTGTGTCGAATACCTCTGTAACAACCAATATCCATTAAGCGCTTAATGCTTAATTGAATTTCGCTACGTAATTCACCTTCAATCTTGAAAGACCCAACAGCATCACGAATGGCACCAATTTCATCATCGGTCCAGTCGTTTACTTTTTTGTCTTCGCTAACTCCGGCTTTTTCTAGGATATCTTGGGCACGGCTTTTACCAATACCAAAGATATACGTTAACGCGATTACACCCCTTTTATTCTTTGGGATATCTACACCTGCGATTCTTGCCATAATTTATCCTTGTCTTTGTTTAAACCTTGGGTTCTTTTTGTTAATAACATACAAGCGTCCGTTTCTGCGAACAATCTTGCAGTCGGCGCTTCTTTTTTTTATGGATGCTCTTACTTTCATCTCAATTAGTATCTATAGGTTATTCGAGCTTTACTTAAATCGTATGGGCTCATTTCTAATTTTACTTTGTCTCCGGGTAATAATTTAATATAGTGCATACGCATTTTCCCGGAAATATGCGCTGTAACAATGTGACCATTTTCCAATTCTACTCGAAACATAGCATTAGATAATGCTTCTACTATGGTTCCGTCTTGTTCTATTGCCGCTTGTTTTGCCATAATTATGCTACTGCTTTTCTATTTTTTCCACTCTTCATCAAACCATCGTAATGACGATTTAGTAAGTAGGAATTAATTTGCTGCATTGTATCAATTGCTACCCCTACCATAATTAGTAGTGATGTACCTCCGTAAAACAATGCCCAACCTTGTTGGATTCCCATAATCTTAACAACTACGGCTGGGAAAATAGCAATAAGTGCTAAGAATATAGATCCAGGGAATGTTATTTGAGACATAATTCTATCTAAAAACTCTGCAGTATCTGTCCCTGGTTTAATTCCTGGAATAAATCCACCGCTTCGCTTTAAGTCATCTGCCATTTTGTTAGTAGGAACTGTGATAGCCGTATAGAAATATGTAAATATGATAATAAGGATTGCAAATACAACATTATACCATAGTCCAAATATATCACTGAATGTTGCTCTAATGGATTGTGCAAGCTCACTTTCAGATAAACTGGCAACTGCCGATGGAACAAACATAATTGCTTGAGCAAAGATAATTGGCATTACTCCCGATGCATTAAGCTTTAAAGGAATAAACTGTCTTGCTCCAAAAATGTTTTTCTCATATCCTCCACTTGCCGTTCTTCTTGCATATTGTACAGGAATCTTACGAACTGCTAATACTAGCATTACAGATAGGAGAATAATAACAAACCAGATTACCAATTCTATAAGGATCATGATTAATCCACCGTTAGATTCAAAAACTCTTGAAGCAAATTCTTGCGCAAAAGATTGAGGCAATGTTGCAATGATACCAACCATAATAAGTATAGAGATACCATTCCCAACACCTTTATCTGTAATTTTCTCTCCTAGCCACATTGCAAAAATACATCCTGTTACTAAGATGATTATTGACGAAACATAGAATAAAGCAGATTGTCCCATTACAAATGCTTCAGCTGGTACACCTAATGCTGGTAGACCTGCTAAATAACTTGGTGCCTGCACTAGACAGATACCAATCGTTAACCAACGCGTAATCTGTGTTATCTTCTTTCTTCCGCTTTCACCTTCTTTTTGTAATTTTTGAAGATATGGAATTGCAATTTGCATTAATTGAACCACAATCGAAGCAGAGATATACGGCATAATACCTAGTGCAAAAACGGATGCATTGGCAAAAGCCCCACCTGTAAACGCATTCAATAATCCACCAATTCCTCCTGCATCAAAGTTTCCAGCGAACTCACCTAATTTAGCGGCATCAATACCTGGTAAAACAACTTGCGCACCAAAACGGTACACTAATAAAAGACCTAACGTAAGCATGATTCTGTTACGCAGTTCTTCTATTTTATATATATTTTTTATGGTTTCAATAAATTTCATCCTGTCAAAAAAATTATAATGTTACTGCTTCCCCACCAGCTCCTTCTATAGCAGCTTTTGCAGATGCGGTAAATTTATGAGCAGATACTTTTAATTTTGATTTTAATTCTCCTCTTCCTAATATCTTGACCATTTCATTCTTACCTGCAAGTCCTAAACCAACAAGTGTATCAAAATCTACTGTATCTTTTATTTTTTTATTGTCTACCAATTCCTGAAGCGTATCAAGATTTACACCTTGGTACTCTTTACGGTTCACGTTTGTGAAGCCAAACTTAGGAACACGACGTTGTAAAGGCATTTGTCCTCCTTCAAATCCTAATTTCTTAGAATAACCTGAACGAGACTTCGCTCCTTTATGTCCACGAGTAGCAGTACCGCCTTTACCTGAACCTTGTCCACGACCTACGCGTTTTGCTTCTTTTTTTACTGAACCTTCAGCTGGTTTTAAATTACTTAAATCCATTTCTGTATATCTTATTTAGTTTCAACTGAAACTAGGTGACTAACTTTTTTTACCATACCAAGAATAGTTGGCGTATCATCATGCTCTACTGTCTGACCCATTTTTCTAAGACCTAAAGATGCTAAAGTTCTTTTTTGGGTAGCTGTACGATTAATATCGCTTCGTACTTTAGTTATTTTAATTTTTGCCATGTCTTTGGTATTTTATCCTTTAAACAATTTCTCTAATGAAATTCCTCTTTGTTTAGCAACAGTTTCCGCACTACGTAATTGTAATAATGCATCAAAAGTAGCTTTTACAACGTTGTGAGGGTTTGATGATCCTTGAGACTTAGATAATACATCGTGTACTCCAACGGCTTCCAATACAGCACGTACGGCTCCACCAGCAATAACTCCTGTACCAGGCGCAGCAGGTAATAATGTTACTCTTGCCCCACCGTATTTTCCTTTTTGTTCGTGAGGAAGTGTTGCTTTATTTAGTGGAATACGTACCAAGTTTTTCTTAGCGTCCTCGATGGCTTTTGCAATTGCGCTAGCAACATCTTTAGACTTTCCAAGTCCTTGACCTACTACACCATTTTCATCACCTACAACAACAATAGCAGAAAATCCAAATGCTCTACCTCCTTTGGTAACTTTAGTAACACGTTGTACTCCTACCAAACGATCTTTTAATTCAAGACCTCCAGGTTTTACAATCTCTACGTTTTTATAATCTTGATACATATCTTAAAATTTTAATCCGCCCTCACGAGCTCCTTCTGCTAATGATTTTACTCTTCCGTGATATAGGTAACCTCCTCTATCAAAAGTGATTGCTTCAACACCTGCTTTCACAGCTTTTTCGGCAATTGCTTTTCCTACCAATTTGGCAGCTTCGCTTTTGTTTACTTTTGAAACATCGATACCTTTATCTCTTGATGAAGCTGCTGTAATTGTCTTACCACTTACATCATCAATAAGTTGCGCATAAATTTCTTTATTGCTTCTGAATACAGCCAAACGTGGACGTTGTTCTGTTCCTGATACAGTTTTTCTAATTCTGAAGCGAATTCTATCTCTTCTTTCTTGTTTAGATAATGCCATAACTTATATGCTTATGCAGATTTACCTGCTTTTCTTCTTAATTGTTCTCCAACAAACTTGATTCCTTTTCCTTTGTAAGGCTCTGGCTTACGGAAAGCTCTAATCTTAGCAGCAACTTGTCCTACTAATTGTTTATCGTGAGAAGTTAATTTTACAATAGGATTCTTACCTTTTTCGGTGGTTGTTTCAACTTTCACCTCTGGAGCAATGTCTAACACAATGTTATGTGAAAACCCAACTGCTAAATCCAATTTTTGACCTTGGTTAGAAGCACGGTAACCCACACCTACTAATTCAAGTTGCTTAGTCCAACCAGTGGAAACACCTTTAATCATGTTATTAACTAACGATCTGTAAAGACCGTGTTTTGCTCTGTGATCTTTTGCATCAGAAGGGCGTTCTACAAAAACATTTCCTTCTTCAACTTTTACGCTAACCGCTTCAAACTCTTGGGTTAACTCGCCTAATTTTCCTTTAACGGTAATTGTACTGTCTTTAACTTCAACAGTTACACCATCTGGAATTGCTACGGGGTTATTACCTATTCTTGACATTTCTTGGTTATTTTAGTAAACGTAACACAATACTTCACCACCTACATTTTGAGCTTTGGCTTGCTTTCCTGTCATTACTCCTACTGAAGTTGAAACAACGGCAATACCTAAACCATTCAAAATTCTTGGCATTTCATCAGCACCTGCATACTTACGCAAACCTGGTTTACTTATTCTTTGAATCTTTTTGATAACTGGGTCTTTTGTAAGCTTATCATACTTTAAGGCTATTTTTATAGTTCCTTGAGGATTTTTTCCTTCCTCAAATTTGTAACTTAAAATATATCCTTGTTCAAAAAGAATCTTTGTGATTTCCTTTTTTAAATTTGAAGCAGGCACCTCGACAACGCGGTGACCAGCTTTTACTGCATTTCTAACTCTAGTTAGAAAATCTGAAATTGGATCTGTGTTCATTTATATAAATTAGTGGATGTGGTTTTCCAGATTCTCCTGAAACCTTCACCCCATTAAACTCTTTTTTTTACCAGCTAGCTTTTCTTACTCCTGGAATAAGTCCTTGATTGGCCATTTCACGAAACGTAACACGTGAAATCCCAAAAGTTCTCATATAGCCTTTAGGTCTTCCTGTAAGTTTGCAACGATTGTGCATACGAATAGGAGAAGCATTTTTTGGCAGCTTTTGTAATGCTTCATAATCACCAGCTTCTTTTAAAGCTTTGCGTTTTTCAGCATATTTTGCAACCGTTTTTGCTCTTTTTACCTCGCGGGCTTTCATTGATTCTTTAGCCATCTCTTAGTTCTTTTTAAAGGGTAAACCTAGTTCGGTTAATAATGATTTTGCTTCTTGGTCTGTTTGAGCAGAAGTCACGAATGTAATATTCATTCCTTCAATTTTCTTCACTTTATCGATATCGATTTCAGGAAAAATAATTTGCTCGGTAACACCTAATGAGTAGTTACCTCTACCATCAAAGCCAGTAGCTTTAATTCCTCCAAAATCACGTACTCGAGGTAAAGCAGATGTAATAAGTCTATCTAAAAACTCATACATTCTCTCACCACGAAGGGTAACTCTAGTTCCAATAGGCATTCCCTTACGCAGCTTAAATGTAGCAACGTCCTTTTTGGAAAGTGTTGGAACAGCTTTTTGCCCTGTGATTTTAGTTAATTCTTCTACAGAATTTTCTATCAACTTCTTATCAGCCACAGCACTCCCAACTCCTTGAGACACAACAATGCGCTCTAGTTTTGGAACTTGCATTACATTTTTGTAGCCAAATTCGTCTGTAAGAGCATTAATTACTCTGCTCTTATATTCTTCTTTAAGTCTTGGTGTATATGCCATAACTATAATACTTGATTCGATTTTTTAGCAAATCGTACTTTTTTATCGTCTTCCATTTTATATCCAACACGTGTGGCTTCACCAGACTTAGGATCTTTTAATGAAAGATTAGAAATATGAATAGGAGCTTCTTTTTCGGAAATTCCACCTTGAGGACTCGCCGCACTTGGCTTCTCATGTTTCTTTACCAGATTAACTCCTTCAACTATTGCTTTATTCTTTTCACGAATGATACGCATTACTTTACCTTCTGAACCTTTGTGGTCTCCAGCAGTAACAAGTACAGTATCTCCGGTTTTTATTTTAAGCTTTCCCATCGTTTGTTTTCGTATTAAAGCACCTCTGGTGCTAATGATACTATTTTCATAAATTGCTTATCACGAAGCTCACGTGCTACAGGTCCAAATACACGAGTTCCTCTCATCTCACCTTGTGGGTTAAGAAGTACACATGCATTGTCATCGAAACGAATGTAAGAACCGTCTGGTCTTCTTACTTCTTTTACCGTACGTACCACAACTGCAGTTGAAACGCTTCCTTTTTTAATGTTTCCATTAGGAGTCGCTTCTTTTACAGTAACAACAATTTTGTCTCCTATTGAAGCATACCTTCTTTTGGTACCTCCCAGAACACGGATACAAAGTACTTCTTTGGCTCCTGTGTTATCTGCTACTTTAAGTCTTGATTCTTGTTGTATCATGATTACTTCGCTCTTTCAATTATTTCTACTAATCGCCAGCACTTGGTTTTACTTAAAGGTCGTGTTTCCATGATCTTTACAGTATCGCCTTCGTTACAGTCGTTTTTCTCGTCGTGTGCAACGTATTTTTTCGTTTTTAACACGAACTTTCCGTACATAGGGTGTTTTACTTTTTTTACTTCACTAACGACAATGGATTTTTCCATTTTATTGCTAGTTACTACCCCTATACGTTCTTTTCTTAAATTTCTTTTAGTTTCTTCCATCTTTCAGCTGTACAATTATTGCACTTCTCTTTTAGTTAGTTCTGTCGCAATTCTAGCAATAACTCTTCTTTGAGTTTTTAACTGAATTGGATTTTCCAACGGTGATATAGCGTGAGCAATTTTAAGATCTGTATTAGCTTTTGTAATTTCGGCTAATTTCTCTTGTAGCTCTACTGTTGATGCCTCTTTTATTTCTGATTGTTTCATATTCACAAATTCAAAAAATTAAGCTTGATAATCTCTAGACATGATAAACTTGGTTTTTACAGGTAGCTTTTGAGCTGCCAATCGTAATGCTTCTTTTGCAGTTTCTAAAGTAACTCCAGAAACTTCAAACAATACTCTTCCAGGTTTAACGACAGCCACCCAATATTCCACAGCTCCTTTACCTTTACCCATACGTACCTCTAGAGGTTTCTTCGTGATGGGCTTATCTGGAAAAATCATTATCCAGAGAGACCCTTCTCTTTTCATATAACGGGTAGCAGCAATACGAGCAGCTTCAATTTGACGTGCTGTCAAGAAATTTTGATCTAAAGATTTGATACCAAAGGTTCCGTAGGATAACTGGTTTCCTCTTCCAGCAACACCTTTCATACGGCCTTTTTGGGTTTTACGGTATTTTGTTCTTTTAGGTTGTAACATTTTTTCTTTTCTTTAAAAAATTACTTTCTGTTACGACGTGATTTGTTACCACCTCGACCAGAATTTCCTTTTCCAGATTTCTTGTTGGACATTCCAACTAATGGTGAAAGCTCTCTTTTACCATATACTTCGCCTTTCATTATCCATACTTTTACACCCAATCTACCATAAGTAGTGTGTGCTTCTACTAAAGCATAGTCAATATCGGCTCTAAAGGTTGATAAAGGAATACGTCCCTCCTTATAGCCTTCTGAACGTGCCATTTCTGCACCATTCAAACGACCCGAGATTTGAACTTTTATACCTTCGGCATTCATACGCATGGTTGCTGCAATAGCCATTTTAATAGCACGACGATAAGAGATACGATTCTCGATTTGTCTTGCGATACTGGCTGCAACTAGAAACGCATCTAGCTCAGGTCTTTTAATCTCGTGGATGTTTATTTGTACATCTTTACCTGTAATATTCTTAAGCTCTTCTTTTAACTTGTCTACCTCTTGTCCACCTTTCCCAATAATAATACCAGGGCGAGCAGTAGTGATAGTAACGGTTACAAGTTTAAGAGTACGCTCAATAATTACCCTTGACACACTAGCTTTGCTTAAACGAGCATGGATATATTTTCTAATCTTGTCGTCTTCGGCTAATTTATCGCCGTAGTCGTTGCCTCCGTACCAGTTGGATTCCCATCCTCTAATGATACCTAAGCGATTCCCGATTGGATTTGTCTTCTGTCCCATTTAATTACTTGCTTTGTGTGTTATCGTTAGCTCCTAAAACCAGTGTTACATGGTTGGAACGTTTTCTTATTCTGTGTGCGCGTCCTTGTGGAGCAGTACGAAGTCTTTTTAACATAGTACCTCCATCAACACGAATTTCTTTAACAAAAAGATTTGCATCTTCGACAGAAGCATCTTCATTCTTAGATTGCCAGTTAGCAATTGCCGAAAGAAGTAACTTCTCTAAGCGACGAGAGGATTCTTTTTGACTAAATTTTAAAATACTAAGCGCTTTATCTACTTTTTCTCCACGAATTAGGTCTGCCATCAGACGCATTTTTCTTGGTGAAGTAGGGCAATTATTCAACTTAGCGAAATACTGTGTCTTCTTCGCTTCCTTGATTTGTTCTGCTCTTTCTCTTTTACGAACTCCCATGGCTTATTATTTTTTTCCTTTGTTTTTAGCACCTGCATGACCACGGAATGATCTTGTTGGCGAAAATTCTCCTAATTTATGTCCTACCATGTTTTCGGTTACATACACAGGAACAAATTGCTTTCCGTTATGCACCGCGATGGTTTGTCCAACAAAGTCTGGAGTAATCATAGAAGCACGTGACCAGGTTTTGATAACGGTTTTCTTGTTAGACTCAACATTTTGTTGAACTTTTTGGTCTAATTTGTAGTGAACGTAAGGTCCTTTTTTTAATGATCTTGCCATAACTTATTTCTTTCTACGTTCTATAATGTATTTGTTACTTGCTTTAGTTTTAGAACGGGTTCTGTATCCTTTTGCTGGAATACCCTTTCTAGAACGAGGATGTCCTCCTGAAGATTTTCCTTCTCCACCTCCCATTGGGTGATCTACTGGGTTCATAACCACTGGTCTTGTACGCGGACGTCTACCTAACCATCTAGATCTACCAGCTTTACCAGAAACCATTAACTGATGATCACTGTTTGAAACAGCTCCAATAGTTGCCATACAAGCTGAAAGAATCATTCTAGTTTCACCAGAAGGAAGTTTCACAGTTGCATACTTACCATCACGAGCCATTAACTGAGCAAATGCACCAGCACTACGTGCCATAACAGCACCTTGACCTGGATGAAGTTCAATACAAGAAATGATTGTACCTAATGGTATATTTTCTAGAACCATACTGTTTCCAATTTCTGGAGCTACGCTCTCACCTGAAACAATATTTTGACCTACCTGAAGACCATTTTGAGCAATGATATAACGCTTTTCACCATCTTGGTAATTTACCAAGGCTATAAAAGCGGTACGGTTTGGATCGTATTCTATTGAAGCTACGGTTGCGGGAATACCGTGCTTATCACGTTTAAAATCTATGATTCTATAACGTTTTTTATGACCACCACCTACGTAGCGCATGGTCATTTTTCCTTGACTATTTCTACCACCAGAACGTTTTTTCGGAGCGAGTAAACTCTTCTCCGGCTTATCAGTTGTTATGGCGTCAAAACCATTTACAACTCTAAAACGCTGTCCCGGGGTGATAGGCTTTAATTTTCTTACTGACATTGTTGTCTTTCTTTAAATCTAAAAATTAGATATTAGCGTAAAAATCTATTGTATCACCTTCCGCCACCTGTACTACTGCTTTTTTATAAGCAGTTGTTTTACCAGTTTGGACACCCGTTTTCGTATAACGAACACGTCTGTCTGGGCGGACATTCATTGTGCGAACTTGTGTAACAGAAACTCCATATGCAGCTTCCACTGCATTTTTGATTTCAATCTTGTTCGCCTTAGGGTTTACTACAAATGTAAAACGGTTGTTATCTTCCGCATCTTTTGTAGCTTTTTCTGTAATAATAGGTTTAATTAAGATATTCATCTTGCTTCTATTTACTTAAGTTTTGTTCAATTTCTTCCAAAGAACCTTCAAATAACACGAGGCTATTTGCATTCATAATTTTGTAAGTACTTAATTCTGAGTTTGTTACAACTTCAGTTCCTTTCAAATTACGAGACGACAAATATACATTATTATTTGAGTCTCCCAACACAAACAAAGACTTTTTGTTTTCAAGTCCTAACGACTTTAAAACTGAAGTAAATTCTTTGGTCTTAGGAGTGTCTATTGTAAAGTCCTCTAGTACCACGATAGCATTATCATTTGCCTTCATTGTTAAGGCAGAACGACGCGCTAATCGCTTTAGATTTTTATTCAATTTGAATGAATAATTTCTAGGTCTTGGTCCAAACATACGACCACCACCTTTAAAGATTCCAGATTTGATACTTCCCGCACGGGCAGTACCAGTTCCTTTTTGCTTTTTTATCTTTCTGGTTGAACCTGTAATCTCTGCACGCTCTTTTGCTTTATGCGTTCCTTGTCTTTGATTGGCAAGAAATTGCTTTACATCAAGATATACTGCGTGGTTGTTTGGCTCTATACCGAATACGTCTTTAGAAAGGTCTACCTTTCTTCCCGTATCTTTTCCGTTTTTATCTAAAACTGCTACCTTCATTACTTTGTAATCGTTACATAAGCGTTTTTGTGTCCAGGAACGCATCCCTTAACAACAAGTAGATTCTTTTCAGTCACTACTTTTAACACTCTTAGGTTTTCAACTTTTACTGTTTCATTTCCCATTTGCCCAGCCATGCGCATTCCTTTAAATACTCTTGCAGGATACGATGCTGCTCCAATGGAACCTGGTGCTCTTAAACGGTTATGTTGACCGTGAGTAGCTTGACCTACACCACCGAAACCATGACGCTTAACAACTCCTTGAAATCCTTTACCTTTAGAAATACCCGCAATATCCACGAATTCTCCTTCGATAAAATGCTCTACGGTGATAGTATCACCTAATTTGTACTCTTCTTTAAAATCTTGGAATTCAACGACTTTACGTTTTGCAACGGTTCCTGCTTTTTTCGCGTGGCCTTCGGCAGCTTTATTGGCAGTCTTTTTGTCATCGAAACCAAGCTGAAGAGCTTCATACCCGTCAACCTCTTTGGTTCTGACTTGGGTAACAACACAGGGGCCGCACTCTATAACGGTACAAGGAATATTCTTCCCTTTGTCGTCAAAGATGCTGGTCATCCCTATCTTTTTTCCAATTAACCCAGACATAGTTATTATTTATTTGTTAGTAATTATTCTATTTAAAATTAAAACAGGACCAAAATAAATTCAGCCCTGTGAATGTTATTTTGTTTCCGTTTTTCCTTCGCTCGCAGCTAGGGACATGTACACTTTTTAAAGTGCTCGGCAATTACACCTTGATCTCTACTTCCACTCCACTTGGCAACTCTAATTTCATGAGCGCATCGATGGTTTTGGATGAAGAACTGTAGATATCCAATAATCGCTTGTACGAACTTAATTGGAATTGCTCTCTACTTTTCTTATTTACGTGAGGCGAACGCAACACGGTAAAGATTTTTTTATGCGTTGGTAACGGGATGGGTCCTGTTACTACTGCACCTGTACTTTTTACTGTCTTAACGATTTTTTCAGCAGATTTGTCCACTAAATTATGATCGTAAGATTTTAATTTAATTCTTATTTTTTGACTCATTGCTGAAATATTATACGTTAGCGGTTCCTCTTGCTGCTGAAATTACTTCTTCAGAAATATTTGAAGGAGTTTCGGCATAGTGTGAAAATTCCATTGTTGAAGTTGCACGACCTGATGATAATGTTCTTAATGTTGTTACATATCCAAACATTTCAGAAAGTGGCACTTCAGCTTTTATAACCTTAGCTCCGGCGCGATCACTCATATTATTCACTTGACCACGACGACGGTTAAGATCTCCTACGATATCACCCATATTTTCTTCTGGGGTCAATACTTCCAACTTCATAATAGGCTCTAAGATTACGGCTCCAGCTGCTTTAGCAGAAGCTTTAAATCCTAGTTTTGCTGCAAGCTCAAAAGATAATTGATCTGAATCCACCGCGTGGAACGACCCATCTTTTAAAGTCACTTTCATACTATCCACTTCAAAACCTGCAAGCGGCCCATTCTGCATGGCTTGTTTAAAACCTTTTTCTACAGAAGGAATAAATTCTTTAGGAATGTTTCCTCCTTTAATTTCATTTACAAATTGCAAGCCTTCTACTTTATCATCATCTGCTGGTCCAATTGTAAATACAATATCAGCAAACTTACCTCGACCACCTGACTGCTTTTTATAAACTTCTCTATGATCTGCACTTCGCGTAATGGCTTCTTTGTACTCAACCTGAGGCTTCCCTTGATTTACTTCAACCTTAAACTCGCGTCTTAAACGGTCTACAATAATATCTAAGTGAAGTTCGCCCATTCCAGAAATTACAGTTTGTCCTGAAGCTTCATCGGTACGTACTTGAAAGGTTGGGTCTTCTTCAGCAAGTTTTGCTAAAGCCATACCTAACTTATCTACATCTGCCTTTGTTTTAGGCTCCACAGCGATACCAATTACTGGATCTGGGAAGTTCATACTTTCCAATACAATTGGATGCTTTTCAGAAGTAAGTGTATCTCCAGTTTTAATATCCTTAAATCCAACTGCAGCTCCAATATCTCCAGCCTCGATATAATCGATAGCATTTTGCTTGTTAGCGTGCATTTGATAAATACGTGAAATACGCTCCTTATTTCCAGAACGGTTGTTGAGGATATAAGAACCTGCATCTAAACGACCTGAATAGGCACGGAAGAAAGCTAAACGCCCTACAAAAGGATCTGTTGCAATCTTAAATGCTAAAGCAGCGAAAGGCTCCTTAACATCCGGTCTTCTTATTTCTTCTTTTTCTGTATCTGGGTTTATACCTTTTATACCTTCCTTATCAACTGGAGAAGGTAAGTAACGGCAAACTGCATCAAGAAGGAATTGAACTCCTTTGTTTTTGAATGCAGAACCACAAATCATTGGGATGATAGACATGTCCATTACCGCAGCACGCAACGCAGCGTGAACTTCATCTTCGGTAATAGATTCTTCATCTTCCATATATTTTTCTAAAAGATTTTCGTCATAAGCCGCTACCTCTTCAATTAATTTTCCGCGGTATAAGCGAGCTTCTTCTTTTAAATCTTCAGGAATATCAATAACGTCGAATGTAGCCCCCATGGATTCTTCGTGCCAAACAATAGCACGGTTTTTCACTAAGTCTACAACTCCTTTAAAGTCTATTTCGTCCCCAATAGGAAGTACAATTGGCACAGCATTTGACCCCAACATATCCTTAACTTGCTGACAAACCATCATGAAGTTAGATCCTTGACGATCCATTTTATTTACAAACCCCATACGAGGAACTTTGTAATTATCTGCTAATCTCCAGTTGGTTTCAGAT
Organism: Flavobacteriaceae bacterium; assembly: GCA_034670265.1. Lineage (GTDB taxonomy): Bacteria > Bacteroidota > Bacteroidia > Flavobacteriales > Flavobacteriaceae > Halomarinibacterium. Next base: position 148,845 of record JAXMNU010000006.1, on the reverse strand, counting down.
TGAGGCTCAACACCATCCACTGCACTAAAAAGGAATACTAATCCATCCAATACACGTAATGATCTATTTACCTCTACGGTAAAGTCAACGTGACCAGGAGTGTCAATAATATTAAAGTGGTATGGTTTAGTATCTTCAACAGGCTGTCCATTTTTTAATGGGAAATTCCAGGTACAAGTAGTGGCAGCAGAAGTAATAGTAATACCTCTTTCTTGCTCTTGTTCCATCCAGTCCATCGTGGCGGCACCATCGTGAACTTCTCCTATTTTATGACTAACACCCGTATAATAAAGAATACGTTCTGTAGTTGTGGTTTTACCGGCATCAATATGCGCAGCAATCCCTATATTTCTTGTAAATTTTAAATCTCTTTGTGCCATTTTTTTTAGAATCTAAAGTGTGAGAATGCCTTGTTTGCTTCAGCCATTTTATGGGTATCCATACGTTTTTTAACTGCAGCACCTTCTTCTTTAGCAGCTGCTAGAATTTCGGCAGCTAATTTTTGCGGCATAGACTTTTCATTACGCTTTCTTGAATAGCTAATAAGCCACTTCATTGCGGTAGAAATCTTACGATCCGGTCTAATTTGCATTGGAATTTGAAAGGTAGCCCCTCCAACTCTTCGGCTACGTACTTCTACGTGAGGCATTACATTAGAAAGAGCATCTTTCCAAATCTCTAAAGCCGTTTTTTCTTCGTCTTGTTTTTTTGATTCTACAATATCAATAGCATCATAGAATACTTTGAAAGCAGTCGACTTTTTTCCATCCCACATTAAGTTATTTACAAAACGTGTTACCAATTGGTCATTAAACCTTGGATCTGGTAAAAGTGGTCTTTTTTTCGCTTGTCTTTTTCTCATTACTTCTCTTTAAAAGTTGTTTGAATTACTTTTTAGGGCGTTTTGCACCGTACTTAGACCTACGTTGTAATCTTCCTTGAACCCCTGCGGTATCCAAAGCTCCTCTTACAATGTGGTAACGTACCCCTGGCAAATCCTTAACCCTTCCACCTCTAACCAATACTATCGAGTGCTCCTGAAGATTGTGTCCTTCGCCACCGATGTACGCGTTTACTTCCTTTCCGTTTGTTAACCTAACCCTTGCTACTTTACGCATGGCAGAGTTTGGTTTCTTAGGAGTGGTAGTATATACACGAGTACACACACCGCGGCGTTGCGGGCACGAATCTAGGGCAGCCGATTTACTCTTCTTGGTTATTTTGGCTCTTCCTTTTCGTACTAATTGTGAAATAGTTGGCATATAAAATCCTTGTTATACTTAATTAAATGATATAATTATCCCTTTAAAGGGGCGCAAATGTAGAAATAAAAATGCATTATTCCAACACAGTTTTATTAATTTTTAATGGAAATACTTTTATTTACCTAGGAGATATGAAAAACCTATCATTAACGTTAGATTTACAACATAAACTTTCGAGCTTTTGAGGCAGTTTTTTTATTTCATTTTATACCTATATATATATACAATATTTTTGGGGCAAGCTGCCGCTCAAAATCTTACACTACAAATTGAAGCCGAAAAAGAACTCTCATCTTCCTTTTTAGACTCCTTAAATGTTATACAAAAATTTGAAGATTATGTAAGCCTTAAATCTGAAGTTGATTCCCTTTCTCAAAAGATTCAAAAAACTGGCTTTATAGATTCACGGCTAATAAACCTTCAAAAAGAAAGCGATTCGGTTTTTCTGGCCGAATATTATTTAGGCAATCGATGGCGTGAAATTGAAATACATTATTCAGACAAGGACTTTACTCCTTCAGAATTAAAAAAGATTAGTAATGATGTTGAGAATTCCGTTTTTAGAATTAGAATCGAGCTTGTAGATATCGCCCTTTTAAAGCTAAGCAGATTAAAAGCTGAAAAAGGAGATCCTTTTTCAAGAATTCAGCTTTCCGAAATTGAAAAAAAAGACAATACTACGTTAAAAGCCAATCTTAATTTTACCTCAACAAGTCAAAGAAAAATTGACGGAATTTTAGTAAAAGGGTATGAGAAGTTTCCTAAGTCCTTTTTGAAATACTATGCTGGCATAAAAAAAGGAAAGGTGTTTAATCAAAAAAAAGTGATTGAACAAAATAACACTTTAAACAATTTAGGATTTGTAAATTCTATAAAACCTCCCGAAGCATTGTTTAAAAAAGATTCCACAATTGTCTATTTATATTTTGAGAAAGCAAACAACAACCTCTTTGATGGTATTTTGGGTTTTGCTACAAATGAAGATACTCAAAAACTAGAATTTAACGGGTATTTAAATCTCGAACTTAATAACAATCTCAATTACGGTGAGCAGTTGGTTATTAATTATAAAGCCGATGGGCGGGAGCAACAGAATTTGCGGGTTTTCACCAAACTTCCCTACTTGTTTAAAAGCCCTTTTGGGGTAAGTTTGGAATTAGAAATATTTAAAAGAGATAGTACTTTTTCCACGACACACCAGCAAGCAAGACTTTATTATCAAGCTTCACCTAAAATTGATTTTTATGTAGGCTATAAATCTTATGAATCTAATAATTTACTTGATGAAGCTAATACCTCGGCATTTGTCGAAGATTTTAATTCTAAGTTTTTTCTTGCCGGTGCTCACTTTTCAAAGTTTCAGAATGAACCCTTATTCCCATTAAAAACTTTTATCGGTTTAGAATCTGAAATTGGCACAAGAATTTCTTCACCAAATGAAGCTAACCAAGTAAGATTAACGGGTATTTTTTCACATATATTTAATTTAAATGAAAACAATTCTTTTTTCATTAAAAACACTACGAGCTTTTTAAGTAGCCCCAATTACTTAACCAATGAGCTTTTTAGGTTTGGTGGAATTAATAGCATAAGAGGATTTAGAGAAAACAGTATTGATGCTTCGCTCTTTTCAGTTTTAAATACAGAATATAGATATTTGCTAGATAGAAATACCTATGTTCATTCTATAATTGATGCCGCGTATTTTGAAAATGAAATAATTAATACTCAAGAAGAGCTCTTTGGCTTTGGGCTAGGTTTTGCTATAAACACAAAGGCTGGGCTTTTTAAGTTTAATATTGCCAATGGGCTCTCTAAAAACCAAAATATTGAATTTGGAAATACAAAAGTTCACATAATCTATCTTGCCAAGTTCTAGTAAAGAAAGATAAATATTTACCTATCCTTTATATAAATACGTGTATTAAAAATTGTTTTTATAATAATTTATAAAGACCTTTGTTTTTTACTAATTCCAAAAAATATGAAACAAAAACTACAATTTTTATTGATGTTCCTTTTTCTATTTGCTGTGCAAAATACTTTTGCACAAGACAAAGTAGTAACAGGAACCGTGACTGATGACCTTGGAGTACCACTTCCAGGGGCTAACATCATTATTAAAAACACGACGAATGGAACTCAATCAGATTTTGATGGGAATTATTCCATTACAGTTGGTGTTGGCGAGACACTTCTATTTACCTATGTTGGTTTCCAAAACCAAGAAGTACCTGTTGGCGCAGCAAATACTATTAATGTACAAATGGTTGCCGGAGCACAACTTGAAGAAGTTGTTATTACTGGATACTCTAGAAGAAGCCAGACAGTACAAACATCTGCAGTAGTCTCCATTGGAGCTTCAGAAATTGCAGAGCTTAGTCCAGTAACAAGTATCGATAATTTGTTACAAGGTAAAGCAGCCGGGGTGCAAGTAACTTCTGCAAACGGGAAACCTGGACAAGGAGCATTTGTTAGAATTAGAGGTATTGGTTCTCTTACTGCAGGAGCATCTTCTCCACTTTATGTTGTGGATGGTGCCATTATTAGAGAACAAGACTTAAATAGTATCCCAAACGATGACATTGAAAACATTACAATCTTAAAGGATGCTTCTACAACAGCTCGCTATGGTTCGAGAGGAGCTAGTGGTGTTGTTGTAATTACTACTAAATCTGGTAAGCGTAATGGGGATGCTAAAATAAAATTCAGCTCTCGTTTTGGTGTTACTTCAAGAATTAATCCAAATTTTGATGTAATGGATGCAGAACAAAAAATGCAATATGAAGCAGAGCTTTATGCATTAGGAGTTTCTGCTGCTGGTAGTTCACCGGGTGTTACTACTTTGCCTGGAAGTGAAGAGAGACAATTTTTGTTAGATAACGAAGTTGACTGGCAAGATTTAATTCTAAAAGAAGGTATCATTCAAAATAATAATGTATCTATCTCTGGAGGAGCAGAAAAAATGGATTACTATTTTTCTGTAGGTCATGATAGAAACACCGGTATTATTGATGACTTAGATGGTTTTGAAAGAATAAGCTCAAGGCTTAACTTAAACTTCGACCCTAAGGAATGGCTTTCATTAAGTGTAAATGTAGGTTATTCAAGATCTACGAGTGATGAACCAAGAGATAGAAATAACGTACAAAACCCTTTTAGAGCGATGTACGATTACAATCCTTATGAGACAGAATTTGTATTGGACGAGGACGGTAATATTGTTTTAGATGAAAATGGTAATCCAGTGTATAATCCAACTCACACTACATTTAATGTGAGAGGAGCTGTCTTATCTGAACCAGCTATAGCAATTCAAAACAATTTATTAGGAAGTGTTAATGCTGAAGTTAGTTTATTTAAAAATGTAAGCTACACTTTTGGATTTGCTGCTAATGGAATTAATAGACGCACCGAAAGCTATTCTAAACCAGGTGGTATTCTTGATGCAATTATTGGTGACCCTAATAATCCAGGAAATAAATTAGATACAGGTACATATAGATTTGATATGACTGTAAGTAATAGGCTTAATTATAGATTAAATAAAAATAAACACAACTTAGATTTAGTAGGTTTATTCGAATTTAACCATAATGAAAACAATGGATATCGGGTAAGAAGTATTGGATTTGCATCTGCAGAATTAAGCACTCAAATAAATGCTTCTCAAGTAACACTTGGTGAAACTACTAAAAACATTTTAACACTTGTCTCTTATGGAGCTTTTGCAGATTATGATTATGATGAAAGATATTTAGCTTCGGCATCTGCACGATATGATGGTTCATCAAATTTTGGTGCGGATAATAGATTTGGTCTTTTTTACAGTGGAAGTTTAGGATGGAACATTGCCAAAGAAAACTTTTTTAATGTTGATGCTATAAATGATCTTAAACTAAGGGTGTCTTATGGAACCACTGGTAATAGAGAAGGTATTAGCAGATATGCTGCCTTAGGAAATGTTGCATTTGATAGTTATCCAGGTGGTTCTGCAACTAGTCCATCAAATTTCGAAAACCCAGAATTGAAATGGGAAACTACTACTACTCAAAATGCGGGAATAGAGTTTAATTTATTCAACAGAAGAGTTCGAGGAGTTGCAGATTACTTTATAAGAACAACCGAAGACTTACTTTTCCAAATTCCTAAAGCAGACGAATCTGGAGTTGCATTTATTTTTGGTAACTTAGGTAAGATTGAAAATAAAGGTTTTGAACTTTCATTACAAGGTGAAGTTTTTAGAAATGATAACTTTACTTGGACTCTTGGAGGGAATATTGTTTTCTTAGAAAACGAAATTTTAGAGTTACCTGATGGCGAAGATGTTACTCCTGGTAATGCATTTAATATCCTATTTAGAGAAGGCGCTAAAATTAACGAACATTTTTTAGTACGCTACGCTGGGGTTGATCCTGCAACAGGAGCTCCTCTATATTATGGCGCAGATGGTAATACATACCGTGGACTCGACCTTCCTGAAGATGAAGATGAAAACAGAGTGCTACAAGGCAAGTCAACCATTGCAGACCGTGAAGGAGGTTTTTTCACGAACATGAGATATAAAGGCTTTGGTTTACGTGCAGATTTTGTATTTAAAGCTGGGAACTGGATTAACAACTTTGTTAAATCAAACCTTATCTCTGATGGAGTAAACATTGCAGACAACCAAGCAATCGATGCCTTTAATTATTGGAAAAATCCAGGAGATACAAATGTATATCCTAGTCCATTAATTTCACAAGAAGAGTTATTAGCAGTAAATTCTGATAGATTCTTAGAAAAAGGAGATTATATCCGTATGAGAAATATTACTCTTTCTTACGATTTACCAAGTAGATTTACAGATAGAGTACCATTTGAAAGTTTAAGAATTTATGTTCAAGGCCAAAACTTATTAACCTTCTCAAAATTCTTTGGAGACCCAGAAGTAGGTATCTCATCTGGAGAGACTATTGATTTTGCAAGTAGTGTTGCTCCTGGTGAAGCTACTTTATATAGTTATCCTAACACAAAATCAGTTCAAATAGGAGTTGATGTAAGTTTCTAAAAAAAATAATTATGAAAAACACTATATATAAATTAACAATCGTACTCTTTATCGCAGGGTTTCTAAGCTCTTGCGAACAAGATTTAGAACAGTTACCGTTTGACGAGTTTGCAACAGAAAATGCTTTTAAAACAGCAGCAGATTTTGAAAATGGAATACGTGGAGTCTATTTGCAATTAATAGCAGGAGGACTCTATGGAGGAAATATGTTGAGCACTCCAGATGTAATGTCAGACAATGCTACTTTATCTCAATATGGTAGATTTACTCAAAGAGCTGCTCACAACTTTCAAAACTCACCTAACAGTACACTACGTGGAACATATCAAAATGCCTATTCATTAATTTATAGAGCTAATCAGGTTTTGTTTTACGTAGATAGTTTTGAAGGAGAAAGTAAAAATAATATCATTGCTGAGGCAAAAGCACTTAGAGCATTAGCACATCTTAATTTGGTTTCTTTCTTTGGAAAAATACCAACTCAATCAGGAGATGCTAACTCAAGTTTAGGAGTTGCTTACCTTTTTGAAGCAGACCCAAATATTGAACCCGCTAGATTAACCGTTCAAGAAACCTATGGTTTTATTTTGGATGATTTACTAGACGCGAGATCTAAGATTAATACAACTAACCCTGAAGGTAGAATGGGTAAAGATGCTGTAAATCTTTTATTATCTCGAGTGTACCTATATATGGGCCAATGGCAAAATGCTGTAGATGCAGCAAATGCTGTATCAACTCCCTTAGCATCAAGAGATGATGTAGTTGGAATTTGGGAAGACACAAATAAAGAAGGTGTTATATTTTATGTCCCAAATGAGCAACCTGTTTTAGGAATCAATATTGGTGTTACCTGGAGCCAAGGTGGTGTTACAACTCTTATTCCAGAATATGTAGCTTCTTTCCAATTAAATAGCTTATATGACATAGGTAATGATATTAGAAGAGATGCTTATATTTTTGATGGCTCTGTTGTCAACAGTGGTCAAACTGTAAACTTCAATGGAATTAAAAAACTATTTGCTAGACCAGGTGGTCAACCTGGAACAGTAGATTATAAAATTTTAAGAGCCGAAGAAGCCATGCTTAATAAAGCTGAAGCATATTTTAGATTAGGAAATGAAACAGCTGCTAGACAAGCTTTAGATCAAGTAAGGACTAAAAGATACCTAACTCCCCCTAGTGGTGAATCAGGAAGTGCTTTGTTAAGTGCTATAATGCTTGAAAGAAGACTAGAATTTGCGTTCGAATATCAAAGATTTTTTGACCTTAAAAGATGGGGATTACCTTTACAAAGAGGTGGCGCTGGAGATCTTGCAGACGGAACAGGAACACCATCTGATGTGCAAAATATTCCTGCTGGGGATAATAAATTTCAGTTACCTCTAGCCCAGGAATCATTGGACGCTAATCCAAATTTGGTACAAAACCCAGGTTACTAATTTTTAAAAATCAAAACAATGAAAAAATCATATATATTACTCACTCTATTTGTCGCAATGGTACTTGCAACATCTTGTAGGGAGACCTATGACGATTATGAATCCGGAGGCTCTCCTCTTATTGGTTTCACGCTAGGTGTCGAACCAGAAATTGGTGTTTCTAACACTATAAACTTACCTATCACTTATTTTGTTACAGATGTTTCTAGTTCAGATCGTACTTTTCAAATTATTATAGATCCAGAAACAACGATTTCATCAGACAACTATTCTTTTGAAAATCCAGTAGTTATTCCTGCAAATGAACGATTAGGTCAACTAATTTTGTCAATTTCAAACGTTTCATTACCTGAGGATTTCGAGCCACTTGTATTAAAGTTTGAGTCAACATCAAGTGTAGTTTCTGGAGATAACGCTAGAATATTTCTAAAATCAAATAACTAGTTAACTATCATTAACAGGTATTCGGAGAATAAAAAACCATATGGAATTCCATATGGTTTTTTTTATTTTTATATACATGTATTTTTTTGTGCTAATTATTAGAATTTGGTTTATATTAAGGTAACACAAGGCTAACATTCTCTTTAAAAAAAAGAAAATTTAAGTTTAAAAAGTTGTGTATTTAACTTTTTATTGTGATTTTTGGCGTTGGCTAATTCAAATAAATTATAAAATGAGAACAAAGTTTAGTGGAATTTTAACGCTATTGCTAGCGTTTGTAGTGCAACTCACGTTCGCACAAGAAAAAACAATCTCAGGAACTATAACTGACGAAAGCAGTTTACCGCTCCCTGGGGTTAATGTTATTGTAAAAGGGACATCTAATGGTACCCAAACAGACTTTGATGGTAATTACTCCATTACTGCAAGTGTTGGGCAAACTTTAGTGTACAGTTATTTAAGCTACAAAACTCAAGAAAAAGCAATTGGTGCAGCAACCTCTAGCATATCTTTTGCCATGGAGCCTGATGCCTCTGTACTAAATGAGGTTGTAGTGACTGGTTTTGCAGTAAAGAAAGAAAAGAAAGCCTTAGGTTATTCAGTTTCTTCAATTCAACAGGAGTCAATAAAGGAAAGTCCTCAAACTGACTTAACACGTGTTTTGAGTGGAAAAGCTGCGGGTATTAATATTACTACCCAGAATGGTCTTTCTGGTTCTGCAAACAAAGTAATTATTAGAGGTATGACATCTTTCTCTGGCGACAACAATGCGCTTTATGTAATAGATGGTGTGCCAATTAGTAACGATACTAACGAAGCAGGTGCCTTTACCGATGGTAACATGGGATCTAGTCGTTCTTTTGATATTGACCCGAACAACATTGAGCGTGTAGATATTCTAAAAGGATTAGCTGCAACAACCTTATATGGTACTGAAGGTAGAAATGGTGTAATTCTTATTACTACGAAAGCTGGAAGTTCAAGTCAACAAAATGCAAAACAAGAAATTGAAGTTTCTTCGTCTGTATTTGTAAATGAGGTTTCTATTCTTCCAGATTATCAAGATACTTATGGTGGTGGATTTGATCAAGCATTTGGTTGGTTCTACAGTAACTGGGGTCCAGGATTCTATAAAGATGGTTTAGGAGGCTGGGGTGCTGACGCTGCTTTTGATGCTGATGGTACTGTTGAACACCCATATTCATCTTCAGCTTATTTAGCTACTAATTATCCAGATTTTCAAGCACAATACGCTGGTCAGAGATATGACTGGAAACCAAGAAATAGCGTTAATGACTTTTTCCGAAAAGGACTTGCGCAAAACCTTTCTGTTAGTGCTCGTGGACGTAGCGAAAGTGGAAAATTTGGTTATGGTACTATCTTTAGTCACTTAGATGAGGATGGTTTTACACCAGGAAACAATGTTAAAAGAAATAACTTAACAATCTCTGGGGATGCTAAATTAACTAACAAAGTGAACATTAGAGGGTCTATGACTTATACTAAGACAGACTTAAAGACTCCTCCAGTTTCAACTAGTTTTGGTAGTAGTACGCCTTATGCAGGATCATCTATTTTTGGAGATTTATTCTATACTCCTAGAAGTATTGATTTCTTCGAACTACCGTATCAATTACCTGATGGAAGTAGCATCTATTATCGTGATGATAATGCTATCCAACACCCATTATGGACTATTAACAATGCTAGATTCTCTCAATTAGTAAACCGTGTAAATGGTTTTGCTGCGATTGATTATAATATTACTGATAATTTTAACATCCTTTATCAAGGAAGTGTTGACACCTATTCTGAAGATAGTGTAAACAGACAAAACAAAGGTGGTGTAAATGATGATGTTAATGTACAGAGAGGTTTCTACGAAACTGTAAATACTTCAAACACTATTTACGATCACAGGATTGTACTTTCTGGTAACAACTTTAGTTTCTTTAATGATAACGTAAACCTTGGTTTCTCACTTGGAGCAACATCGAAAAGTGTAGATTACAATAGATATGGTATAAGAAGTACCGATCAGCAAGTTTTTGGATTCTTTGATCATTCAGGGTTTGTTGAGCAAAATCAATTAGAATTCCGTCAGAAAAGAAACATTATTGGTGTATTTGGACAGGTTCTTTTAGACTATAGTAACTTTGTTTTCCTTAACTTGTCTGGAAGAAATGACTGGGTATCTAACTCTATCAACAACTCCTTGTTCTACCCATCAGCTAGTATCTCTTTTGTACCAACAAGTGCATTTAAAGGAATCCAATCTGATAAAGGACTTAACTTCTTAAAGTTAAGAGCTGGTTACGGTACATCTGCTAACTTCTCTACAGGTTATCCAACAGTAACTTTGGTAAACCTTAATACGCAAGCTTGGCAAACAGATGGTCAATTAATTACTTCTAATACAACAGATAGTAGTATTGGTAACCCAGCCATTAAGCCAGAATTATTTGAAGAATTAGAATTTGGAGCAGAAGGTAAATTATTTAACAGACTTACTTTCGATTTCTCATACTTTACAAGAACAACGAACGACTTAATTGTACAAGACCAACCAATACCTGCTAGTACAGGTGCAACTTTTATCGATAATAACATTGGTAAAATCGAATCTTTTGGTTTTGAAGCTGACCTTGGTCTTAACATATTTAAGAGCAACACAGGCGGATTCGATTGGAAAGTAAATGTAAACTATACATCTTTTGAAAGCGAAGTAGTTGATTTAGGTCAAGATACAGATCAAGTTGTCTATGCTGGATTCACTAACTTAGGAAACTTTGCAACTGTAGGTGATCCTCTAGGAGCCTTATACGGCGCAAGAGTAGCTAGAGATGAAAACGGAAATCTTTTAGTTGATGCCGCAGGTAACTATATAGCTGAAAGTGTTACAGAAGATGGTTTAGTTCCAAAAATTGGTGATGCAAACCCAGACTTTATAATGAACTATATAAGTACAATGTCTTGGAAAGGATTATCGCTTAACGTAGCTGTAAATCACGTTTCTGGTGGTGATATCTACTCTACTTACATTGCAACACTTCTTGGACGTGGATTAACTACAGATACTGAAGATCGTCTTGGTACTTATATTCTTGATGGTGTAGGTCCTGATGGAAATCCTAACCAAGTTCAAATAAACAATTCGCAATTTTATTTTGATAATGGATTTGCGAGTGCTGCCGATGAGTTAAATGTTTATGACGCATCTGTGATTCGTCTACAAGAAGTTACTCTTGGTTATTCATTACCAACTAAATTCTTAGACAGGACTCCTTTTGGAAGTGTTACATTTAAAGTAAGTGGATTTAACTTATGGTATGATGCTTATAACACTCCTGACGGTATAAACTTTGATCCAAACACTACCGGTTTAGGTGCTGGTAACGGTCAAGGATTTGAATTCTTAACAGGACCAAGTAGCAAAAGATATGGTTTCACTGTAAATGCTACATTCTAATAAATAAAAAAATTAAGAGATGAAAAAAATACAAAAAATATCAATATTTGTTTTTCTACTTCTAGGTCTTGCATTTACTTCTTGTGAGACTACAGAGTTAGATTTACTAGATGACCCAAATGACGTAACGTTAGATAAGGCTAATTTAGATAGATTCTTGAACGAAATCCAACTAAATTTCGCAAGCTTTATGCGTCAAATAGGAAATAATGATGCACAAGTAGTTCGAGTGAACTACATGTTTGGAAGAAACTATAAAGATAATTTTGAGCCAGCTGTTTTAGACGGTGAATGGGCGCTAGCTTACCAAGGTATGTTTTCCGACATGGCTGCAGCAGAACCTCTTGCTATAGCATCAGGCTCTAATAAGCATTTAGGAGTAATGAAAATCTTAAAAGCTTATACATTAATTACACTTGTAGACAATTTTGGAGATGTTCCTTTTAGTCAAGCTACTAATCCAACTGAGTTCCCTGCTCCAATTGCAGATCCAGGAGCCTCAGTATATGAAGGTGCTCTTGCAATGCTTGATGAAGGTATGGCACTTTTAAGTTCTGAAGGTAATAACTTAGAAAATGATTTTTTCTATAATAATGACTTCACTAAGTGGAGAAGACTAGCAAATAGTGTAAAAATGCTTGCTTACTTAAATACAGGTGATTTAGCTAGTTTTAATTCTGTTTCTGGTTCTGCAATAGTAAATTCAGCAGATGATTTCCAATTCCAATATGGAGCTAACGAAACTAATCCAGACACAAGACATCCATCGTATAGTGCAGATTACACTACTAGTGGAGCGGGTACATATGAATCTAACTGGTTAATGGAAACTATGAATGATTCAAATGACCCAAGAATTAGATATTATTTCTATAGACAATTTGTTTGTACACCAAATTCTACAGGTGCAGATGGCGTTCCATGTGGACCGGATACAGTTCGATTAACATGTTCTGGTGCACCTAGACCAAATCATTATACAGCATCCATGACATATTGTTCTGTTGATAATGGATACTGGGGTCGTGATCACGGAAACAATGAAGGAATACCACCAGATGGTTTAAGAAGAACTGTAAATGGTGTATATCCTGCTGGAGGTAAATTTGATGGTGACGAATTATCTCCTGTAGTAGTTGGAGATGGTGGTGGTGGTGCTGGTATTTTACCAATTATGTTAGCATCTTACACAGACTTTATGAGAGCAGAAGCTGCATTAGCTTCAAACAATACAGGTGGAGCAGCTTCAGCGTTAAACTCAGCCTTAACAAAGAGTATTGCTAAAACTCAAAGTTTTATCTCATTAGATCCAAGTGCAGACTCATCTTTCGAGCCTACTTCTGGTGAAGTTAGTAGTTTTATTTCTGGTGTTGTTAGTAGTTTTAATAGTGGAAACGCTGATGCTAAATGGGAGATTTTAGCTACGCAACAATTTATTGCTAATTTTGGTAGTGGAATTGGTGCTTACAATCTTTACAGAAGAACTGGATATCCTAAATTAATTCAGTTTAATATCGATCCAAACCCAGGTCCATTTGTTAGATCATTCTTTTACCCATCAAATGAGGCAAACGTTAATAGTAATATTACACAAAAGCCAAATGTAGATGTTCAAGTATTTTGGGATACTAACCCATCTTCACCTGGATTCCCATCTGCTAACTAATTAAAAAAAGATAATTATGAAAAACATATTTAAATTATTAATGATAACTCTTCTAGTTGGAACTGTAGTTTCTTGTTCAGACTCTGAAGCAGTTATAGATCAAGTGTTAGATAATGTGGATACAGAAAGTGGTGCAGTGATAAGAACTGTTGTTGCTCCGCCAGAATTAGTGTCACTTACTAACGAAACTAATAATGTATTAAACTATACTTTAGAGGTACAACAAGGTAATGGTACTTTTGTTCCAGATTTTAAAGAAGTAAGAACGTATATGGCCATATTTCAGGATCAAGATTTACTAGTTCCTATAGTAGATGGTTCTGGAAATGATATAGGAGAAGTTCTTTTTGCTACAAATGCTGCGGCAGAATTCACAATTGGATCTAATGGTTTACCAAGAATTTCTGCAGAAACACCAACACAAGCTATTTTGGATGTTTTTCCAGCAGATGCAGTTTTAACAGTTCCTTCTTTTATCTCTATGAGGTTAGAACTTGAAATGAGTGATGGTACAGTTTTTACAAATACTAACCTAGGAGCAAGCGTCTCTGGAGGTCCTTATTTTGGTGCATCATTCTTATATAAAATTATTTTCTTACCTATATAATAGTATTAAAGTTTAAGGCAGATGTTAACATCTGCCTTAAACTCTACTAAATTTTTTCTTTTTTTTGTTAAAAAGAATTTTATTATTTAAAAATTTGTATATTTGAAATTATTAAACTTTAAATTTATTATTATGAAAAAAAATTATTTCTTAGTTGCTTTATTAGCACTTGCATTTACTAGTGTTAATGCACAGTTTACAGACGATATGGAAAGCTATACTCCAGGTCAACCTATTTATCAAGATTGGTGGACAGATTGGGGTTGTGGTGGAACATGTGCTATTTTATCTAGTGCTGATCAAGCTTATGATGGTTCTCAATCAGGTTATGTATCTGATGATAACGCCATGGATGCTGTATTAGATTTAGGTAACAAAATCTTCGGAGAATGGGGATTAGATTTCTGGATGTATGTTGTACCTGGTAAAGAAGCATATATGAATTTCCAAGGTACTGTGCCAATTGGTTCAGGAACTTTCCCTGTTGGTAACATTTTCTTTAATGAAGCTAGTGGAGATCCAGGAAATGGATATATCGACTTTTCAACTGGTGATACTTCAGTACACAGAACTTTCTCTTACCCAGAAGGTGAGTGGTTCCGTGTAACTACAAACTTTGACTTCACTAGTGGTGCTGGAAGTTCAACTTTCCACATGTACATTAATGGTGGTACACCATTTGTAGAAATGGGTCATCCATTTGCTAGCTGGGATGGAACTGCTTGGGACTATTCTGATACTCAAAGTTTAGGTGGAGTAGATTTCTATAGTATTTCTACTAACAACCAATACTATGTTGATGCTTTTACTTATCAGGATTCATTTGTTGACCCTAATGCTTCATCTGTAAGCGATTTCGCAGCAAAAGGATTTTCTGCATATCCAAACCCAGTAAGTGATAAATTAAACATCCAAGCTAAAGAGAGAATTAACTCTGTTGTAATCTACAATGTTTTAGGACAGCAAGTTTACAATGCTCAGGTTGATGCTTTATCTTCTACTATCGATATGTCAAGAATGGCAAGTGGTGCTTACTTTGTAAATGTAAACATCAATGGTACTGAAGGTACTGTAAAAGTTATTAAGTAATTATATTACTTTACTATTTTTAAGAGGCTGTCTTACAAGACAGCCTCTTTTTTTAATATATAAAATGAACAAAGACACAATTATATTTGGTATTTATCCTGTTTTAGAAGCAATTAAATCTTCTAAGTTCATCGACAAATTATTTATTCAAAAAGGGATTGAAAACCCTAAAATTGAAGAAATAATTTCTCTTTCGCAACCTAATGGTGTTTCAATTAATTATGTGCCAATTGAAAAGCTTGACCAACTTACTCGCGCAAATCATCAAGGTATTGTAGCCATTATTTCGCCTATTGGATTCAGCAACTTTGAAAACCTTGTTGAGGAGACAATTTCAAAAAATAAAGCTCCCCTATTTCTTGTTTTAGATCAAATAAGTGATGTTAGAAATTTTGGAGCCATTATAAGAACTGCAGAATGTACAGGAGTAGATGCAATCATTATTCAAAAAAAAGGTGGTGCTCCCGTGAGTGGAGATACTGTTAAGACATCTGCTGGCGCTATTTTTAAAGTACCTATTTGTAAGGTAGATCATATTAAAGACGCCATCTTTTATTTAAAAGGCTCTGGTATAAACGTTATTGGAGCTACAGAAAAAGCTTCAAAAAGTTTATACGAGGTAGATTTTAAAGCTCCAACAGCAATTGTATTAGGTTCTGAAGGAAAAGGAATTACAAAGTCTCTTTTTAACCTATTAGACGAGCAAGCTGCTTTGCCTATGTTGGGCGAAATAAACTCATTAAATGTTTCGGTTGCTTGTGGTGCGTTTTTATATGAAGTAATTAGACAAAGAAGTTAAGCCTACTCCCCTTCTTTTTTTCTTCTTTTAAATTTATAAATAATTTTTATCTCTTGATTCATTTCAGTTTGTTCTGGTAGATTTTCAGTTTCCTCTGGAATTGTCTCAATGAAATTACCGTTTTCATCAAACTGTCTTAAAAAAGGATCGTCCTCTGGGTTATAATCCTCTTTCTCCCATTCGTATTTTTTTTCTTCGATAGGGTTTTTCCGAAAGATAAGAGATAAAACAACACCCACTATAAAACCGGATAAGTGTCCTTCCCAAGATATTTCGGGATCAATAGGAAAGAGATACCACAGCAAACTTCCGTAGAGAAAAACAACCATTAGCGCCAAAGCTGTTAACTGGTATTGCTTAGAGAATATTCCTTTAAAAAAAAGAAAGGCTGCCAACATATAAATAATTCCACTAGCACCAATATGCCATGCAGGTCTTCCAATAAGCCATGTTAGTAATCCTGTAAGTAACATGCCCCACAAAAGAACTTTCCATCGTATGTTCCTATAAAAATAAAAGAGTGAAATACTAAGTACAAAGAGAGGTATCGAGTTATTAAATAAATGTTTTAAGCTACTATGAATAAATGGAGAGAACAAAATTCCTTTTAATCCTTCAATTTTCATTGGAAACACGCCCCACTTTGCAAAACGCAACCCGTAACTTATTTCTAACCAAAAAACGATCCAGATGGCTAAAACAAAAATTACTGGGTATAATAACACATCGAAGGTAAACTGAAGTTGTTTTTCTGAATTCATAAACTCATTCATAGCAAAAAATAATCCCAACTATAAATTTATGCTATTTTGACAGTAAACACACCTTTTTAAAATTGTAAATTTACCGTATGAACACCCCACTTGCTGAACGAATCCGCCCAAAAACATTAAAAGACTATCTAAGTCAACAACACTTAGTAGGCATAAATGGTGCGCTTTTACCTCAACTTAAATCTGGAATGATTTCTTCTATGATTTTTTGGGGACCTCCTGGCACTGGAAAAACAACGTTGGCAACTATTATTGCCGAAGAATCTGAACGGCCTTTTTACACTTTAAGTGCTATTGATAGTGGCGTAGCAGCCGTAAGAGATGTTATAGCTAAGGCTAAAAAAGGGGAGGGACTCTTTACCACCAAAAACCCAATTCTTTTTATTGATGAAATTCACCGTTTTAGTAAATCGCAACAAGATTCGCTTTTAGGGGCAGTAGAAAAAGGATGGATTACTTTAATTGGCGCTACTACCGAAAATCCAAGTTTTGAAGTTATTCCTGCATTATTATCGCGTTGTCAGGTGTATGTCTTAAAGGCATTCAGTAAGACAGATTTAGAAGATTTGTTAAAAAGAGCTATTAAAAAAGATGAGTTGCTTCAGAAAAAGAAAATAAAACTCAAAGAAACTGAAGCTATCATTAGACTATCTGGAGGTGATGCTAGAAAACTATTAAACATACTCGAGCTCATTGTTCTTTCAGAAAAAGAGGAAAGCGTTACGATTACTAATGAGATGGTACTTCAGAAAGTACAAAAGAATACTGTACTGTATGATAAAACGGGGGAACAACATTACGATATTATATCGGCATTTATTAAATCTATTCGTGGAAGTGACCCAAATGCCGCCGTGTACTGGTTGGCTAGAATGATAGAAGGTGGCGAAGATGTAAAATTTATTGCAAGGCGATTGCTTATTTCTGCCTCGGAAGATATTGGATTAGCCAACCCAACAGCCTTAGTACTTGCAAATGCTACTTTTCAAGCGGTTAATACTATAGGTTATCCTGAAGCGCGCATTATTTTAAGTGAATGTACGGTATATTTGGCTACGTCTCCTAAGAGTAACGCGACCTATAAAGCCATTAAAGACGCCCAGCAGCTCGTTAAGCAAACCGGAGACCTATCTGTGCCGTTGTCTATTAGAAATGCCCCTACAAAGCTTATGAAAGAGTTGGGCTACGGAGAAAATTATGAATATGCCCATGATTTTGAAGGAAATTTTGTTCCACATGAGTTTTTACCTGAGGAAATAAAAGGAACTACTTTATATCAACCAGGAAGTAATGCAAGAGAGAGTTCTTTAAAAAATTATTTAAAGCAACTTTGGAAAGATAAATACAATTTTTAGTTACTTTTAGAATAGGTTATTTTATCACCGCCTTTTTCTACAGTTAAATTTCCCGAAGTATCAAAATTGGCAATATATCGTTGTTCTTTTTCATCTTCAAAAAACACAACACCTTCAACAACAAATATTTTCCCGCTATATTTTAGTCCATCACTAGCTTCTACGGTTTCTTCATAGAGGATAAAGCCTTCGTTTGTTTTTCGCAACAAAAAAGACTCCCCTCCTTTTGTGTAGTTTGAATATTTTGAAATAGGGAGATGCAGTGGGTCATCCTTTTTTATAACTACTTCTACTTTCTTTTCCTCTTCAGTTTCAGAAGACTCTTCATAATCTTTATAATCATTTAAAACTCTTACTTCTTTTTGCTGTACAAACAAAACTTCAATACTCTCGAAAGCTCTCCTAATAGCTTGATTATAGGTTTTACTATACTCTTTTAGTTTACTTTTACCCTCTTCACTTGTATAGATAACGTTTCCTTCACAATCTTTAATATAAATAATGACTCTCGTCCATACAAAGTTGAGATCTCCTTTTACTTCGGCACGTAAACCATCACAACGTCTTACGTCTGGCAACTCATCATCAAAGTATGCGTGAAAACCATGTTTATTAAAAAGAAACTTTAAAAGTGAATTAAGCTGGTATTGATCATCGGCAAATTGGAAATCAAATTTCTTAGGAACAACAATAAAACTGTAATTACTTAATTTTTCTTTTTGTGAATAGCCACTAAACACAAAAGCTAAAGAAAATACGAGTGCAATTATAAGTTTATTCATTGATCATAAATTTTAATATTGAAACCTAATTGCAAAGATAAACTTTTTGATTTTGCAAGGTTCCCATATTGAAGCATATTATCTGCAGCTATGTAAAAATTAAATTTTCCGAAATCCCCCACAATACCTGCTCCAATATTTGAATATGAATAAGAATCTACTGTATATGTCGCTTTGGCTGAAAGAAAACTGAAAAGCTTTCGGTAATAAAAAAGTGTTCCCGCCATTTGGGGCCCTTTGGGACGCATAATACTATAATACTGCACCCCAATGGCTTGTTCGCGATCAATTCCACCACCCTTATTTAAACAATCGCATACATCACCACCTCCAGTAATCTTACCAAAACTGTACTTTAAACTAGCATTTACTTTCAAGGGTCTTAGCTGTGAATATTTATCATAAAGTGTATCGATAGGTATTTCTCGTTCTATTTCATCTTCTAAATCATCATAATACGGAAAGGTTTCTTCGCCTTCACTCAATGGTGGGAAAATTAATTCAATTCCGTTTAAAACATAATCACCACTTGCTCTATAGCTTTCAATATCTTTTGAGTGGAAAATAACACCTACATCTAAAATACTTGCGCTTGCAGTCCAATGACTATTTATCGCATAAGTGGCTCCCAAGTCTAAGCCAACACCTAGGTTTCCTCCTAATAGCCCTCTTTTCACCAATTCACCTCCAGAAAAATTATCATCTAACGAGGCTATTCCAGAAGTTTCTACCATCACATTAGCGTCATTAACAATATGCTCATAAATATTAGGAGCATCAGCTTCAGCCAAGCGAGTCACAAAAGTACCGCGATTGTTGGTGCTTCTAAAGCTCATGATACTCGAATACACTTTTGCTCTTGCACCTACAGTAAGTTTGTTGGTAATGGCTTTATTAGCACCAAAATGATACACAGTTAATAAATCTCCCGTGGTGCTTATTTCACCTAAATCGAAGGGATAATCCAAATAGTTAGCATTTCCCTCCCAAGCTAGAATAGCCAAATCTCTTGGGAAATAACTTATAAAATCGAATTCTTCATAAATTCCTCCAGAAAAATAAATGCCTTTCTTAGAGCGCCACCCAAAGCTAATAAGTTCCAACTGTTGTGTGGCAGTGAAAAAGTCGGTGTTTTTCATTTCAAAGATTTTACGTTCAATCTTTGCATTAATGTCTTCTCCAGTATCTCCAAAAATATCATACACACTTACTCCAGACGAGCCTCCATTAATATGAAACTGTGAGAAAAAAGGAATCCCAAAGTGCTTTTTTTGAGGTACTGTGGTTCCAGGATTTAACAATAAACTTTGTGGAACTTCATCAAATCCATAAAGTACTTGCTTGTTTTGGGCAAAACCCATCGTGAGCCCAAAGGCTAAGAAAAAAACTAGTGTAACTCTCATAGTATTAGTCTCTCTCCTTAATCTCTAGATAATACGTGGTCTTGGACTTGAGGTTTAATTCCCCTTGCAGCTCGGCATTGGACGACGGGATAGTGACAGAAACCACTACTTTATCAGATTGTGTAAGTTGTAGTATTTCTTCTCCTTCAACGGTTTCAGTAAATTCTGTAATTACAGGATTTGAGGGAGTTCCCATTTCAACAAAAGTAGAAGTGAAGTATTTTTCAGCATTTAAAGAATCTAAAAACTGAAAATCGGCTTGAAAACTTCTTGGAATGCTATTATTAAATATGAAAAGAAAATCGGCTTTCAGTAAGCTTTCTTGAGTATCTGTATCATCCAAAAAACGAATATCGGTTGTATCTCTTACGGTTAACCGCGGCGTGCTTGTTACGTCATCAAAAAAATCGTCTGCCACTAAATTGAAATAAATTAAATCTAATTCTACTATGGGCGTAATTGTAACATCCTGCGCTTGATTAAAATCGGTGTCTTTTACACAGGAAAAAAATAGCAAAGTAATAAGCACACCCAAAACTGGGAATTGCAGGTTCTTTTTCATGTTGGGGGTTTTAAAGGTTAACGTAGTTATGTACGCAAATAGTATAGTTATAGATGTTTTTTGATTTCCAAAATGCTGTCAATCACTCTATAATGCGATGGAATTATCTCTTTTCTATAGTTGTAAAATAAAGTTTCCATTCCTACAGCTTCGGCTCCTAAAATATCCGCTTCAAAAGTATCGCCAACCATTAAGCTCACTTTAGGAAATGTTACTGCCTTTTCGAGTGCTTTCTCAAATATAACAGGATTAGGCTTCTTTAACCCTACCTCTTCAGATGTGGTTACGGTTTTAAAAAAGGGAGAAATACCACTATTTTTAAGTTTTAAGTGCTGTACTTCCTCAAAACCATTGGTTATAATATGCAGGATATATTTTTCTGAAAGATATTGCAAAACATCTGTGACGCCTTCAAAAAGATGATTGTTTTTAGGTAATTCATCTATGTAGGTCGTGGCCAAAACATCCAAATCTGAATCGTTATAATGTATTCCGAAAGGCTGAAAAGCTTCAAAAAAACGACCTCTTCGAAGCTCTTGTTTTGTAACCCGCTCTTCGCGATATCGTTTCCAATATTGAAAATTAATGGGTTCGTAAATTTTCATAAACTCATCCAAATTAACTGAGATCGCATGAATTTGAAACAATTGCTCAAAAGCCATTTTGGAGTTTTTATCGAAATCCCAAAGGGTGTGGTCTAAATCGAAAAAAATATGTTTAATACGGTCACGCATGAGGGTTCAGTTTTTCTGAAAATAAATAACGCCACGTTTTGTTTTCACGACGTTGTTCAAAGTCTCTGTTAGAAAAGAAAAACAAAAATGTACCATCCACTTGTTTTACCCAATTATAAACTTGCATAATGGTGCCTTCGGTATCTTTTTCTTTTCCTAAGGTAAGTGCCAAAGATTTACCAATTACAGGTTGTAACACAAGCGGGGTTTTAATTTCGTAATCCAAATCATAAAACAAGAAGGGTGTGCAGGTTCCAGCTCTAAATCCAATTTCGTTGTAATAGAACATGGTAAAGTCGTTTTTTACTTCTAGTTCTACCAAATTTCTGTACACTAATGGCAAATTAATCAATTGCCTATCATTGGTAGAACTTTGAAGCGTTCGATGAGTAATTTCTTCCAACTGAAATCGCTCTTGTTTTAATTTTTCATATTCCTCTACCGAGTAAAACGAAAACATAAGCCCCACTTCGCAATAATCTGCTACATATTTTACCAAGCTCTTAAACGTTTGTCTTTTGGTATTAAAATCTTCCCGATAGGAAAAAGCTTCTCCCAATAAAAAGAATACAGTAAGTTTTGAAGCACTATAACGTGCGTTATTTAACATCCACGAAAACGTATCGTAAGGATCTTTTCTTAAACCTAATAAAACACGTATTCTAAGAAAGAATCTACCCAATTTAAGTTTCCAAAGATCGCCTCCAAAGCCTAATATGTTTCGTAAAACGCCTCGTTGTAAAAACTCGAAAGGGCGTTTGGCTTCTATGACATTATGAATTGACAACTGTTTTTTAGGGAATTCCATTTCTGGGAAAGCTTCCATAAGAATTTCTTTAAACTCATACGCCCATACATCCACTACAGGTTGTTTCAAAAAGCCTTCTTTAAATGCTAAACTTTCTGTAGCAGGAAATCTTCCTAATTCGTCTTTTACGTGGGGTAAATATTCTTCGTATCTGCTCAACAAATAAAACGCTGCGGCAAAAATATCAAAGGGTAAAGAACTCTTTTCAATCGATGGAAAAAAGCCAACCGTATTGTTCCAAGGGCGAACAGAAATTTCGACATCCTCAAATCCTTGTTGATTTAATAATCCATGGGCATAGATAAAAACTTCATTACCTAAAGGTTGTTTTCCGTAGGAAATCTTAGGACCTTGATAGGCGATAAATGCTTCAATAGTAGTCGTAAAGTCAACAGGAATCTTTAAAATTCTAGTACAAATATGCTTAAAGCTATAATCTATACGGGGAGTAACTTTTTGAGTGTAAATAAGAAGCATACGGGACTACAGCATTTGTTCGTCGGCAAAGCTAAAATACGCTTTTTCGGTTACAATAAGATGGTCCAAAACTTTAATATCAAGGCTCTCCCCTGCTGTTTTTAATTTTTTGGTTAGCTGAATATCTGCCTGACTGGGCTTTAAGGTTCCCGAAGGATGATTATGTGCTAAGATTACTGCAACGGCTCCTAATTGTATGGCATTTTTAAATGCCAACCTAATATCCACAACCGTACCTGTTATTCCGCCTTTGCTAAGTTGTGATGTTTGTAATACTTTATTTGAATTGTTTAAATACACAATCCAAAACTCTTCGTGAGCCAATTCTCCAATAATGGGTTGCATGAGTTCAAAAACTGAAGCGCTCGATGTTATTTTTCTTTTCTGAAGTGCCTCCTCTCCCCTTCTTCTTCGCCCCAACTCTAAAGCCGAAGCTATGGAAATAGCCTTAGCTTCTCCAATCCCTTTAAATTGCATTAAATCCTGAATAGAAAGTTTTCCAAGCTCGCTTAAATTATTGTCCACCGAAGCTAAAATTCGCTGACTTAAACTCACAGCGCTTTCTTCACGACTTCCAGAACCAATTAAAATGGCAACAAGCTCTGCATCGCTTAAAGCGGCTCTCCCTTTTAGCAGTAATTTTTCACGCGGACGGTCGTCCTCATTCCAACTTTTAATGGAAAAAGATGTTGTATTGCTCCCCACAATGTTTCTTTTCAATAAAGATAATAATGTATCTTTAAACTGAAAAACTGTAATAGCAATAATAATGAAATCTCTTTTTGACGAATCTGCTTATAACGAAATTCGAACTCGAATAAATAAGCTAAATGAAACTTCCGAACGAAACTGGGGAAAGATGAGCGTTGGGCAAATGCTTCATCATTGCCAAGGGCCTTTCAATATTATGTTAGGTAAAAATGACTACGGAATGAAACCCAATTGGTTGGCAAAAGTATTTTTTAAAAAATCATTGTATAACGATAAACTTTGGCGTAAAAATTTGCCCACTGCAAGGTTTTTAAAAGAAACCGAGCCAAGAGATTTTTCTGCCGAAAAACAGAAACTAGAAGCATTACTTGATGAATTTAATGCCCAACGTGATCGTGATGATTGGCCAGATCATCCTGGATTTGGGCATTTTACAAAACAACAATATGGACAAATGCAGTATAAACATTTAGACCACCACTTACGCCAATTTGGTGTATAATTATGTATCCTCCACCGCACCATCAGTCTAACGATATTCAAAAAATGATTGCTGTTATCAAGCAGTATCCTTTTGGAATGCTTGTTTCAGTAAAAGACGGGCAACCCTTTGTTACTCATATCCCAATTATTTATAATGATGCTTTGGGAAGATTAGTCGCACATATCGATAAACAAAATCCGCAAATTGAAACTTTGGTGGATGGTGCCGAAGTCACCGTTATATTTAGAGGCCCAGACACCTATATTTCTCCTTCGGTGTATAGTACGGAACAACTCCCCACTTGGAATTATATCTACGTTCATATCACTGGAAACATTACGTTAATCCACGAGGCTGAAGCTGTGAAACAAACGATGATGGATATGACTCACTTTCTAGAAGGAACTACTCAAAAATTTGAATTACATAAAGAGGATCCACGAATGAATCGTCTTTTACCTTATATTCAAGCTTTTGACGTTGAAATTACCAACTGGGAAGGGAAATTTAAGCTCTCGCAAGATAAAATCCCTACGGATTACGAATTAGCAAAAGCCGAATTGATTAAAAACTCAAAACCAAGTGATAAAGGGTTTATTGAGGGAATCTATGAAGATAATTAAAGCAACCCTTTAACCTCATCAAAATCCAATCCTCCATAGTTTCCGCTACTCATTAAAAGAAGGGAAGTATCTTCAAAAGTTTTGGTGAACAAAAATGTTTTGAAATCGGCTGGATTGGTAAACACCATTAAATCTTCACGCTGAAAGGCATCTACAATTTGTGTATGCTTTATTTCTTCCAAACCTTTTATCATTACCGCATGCGGACTATAAAACACAACCGCTTCATCTGCCGCATCCAGTGCTCCTTGATATTCTGATAAAAATTCAGGATTTAAACTGCTATAGGTGTGTAATTCTAAACAAGCGATTAATTTTCTATCGGGAAACTGATTTTTTAAAGCTTCTGTGGTGGCTTTTACTTTACTAGGTGAGTGTGCAAAGTCTTTGTAGGCAATACTATCGGGAGTTTCCGCAATTAATTCCAATCGTTTGCTAGCTCCTTTAAAACTGGCAATAGCTTCATAAAAATCTTCGGCATCCACACCCATAAGTTGGCAAATCCATCGAGCCCCTTCAAGATTATTCAAATTATGTTTTCCAAAGATTTCAATAGGCATAGGGCCTTCGGGAGTTTCTAACAAAGTCTCTCCATCTACAACTTCATAATTGGGAGTTTTGTAGGGATATCTTTTAATGGTATTTGACGAGGACTCCACTACTTTTTTTACTTCCGGGTCTTCTTCGTTGTAAATAATGGCGCCACCTTCAGTTATTTCATTCAGAAAAATAGAGAACTGTTCCACATAATTTTCAAAGGTTGGGAACACATTAATATGGTCCCAAGCAATTCCGCTAAGTAAAGCAATATTAGGTTTGTACAAGTGAAATTTAGGGCGTCTATCAATGGGTGAGGACAGATATTCATCTCCTTCAAGCACCATAAAATCGTTTTCTTGGGTGAGATGCACCATCGTATCAAATCCTTCTAATTGGGCACCCACCATATAATCCACTTCCTTATTATGATAATGCATTACGTGTAAAATCATTGAAGTGATAGTCGTTTTTCCGTGAGAACCTCCAATAACCACGCGGGTTTTTTCTTTGGACTGTTCGTATAAAAATTCAGGATAACTATAAATGGTAATGCCTAATTCTTTTGCCTTTAGTAATTCTGGATTATCTGCTTTGGCGTGCATCCCCAAGATAACAGCATCTAAATCTGAAGTTATTTTTTCGGGAAACCAACCAAATTCATTTGGTAGCAACCCTTTAGCGTTCAATCGCCCTTTTGAAGGTTCAAAAATTTCGTCATCACTACCCGTAACTTGATATCCTTTATTGTGTAAAGCCAAAGCCAGGTTATGCATGGCACTACCACCGATGGCAATAAAATGTACATTCATAAATATATTCTGAAATAGAAATGTAAAGATAGAAAAAACATCCCCCTAACCCTCTTCAAAGGCGGAAATCTTAGGTTATAAGGCTAGAATTAACTGCTTTTCTTTTTGGGCTTCTTCAAAATCTGGACGCGTAGATAATGCCTTATCTATCCATTGCATTGCAGTATTTTTTTGACCTAAGTTTTTATAAATTTGAGCCAAGCGGTAATACGCCCAATCTTTTGGAACACCATCTTTTGCTGAATGATTTTTAATGTATGCCTGAAGACAATTAATCCCTAATTCTGCATCCAGATTATACTGTGCGGCAATTTTTCCAATTTGATAGTTTAACTGATTACGCTGATGAATCTTTAACGACTTTGAAGCCGTTTCGATGGCTTCTTTGGGTTGTTTGTTGTTTTCATAAAGATTAGTGAGCTTTTCATAAGTATGAGGTGATCCTCCTACTTTAATAGCCTCTTTATAAAATTTTTCGGCATCTTCTGGTCTATTGGAGTACTCAGCAATATAGCCATTGGCCAAAAAACCATCGACAGGTGATATTTTACCCAATTCGTTAGCATACTTAATAGCTTTTCGTTCACTCCCACCAATAATGCCAGGCAATTGAATGTAGTATTCAACCAATGCCCAACGGACTTCAATATGATTTGGATCTAACTTTGCAGCTGTTTCAAAATGTTCTCTAATGTCACCTACATATCCCAGTGCTCTTATTCGGCTTATTTCTAGTGCCTTCATACCCATTGCCCCACCATACTTAAAATGATAATTAGCATTATTCTCATCACTTTCCAAAAGCACTTCATAATACTCCATTGCGGTATCCCAATCCTTAGCATACCCAGCAATATCACCCAAATATTCAATAGTTTTTAAATGATTTGGGTTGCTAATTAAATAGTTCTGGAATAAGGGCTTTGCTTTGCTAAATTGTTCCTTTTTAAAGAATGTTTCGGCTTGTTCAAAGGTGGTTTGAGCAATAATTCCGAAAGGAATAAAAAGTAAAACAATGAGTTTTTTCATAGTTAAGATTTGGTTTTCAAAAATAGTAAACTTTTAATTGAGTAGGTTATTTTATGGCTGGAGGATACTTTTTTAGAATTTTTTGAAGTATTGCACTATAATATTTCTCCTTTTGAAGCGGAGTTGATTTTTCTTTATATCGCCCATTCAATATTCCTTGCCAAATCAGCGCATCATTATTAGCGTCGATTAAGTCTAACGTAAACTGTTGCTCAATTTCTTTTCCGCCAATAGGTATTCCACCACTTACTCCTATACCTACATTACCCCCTCCGCTACCAATGCCTATTCCTAAGGTATTACGAGAGTTTGTAAGTAATTCTTTTACAAAAAAATTAATAAGTAATTGCGGATTTTCAGCCTTTTGAAATCCTTTTTGAGCCATTACACTATCAATGGTCAACATAATTCGCCTATCGTCTAGATCGTTTAGCCCAGAATCAATAGTTGGATAGAAATTATAGGTTTCGAACTGGGTAAAATTTGTTTGCTTTTCATAATCTACGGCAACCGTACTTCCGCAAGAATATAGAAAAGCAATCAATAAGATAAATGAATACTTCATTTTCAGCATTTTTTTAAATATACTGAAATATAAGCTGGTTGGTTTTCCCTTTGACTAATTTTTAACAACTTTCTCGCTTACCATTCCGCGGTTTGTTAGTACGTCAACAAAGTATACTCCAGAAGCAAGACTTGAAAAATCGACTATTTTTTGATTACTTTCAAAAAGCTTTTGCCCTGACATAGAATATACCAAAACACTTTGTAGCTCAATATTATTTGTCAAATGAACCTGAAGCATATTTGAAACAGGGTTTGGCAATAATAAAACAGTGTTTGAAATGGTAAAATCATCACTTCCTAAAAGACATTCTTTTTGAATTTCTTCCACAGAACTACATCCAACTGCATTATCATTTATAAATTTGGTGATGGAACCATCATTTACCACAGTACACATAAAATCGGTTGTACAAACCGAAAGACTAGTATTGTAGCTCATCACTACTTCAGCTATCTCGCTTGTAGAGACACCATTAAGAGCTTCAATATTTACTAACGCAGAATTATTAAGTAAATGAAGTGTTTGATCGATTTCTTGAAGAGATTCAAGTCCAGTTAATGATTGCAAATTATTGTTTTGGTAAATATCCAAATTACCTGCATAGAGTAAATTAGAAAATATAGACAAATCTGTTAATTGATCCATTAATCCAATCCGTAATGTGCCACCAACAATTTGGATGTTTTCAAGTCCAGTAAGATCTGATAAATTTGGACAACCTAAAATATATAAATCTTGCAAAATATTAATCTCATTAAAGATAGATATATCTTGGACATTGGAATTATTAAGAATATACAGTGAGCCATTGATGTCCTCTAAACCATTTAATTCACTAAAATCTTCCAACTGTAAATTTGAAAGCACTAAGTCTCCATCTATGGTTTGTAAATTTTCTAAACCCATAAGGGATGTTAATTCATTCCCTCCTCCAATGTTTAAGTCTGTAAGGGTTGTAATAAAATTAAAAGCAGATAAATCGCTTAAATTGTTATTATAAAATATGCTAAGGTTTTCTATAAAACTAAGATTGGGCATTCCTGATACATCTGTAATTGCATTGTTTATAAATAATTCTAGAAATGCTAGAGACTGTATTGCAGATAATCCTTCTAAGTTTTGAATAGTATGATTTCCCCAAATGGAAAGATGTGCAATAGTTTCTAGATTATGTAATCCTGTAAAATCCGAAATCTCAGTATTATGAATAAAAATTTCTTCGGCATTAGTAATACCAGATAACCCATTTAAGTTGGTAATTGGGCTTGTTACCCCATTTATACGAAGTTCCTTAGTAAGAATTGAACAATCTGGATAATCTGAAGCGAAATTATCAATATCTTCTTGAGTTTCAATTAAAATATTTGTGGTAGGGCATTGTCCCAAACAATTAAATATCATTAAAATTGAAGCAATTAAAAATAGTTTTGTTTTCATAGCAGTTAGTTTTGCTACAAGATAGAAAATAAAACTATTGAAATTGTGTAACGTGCTGTTAATTATATAAATGAAGAGATAAACTTTATATTATGATGAGTCTAAAAAGTTTATTGTTTAATAACTTTTTTAGTAAAATTTCCTTTATTTGTAAATACTTTTACAAAATACACCCCAGCAGCTAGACTTGAAAAATCAATAGTTTTTTTTGAAGTCTCCAAAACTTTTCGTTCAGAAGTTCCAAAAATTTCACACCTTAAATAAGTTATTCCATTGCTAGAAGAAATTTGTAAAAAATCTTTTATGGGGACAGGGTGTAGATTTATAACTCCACTAAAGCTTACTTCATCACTTGGAGGTATTGCTATTTCTGTAACAACTGTATTAGTTATAATAGGAGCGTTAAAATCAAAATAAATTGATGCCGTATTTACAATTTTGTCTCCAATTTCAAGATTATTATTAGATTTTATTTTAAATGCAACAAATCCATTGCTTCCTTCAGGGTCGCTCATTTCCGGAGGCAGGTCTATATTATTAAAGCTAAAAATTAATTTGTTTTGATTTTCTATTTCCAGTGAAAAGGGATGACTTGACGAAATTATTTTGAGGGTATTTTTTTGCAAATTAGCACTTAATTCATCTTCCACTCTAACATTTATAGCACTAGCTGTACCTACATTTTGAAATCGAATAACATATTCTAAATATAGCCCAACTTCTTGTGGCTCAATTGTAGTCCCTTGTGCTACTAGTTTATCATTTGGGTCTTGGGAGTTTATTATAATTTGTTCTAGTATATATGTATTGTCCTCTGGCGTAAAATCATTATCTAAAGGCTTTACCTCAGCTGTAAAAATAAGTATATCGTCAGATTCATTTATAGGTGGTGGAAGTGTATTAAATACAATTAAAATTGACCTTTCTTCAAAGGGTAGTAAATCTTGAAATTGGAAAGTAATAAAATTACCTTCTATTCCTTCTTCTTCAGGTATTGCATTTAAAAAACTTTGTCGCTCACTATTAAATTTTAAAGTAATCTGCCCATTTAAGACTGTAGTTCCAGCATTTGCGAAACTTAAATTGTATTCTGTATCAAAGCCAGGTCTTGCATTGTCAAGGGGAAATAAGACAGTGTTTAAATCATTAAAAACTTGTGTTGCCGAAATACAAAAATCATTTTCAGAATAACTTCCAAAATCATCGAAGTTTATTACAACTCCTGAAGGATCAGAAGAAAAATTCTCAGTGAGTGCTTCTTCATTAACTGAAACATTAACAGCGCCTAGCCAAGGAACAAAAAGGCGGTAACGTCCATCTTCATTAGTGAGTGTTTGTCTTGTTTCAGTGCTATTTGAAACATCTATTAATCGATTTGGAGCTTTAAAATCTGTTTCATCACATCCGTCTTGGTTATTATCAAATTGAACATTACCTACTACTGCATTAAAAGTAGTACTACATTTAACAAATACTTCTTCTACTGAATTACACCCTACAGTATTATTTGAAATTTGAGCTGTACCATTATTTTGTATATGGTTGCAAACACTTATAACATTACAAGTAGATAAATTTGGATTATCAATAATTGATAATGACTCAATTTCCAAAGGGTTAATATTTGCAATTCCAGAAATATCTGTTAACAATTCATTGTCATTAATCTCAATAAGGAGTGAACTACCTTCAACTACTGTATTCCCATCTAAGACTCCACTTAAAGGATCTATATTAGCCAATAAGTCGTTGTTATTTATATAAATTCTTTGAGTAATTTTTGTTATAGCTTCTAGCCCTATTAAACTTTGCAATTGTGGGTTCCCAATAATTTCGACATTGTACATATATTCATCAAAAGGTATATTAGGAAGTGTCTCTAATTGGCTATTGTTCTTCACTATTAAACTTTTAATTTCAGAAAAATCCTGAATCGCATTTATAGAAGTTAGAATTTGGTTATTATTAATCTCTACAAAATACACAATAACGTTAATGGATGATAAAGCTGAAATTGAAATAAGAGATGCGTTATTTTCTATTTTTATATCATCCATCCCTACGTTTGAAATACAGGAAATTCCTAGGAGTCCATCAAGTGAAATGAGGCTAGGGTTGTTCCTTATATAAAGAATACCTCTTGTGTTATTGTTTCCTAATGAAATATTTTCAAGCCCAGTTAAACTTTCCAAAAGTGGATTAGACTCAATCCTTAAATCAATTTTAATTTGTTCTAATTGACTCAATGGATTTAAATCAACAATATCTGATCCACTTATATATAAATAATGAGGATTTGTACAATCAGGATAATTAACTGAAAAAGAATTTACATCCTCTTGTGAACTAAGAACAATAAAACTACTTCCACATTGTCCATAACTGAAATTGAAAGCAAGTAAAAAAGTGATGAAAAACGGAAATCCTCTCATAGCAGTGAGTTAGAAATCCTAAGATACTAAAAAATGATTTATAAAGAATTGCTTAAAAGTAAGGGTTATTCACTTTTAACATTTAACATCTCCCAAAGGGTATCTTTCAGTTCTGTTAACCCTTTTTGAGCCACCGAAGAAATAAACAAATACGGAATACCTTTAAATTCTTTATCCAACTCTTGCTTCATTTCAGCTTTTAACTCCTCATCCAGCATATCACTTTTTGAAATAGCCACAAGTCTTTCTTTATCTAAAAGCTCTGGGTTGTATCGCCGTAATTCGTCCAAAAGAATATCATATTGCTCACGAATATCTTTGGCATCTGCTGGAATTAAAAACAGTAATGTAGAATTACGCTCTATGTGACGTAAAAAGTAGTGCCCTAATCCTTTCCCTTCGGCAGCACCTTCAATAATACCAGGAATATCTGCCATCACAAAGGTTTGGTAATCGCGGTGGGTAACAATCCCTAAATTGGGTTTTAGGGTGGTGAATTCGTAATCGGCTATTTTGGGCTTGGCTGCTGTAATAACAGAAAGCAAGGTAGATTTCCCTGCATTAGGAAAACCAACCAATCCCACATCTGCCAACACTTTCATTTCTAGTGTAATATTATGCTCTTCTCCCTCTAATCCAGGCTGTGCATAGCGTGGAGTTTGATTGGTAGACGTCTTAAAATGTGCATTCCCCATTCCCCCTTTTCCGCCTTGAGCCACAATTAATTCTTCGTTGTCTTCGGTAAGTTCTTTATAGGTTTCTCCTGTATCGGTATTTTTAATAACAGTTCCTAAGGGTACTTCAATATACACATCGGCACCATCGGCACCTGTGCTAGTTTGTTTTCCTCCTGCACCACCGCCCTCGGCAGAAAAGTGTCGTTTAAATTTTAAATGGTATAAGGTCCAAAGGTTCTTGTTTGCTTTGATTATTATATGTCCTCCACGACCACCATCACCCCCATCAGGGCCTCCTTTAGGGATGTATTTTTCCCTTCTAAGGTGTCTGCTCCCTTGCCCCCCTTTTCCAGAAGACACATGGAGTTTTACATAGTCAACAAAATTTCCTTCGGTCATAACATCCCCCTTTATCCCCCTTCAAAGGGGGAATTCTTTTAATTTATAATCTATCTATTACTTTGCTTAATCGTTCTGTAATTTCCTTAATGCTCCCAACACCATCTACTCCAAAATACTTGTCTTGTTTTTGGTAATAGCCTTTCAAAATATCTGTTTTTCGGTAGTATTCCGCAATGCGTTCGCGTATCACTTCTTCGTTTGCATCGTCTGCACGACCACTAACTTTTCCTCGTTCCAAAAGACGTCCAACCAATACTTCATCATCTACTTCCAACGCAACCATGGCGTTTATTTGGCTATTCTTTTTCTCCATTAACGCCGCTAAAGCTTCAGCTTGTGCTTCCGTTCTTGGGAAACCATCAAAAATAAACCCATTGGCTTTCGAATTTTTTTCCACTTCAGCTTCTAGCATATTGATGGTTACTTCATCTGGCACCAAATGCCCTTTATCCATATAGGATTTTGCCAAAGCACCTAATTCAGTGTTGTTTTTAATGTTATATCGAAACACATCTCCCGTAGAAATGTGAACTAATTGATATTTTTCCTTTAAAAATTCGGCTTGAGTACCTTTTCCTGCCCCAGGAGGGCCAAATAAAACGATGTTTTTCATCTGCTTTCTATTCTTACTAAATAATAATTTAAAAAAATTCCACATAATGCGGGTGCAAAGATACCCAATTCAAAGAAGATTGTACCTTTGTGGCATGGTAAATTATTTTTCTTCTGATTTCACCCTCGGAATTTTAGGCGGCGGCCAATTAGGAAAAATGCTGCTCTACGAAACCCGTAAATTCGATATTAAAACCCATGTACTGGATCCTAGTGCCGAAGCACCTTGCCGCATTGCTTGCGATGTCTTTCAACAGGGAGATTTAATGGATTTTGAAACGGTGTATAACTTCGGAAAAAAGGTAGATGTACTCACATTTGAAATTGAAGGAGTGAATGTGGATGCCCTCGAAAAATTAGAAGCCGAAGGAAAAAAAGTTTACCCTTCCTCAAAAACACTGCGAAATATTCAGGATAAAGGAATTCAGAAGCAATTCTATAAAACACATCAAATCCCAACGTCTCCATTTAGGGTTTTTAAAGACAAAAATGAATTAAATGAAGCGGTTGTGCGTAAAGAGCTGCACTTTCCTTTTGTTTGGAAAAGCTGTACGGGTGGTTATGACGGAAAAGGTGTTTCTATTATTCGTGATGCTGAAGACATCATCCCGCTTTCAAATGGAGCCTGTATTGCTGAAAAATTAATTCCTTTTAAAAATGAATTAGCGGTAATTGTCGCTCGAAATCCTTCGGGTGAAGTAACTACTTATCCAGTAGTAGAAATGGAATTCCACCCCGAAGCGAATCAAGTGGAATATGTGATATGCCCTGCCAGAATTGATGAAGGCGTAGCAAAAAAAGCACGAGCTGTAGCCGAAAAAGTTTCCAATGCCTTTGAACATGTGGGCTTATTGGCAGTTGAAATGTTTCAGACAGAGGATGATGAAATTCTAGTAAACGAAGTCGCTCCACGACCTCACAATAGTGGCCATTATAGTATTGAAGCAAGTTTTACTAACCAATTTGAGCAACATCTTCGTACCATTTTAAACCTTCCTTTAGGAAAAACCGACAGCAAAGTTGGCGGAATTATGGTAAATTTGGTAGGTGCAGAAGGACATACTGGCGAAGTCCATTATCAAAACATAGAGAACATCATGAAAATGGAAGGCGTCACACCTCATATTTATGGTAAAAAGGAAACACGACCCTTCCGAAAAATGGGACACGTGACCATTGTCAATAAAGACCTATCTAAAGCACGTAAAATAGCCGAAGAAGTAAAAAATACGATTCAAGTAATAAGCAAGAAACTATGAGCAAAGTAGGAATCATCATGGGAAGCACCAGCGACCTGCCCGTTATGCAGGAAGCTATTGATATTTTAAAAGGATTTGATATTGAAACTGAGGTAGATATCGTATCCGCACATCGTACTCCCGATAAATTATTCGATTACGGAAAAAATGCACATACACGCGGAATTTCAGTTATCATTGCTGGCGCTGGTGGTGCGGCACATCTTCCAGGCATGGTGGCTTCGCTTTCTCCACTGCCTGTGATTGGCGTTCCCGTAAAATCAAGCAACTCTATTGATGGGTGGGACAGCGTTTTAAGCATCTTACAGATGCCCGGTGGCGTACCTGTTGCCACCGTAGCGCTTAATGGCGCTAAAAACGCTGGAATTCTAGCTGCTCAAATAATAGGTTCTAGCGACAAATGTGTTTTGGACAAAATTGTGGCTTACAAAGAAGGCTTAAAATTAAAAGTTGAAGAAGGCGCAAAAAATGTAAAAAAATAAGCAGTCCGGTCGAGCGCAGTCGAGACCTAATTAATTCCAATATTATTAAATGAACCCCCTATTACAATCTTTCGATACTGCCCCCTTTTCAAAAATAAAAAACGAACATTTTCTTCCTGCTATAACAACCTTAATCGATAAAACGAAGGAGGAAATTAATGCTATCACCCTTAATTCTGAAGCCCCAACCTTCAAAAATACGGTGGAAGCTTTGGAACGAACGGGTGTGCAATTAGATCGAGTAACTAGTGTATTTTTTAATCTGAATAGTGCTGAAACTAATGATGAGATTCAAAAAATTGCACAGCAAGTTTCTCCGCTTCTTTCAGAATTTAAAAACGATTTATTGCTCAACGAAGCCCTTTTTAAAAGAGTGAAAACTGTTTTTGAGCAAAAAGATAGCCTCTCGCTAAACGCTGAAGAACACATGCTGCTCGAAAAGCAGTACAAAGGTTTTGCGAGAAATGGCGCAAACTTATCTGATAATAAGAAAGAAAAACTTCGGAAAATTGACACCGAATTATCGAAACTCTCGCTCACATTTGGCGAAAATGTTTTGGCAGAAACCAATGCTTTCGAAATGCATCTCTCCAAAGAAGAGGATTTAGCTGGTTTACCAGAAGGAGCAAAAGAAGCTGCTGCACAAACAGCTTCAGAAAAAGGGAAAGACGGCTGGGTCATTACTTTGGATTACCCAAGCTATATTCCGTTTATGAAATATGCTGAAAAGAGAGCACTTCGGAAAAAATTATCGTTGGCATTTGGCGCAAGAACTTTTCAGAAAAATAAATTCAATAATGAATTAAACGTACTCGAAATTGCGAATCTTCGTCACGAAAGAGCGCAATTATTGGGCTATGACTCACACGCACATTTTGTATTAGAAGAGCGCATGGCGCAAACCCCAGAAAAGGTTACTTCCTTTTTGAATGAACTTTTGGAAAAAGCAAAACCCGCTGCCCAAAGTGAGTTTGAAGAATTACAGGCATACGCAAAAAAACTCGATGGAATTGATACCCTTCAAAAATGGGATGGCGCCTATTATGCTGAAAAATTAAAGCAAGAACGCTTTCAATTGGATGATGAAAAACTAAAACCTTACTTTCCACTTCAGCAAGTGATTGATGGAGTTTTTAAAGTAGCTGAAAAATTATTTGGACTTCGATTTAAAGAAATTTCTACCATTGACAAATACCATCCCGATGTAAAAACCTACGAAGTTTTAGATACAGAAGGTGCTTTGGTTTCTATTTTTTACGCCGATTTCCACCCTCGTGCCGGAAAGCGCGGTGGTGCTTGGATGACGAGTTACAAACCTCAAGAAATTAGAAACGGAAAAAATGAGCGACCTCACGTTTCCATTGTGTGTAATTTTACAAAACCAACGGCTAGCAAACCATCGCTACTTACCTTTAACGAAGTCACTACCCTTTTCCATGAATTTGGTCATGCGCTCCACGGAATGCTTGCAAATACAACATATTCTGGGCTCTCAGGAACAAATGTATATTGGGATTTTGTGGAATTACCCAGTCAAGTTTTAGAAAATTGGTGTTACGAAAAAGAAACATTGGAGCTTTTTGCAAAGCATTTTGAAACAAATGAATTAATCCCAATGGAGTTAGTTCAGAAAATAAAAGAATCGGCTACTTTTCATGAGGGAATGCAAACGCTTCGACAAATAAGTTTTGGACTATTGGATATGGCTTGGCACGGTGGAAATCCTTCAAAAATTAATTCAGTAAAAGAATTTGAAGAAGCCGCTTTTAAAAATACCAACTTATATCCCGCAACTCCTGAAACGTGTATGAGCACTTCCTTTTCACATATTTTCCAAGGAGGATATTCGGCTGGATATTACAGTTACAAATGGGCAGAAGTGTTGGATGCTGATGCTTTTGAGTATTTTAAACAAGAAGGAATTTTCAATAAAAAGGTTGCTAATAAGTTTAAAGAATTTGTGCTATCGCAAGGCGGAACGCAAGATCCTATGGAATTGTATGTAAAATTCCGTGGGCAAAAACCCAATCCAGATGCTTTGTTGAAAAGAGCTGGGTTGATTACCTCTAAGTAGTGAAGGTATTCAGAAAATCTTTCCTATTTTTGAAATTGCCAACTTAAAATTGCTATGGCTAAAGAAACACTTTATCCCGAAACTTGGGTAGATAGGTATTCAGACTATCTATACAATTACACCATTGTAAGGGTGAATGACCATGAAGTGGCACAGGATATTATTTCGGAAACTTTTTTGGCTGGATTAAAGTCGAAAGATAATTTTAAGGGTGAGGCTACCGAAAGAACTTGGTTAATCTCTATTTTAAAGAGAAAAATTATTGATCACTACAGAAAAATTAACAGTAAAAAAGGAAAAGCCGAGGTACGCATAAATTATAACGATGCAGATAATGAAGGCGATTGGCTGGAAGAACAAGTAGAAGATTTTTCAGAAAAAAACGCTCAGGAATCCATGGAAAATGAAGAGTTGGGACTGGCAATTTTGGGGTGCTTGGATGCTATTAATGAAAAACAAGCCGCTATTTTTAAAATGAAAACTATTGATGGAATCGATACCGAAACCATTTGTAATGAATATAATATCACAGCGTCTAACCTTTGGGTTATCATCCACCGTGCGAGAAAAGCACTGGCAGATTGCCTAGAAACAAATTGGTTTAAGTAATGAAATTTAAAATTCCTTGTGAAAAGGCAAATCATATTTGTGATAAATCGCAATATAAAGAAGCTTCTTTTTGGGAGAAAATAAAGCTGAATATGCACCTTATTTATTGCAGAGTATGTAGAGAATATACCGCCAATAACCAAAAGCTTACCAAAACTATTAAAAAGGCCAAAGTAAAAACACTTTGCAACGAAGACAAAGGCATTTTAAAAGAAAAGCTACATCAAGAAATAAATAAATAGTTCTTCAGCATTAGTAACATTCCTATCCAAAAAATAGGGATAGCTTCCACCCAAAATGCAGCGTAATAGCCCGACTGATTCCTTTTAGACAGTACTACCAAGATTCCTGTAACGATTATCATCACAATATAACTTATTGAAAAAACGGGAGTGATTTCATCTTTAAATCCTTCCAAAATTGTCATCAATACCAAAAAAAAGTAACCTAAATTTTTAGTTCTTTTAATTCCAATTTTTTGCGGTAGCGTACCCAATTTGAGACTATCGTAAATCATATCCCTTATTTCAAAAGGAATAATAAGGACTAATACCCACAAAAGCCGTTGAAAAAAAGTAATCCAAATATCTGCCTGAAAACTGCTATGCGAATGGATCCACGGCAATAGTACTGTAACCCCTGCCCAAACAATAGCAACAATAAAAATTTTAAGCCCGTTGAAGTTTCGTAAGTTCTTTTTATTAAAAAAAGGCACAACATAAAAAAGTGTCAATAGGCCAAGAATAGAACTTGTAATAATTACAGGTTTAGAAACTTGAAAAAGAAAAAAAAGAAAAAAACCAAAACTTAATAATGAAAATAGCTGAATAATCTTAAGGTTAGTAGCCAAACTCCTGTGATGTAATCCTGCAATCCCTGCATATTTAATGAAATTATATCCTGTAATAC
This sequence comes from Flavobacteriaceae bacterium, assembly GCA_034670265.1. Lineage (GTDB taxonomy): Bacteria > Bacteroidota > Bacteroidia > Flavobacteriales > Flavobacteriaceae > Halomarinibacterium. The sequence goes on along the minus strand of JAXMNU010000006.1, from coordinate 110,463 downwards.
TTCCAAAAAAAATAAAACCTAAAAGCTGTTTTTCTATCGGTAAATTGTATTCAAAATAAGTTGCCAAAGTAAAAGCTAAAACAGCAAACGAAACGTGAATACTGCTTTCCAAATAAAATTTGAAAACTATTTTAAAAACCTTCATAAAACAAAAATAGCCAAAGTGTTAGTAAGTCTTCTTTTTGGTTGAAAAATAATGTGTTTTCAAAAAGTTAAAAGCTATTTAAAATACTTTAAAATCGTAATTTTGCATAAATTTTAATTCTATTTTAATGAATACAGATTCATTTGCATTAAGACACATTGGACCCAGAAGAAATGACCTTCCAGAAATGCTCAAAACTATAGGAGCAGAAAGTATGGAGCAACTGGTTAGTGAGACTATCCCAAACGATATTCGTTTAAAGGAAGATTTATCATTGGCCCCTGCCCTAAGTGAGCAGGAATTTTTGGAACATATCAATGATTTGGCAGCAAAGAATTTGGTATTTAAAACGTATATTGGTTTGGGGTATCACCAAGCTAATATTCCAGCGGTAATTCAAAGAAATATTCTAGAAAATCCAGGTTGGTACACAGCCTATACGCCATATCAAGCTGAAATTGCCCAAGGAAGACTTGAAGCATTACTTAACTACCAAACCATGGTCACAGACCTTACGGGAATGGAATTGGCAAATGCTTCATTACTTGATGAAGCAACTGCAGTTGCCGAAGCGATGGCACTTTTATTCGCTATAAGAGATAGAGACCAAAAGAAAAATGAAGTAGTAAAGTTTTTCGTTTCTGATGAAATCCTTCCTCAAAACTTATCGCTTTTACAAACTAGATCTACACCACTTGGGATTGACATTGTTGTTGGAAATCATGAAGAATTTGATTTTTCTTCAGACTATTTTGGAGCTATTCTTCAATATCCAGGAAAAAGCGGAACAGTATACAATTTTAAAGATTTTGTAACTCAAGCACAAGCTGCCAATATAAAAGTGGCTTTTGCTGCCGATATTTTAAGTTTAGTCAAGCTAGAATCTCCAGGTAATTTTGGGGCCGATGTGGTAGTGGGAACAACACAACGTTTTGGAATTCCACTTGGCTATGGAGGTCCACACGCAGCTTTTTTTGCCACCAAAGAAGATTATAAAAGATTTATTCCAGGACGAATTATTGGAGTAACAAAAGACACAGATGGCAACCGTTCATTACGCATGGCGCTTCAAACTCGTGAGCAACATATAAAGCGTGATAAAGCCACATCTAATATTTGTACAGCACAAGTTTTACTGGCCGTAATGGCTGGAATGTATGCTGTATATCACGGCCCAGAAGGTCTTAGATATATTGCTAATAAAGTTCATCATGCTGCGGTTGCACTTTCAGAAGGATTAAAAACTTTAGGCTATGAATTAACTAACGATATGTTTTTTGATACTGTTGCTGTAAAGGCGGATATGACTAAGATTAAAGCTATTTCAGAACAAAAAAATATCAACTTCTATTATCCTGAAGAAAAATTAGTTTCCATTTCATTAAATGAAACAATAAATGTTAAAGACTTAAACAACATTCTTTCAGTATTTAGTGAGTTGAAAGGTTTAGATCCTATTATTCTTACTGAAATTAAAGAGGGCAACGCAATACCAAAAGATGTTGCTCGTAAAACAGAGTTCCTTCAGCAAGAAGTTTTTAATCGTTATCACAGTGAAACTGAATTGATGCGATACATAAAAAAGCTAGAACGTAAAGATTTGGCTTTAAATCATTCTATGATTTCGTTAGGCTCTTGCACAATGAAGCTGAACGCTGCGGCAGAAATGCTTCCGCTTAGTGACCCCAATTGGGGAAACATTCATCCATTTGCACCACTTTATCAAGCAGAAGGTTACCAAATTATGCTTCGAAATCTTGAAAATCAGTTAACTGAAATAACGGGTTTTGCAGGGACTTCGCTACAACCAAATTCTGGCGCCCAAGGAGAATATGCAGGCCTCATGGTAATTAGAGCCTATCATGAATCTCGAGGCGACCATAATCGAAATATTTGTTTAATCCCTTCATCGGCACATGGCACCAATCCTGCGAGTGCTGTTATGGCAGGAATGCAAGTGGTTGTTACAAAAGCTACTGAAGATGGCAATATTGATGTGGAAGATCTTCGCCAAAAGGCCATAGAACACAAAGACAACCTTTCCTGTTTAATGGTGACGTATCCGTCGACCCACGGAGTATATGAAAGTGCTATTAGAGAAATTACAGGTATTATTCACGAATATGGCGGACAAGTGTATATGGACGGAGCCAATATGAATGCACAAGTAGCACTAACAAATCCTGGTGCTATTGGAGCAGATGTATGCCATTTAAATTTACACAAGACTTTTGCCATTCCTCATGGAGGTGGTGGACCAGGTGTAGGGCCTATTTGTGTCGCAAAACAATTGGTGCCTTTTTTACCAACAAATCCTATCATTAAAACAGGCGGTGATAAAGCCATTACGGCTATATCTGCAGCTCCTTGGGGCAGTGCATTGGTTTGTCTTATTTCTTACGGATACATTTGTATGCTTGGCGAAAATGGGTTAAAGAAATCTACACAGTATGCTATTTTAAATGCTAATTATATTAAAGAGCGATTACAAGGTTACTATCCAACGCTTTACACTGGTGAAAAAGGTCGTGCTGCACACGAAATGATTTTGGATTGTCGCCCCTTTAAAGAACACGGGATTGAAGTAACTGATATAGCAAAACGCTTAATGGATTATGGCTTTCATGCCCCAACAGTATCATTCCCAGTAGCAGGAACTATTATGGTAGAACCCACAGAAAGTGAAAGTAAAGAAGAGCTCGATCGTTTTTGTGACGCGATGATTTCGATACGCAAAGAGATAGATTTAGCAGATAAAGACAATCCAAACAACCCATTAAAGAATGCTCCACATACACTGGCAATGCTTACTGCAGACAATTGGGATTTCCCATATTCAAGACAGCAAGCGGCTTTTCCTTTGGAGTATGTTTCAGAAAATAAATTTTGGCCATCGGTACGAAGGGTCGATGATGCCTATGGGGATCGAAATCTCATTTGTACGTGTACCCCCATTGAAGAATTTATGGAAGCATAAGCTATTTTCTTTCGAAATAGCGTTGCTGTTTTAATAATTAAGAGGCTTTATAAATATGAATTTTTCAGTTTTAAATCGTTATTTTATGAATCCTTCAAAAGAATAGGTTTTCAATTTAAAAATTTCGGTTAGTTTATTCGTTTTACCTACCTTTATTTAAAATTTTAATGTCATATGAAGTGTGTTATAACAGGAACAGGAAGCTATATCCCCAGCAAAGTAGCAACCAACGAAGGATTTGAACAACATAGTTTCTATAATGAAGATGGGTCTCCATTATCTCACGAAAATACGGTCATTATTGAAAAATTTAAGGCTATTACTGGTATTTCAGAAAGGCGATATATTGACAATAAATTAGTGACCTCAGAAATTGCAGCCTTTGCTTCAGAAAAAGCAATTGAAGATGCAAATCTCGACAGAGAAACCCTAGATTACATTATTGTTGCGCATAATTATGGCGATGTTAAACATGACACTCACCAAAGTGATACAGTACCTAGTTTAGGATCTCGTGTTAAACACCTACTTAAAATTAAAAACCCAAATTGTGTGGCTTACGATGTTCTTTTTGGATGTCCAGGTTGGGTAGAAGGCGTTATTCAAGCCTATGCTTTTATGAATGCTGGAATGGCAAAAAAATGTCTTATTATTGGTGCCGAAGCACTCTCTAGAGTTGTCGATCAACACGATAGAGACTCTATGATTTATAGCGATGGTGCCGGTGCTGTTGTATTAGAAGCTTTCAATGATTCTAACAGTGGTATTATTGCTCACAAAACTGCCACTTTTGCGTATGACGAAGCGCATTTTATCTATTTTGGTGAATCCTATAACCAAGAGCTTAGTGATGCACGCAAGTACATTAAAATGTACGGCAGAAAAATCTACGAGTTTGCCATTACTCATGTTCCAAATGCCATGAAGGAATGTCTTGAAAAGGCAAATATTCCAATTGAACAAGTAAAGAAGATATTCATCCATCAAGCCAATGAAAAAATGGATGAGGCTATTATAAAACGCTTGTATAAGCTTTACGGTAAAGAAGCCCCACACGATGTCATGCCCTTGACGATTGATAAATTAGGAAACTCTAGTGTAGCTACCGTTCCTACTGTATATGATTTGGTGCTTAACAAGCAACTGGAGGGACACGAAGTTAATAAAGGAGATGTTGTTATATTTGCGAGTGTTGGTGCAGGCATGAACATTAATGCAATTGTTTATCGAGTATAAATATGTACGAAGGAAAGTACCCAAAGAAGCGTTACAAACACACCCTAGAATTTTTAAAAACTTGCATCTCAACCGAAAATAAAATTTTGGATTTGGGTGTAGAAAATCCTTTTTCTGAAATTTTAAAAAAAGAAGGTTTTCAAGTTAATAATACCAAGGGCGAAGATTTAGATATACATACTGAAGCTGTAAAAACGGATGAATATGATGTCGTAACTGCTTTTGAAATTTTTGAACATTTGGTTTCTCCCTTTAATGTGCTTCAGGATATAAAAGCAAAAAAACTGGTAGCTTCGGTCCCTTTGAAACTTTGGTTTGCTTCTGCCTATCGAAGTAAAACCGATGAAAGAGACAGACATTATCACGAGTTTGAAGATTGGCAATTTGATTGGCTCTTAGAAAAAGCTGGTTGGAAAATTAAAAAGCGAGAAAAGTTTACCAATCCTGTAAAGAAAGTAGGTATACGCCCAATTTTAAGAAGATTTACACCGCGGTATTATTTGGTATATGCAGAAAGAGTCTAGATTTACTAGCCTTTTATTAGTTTAAAAGTCGAGCTTTCCCCTGTATCATAAAAGACTTTAACTAAATAAGTGCCAATAGGAAGATACGAGACGTTATAATTATTTTCTCCATTAACATCAAAGGTTACAACTTCAGCACCATTTATAGCGTATACTTTTAGATTACTAACATTCTCAAAATTTGAAAGGCTAAAAGATGTTTTTGTTGGGTTAGGGTAGAGATAATTTACTTCTAAAGGACTAATTGGTTCAATTGAGAGGATTTCTCCTAATCGTAAAGTCCAAAAGCTACCTTTTTGATATCCTCCATCATTATCTGTGAAAGAGCCAGTTGCAATACCAAAGTTTCCATCAGAAAATAAATTTGAAAAGGCCACTGAAAAGCCAAAAGAATCACCAGTAGTAATATCGCCATCAAAACCTTGCATTCCTTCAGTATATTGAACATAAGAATTTACAGTCCCATCTGTTTTAAGGTTAAGAATATAAAATGTTCCGAAATTAATTCCTTCTCCGTTATCAAAACCACTTGCACCAACAACTATTTCAGTCAATCCATCTTGATTAATATCTTCTGCTAAGTCTATGGAAATTCCAAAAAACATTTGATCATTAAATACCGCATCAAATTCTCCGTGGGAATCACTTATTTTTTGATAGTCTTGTACAGTTCCATCAGTATTCATAAACAAGATGTAAATTGCACCGCGATTACTTCCTCCTGTATCATCTCGATAAGCACCTACTGCCAAGTCAATAATTCCATCCCCATTTAAATCACCAATATTAGCAACAGATCCACCAAAATAATCTCCTTCATTTAAAGGAAGATCAGCACCTCCCTGCGTATCACTTATTTTCTGGTAACTATTAACCGTAAAATCACTGTTTAGAAAAAGAATATAAACCGCACCCCTATCTGAACCCCCATCTGGGTCTCGTCTCGCAGAAACTGCAATATCTTGGTTTCCGTCACCATCCAAATCTCCCAATAATTCTATATCCGTTCCAAACACATCTTCATCTCCCAATGGAGCAGTAAAGTTACCCTCAGTATCACTAATTTTTGAATAACTATTAACAGTTCCGTCATTGTTAAGAGATAAAATCCAAATAGCACCATGCCACCATCCACCATCACCATCATATTCTGCTCCAACTCCTATTTCAATTAGGCCATCACCATTCATATCTCCCAAATATGATATTGAAGAACCAAAAATATCCCATTCGTCAAGTTCTCCATTGAATCCACCTTCTGTGCTACTTATTTTTTGATAGCTCTCCACCCCACCATCTATATTCATAAACAAAATATAAACTGCTCCGGAGTTAAAATTGCCATCATCATCTTTTAATGAAGAAACAGCAATATCATTAATACTATCATTATTTAAATCACCAATAAATTCAACAGAATACCCAAACCAGTCTTCAGTATCTAATACGGGTGGTAAACCACCAACATCATCTGCAACCTTTTCATATTGTATTACACCGTAGCCCTGAGAAAACAACAAGCTAATGTTTAATAAAAATATAACTAGAATTATCCTTTTCATAAAGTATGGTTTCTTTAATAATAACTAAATTTAAATAATATTTTTATAAATATGAAGATTAGTCTAATAATTCCAGTATACAATGAGTCTCAATACTTAAATGAAGTATTAACTTCCATAGTTGAACAAAGCCTTTTACCAAATAAAATTATAATTGTAAATGATAATTCTACTGACAACACACAGCAAATAATTGATTTGTTTACTTCAAAATACCCTTTTATAACTTCAATTTACAACACATCAACTCCTTCCCACCAGCCTGGAAGTAAAGTTGTAAAGGCTTTTAATTTAGGATATATTCAACTAAAAGATAATTTCGACATAATTGGAAAATTTGATGGTGATATTATCCTCCCAAAAGATTACTTTAAAAGAATTTCAGATATTTTTTATGAACATAAAAATGTGGGTATTTCTGGAGGCAATTTATATATAAAAAAAAATGAAAAATGGATTTATGAAAATATTGCTGAGAAAACCAAAGTTCGTGGACCCATCAAATTATATAGAAAACAATGCTTCCAAGACATTGGCGGTCTAAAAGAATCCATGGGCTGGGACACCGTGGATGAGCTTTTAGCCCAATACCACGGCTGGGAAGTTAAAACAGACCCATCTTTACACGTAAAACACTTAAAACCCACAGGGGCAACTTACACTAAATCTTCAAAATACAAACAGGGAGAAGCCTTTAAAAAAATGCGCTATGGTTTTTTACTTACACTTATAGCCTCTGCAAAACTCGCTCTTAAAAAGCGTAGCTTCACCTTCTTTTATAATACTATTAAAGGGTTTTTAAAGGCTAAAAATGAATTTATAGTTACAAAGGAAGAGGGAATATTTATTAGAAATTTACGCTGGAGAAATATTAAGAAAAAGTTATTTTAAAAACTTCCTTCGGTTTGAAAATTGATAATGTTTATTTTCGCATTTTAAACCTATTTATGAAAACTACAGCCCTTTATTTTCTCATACTCTCTTTACTATTTTCTTTAGTACCTATTAAGGGAAATTCTCAAACACCCAATCAATCTAAAAAGCTAAAAAATATCATTCTAATTGAAGGTGATGGCACAGGATTAAGTCAGGTATCGGCTGCGCAATTCTTTAAAGAGGGTCCTTCAAATTACGATAGATTTCCAGTAGTCGGACTTATTAAAACATCAGCCTCTAGCGATTTAGTCACCGATTCTGCAGCGGCAGCAACCGCTTTTGCGACTGGAAAAAAGACATATAACGGAGCCATTGGGGTTACGCCAGACTCAATTCCTGTCCCAACACTTATAGAAATTGTTTCAGAAAAAGGATGGAAAACAGGCATTGTGGTGACCTCAACCATAACACATGCGACACCAGCTTGCTTTTATGCCCACGTAGATAATAGAAATAATCACGAAGAAATTGCAAGCTTTTTACCTACATCTGATGTCGATTTTTTTGCAGGTGCTGGTCTCAAATATTTTAATGGTAGAAATGATGGGCTTAACCTTCTTAAAACTTTTGAAGAGCAGGGGTTTACTATTGAAACAGAAACTTTAAGGGATTTTGAAAATGCAGAAAAGCTAGGGTTTTTACTTGCCCCAGAAAGTATGCCAACCATGTTGGAAGGGCGCGGTAATTTTCTTCAAGAAGCGTCTGAATTAGCACTAAAAAGATTGTCTAATGATAACGGATTTTTACTCATGGTGGAAGGCTCTCAAGTAGATTGGGGAGGTCATGACAACGATGCAGACTATTTAATTACCGAATTAATTGACTTAGACAATACCATTGGAGCCATTCTGGATTTTGCTGAAAAAGATGGAGAAACCTTAGTCATTGTCACTGCAGATCATGAAACAGGAGGTTTTACTCTTGCTGCCAAGGATGGTGACTACAATACTATTGTACCTACTTTTTCTACTAAAAATCATTCCGCCACCATGGTGCCTGTTTTTGCTTTTGGTCCCGGTGCCGAAAATTTTGGAGGTATTTATGAAAATACCGAGATATTTCACAAAATAATGGCGTTACTTTCAGAATAACGCTTCGTTCTTTCAAAACACTCCACTAAATTTTTTACTTTAGCTATTCATTGTTCCGTAGGAAAAATTAACTAAGCAAATTACATGAAATACCTTGCCGATATTGGTTCTTATTTTATCATGCTAAAGCAGGTATTTAGTCGTCCTACAAAGGGATCTGTACTTAGAGAGCTTATTTTAAAAGAGATTGATGAACTAGTTATTGATTCTTTAGGTATTGTAATTTTCATCTCTTTCTTTGTAGGTGGTGTTGTTGCCATACAAACAGCATTAAATATTAGCAATCCCCTTATTCCAGATTATTTGGTAGGTTTTGCCACAAGACAATCCATTATCTTAGAGTTTGCCCCTACTTTTATGTCCATCATTATGGCTGGTAAAATGGGATCTTTTATTACTTCCAGTATTGGCTCTATGCGAGTGACGGAACAAATTGACGCACTTGAAGTTATGGGAATTAATCCATTAAACTATTTAGTATTTCCTAAAATTATTGCCCTCTTATTATATCCTTTTGTTATTGCCATTTCTATGTTTTTAGGAATACTAGGTGGTTGGGTAGCAGGTGTGTATGGTGGATTTAGTACTTCTGATGCCTTTATAAGAGGGTTGCAAGAAGATTTTATTTCTTTCCACATTGTCTATGCATTTATAAAAACATTTGCCTTTGCATTTATATTAGCAACCATACCTTCCTGGCAAGGATTTTTTATGAAAGGTGGCGCTCTGGAAGTTGGGAAGGCAAGTACCAATTCGTTTGTTTGGACGAGTGTGCTTATTATTTTAACCAATTATATAATCACTTCTTTACTTCTTAGCTAATGATTCGAGTAGAAAATTTACATAAAAGTTTTGGTGAAGAGCATATTTTAAAGGGTATTAGCACCTCTTTCGAAAAAGGTAAAACAAACCTTATTATTGGTCAGAGTGGTAGTGGAAAAACGGTCTTTCTAAAATGTCTTTTAGGCCTTTTTGAAGCCGAAGAAGGAGAAATATATTATGGTGACAAAGCTATCCATAATATGGATGATGATGAAAAAAAAGAATTACGAGAACATATGGGAATGGTTTTTCAGGGAGGAGCACTTTTCGATTCTATGACGGTAGAAGAAAACGTTATGTTCCCTTTACGCATGTTTACTAAAAAGAAAAAAGAAGAAATGCTTCATCGCGTTAACGAAGTGTTAGATAGAGTAAATTTAGTAAATGCAAATAAAAAATATCCTTCAGAGATTTCTGGTGGAATGCAAAAAAGGGTTGCCATAGCACGTGCTATAGTTAACTATCCTAGGTTTTTATTTTGCGATGAACCCAACTCTGGATTAGACCCAAAAACTGCTATCCTAATTGATAATTTAATTCAGGAAATTACAAGAGAATATGACATAACAACAGTAGTCAATACGCACGATATGAATAGTGTGATGGAAATTGGAGAAAAAATTATTTTCCTTCAAAAAGGCACCCTAGCTTGGCAAGGTGATAACACACAAATATTTAAAACCGATAACAAAGATGTTACCGATTTTGTGTACTCCTCAGACTTATTCAAAAAAATAAGGGATATTCAGAATTTAGAAAACTAGCCTACTTTACCACCAAAGTATCTAAACTTAGCTTGTATTTTAACCAATTATAAAGTTTCTTTTTCTCACTTTCAATAGTTGCTTTATTGGCAGATTCTTTCCATTCTGCTTGAAAAGTTCTTAGGGTATCTATCTTTTCAAAATTTGAAAATAAGGTTGAGGAATAGCTCAAACTTTTCAAATTATCATAATTAATTTTAGCCTCGTCACAAATATTTTGAAACGGAATCTGCTCTTTTTCAAGCTTGCTCAATTTTGCTACTTCTTTTTCTAAAAATTCAATTTTTTGCGCTTTCGAAGTAATATCAATAGAGTCTCTGGAGCGAAGTTCGGCCAAATAACGCATTTCATTTTCAAGATCATTTTCACCAGCATCCTGATTAAGAAGCAAATCTGTATTATTTAAGGCAGAATAATCTTTCAATCTACTTCTTAAAACGTCCATAGTAGTTTCCTCTATTTGTTGATTTCCAAATGAAGTAATTTCTATAGTAGATTTATCTTCTGGATTATAATTATAGGTTGCATACTTTTTTATGTACGAGGCATTTGGTAATGCACTCAATTCATTTTCGATAAATTTGCTTGCATCATTTCTGAAACTAGTTTCTTTTAAAACTTGGTAAAACGTCCAAGCTGGGAAAATCATTACAATTAATGCAACAATCGAAGCAAACCGTGCAATGCGCTTTCTTCTCATGGAGTTAGCATATTTCAACATTGGAAACCTCAACACTTTCAAGGTAATGAATGTTGCTAATGCAATAAAAATAGTATTGATAATAAACAAGTAAAACGCACCTCCTGCAAATCCTAACCCTTTGGAATTACCTATAGCCGCTTCAGCTAAACCATACCCTACCGTACATAAAGGTGGCATAAGTGCCGTTGCAATAGCAACACCAAAAATTACACTCGCAATGGTTCCCTTTTTTGTTCTAGCAATAATAAGTGCCAAACCGCCAAAAAAGGCTATAAGAACATCGCGAATATCGGGCTGTGTACGTGCTAATAATTCTGAAGACTCTTCACGAAGTGGAAACATCCAAAAAAACAAAAATGCCGTAAAAACACTCAAAACAATCATCACCCCAAAGTTGATAAGGGATTTTTTAAGCGTATCGATATCGTTAATTGCAATGGAAAGCCCAATACCTAAAATAGGCCCCATTAAAGGAGAAATAAGCATCGCTCCAATAACAACCGCCGTAGAATTTGCATTTAATCCAACTGAAGCCACAAAAATAGAACAGATAAGAATCCATGCCGTTGCCCCTTTAAAAGGAATATCTTTAATAATAGCGTCAATAGTGTTTTCCCTATCTGTATCACCACGAAAATCAAGTAGGTCAAGTAAAAACTTTTTTAACCGACTCAATAAACCTTTAGCATCTTGCTGAATGGTTTTTTCACTATTTTCTATCTCTTGCTCGCTGTTCTGTGTATTTTCCATCTAGGTAAATTTTTTGCCAAATGTATGCGATATTTCCATTAATAAACTCTTAATATTTTGCTCCTTTTCTTTAGGATAAATTAAGAGTACGTTTTCTTTGTCAACTATTATAAAATCTGATAATCCATCAACCACCACTAGCTTTTCTGAAGTAGTAAATATCATATTATCTCCTGCATTATTAAGATGCATTGTGGCTCTTACAGTTGCATTATTGTTAGAATCTTTATCCAATTTATCATGCAAGGCACCCCAAGTACCTAAATCATTCCAATCAAAACTTGCTTTTTTTACAAATACGTTATCTGCTTTTTCCATAATGCCATAATCAATCGAAATATTTTCGGCATTGGCATAATTTACATTTACAAATCCATTTTCTGCCGAAGTATTCAATACGTCCATCCCTTCAGAAAAAAGTGCATACATTGAGGGCATATACTCCTGAAATGCCTTTAATATACTCTTTACACTCCATAAGAAAATGCCTGCATTCCATAAAAAATTTCCTTCAGTAATAAATTGCTTAGCTGTTTCATAATCAGGCTTTTCACGGAATTGCTTTACTGATTTTATGGATTCGGCACTTGCTTTATCACTTTCAATATAACCATATCCTGTATTAGGAAATGTAGGCTTAATTCCCAAAGTCATTAAGATGTCTTTTTCCGCACACACCTTAAAACACATTTCTACATCCTCTTTAAAAGCCGTTTCATCTTCAATCCAGTGATCGCTTGGTGCCACAAGCATAAGTGCTTCGGGATTTTTTTTATAGATTTTTAATGCTGAAAGTAAAATACACGGTGCCGTGTTTCGCATGGCGGGTTCCAAAACCACTTGCTTTTCATTAATTTCTGGTAATTGTTCCAAACATAGTTGTAAATAACGCTCATTTGTTAAAACCTGAATATTCTCTGAAGGCACAATTTTTTGTAACCTATTAAACGTTTTTTGAAGCAAGCTTTGCCCGGTCCCTAACAAATCGTGAAATTGTTTAGGAAACTCAGTTGTACTTACTGGCCAAAACCGAGAGCCAATGCCCCCTGCCATAATAACTGCGTAATAGTTGCTGCTCATATTATTTTATGTATTCTACTTCGGCATTTGGATTAAAAAGATACAATCTTCCAGTTGCTACTTCCAGACATTCGTATCGTTTCACTCTTTTATTTCCGCGTTTAAATATTTTTCCGTTATACAATCTAAAAGTACCTCCATGAGGTATTTCAAATATATAGTTTTTATCGTTGGCAGGGTCATATTGCTTCAAGGCAAGAGATAGTTTTGCGTCGGTATCACTACTTGCTTTAGGATTTTTAAAATGAAGCGCAATTAAAGGTAATAAACTACTGGGAAATATTTCAGGACGAATAAAAGGAAGCATCATTTGCTGAAAGGTACTTTTCCATTCCTTTCCATGGGGTTTTATAAATCTTCCAAATTTTGTAAAAGCCGCTAAATGTGCAATTTCGTGAACAAGTGTAATTAAAAATTTGTACTTATTAAGATTTGCATTTACAGTAATTTGATGTGTTCCATCTGGCATATTTCTATAATCCCCATGCCGTGTCACTCGCTCATTCACGATTTTTAAATGCACCCCGTGTGTTTTAATCATTTCAAAAACAAAAGGGATTGCCGCTTCAGGAAGATATTTTGAAAGTGTCTCTTGCACTAGTTACAGTTTATTATGAATTGAAATTTCCAAAATGCCATAAAACTCCCGAAGGATCGTGCATAAAAAACTCTCTACCCCAGCTTTCATTTTTTATTTCTGTGAAACGGACATTTTTAAATTTTTTGGAAAGGTCTTTATTTTGCACCCAAGTAAAAAAAGTGTCTAATTCTTCCACTTCTAAAAACAACATGGAATTATTTATCCAATCTTTTAGGTAGTAATCCTGAAGATAAAAGCATAGTGTATCGTTTGCCTTTACTAAACACATTTTAGAATCAATTTCAATGATTTCAAATCCCAATTCTGAATAGAATTCTTTAGATACTTTATACTCTTTTGCTCCAATAAAAGGGCGGAGTGACTTTAAAGAAAAATCTTTTATGGATTCATTCATTTTATGGCGTTGAATTGGAAACTTGTAATACCTTTCCATTATAAAATTGATTCCCCTTTAGGGCAAAGTCCATAATATATTTCCCCATCTCTTTTGCAGACAAGGGTGCTTTATACCCCGGAAAAGCTTCTTCGAGCATTTCGGTTTGTACTGCGCCTAACGCTAAAGCGTTAAAAGCAGGACCTGTTTCTTTGTATTCTTCGGCGAGTACTTCGGTTAAGGTAATTAACGCTCCTTTGCTACTACTATACGCTGCCAATCCCGGAAATTTTGCGCTTCCTTGCACACCTCCCATACTACTAATATTTACTACGTGTCCATCCTTTTTCATAAACGGAAGAATTGTTTGCGTCATCGCAGCTGCTCCAAACACATTGACATCGTATGCTTCTTGAAAATCTTCACGCTTTAGTTTTGCAAATGGTTTATTGACCAAATAACCTGAGTTGTTAATAAGCACATCCACACGCTTCCAATCGTTTTTCAGAAAATCTGAAACTTTTTTCAAGTCGGCATCATGAGTTATATCGCAAGGCATACATTGGCAATTGGAAATATTTAATCCAGATATAGGTACCTCGTTTCTCGAAAGTGCCAACACATTGTGACCTGCATTTGTAAAAAGTGCAACTAATTCGTATCCAATTCCACGGCTTGTTCCAGTAATAACAATATTCTTATTCATACCTTAAATATACACAAATCCCGTTATTTTCAGGTTTGAGAATAACGGGATTATAATTACTTTACATATGAGATTCCTACTTTCGCAGGAATTTATTATACAAACATGGTAACAGGATTCTCAATATAGTTTCGTAAGGTTTGCAGGAATTGCGCTCCTGTTGCACCGTCTACCGTTCTATGGTCACAAGCTAAGGTAACCGTCATGGTATTCCCTATACCAATCGCTCCATTCTTAACCACAGGTTTTTGAACAATAGCACCTACAGAAAGTATCGCAGAATTAGGCTGATTGATAATTGAAGTAAATTCCTTAATACCAAACATCCCTAAGTTGGAAACCGTAAAGGTACTACCCTGCATTTCGTCTGGGGTGAGCTTTTTATTTCGAGCTTTTCCAGCTAATTCTTTTACTGCAATACCAATTTGTGAAAAGGTCATTTGGTCTGTAAATTTAAGCACAGGCACAACCAATCCTTCATCCACTGCTACAGCAACACCTACGTGAATGTGTTTTGCAATTTTAGTGACATCTCCTGCCCATTGACTATTCACCCTTGGGTGTTTCCGTAATGCCATGGCACACGCTTTCACAATCATATCGTTAAACGATATTTTCACATCTGGATCACTATTAATAGCAGTCCTTGATGCAATGGCATTATCCATATCCAGCTCTACTGTTAGGTAATAATGTGGAGCCGTAAATTTAGATTCGCCCAAACGTTTGGCAATGGTTTTACGCATTTGAGAATTGGTAACTTCCTCAAAACTTTCAGTTCCCACAGGAATGTACGCTTGTGCACCACCAGAAGAGGGCTGATAATTTTCAATATCGCGTTTTACAATTCTTCCGTTTTCACCAGATCCTTGCACTTGAGAAAGTTGAATTCCTTTCTCTTCGGCTAATTTCTTCGCTAATGGTGATACGAATATTCTACCTCCAGATGAATTGGTCGAAGTAGGTTGTGGCTTTTCAACAGCAACAGGTTTTGTTTCTGTTTTCGTTTCCTTTTGAGCTTCAACAGGTTTTGAAACTGCTTCTTTTTTGGCAGAAGGAGCAGCAGAAATGGAAATTCCTGAAACATCGGTACCTTTTGGTCCAATGATAGCCAAAAGCGCATCAACCTTGGCAGATTCCCCTTCTTTTATTCCAATCTTAAGTAGCGTTCCACTATAGAAAGATTCGAATTCCATGGTAGCCTTATCGGTTTCGATTTCGGCAAGAATATCGCCTTCTTCAACTGTATCACCTTCTTTCTTTAACCAAGTTGCCACAGTACCTTCTTCCATAGTATCACTTAGTCGAGGCATGGTAATTATCTCAACCCCATCAGGAATTTCTGAACTTGCTTCCTCTTGAGAAACATCTTCACTTTTAGGAGTTTCTTTTTCTTCTTTTTTATCTGAAGTTTCTGTCTTTTCTCCATTTAATAAATCTGAAATATCTTCGCCTTCTTTTCCTATAATAGCCAGAAGGGCATCTACTTTGGCAGTTTCACCTTCATTTATTCCAATATGCAACAGGGTTCCTTCATAAAAGGACTCGAATTCCATAGTCGCTTTATCGGTTTCAATTTCAGCTAAAATATCTCCTTCGTTCACCTTATCACCCACTTTTTTGAGCCAATTGGCCACGGTACCTTCTTCCATGGTATCACTCAAACGGGGCATGGTAATTACTTCTGCCATAGTTTATAGTTTATGAGGTAAAAATGGGTAATCTTCTTGTTCGTATACAGTGTCGTACATCACATTCTTTTCTGGATACGGAGAGTCTTCTGCAAATTTTTCACATTCAGCAACCATATCCTTTACTTTAGCATCAATAGCTTCAATTTCTTTTTCGGTCGCCCACTTATTTTCATAAATGTTATGTAACACATATGAAATGGGATCCTGTTCTTGCATCTTGGCAACCTCATCTTTTGTTCTGTAATGTTGCGCATCACTCATCGAGTGGCCACGATAACGATAGGTTCTAATTTCTAAAAACGTTGGCCCTTCTCCTTTTCGTGCTCTCGAAATAGCTTCATCCATTTCTTTGGCAACCACTTCGGGTTTCATTCCGTCAACAGGTCGGCACGGCATTTCGTATCCTAATCCTAATTTCCAAATTTCGGTATGGTTCGCAGTTCGAGCTACCGAAGTACCCATTGCATAACCGTTATTTTCAACACAAAAAACCACAGGAAGTTTCCAAAGCATTGCTAAGTTAAACGTCTCGTGCAAGGAACCTTGACGCGTTGCACCATCACCCATAAAGGTTAAGGTTACTGCATCATTACCCTTATATTTATCTGCAAAAGCCAAACCTGCTCCCAAGGGGATTTGTCCGCCTACAATCCCGTGACCACCATAAAAACGATGCTCTTTCGAGAAAATGTGCATGGAGCCACCCAATCCTTGCGATGTTCCAGTACCTTTTCCGTACAATTCTGCCATCACTCTTTTAGGGTCGACACCCATCCCAATAGGTTGTGGGTGATTACGATAGGCTGTAATCATTTTGTCTTTGGTAAGATCCATGGCATGCAAAGAACCTGCTAACACAGCCTCTTGTCCATTATACAAATGAAGGAATCCTCTAACTTTTTGATTGATATATACCTGTGCGAGTTTATCTTCAAACTTGCGCCAAAACAGCATATCCTCGTACCATTTAAGGTAGGTTTGTTTGGTAATTTTTTTCATTGAATTGAATTGCTAATACTTCTGAATAACAAATAGTCTAAAACAAAAATACGTTATTTGAAACTTCTATAAAACCTCAATTTTATAAAAAAGAAACGAAATCGTTATCGGGAACAGAAAAAAGAGAAGAGAATAGAGAAAAGAGACTGTTATTAGCTTCTAAATTATAGGGAATCTTTTAATTTGAAAAGCTATTACAAATAGGAACTATCAAAAATAAGAGGGAGCAGAGACTTAACCGAAGCTGCTTTAACCACTTTACCTTTTTCACCCATAAAATATACTTCGATAGAAGTGTTTTGATTCACTTCATATTCGGCTAAAGATTGTCTGCAAGCGCCACACGGAGGGATGGGAGTTTCATTGATACTTTTAGTGGACCCTGCCGTAATGGCTAATGCTTTAAAAGGTACCTTCGGAAATTGTGCCCCTGCATAAAAAGCAGCGACACGCTCTGCACAAAGCCCAGAGGGAAATGCAGCATTTTCTTGATTATTCCCTTCAACTATGTCTCCATTTTCAAGTAAAATGGCTGCACCTACGTTAAAATGCGAATAAGGCGCATACGCTTTTTTACGAGCTTCATGCGCCTTATGGATTACTTTTTGAATTGCTACTGGAAGTTCTGAAACAGAATCATATACCTCCAGTGTCGTTTCAATTTTTATGTTTTTCACAAATTTCTAATATTCGTCGTACTCGTCTCCAAAGTTAAAGGTAAGTCCAAAACGAAGTGTACCTTCTAATGGGCTTCTCACTTTTGAAGTTGAGAATAAGTATGAGATATCTATGTTAATTGCAGTGTATTTAAATCCAGCACCTAGAGAAAGAAATTTTCTAGAACCTTTATCATCACTTTCATTAAAATATCCTGTTCGGAAGGCAAATACGTCTTGATACCAATACTCTGCTCCTAAAGCCCAAGTAAACTCTTTAAGTTCTTCACTAAAACCTCCTGGAGCATCCCCAAACGATTTAAAAATACCAGACACAAAACTAATGCTTTCGTACTCTTGATCATCATCTGCATCAATGTCACCATCACCATCAAAATCTTGTGGCGTTGGCACTAATAATTTATTAAATTGTGTATTTACTCCTACTTTATTGTATTCATCTAAAATAAAATCGAAACCAACTCCTGCCGCTAAATTGGTAGGAAGGTTATTCTCTTGTCCAGATTCGTCATATTTAAGTTTTGGTCCAATATTAGAGATATTGAAACCAGCTCTCCAACGACCGTCAAAATCATTGTAAGCAATTTCTTCACTTTGATAAAACCCTGAAACATCTACCGCAAAAGTACTCGCGGCATTTGCTATATCGCCACCTGCGGTTGGGATTTTAAGGTTTGATCGAATGTATCGTCCTGTAACTCCCATGGCAATTCTATCGCTTAGTCGTAATGAATAGGAAACATCAAATAGCATTTCGTTAGGCTTTACCACTAACGGAACTTGATCTGCTGTTTCTCTTAACTCAATTTCCCCAACATTAAAATATCTAAGACTTGCTCCAACGGCACTTCTTTCGTTTATTCTATTATAATATGTGAGGTTTCCTAAAAATATATCATTAACCAAATTACTCAAATAGGGTGTGTACGTTACCCCAACACCTTGTTTTGAAATTGCAAATGCATATTTAGCTGAATTCCACTGCTGTGAAAACGCATCTGCAGAACTTACCACACCAATATCTCCCATTCCTGCAGATCGAGGATCTCCAGCAATAAGTACAAAAGGAACGGCAGTAGTAATTACACGTTGCCCAGAAGTAGGATCACTTCCTCCTTGTGCGTGAAGATTTAAAATAGGTAAGCAAAATAAAATAAAAACGAAAATTTTCTTCATGAGTCTTAGTTTTGAACAAATATAATTTTAATTTTTAAAGGATAACAAGTTTTTCAAATTTTTCGACCCTGTTACCTGTGAGTGTAGATTTAACTGTGAGCTTATATACATAGACTCCTTTTCCAATGCGATCACCAAAATCATCCTTCCCATCCCAAATAATTTCACGAGATAAAAAGCCATCTGTATTTACTATTTGGTTTTGAGTCCAGACTACCTTTCCAGTCACAGTAAATACCTGCACTTGAACCTCAAGCGGTTCAAATGGTCTATTGTGGTTAAACCAAAACTCAGTATAGTTTACAAAAGGGTTGGGGTAGTTAAGTACCCTTTCTATTTTCAACTTGTCATCTCCTGCTACTACAAATTGAATTTCGGCAGTTGAAGAATTATTATATACATCCCATGCTTTTACTGTTAATGTATGCAACCCTTCTTCTAAGTCTCTAAATTTAAAATTGGATTTTCCTTTAGTATAATCATCTACATCTGCTAAATAATATTCGTTCATAACAAAAGGGTTTTCTTCATCACCATCCAAAATAGCAATAAGGTCATGCCCTATTCCACTAGCAGTATTTATTCCATTTTCATCTTCAAGTTTTGCAATAAGTATAGGTGAATCGTTAGTAATCCCACCAGATACAAACGATTCGTCATTCATAAATAAATTAATGAATGGACCTTGTGTATCTGAAGGAGCATTTTCATTAAGGCCCCCTACTAAAATATCCAGATTAAATCCAGTTTGGTCTTCAGAAAGTCCATTTCTTTCTGTATACAAACTAACTTTTCCATTACCCACTGGAATTTGAATATCTCTCGGGACAACAAATTCAAATTCAAATTTTCCGTTTTCAACCGTGGCCTGTCCATTAAAAAGCATTTCGCCTAAAGTTTTAAAATCTAATATCAAAAGTTCGTTAGTGAAAGTATCTCGAATACCATCATTACCTAAGGTTTGTCTTTGCAGGTCTTTATCAAAAACTTTTGCTTGCAAGACACCATTATAGTTACTTATTAAATTTCCGTTGGGATCTAAAACTTCTCCGCCAAACTTTACTTTACTCAAAGCTTTTAAAGTATCTGCTGCTTGGGTAATGGGTAAGTCATTTAAGGTTGTTAGGCTAACTCTTTGTTTTGGAAAGGCTAAGGGCATTGCTGGGTCTCCAATGTAAAAAATAACTCTTTTATTTGAGTTATTAGAAGCTGCATTCTTTGAAAGTCTAACTGCCTCTGCTGGTGGAACAGGAATATCTCGTCCAAACCCAAAGAGGTCTTGAGCTAAAACTTGATTAAATTGTACCCCAAGTTGTACACCTATCGATCGCGTGGTTGTAATCATAGATACAGCCCCCCCTTCTCTATTCCAATAAACAAGCTCTCCAGCAGTGACTCGTTGCGGGTTATCGAATTTTGTGAATTCGCAGGTTACTGTTACAAAACAAGTGTACCTATCTTTATTGCGTAAATTTTGAGCAGTTTGTTGCGTAAAAATAAATTCTTTTGCCAAGCCATCTTCACCACCGTGCCCAAAATAATTAACAATGAGGGCTCCTACTTCAATTCCATTAACAAAAGCTTCATTTACTTCGGGATACCTATTACCTCCTGCAGATGTTTCTTGTTGAAAGGCATCTGTATGAATCTTGCGGACATTTATATAGGGTTTTTCTGCTGTTATTTCATCACCTATACCATCTAGGGTTACTTCAAGAGATTCATATTCGTATTCTTCATCTACATCATCAGAGACTAATACAAAATTATTCCTCCAATTTCCATAAGAATCTTTGGTGGAATAGTCAATAATTTTATCAACTAAAGTATTTGCAAGGGAAACCTCATCGGCCAAAATTCTTCCAACTGCAATATCCAAAGTGTGTGCTCCTGCTTGATTAGCGTCCAAAATTCCCTCATTAGGATCCATCATTCCGAAAAAGTCATCAGACATAAAAGAAGTATAAGTACTTACACTCGCTCTGGTATGGAATGTGGGAATCATATTATTATTTCCAGGGAGTCGATCCTTCATATCTACAGAAGTATCACCAAAAAAGCATAGATATTTTAGCCTTTTATCTTCTGAAGAAGCATTTTCATATACATATCTTACAAAATTCCTAATTGCAGAAATGTCCTGTATTCCAGAACCAAACTCGTTATAAATTTTATCTGTTGTAACAACTTTTGTGTGAAGACCTGTTGTATTTTTATGATGGTTCGCCAAACGAAGAGCAGGTTGTATTAATACTGGTGGAACTATGATTATATAATCTATATCCTTAAAATTACCCGAAGCATCTTTAAAAATAGATCCTTTAATATTTTGATTAGCTACTTGTGAGACTGCACCTTTGGTTGGAGTAAAATAATCGTTAGGATTAACTGCAACATATTCTCTCGCCTCACCTAGGATTGATTTAAAAGTTAAAGTAGAGGCGTTCCCTTCGTTTTGCTTAGAAGAAATTATTTGAGGATTTGTAACATCCCAAACTTGGGAAAATTCGCTTGCACTCGTAATTTGATATTCTCCAATTCCAATAAGATCAACAACCTCATCATTTCTAAAAGTTAACTGCCCCCCCACACCTTGCAGCTTTCTTAGTCCATTTATAGTTATGTAGTCTAAATAGCCAATGCTTGCTGGATTGCCAGAATTGTTATACGATAAGTCTACGATAACAGTTTCTCCAGAAGCATTTATTAAAACACTCAACTCATTTGTTCTGAGAAGTATAGGGTCGTCAATTACGCCAAAATTTAAAGGGTTTAAACTTGTGTTATTTACAGAAACTGCCATGCTTGTAGTAACTTCTGAGGCAGCTGCTGCTCTTACTTTAACTCTCATTTCAGATCCAGAAACCATATTTGGAAAGAAAAACTCATACGTTTGCTCATTTTCAATGTCGAAACGATTTCCAAACCATTGTCTCCCAACTTTAGCAGGACTCAACTCATCTTCTTCAAAATATTGAAGATCGTTAAAAGTGGTAATAGTATTTGTAACTGTCCCTGTGGGTTCTATCATGTCTTGAACTCTCAATCCTGGAGTTTCACCTACAGTAACAAAATAATAAGTTTCATCACTATAAGGATTGAGGTTGGTATCATTTTCTTCGTCATAGCCTAAATTTCCAATACCATAAAACAAAATAAAGTCTCCACTATCAAAATTACCGTCTTCTTCTCCAACTACTTGAATTGCATTCTCGGGTAAATCGAAAATTGAGTTTTGATCATTCTGAAGTGGTAGAGGTTTTCCACCATGACCATAGATCTTTATGTTCCGTGGATTTATTCCATCGGTATTCATTCCTAAACTATTCAGGAAATTTTTATCTACTTTATAAACTCCTGTTTTATCAATTTTAAAACGGTACCAGTTGCCAGTGGCTAGGACCGAATTAGTGATAACCATTCTTACATTTGACTGCGGCGCTCTTCCATAGGTATAATTTACTGTAAAAGATAATAGCTTTCTTAATTGTCCATTAACATTTACAATTGGAGAAATAGCAATAGTTGTATATATAAGCTCTCTTGCTCTGGAACTTTCTAATGAATATTGTAAAGTTGTAGGAACTTTATCCTTGTTAATTTTTCTTAATTCATCTGAAGAAGGATTACCCCATTTAATGTTGGATATTTTCGCCGAAGCACCATTTGCAAAACCTCTATCAAGCCAGTTCTTTTGAAACAGTATTGTATTACCATTTAGCTCAAGATTAATAGAAGAAAGAAAGCGATCTCTCTTAATAGTTTCACTTTCTCTTACAGCACTAGCTTTACTAGGTGGATCCCAATAAATGACTACATCTTTGGATTGTCCAAAAAAAGAAAGTGTAATCATTAATAAGATAAGGAGAAGAATAGTTCTTTTCATCATAGCAATAACGAGGCAAAGATACACTTAGTATGTACTATTTGCATTTGTTTTTATTAAAAATGAATGTTAAAATAATATTTCAAACAACAATACGTTATTCCATTGGTCGATGCAGAGCCAAAGGCTTTACATTGTAAAAAAATAAAATATTATTGTGCTTTAACCGTTAATTAGTATATTGCGAACCCAATTTTTTCATTTTTTGAAACTATGAACGTTAAGAAAAACCTATTATTAAAGCTATTTGTTATTATAGCTTCTGCCTCTTTTTTAGTTAGCTGTAGTAAATCTAGAGACTACAAGAACAGCTCTCGTGCAACAGGTTGGAAGATGAACGCCAAAGAAGGTGGTTTCCAGTATAATCCTAAGGCTAAGGAGCAAGAAACAGGCCCAGGACTTGTTTTTGTTGAAGGTGGAACATTCACTATGGGAAGAGTTCAGGACGATCCTATGCATGATTGGAATAATAGCCCCAATCAACAACATGTTCAATCTTTCTACATGGATGAAACCGAGGTAACAAATTTAATGTACCTAGAATATCTAGATTGGATTAAGAACGTATTTCCCCCATCTGACGAAAATTATCGCAATATATATAATGGTGCTGTACCAGATACATTGGTATGGAGAAACCGCTTAGGATATAACGAAGTTATGACTAATAACTACCTTCGCCACCCTGCCTATGCAAATTATCCTGTTGTGGGTGTTAGTTGGGTGCAAGCAGTAGAATTTAGTAAATGGAGAACAGACCGTGTTAATGAGCTTATTCTTGAAGAAGAAGGGATTACAACTCGTAATGCAAGATATGAAACTGAAGCAGGTGAATCTTTTAGTACAGAAACCTATCTAAATGCTCCAACTCAAGTTTATGGAGGAAATGACTCCATAACTAGAGGAGGTAAGCGCTCTCAATCGCTTGCAAAACGAAGTAAAGATAGTACCAATCTATATGTACAACGTAAAGATGGTCTTTTATTACCAGGTTATAGATTACCTACCGAAGCCGAATGGGAATATGCAGCTCTTGGCTTAGTAGGGTTAAGAAATTATAATGTCTACCGAGGTAAAAAGAAGTATCCTTGGGATGGGCAATATACTCGTTCAAGCAAAAGAAGAAGTCGTGGTGACCAATTAGCAAACTTTAAACAAGGTGATGGTGATTACGGTGGTATTGCTGGATGGAGTGATGATGGCGCAGATATTACTGCCGAGGTTAAATCTTATGAGCCTAATGACTTTGGTCTTTATGATATGGCTGGTAACGTAGCAGAATGGGTAGCCGATGTTTACCGACCTATCGTTGATGATGAGTTTAATGACTTTAACTATTATCGTGGTAATGTTTACACTAAAAATGCAATTGACAAAGATGGGAAAGTAAAAATAGTTACTGCAGATTCAATTCAATATGATACCCTAAGTAACGGTAAAATTGTGGCTAGAGTACTTCCAGGTGAAATAGCTCAAGTACCTGTAGACGAAAATGAAACATACTTAAGAACACAGTTTTCTGAAAGCGATAACCGTGACTATCGAGATGGTGATAAAAAATCCACAAGGTACTATCAATCTTTTGGTGCAGAAGAAGATGGCAATATTGATGACGCAAAACGGATGTATAATTCTCCTAAACATCAAGTATATGCAGATAGTATAGGTGAGTTAGAAAGAGAATACGATAGATCTTCAAAAAGAACATCACTAATCAATAACGAAGTGCGTGTTTACAAAGGAGGTTCTTGGAGAGATCGTGATTATTGGTTAGATCCAGCTCAAAGACGTTATTTCCCGCAAGATATGGCTACAGACTACATTGGATTTAGATGTGCTATGTCTCGTGTTGGTTCAAAATCCAAAAAAGGAAAACGTCCAAGACATAAGTAATCCTTTCTAAAAAACAACATTGAAACCCTCCTATCATAATTTAGGAGGGTTTTTTAGTATCTTTATTTTTCAAATTTAAAGGTTTTCAATATTGGATATTGCGCAACTTCACCAACTATTTTTAAAAAGTAGTACTGTTTGTACAGACACACGAAAAATAACTCCTAATTGCATTTTCTTTGCCTTAAAAGGAGAAAATTTTGATGGAAATACCTTTGCTAAAGACGCCATCCAAAAAGGAGCTCTCATTGCTGTAATAGATGACAAAAAATATCAAATAAGTGAATCTACGTGGCTTTGTAAAGATGTGCTGCAAACCCTTCAAGAATTAGCAAACTATCATCGTAACTATTTAAAACTTCCTATCATTTCACTTACAGGCAGTAATGGTAAGACAACGACTAAAGAATTAATCCATGCCGTCCTTTCAGAAAAATATAAATGTGTTGCTACAAAAGGAAACCTTAATAACCATATTGGGGTTCCTCTTACGCTCCTTTCTATGAATTCTGAAACTGAAATTGGAATCGTTGAAATGGGTGCCAATCATATTGGAGAAATTGAATTACTTTCAAATATTGCAGAGCCAGATTTTGGATACATTACAAATTTTGGTAAAGCACATCTTGAAGGTTTTGGGAGTATTGAAGGTGTCATTAAGGGAAAAACTGAATTATATACGTATTTGCATAAAAACAATAAGAAGGTGTTTGTTAATGGTGAAGATTCAAAGCAATTAGAACATACCAAAACTATGGATAGGATTGTTTTCAATAGCTCTGAGGGTGAAATACAAGTAAAACTGGAAGAAACTTCAGAGAAACTTAAAGTTTCCTACGAAGGTCTTGAAATCCAAACCCAACTTATAGGTGCTTACAATTTTTCTAACATTTCAGCAGCTATTGCTATTGGATATTATTTTAAAGTTCTAGCAGTCAAAATCAAAAAAGCACTTGAGGCATATACCCCACAAATGAATCGATCTCAAATTATTGAGAAAAACGGAAACAAAATTATTTTGGATGCTTATAATGCAAATCCTACCAGTATGATGGCGGCCCTCACTAACTTCAAAAATTCTGAAGGAAAAAACAAAGTACTTATCCTAGGTGATATGTTTGAGCTTGGAGGTGAAGCCCATTTTGAGCACCAAACTATTGCTAATTATGTGGAAGAATATGCTTTTGCAAAAGCATTTTTTGTAGGCAAAAACTTTTATAAGACTAATTCTTCACACGTTATGAAATTTGAAACATTTGAAGATTTTAAAAATCACCTTCAAAATAATCCCATCATAGATAGTTTTCTTTTAATAAAAGGTTCTCGAGGCATGGCACTAGAAAGAACTTTGGAACTTCTTTAATTATTTAGTTTAAAGTCTCGAAAAATATCAAAATAATTTTAACAAACCTGTTTTCCATTTAACATAATTTATCGATAAAATTTCTTTATAAGGGTTAAATACCGTTAATAAAATACGTTTGACCATTTCAGTAAGTATATTAATAATAGGATTTTAATTAAAAACCATTAAGCCACTCATTTAAAGTGGAAGTACTAACTTAAAACCTAAATATTATGTTACGCTGGACAATCACATTTATTATCATTGCCATCATTGCAGGTATCTTCGGATTTGGAGGTATCGCAGCTGGAGCTGCAGGAATTGCTAAAATTCTTTTTTATATTTTCTTAGTGCTTTTTGTACTATCATTAATTAGAGGATTATTAACCACAAAATAAACTATCATGAAAAAATTAGTTTTTGCACTTTTGTTACTCACATTTACTGCAACAGCTTTTACAAGTTGCAGAGAAAAAACTACAGGAGAAAAAATTGAAGATGCTGCAGAAGATGTAGGCGATGAAATTGAAGACGCTGTAGATAAATAAAAACAACTCTTAAATAAAAAAAGCCGCTTTAAAGCGGCTTTTTTTGTGGGTCATACTGGATTCGAACCAGTGACTTCCACGTTGTCGACGTGACACTCTGAACCAACTGAGTTAATGACCCAAAAAGAGGATTCAAAAATAACACTTTAGGAATAAGAGAACAATTTTATAATAATATTAAAACTTACTGTTTAATCTTTTACTATGTTTGCTAAACATAATAAAAACTAATATTAAAAAATTCGTATGACACTTCGACTCATTTTGGGAGATCAATTAAATAGTAATCATTCCTGGTTTAAAAGAAAAAATCAAAATGTACTCTATTTTATTGCCGAAATGCGTCAAGAAACAGATTATGTAACGCATCACATTCAAAAGATAGTTGGGTTTTTTAGTGCCATGCGGAACTTTTCAGAAGAGTTAAAAAATGAAGGGCACAACGTTGAATATTGGACATTAGATGATGAAGATAACACGCAAAACCTTTCAGAAAATCTAAATTATCTTATAAAAAAACATTCCATTGATAAATTCGAATGTCTATTACCCGATGAATATCGTTTAGACCAGCAGCTTAAAGAATTCTGTAGCAAACTAGATATTTCATCTGAAGCTTTTGACACCGAACATTTTTATACAAAACCTGATGAACTTGCCCAGTTTTTTGAAGAAAAAAAGCAACTAGTTATGGAGTATTTCTATCGCCATATGCGAAAGAAACATCATATCCTAATGGCAAATGATAAGGACCCAGAAGGTGGGAAATGGAATTTTGACAAATCGAATCGAAATAAATGGAAGGGAGAACCTACAATTCCAGAAGTTTTAGACTTTAAAAAGGATGTTTCAGAATTAGTTACATTGATAAAAAAAGAGAAAATCAATTTTATTGGCGAAATAGATGATGCTAACTTTCCTTGGCCAACAAGTAGGAAAGAGTCATTAAAGTTACTTCAGCATTTTTGTGATAATCTGCTCATTTACTTTGGAGACTATCAGGATGCGATGGACCCTAATGAAAAGTATTTGTTCCACAGTAGATTATCATTTTCATTAAACACCAAAATGCTATCCCCAAAGGAGGTAATTGATAAAGTAATAGAATCAGGGCAACAAAACAGAGATGAAATAGACATTTCACAAGTGGAAGGATTTGTGAGGCAAATATTGGGTTGGCGTGAGTATATGCGTGGAATGTATTGGAAAGAAATGCCAGAGTACGAATCAAAAAATGAGCTCAATTGTATCAACCCCCTCCCCGACTTTTATTGGACGGGGGACACTAAAATGAATTGTCTAAATAAGGCAATTTCACAAAGCTTAGAAAATGCTTATGCGCATCACATTCAACGCCTTATGATAACTGGAAATTACGCCCTATTAACCCAGTCAAATCCTGACGAAGTTGACGCATGGTATTTAGGCATTTATATAGATGCTTTGCAATGGGTCGAGATTACAAATACACGTGGAATGAGTCAATGGGCAGATGGTGGAATAATTGCTACAAAACCCTATGTTTCTAGCGGAAGTTATATTAATAAAATGAGTAATTATTGCAAAGACTGCCACTATAAAGTTTCCAAAAAGACTGAAGAGGATGCTTGTCCCTTTAATGCCTTGTACTGGAACTTTCTTTCTGAAAAAGAAAAACATTTTAAAGACAATCAAAGAATGGCTATGATGCTTAGCATGCTCCACAAAATGGATAAAGATTTGCTTACGAAATATCAAAAGAGAGCACAACATATAATCGAAAATCCCAATGAATACTAAAGAATTTACACAACGAGAAATAGACAGAATTATAGAAATGGCTTGGGAAGACCGCACACCTTTTGAAGCAATTACATTTCAATTTAATGTAAATGAACAAGAAGTGATAGAACTTATGCGCCGTGAGATGAAAGAATCTAGTTTTAAAATGTGGCGAAAACGTGTTCAAGGAAGAAAAACGAAGCACGCTAAGTTAAGCAGTTTGGACCCAAAAGGAACCCGCTTTAAATCCTCTAGGCAAAAACAGATAACCCACAACAAAATTTCGAAACGAAAATAGAGTGTACAAAAAAAGGTTTCCAAATTTGGAAACCTTTTGTGGGCGCTGAGGGATTCGAACCCCCGACCCCCTCGGTGTAAACGAGGTGCTCTGAACCAACTGAGCTAAGCGCCCTAACAGTTGCGGGTGCAAATATAAGTTAGTTTTTATTACCCGCAAATAATTATTTCAAAAAAAACTATAAAACTTCTGCTACCACAAAAGTACTCCCCCCCACATACACAACATCCTCTTTTTCAGCATGTTTTAACGCACATTTGTAAGCATTTTTAACACTTAAAAAGAGTTCCCCAATCAACCCGAATTCTTTTGCTTCCCTTTGTAGTTGAACTACAGACATTGCCCTAGGGATTTTAGGTTCGCAAAAATAATATTTTGCTTCTTTTGGAAACAGCGGTAATACTTTGCTTAGGTCTTTATCGCTCACAACACCCAATACAATATGAAGGTTCTTGTGTTTTTCTGTATGTAACTGTGTCATCGTTAATACTAAACCTTCTTTATTATGCGCTGTGTCGCATATCACTTTAGGCGATTTTTTCAGAATTTGCCATCGCCCTAATAACCCTGTATTCTTCACCACATTTTTCAGCCCTTTTTTAATATGGTTTTCAGAAAATTTCCATCCTTTTTGTTTCAACACTTTTAAAGTGGTTAAAACGGTTTTTTGATTCATTTTTTGATAACTCCCCTTTAAGTCTGAAGGATAGAAATCAAAACTTTTATTTTCAGCAAAAACAATTTCAGCAGTATTTTTTAAAGCAATCTCTTCAAAAACAGGTTTCGTTTCGGGCAATGTTTCGCCAATAACAAGAGGAGTATTTGGCTTTATAATTCCTCCTTTTTCAACGGCAATCTTTTCTAAAGTATCTCCTAAAAATTGTGTGTGATCCCAGCCAATATTGGTAATGACTGAAACTTCTGGAGTAATAATATTAGTGCTATCCAACCTACCACCCATTCCTACTTCAATAACAGCAATATCTACTTTTTCTTTTTTGAAATAATCAAAAGCCAATCCAACAGTCATTTCAAAAAAAGAAAGTTGATGCAATTCAAAAAAAGGTTTGTGCTTTTTTATAAATGAAGTAACTGCTCGTTTGGAAATCATCTCCCCATTGACCTTAATTCGCTCCCTAAAATCTTTTAAATGAGGTGAGGTATATAAACCCACTTTATACCCTGCTTCTTGTAATACAGAAGCTAACATATGGCTCGTGGAACCTTTCCCGTTAGTTCCTGCCACATGTATACTTTTAAAGTCTTTTTCGGGATACTTTAAATAGTTTGTAAGTAGCAACGTATTATCCAAATTAGCTTTGTATGCAGCTTGCCCCACACGTTGATACATGGGTAGTTGCACAAAAAGCCAATCTAGCGTTTCTTGATAGTTCATAACGAACTAGATTACTTGATAATAAGTTTCTTTGTAATCTTTCTATTTTCTGAAGAAACAGAAACAAAATATAATCCTGTGGGTAAATTGGAGACTGAAAGTGTTTTTTGTGTTCCTGAAATTTCTTCCGAAAGAACTAACCTTCCCAACTCATTATAAATAGAAATCTGTCCGTCTAAATTCTTTGAAGTAGAAATAGTTACAACATCTGAAGCTGGGTTTGGAAAGATTGTTAGCTCAGCATTGAGTAATTCAGAATCAGTTCCTAACACAATTTGAGACAAATCAATTTTATAAATAGATCGTCCATAGGTGGCAGCATATAAATATCCTGAAGGTTCATGAATGTGCATATCTGTAACAACTACGTTAGGCATTCCGCTACTAATAGCTTCCCAAGAGGTTCCTCCATTGGCAGAACCAAATACTCCAATATCAGTAGCCACATATAGCCTTCCGTTATCTGCTTGTACAATATCATTTACAGGAATGTCAGGTAGAGTTGCACTTAAATCCATCCAAGTATTACCGTTATCCATAGCTAAATACACGTGCCCCTCATCGGCTCCATAACGATAGCCCGAAAAAGTGACGTAAAATCTATTTGAATTTATTTTAGATGCTTCAACTTTGGTCACCCATCTATTTGGTAAAGTACTAGAAACATTTGTCCAATTTGTACCGCCATCTTGGGTAATCCAAACATTTCCGTCATCTGTACCTGCTATTATTTTATTTGAATTTAAAGGAGATACATCTATTGATATAATAGTACCATACGTTAAGTTTCCTCCTCCCGATCCGTTGGTTAAATCTGGGCTAATGGCAGTCCAATTTCCAGCAGCGTTAGTCGTTTTATAAACTCGTTGTGTTCCAGTATATAAAATTTGAGAATCTTGAGGGGCGAAAGTAATAGGTGTATCCCAATTCTTTCGATCACCTCCAGAAATTCCACTCGTAGCACCATTAAATGAAGCACCACCATTAATTGATTTACCAATGTTACCATATTGAGATTCTGCGTAAATAATATTTGTATCATTTTCATCCACAAGCGGTTGAAACCCATCACCTCCAAATATCCGTTCCCAATCATTTGTACTACCCGTTAAGGTACGGTTGGTTCCGTTATCCTGTGTACCTCCATAAACTTTATCTTCGAAGTTAGGATCAACATACATTCGATAAAATTGTGTGATAGGTAGCGTATTATCCTTAACCCAAGAATCCCCGTTATTAGCACTCGAATAAAATCCTCCGTCATTACCTAGCAATACTTGTCCAGGAACATTTGCATTAAAGGCTAAGGCATGTTGATCTACGTGTACATCAGCAAAAGTATCACTCCAAGTAGCTCCTCCATCCAGTGATTTTTGTACTACAAAATCTACATTATAGATAATGTTTTCATCTGTTGGATCAACCACAATTCCTCTAAACCACCAATGAAACCCAACATTGTTTAAAGGCGCTGCATTCATAGTCGTCCAAGTATCCCCGCCATCATCTGTTCTGTAAACACCTTGAATACTTCCAACAGCATCAGTATATCGAGCATATAAAACATCAGGATTTGATTGTGAAATATCGATGCTTATTCTTCCTTTTTCTGAGGGGTTTGAAGGAAGTCCATTGGTTAATTCAGACCAATTTTCACCGCCATCGGTACTTCGATACAAACGGGAAGTTTCACCTCCATATTGACGGTATTGAGGACGACGGATACGTTCCCAACTTGCTGCATAAACAATATCTCCATTGCTTGGGTGAATCGCCATATCAATGATTCCGGTAGAATCACTTACAAAAAGTTTTTGTTCCCAAGTATCACCACCGTCGGTTGAACGATAAACCCCACGGTTAGCATCATTTCTAAATAAAGGTCCCATCCCTCCTACAAAAATGGTATTATCGTCATTGGGATCCAATGCTATTTTACTAATACTTCCAACATCTGGCAACCCTTTTACTTCCCACGTAGCGCCTCCATCTGTACTTTTGTAAATACCATCACCATCGTAGGCAAGAGAACCTCCTCCCGCGTTTACTTCACCCGTTCCTGCCCAAATAAGGTCAGTATCATTTTTTGAAATTTCAATATCGCCAATTGATAGCATTTCTTGTTCGTCAAAAATGGGATTCCAAGTGACACCTGCATCTTCAGTTTTAAAAATCCCTCCTGAAGCTGCTCCAACGTAATACGTCTGTGGTTGATCTATGGGAATTTCGATATCGGTAACACGCCCTCCAATATTAGTGGGACCTACAAATTCCCAAGTACCTCCAGCATTTCTAGTTTGTTGTTTTTTCCACTGAATGGCTTCTTTATACGCTTCAGTTTTTATTTGTCCTGTAGGATATGCTCGTTGCATAAACATAAAGTCATGCGGGTATTTTTCAGTTTCAGAAGCGGTATCAATTTTTTGCTTTTCCGAAGTAGTAGTACACGAAAACAAAAGGATGGATAGT
Organism: Flavobacteriaceae bacterium; assembly: GCA_034670265.1. GTDB lineage: Bacteria > Bacteroidota > Bacteroidia > Flavobacteriales > Flavobacteriaceae > Halomarinibacterium. The sequence goes on along the minus strand of JAXMNU010000006.1, from coordinate 78,051 downwards.
GTGGCGAGTATAATATGTTTCATAATCTCAAAAATACTAAATTAAATAAGGAAAAATGCCAAGAAGATTTATTAAATAAGCCACTTTTTGGGTTTTACCATTTTAGGCAAATTAGTTAAGGCATATACAAATGAAAACTGTGAAATAACCTCAACAATATTTACAAAACCCTCAATAAATCCAGAGGCCATAACGAGCTCATGGACTAAGGTTCCCACACAAACAATCATATACCCAATCCCAACTATAAAAAAGTAAATTTTATTGGAGTTTGAATGATATACTGTTATATAAAAACAGCTTCCTACAAATGCACTAAAGGCCACAGTTGCAATTAACAGAAAAAGAAAATCGTCCATTGCTACTGCCGATGCGAAAAATATAGAACCCACTATATAAACAAAGGCAATTAAAATGATTAACCCTAAGTAGATATCTGTAATTTGAATTTTAAATTTCGAAGTTTTTACAACAGGCATCATTAAATGAACTCCCATAGAAAAGTAAAATGCAAATAATAAAACAATGTAGATATAATTAGACACAAAGTCTCTAGCAGTCAAAAACTCTCCCACCATCGCACTGCAAAGGAACAGTAAAAGGTGAAAATTTACTTTTTTAGTTACTGAAACATAAAACAGAAAAATAAAAAGGTGAAAAAAAGGCTTGATAAACTGAGTATGTTCATTCCCGAAAATGATAGAAACCATAACCGAAACAAAGCCAGTTACAAATGCAGAATATTTTAAGTACTTAGAAAACAATTGTTTTGGATAATAATCTGATATCCAAAATAATTAAAAATTTTAATCTGAAAGTTTAAAATTGTAGATAATCTTTCCTATTTGCTTGGCAGGAGCATTTTGGTCTGAGTTAAATCGAGTAGCCAATGCTGCTCTTTTAGCAGGTTCTAACAAGCATCTTGAATTATTGGTTGTGCCACGAACACCAGGTGTGGCGCTAATTACTTTTCCATTGCGATCCACTTCAATGCTTACAACCACTTTTCCAGCTTCGTTGCAATCTTGCACAAACTTCTCCTTGTTTAAGGCTTTTCTTCCACCCAAAAGATAATTCCCATCGCCATCAAGTCCTAGACCGGTTCCGTAGTAACTTTTGGCATTAGGGTCTCCATTAGGATCCCCTTTATCACCTGCTTTATCGTCATTTCCTTCACTTCCATCTGACGTTCCATCATTTTTAGGACCGTTAATGAGGCTTGATAAGGCATCGGTAGTCGACTTATCTGGCTTGGGGTCTGGCTTTTTCGTTTCAACTTTTTTGGGAACCTCCTTTGGCGTTTCTTTTACTATTTCCTTTTTCTTTTCCTTTTTTATAACAGGCGCATCTTCGGTTTCTTGAGTAACAACCTCTTCATTAACTTCTGTTTTTGTTTCAGGAATAGGCTCTGGAGTGGTTTCTTTAGGCGCTGTTTTTATAGGTTCATCGGGTTGTTCATCTCCTTTCCCATAATCCATGGTCCCAAAGTTAACCGCAATACCATTTTCTGGAGGAGGGTCTAAATAGGTAAATCCAAAATAAAATAGTAAAATGAGAATAATCACGTGTAAGATAACCGTGATAGCCATACTTTTTCTTTTGTCTTTAGTATCCAGCAAACTCATGATTAATTGGGTCTTACAGCTAATACAACTTTATAGTTATTTTTATTGGCAATATCCATCACAAATACGGCATCTTCAATGGGCACACCTTCTTCGGCTCGAAGGATTATGGTGGGTTCATCCTGACCTGCTAAAGCAGCCTTTAATTCCTTTTCAATACTGAATTCACTCACGCGTTCTTTATTGACATAATAAGCACCATCTTTTGTAATACTTACCGAAGCTTTCTGCTGGTTACTGGATTTTCCTTTTGCTTTTGGCAAAATTAAATCCAAAGCATCTGGCGTTATAGCTGGCGAAGTCAATAAAAAGAATACCAACAAGAGGAACACGATGTCTGTCATCGAGCTCATGCTAAACTCTGCACTTACTTTATTTCGTCCTCTTAAATTCATTAAGCTGGTTCGTTTAATAAATCCAAGAAATCTACCGCGGTTGCTTCCATTTGATGCACCACTTTATCGGTTTTAACCACCAGATGGTTATAGCCCATATAAGCAATAATACCCACAATGAGTCCTGCGACAGTCGTAGTCATAGCTGTATAAATACCCTCGGCAAGGGTTCCCATTTCTGCTTGTCCACTGCTCGTTGCTAATTGATGAAAGGCTAACACCATTCCTATTACGGTTCCCAAGAAACCAATCATGGGTGCTGCACCCGCAATAGTGGCAAGAATACTTACATTCTTTTCAAGTTTATACACTTCTAAACGACCTGCATTTTCTATTGCCGTATTAATATCATCCAAAGGACTACCAATACGTGATATGCCTTTTTCAGTTAGACGAGACACAGGTGAATTTTGCTGCGCACAAAGCACTTTTGCTCCTTGAATGTTTCCGCTAGTAACTTGATCTCGAATTTGATTCATAAAATTGCTATCCATTTTCGAAGCAGCTTTTATAGCAAATAGCCTTTCAAAATAAAGATACACCGCAACAAAAAGTAGTACAAAAAGCACCGCAATAATAATTTGTCCAGCGAGTCCACCACTTACAATAAGATCCATAATGGATAAGGTTTTTTCAACTGATTCTGGTTCCAGCTCTTGCAAAGCAATATCTGTATCCTCCTGAAAAAAGAAGTTTAGCATAAGTAAATACGTTTTTATTGGTTAACGGATGAAGTATCTATAAATTGTTTTATACGTGATGAAATAAAACCCGCTCAAAAAGAAGGAAAACTCCAGCACCTGCAATAAAACCTATAAAGGCAAGCCAAGTAATTTTTTTAAGATACCATATAAAGTCTATTCGCTCCATACCCATTGCGGCAACCCCAGCGGCAGAGCCAATAATAAGCATACTACCCCCTGTTCCTGCAGAATAGGCAATAAAGTGCCACAAGACTGAGTCTGTTGGGGAATCATACATCCCAATGGATGCGGCAACCAAAGGCACATTATCAATAATAGCCGAGAAGATTCCGAGTAAAATTACAACCACATCCTGATTAGGTATAGCTGCCTGTAAGACTTCAGCTAAGTAACGAAGCGTTCCAACGGGATCTCCATTTTCGGCAACGCCATAGACTAAAGATTCTAATCCCGCTACTGCCATTAAAATTCCTAGGAAAAAGAGAATACTCGATATTTCAATTCTGGAAAGCGCTTTATGTGCTGAATATAAATGTCTTCTTTCTTTGCTAAAATCTTCCTCTGGGTGAATATATTCAGAAACCAACCAAACAACCCCAAGGGCGAGCATCATTCCCATATAAGGAGGAAGGTGAGTTAAGGTCTTAAATACAGGAACTGAAACAATCATTCCTAACCCTAAAAACAGCATAGTACGGCTACTTAATAGCTTTTCAGCAACCTCATCTCCACCAGTATCATCCACTTGAATATTCCCTCTAAATGCAGGTAAATAGGATGCAATTACAAATGGAATTACAAAACAGACTATTGAAGGTAAGACTACAAATTCAATTAATCCCAGAGCCGTAACTTTATTGGCAATCCAAAGCATGGTTGTAGTAACATCACCAATGGGAGACCAAGCTCCTCCAGCATTAGCAGCTATTACTACCATAGCGGCATACCAGATACGATCCCCTTTTACATTAATTAATTTTCGAAGAAGCGTCACCAATACAATCGTAGCAGTAAGGTTGTCAATAATTGCTGAAAGTATAAAAGCCAAAATTCCTATAATCCACAAAAGTCTTCGTTTACTTTTCGTTTTAACAGCGCCTTTAAGCACCTCAAAACCTCGATGGAGATCAATAATCTCTACAATGGTCATGGCTCCTATTAAGAAAATAAGAATCTCTGCTGTTTTCCCTAAGTGATGTAATAGTGTATTGTCAAAGCCATGATGAGCTTCGTCCGTGCCGGAGAGTCCATCAAATACATTTTCGTAAGTATCAATTACATTAAACCATCCTTTATAGAAACCTACAGCTAAAAGCGCCCATATTAAGGCCGCCATAATTAAGGCCGGTACTGTTTTATCTAATTTTAAAGGGTGTTCTAAAGTGATAGATAAGTATCCTATCACAAAAACTAAAATGATAATCGATTCCATAAAAGGTTGGGATTAGTTGTGGTCTAAATTAACTGTTTCAATGCAATTTCAAAAGCAGTTTTACTAATATTTGTTTTACTGCTATTATTATCAAATGTATTTCGAATAGCATTTTTAATAGTGATGGATGTATCATTAAAAATAGCATCATCTGTCATTTGCACTTTGCGCTCCATAAAATACGCAAACACCCGTGCCATTCCGCAATTACTAATAAAATCTGGTATAAGGCTCACCTTCTCATCGGTATATTCCATAATAGGCCCAAAGAAAATTGCTTTGTCTGCAAAAGGGACATTGGCACCACAACTTATTACTTCCAAACCAGAATCAATCATTTCTGAAATTTGTTCTTTCGTTATTAATCGTGAGGCAGCACAAGGTGCAAAAATTTCGGTCTTTAGCTTCCAAATTTTTTCATTTATCTCTTGAAACGGAATCATATTTTGAGCTACAAGTTTGTTTCCGTCTTTATTAAGGAATAAACTTTTTATTTCCTCAAAAGTGAAACCTTCTTCCTTAATAATACCTCCAGAGCTATCAATAATCCCTACTACTTTAGCCCCCATTTGAGCCAAATAATAGGCTGCGGCAGCTCCTACGTTTCCAAAACCTTGAACAACTGCTCGTTTTCCTTCAACGCTGCCTCCATAAATATCGTAATAATGTCTTACGGCCTCAGCAACTCCGTAGCCTGTAATCATATCTGCTACGGTGTATTTTCTGCTTACATCTGGAGAATAATTTATGTTTTCCAAAACCTTAATCACGCCTTGGCGTAACTGTCCAATTCGATTAATTTTATCCGCTTCCGTAGGACTAAAGTGCCCATTAAACACTCCTTCTTGAGGGTGCCAGACACCGCTCTCTTCAGTAATAGGAATCACTTCATGGATTTCATCCACATTTAGATCTCCACCAGTTCCATAATAGGCTTTTAATAATGGAGAAACTGCTTTATACCAACGCTCCAAAACGCCTTTTTTACGAGGATCACTAGGATCGAAGTTAATTCCCGATTTTGCACCACCAATGGGTGGTCCAGACACCGTAAATTTAACTTCCATAGTTTTTGCCAAACTCAATACTTCATTTTGATCGAGTCCAGGGCGCATACGTGTTCCACCTCCAGCAGCACCACCTCGCAACGAGTTAATAACTGTCCAGCCTTCGGCTTCGGTTTCTGGGTCATTCCAGTGAAAAACAATTTCGGGGTCTTTTTCTTCGTACTTTTTAAGAAGTTCCTTCATCTATTTGGTAAGTAAGGCAACAAATATAAAAAATTGAAAAGGGTAAAGATTAATTTTAGGTAAAATTTATGGCTTGAATATTTTCCCGCTAGAATGATTTTGTTTTGCCCCTGTCACACTTGCCAAGCAATTCACCTCATCCCGTAATTTTAGTACCCCCAATAATCCAAAAACCAAGGCTTCTTTAAATTCTAAAATTTGTGCGTTTGGAATAATCACATTCAACGATTTTTGAGCTTTTAATCGTTCAACTAAAAATAAATTATAGGCTCCACCTCCTGTTATAAATACTGAACTGTTTTCTTTAAACTGACTTGAAAGCTGAATAGCAATATGCTCCACAAACGTTCGTAATATATTCTCTGGCGAGTCTTTTGAAGCTTTTAACAAAGGAAATATATGTTGCTGCACCCATTCTAAGCCCAAACTTTTAGGAGGAATTTCAGAATAAAATGAAAGACTATTTAATTGCTGAAGTAATGCTGTATTTAAAGTTCCACTTTTTGCTAATGCACCATTTTCATCAAACGGGGCTCCTAACTTTTCAGCATATTGATTCATTACTATATTTACTGGGCAAATATCGTAGGCGATTCGATTGCCTTCTTTTTCAAAAGAGACGTTGGCAAATCCGCCCAAGTTGAGGCAATAATCATATTCGGAAAACAGCAATCGATCACCTATGGGAACCAACGGGGCTCCTTGTCCACCCATTGCTACATCCTGTACACGAAAGTCACACACAACCGTTTGCTTCAATTTTTCAGCTAACAAAGGAAGATTCCCTATTTGTAGCGTGATCCCTTTATCGGGCTGATGCAAAATAGTATGTCCATGACTGCAAACTGCATCAAGGTTTATTATACCATGTTTTTCAATAAACACTGAAATGATTTCTGAAAGATGCAAGGTGTAATCCTCATTAAGCTTTTGCATTCTCCCTTCCGAAAAGTGAATCGCTTCTTTTAAAATCGCTTGCCAATTAGAAGCATAAGGGATTGTTTCGGCTACTTCAATAGTAAAACTCCATTCCTTTTTCTCAGAAATATAAAAAGTACATAACGCTAAATCAATACCATCTAGCGAAGTCCCACTCATTACTCCCAAAACTTTATAATTGGCTTTTTTCATTTTGGTAAAAATAAAAAAACATCCCCCTTAATCCCCCTTCAAAGGGGGAATTCTTTTAGATCTCACTTTATTTGAAAAGGTGAGTAGTTTACATTTTTCTTAGCCCTCCTATAAAGAGGAATATATTTTCATTTTATTTAAACTATTGGAATTTCAAATTTGAGATTTGCTATTTATAAGGTATCTTTGCATTCTTTACGAAATCGATTTAGAAATAAACCCTTTATTATGGATTTTAGCCTTTCCGAAGAACACCTAATGATACGCGACGCAGCTCGTGATTTTGCCAAAACCGAACTCCTTCCGGGTGTTATTGAACGGGATAACCTTCAAAAATTCCCAACCGAGCAGGTGAAGAAAATGGGAGAACTTGGATTTTTAGGAATGATGGTAGATCCAAAGTATGGTGGTGGCGGAATGGATACCGTTTCCTATGTATTGGCTATGGAAGAGCTAAGTAAAATTGATGCTTCTGCTTCGGTTATTGTTTCGGTGAATAATTCGTTGGTGTGTTATGGTCTTCAAAACTTTGGTAGCGAAGCGCAAAAACAAAAATACCTTACTAAACTTGCTACAGGACAATCTATTGGGGCTTTTTGTTTAAGCGAACCAGAGGCAGGAAGTGATGCAACATCACAAAAAACGACAGCCATTGATAAAGGCGACTATTACCTTTTAAACGGAACCAAAAACTGGATTACCAACGGTGGCACAGCCGATTATTATTTGGTGATTGCCCAAACCGATCGCGAAAAGGGACATAAAGGAATTAATGCTTTTATTGTTGAAAAAGGCTGGGAGGGTTTTGAAGTAGGCCCCAAAGAAGACAAATTAGGAATCCGCGGAAGTGATACACACTCGTTAAACTTTAACGACGTAAAAGTTCCTAAAGAAAATAGAATTGGAGAAGATGGCTTCGGATTTAAATTTGCTATGAAAACACTTAGTGGTGGGCGAATTGGTATTGCGGCTCAAGCACTGGGGATTGCCGCAGGAGCTTATGAAATGGCGAGAGATTATTCAAAAATCAGAAAGTCTTTTGGTACCGAAATTTGCAACCATCAAGCTATCGCTTTTAAATTAGCAGATATGCATACCCAAATTGAAGCTGCGCGTCATCTTGTCATGAAAGCAGCTTGGGATAAAGACCAAGGCAATAATTACGATATGAGCAGTGCCATTGCAAAACTATACGCATCGCAAGTAGCAATGGATGTTACGGTGGAAGCCGTGCAGATTCACGGTGGAAATGGTTTTGTAAAAGAATACCACGTAGAACGATTGATGCGAGATGCTAAAATCACACAGATTTACGAAGGAACCAGTGAAATTCAAAAAATAGTCATTTCAAGAGGATTGTTGAGAGACTAAAAAAACTTATTAATTGAATGATAAAGCCCAGCAAAATGCTGGGCTTTTTTTGTTTTTTTTAGTATTTCAAAGTAACAAAACCATCAAATCTTCTACTTATACAGCGTACTTTTTAAAATTGTACTGTCTAACTCAATTTTTTTACCGAAATTAACACTCCAAAAAACTGTCCCCTTGACATAGGGGATCTAAATACTAACTCATAAATAGCCATAATTATGTCTGATGATTTTGATTTATTAGAAACCGACTCCTCCTCAAGCCAAGAAAAAGTAGAAGTAAATTGGGGGAAAGCCGTTGACCAGATGAAATCCAAACTCGCACAGGAAGACGACCCTGAAATGCGACAAAAAATATTAAACGCCACGCTCGACGATGTTGTTGGTATGGCAGAAAAAGACCGTACTTCCCTACTCGACGCCATTAAAGATCTTACCGATTACCAAGACGAAGTAGGGATTATTTTCGAAAAATTTTCGACGCTTAATGCTAAAGAGCAAAAGGTCATTGACGATGCGCAGAAAGCCTTAGAGCGTGCAAAAATTGAATTGGAAGATGCAGAAAATGTTAAGGATAATTGGTGGAACAACCTTTGGGGACGTAAATCACGTATCAAGAAAAAACAAGCTGAATTGGAAGCCGCTCAAAAAACACGTGAAGCAGCCGATATGAAAGCGAAAGCGATGTTCCAAGAGCGTATTGAAACGGCAGACGTACAAACATTGTTAAGCGAGCTTTCTTATAAAAGTCAGGCAGCGGTAACCCGTTTGAAAAATCGTGAAGTAGAGATAAAGGAGGTAGAGGATAAATTACAAGATGCTATCGTTGAAGCGAGTAAAAATCATACTAAAGCGCTTGAAAAGAAAAAGGAAACCGAAGATCAACTCGAAGAGCAATACGCTTTATTAAAACAGGCTAGACTTGAGCTAGAGGAAATAGCCGACAAACAATCTACCGCCTATAGCGAGGCCATTGGTAAAATAACCCAAATTGAGCAAAAGGTTGAAGAATTGGAAGGCCTTAAAAACGCATACACTACACTAGCCGCTAGTAAAGATAGCTTTGTACATAAGCATAATTTAACCATTAAAGTTCTTACTTCGTTACGTAGTAACTTACAAACCCATCGAGCAAAACTGAAAAGTGACACCGATGAACGTTTAAAATATTATGACGGTTATGTAGTAGCGTTAAAAGCCAGAACCGATCAAGAATTTGCAGCTATTTTGGAGCATTTAGGTGTTAAAACCGATGAACATATTGGTACTACTTTAGCCGCAATGCATAGTGCTAGTGCCAAGGCCCGTCAGGAGATGATGGACAACATTCCGGTGCACGAAAAAGTGATGCAAGGAGTCTACGGAAGTTATGCTGAAGCGCTTCAAGAGATTAGAGAGAAAGATGCAGAAATTCAGAAGGATTTTGCTAATCGTTATGGCATTGATATGAAAGAAATCTTTGAAGAATTTTATGCCAGTGACGGTAATGCACCTTCACCTGACCCAGAAAAAGCACCCGAGAACCCAAAACCATCTGAGGATGGGGATTTGTTAGGATAATCAAATTAATGGACGCCGTATCGTAGCACGACGTGACAAAAAACAATTACATCTTCTTTGTCATTCCGAACTTGATTCGGAATCCATTTAAAATATCTAATAAATACGATTACGCATGTCTGCCAAACAGGAAAGCTCGACCGGACAAGAAACTAATTTATCAAAATGTCTATTAATCAAATAGTTACACCACTTGACAGTGCTGTTCTTGAAACAAAAGAACAGTACCAAGTGTACTTTAAAATTGTAAACCATGCGTTTGGGGAGCTTTTTAAAAGTATTGCTGAACGTACTATTTGCAATCCGCTGGAGATTTCATTTTTAGAACAATATTGCGAACTCATTACCTATTCTCTGGAAGCGTTTCGGGTGAAGTATTTGTACAATGATGAGGAAAAAATGAAAATCGATTTAACCGAATCGGGTTTCCCAAACTATCTTGAGTTTCGGTATTTGATAAATGACTTGGCATTGAAGACTGAGCATATCGCTAAGCTTCCGAAGGTTGAAACTTTAAAAACTGAATTTCTTGAAGGATTATTAAAATACAAAACGCCTGTTTCAAAAAGAAAACTCGAACAAGCCGCATCAATTGTGTATTATACTTCAGTAGATGCACGTTACATTTTTAAACGATTTGTGCAGGGAAAAATTCAGAAGATTGAAAATTATGAAGACGCTCCCTACCTTATAAGTTGGTCGTTTTACGACATTGGCTCAAACCGACCCTTTGTGTGTTTTATGTATTTCGATTTATATAAAACTTCAGTGGACGAATACACAGCAGAAATATATGAAGTACTTGAAAAAGTAGCCGATCGCGATATGAGTTTGGATATGATGGCATACGCCATCGATAAAAAGCTATCGAAACTCATTCCGAAGAAGCTTAGGAAAGTAGATTTAGGACCCATTCACAATGTATTTGCTAAAGATGAATTACGGGTAACGCACTGTATTTTGGAGGGAATCGTAAATAAAGTTTTGGATCTTTCGGCACACGCTATTTCACTAACTGTTGAAGACCTAGAAACGAAAGGAAGTTTTAAAGAAGGAAGTTTTTTCAGTAAGCAAGAGCTTCAGATTTGGGAGCCACAAAAACCGAAGAAATATTTATTCAGTCCGCATAGAGTGATGCAAGTATTGTACGATAAAATTCCCGATTATCTGAATTCATTAACCGAAGAACCCATCGAAATTCCAGCCTTAAAATTATAATATGGAGCACAACACCACATTTCCTATAAAAATTACAGAACTCAACACCCTTAGAGATGAGGCGACCTCCTATCTCAAAGGCGTGCAATGGGATCAAAGTTTAAAGGCGAAAAACCGCGACAAAAATGGAAAGGACGAATCCATTTTACTGTATTTATCCAAAGCAACGGGAAATAGCACCAGCGATGTGACTTCAGTTTCCAAAACGATTTTAGGATTAAAAAAGAAGTTATTACCAGACTCTGTGGCGATTCCGTTGTATCTCAACCAATCTTTGTACGCCTTGCAAGAAGGGGTTACGCTGGGATTGTGGCTTCGGGATAGCTATTACGATGCTTCGGGATTAACGAGTTTAAACGAACGAAAATCGGCGTTAGATAATTCTGAAAGACGTGAGTTTGACAGCAAACAGCAAACAGCTACTGCCTTTATGATTTTTGGGATTGCGTATCGCATTCTTTACGATTTAAAACCACTCACCGATGATTTAAGCGTGATGAAAAACAAGTTTGCTGGAATTCCGGAACTCTCGTTGCAATCGCCTATGCGAGGCATTTCCAGTCTTCTGTTTTATTACGACAAATATTTAAATCACCCTGAAATGATTACCAGCGATAAAGACATGCTGGATTTTTCGGTGGTGTTTTTTGAAGCCATTATTTCTGAAATTCAATTGCGAATTGGCTCTTTAGAATATACCGAAAGTATTACCGACAGAACTTACAAACTTGAAAAAAGTGAATTTGCGGTTTCGGGTTGGGAAAACGTATTTGAAGGCACTGCAAAAAGTGTCGAGTTTAATAAAATTCAATTTGAAGAAATTGTCGGTAACCGGGACGCAAAGCACTTTGCACGTCGTTTAACCGAACGGATGTTGAGTTACGATTTCACCGCAAAAAAGAATCCGTTTCAGGAATTGGGAGGTTTTATGCCAGTCTTTATGGGTTACGGAATTCCCGGAACTGGAAAAAGTATGTTGATCGCTGCCATTGCCACCCGATTAAAGGAGCATTGCGACAATCTCGATATTCCGTTTTTATTTCACCCCATGCCCGATACGTTGATTTCAACCTTTCAAGGGGGCTCTGCCGAAAAAATGGTGCAATGGATGAAGCCTTTACAAGATCCTTCAAAATTGATTTTTGCACCCATTGATGATGCCGAAAACAACCTCCAAGAACGAACAGCACAAGGTGTTTCAGCAGGGGTTAAAGAAGTGATTGGAGTATTCCTTCGCTATACCGAAGGTGCTTATGCCGTAAATTATGGCAACAGTTCCATTGGTCTTTTTACCAACCTACCGGAAATGCTTGACAAAGCGGTCATCTCACGAGTGCAGGGACGTTTTAAAATTGACGGTGCGCGCACCCTACCCGATTTTGTGGATCAGGATTATTTATGGTGGCGAAAACTGGAAAAGACGATGCCTGGTTTTGTGAATATGAAAAACCCTAGCGATTATACATTTTTAAGCGAGCAGGGCTTGGCAAAAAACTTGGGAGAGATTTTAAAAGCTACTGAAAAACCTACCGAAGAACGGGTGTTAGAAATTTACGAGGAAACAGAAGAAAAACATAAGCATGATGAGCATCTTTTTTATGCCGAATTATATAAAAATATTCAAAAGGCGTTTCCGTTTTTCTCTTCACGAGATATTCGGAATATACAAAGTGCGGTATCCCTTCGATTAACAGATTTTGACCTTCCGAAGGATTGGTTCGAAAATGCCGATTTGTATTTCAAAAAAGATTACGATACCAAGTTTGGAATGCTTCAAGAATTGATGAAAGCGAATATGAAAGGGTTGAGTTTTTCAGATATTAGAAAACAGGAAGTGATTCGCTACTTAGACAATGTTGCGACTATTGCCGATACCGACTTTAAACGAAAAGTGGATCAACGAGTACACGAATTAAATGTACAGTTGGAAGCCAGAAAACAATTTGAAGAAGACGAAGATTGATAGATAAATTAAAAGCTGCGGGGTTATTTGGCGGGGCATTAGTTCCTGTTTCGGGGTCGTTGGCAAAACGCTATAACGACTGTCTTGCCTTGCTTGGAATGCAACCTACAAAGCTCACTAGTTTTTCAATTGACGCTATGGGATGGAGCCCCGAAATTGCTGAAGAAAAAGCAGCACCTTTTTATCTTAACTTAGGGGAAGCAAATAGCAATGCTATTATTATTTCACCCCAACAGGAAGGGAAACCCGTTCACAATCCCTTTCATAGTTTTGATCGTAATATCATGGAAGCCATTTTTACGGCTTATGGGCGCGAAATTAGAGATATTACCAAAGATGCAGCTATTTGTGTGCAACTCGACCAAAACATTGATGCGTATTATGCACCTTTTGATTTGCTTCAGTATAAAAAAATTACACTGAGTTTTACGGTAACCCACGACTTACAAAACAAACAAATAGAGCAAAAGCAACTTGTCGCTTCTTTCAATGAAGGCAATAATTTTATAGACCTTCATTTGCACGAAAAGTTATTGGAATCGGCTAAAAATTATGGCGATTTACGGCACCGGAAAATACAGTTAGAACCTATCGATTTAAACATTGGTTCCTTCTATACTAGGGCATTTGGAGGTATTTTTGTGCTTCGGGATTTTATCACTGATATTATTGTTTTTGAAGACCTTGAAATTTTTCAGAAAGCCATAAAAGATACAGTCCATGATGTCACACTTTTTCATGTAAGTCATAATGAATTAACAGCTACGCTAGTGAATCACCTAATTGCCGATTTCGACATTAAAAAAGCAGCAAAAACAGAACGCTACGCACGAATTAAAAAACAATTTTTTATTGAAAATTTTAGCGATTTTGAACATCCCATCAAAGAAGTTTTGGACAGTCCGTTTCTTTTCAAAAAATATATCAATGAACTGGATGAAGAAACCCAAAAGAAGATTTTAAGTGTTGAGATTTACAATCAGCGTAAGATTGTGGAGCGAGAATTAAATATTGCCGATGTCGTTGCGCTAGAATACACCAAGGCGTTGTTAGAACCTCATTCATCTCTTGAAGAAGAACAAAAAGAACTCATTTGGCGATTACTCACCGAAATGATTCCCAAAGATCCTTTACACTTATATTGGTACAACAAAGAAGAGTTTTACAAAGCATTTAAAACTTGGCCAGAATCCTATCAAGATTGGGTAATAGATTGTATCTTAGAACATAACAAAAAAGACCAGCCATGATTACCATAGAAGTTATTGTATTTATCACGACCATTTTGTTTGGAATTGTCATTTACGTAAGAGAGTCCAAAAACAATAGATTGTATCGATTTTTCAACAAATTGATGCATTCTAAAGAATTACAAATGAAGGACGATAATCCTAAAGGATTTGTGTATGAGCAACCATTTTTACTTCGGTTGGTGTGGATGGCTTTATTATTTTTATTGGTAGCCATAATTGTTGCTTTTGTAACACCATTTAATGCGTTTTACTTTCAGTATTTTGCTTCGGCTGTAGTGGGAACATTAATAGGTACCTATATCGCTGCTGCATTTTTTGGAGCTTCAAAAGGGCTGAAAAAAGAAAACATTAAAGAGGCTATTGAAAAAGGAAAAGATTTTGTGGAAGAACTTGCTGAAGGAAAAAAGGATACCATTGAGAGCCTGCCTGCCGATAGGCAGGTTGAAGCGAAAGACGTACCTGAAAAATTAGAAAACCAAAACGAACCTAGTCAAAAAAGTGCTCGGGACAGACTGAAGGATAAAGGAATGATCAAGTAGTGAGTAGTGAGTAGTGAGTAGTGAGTAGTGAGTAGTGAGTAGTGAGTTAAAATATCTAACATTAGTGAATTCGTGGTTTATAAAAAAATTATAAAATGCTAAAAACCTACTGGAACAAAGGAAGAAAACAAAAAAGAATCGTCATTATTGGCAGTGTTCTTTTAGTGTTATTATTATTCTTTTTACGCGATGATTATCAGCCAGCGTTGCTATTTCTTCGTAGATATATTTTCATGATTCTAATTGGGATTTTGTTTTTGTGGTTTACGCTTTCAAAACTCCGAAAAGCTCCAAGTGCTGGGCGTCGTATCGTTATTTTATTTGGAATTCTTGCCTTTTTTGCTACGAGTTGGTTCTTTGGTTGGAAAATGGAATTATACAACTACATGCAAAGTTATAATGTATTCAAAAACTTGAATTTGGTGGAACTTAATGAGCTGCCATTAACCCAGAATGAACGCATCCAACCCTTCAATAATATTCTTACCATGGCGTATGAGTCTATTGGCGAAACACAGGAAGTTACCTTACCTCAATTGGTTCGAGTAGATTCAACTAACCAATGGACTATGGCGGTGCAGCCTTCCAAAGAATATATGTGGCAACGCATGAACGACAACACCGAAGAGCTATTTACGGTAGAAAGTACGACTCCTTTTCCGCGTTTTTCGGGTGAAAATCGTATTCCAGTCACTTTTGCCATTGGAGAATCCTTAGCCTTTAGCCGAAACACATACAATGCCGTAGTACAACGCTTTAATTTGTTTCAATTATTTACCATGGAACCCAGCGATGTTTTTTATATGAAAAATGATGAAGGAAAATGGGTGCAGGTAGTAAGCTTAATTAAATGGGAAGGCTTCTTTTTCCCTTATCCAACCTATGGAGGTGTGATGGTGATTGATCCAGGGGAGCATACCACGAAAGATTATTTTGAACGAATTTTGATTGGAAAAGGAACCTATATTTCACCTTCCGAAACACAAAACCATCCTTATTTAACTCGCCAAAATACTCTCGCTGAAGAGGTCTCACGATTACAAGCAGAATCGCTTAAATTCCTAGCAGGATTTACAGATCCGTTGCCGTGGAATATGGAAACGGCAGTAAAAATTCCCGATTTGGTGGATGATGAAAATTGGCAACCTTTTGTGACCGATTTCAACTTTATGGGAATGAATGTGGATGCTTTTGATGGTTTATATCACTGGTTTGGTTTGGAACCTATTGGTGATGAGCGTACGAGTCTTTCGTTTAGCGTGATGATTCCTGCAGATGGTACCGACAAATTATATTATTACAATCACGCAGCCAAGAAAGAAGGAATGGCGGGTGTTTCGGCTATGCCATTAAAGGTGATTGAATCCCGAAAAGAATACGATTGGAGTGTGAATAAGCCTGTAGAATTTAGACCTTTTGTGAAAGATATTGGAGGCAGAAAGCGCCTGTTTGTATTGTGTACTGTGGCAGCCAAAAAGGACGATAGCAAAAAGTTTGATGGAGCTTCCACCCCAGATTTAGCATTGGTAGATTGCCAATATCGCGATGTCATTTGGATAGACTCTAAGCATCCTTCACAATGGGAAATGACGATTTTAAATCAGTTAGGAGAAACTTGGAAAACATCTGAAAGATTGACCGATGAAGACATCTGGCCCACTCGTACCGATATTGATGTTTCTAAAGAAAGGGATAGTTTAAAAGTTGATACTATTTCTGAAGAAATGATTGAAATATTGAGAGATTCAATATAATGCAGAGACTTGAATTTACAGTTAAAAACCATTTAATAGCAATGCGTTCTGGGCTATTATTAACTATTACACTGGTAGGTCTTATTTTTTGGGTAAATTTTGACACTACAATGATGACGATCTTTTTTGTAATGTTTTTGATTTTCATTTTACCTGGTATTTATTTACATATCGAATACTTTATAATAAATTATAAAACTATTTATTCAATTTCAAAAGATGAGATAATTTCATTTAAAAGAGGGAAGAAAAAAATATATAAAATAAAAGATATTAAAAGTGCAAAGGTATTTGGCTCTAGTACTTTATTTAATCCCTGGTTTCACTTAACAGCCATGGAACAATATCATTTTGCCACTATCACTTTCAATAATGGTGAAAGGTTAATAATAACATGTCTTTTATGTCCTAGAGTTGATTTAGCTTTAGAAAAATTTATTCAAATTGAAAGAAAAAAAGGAGCTTGTAATAGCATCTTACTTTCTAAAAGCATTTAACTATAGAAAGAAATTCCATACTACGCCAAAGCGTACTACAGCATCACGATACGGATAACTTGGTGCAGCATAATGATTACTGGTATTGGTGAATAACTGATTCACATGTTCCCATTTAAAGAAGATACGAGTTTGTCTAATTTTGGCACTGAAGAAAATATCCATCAACGGAAAACCACCTAATTCTTCATCATTTTGCACATAAAACTCGGCTAAAACAGGATCGTAGGCATTCATAGTATAAGAAGTGAAATACTTAAACCCTATTCCGGTTTGGATAAACGCCGCCTTTTTAAACCATTCATCTTGAAAATACAACGACTGGCGCGTCACAATTTGCGGCACATTAAATACTTCCTCTCCTCCCAAAGCCTGCTGAAACATAACCGTATTCATGAATGCAAATTTCCCATATTTAAATTCTCTTTCCGCTTTAATTTTTAAATAATCCACTCGGTCACCAAACTGCTGTGGCGTAGGCGTAGTATCACCATCGGCAATGGCAAAATAGGTATAATCATCAATCCCGGTGTAACTTACTTCAGCTTTCAGCAATTTTTTTGAATCAATTTCGAAGCGTAATTCCTGTGTTTTTACATTGTTAAAATTGGTTTGCCAGTTGTAATTTACATAGTCACTTTGGTATAGTAAAAAGTTGAAATTTGGCGCGACACTGTGTATTTTAATCTGCCCTTTTATTGAATTATTTTCATCAAATTGGAACGAAGCACCCCCCAATAAATAGTTAGCATCAAAATCGCCTGAAATGTTGATGGCTCCTTTTCCGAAAAGTTCAAAACCTTTATATTCTTTTTGATAGGATGCTCCTGCGCTTATCAAATTTCCTTGCAATCGATTGGAAATGGTTCCTTCGTCCAATACCAAAGCAGAATCGTATCCATAGTCATAATCGGTGTAGCCAATAAAAGCAGAAATATTCCCTAAAAGTGAATTGCGAAGCGTGGCACTCCCTTTTGCTTCAAATTTATCGAGTGTGGTTTTGGTGAATAAATCTTCAGTTTCATAAGCATCGCCATAGCCTTCAAATGGAGAGGACTGCCCGTATTTAAAATCTTTGCTTTCATAGCTCAAGATATTTCCTAGCGTTAAAATGGAATATCCTGTGCTGTCTTTTTTTGAAATTAATTCGTATTCCTGAATTCCGAAAAATCGGAGTCCCTCTAGCTTATTATCGGCATCTTCAAAATTTACATCCAGTCGACCTCTGTCTTGAAATTCGGATTCGTTGGTTTCAAAAAGAATTTTAGAATTTTCGGTTAAGCCTCCATTTTCTTCATTAAAAATATCCTGAGCAGCCAAATGCGCTCGAATGTGATATCGATTATTTTTGGCATGATAATTTGTAGTGAATCTAAAATTTCCCGTACTCGTCAAAATATTTTGATACGCCCCAAGAGAGCGTACTCCTTTATAAGCAATAGAAAAGTTAAAGCGTTCATTGGTATTTACCGTAAAAAAACCATCCATCTGCTGCCCTTGCGCAAAAGCGGTTTTAAAATAGAGTTCAGTAAGTGGAGTGGGGACACTATAATAATCTATCTCTTCAGCATCCAAATAATTAAAGTGATGCGACTGTGCCACAAACAAGGGCATCATATTTTCTTTATCGAAAGAATATGCCAACGAATTATAGGTTTGCCCAACGTTGGAAAAGGGTAATAATTCAAAATTATCTTTCCGTAAGTAATTGAATTTGTATTCTTTTTGAATGGAAAGAGTGGTGTCTAAATAGGTTGTATCCCTTTCAAAAGAAATTATTTTATACAAATCTATGGGAGGTTTTTCAGTCTTCCCTTTAGGGACATCGCCTCCAGTGGGATAGTTTTGAGAAAACACCATTGCATAGCAACTAATAAAGAAAAGTAGCAAAAGTGTTTTTTTCATTCTGAAGAAACTTAATGGGCAAAGTTAAATTTTTTAAACGGAAATGTGTATTTTTAATTTCATGCTATCTCTTAAAATTCACCAACACTTACTCGAATGTGGCACCGACGAAGCGGGGCGAGGATGTTTGGCGGGTCCTGTGACAGCTGCAGCTGTTATTTTACCCGATGATTTTTCACATCCTTGGTTAACCGATTCCAAACAACTTTCAGAAAAAAAACGAAAAGAATTACGCCCTATAATTGAGGCTCAAGCTGTTTGTTTTGGAGTGTCCCACGTGATGATGGAAGAGATAGATCAACTTAACATTTTAAATGCTTCCATTTTAGCGATGCACCGAGCTATTGAGCAACTTACTAAACAGCCTGAGTTTATTGCGATTGATGGCAACCGATTTAAACCTTACCAAAAAACTCCCTACGAATGTGTGATAAAAGGAGATGGAAAATATCTACATATTGCGGCGGCTTCCATTTTGGCAAAAACCTATCGAGATGATTTTATGGAAAATCTGCATGAAGAGTTTCCAAAATATCATTGGAACAATAACAAAGGATATCCCACGGCAGAGCATCGTAACGCCATACAAAAGCACGGCCCCACCCCCTATCACCGTAAAAGTTTTAAGCTACTTCCCGAGCAACTAAAATTGAAGTTCTAGTCCCCCTTAGCTTTCAGTACCTCCCCCAAAATTGGAGGAAAATTATTTTCAAAGCCTGTTTTAGTATTTTTCATATTTTATTAACTGCCGTTTTACGGCTGTTAAAAACACGTCAATAAACTATTGTTAACGATTGTACTTTTTGAAGTAAACCTTGCTATTTTTGTGTATGCAGAAAATTTGGAATCTCACTTTTGTATTTGCCTTGGTATTCTTGTTTTTAGGGTGTGAAAATGCTTCCGAAAAAAGGAAAGATCTTTCTAGCTTTATTCCTGAAAGTACACAAACGGTTTTAAAGATTAAAAACTGGGGAATAATCGTTCAGGATTTTAAAAAGAATACGCTTCTCAATCAGTTAAAAGGAGAACCCTTTTCGGAGTTTTTTAATGCTAAAAAGTCTGTTTTTGAATTCGTGAAACCCACGGGAAATGTACTATTGTGTAAAGAAGCTATAAATGATTCTACAGACCATTTTACGTTAATTACTAAAATTTCTCCGAAACTTTTTCAGTTAGATTCTATTGAAGGTGTTTCGCAAACAGAGATTGCTTTTAAAGGGAAAAGTATTAAAAAAACAGTATTTAATTCTTCCGAAGCCTTTAGCATACAAATCGATAGTGTTTTTATGATTTCCACTTCTGAAGCTATTTTGAAAAAGAGCATCGAGGGAAAAACTAAAATTTCTGCATTATTTTCTAAGGCTTTTAAATTAAAAAATGACCTTCAACTTGCGTATGTACATGAGCTTCAGCCTTTAAAAGAAAACGATTCAGTTTTCTATGGTTTAGCATCGTTAGCATCATTCGATTTACAGGTTTTGCCCGATGGCTTAGTGGGCAATGGTGTAGTGTTGACCCAAGATTCCGTGCCGCAACTTCTTTCCGTTTTTAAAGGACAGATTCCTCAAAAAAATGATGCTGCCTCAATTATCCCCATTTCTGCCAAAGAAGCACGTTCTTTCACTTTTAACGATGTAAAATTGCTTGAGAAAAACATTCAGGAATTTAAAAAAAACGCTGCAATTATTGACCCACTTTTTGAATCTATCAATGAAATTGTAGCCCTTAAATTATCCAATGAAAATGCCATTGCTTTAAAAAGTTTGGATATACAATTTACTTGGGATGAGTTGGCAAAATATATTTCGGAAAAGGAAACGTTTAGAGAAGTACAACTATTTGGTTATACTGAAGAACAGCCACTTTTTAAATCATTGAAACCTTTATTACAAAACAATACTTTCTCTGTTGTCTTTCAATGGGAAGAATTTATCATTTTTACAGAAACGGAAGAGACAGCACAGCAGTTAATTTCAGATTTTCAAAATAATGCTGTACTGGCAAACGCTCCTTATTTCGAAAATGCTTATGCGCAACTAGCTCAAGCTTCTTCACTTACTACTTATTCGTTACAAGAGAGTTCGGGCGAATTTTTTTCAAATATTTTAGGAGCAAACGTTTCAAAGTTGAACAATTTCCCTTTAGCAATAACACAATTTATTTATGACAGAGATTTTGCGCATCTTAATTTTATTTGCAAAGAAATTTCTGGTCAGAAACAAGACAGCGGATTAATTAACCAATTGGTAAGTGTAACCTTAGATAGGGATATTTTAGGAAAGCCACAGTTTTTTACCAATCATAATACATTAGGTAAAGATATTGTAGCGCAGGATATTTCTAACGTACTGTATTTTATTTCTTCCAACGGAAAAACCCTTTGGAAAAAGCAACTCGATGGAGCTATTTTAGGAAACATTAATGAGGTAGATATATTACGAAATGGGAAAAAACAGCTTGCTTTTTCTACCCATAAAACCTTGTATGTTTTAGATAGAAACGGTAAAGACGTTGCGCCATTTCCGAAGAAATTTAAAGATCCTATTACGCAACCTGTTTCGGTTTTTGATTATGACAATAATCGAAAATACCGATTTGTAATTTGTCAGGATAAGGATGTATTTATGTACGACAGTAATGGTAAAGATGTAAGCGGGTTTAAATTTAATAAAGCTTCATCTAGTATTGTATTGCCTCCGCAGCATATTAGAATTGGTAATAAAGATTACATCTTAATTGCCGAAGAAAATGGAAAGCTCAATATCTTAAGCCGTGTTGGAAAAGAACGAATTAAATTGAATAAAACATTCGAGTTTTCTGAAATTCCTATCGAAAAAGAAGGAAGTAGTTTTGTAGTAATTACTAAAAACAATAGTAAAGAAACTATTTCTCAAAGCGGTAAAATTAGTTCGCAAACGTTACAAGTTTCTAAAAATTATAAATTTACAATTGAAGGAACAACTAAAGTGACACTAGATGATCATTTACTTAGAATTAATGGACAGTTAGTAGAGTTGCCTTTGGGTGTATATTCTAAGCCTCAGATATTTACCGTTAACAAAAAAACTTATATTGCCGTTACCGAATTAAAAGAAAGTAAAGTATATTTATACAAAACAGACGGGAGTTTACTTCCTAATTTCCCAATTTACGGTACCTCTCAAATTGATTTGGCAGATGCCAATAGGAACAAGAAATTTAATGTTCTCGTAAAAGGCCAGCCAAAAGAGATTATTTTGTATCAAACCAACTAAAATAATTTTCAATCGACATATTTTGTTTTCATTAAAATACTACTTTTATAATACTCATTAGTAACAAATTGAGGATTATACTATGAAGACAAATTCTCTTTTTATATTGGGAATTATTCTCTTATCCTTTTTTTTTATTTCTTGCAAAAATGAAGAAAATAAAAACCCACTAAATCCAGAGAATATTGAATTTCCAAATGAAGACGAAATCAATGTTACAGATGCAGAATCTTTAAAAAAAACCTACGAAGATTTATTAAAGACAGGTGCTATTGATGCCGACCAGTTTAATAAATACATGGAGCAAATTCAGAAAATGAAAAACCAAAATGGCGGTGCTTTAAATGAAAATAGTAAGGAAAGTGTAAACAGCAATTTTCAAGAGGAGTATCAAAAAATAATGGCGGAACCCGATATGGCCAAACGCCAGCAAATGCTTCAGAAATTTATGCAAAATCAGAAAGGCAAAAACAAAATTGTTTCAAAAGAGCAAAAAGAAGCCAATCAAAAAACCGAAAACTTACGAAAGCTGTTAGGTACCACCGAAAATTCTTTCATTGAAGAAAACATCACAAGATATTCACTTTGGGGCAATCGCGATAAAAAAGAATCGTTACAGCAACTAGAAACAGCAACAAAAGAGGAAGCCGACAAAATTATAGCTACCTATTTCGAAATTTCTGAAAAAGAATTGGATTTATTGAGGCCTCTTCCTTCAAAACAAAAAATTCGAACCGAAACAGAAGCACTAGCAATTGCAAAACAACCCTTGCCCCAAGCGATTGAAAGTTATTTAAAAAGTGGGCAAGCCTCTTCAAAATTTAAAGCTATGATGACCAGTAGAAAAAACGACATGATTGTATTTTCTGGCGATGTGATAAAAGCTTCCGAAAAAGCCCGAAAAGAATTTTACAAAAACAACCCGGGTTGGTTTGGAGAAGGAACTACCTCTGGAAACACCTATAGAGATTCAAGAGACAAATTTATTTATTTACCATTAGGTGAATTATCTTTTGCAGATAACATTATTAGTCACGACTTAGGAAATCCAGCAGGCTCAAATACCTTAGGAGCCTTAGGAATACCCGATATGGACGATATCGATTTTCCTGACGGCGACCCCCGAATTTGCAATATTGGCATTAAAGGGCAACTCACCTTAGAATTCTCTAACAATGCCATTACTGATGTAAACGGTCCTGATTTATATGTGTTTGAAATGGGCGCCATTGAACCCACTAATTTGGAAATTTCAAAAGATGGCAAATCTTGGATAAATGTGGGGCAAATAAAAGGTGGAACTGCCATGGTTGATATTAAAGACTTTGTAAAACCCAACGAAACTTATACTTATGTACGCCTCACCGATTTAGACACCCCAAGTCAATTACCCGGTGCCGATGTAGATGCTGTAGCAGCTATAGGAGGTGCACTGCGTTTAAATCTAGATAGTGCCGTGCTTTTTGATACTGGAAAGTTTCAGTTAAAAGAAAGTGCCTCGGCCGAATTGAATAAACTTGTCACAGCCATAAAAGAATATCCTAAAGGACATATTATTGTAGAAGGGCATACCGATAATGTAGGTAATCCTGCAAACAATAAAACACTTTCAGAAAACAGAGCAATAGAAGTTTCCGCTTTTCTGAAAAGCAAACTCTCTTCAACAAACTATACTTTTGAAGTAAAAGGATTTGGAGAAAATCAACCCATTGCTCCCAACGATACGCCAGAGAATAAACAAAGGAACCGCCGTGTAGAAATACTTGTAGTTCCCATTTAATAACCATTGTAAACATTTTATATTATGAAAAAATCTGTAATTATTTTATTAATTTCTTTCCTATCTATAGGTTATACCAATGCTCAAAATTGCAGCAAATTTTATCCTTTTGAAGAGGGCACAACAGTACAAATAACAAGCTATGACAGAAAAGGTAAAGTAGCCGCTACTGTTGATAGTAGAGTTTTAAATGTTTCTGTAAGTAATGAAGGAGAAACAGCAACCATCGAAGCATTAGTAAAAGACGACAAAGGTAAGCTTATTGCCACCAGCAATTATAATTTAACTTGTAAAGAAAATATGGTCTCTATAGATTTTGAGTCCTTAATGAATCCACAGCTTTTAGAACAATTTGGTGAAATGGATTATGAAGTAACAGGTACCGATCTTCAAATACCAAATGATATAAGTGTTGGTCAAGAATTGCCAGATGCAAATATGGATATGGCAATAAATATGGGTGGGATAAACATGAATATGAACCTGACTATGAAAGATAGAAAAGTAATTGGTCAAGAAGATGTTACTACCCCTGCGGGAACATTTAATTGCTTTGTTATTAGTTATAATTTAGACATGAAAATGGGTATGAATCAAAAGGGATCCGCCAAACAGTGGATAGCAGAGGGTGTTGGACTTGTGAAGCAAGAAGATTATAATAAAAATGGAAAAGTAACCAGTAGCAGTTTACTAACGTCACTAAACCGCTAAAGAGCCAGGTAAAAACAATAAAGGTTTATTTTTTTGATAGCTAATCACCACAATGAGAACCTGGAACAATCCAGCGCTGCATCCGTTCTCCAAGTTTATAATCATGGTTAATTGATCCAACTCCTAAAAATCGCATACTTACACCAGCATGCACATCGAATTTGCAACTTGCTCTATGACAAGGATTTCCATCTAAAAGTCCTGTACTTAAGAAGCTTGATACGTGAGTATTATTAACGATATAGGGTACTACAACATTACCAAGAATTCCCACTTCAACTCGTGGAAATTCCACGGCAACTCCCATTCCAGCTATACCAGCAGTTGCTGTATTACTATCACCTGTTTGCTCGAATATATCCTCTACAATATCTCCACTAGAAGTAAGACTCGTACCTTGATATTGAAAACCTAAATTGCTTGTATATTTATATTTCATACTAACCTGACTAGCACTACCAGGCGCTACTTCTGGATATATTTTAAGATTGGCCTTTAACCTAAGGGTAACAGGAATTACTCCTTGAACTAATATTGTTCTTTCAATTTGAGCAGGAATTTCAAGAATGGTGGTTTGAGTCCCTAAGCCAGAAGCTGCGAATTTTACTTCTATTTCGCCCTCGAGATTTCGGTTATGGTACGAAAACTGTTGGGTAGTTCCATTAACAATGACAATATCTGCCTCACTTGTAAACGAACTAATTTCCCCTTCTGCAACAATACTGCAAAGTCTTTCTTTTTCTGCTTTTAATTCAATTTTAAGTTTTTGATTGGATTGCGGACTAAGTGTTAGCTCAACATCCCAACCTGCTATGTTCTCTTTAAATTGAATATTATCTGTAGGAGGAGCAACTATGCTACTTACCAAACTCAAGGGTTCAATCATTGCTGCTTGATGAGAGCCCAGACTAATTTTGGTATTAGATACTCCTTTAGAATCCCATTCAATTAATGCGTTATAATTAATTGTTGCATCCTTGTAGTATTCATTTAAGGCTGCAAATTTTGTTTTTAATAGGGTGTTTCCGTTTTCATTAGTTACAGATTCAACTTTTCTAAGCGAATGCCCTTCAAAAAGGACAACGGTCCCATTAGAAAGATTTGTAATTTCCTTCGGATTTCCTTCAAAAAGATAGGTGCCAGAAGTGCTGTTATAATCTTTTAATTTAGAAATAACTTCATTGGTAATTGTCGCCGTATTTTGAAAGAGTGTGGCTTCAATTTTTTCAGTTTTTGGCTTTACAACACCTGACTGATTATCTGCTTTTGAATCGCCTTTGTCATTACACGAAAAATGAAATAGTAAAATTAGTAACAGTAGCAAGCGTCTGAAGAAATGTTTCGTTTCCATTAGTTATTATATATTGATAACGAGTTGATTAATATAAATGTAATCAATAAACGGAAACAAAAATATTTTCTAGAAATCTTTTTAACTCTGCAATAGTCAAAAATTTAGTGCAATTCTTTTTGAACCAAAGTGGCTTCAAATAATGCTGAAAAATGCTTTAAAAGTTTTTCTTTTACTTCTTCCATAGATACTTCGGCTTTTCCTAATTCGACGTTTAAAGAAGTAACCGCTTTTCCTCGTATCCCGCAGGGGATCATATGGTCAAAGTATCCCAAGTTAGCATTTACATTGAGTGCAAAACCATGCATAGTAACCCAACGGCTTGCCCGAACACCCATAGCACAAATTTTACGGGCAAACGGTGTTCCCACATCCAGCCAAACGCCAGTTTCACCTTTGCTTCTTTCAGCTTTTAAACCATAGTCGGCTAAAGTGAGGATGACCATTTCTTCCAAAAAACGAAGGTATTTATGAATATCTGAAAAGAAATTTTCTAAATCCAGAATGGGATACCCCACTATTTGTCCTGGACCGTGATACGTGATGTCACCACCACGATTGATTTTATAAAAGGTAGCATCAATATCTTGGAGCTTCTTTTCGTCAATTAAAAGATTGTCGAAATCACCGCTTTTACCCAAGGTGTAAACGTGTGGGTGCTCTACAAATAGAAAGTAGTTAGGAGTTTCAAGAGAAAGATTTTCCCTTCTATTTCGGATTTTTAAATCAATTATTTCTTTAAATAATTGCTCCTGATAATCCCAAGTATCTTTGTAGTCTTTTAACCCTAAATCTTGTATGTCTACAGATTTATTCAATACTTATTTTTCAAGTTCAACTTCAATATCCAAAATGTCTGGATTTTTAATATACTCTACAAAACTACGTTGCAATTCTAGGGTTTTTCCATCGAGAGAGAAGGTAGCATCATCAACAGAGGTTTTTTTAATTTTTTTAGGAAAGGTATATTTCACTTTATAGGTAATACCACTCATAAAAGCTTCGGCGTTTTTTAAGCTATCGACCTGAGCTTTATGTTGAGCTTTATCTTTAATAAAAGCATCACGTTTAAATTTTCCTTTTGCATACGTATAAGAAACACCTATCACCTCGGGTTCACTGCCTTTATCGTCTTCTGGATTAGAAGTTGCTCCTGGAATTACATTTTGTGACTGTTCAAAACCTTTCATTAAGTCGTTGGCTTCAGCTACATTTTTGAAATCGGTAAAAATATCGATAACCATTTTGTTTGTTTCTGGATCGGTAACCATTCTCATTTTATAGTTTTCCATAGCCTTTAGTCTTTTTTGTTCGGCCATAGGAAGTTGTGCAATACTATCCTTTTTTTCTTCTAATAAATCTTTAAAAGACACCACAGTATCTTGTTTTGCAAAGGTAGAATCTTGTGCCATTTCTCCACTAAAAGCCATCATTTCACTGAGATCCATGCTAATTGCCATGGTTCCTGTTCCATCTTCGTTTAAAACTAAAGTTTCGGTAAATTGACAGCTTACTAATGCCACCGAAACAACAATTAATGCAATTATTTTTTTGAATATCTTCATCTTTTTGGGTTATTTAAAATAATTAAGGCAGCAATGACTCCAGGAATCCAGCCACAAATGGTTAAAATTAAAACAATTAATATAGACCCACAACCTTTATCAATTACAGCTAATGGGGGAAACAAAATAGAAAGTAATACTCTCCAAATACTCATAACACAAAATTAAGATTAATATTCAAGCTATAGGTCGTTTGAGAAGTATTTTGTTACAAGATTCCATTTGGCTATCTTCGTTTTAGATGAAAGCAATTTTATTCATTTTATTCATTACTATTTCTGCTGCCTCTTACGGGCAGTATCATTTTTCTGGTAAGGTTAACGCAGAATTAAAAGAAGGCAAAGTGTACTTATCTACTATAGACGATTACCGAAAAATATCTGGCGTTTACGGAGAACAAATTTTAAAAATGACCAACCCAGATAGTTTAGGATTTTTCAGTTTTAATGATAATAACTTGCCTTCAGAAAATAGAATGTATCGTATCCATGTGGATACTTGTACCGATGAGGAACAAACCGTTAATCATTTTACGGGACATTGCGCCAATAGCAAAGAAATTCTTTTTATTGCAAATAATACAGACACACTTTCTTTTCCTTATAGTTTTGATAATGAAATGTTTTGCCGAATTGTTTCCAATAATGATAAATCGCAAATGTTTTTAAAAATAGATTCGTTAAAGCATGAAATGCGATTTGCATTTGGCACCTATCGTAGTGAAGCCAATAGATCGTTAAATACCAAAAAATGGTTTAAAACGCTTCAAAATTATGGTGAAAATCTCAAAGAGCCTTTGGCCGAATTATACATCTACTCTTTTTTAAGTGATCGAACTAACGACCTTCACGAATATTATCTCGAAGACGTAAAAACAAATAACTATTATGAAAATCTATTAACACGTTTAAAAGAAAATTATCCTGAAGCACCTTATACAAAGCAATATGAAGTCGAATTAAAAGCAGATCAATTTGTAGTAAATGGAAACAAAAGTATTCCGTGGTGGATCTACTTTTTAGGAATATTTGCTGCATTTTCCATTTTGGGAAATTTCTATTTTATTGGGAAATGGCGACAGCTTAATAAAGCTTCAAAAAGTACCGAAGCACTTTCCAAACAAGAACAACGTGTGATGGAGTTAATTTTGGAAGACAAAACCAACAAAGAAATTGCAGATGCGCTGTTCGTGAGTGTAAGTACCGTTAAAACACATATTAACAACCTCTACAAAAAAATGAATGTAAGTTCCAGAGAGGAGCTTAAAAAACTGAATATCAATTGATTTTAAAAATTTAAACTGGGGTCTAGTCCCTTTTTCAACCGTTACATTTTTACTTTAACAGTTTTAGTTTTTCATCTTCGTGATTCAATTAAAAAACGAACACAAAATGAAAAACCAACTAACATTATTATTTCTATTCTCAATAAGTATAGGAATTTCGCAATCCTTCAATCAAGAAAGTAGTAAAGATAGTGTCTCAAATCTTATTGGAAAATTTAATAAGGAAGCACTTTTACAAGAACCCTACGCTACTTGGTTCAAAAAAAATTACAATGAATATGAGGCAGATACTGAGATTATTTCAGAATTAAAAACGGAACTTTCCAGTTATACAATTACCCTATTTATGGGTACTTGGTGTGGAGATAGTAAACGAGAAGTCCCCAGATTTTACAAAATTCTTGAGGAAGCCAGTTTTCCTTTGGAACGCCTTACCGCTATTGCTGTAAATAGAGAAAGAGATTTTTACAAACAAAGCAATGGTGGCGAGGAGGAAGGAATAAACATACACCGTGTTCCCACATTTATTCTGTACAAAAATAGTATTGAAATCAATAGAATTACCGAAAGTCCAGTAACCTCTTTAGAGAAAGATATACTGAATATTATTCAAAATAATTACAAGCCTAATTATAATGGAGTCACCTTTGTTAATCAACTTTTGGAAGAAATGGGTGTGAAAAAGTTCAGAAAAAAACAGACATACATTGCTAAAAAATTGAAAAATAAAATTGTCAAATTTTCAGAATTGAATACTTACAGCAATGTATTATTTTATGCGAATAAAACCGAAGCGTGTATCGCAGTTGCAGAGTTAAACACACTTCTTTATCCTTCAGAACCCAATGGTTATCTAAATTTGGGAAACAAGCATTATCAGTTAAAAAACACAAAAAAAGCCAAGAGATATTATGAAAAAGCGCTTTCAATTAGCCCCAAAAATGAAAGGGCTAAAAAAGCTTTGGCGATTTTAAAGGAAAATGAGGGTTCGTAATCTTCGGTATAAACGGAATAATAGTTAATTTTGCCGCTTAAACCGTTTATCGATGCAACTTTCTGAACTGGAACTCATCCGAAGAGAAAAACTCAACCAATTACGCCAAATGGGTATTAACCCTTACCCGGCGGCCTTATACCCTGTAAACCATACTTCGAAACAGATTAAACAAAATTTTGAAGAAGGAAAAAAGGTCACTATTGCTGGGAGATTAATGTCTCGTCGTATTCAGGGTAAAGCCTCTTTTGCCGAATTGCAAGATGCCGAGGGTAGAATCCAAGTGTATTTTAACCGTGACGAAATTTGTACGGGTGAGGACAAAACACTGTACAACGAAGTGTATAAAAAACTGCTCGATATTGGAGATTTTGTGGGAGTTGAAGGCGAATTATTCAACACTCAAGTGGGAGAAAAAACGGTGATGGTAAAGAACTTTACCTTACTTTCTAAAGCGTTAAAACCTTTACCGCAACCCCGTGTTGATGCCGATGGAAATGTACATGATGCTTTTACCGATCCTGAACAACGCTACCGCCAACGCTATGCAGATTTGGTAGTTAATCCACACGTAAAAGAGGTTTTTGTAAAGCGTACACGTTTGTTTAATGCGATGCGAAATTTCTTCAATGAACGTGGTTATTTTGAAGTAGAAACGCCCATCCTTCAGCCTATTCCTGGAGGGGCCGCAGCACGCCCGTTTGTGACACACCACAATAGTTTAGACATTCCTTTGTATATGCGAATTGCCAACGAATTATATCTCAAACGATTGATTGTGGGAGGTTTTGATGGTGTATACGAATTCTCTAAGAACTTCCGAAACGAAGGAATGGATCGTACACATAATCCAGAGTTTACAGCGATGGAAATCTATGTATCATACAAGGATTACAACTGGATGATGGAGTTTTGCGAAGAATTGCTAGAGTATTGTGCCATCCAGGTAAATGGAACTACCGAAGCTACTTTTGGCGAACATAAAATAGATTTTAAAGCTCCTTATCCTCGTATTACCATGACCGATGCCATAAAGAAATTTACTGGTTTTGACATAATAGGTAAAACCGAAGCTGAAATTAGACAAGCAGCAAAAGACTTGGGCGTTCCTGTAGATGATACTATGGGGAAAGGAAAACTCATTGATGAAATTTTTGGTGAAAAATGTGAAGGTAATTTTATCCAACCCACCTTTATTACCGACTATCCAAAAGAAATGAGTCCATTGTGTAAGGAGCATCGTGACAATCCCGAATTGACAGAACGTTTTGAGCTCATGGTCTGCGGAAAAGAAATCGCAAATGCCTATAGCGAATTAAACGATCCCATCGACCAACGCGAACGTTTTGAAGCACAATTAAAGCTTGCTGAAAAAGGAGATGATGAAGCCACACAATTTATCGATTTTGACTTTTTACGCGCTTTGGAATACGGTATGCCACCAACTTCTGGAATGGGAATCGGGATGGATCGATTAATCATGTTTTTAACCAACAATGCTTCGATACAAGAAGTACTGTTCTTCCCGCAAATGCGCCCAGAGAAGAAAGTCGTTCAAGTGGAACTGAACGATGAAGAAAAAGCAGTGTTAGAAATGCTCAAAAAAGCTGAAAAATTATCTCTTGAAGAATTAAAATCTCAAAGCGGATTAAGTAATAAAAAGTGGGATAAAACCATTAAACATCTTACAGCAAACAAACTGGCCAGAGTTGCAAAAACGGATGAAGGCTTATTTGTGGAACTCATATAATTTTTTTGGTTTCGAAAAATTTACAAAGAATGACCCTTATTATAAAAAAGCTTGAATCCGAATACAACATGCTAGACTGGTGGAAAAAAGTAGTCTTTGAAAATTATGCTAACTTTTCTGGAAGAGCAAGAAGGTCTGAATATTGGTATTTTACACTATTTAACATTATTATTTTTGTTCCATTAGTTATTTTGTTCGTTGTCTTTGCAGATTCTGGAGGAAATTCCGAAGCTATATCATTAATATTCATGATATTTTTTATTATTGCTGCATTAGCATTATTTATTCCAAGTATTGCTGTTGCAGTAAGAAGGCTACACGATACTGGAAAATCTGGTTGGTGGTATTTAATAGGTGTAATTCCTATTGTTAGTTATGTAGGTAGCATTGTACTTTTAGTGTTTTATTGTATGGACAGTGAACCTGGTTCTAATAAATGGGGTCTTAACCCAAAGCTGCCTACAAGTGATGAAATTGACGAAATAGGAAAGGAGCAGTTTTAATTGAAAACACCACCCAGAAATCCTCCTATTTGGCATAAGGGGGTCGATAGTTTTACCGACATTCTGCGTGGTGCTTAAACCAACCTAAACTATTTGCACCTTAAAATTACGAGGGAAGGTACCACCCTCAAAACTTTGTGTAGCTTCATTTATAAATCCCGAGTGTTTACTCCCCAATTTTACTTAAAAACTCGATATCATTTTCTACAGTTAACAACAATAAACTAGTGGCCGTACAAAAAACTGGACTCGTAATACAGTGATGTCCGTTCCAACTTCCGTCCTGATTTTGGATTTTTAAAATTCGGCCGCTCATATCGGTGTACCATTTTTTCCAATCTTTATCTCTATTCACAACCAGTGATTCTCCAGTTTGCAAAAAACTTAAAAACTCTTCACCGCCATTGTTTCCAAAACCGTTTAACACATCTTCACGTTGTGCTGCATCTTTTCCAGATTGATAGACATTATACGATGTGTTGTACTCCATGGCCTCACTTTCGGCATAGCCAATCTTACGAAGATTATCTACCGTTACAGGCGCGTTTTTGGGAAGCTTTCCTTCTTTTTTAGCCTTATTCATAGCTTCTTCCACTTCTCTTGCTTCTTTTGCACTTGCACGAACACTATTGCTTACGGCATACAACATCACTCCTGCTCCATCTTCGGTTTTAATATTTCCGCTATCGGCATCATAATTCCCTTTTTGGTAATTTTTAGAACGCTCCAACACTTTTTTATCCACTTTAGCTCCTACAGCATCTGCAGATTCCAACGCACTCATGGCTAAACCACTTTGCAACACACCAGCCCAACCTGCGCCAGTTTGTTTTCCAGAAGCATCGGTACTCGCTTCAATTTTTGAAACACAAATATCTAAGCAACGAGCTACTCTTTTTTCATCAATTCCTTTTAAGTTTCGGTCCAAAAGATTGGATAATAATTGAGCTGTTAATACTGCATCGATATTCTGTCCTAGTTTTGTTTGAATTTGAGTCCCGCGCACATCTGTAATATATTCAGCATTTTTGGGAGTGCTTTCAACAGTTTCCAATAAATAATCTATGGCATCTTTAAGATTTTTAGAATATTTATCTCCTTGTAAAGTAACACCACTACGCAAAAATGCCTGTGCCACCATAGCGGTCGTTGCCGGATCTGCTTTTACCGCATGAGGATCCATCACGTTTTGTGCTGCGTGCGTCCCTGCGCCGTATCCCCCCGAAGGCAATTGCGCATCATGTAACCAAGCCAATCCGTCACGAACACTTAAGGTTAGGTTTTCGTTTGTCATAAATACATTAAAATCTTGGGAAGATTGTTCTCCCATAACGGTCATGAATACGCAGCCATCGATAGGCTCTAATATTCTTTTTGTTTCGGCATACTTAGAATTAGTATTGTTTACCGAAAGCCAAAATCCCACAGCAAATATGGGAAGAGCTAAAAAAATTAATTTACTTTTCATCTGTATTAAATATTTAAGAGTGTTGAAGATGGAATGCCCAAATAAAACATCTTCAAAGGGTTTACAAATTTATAGGGTGGGCATTTCATTTTTACGTGTTTTAAAATTCTTACCGAAAGTAGGATTCAACAAAAAAATGTAAAACAACGTTTGAGGGAACACCCCGTTTGAATGAGTGAAATGGTGCTTAAATTAATTTTAACAAAAGATTAATGAAGACGCTTTAAACTATTCAATCATAACAAGGTCATAAGCACATAAATCTTAAAATTTCAAAAATGAAAAAAGTATTGTTAATAGTCTTGATTCTAGTTGGTTTTGCTGCTCAAGCACAGGAAAGAGGCGATGGCCCTCGAAAAGAGAAAAATGAGATGCGTGAAAAAATGGCTGATCTTACCCCACAACAACGCGCAGAACTAAAAAGTAAAAAAATGGCATTGCATTTAGACTTGAACGAAGCACAACAAAAACAAGTTGAAATTTTATTGGTGGAAAGGGAGAAAAATTGGGATACCATGCGTGCTCAACGTAAAGAAGGAAAAGAGCTTTCTAAAGATGAAATGTTTGCCCTTAGAACACAAAAATTGGATGAAGAAATAGCATTTAAAAAAGAACTTCAATCAATTTTAACTGAAGAACAATTCGCAAAATTTGAAAAAAGTAGGATGAATAAAGGCAAAATGAAAAAGCACTCTGAAAAAAGAAAAAGGGGGTAATTAGTTTTTTGGCGTAGTTTTTGGATAGTTAGTTTGAAATTAGTTACATTAGTAACTTTAAAACTAGAAAAAACCATGAAGAATTTATTTAAAATTATTGCTTTTTCTTTTGTGATGCTAATAGGAATGGGCTCTATGAACGCTCAAACTTTAAAGCAAGATCAAGACACTCCAGAAGTTATAGCTAAAACAAAAACTGCGAAGTTAAGTGATGCACTTGGCTTAAGTGGAGATCAGCAAAGAGCTGTTTATCGCGCATTAGTTGTTAAGGAAAGCAATTATAGGAAAGATGCTGCTAATAAGAATAAACACGATGAAGTTTTTATGACTTCTATGAAGAAAGCCCTTACTGATGAGCAGTATAAAAAATGGCAATCTTTACGAAATTAATACCCTTTTCCTTAAAATGAAAAAGCTCCCAATGGGAGCTTTTTTTATCTATAACAACTTTGAAACTTTTTTACAAGCCTCAATGGTTTTATCCAAATCTTCATAGGTTAAAGCATCACAAAGAAACCAAGTTTCGTAAGCACTTGGAGCAATATAAATACCC
Organism: Flavobacteriaceae bacterium; assembly: GCA_034670265.1. Lineage (GTDB taxonomy): Bacteria > Bacteroidota > Bacteroidia > Flavobacteriales > Flavobacteriaceae > Halomarinibacterium. Next base: position 43,525 of record JAXMNU010000006.1, on the reverse strand, counting down.
TCGTCTAACATTCCGTGGAAGAATTTTTTAAAGGTATCTCCTTTTGCGGCATTAGCAGCTGTTTCAAAATCTATGACAGGTGTTTCAGAGAAATGTATCGAAATCATAGAGCCTATTCTATTAATTGTATGTGCCACATTATTTTCGGTTAAAGCTGAAGCTAATCCTTTGTGTAAATATTCGGTTTTTGCATCAATAGATTTGAAAATTTCTGGATTGGAGTTTAACTCTGTAAGCATTGCCAACCCAGCAGCCATCGCTAACGGATTTCCACTTAAAGTCCCTGCTTGATACACGGGTCCTTCGGGTGCAAGGTGTTTCATAACTTCATTTCGAGCGGTAAATGCCCCTACAGGCAATCCCCCACCAATCACTTTTCCAAAAGTAACAATATCTGCTTTTACACCTAATAATTCTTGAACACCTCCTTTAGCAAGACGAAACCCAGTCATCACCTCATCAAAAATGAGAAGCATGTCGTTTTCATCACACAATTTTCGAAGTCCATTTAAAAATCCTTCAGTTGGAGGAATGCATCCCATATTACCAGCAACAGGTTCAATAATAATCGCGGCTATTTCATTTTTATTTTGAGAAATTAAATCGGAAACATTTTGCAAATCGTTATATCGAGCCAACAACGTATCCTTTGCTGTTCCTTTTGTTACGCCAGGACTATTAGGCGTTCCAAAGGTTACTGCGCCACTTCCCGCTTGAATTAAAAAAGAATCGCTATGTCCATGATAACAACCGGCAAATTTTATAAATTTTTCTTTCCCTGTGTATCCGCGAGCAAGTCTGATGGCACTCATACAGGCTTCAGTACCGCTATTAACAAAACGGATTTTATCGATATTAGGAACCATAGAAACAGCTAATAAAGCAATTTCAGTTTCTATTTCAGTTGGCATTCCAAAGGAGGTGCCCTTTTGGGCTTTTTCTACAACCGCATTTACCACTTTAGGATATGCATGGCCTAAAATCATAGGTCCCCAAGAGTTGATATAGTCGATTAATTGATTTCCATCGGCATCATATAAATAAGCACCTTTGGCTTTTTCAACAAATATGGGAGTCCCTCCAACAGCTTTAAATGCCCTAACGGGGCTATTGACCCCACCAGGAATTACTTTTTGTGCTTCAGCAAATAAAGCACTACTTCTTTTATAAATCATAGGGATTTTTTATCGATCCTTAACAGAGTGCAAATATAATACTTGCCCAACAGAAATATCGTTAGATACTAAACCATTATACTCTTTTAAGGTTTCTACAGTCATACTGAAGCGTCTGGCGATGCTATAGAGTGTATCTCCTTTTTCGACAGTATAAGTGTTTATTTTAGAATCATCGTTATTAATGATTTTGGCTTTTCCGCCCAACACTTCTTCATCGTAACGATACAGTTGGTTTTTTTCAATAATTGCAATGAGTTTGTCTGGGTATTTGGGGTCTGTGGCATAACCTGCTTTTTTAAGTCCTTTTGCCCAACCTTTATAATCGTCTTTCCGTAATTTGAATAAATCTTGATATCTGCTTCGTTGCGTTAAAAACAACGAATGATCTCTAAAAGAGTACTTTGCATCTTTATATTTTCGGAAACACTCTCCTTTTTCATCATCATCGTGATACACTTTTTCACCCGTCCAAGCGGTGTGACATTTTATTCCGAAGTGATTATTGGCCTTTTGAGTGAGTTCTCCTCGACCTGCTCCACTTTCCAAAATTCCTTGTGCTAACGTAATACTAGCGGGAATACCATACTGAAGCATTTCCTGCTTAGCAATATCACCATACGTATCTATGTAAGCACTTAGCACCTCTGCATAGGAAGCATTTCTGGGAAGCTCTTCTATTTTGGACTCGTCGGTTTTATTAGGTAGGTTTTCTTCGACAGGTTTTTTAATTTCTTTTACAACAACTCTTTCCGTTTTTGCTCTTGATTTTTTGGTTGTAACATGTTTCTTAGACTTACAGCCAATAAGTACCATTCCAATAAAAAGGATAGTAAAAATTCTTCCTACCATATTATAATTCGATTTGAGGTAATTGTTTCTTTTTCAATTTTTGATTCATCCCAGCTATGCCTTGAAGCCCGCCAGTATGAACGGCTAAAATACGACTATTTTCTTTCAACTTTTTCTGTTTAATTAGGTCGAAAATGCCAAACATCATCTTTCCCGTATAAACGGGATCTAATTGAATTTCAGTTTTCAATTTGAAATCATTTATAAAACGTACCAATTGCTCATCTATTTTACCGTACCCCCCAAAACAATAATCGTCATAAAGTTCAAAATTTGTTTTTGAAGTATATTTTTGTATTTCTTCTTTTTGAAATGTCCCTTTTAAAGCTGAAAATCCCAATACTCTTTGATGTACATGAGATGCTTTAATAATTCCAGATATAGTTCCTCCTGTTCCAACAGGGATGCAGATATAAACAAAGTCATGAGTTTGTTCTGAAAGTATTTCTTCGCAGCCTTTAACAGCCAAAGCATTGGTTCCACCTTCAGGCATAATAAAATACTCACTAAACTCTTGAGCGAGGTTGTCTAAAAATAAAGATTCATCCTTTTTTCTATACGTCTCCCTAGAGATAAAGTGCAATTGCATTCCGCACTCTTTAGCAAAAGATAACGTTGGATTCTCTTCAATTTTATCTTTTAATTCCTCTCCTCTAATAATTCCTACTGTAGAAATTCCTGTTTCCTTTCCTGCTGCGGCAAGTGCAGCTATATGATTTGAAAAGGCACCTCCAAAGCTTACTATACCTTTCTTATTAAGGCGTTTAACTTCCTTAATAGTATATTTTAGCTTTCTAAATTTATTTCCAGAAACCAATGGATGAATTTCATCTTCGCGCAATAGGAATACTTCAGTTTTTTCTAAAAGGGAAGAAAATCCTTCTATTTTTTCAATCGATACTTTTATTTTTTTTGAATTAAACACAATGATTTTCAGAAATTTATAAAAAAGCTAAGTCGGAATGATATTTTGTAAAAATGAGAGTTATTATGTTAAAACTCAAAAAATACTTCAAAATTATACTTCAAAAGCTATGTTAAAATAAAATATCCTCAATAATTCACAAATATAATTTGCGTTTTTATTAACAGATAAAGTTTGTAAATGTTAAAATTATGAGTATTTTGTCGATTTAATTTGTATTTTGTCGATTATTTGTTATAATATTGTAAGAACTCCCTTACAAAATTAGACATTATGGAAACAACTTTACTCACCCTAAAACGCAAACTATTTTTAATATGTTTCTGTATTCCCTTGAGCTTGATGTCTCAAGTTGGAATCAATACTACTACGCCGCAAGCTGGTTCTATTCTAGACATTACAAGTGGTGATAAAGGAATATTAATTCCAAGAGTGGATATTTCTGACCTAAGTACTATTGCACCTATCACTGGTGGTGCACCTGAAAGCCTATTAGTTTATAACATTAACAACTCAACAGGTAGAGGCTTCCATTATTGGGATGGATCTGTTTGGATTCCAATTGTAACTACTGATTGGAAACCTTCAGGAAATATAGGTACAAATCCAGCAACAGATTTTATTGGAACCAGAGATAATGTCTCACTTAGATTTAGAACCAATAACATCGAAAGACTTGAAATAACCAATAACGGCTTAATAAGAGCCTTTTCCCCGGGAACTGCAGCACAACCATTATTATCTTGGGATTCTGATAACGACACAGGTATTTTTAGAAGTATAAACGATGAACTTAACCTAACAGCCGGAGGTGTTGAATTTTTGGCTCTATCTGAAGGAGTAACAGACGAGTTCATTATAAATAATGATGAAGGAATTTTAAACACTCGAATTGCCACATTTGGTGATACAAATACATTTTTTGTTAATGGCCTTTTAAATAATATAGGTTTAGGTTCAAATACACCAGACATTAGCGCACAATTGGAAATGGCAGATACTGATAAAGGTATATTAATTAATAGAGTTGCCTTAACCTCAACTGCGCTTTCTGCACCAGTAGTATTACCTGCCACAGGCTTATTAGTTTATAATACTGCAAATGCTAGCAGTGGTAGTACCGAAGTTTTACCAGGTTTTTATTATTGGGATGGAACTCGATGGATAGCTATGGGAGGTACAGGTGGGAAAGATTGGTCACTCGAAGGGAACGCAGGAACCAATGTCGCCAATAACTTTTTGGGTACTACAGATAATACTTCTTTAGCTTTCAGAACGGATGATAGTGAAAGAATGCTTATTGATGCTGCTGGCACCATTGGAATTGGTAATAATCCTTATACAGATACGGCCCTACGTGTTAATAATGCTTCACAACCTTATGGAGTAATTGCTCAAACAAGCTCCAATGGTATTGCCATATATGGTAGTGACACTGGCACTGGACTAGGAGTTTTGGGAATTTCAAGTAATAATCATGGTATCTATGGAACTACTGCTTATACAGGAGGTGCCTTTTTAATAGGAGGAATTATTGGCTGGGGTACTGGAACATCCCGGGCAAATGGAGTGCTTGCTGTTAGTGACCAACAGCCAGGTTCAGATTCTAATATGGGTATAAGAGCAGTTTCTGGAAGTACTACTTCTATATCCTCTAACCAAATTATGAACGTAGGTGTAAATACCAATGCAACAGATTTGGCTTTATATGCATTATCCGAAGGCCCTATAACAAGTAATGGAATTATGGAGGCAGCGAGGTTTCAAACAAACTATAGTGGTTCTGCTATAGATTCAGACACGAGAGATCCAAGAGCGCAATTGGCTGGGTATACCAATGCCAGTCAAGTAGGAGGAAACAATATGTATTATGGTGGATACTTTTATAGTGGAGGAACTAGTGGGACATCTTCTTATGCCTACGCAGGTGCTCGCTACGGAAATACAAACTACAAAATTATTGGAAACGGTAATGTTTCGACCATAGTTGAAGGAGTTGACGGAAATAAAAAAATTATGTTTGCACCAGAAGCACCAGAAGTTCTTTTTGAAGATTATGGTGTAGGGCAACTAACTAATGGAACTACATTTATTGATATAGACCCAAACTTTACTCATAATATTATTGTTGATAATGAGCATCCGCTTAAAGTGTTTATTCAGTTAGAAGGGGATTGCAATGGTGTTTATGTTACACAAAAAAGTGCCGAAGGGTTTATGGTAAAAGAATTACAGAATGGTACCTCTAATGTTTCATTCTCTTGGCATATCGTTGCTAATAGAAAAGATGAAATTGGAGGAAATTCTTCTGAAAATTCAGAATATGCAGATTTACGTTTCCCAGATGCACCTAATGCGATTATGGTTTCTGAAAACAAAGCCTTGATTGCTAGTAAATTAAATCCTAATATAAATGATTAAATTTCTATGAATAATAGAAGCTAAAGATTTCTAAAAATAAACTTATTTGAAAAAATCAATAATTTAATATATGTAGTATAATCATAAATTATTTGTAAGAAATTTCACTATAATATTGAAAATATGTGCATTTCGTCGAATTTTTTTGGTTTTTGTGGATAAAATCATCTATTCTTGTAATCCCAAATCATTTAATTATTTATTATGGAGTTTAAACCTACAAAAAGCCCCTTACTATTTTATAGTCTGTGTGTTTTTACTCTTATTTCTCTAAATACTATTGCACAAGTTGGTATTAATACTTTAACACCCAATGGTATTTTAGATGTAAATTCGACGAATATGGGAGTTGTACTCCCTAGATTAGCCTTAACATCAACTATTGTTATGGCCCCAGCTACCAACCCGCAAGGGGGAAGTATACCTATTGGAACTGTAGTATTTAACACAAATACTACTTCTACAGGAGCTAATGATGTTGTTCCTGGAATGTATTCATGGGATGGTTCACAATGGCGCCCTCAGTTTCCAAAAAGACAGTATGAACTTTACGAGAGTACAACGGGTACTATAAGAAGTACTCCCGGAACAAATTTAACAATACGCTTAAACGGAAATAACTCAAATATTTTTACAGCAAAATACACTGGACAATATAAAGTAAAATTACGAGTGGATTTTGGAGGAGGTCTTGCCATAGTTCCAAATGAGGGAAGTGGTGCTAGTAATTCTGATGGAGATTTAAATATTGCCAATGCTACGGGAACATTTACACTCAATTTTGGTGGAACCAATTATACTATTAATGCAAATTCCTACTCTACAGCATATAATGCAGTATCACCATCCACCAATTATTTTGCCATTTGGCAAGAATTTACGGCAACAGAATATCTAAGTCTTAAAACAAATGACGCAGTCTCATTTACATTAACTTTCTTACAGAATACGGCTGAAGAATTTCAGACCAATAGTAATGGCAGAGGCTATATCGCTTATGATATACCCTGTTATGTAGAAATTTCCTTTTTGGGAGAATAAAAACCTAATATTATGAAAAAAAACTATCTCATAGTAGTACTATTATTATCCCTAAACCTAACACTATTTGCTCAAGTAGGTATAGGGACAACAGCCCCAAAAGGAGCTTTGGATATCACCTCAACAAACACTGGTTTTATATATCCACAAATAGCGCTTACAAATACGCTTACTCCTACTATTACCAACCCAAATGGAGGTGGTCTAGCAGTAGGCACAACAGTTTACAATACTGCTATCGCTGGTGCTGGAGTTAATACAGTATATCCAGGTGTATATATCTGGGATGGTTCTGGTTGGATACCACAATACCACAAAGATGATTACAAACTTTGCTATCAAACTGTTAACTTAAGAACGGGATCTGATGATACTCTAAACCCTGTATCAGGGAATCAAGCTATAACATTTAATGACAATAGTTTTACTCCTAAATTCAATGGAAATTATCTTGTAACCGTTACGGTACATTTCGGGGGTGGTCGATTAGATATTCCAGCTGGGGTAGACCAATGGGCTAATTTTAATGCTCAAGAAGGGCAGTTCGATTTTACATTTAATAGCACTACCTACAGTTATACTTTAAAAACCTACTCTGGATATAATGATGATAAACTCTTTGATGGTGGTAGTGTAAATTATCACACCAATAGAATTAATCAAGCTAATTATACAATTCCTGTAAGTTTAGCACGTAATACGGCATACCCTTTTACCTTAACTTTTAACCAAACAAACTCCGCAGGGTTTGAAGGAAATGGTGATATAAGCATTGCTCCCGCTGGAGACGGAAGAGGTTATATTATTACAAGTGGAATGGTAAAATGTACTGTTGAATTTAAATATTTAGGAATTTAAAATTAAATCAAGATGAAACATATTATAAGTATATTTTTACTGATTTTTGTTCCGATATCACTTTTTAGCCAAATTGGGATTGGAACTTCAACACCCGAAGGTGCTTTAGATGTTGAAGTGTATGATGCAACTGGAACTATATTAGAAAGCCCCTACGGGATTGTATTACCTAAAGTAAGTCTTACCTCAAATATTTTAGCAAGCCCAGTAATAAATCCTAATGGAGGCGCACTAGAACCAGGAACTACCATTTACAACACAAGCAATACCACAAATGGTGCAAACGATGTGTCCCCTGGTATTTACAGCTGGACAGGATCTTCTTGGGAGCCTCAATTTTTCAAAAAAGAATACGAAAAATTTGAACAAACTGGAGGATGCCAGCGTACTACTATTCGAGAATCTTTTGGAACACCTAATCCATCTGCTGCAGATAATATAGCTGGTCTTACTGCGAGAACATTTGTTCCTACCTATTCTGGAATTTACAAAGTTGAAGTTAGGACCAATTTTGGAGCAGGAAAAATTCAAGATTTCACGTCTGGAACTGAAAGTGAGATATCTCTTGCAACCTCTGAAGGAGCCTTTTTCTTTACTATGTCTGGAACGGGGGTTGATATTGACCCTACAAGTTCTTCTTATGACTATACAGAAGGTTGGTCTTATACACATTCTTATTCGGCAGAAAATGATAATGAAAGCCCCGCCATTGAAAGTTATAATGTAGGTCACTATGCGACTTTAGTTTACAAATTATACTTACTATCTGGACACACATACACTTTTACTTTAAGTAATTGTATTATCACAGGACATCAATATTTTGTAAATAACGGCGACTCTGGAGATGGCCAAGGACACATAGGTCACTATATTCCTTGCTCGGTAGAATTTACATACGTAGGAGACTAAACACAATTTCAAATAATACTTAATAAATAGCCCAATGCTCAAAAACTTACTTTACCTCGCACTGCTTTTAATTTTACCCCAACACTTATTTGCTCAAATACCTTGCTCTGGGGGGATCATTAATCAACCTGGCTCACAAAATGATTATCCTTGTAGTGGCCTTACATACCAATCTTATATTTCGGCCGGAACTATGGGCGCACTTGAAGCCCAAGATTCATGGGGTTGGACTGACACAAGTGGAGATGGCCGAGAATATGCCATAGTTGCATTGGACAATGGAACTGCATTTGTAGATATTTCAGACCCTGTAAATCCTGTTTATTTAGCAAGACTAAACTCCCATACTGGAAGTAGTTATTGGAGAGATGTAAAAGTATATCAAAATCATGCCTATATCGTAAGTGATTCAAATGGGAATCATGGAGTTCAGATTTTTGATCTTACTAGATTAAGAACTTTAACAGGAAGTCCTGTAATCACTTTTACAAATTCACAAGTGGATGGACGCCTTAGTACCATTGGCTCTGCTCATAATGTTATCATCAATGAAGATACGGGCTATTTATATGTTTTGGGAGCAGGCACAAATGGAAGTAACCAACGCATATTCAATCTAAATTCAAGTTTAACAAATCCTCCTTCTGTAGCAACTTTATCAGCATATGGCTATTGTCATGATGCCCAAGTAATTATTTATGATGGACCAGACCCTAACTATCAAGGAAGAGAATTATTTATTGGAAGTTTTAGCGGTTCAGATTTTGTAAGAATACTAGATGTTACTAACAAAGCTTCTATTACTCAAATTGGAGTAATTGATTATACTAATAAATACTACACTCACCAAGGATGGTTTACTGAAGACAAGAGATTTTTTATTGTAGGTGATGAAGTTGATGAAGAAAACATTGGTTTTAATACAAGAACCTTAGTCTTCGACTTAGAAGATTTAACTAGCCCCTCTTTACATTATACACATTATGGTTCAACACCTGCAATAGATCATAATGGTTATGTTAGAGATAATAGATATTACCTAGCAAATTACGCAGCAGGAATGCGAGTAATGAAGGTAGATGGTTTATACAATCCATCTCCGTCAATGACAGAAGTTGCCTATATGGACACCTATGTTCCTAATAACAGTGCTGCATTTCATGGAACTTGGAATGTGTATCCCTATTTTGAAAGTGGAAATTTAATAATGACTGGTTTTGGAAACTTGTCAACCAATGGCGATGGCGGATTATTTGTTGTAAGAGACCCAAATTATGATAATGCAGACCCAGTTGCCGTTTGCCAAAATATTACAGCAACGCTTGATAAAACAACAGGCACAGTTACTATTAATGCCTTAGATGTTGATGGAGGTTCAACCGATAATATTGGAATTGTATCAAGAAGCATTTCAGGGCAAACTACTTTTACCTGTGCTGATGTAGGAAGTACATTTAATGTTACCTTAACTGTTAAAGACGATTATGGTCATACAGATACTTGTGTTGCTATTGTCACTGTAGAAGCTGAAACGACAACGCATCTAGGCGCTGGAGTATGGACGAACGGTACACCAGATATTGGTTCTAATGCAAAAATAAGTAATGATTACAACACTTCTTTTGGAAGTATTGATGCTTGTACTTGTGAGATAGATGCGGCAAGAACTTTAACTATCCAAGCAGATGATTACCTAAAAACTGAACAAGACATTACCGTAAATGGTACTCTTATTGTTGAACACGAAGGAAATGTAGTTCAAACAGACCCAACGGCTTCTGTAATTAAGAATGGAATTATTAATGTAAATGTAACATCCCCTAATCTCCGAAAAAGAGATTTTATGCTAATGGGGAGTCCTATGACAACTGAGACAAGAACAGGTGTATGGAATTCATCCTTTTTAGTGCTCGACTTTCACCCAGAAAATTTTATGCCTCATCCAGATGTCCCTTCGGGTGGAACAAACTTTGCCGACGATAATGGTGATTTCTATACAGCATATGTATCTGGATCATTAAATCCAGGTGAAGGATATATAAATCGCCCGCAAAGTGGTTATAACGACCCTACTGTTCCTCCAACAGGAAGAACTTTCGACTTTACTTATGAGCTTGGTACACTAAACAATGGAAATGTAACATATACTAATTATAATAACGGCCCAACAGCCAATCCTAATGGAACTCCAAATATTGTTGCTAATCCATATGCATGTGCTCTAGATGGGGCTGCTTTTATGGCAACAAATCCAAGCGTTGGAGCTTTATATTTTTGGGAACATTTAACCCCTCCTGGAGCACCACTTACTGGAAGCAATTTACGTTTTGACATGGATGATATTTCTATTTTTGATGGAATTACTGGTCTTCCAGCTGCAAATGATCCTGGAAATACTCAAGGAACTGCTCCAAATGGTATTATATCAACTGGACAGGGTTTCGGAATACGAACAAATGGCACGGCAGGCAGTACTGGAACAATTACATTTAACAACACGATGAGATTAACTTCTGGAAATAATACATTAAGGAATTCTGAAACTTTGGGAGAAAGTATAGCACCAGAGAAGCTATTATTAGAAATTAGAGAAAAAACGTATGGTTATGGTTCTTTTTCAGCAATTACATTTCTAGAAAGTGCTAGTGATGGATATGATGAAAACTTAGAAACAAACCGTTTAGCCAATATAGTTTCACTCTTTTCGCACCTTGATGATGGCACTGGTGAATTTGCAATTCAGACTCGTGGAGCATTTGCAAAAGGTAAAAAAATACCCCTAGGGTTTTCATCACAAATAGATGAAATTTTGGAATACGAAATCTCTCTTACCAATATTGACGGTATAAGCCTTAGTAATGCCACAGTATATTTATATGATCACCAAGAAAACATAATTGTTAGTCTTGAAAATGACTCATATACATTTAAAAGTGGCAAGGGAGTGTTTAATAATAGATTTACATTATTGTTTAAAACCAATAGAATTTTAGGTCCAGATGAAACAGCTCTTGATTCAATAGCACTATTCCCAAATCCTACTATGAAAGACATTAATATCTTTTCACCAGATGCATATTTATTAAATCTAGAAGTATTTGATTTAATGGGAAGAAAAATTTCACAGAAAATTGAGGAAACTAAAAACACTTTTACTTTAAATCTCTCAAATTTAAAAACGGGTGTCTACTTTATAAAAATCGACACCGAAAAAGGGAGTGTTACTAAGAAAATTATAAAGAAGTAAATCTACATAGCACTCTATAAAAGAGTAATTTATATTAATGTTTAAAGCCCATTGCATTGCAATGGGCTTTTTTTATCGATAAAAAAAGCCTATTTATCTAAAATATAGTATTCTATGAATTTGTAATGTAAGATTTTATGATATTTGATTTGGGGAGTAAGGATTGTTAAACAAATTCTTCGAGTTATGAAGCTAAAATCAACCTCACTAATTCCCCATCTCAACTTTTTATTATTTTTTTTATTTAGTACAATTTCTTTTTCCCAAGTAGGTATTGGAACTACGAATCCAAATTCCAATGCGTTATTAGATGTAGACTCATCCATTTATACTGGGGGAATTTTACTTCCAAGATTAGGATTAAGTTCAACCGGAAGTTTTGCTCCTTTATCGGCCCATGTTGCTGGTATGATTGTATACAACACTGCCTCTATAGCAGATGTTACCCCGGGGTTTTATTATAATAATGGAACGTTATGGGTTCGTATTGGAGGTGGCACAGCAACCGACAAATGGGATTTAACAGGAAATGCTGGAATTACTCCTTCCATAAATTTTGTTGGTACTACAGATAATAATGCTTTACGGTTTAGAACAAATAATTATGACCGTTTTGAGATCTCAACAGGAACCACCATAGCCAATGGTGGAAGATTAAGAGCCTTCACAAATGGTAGTGCAGCTTCACCCATATATTCCTGGCAATCCAATACTAGTACTGGAATGTTTCAACAAGCAACCAATGTATTAGGTTTTTCAACAAATGGAACAGAGAGATTTCGTATTCCTAATGCCAATCAAGTTCATGGTGTAGTAGACGGAACCGCTACACTGCCCTTCTATTCTTGGAGCTCAGACCCAGATACTGGAATGTATAGAATAGGCACAGACATTTTAGGTCTTTCTACCACAGGGACAGAGCGCATGAGATTCCTAGCTAATGGGCAAGTTTCCATTAATAATAATTCACCTTTAGGAACAGATAGGTTTACAGTAACTGCAGCCGCTACAGAAGATGCCATCAATGGCTATACAACAACTGGGACTGGTGTCTATGGTGAGAACTCTAGCGGAGTTGGAAACGGCGTTTTTGGTAACTCCTCAAATGTAGGTATTCGAGGATATGGTGCCCACGGAGCAATACTTGAGTCTGGGTTAGATGCAGGGTATGGAGCTATTGCTTGGAACACTGCTCTTATAGGAACAAATAGAACAGGACTGTTAGTACTTGGACAAAATCTTTCACCAATAAGTTTTGCAAATACTGGTGCAATCTTGTATGGTTCTAGTAGTGGAGGAGCTTCATTTACTAATAGTGTGTCAGCTACAGGATTTCTAGGAGCTGGCAACGCAGCGACAACAGTTTACAGTCTAACAACTGGGTCTGGACTAGCTGGAACTGGAGACTATACTGGCATCTATGGCATTTCAACAGCTACTATTGGTGCAAGACAAGGTGCTTACTTTACAATGAATAAATCCGGAAATGTAACTCCAGCAGCCGCAGATGACCCAGTGGCAATTTTGGCTGGTTATAATGGAACTAATTATTTTGGGGGCTATTTTGATGGTAACCAAGATAACACAAACAATGGAGGCGGAAACAATGTTGGAGAAGATTACGCCTATGTTGGTATAACAGTAGGAAATACTACATATAAAATATTAGGAACTGGATCAAACTCTACCATGGTAAATGATTCTAATGGAAAAAAACGGGTATTATTTTCGCCAGAAGCACCTGAGATATTATTTGAAGATTATGGAACTGGACAGTTAGTTAATGGAAAAACTACTATTAATTTAGACCCATTGCTAAGTTCAATAATTCACGTTTCAAAAAATCATCCCCTAAAAGTTTTTATTCAATTAGAAGGGGATTGTAATGGTGTTTATGTTACAAATAAATCCGCAAACAGTTTTACTGTAGTAGAATTAAATGGAGGAAAATCTAATGTCCCGTTCTCTTGGCATATTGTTGCAAATAGAGCAGATACAAAAGGTCAAGATGGACGAATTATTTCCAAACATGTAGACGTAAGATTTCCAATGGGGCCCAATAAAATTCAACCTTTAGACATTAATGCAAATGAATCAAAACCAGTAAATACTATCAATAAATCCACTAGTTTGAAGAGTAAATCTTTAAAGGAATTACAAACAAATTAAATATAATATACAAAATTCCAAAAAGACCTCTTTTTTAAGTAATTGAAGTCTTTTTCATTTGCATAAGCTTCGCGCTCAAAGCTAATATTTCTATATGCTTTATTTCGGTCTTTATACTGAACTAATCGCAAAAGATATTCAAAAATATACCATACATAAAAAAACACAACCAACATTTCTGCTTGTTGTCTAATATGAATTTTCTCATGAGTAATAAAAACTGAATCATTCAATAACGTTTTGTGCCTTACAATAATAAAAGGCCAAAGCGTTATTCCTAAAAATTTCTTCCGAAGCAAAAAAGGAATCACCCAAACTATCATCTATGCAAGGTAAGAATTTGGTATTTTTGCATTATGCTTTTTCCAAAGAAAAAAATAGAACTCGAAGAAGGTGATTATTACCTCACCCCAGAGGGTTATAAATGTTTTACTGAACAATACCATTTAAAACGTGGTTATTGTTGTGAAAGTAACTGCAGGCATTGCCCGTATGGCTTCAACCCTTCGACTGCGCTCAAGGCAGGTAAAAAAACAAAATCTTAATTCTAAATATAAAAATGACGTTCCAAGAAGAAATAGTGCAAGGTATTCCAAATTCACTCCCCAATACTAAGCCGTATGATGCTAATATTAACCACGCACCCAAAAGGAAAGAGATTTTAAATGATGCTGAAAAAAAATTAGCGCTTCAAAATGCACTTCGTTATTTTGAACCTCAACACCACGCTGCCCTCCTACCCGAGTTTAAAAAAGAATTAAATACCTACGGAAGAGTTTATATGTATAGGTTTATGCCAGAACATAAAATTTTTGCACGCCCCATTTCAGAATATCCTGGAAAATGTGAGCAAGCAAAAGCCATTATGCTGATGATTCAAAACAATTTGGATCACGCCGTGGCTCAACACCCACACGAATTAATTACCTATGGAGGCAATGGAGCTGTGTTTCAAAATTGGGCGCAATACAGACTAGTCATGCAATATCTTTCTGAAATGACCAATGAGCAAACTTTAGTGATGTATAGTGGGCATCCTCTTGGGCTATTCCCTTCCCATAAAAATGCACCACGTGTTGTAGTTACCAACGGAATGATGATTCCTAACTATTCACAACCCGACGATTGGGAAAAATTCAATGCTTTAGGAGTTACTCAATACGGACAAATGACAGCAGGAAGCTATATGTATATTGGTCCGCAAGGAATTGTGCACGGAACAACCATTACTGTTTTAAACGGTTTCCGAAAAATAAATAAATCCCCTAAAGGAGGATTATTTGTCACTTCTGGATTAGGCGGAATGAGTGGTGCTCAGCCCAAAGCTGGAAATATTGCAGGTTGTGTTACGGTTTGTGCCGAAGTCAATAAAAAAGCTACGCATACTCGCCATAGCCAAGGGTGGGTAGACGAAGTAATTTCAGATGTAAACGAATTAGCTAATCGCGTTAAAAAAGCACTTTCAGATAAAGAAACCGTTTCCATTGCCTACGATGGAAATGTTGTGGATGTTTGGGAGCATTTTGATAAAGAAAATATCCACATTGATCTTGGTAGTGACCAAACATCTTTACACAACCCTTGGGCGGGAGGGTACTATCCTGTTGGGATGTCTTATGAAGATGCCAACGATATGATGGCAAATAATCCTTCTCTTTTTAAGGAAAAAGTCCAAGAAAGCTTACGCAGACAGGCAAATGCAATTAACAATCACGCCGCTAAAGGAACGTACTTTTTTGACTACGGAAATGCTTTTTTATTAGAAGCCTCTCGTGCGGGAGCCGATGTACTTTCAGAAGATAAAAATGCGCAGAGAGAATTTAAATATCCTAGCTACGTACAAGATATTATGGGTCCTATGTGTTTCGATTATGGTTTTGGACCTTTCCGTTGGGTGTGCGCATCAGGAAATCCTGAAGATTTAGCTAAAACTGATGCAATTGCTACACAAGTTTTAGAGAAATTGATGAAGGAAGCTCCTGCTGAAATCCAGCAACAAATGGAGGATAACATTCAGTGGATAAAAGGAGCCCAAGAAAACAAGCTTGTTGTTGGGTCACAAGCGCGTATTTTATATGCAGACAGTAATGGACGAATTGAAATTGCTTCGGCTTTTAATAAAGCAATAGCCGAAGGTACCATTGGAACCGTTATTTTAGGTCGAGATCATCACGATGTTTCTGGAACCGATTCACCTTATCGGGAAACGTCAAATATTTACGATGGAAGCCGATTTACTTCAGATATGGCTATTCATAATGTTATTGGAGATAGTTTCCGTGGCGCCACGTGGGTAAGTATTCATAATGGTGGTGGTGTAGGCTGGGGCGAAGTGATAAATGGCGGATTCGGTATGGTTCTTGATGGTAGTAAAGAAGCTCAATCTCGTTTAGAATCAATGCTTTTCTGGGATGTAAACAACGGAATAGCACGCCGAAGTTGGGCCAGAAATGAAGAAGCTGTTTTTGCTATTAAAAGAGCAATGCAACAAGAACCTTCGTTAAAGGTTACGCTTCCTAATTTTGTTGATGAAAAATTGTTTCAATAAACTTTTATGCTATGAAAAAATTAAAGTTTTTACCCCTACTTGCACTTCTTATAGTAGCAACATCCTGCACCACTGTTAGAGTCGCTACAGATTATGACCGAAACGCTAATTTTGGCGAATACACCTCCTTCGCTTTTTATAAGCCAGGAATTGACAAAGCAAAAATTAGTGATTTAGACAAAAAAAGAATCCTTCGTGCTATTGATGCCGAGCTTTCTGCTAAAGGAATTCAGAAATCTGAAAACCCAAAGATGCTTGTTAGCATTTTCACCAAGGAACAAGAAAGAGTTGATGTTTACAACAACAATTTTGGCTGGGGATGGGGATGGAATCCTTGGTGGTATGGTGGCCACTGGGGCAATACTGTGTCTCGAACTACCGAAGGTCAATTACATATCGACTTAATTGATGCTAAAACCAACGAACTTGTTTGGCAAGGGATTGGAAGCGCAAGACTTTACACGGGCTCAGACATTGATAAAAAAGAGGAACGGATTCGAGAAATTGTTCGGGAAATTTTAGCGAAATACCCACCAGGTTTGTAAAGATTTAAATAAAAACCCTCAAATTTATTGAGGGTTTTTACTACTATAGTAATTGATAATTTTTATAATTTTCTTCAAGAATTGAAATAATGTTACATTTCTTTTATTGATTGTTACATTTGTAATACCCTGCTATTTCTCTTCAATATAATTTTACAGAAACATTATTTTATATAATATACAGTTAAATACCCCTAAAAAATAGGGGTTTTTATCTACTGATAATCAGGCTTTTATATATTATATTTGTATTATTAATCAAAAATTTACTATTATGAAATTAATTTTTACTTTATTCTTATCATTAAGTTTATCTGTGTGTGTTGCACAGGACCAAATGTTTGTGCATACAGCAACCGCAGGGACAATCGCAGCAGATGCAAGCTTTATTGACCACCCAGATTTAAATGGAAACCCTAACGCTAAATTATTAGTAAGCCATAACTGGAATCCACCTGGAAGCACAGGTGTATATAATGACTTTAGAACTGGAGTGTTTTATAGTGCTGGAGAATCTAAATGGAGTGTTTATAATGAAAGTAGCGCTGCTATGGTGGAGGACAGCTCTTACAATGTGTATATCGCACAAGGAAGTGAAGTGTTTTTACATATTGCGGATTTGGCGAATCAAGGTACTTTTGCCTCATACTCTGTTATAAATCATCCAGACCTTAACAACAACCCAAGTGCGAATATTATTTTAACTACGTATTATAACCCGAATTCTGTTAGAAATGACCATAATTATGGGGTTTGGTACGATGATGTTGACGGACGTTGGAATATATACACTGAAAGTGGTGCAGATATCCCCTTAGACAGTGCATTTTTTATTGGAATAGGAGGTGGTTTGGGTATATCTGTTAAGCATCAAGCAAACGCAGGCAACATCTCATCAAATTGGACCAATATTGATCACCCATTATTAAACGGAAACCCAGATGCTACGTTTACATTTACTCATAATTGGGGTACATCTGGAACTTCTGCAAATGTAATTGTAGACCATGTGCTAGGTGCTTGGTACACTGGTACTAATTGGGCTATTTATATAGAAGATGGGACTACTGCTTTTCCAGAAAATGCAGAGTTTGATCTTTTCATCTATGACCCAAGCTTAGGTATTACAGACAATTCATTAGAAAAGGTAGTTGCATACCCAAACCCAGTTAGTACGCAACTTACAATTGAAACTATAAATGAAATTTCAAGTATTGAAATTTATAATATTCTAGGGCAGAAAGTAATGACTGTAGAGGGATATTCGAATAAGATGAACTTGGATGTTTCTAATCTCAATTCAGGAACTTATCTAGCCAAAGTTATTTCAGATAACACTTCAAAGACCATTAAAATAATTAAAGTTTAATAAGGATTTGATGTAATTATAGAAAAGGCGCCACCGAGCGCCTTTTCTTATGGCATATAAGGAACAGCATGACCCTGATCCAAAAGCCATTGATTTATATTAATACCATCGAGTAAAATCGTTGCCAAATACCTACCATATTTTCCTTGTTTGTCTTTGTAAGAATGTATCTCAACCTCCTTATCCAAAATGAGACCTCGTAAAATATCTCTAACCACTAATCCTTGCTCACGTTCCTCACCTCTTAATTCTGGTGTGTCAATTCCGTACAAACGTAATTTCATTTCTTGAAAGTGAAGAAAACCTAAATCCACTACAGCAGTAACGGTATCCCCATCGTACACATCAATAATCTTTGCTTTGTATTGGTACATAATTTTAATTTTTAATAAAATTAAGACACCTAAAGTTTATATGAAAGGGGTATTTACCCTATTTTTTAATACTGAAGAATTTGAAGAATTTTATTTTTTACCTTTTCTACTGAAGGAATCATGGTTTGCTCCAATACCATATTTAAAGGTATGGCTGGCATATTTTCACTGCCAATAATCATCACTGGGCCATCTAAATACTGAAAACATTCTTCTTGAATTCTCCCCTGCAATGCTCTTGAAAAACTATTTTCGGAAGGTTCTTCGGTAACAATTAGGCATTTCCCACATTTTTTTACGCTTTTGAAAATGGTGTCATAGTCCAAGGGATGCAATGTTCGTAAATCAACTATTTCAATTGTATCTTGCATTCCTAACTCTTCCGAAGCATTTACAGCCCAGTGCACGCCCATTCCATAGGTAATAATTGAAAGCGTTTCTTCTTCTTCCTGCTTCCAAATTTCCTGTAATACCCAAGCCTTTCCAAAGGGTAACATATAATCTTCAGAAGGTTCTAAACTAGTTGCTCCTTTGGTGCCTGGCACTTTACTCCAATACAACCCTTTGTGTTCAAAAATCACCACAGGGTTAGGGTCGTAATAGGCTGCTTTCAACAGTCCTTTTAAATCGGCTCCATTACTTGGATACGCAATTTTCAATCCTCGAATATTCGTTACAACACTCTCAACCGATGAAGAATGATAGGGTCCTCCGCTTCCGTAGGCACCAATAGGAACACGTAAAATCATAGAAACGGGCCATTTGCCGTTAGACAAATAACAGCTTCGTGAAACTTCAGTAAAAAGCTGATTGAGTCCAGGCCAAATATAATCTGCAAACTGAACCTCAACTATGGGTTTTAAGCCTACCGCACTCATCCCAACCGTTGAACCCACGATAAATGCTTCTTGAATGGGCGTATTAAACACTCTATTGTCCCCAAACTTTTGAGCTAAAGTGGCAGCTTCTCTAAAAACGCCTCCAAGTCTTCCACCCACATCCTGACCGTACAGCAAACATTCTTTATGTTTTGCCATCAATTCTTCAATAGCGAACAGCGCACAATCTACCATCACTACCCTATCGGCATCTTTTGGTGAACGCTCTCCAACTTCTTCCGTAATTGTCGTGGGCGCAAAATCGTGCGTGAATAAATCTTCGGGTTTTGGATCTTCAGCTTTAATAGCTTTTTCAAAATCGGAACGAACTGTTGCAATACAATCGTTTTCAATTTCCTGAATCGCTTTTTTTGTATACCCATATTCCTCCAACAATTTTTGCATTTTTGGATACGGATCTCGTGTTCGTGCTTCTTCCAAATCATCACGATACCATTCCATGCGTACTCCCGAAGTATGGTGATTTAACAAAGGAACTTTTGCATGAACCAAAAAAGGACGACGCTCTTTTCGGATAATTTCAATGACATTCTGAATAGTTTGATAACTCTCTTCAAAATCGGTCCCATCGATAGAAATAGCTTCCAATCCGTGAAAACCTTGTGCATACTCAAAGGCATCTTGAGCACGAGTTTCTTCGGCATTTGCAGAAATATCCCATCCATTATCTTGTACTAAATATAGGATTGGGAGTTGTTTTAAAGCCGCCATCTGAAAAGCTTCGGCTATTTCACCTTCGGTTACAGAAGCATCTCCTAAAGAACACACTACCAAAGGCTTTTCGTCTAAATCACATAATCCTTCGGCTTCCTTGTACCAAAAACCTAAGCCAACTCCCGTGGCAGGAATGGCTTGCATTCCTGTGGCAGAACTCTGATGTGGAATCTTCGGTTTGTCATCATCTTTTAAACTTGGGTGCGAGTAATACGTACGTCCACCCGAAAAAGGATCGTCCCGTTTCGCCAACACTTGCAACATTAAGTCATATGGCTGCATCCCAATCGCCAATAACATCGAGTCGTCACGATAATATGGAAAAGCATAATCTTGAGGTTTTAATTGCATTCCTAGAGCCGTTTGAATGACCTCATGTCCTCTTGAAGTAGCGTGAACATATTTAGAGACTACCTTAAAGTTTTCTTCGTATAAAAAAGTCATTGCCTTAGCCGTGCAAAGATTGGCAAAGCCTTGTACTAAAATATCTTTATCAATTTTTGATGTGTTCAAATCTTCTTTTTCTTCCTTAATCATATCTTTCGATTTGCATCAAATTGTTCCATATAATCGGCAATTCTTCGTAAAAAGGAACCTGCCAAATACCCATCCACAATTCTATGGTCGAAGGAAAGGGATAAATACATCATACTTCTAATTTCAATGGTATCACCCTCTGGGTTCTCCATTACTTCTGCTCTCTTTTTAATAATTCCAGTCGCCAAGATGGCGGCTTCAGGCTGGTTGATTATTGGCGTTCCCATTAAACTTCCAAAGGTTCCCACATTACTAATAGTAAACGTGCTTCCTTTCGTCTCATCGGCTGTGAGCTTGCCGTCTCGAGCTTTTATCACTAAATCATTCGTTGCTGAAGCCAATTCGACTAACGATTTTTTATCAGCATTTCGAACCACGGGAACAATTAAATTTCCAGATGGTAATGCCGTCGCCATCCCAATATGGATGTCTTCTTTTACAATAATATTTTTCCCATCTAAGGAAGAATTAATCATAGGGAAATCTTGAATGGCTTTCGAAATACATTCAATAAACAGTGGGGTAAATGTTAGTTTTTGATTGTGTTTTTTCTGAAAATCTTGCTTAACTTTATTTCGCCAATGTACCATTTCGGTTAAATCGGCTTCCACATACGCAGTTACGTGCGGTGAAGTATGCTTGCTAAAAACCATATGGTCTGCAATCATTTGTCGCATACGATCCATCTCGACTACTTTTCCTGTACCCTTATCGAACTGTAAATTGGGAATTTTAAAACCATTCCCTTCTGAAACGGGTTGAGCAAATTTGAAAGGTCTGCCTTCGGCGATATAATTCATTACATCACTTTTCCGGAGCCTTCCATCACTACCTGAGGCAGGTATTCTCGCTAATTCTTCAAAACTAATGTGGTGTTCTTTGGCAATACTTTCGACCAAGGGAGAAACATACACATTTTCATTTACTTTGAATGAGGTTGAAGTAGGTTTTGGTTTTTTTACAGCTTGAGTAGTTACTTTTTCAGAAGTTTTCTTTACCTCTTTTGAAGTATTCTTAGTTTCTAAAACTGCTCCATCACTATCAATAATGGCAATGGGAGCGCCAATTTCAACAACCTCATTTTGTTTGTATAAAAGCTCAACAATGGTACCAGAAATTGTCGAAGGGACTTCACTATCTACTTTATCTGTTGCAACTTCTAGTAAAATTTCATCAAACTCAATGGTATCGCCTACGCCTTTAAACCATTTAATTATGGCGGCTTCGGTAATACTTTCACCCAATCGGGGCATGGTAAATTCTACTTTTGGCATTAGTTTCTTTTAATCTCTTGTAATGTTTTATAAAAATCTTCTTGAATTGGTCTATCCTTCGGAATTTTGCGTAATGGCGCTACTTCCTTCAATGTTTCAAAACAATCTTGAGGTAATTGCTGATAGAGCTTTGTTCCTGCAGTTTTCCAAGCAATCATTTCATCTGAAACTTCTTTTATAGCCTTGGCTGGATTCCCCACTATGAGTTGGCGAGCTTCAAATGATGTTTCTGCTTTCACAAAACTCATAGCTCCCACGATACACTCGTCGCCAATGACGGCGTCATCCATAATCACACTATTCATTCCAATCAAACAATTTCGTCCTAGATTAGCCCCGTGAATCACCGCTCCGTGACCTACGTGAGCACCTTCCTTTAGAACAATACTCTTACCTGGAAACATATGTACCGTACAATTTTCCTGAACATTCACCCCATCTTCCAAAATAATTTCTCCCCAGTCCCCTCGTATAGCAGCTCCTGGACCTATATAACAGTGCTTGCCAATGATAACATTTCCTGTTACCGCTGCCAACGGGTGGATAAAGCTAGACTCGTGTACCACAGGGATATGTCCTTTGAAACTGTAAATCATATTATTACATCCCCCTAACCCCCTTCAAAGGGGGAATAGGGTTATTTATATTTTTTTAGTGTCTCTTTGGTAAATTCTGAAAGCACCAATCTTCCTGAAATAGCAGCTCTTTCTGCCAATAAGGTGTCCCAATCTTCAGTACCTTTCCAAATCATGGCTTTCATTTCTTTCATCGCGTCTGGATTATAATTACAGAGGTTCTCTGCAAATTTGTGAACGGCATCATCTAAATCCTCCACCGAATCGAAAACTTGTTGATATAGCCCTTTTTGCTGTGCCCATTCCGCCAAATAGAACGTATTAGCATCAATGGCGATTTGGCTCATTCCGCTTACTCCTAACTTTCGCTGTACAGCAGGACCCACCACAAATGGGCCAATACCCACATTTAACTCACTTAGTTTAATCGAGGCATATTTTGTTGCCATACAATAATCGGTTGCGGATGCTAAGCCGACTCCACCTCCTACTGTTTTTCCTTGAATACGTCCAATGATAAATTTTGGACATTTTCGCATAGCGTTAATAACATTGGCAAAACCACTAAAGAAAACCTTTCCCGTTTCGGGGTCATTGATACTAATCAATTCCTGAAAGCTCGCACCTGCACAAAAAGTACGGTCGCCTCCACTTTTTAAGATCACCACTTTTACTTCTTCATTTTCACCTGCATGATTTATTGCTTCCACTAAAGAAGCTAGCAAATTACCAGGTAAGCTATTGTGCTCTGGATGATAAAATTCTATCGTTGAAATCCCGTCGTGGGTATGTTGTTTTACGTAGGGTTGATTCATAGTTTATAACAAATTGAATTGTTCAAAATGGTGATTTAAGTGTTTTCTTTCCATCAAATACCATTCAAATTTATTGAGTTCGCCAAAGACCACGTTTTTGGTTTTGGCTTCTGGATTTTCTTTAAAATACTGAAGATATTCTTCTCTCGCTTCTAGTAATTTTTGTTTTGCAATTTCTAAGTCTGAGTGTTTTAACTCCGCCATTTTTGATTTTTCTCTCAATGGAAAATCATATTCACGTGGCATTTTATCATAATTATATAAGGTGGAATGCACTTTTTCCAAAATTTTCTCAGGAGTCGCAACGTCAAAATCTTGAATCTCACCTGAAGCAATTCGATAGGTATATTCTAAATGTTCTACCATATGTTGAGGAGTTAGTTTTCCCCATTGTGGTTTCGAATCTTCAGTAAGTTTTGCTAAACAATCTGATATTTTTTCCGAAGTCATTTCTGTAAATACAGTTTGTTTTTTCTGAACCATTGTCAAAACTGTTACAATGGCAACCAATTCATCATCGGTATCGAACACTTCGCCGTACCATTTTACAATGCCGCTTGGTAGTTCGGTTCCACGTTGTTCCCGATCTATTTTTTGTTTGCACGTTAAACGCACATAAATAGTGTCGTTATGATATAACGGACGAAGGAAACGGCAATCTTCCAATCCATAATTGGCTGCTACTGGCCCTTTATTAGGATACACAAACAATCCCGCTGCAGCGGCTAAAATGAAATATCCATGAGCAGTTCGCTTTTCGAAAATACTTCCGTCAAGGGAAGTGATATCGGTATGGGCATAAAAATGGTCCCAAGTTAAGTTTGCAAAATTGACGATGTCACCATCGGTAATGGTTCGCTTATGTGTTTGCAATGACATTCCGGGTTGAATGTCTTCCCAATGATACTGAAATGGATGTTTTTCGGTTTCTTTATAGGCTCCTTTCGGCTGGTAAATTCCAGTTACTTCAGTTAAAGTTGTGGGCGTTCCTTGCACGGCACAACGTTGTAAATAATGTTTAATTCCACGCATACCACCCATTTCTTCACCACCGCCTGCACGACCTGGACCACCGTGAATTAAAGTGGGTAAAGGAGAACCATGACCAGTGCTTTGTTGTCCATTTTCACGATTAAGAATGAGTATTCTACCATGATGGGAAGCTGCATTAACAGTATATTCTTTTGCAATTGTATCATCAAAAGTGACAATGGATGAAACTAACGACCCTTTCCCCATGTGTGAAAGCTGAATGGCTTCCTCTAAATTTTTATAAGGCATCAAAGTGCTCACTGGACCGAAAGCTTCTGTGATGTGTGCTGCTTCGTTTTTAAGAGGTTTATCTTCGCGAAGTAAAATCGGTTTTAAGAAGGCTCCTTTTTTTGCATCGGCACCCATGGTTTCTACTTCATCTAAACTGCCGTAAACGATATTCGCAGTTTTAGCAATTTTCTGAATTTGTTCCTTTACAGATTCACATTGTTTTTTATCCACCAACGCACCCATACGTACTTCACGTAATCGCGGATCTCCAATGGTTACTTTATCTAATTCTTTTCCGATGGCTATCTGCACATCTTCCACTAGTTTTTCTGGAACAATAATTCTACGAATAGCGGTGCATTTTTGTCCTGCTTTCACCGTCATTTCTTTCCGAACCTCTTTTATAAATAAATCGAATTCTGGAGTTCCTGGCACTGCATCTTCTCCTAAAATAGAAGCGTTTAAACTATCTGCCTCCATGGTAAATGGAACCGATTCTTCTATCAATTGCGGATGATTTTTCAACATTCGTCCCGTGCTTGCCGAACCGGTGAACGTAACCACATCTTGAGATTGTACAGTATCTAAAATGGTTTTTGCGGTTCCGCTAATTAACTGCAATGCTCCTTCGGGTAAAATCCCTGAAACAATAATTTCTTTTACCACCGCTTCGGTTAAATAGGCCGTTTGTGGTGCTGGTAATACTACAGCGGGCATCCCTGCCATCCAGTTAACCGCACATTTTTCTAACATTCCCCAAACTGGGAAGTTGTAGGCATTGATGTGAACTGCTACACCACGTCGTGGCACCATAATGTGATGTGCCATAAAACGACCACCGCGGGATAAATCGATAGGATCCCCTTCTACGTGATACGACTGATTTGGAAATAATTTCCGAAGGGAGGCATTGGCAAATAAATTTCCAAAGCCACCTTCAATATCAATCCAACTATCTATTTTAGTGGCACCTGTACGATAACTTAATTCGTAAAAGGCATCTTTACGTTTCGTAAGATACATCGCCAATTTTTTCAGCATCAAGCCACGTTCTTGAAAGGTCATTTTTCGGAGTGTTTCCCCTTTATCCCTTCCGTATTGAAGAACTGAAGCCACATCCAAGCCTTCTGTTGTGATATTGGTAAAATGCTCTCCTGTAACTGAATCCAAAATAGGCACTCCTGTTCCTTCCCCATCAAGCCATTTCCCGTTTATATAGTGTTGTACTTTTTTCATAATTAAGCATTCACTTTAATGATTTCTCCATTAATTTTTCCTTCAATACTTTTCACATACCCATTTATTACTTTTTGCATCGGAACGGGGTCGTGACCTGGAAAATAATCTTTATATTTTTCAAAAGCATCTTCAACCAATCCAGCTGAAACTACATTAATTCTATGATTTTCGAGTTCTAAAGCAACGGCTTTAACAAAACTATTTATTGCACCATTTACCATAGCTGCACTTGTAGTCATATCCACAGGATCATCAGCTAATACTCCAGTTGTTAGAGTGAAGGAGCCTCCCTTATTGAGGAATTTCTTTCCTATACGAACTAAATTAACCTGACCCATTAACTTGCTTTTTATTCCTATGTAGAAATCATCTTCTGTTAGGCTATCAAATTTATCCCATTTTGCTTCTCCCGAAATATTCACAATAGCATCTAATTCAGAAATTGAACTCAAAGCTTTTTCAATTGAATGAATATCCTCCAAATCAATTTTCACATCCCCAGAATTCCTACCACCAATTAAAACTTCGTGCTTCTGCTTCAGATATTCTACTACTTTCTTTCCAATGGTTCCAGAACCGCCAATTACTAATATTTTCATCTTACCCATTTACATTTTCAATAATCATCGCATATCCTTGCCCAACCCCCACACACATAGTAATTAAGGCATATTTTTTATTTTGATCTCGCAATTCTAAGGCTGCGGAATACGCAATTCGCACTCCGGTTACCCCAAGAGGATGTCCAATAGCAATGGAACCTCCATTGGGGTTAATTCGAGGGTCATCATCTTTTAATCCCCATTCCCTAATACAAGCTAGTGCTTGGGAAGCAAAGGCTTCATTTAATTCAATAATATCAATATCGTCCATCGTCAAGCCTGCTTTGGCAAGGGCTTTATTACTCGCCTCTACAGGACCAATTCCCATGATTCTGGGTTCTACGCCAACCACAGCCGAACTTACAATTCGAGCGATAGGTTTTAAATTATAGTTTGAAACCGCGTCTTCGGAAGCAATTATCGTTGCTGCTGAACCGTCATTTAATCCCGAGCTATTGCCTGCAGTTACACTTCCATCTTTTTTAAATGCAGGGCGTAATTTTGCTAACACTTCTTTTGAAGTAGTTGGTTTTATAAATTCATCTTTTGAAAAAATGATGGGGTCTTTTTTCCGCTGCGGAATTTCTACAGAGACTATTTCTTTAGCTAATCGGCCAGATTGTTGTGCTTTTGAAGCCTTCATCTGACTTGAATACGCAAAGGCATCTTGATCTTCACGAGAGATATTGTATTTCTCCACAAGATTTTCAGCAGTGTTACCCATTCCATCCGTCCCATACAAATCATGCATTTTTTGATTCACAAACCGCCATCCAAAACTGGAATCGTACATTTTAGCATCGGTTCCAAAAGCTGAAGATGGTTTTGCAATAACATACGGCCCACGTGTCATATTTTCTACACCCCCCGCTATAAATATATCGCCATCGCCTGCTTTTATCGCACGATTGGCATGAATGATAGCTGAGAGTCCGCTGCTGCACAGTCTATTGACTGTTTCACCGGGCACGGTGAATGGCAGTCCTGCCAGCAGCAGCGCCATACGAGCTACATTTCGGTTATCCTCACCTGCTTGATTGGCACACCCTAAGATAACATCATCAAAAGCTTCTTTTGGGATGTTTGGATTTCGTTTTACAATTTCAGCAATCACAATGGCCGCTAAATCGTCTGTTCGTACAGCACTTAACGTCCCTTGATAACTACCTATAGGTGTTCGTATTCCGTCTATGATATATGCTTCTTTCATAACTATTCTTCCCAGTCTTTTTGAGTTCTGTACACTACACCTTTAAACAGTGCAATAAGTTCATCTCCTCTTTTTACTTCAATTACATTAAACCCAAGTTTATTATTTACTTTTTCAATTACACTTTCGGCTACTAAAACATCTCCTTCTTCTAAGGCTTCAATATGATTAATCGATGTTTCAATAGACACAGCAAACTTTCCGTGGGTATTTGCTGCAAAACCAAATGCGGTATCTGCTAACGAATAGCTTATCCCTCCGTGAGCTTTATACATGCTATTCAGCATGTCTTTTCGAATGGTCATTCCCACTTTACATCGTCCTATTTCACATTCCAAAATTTCGATGCCTAGCCATTGACTAAAGGCATCTTGTGAAAGCATTTTATAAGGTATTTTTTCGCCTTTCATTTTAAAAAAAGGTTTTACTTTCTAAATTCATCTTCCGCAATAAGGGTGAACATCGATAACGATCTTCTCGATAGGTATCATAAAGAACATCCATTTGCTGAACACACCAATCAATTCCTTTTTCATCTGCCCAAGCCAATAATCCTTTAGGATAATTTACTCCTTTTGTCATAGCATTATCAATATCTTTAGCTGAAGCGATATTCCAAAAAAGAGCATCGGCAGCTTCGTTGATAAGCATTGCTAAAATGCGATCGAAAATAGTTTCCGATTGCCCTTCGACAAGCTCAGGGTGACTAATCCTTATTTTACCATCTTCCGAATAATCATAATATCCTTTCCCAGATTTTCTTCCCAACCATCCTGCTTCACTGTATCTTTTTTGGGTAAACGAAGGTTTATAACGTGGGTCATAATAAAATGCAGCAAAAACACTTTCGGTAACGGTATAATTTACGTCATTTCCAATAAAATCCATTAATTCGAAAGGACCCATTCTAAACCCTCCTATTTTTTTCATTGCTGAATCAATTTCAGAAAAAGAAGCAATTCCTTCTTCATAAATGCGCAATGCTTCTCCATAGAATGGACGCGCCACCCGATTGACAATAAAACCTGGTGTATCTTTTGCTACAGCCACTGTTTTTCCCCAACTTTTAATAGTTTCTGAAGCGCTATTTAAAACTTCATTTGAGGTTTGAATCGCTGGGACAACCTCAACCAACTTCATTAAAGGTGCGGGGTTAAAAAAATGTATTCCAACACATCGTTCTGAATTTTCCAATGCCGATGCAATTGACGCCACAGACAATGAAGAGGTGTTAGTTGCCAAAATACATTCGCTTGAAACGTAGCCTTCCAATTCTTTAAATACTTTTTGTTTTATTTCGAGATTTTCAACAATAGCTTCAATGACCAGTTGAGAATCTGCTAATTCCTTTAAAGAATTTACATAGCGAATATTATTCTGAATACTATTTTTCTCGATGCTATCTATCTTTCCTTTCTCAACCAATCGAGCCAATATTTTTTCAAGGGATGCTTCTGCTTTATCAAGGGCTTCTTGATTTAAATCAAAAATTTTAACAATACAACTTGCCGTTGAAGCCACTTGTGCTATCCCAGACCCCATCGTCCCTGCTCCTATAACTCCTATTCGCTTTATCATTAGTTTCCTTTAAAATTAGGTTTTCTTTTTTCTACGAAAGCTGCAACGCCTTCTGCATAATCCTCACTTTGGGCAGCTTCAATTTGTAATTTCCCTTCCATATCCAATTGCTTTTCCAAAGTATTTGTCATTGATTCATTGAGCAATCGTTTTGTCATTCCTAATGCTTTTGTTGGCATTTTTGAAAGTGTCCCCGCTATTTTCTGAACTTCTTCTTCAAAAATTTCCAAAGGAATGACTTTATAAACCATCCCCAATCTTTCCGCATCTGCTGCCGAAACTTTATCGCCTAACATCATTAATGCCGATGCTTTCTGAAAACCAATCAAACGTGGTAAAAAGAAAGTTCCGCCACTATCGGGAATCAATCCAATTTTACTAAACGCCTGAATAAAACTAGCATATTCTGAAGCAATCACTATATCACAAGCCAAGGCAATATTTGCCCCTGCACCCGCAGCTACTCCATTTACTGCAGCAATAATGGGTTTTTCAATCTTTCGAATTCGAGACACAATAGGATTGTAATGTTCTTCCAATATTTTTTTGAAGCCTGGATTAAGTTCAGGTGAAGTCACTTCCTTCAAATCTTGTCCGGCACAGAAGGCTTTTCCGTTTCCTATAATGACGATCGCTCTTACTTCTGGGTTTGCTTCACAAGCATCCAATTCGGCTTGTAATTTCAACGCCATTTCACGGTTAAAACTATTAAAAACTTCGGGTCTATTGAGTCGAAGCCAAGCAATATTATTTTCTATTTTCGATTCTATCGAAGTCATATTTTTAAGGTAATTTGAAATGTGGATTATAAATAATTCCGATGATATTTCCCCATGGGTCTTTCAAGGTAGCCACCATTAATTCTCCCCCAACATTTGTAGGCTCCTCATGTGTTGTAGCTCCTAATTCTATTAAATGATTATACGTTTTTTGAATGTCTTCCACACCCCAATAAGATAAGACATTTTCTCCTTTTTGGGTTGCACCCTCATCTGGTAAAAGCCCCAATTCATATCCTTGAATATTGAAGCCTACATAAAAAGGTTCATCGAAATACGGCTTTGTTTTAAAAGCTTTTGAGTACCACTCTTTGGCTTCTTCTAAATTAGGCACTTTATATATTGTGGTTCTAAGTCCTAACATCATTTCAAGCATTTAAAATAGTCAAACGGTTCGTAGCAGTCATCACATTTAAATAAAGCTTTACAAGCCGTTGACCCAAACTGACTTACTAAATGAGTATTTGTACTCGAGCATTGTGGACATTTTACTAATTTTTCATTCCCAAGTAACGCATCTTTGTCTTTTGTTTCTGATAGTGGACGTGCAATCCCATATTCTTCCATTTTCTGAAGTCCAGCCTCGCTTATCCAATCGGTACTCCAAGCAGGGCTAAGCACTAATTCAACTTCGGTATTTTTTCCTATGGCTGAAAAAGCCTTTCTTAAATCATCTGCAATAACATCCATCGCTGGACAACCAGAATAGGTAGGTGTCAATTTAATTTTTATTATACCATCTTCCTCCATCGCTTCACGAATCACTCCTAAATCCAAAACCGTAAGCACAGGGATTTCTGGATCGGAAACTGTTTCCAGAATTGGAATTAAGTGTTTTTCGATATGTGTATTTTTAGTTAGAGTCATAAATAATAACATCCCCCTAACCCCCTTCAAAGGGGAATAGGAATTAATTACCAAGTCATATTAGGATAGGTACGTTGCATATATTGGAGGTCTGCTAAAAGATACCCCATATGCTCTGTATGAATCCCTTGTTTTCCTCCTTTTTGAAAGTATGTATTTTCAGGAATGGCAAGTGTTGCTTCATTTAACAATTCTGAAACTTCTTTGTAATAGTCTTCCTTTACTTCTGAAAGATTGACACCAACACCTTCTTTTATAGCTACATTATCAGCTTCAGTCATTTCAAACAATTCATTAGTGTATTGCCATAAACTATCAATTGCCTCCTGCATTTTTTGATTGCTTTCTTCAGTACCATCGCCTAATCGTTTTACCCAATCACCAGAAAAGCGTTTATGGTAGCTCACTTCTTTTATGGCTTTTTTTGCAATTGCCGAAAACGTTTCATCATTGCTATTCTGAAGTTTTTCAACAAATAAATAATTGAATACATCAAATAGATATTGACGCGCAATGACAAACCCAAAATGCGTATTTGGTTGTTCTACAAGAAGTACATTTTTATATTCACGCTCTTTTCTCAAATAGGCGACATCGTCTTCCGTATTATAAATTTCTGAAAGTTTTGCAGCATATTGATAATAGCTTCGGGTTTGTCCAAACAAATCTAAAGCTATGTTGGTTAAGGCAATATCGGTTTCTAAATTGGGACCGTGACCACAAAGTTCACCTAACCGCTGACCTAATATTAAATTATTATCTGCAATGCCTAAAATGTAGTTGTATAAACTGTTTTTGTCCATTACATATGTTTTACTTCATCAGGTAAATTGTAAAAGGTTGGATGGCGATAGACCTTATCTTTTGCAGGCTCAAATAATTCACCATTATCTGCTGGGTTAGATGCAGTAATATATTTACTTTCCACCACCCATATACTTACGCCTTCATTACGACGCGTATATACATCGCGGGCGTTTTCCAAAGCCATTTCAGCATCGGCAGCATGTAAGCTTCCAAAATGACGATGTTCCAATCCGTTTTTACTTCGTACAAATACTTCCCAAAGGGGCCAATTTTTTTTCATCGATTTATACCTTTTAACTAGCTTTCGCCACTTTTTTACTTTGTTGTTTTTCTGCATATGCCATAGCTGCATCACGCACCCAAGCACCATTTTCCCATGCATCCACTCGTGCTTTCATTCGTTCTTTATTACAAGGACCATGGCCTTTTACTACTTGCCAAAATTCGTCCCAATCAATTTCGCCAAAGTCATAGTGCCCTGTTTCTTCATTCCATTTTAAATCGGGATCTGGAACGGTAATTCCTAGCAAATCTGCTTGTGGAACAGTTTGATCTATAAACTGCTGACGTAATTCGTCATTGGTTTTACGTTTCAACTTCCATTTTAAGGATTGCTCAGTATGTACCGAAGCAGCATCCGTGGGACCTAACATCATTAAACTTGGCCACCACCACCTATTCAAGGCATCCTGCGCCATAGCTTTTTGTTCTGGAGTTCCGTTACAAAGTGTAAGCATAATTTCGAATCCCTGACGTTGGTGAAAACTTTCTTCTTTACAAACCCGCACCATGGCTCTGGCATACGGTCCAAAAGAAGTATTACAAAGTGGCACTTGATTTATAATAGCAGCACCATCCACGAGCCAGCCAATGGCACCAATATCTGCCCAAGTAATCGTAGGATAGTTAAAAATGGAAGAGTACTTCGCTTTTCCAGAATGCAATTGATCATACAATTCATCTCGGGAAATTCCTAAAGTTTCACAAGCCGAATACAGATACAATCCGTGACCCGCTTCATCCTGCACTTTTGCTAACAAAGCAGCTTTACGTCTTAAAGAAGGTGCACGCGTGATCCAGTTTCCTTCTGGAAGCATCCCCACAATTTCGGAATGTGCATGTTGAGAAATCTGCCGAATATGTGTCTGGCGATACTTCTCTGGCATCCAGTCTTTAGGTTCAATTTTTTCGTCACGCTCTATGCGGGCTTCAAAAATTTCTTCTAGGTTTTTTATTTCTTTATCACTCATAATCTCTTCTTTTAAACGTCGAAATCTATTTTTACTTTTTCAGAAAGTGGCACCGATTGACAACTCAGCACTAAATCCTGTCTTAATTCATCTTCTTCTAGGGCATAATTCACTTTCATTTCTACATTGCCTTCTAGCACTTTACATTTACAGGTGCTACACACCCCGCCTTTACAGGCAAAGGGTAAATCGGCTCCTGCGCCTAAAGCTGCGTCCAATAAATTATCATAATCACTGGTCATGGTGAAATGAAATTCCTTTCCTCCATCCACAATGGTCACTTCTACTCCTTCTACTTTTTGTTGCGCCAATCGCTCAGCTCTTTTGATATCTTCTTCGGAAAGCCCTGTGACAAACAATTCAAAATGAACTAATTCCTTTGGCAATCCAGCATTAACTAAATAATTACTCACATAGTTTACCATTTCTTCGGGACCGCAAAGAAAAACTTCACTTGTATCTGGAATATCAATGAATGTTTTGGTTAAAACCTTCATTTTTTCATCATCGAAACGCCCATTAAAAAGGGCTATATCCCGTTGTTCCTTAGTTAAAAAATAATAAATTTCTAATCTTCCAAAATATTGATTCCGAAGCTGTTCCAACGCTTCCTTAAAGATAATAGTTTTTGCGGTTCGGTTTACATAAAAAAGCTTGCAGGTAGCATGAGGCTCCGCTGCCAAATGTGTTTTAATCATCGACAAAATGGGAGTTATTCCACTTCCTGCGGCAAAAAAAAGATAGTTTTTTGAAGCATTGGGTTGTGATTTCACACCAAATTGGCCACTGGGTGCCATGACTTCAAGCATATCGCCTTTTTTAAGCGTCTCATTTACAAAGGTTGAAAACACACCTCCCGGAATCTGCTTCACTGCCACTCGCCATTTTCCTTCTAAGGGACTGGTACAAAGGCTGTACGAACGACGTACATCCTCTCCATCTATCATCGCCTTTAATGTAAGGTGTTGCCCTTGCTGAAAAGAAAATTCATCTGCTAAAGATTCAGGAATATCAAAACCAAGCACGGTAGTATCCTTTGTTTCTTTATAAACTTCAGATATTGGTATTTTATGAAATGTCGCCATTTTCTAAAATTAAGTATACAAAACTAACGTTTGTTAGTTTGATTTCCAAGTTAAAACTTTCTAAACAATTCCGCGTAGCAAAACCGCCACCATATCTCTTTTCAAGACGTTGACATCCAACTTTCCTCGCTTTTGATACCACAAATAAAGTGTTCGTAACGTAGAAAGAATGGAAAATAAAATTACCTCGGGGTGTCTTGGTTGAATTTGTCCTAATGCAATCCCATCTTTTATAATATTTCGGAAGTTTTCCTCATAGGTTTCTCGCATGGCAACAAAATCTAAAACATCTCCTTCTGACATATGCATCCAATCGTTATTTAAAGCTGCCAATGCCTCCGATTGATTTACAGTTATGTCAATATGTAATTCAATTAATTTTTCGATTTTTTGAAGGGGTGAATTCTTCAATTTTTGAATCCTCTCCATTCCCGTGGTAAACGCTTTGGCTAAATCTAAAATTAGCACCGAAAGTATTTCCTGCTTGCTTTCAATATGATTGTACAAACTCGCCGCCTTTATTCCCATAGCTTGGGCAATATCTCTCACAGTCACAGCACTGTAGCCCTTTTCTTTGAATAGCTGTGAGGCTTCGGCTATTATTTCAGCTTTTCGGGAAGTTGTTTTCATAGGTACTGCAAGATACTAAAAGAGAAAACTTCTTTTAAAAAAACCACAGCCAATTAGTTTTCAAAAAGTTTCCTTCCTATTTTTGACCCCTTATGACAACTGGATTCGAAAGTAACGAACTTATCGATAGGCTGCCACCTCATTTAAAGCAGTACATCAAACCACAAAATTATGAGCAATACACGCCCATAAATCAGGCGGTTTGGCGTTTTGTGATGCGAAAAAATGTGGATTATTTAAGTAAAGTTGCCCACGAAAGTTATGTGGAGGGGTTGAAAAAGACTGGGATATCCATAAATGAAATTCCGTCGATGTACGGAATGAATCGAATTCTGAAAGAAATTGGTTGGGCTGCTGTTGCCGTGGACGGATTTATTCCGCCCAATGCTTTTATGGAGTTTCAGGCGTATAAAATTTTAGTCATTGCGAGCGATATTCGCCAGTTAGAAAATATTGAATACACCCCCGCACCAGATATTATTCACGAAGGCGCAGGTCACGCGCCCATTATTGCAAGCCCAGATTATGCAGAATATTTACGCCGATTTGGAGAAATTGGCGCCAAAGCTATTTCCAGTGCGCACGATATTGATATGTATGAAGCCGTTCGAGAACTTTCAATTTTAAAGGAAGCCGAAGGCACTTCACAAAATAAAATTGATGCTGCTGAAGCAAAAGTGCTTCAATTACAGGAAAAAGAAGTGGAACCTAGCGAGATATCACTCATCCGGAATTTGCATTGGTGGACAGTAGAATACGGTATGGTGGGAACCGTTGAAAACCCTAAAATTTATGGAGCAGGCTTGCTTTCTTCTATTGGAGAAAGCGAATGGTGTATGAAAAATGAAGTAAAAAAACTTCCCTATTCCATTGATGCGGCGTATCAGGAGTTCGATATTACAAAACCGCAACCCCAATTATATGTAACTCCAGATTTTGCCTATTTACAGGAGGTTTTGGAAGAATTTGCAAATACTATGGCGGTCCGTAAAGGAGGATGGCGCGGATTGAAAAAATTGATTGGTTCTAAACAAATTGGCACTATTGAAATAAGTACCGGACTTCAAATTAGTGGTGTGTTTACAAGAATGATTCAGAATGACGACAACGAAGTGGTCTATTTTGAAACCGAAGGGGAAACAGCACTGGCTTATCGTGAAAAAGAGGTTATCGGTCATGGAGTAACACGTCACAATAACGGCTTTAGATCGCCTTTAGGAAAACTGAAAGGGATAAATCTTTCTATTGAAAATATGGGCCCACGCGATTTACAAGCCTACAATTTTTACGACGGAAAACCCATCTCTTTTGAATTTGAAAGTGGGATTACCGTGGAAGGATTAAACGTAACGGGAATGCGAAACCTTAACGGGAAATTAATGTTGATTCAGTTTACGAATTGCTGGGTAAAATATAAAAATGAAGTGCTATTTTCTCCTGATATGGGAGACTTTGATATGGCAGTTGGCGAAGATATAGTTTCGGCATTTACAGGTCCAGCCGACTATTATTCGTTTGATTTAGTAACGCACAAAGCCAGTGAAACGGAGACAATAAGAATTCCTATTTCTGAAGAAGAAAAAATCCTGAATAAGCTTTATCAGCAAGTTCGAAGCTATAGAAATGAAAACTCTCAAAACGAAAAATATCTTTCGGGAGTTTTTCAGATACTAAAAAATAAGTATCCTAAGGATTGGTTACTTTCTTTAGAAATTTATGAATTGGTTTCAGAAAATAATTCGGAATTTTCTAAGAAAGTTTTAGATTATTTAAACGACCTACAAGACCGAAATACAAAAATTGCTCATTTAATAAAAACTGGGCTTCAATTACTATAAACTATGGGATTATTCGATTTTCTATTCGGAAATAAAACAAAAAAGATTGATGATTTTAAAAGCCGTAATGCGGTTATTTTAGACGTTCGCACTAAAGGCGAATACCAAGGGGGTGCAATTCCCGGTTCGAAAAACATTCCACTACAACAAATTTCGGCACGTTTAGCTGAAATAAAAAAATGGAACAAACCTGTTATTACCTGCTGTGCTAGCGGTATGCGAAGCGGAAGTGCTGCAACCATACTACGATCAAACGGTGTGGAAGCCATGAACGGTGGTGGCTGGCATAGTTTGAGTCAAAAACTTTAAGCCTCTACCACTAATTTGTTTTTTGATTATTGGCATAATTTGAAAGAACTCTGCTAACTACTTTTAAAACATCCTCTAATAAGGCTTCATTACCTTTAAATAATTGAAATACTCTCCCAATTAATTGGGTGATTTCATCTCCAGTTTCACAGAAGCCTAATATTCTAGATATTCTTTTAGGATTTTGTGAAACTATAGAGATAATATCACTATCTGATAAAACGGTTCGAACTAATGTCATTCTTTCATCTTTTCTCATCGGTTTTTATTTTTTATCAGTTCTATTTTTTTCTTCTTGCTTTCGGACTTTATATTTTTTCTCAAAATCAATTTTATCAAGAATTTCTTTAAGTTGTTTTAAATAAACTTTTGCTTGAGATAACTGGTCTTTTGCTTCATCATCTTTATCATCATTATGATAATCTATAAACTTTTTAAAATGCTCTTTAAATTTTTCCCATTTTTCTTGAGCTTCTTTAATCCGTTTCACCTCTTGTTCATCAGGAGGAAGTTTCGCATTATTTAAATTCATTTCAAGCAACATACCTGTAAGATCCATAATCTTATCATGAACCTTATCCTTCTCTGCATTTCGCTTGTCTTTAGATTTCTTTTTATCAAGTAATTTAAGAAGTTCATCAATAATACTAATGATGCTTTCAATTGAGCTTTCTCCTGCCATGATTTCTAAGTATTTAAAATTTATACACAATAGTACAAAATAAAAATACATCAAAAAAGAGTTATTTAACTGATTTTCAATGGGTTAAATAACTGAATTTTAAACAGGTATTAAACGGTTTAAAACAAATCCCTATTTAAAAGTTGAAACTGGAAAATCCTGCCCGAACCCAAAACTGGAAGGATACTGTGGGCTCCCCTTATATTTTTCGGAGATTTCGGGCACACGACTTTCCAAATAGGCTTTTAGCTCGTTTACAGTAACTCGTTTATCACCACTATCGGCTTTTCCAGCAAGCGCTTCGAGTAAAGCGTAAGTAAATACCCCGTGGCCCAGTTCGTCAAATTCGGTTGCAAACTGCTGGCTTCCACTAGCCGTAAGCCAATGTGTCCCCGTACTTCGAGCTAATTGTGCAATCGCTTTTTCTTCAGTAGCGCCCCTTGCAGCTAATGTGGTTAATGCACCCGCACTTTGACAAGCGTCTAAAATGTACAATTGTTTTTGCGCTACAATTCCGGAGGCTACTTTTTTTAATTCTGAAGCAGAAATCCCCTTTTGTTTTAAGGCACCATCATCGCCATACAATTGTGTAACATCTGTAGGAACAATATAAAATTCCTTTTCAGCATCTTGGGAAACAACTCCATGTCCAGCATAATAGAAAATAAAAATATCCTGCGGATTGGCAAGCGAAGCAATTTCGTTCAGTTTAGCAATAATATTTTCTCGAATAGCTTCTTCATTTTTTACAAAATATAAGTGTGTTTTTGATGTAATATTGGATAATCCACTTTGCACACTTTCCTGAAATCCTGTAGCATCCGCTACTGCATAATTGAGATTGTATTTTGAATTTTGATATTCATCAATACCAATGATTAACAAATGTGCCTGAATTCCTTGAGGTTTTATTAAGGATTGCTGCTTTGGAGTAAAAACAATATTAAGTTTTTCGGGAATACTCTCTGTTCCTTGCGAATTTATAGCCACCGCAGAAAACTCGTTTAATCCTTGAATGAGTTGCACTTCAATTTCTTTCTGATTGGGATTCTGCTCCACATCTTCTTCTACAAAGAGGTTTCTGGTTTTATTATCTACCAATTTTCCGTTTTGATATAACCGAATCTCTTTCACTTTATCCCCGTTAGGCTTTGCTTTTAAAAGAATTTTTCCAGATTCTTCTTCTACAGAAATTTCATTAACAGTACTATCATCCTCCACATAAAGATTGCGTGTTCCTTGATTAAATGTAAATGAAACGCTTGGCGGAGGAGCCATCGATTCTAAATTTACATTCGATTTAAACTCTTTATCTGCTAAAACCTGATAAATCAATCTAGGTGTATAAAATTGATCAAAAACACTTTCCAAAGAAATTGTTTTCTTTCCTTTAATAAAAGCTACTTTGTCCCATCCATCTTGCGAACCATCAAAATTTCCTTCAGGAGTGTAAGCTACCCAGCTATTGTCTTCAAAAACATATAAACGGAGAACTTCTTTAAGGGTAACTATATCAATAAATTTAATGGCTCCAGATTCTGCCGAAGCAATAACATTATTGGTAATAAACCCCCCATTTAATTTGTTGAAATTACCAAGTTTGAATGATTGAATTTTCTTTCCCGAAGGAATATGATAGACCATTGCTCCAAGATTAAAGCCAGAATATAATAGGTAATCTTCGTTGGGAGACAAATAACTATCCATCATGTAGTTATTAAAATCTACAGGAATACTCCTAAGCACATTTCCTGTATTTGCATCAAGTATTTCGATTTGGTTGGTCGTAGCATTGGTGGTTAAAAGTTCCTTTCCTCCTTTTATATGAAATAACCCAAAATACTTACCGTCCTTTTTCCATTTTTCAGTTTTAGCACCAAAATCAAAATAATGAAGCTGTTCGTACATAACTCTATCTGCCTGAATTTCCTGACTTACATACGCTACTGAATTACTGAAAGGAGATAAACTGAAACAATGATCAAATACCGTAGTTTCAATATTTAATGGTTTGAAAAATACTTCCGTCTTACTTTCGGTATTAATTACTCGCAAACCTGTTCTCGAAAGCGTTGCTAATAGTTTTGTGGAAGGGCTAAAGTCAAAGTAACTAACCCCATGATAATTCTCAATTAAATCCTGAAAACTCTCTGCATTTCCTCTATTAAAAACCTTAATTGGGTCGATGGTAGAGGTTACCGAAAATACTTTATCTGAAGTAGGATCTGCAATCATTTGACCATTGCTAAAGTCATCTCGATAATTGGTTTTATACTTTGTAAACTGGGTAACTTTAGGATGAGCAAATAATGAAAACGTTTTATTTCCATAATGAGAAGAAAACATTAACTCAATCGCATCCCCATTTTGAAAACCATTTAAATCGTAAGGCTCCACGACTGTATTTCCATATAGTGCAACAGGTTTGGAATCCAACAACTTGTATTTTCCAAAACGTTCTTCGTTGCCAATTAGTCCGTAGATATATTTACCATCATCGATAAGTGAATATGCATTGTCAAATTCAGGGAAGTTGCCAATAATTTCACCCGTTTTTGCATCTAATTGAGTAAGTGGTGTAGCACCTATATGAATCCAAATGCTCTTTCTGTCTTTACTTTTAGTAACATCAAAAATAGTGGGCGCCAGCAAGCCTTCAATTTCTTTCTCGATCGTTAATGTTCTATTCCAGATTATCTTTCTAGTAAAAGGATTCATTCGCATATAGACAGCTTTATTGGCTGGCATATCATACACTGCTCGAAGCACATCGCCATTATCGAACATATGAATGTAATCCCCTTTTAGTTCTGTAAATTCCTTTGTTTCGTAGGAATAAATATAATATGAGCCATAACTAGGCATCATAAAAAGAAATTTTCCGTCGTTACTAAATTCAAAATTTTGAAGCTCCGCATCTACTGGAACAGGAGGCATGTTTCCAGATAGAAACTCACCCGTTTTTTCATCTAAGGCATACAATGCCGTCATATAGTTTTGGTCTTGCGCAAAAAGTGTCAATTGACCTTCCCCTTCTATTTCAAAATATTTAATTCCATAGATTCTGCCTAGTGGATATTCTTTTAGTTTTTCGAAAGTAGAAGTGCTATACGTAGTAATTACATTATTACCTAAGGCATAAAGAATCCCCTCTTTTTTATTTACTTCGAGCTGACTTAAACTTTTTTGAAGATCAATAGTTCTATACAATAATCCCGTTTTTTCATCCCAGAATTTTAAGGTATTATCTGAAGAACCATACGTAATAAGCACTCCCCTTTCTGAGTCAAATGCGCTTGCCATAATATGGCCTGAATGACCACTCTGTACTACAAACTCCTGCTGGGCAATACTAGCAAAAACAACAAATATGGTTGCAAATATGAATACTAAACGCTTCATATTAGTTATGTGTTATTTCAACCATTAATGGAACTACATATCCTTCAGCACCCTCTTTTACTTTAAACCCAGGAGTTCCTGAAGCATATTGCACCATACTTTTATCAATTAAATTTTCTCCTAAAGCAGCCTTAATTTTTGAAGTAAGACCCCCTTCAGTATTTTGCATGGTTTCGAGAAGCACTTTTTCATCTAATTTTTGCTGGCTAAAAAGAATTAATAAATAATCTGTTCCTGGATTATTGTCCATTCTAATTACCTTCTTTTCACTTGGGAATGCCAGTTCGGAATCTGCTCCAATAAGAGGCGACATTCCATCTTCGTAAGGTAAAATTTTATTGATTTTTTGGCTTAAATCTGTAGCAAAAGCATAGATATATCCTTCATTAACATTGTTCAGATAAAAACGGAAGCGTGTTCCAGATGGGTAACTTTGTGTCATTCTATATGCGACCAAATCCTCACCTTCTACATCATCTTCAACAACCAAATTGCGAGTAGAAACACGTGTAATTTCCATATCCTGACCTGTATTGGTTTCAAAACGTAAGCTCCCTTCAGGTAATTTTGAAGCAATAGGATTTGGATCCACTTGTCCAGCTGGTAAAGTTGGCTTGATTGGCTGATTAGGATTATTTGGTTCAACCCTTGGAATTGAGGGTCTGTTAGGTTGATTTGGTGTATTAGGAATTACTTCTGGAATGGAAGGAGTATTTATTGTTTCCTTCCTTTTATAATAACTATAAGGTTGTAGTGCCCCCATTGCCCATTCTTCATATACAGTATAAGGCACCCAAATAAATCCTCCATCTCCCCAGTTGGTTCCCCAACTATTTAAAATTCGAAATGCGCCACCTTCGTAATTATCATCATAGCCAATAACAACCATAGCATGATACCCATGTTGTTTAGCCATGGTTCCTTTATCTGTTTCAAGAGAGCGCCATACTTTGGTAGCTTTTGAAAAGCTTTCGGGGAGTTTCATCCCTAATAATACGGGGTATCCTTCGGATAAAGCTTTTTTGGTAGCGTTTGTTTTCACACCGTAATCTTGGGTATCAAAAAAGAAAAGTGTTTGATAATCTCGAATTCTATAATCAATAGCCTCTAGTTGTACAGCAGTACTTATTTGAGGATTGCAAGCATAGGGTAACGATTTTAAGGTTGGTGCTCCAGCTACTTTAAGAGCTTCGAGCCCTAATTTAGGGTTCGCCCCTTTATTACAATTTACATCATCCTCATTTTTAATGATTGCATAAACATAAGAGGGAGATAAAGCATTTTCTGTAATTGTTTGCTTATTTGTAATCCCTAAATCCTTTGCTAACATAATGGTTCTAAGCCCATAAGCACTTGCGAATGCAACACAAGTTCCATACCTACCCTGATTTCCAGGAATAGGTGAAAATTGTTCTAATGAATAACTACTGGGAAGGTTATCATAAGTTGAAGCTGTAAATTCAGCTTTGTACGGAATACTGCGATAGGATTCTTCGTCCCATATCATACCCATAGGATAGTCCTGAGCAAAAGTGAAAAAAGAAACAAATAATAATAAAATTGTTAGATATCTCATAACGTATGGTTTTTACGTTATAAAATTCCTACTATATATTGAAAATTAAAATACGGCATCTGTCGTATTATTAAAAAGCAAAACCCCCTCCAGAAATGGAGGGGGTTTTTAAGTTTAAGATGTATGATGATTATCTTCTAATCAATCGTTTTACTGTCTGTGCATCTTCACTTTGGATTTGTACCATGTACACTCCAGAAGCTAAACTAGATACATTAAAGGTTCTCTCGGTTGCCATACCACGTAGGTCTACTTCCTGTACCAATCTTCCATTGGCATCATATATAACAGCCTTTTCTAATACAATATTAGATGTGTTGGATATAGTCACCTGACCATCACTTGGGTTAGGGTACATAGCAATGGCGTTATCCAATGCAATGTCATCCTTACCAAGAACACTCTCGATGGTAAGTTCGAATGTACAACACCCTTCATTACCGTACTCGTCTGTAGCACAGATAGAAATAGTATATACACCGTCTGGCAATAAAGTACCTGCCGCTGGAGTCTGACTAAAGTCGGTCACAGGATCCGTACAGTTATCCACTGCCGTGATACCTCCAAGCGCCCAATAGTCTGGTAGCTCATAGAACAAGTTTAATGGTCCTGGATCTACCGTCTGGTCTGCTGGACAACCTTCGATAGCTGGACCTAGTAGGTCTACTACGGTTAAGGTGGCCGTACAAGAAGCTAAGTTTCCACTAGCATCACTTGCAAAGACTGTTACGGTAATAGCCGTTCCTATATCGTCACAAGTTACATCGGTTACATCTACCGCAGTAATGGTAATACCACAGGCATCAAATGAGTTGGCGGTGTCGATGAACAAGTCTGGCGTTACCTCTGCCATACCGTTCTCATCCAATTCTACCGTTGCATCCATACATACCAAAATAGGATCTGTATTGTCAATGACATTCACCGTAGCGGTACAGGTTGAAGTGTTTCCACTGTCATCGGTTACAGTAACCTCTACTTCGTTAAGCCCTAAT
Source organism: Flavobacteriaceae bacterium (assembly GCA_034670265.1). Classification (GTDB taxonomy): domain Bacteria; phylum Bacteroidota; class Bacteroidia; order Flavobacteriales; family Flavobacteriaceae; genus Halomarinibacterium. The sequence goes on along the minus strand of JAXMNU010000006.1, from coordinate 163 downwards.
TGTGAACAATCGAACTCAATGGTTGTACTTGCAGGCTCTCCTATTTCATAGTTAAGGGTTCCGTTGAACACTCGTGGGCTAAATGGTGCTCCATCGAATGGAGCATTGGAAGCCGCTCCTAAGGATAGGGAAACATCTGCATTGGAGTAGTTCTGGTTGGTTC
>JAXMNU010000005.1:0-290051 GCA_034670265.1 Flavobacteriaceae bacterium | reverse complement strand
TAGATCCTGGAATAGGAGCACCACCACCGGTGGTTACTGTATATCCACAAGCTTCATCTACACTCAATAGTAAATCGGCAAGATCCACTACTACGGTCCCAGTAGTGCCATCTAAAATAGCATCGTAAATAGTGGGACTTGGTGTTACAAATGTTTGACCTGCATTGATATCTCCTGGAGAAGAAACAGAAGGAGCATTCCAAGTAAAATCTGGATAGTATGTTCCTGTTCCAGTTAATTGTAAAGATTCTCCTATGGGAGTACTACCAGGTTCTGAAACTCCAATATCTGTTGAAGTTAATCCAGTAGCAATTCCGTCTACGGCAGTAAAACTTCCTTCGTAACTTAAAAACTGAATGACAGTACCATTATCTGCTAAAACAATTCCGTCTGGGGAACCATTTTGAATACCCGCTATTGGGAAATTAATAGCGCCAAATCCATTTCCTTCATCATCAATAGTTCCCGATAAGGCTACAGTATTATACTCTGTTCCACCATTACCATTGTATAGTACGATAGAATATGTGCTTAAATCAGTTCCAGCTGGACCTGCTATTTCAATTGCTTCATCTTGGTCTGTTCCTGTATTGTCATAATGAATTTCATTAATAAAAACCGAAGCACCAGATACTTCACCAGCACACGTTATTACTGGGGCAATGTTATCTTCAACAGTAATAACTGCTGCACAAGAGGAAGTATTTCCATTAACATCAGTCACTATAATGTCGACATCGTTGGGGCCAACATTTGTACAATCGAATGACATAGAAGGTCCTACAGGCGCACCACCAACAGAATAATGTGCTACAGCGTTAACATTTCGTGTGGCAAATACACCGCCAGCAAAAGGATCACCAGCATTAAAACCTCTACCAACACCTTCATAAATTTCAATATTTGCATCAGACGCCCAAAGATCTCCAACAGTACCACCGTTGGTGTAATCAATGGCACTAGTTGTAGTAGTTACAATAAACCAAGCTACGGTTTGACCCGCCGAAATTGAAACTCCCATATCAAGGTTTAGGGGTGTTGGCAAATCTTGACCAACAGACGTTAATCCAGAAGCTGTACCAACTAATGTCCAATCTCCGGCATTAGTTTCAGACCCTACAAAAGTTCCTGTTTTATAATAGACATTTACTTCATGAGGATCCCCAAATGGCTCTAAGTTTACATCAAAAGAATTCATAATAATATCTTCTGCTGCCATCATATCAAACATATTCCCAGCGGCACCATTATTACTTGCAAAAGTTGTACTTAATGATGTTGGTGCAAACCCTTCAAAATCGATGGAGGCAATTCCACAGTTGTCTGTTGAACTAGCAATAACATCACTTGCAAGTACAGTTACTTCGCCATTGTTATCAAGCTCCACTGTAATATCTTGACACGCAATCACTGGGGCCTCAATATCATTTACTATCACATCAAAATCACAAGTTGAGGTATTCCCGTCACTATCTGTTACAGAAGCAGTAACGGTGGTTGTCCCTACGGGAAAACTTGTTCCTGTATCTGGCGTATAGACAATATCCGCAGAAATATCTCCATCTTCTGGGTCAATTGCTGTTCCTGCAAAATTTACTATAGCATTACACTGCCCAGCATCGTTATTTACGATAATGGTTGAAGGACAAGAAATTACAGGTGGATTCCCTGCTCCTCCAGAAAATGTTTGCCCAGCATTAATCGTACCTGGAGATTCAGCAACAGGGCCTGTCCAAGAAAAGTCTGTATAAAGATTTCCAGAGCCAATAAGTTGAAGCGATTGACCAACTGCTGGCGCAGGCTGTTCAGAAACTCCAATATCTGTAGACGTTTGTCCATTTGCCGTTCCTGCGGTAGCTGTAAAAGAACCTTCATAACTTAAAAATTGAATAACAGTACTTGTATTATCAATTAATGCTAATCCATCTGGAGCACCGTTTTGAATTCCTGCTTCAAGAAAACTAACAGCGCCATAACCAGAACCTTCGTCATCAATAGTTCCAGAGAGGTTTAATGTGGAATACACAGTGCCATTAGCGCCATTGTAAAACTCTACAGTCCAGCCTGTTAAATCTGTTCCAGCAGGACCAGCAATTTCAACAAATTCACCGGTATCTGCACCGGTGTTATCATAATGTAATTCATTAATAAAAACAGTCTGTGCTTGTGCAAAAAGAGCTGTAATTACCAACAAAAAAGTAAGCGTAATTTTTTTCATAGTGTATCTTTAAATTTTTAAAAAGCAAATATAAAAGATACCTTTTGCTTATAAAATTTATAGAAGTTTAAATAAAGGTTAACTTTTGAAAAATGAAATAAATGAAACTTAATTCAGTTTTTCTGTCAATTTCTTGAAGATTTTTTTAGGATTTTTATGATCGTAGAGCACATCATAAACGGCAGTGATGATTGGAATTTTCGCTTTCTTTTTCCCTTTGGCTTCGTTTAGGTGATAGGCACTTTTTGTTGCATAATACCCTTCAGCCACCATATTCATTTCCATCATGGCGCTTTTTACAGTATAGCCTTTTCCTATCATGGTACCAAAGAGTCTATTTCGGCTAAAGGTGGAATAGCCCGTTACCAATAAATCTCCTAAATAAGCAGATCCGTTAATATCACGTTTCATTTTGTGGACTTTTTTCACGTATCGTTTCATCTCCCGAATGGCATTACTCATCAACACACTTTGGAAATTATCTCCATACCCCAATCCATGTGCAATTCCAGCCGCTAAAGCATAAATGTTTTTAAGCATGGCAGCATATTCGGTGCCAATAATATCATCGCTAGTGGTACATTTTATGTATTCACAAGCAAGAACATCGGCCACAATTTTTGCTTTTTTCTCGTCGGCACAAGCAATCGTTAAATAAGAAAGTCTTTCTAGAGCAACTTCTTCCGCGTGGCAAGGTCCCGTAATAACGCCAATATCTTTAAACGGAATGTCGTAATTGGTAAAAAAATGATCTCCCACAATCAAACTACTTTCAGGGACTATGCCTTTAATTGCTGAAAAAATAATTTTTCCTTTTAGCGATTCGGTAATGGTTTTTAGTTCGGTTTCAACGAAGGCAGAAGGAATGGCAAAAATGAGATAGTCTGCATACGCTACTAGCTCATTTATATCATTGCTTAGTTTTAGTTTATCAACGTCAAATTCAACTGAACTTAAGTAATTGGGATTGTGAAATTCGGTTTTAATATGCTCTACAGCTTGCTCGCTTCGCATATACCATCCCACTTCATCAAGATTTTCACACAACATTTTTACAATGGCAGTGGCCCAACTTCCTCCTCCAAAAACAGCAAATTTTGGTTTTTTTGACATGGATAACTTTTCAGATATTCAAAAATACATAATTAGGGTCGCAAGAACTAAAATACAAAAAGAGAATGTGTTTAAATCATTTTCTAAGAATCATAAATATCTAAAAAACAGTAAGTTATAAATTGTGGCACGCTTTTCGATTTTCTAACCTATAGAAATCCTAAAATCACATCTTATGAAAGCACTTAAACTCTTTTTCGGATTCGCCTTAGTTTCAACTTTATTTACTTCGTGTTATACCGAAGTAATTGTAGAAGACCACATCGATCCTGTTCCAACCATTACATTGGGCGAGCTTTTGGCTTCACACGAGTTGTGGTATGTGGATATTAATCGCTCAAATGCTAGTGGACAAATTCCGTTTATGCAACTGGCATTTACGTTGTCTTTCAGAAATGGAACCCTATACGCCAACAACAACCTAGTTGGTATTGGTGACCAAGGCTACGGCTTCGGAATTGATATTGGGTATTACGATACCTTCGCTAATGAATTAGATATATCTCATGATATCGACGGATTTCATCGATTTGAAGTGACCCAATTAAACAATCACGAAATAGAATTGTATTTCCGTCCTGCAAACCTCAGATATATCTTAGTTGGCTATCAACGAAGCAATTTCGATTACGACTTATTGTTCTACGATAACATACATTATTTCGTGCAAGAATATGTGGCTTGGGAAAAGATTTACACCAGTCCTTATGGCGAACCAAATCCTTTCGATTATGAGAATTTCATGCAATTTCTTCCTGGTGGAGGCGATGGTAATTTTTTAAGCTCACAAGACTCTAACGGCACCAATATCAATAATATATATTGGGACTATAGTGGGATTTACAACGTGGATGATGTACAAGGAAACGCCTATAGAAAATATTTAACATTAGATTATGACTATCTGGGCAATGAATTTTTTGAATTGAGCGTTATTAATGACAACACGATAGAATTGTATCATAATCCGTCGGGAACGGTGTACAGATTTAGAGGAAGAGGATACATTACTATTAAAAATAATGAAAGAGGAAAGTTGCGCCTTTCAAAAGCTGAATTTGAAAAGCAAATGAAAAAAATTAGCAGCTTTTAAGATATATATAATTTTTTGGTTGGTTATTTAGTTGAAAACCGTCTGGCTTGTCCCCGTGAAAATGGGATCTAAGTTGGGCGGTTTTTGTTTGGAAAAGCTTCAGGTTTACCTATAAAAATTCATCTCGTCCAAATACTCCCAAACATTCTGTGGTAACATAGGACGAATGTTTTTCCCTTCTTTAATGGCTTTTCTTATAAAAGTGGAAGACAACTCCATAATGGGGGCATTCACTTCATGAATTTTAGGGTGTAAAACATCCCCTTGTCCCCCTTCAAAGTGGGAATAGAATTGTGAATCTACTTTGCCCTCCGAAATTCTTGGATAGACATACAACTCATAGCGTTGTAAAATCACCTCGTAGTTTTTCCATTTATGGAAGCTTTTTAAATTATCCTCGCCCATAATAAGGCAGAACTTTGTATCGGGATATTTTTCTTCCAAATGTGCGAGCGTATTTACAGTATAATTAGGTTGAGGAAGGTCAAACTCAATGTTGCTTGCTTTTAATTTTGGATAATCTTCTAGCGCAATACGCACCATGGTTAAGCGATGAATATCCTCAAGTAACGTTTTCTTTTTTTTATGCGGATTGTGAGGTGTAACGACCATCCATACTTCGTCCAAATCACTAAACTCCACCATATAATTGGCAATGGTTAAATGCCCCACATGGATGGGGTTAAAGGTGCCAAAGTAAAGTCCTATTTTTTTTTGAGAAGCCATGTTATTCTTCTGCGTCTAGCGATTTTGAAATATGATTTGCAACCAACTTTTCGGCTTCTTTTAAGGCTTTGTCAAGCTGGTCGTTGATAATGATAAAATCAAACTGCGGTGCCGTTGCCATTTCAATAGATGCTTTAGCAATACGCATATTGATTTTTTCGGCGCTTTCGGTTTTTCGTTTTTTCAACCTAATTTTTAACTCATCCACACTAGGAGGTTTTACAAAAACCGCCAAGGTTTCTTTTGGGAATTTCTTTTTAATTCGTAGTCCGCCTACCACATCAATATCAAAAATCACATTTTTACCTTGCGCCCAAATACGTTCTACTTCACTTTTTAAGGTGCCGTAAAAATTATCGCGGTACACTTCTTCCCACTCCAGAAAATCACCGTTTTTAATATGTTGTTTAAACTCTTTAATGTCCATAAAATAGTAATCCTCACCATCCTTTTCATCCCCACGTGGGGCACGGGAAGCTGCCGAAATAGAAAACTCCAAATTCAGCTCTTTTTGTTTTAGCAAATGCCGTACGATGGTAGTTTTACCACTACCAGAAGGTGCCGAAAAAACAATAAGTTTACCGCCTTTTTTCATTACAATACGTTTAGCGCTTGTTCCTTAATTTTCTCGAGTTCGTCCTTCATTTGTACCACCAATTGCTGCATAGGCGCATAGTTGGCTTTGCTCCCAATGGTATTGATTTCACGACCAATTTCCTGTGTGATAAAGCCTAATTTTTTTCCATTAGAGTCTGAAGAATTTAAAGTTTCAACAAAATACTTTAAGTGATTTTCAAGACGTACTTTTTCTTCGGTGATATCGTATTTTTCTAGATAGTAGATAAGCTCCTGCTCAAAGCGATTAGCATCTACCGTTTCTTTTAATTCGGAAACGGCTTTTTGCAATTTTTCACGCACGTGAGTGATTCGTTCAGGGTCAATTTTCATTACTTCGTTGAGTAGAGTGGAAATGGTTTTAATCCGGTCTTTAAAATCCTCTTCCAATACTTTCCCTTCGTCGCTTCGGTATTGATTTATGGCTTCTAGTGCTTCATCTACACCCTTCATAATATCCTTAAATTCGCCTTCGTCTATCTCGTCACGTTCCGTTTTTAAGGCATCGGGCATACGTACCGCCATTTTAAGTAATTCGGTTTCATCCCCTGCCACAATATTTTTCATTTGGCGCATATATTCCTTTACCACCACTTCGTTAATCACACTACTGGTAGCTTCCCCCGTCACTTCTACATAAAGATTAAAATCTACTTTTCCGCGAGTAAGAGACTTGGCAATATAATCGCGTAGCACGAGTTCTTTTTCGCGGTAGCTAGAGGGTACACGAGCGTTAAGGTCGAGTCCTTTGCTGTTCAACGATTTAATTTCGATAGTAATTTTTTTGGAAGGCAACTCAAGAATGCTTTTGCCGTAGCCGGTCATGGACTGAATCATAGTGTGCTGTTAAGATGGCAAAGGTACAACTTTATGAAATTCCATAATTTTTTAAATTAGAAAACGATGCAATCATAAGATAAGTACTTTTTTGGAGGTTGTTTCTGGAAAATTTAAACAGATAATTAAAATATTTAAATGAATACTTAAATTATTTAAAGACCTATTTAAAATATTTGACTTTTTATTTAATTTATTAATACAGAGGATTAATTTATTTTATTAAACACTTAAATTATTTCATCATTTGGTGAAAAGATTTTAATAAACGTTTAAAAAATTTCATCAAACGTTTAAATTATTTCAATAAACACTGAATTTTTGGGTTTGAAACTTGAAATCTTTATGGAGTTGAGGAGGAAAAGGTATTTGTGTATATTTGAGGAAAGGCCTGAGAACAATGTGATATATTACTTTTCAACAATGAATGTTATAGAAGAATTAGTAAAAAAATATGAAGGCACTTATTCTGAAGAATATAAAAAAGAGTCTATTATGCCAATGGGTAAATACTCTTTTCACCTACAAAAGGGGATAATTGAAATAGATAAGACTAAAATTTCAATAAATATTAAGGCGGTAGGGGGTGCTTCACAAACGGCAGAGCCTTATAGGTTTATATTATACCTTGATAAAGATTATGGAAAAAAACTTGAAATTTTTCCACAAGGAAATTTTAAAAGATTAATAGAATTTGTTGCAAATATATTTTCTCCTCCTTCGGAAGCCATAAATAAGAAATATACATTTAAAGGCGATTCAGATTTAATATCAAAATTGAAAAGAGATAAATCATTTTGTAAAAAAATTGAGGATGAAAAGCTTTATATTCTTATTTGGAAAAAGAAACCAAAACATCTAGTTTTAACACCTGCTCATGGAATTGACAGCATTGAACATTTTGAGAAAATGCTTTCTTTATTAAAATTAATTGAAGGAAAAATTAAGGAAAATAACACATAATTATTTTCTACTTATTCTCACCAAACCGTTCCTTTAAAAACTTTTCGGTATAGGGGAGAGTTAAAAGAATAAGTAACGTATTGGCAATTATCGTGAGTAAAAAGTTATACGCTGGATATAGAAAATAAAAAACTCCAGGAAACATAAAGCTAAACAGCGCTAGTTGTATCGCTTTTTTTGAGGCGTACTCCTGTGCGGCTTTCCAAGTTTCTTCATTTTTCATAGAACGAGACGTTCTGTATCCGTACCACCAATTTATTTTTTTGGGAGGAAACTTTTGTACCATGGCAAATAGAAGTAAGATAAATGCACAATACCCAGTGGCACAATATAGCTGTACTTCAACATCCATAATGTTAATCCAGTTTCTTGATTTTAATATTGCGATACCACACTTTGTCTCCGTGGTCTTGTAACGCAATATGTCCTGTTGGGTAGTCTCCAAAACCTTCCCAAGTGGCAAACTTAGATTGCCCAACCATATCGTCCCATGCTTCTCCATTTACAGGGAAGTACACAATGTCGACTCCATTCATAGTCACTTTTCCTTTACCTGTATTGTGATTTACTTCAATCACACAAAGGTTCCATTCGCCCGCAGGTTTTACAGCTTTTTCTCTTGGAGCTAACATATCGTATAACGCTCCCGCTTTGTGTGTGCCTTCGCCCACAAAGGAATCGGGATGTTTTTCATCATCCAGCACTTGTATTTCGGGACCTGTTTGATACGCCTCTGGGAATTTTGGGTCTTCAAAAACACCCCAGAAAATTCCGCTGTTGCCGCCTTCCGAGATTTTCCATTCTATGGAAAGGATAAAATTGGTAAAAGTGTCTTTGGTAATAATATTTTTTCCACCTTCTTTGCCTGGCGTAAATGCCATAGCACCGTCTTCTATGGACCACTCGGCAGGCATGTCTTCCATAAGATAGCCGCGCCAGTTATCTAGAGATGTGCCATCAAAAAGGGTGATCCATTCTTGCACTGCTTCGGTTTTTGTGTCTTCCATAGGTTCGGTTTCTGCGACCTCTTCTTTCACTTTTTCTTTGCAAGAAAAGCTACTAATGAGTACGGCTACTAATAGAATTATTTTTTTCATCATTGTTGAATTAAAGTTCTCTCACCCAAATATTGCGGAAACTCACTCCGCTCATATCTTGGTGGTCTTGTAATTTAATAGGAGCTGGGCCATGCGCATCATTTTTAGGCCAGCCAATATATTCGGTTGTGCCTTCCAATTCAAAATGATCTTGCACCAAAACACCATTAAGCATTACAGTAAGGGTAGCCGATTTGGTTTTGTTTCCTTCCGCATCAAACTCGGGCGCGTGGAAAATAATGTCGTAGGTATTCCATTGGCCTGTGGGTACGGCTGCCATAACCAAAGGAGGAGATTGTTTATAGATAGACGAAACCATTCCGTTTACGTAGGTAGGATTGTCGTTGTTATCAAGGATTTGAACTTCGTATCGATTCTGAAAAAACACCCCGCTATTGCTTCGGTTTTGATTGGTTTGCTTGTTATCTGGATTACTTCGCCATTCGAGATGCAATTGCACACTTCCAAAGTTTTGTTTCGTTTGAATGTCTCCCGTTTTGTCCTTTACAGTCATACTTCCATCCGGATTAAGGGTCCATTTCACTTCAGTAGAATCTACTGCCGAAATCCATTCATCAAAGTTTGTTCCGTCGAACAACACAATAGCATCACTTGGCGCACCATTAAGAGCTGTTGGATTTACTTTAGGTGGAACGGGCTCCCAAATTTCGGTTTCTTCAGGTTTTGTAGGTTCTTTTTTAGTTTCTGAAACTTCTTCAGTAACCACTTGTGTTGTTTCTTCAACTACTTCTTTACAAGCAATTAATAGTAATGTTGAACAAAAAATGAAGGCTATTTTTTTCATAATCCTAATATTTTTTTCAGTTTTTCTTTATCAATTTCAGCACCTGCAAAATCATCAAAACGTTTTTGAGTGACTTCAATAATTCTATCACTAATAAATTTAGCTCCTTCTCGAGCTCCTTGCTCGGGACTTTTAATAACACATTCCCATTCCATCACGGCCCAAACATCGCAGCCGTATTCGGTTAATTTACTGAACACGGTTTTGTAGTCAATTTGTCCATCACCTAAAGAGCGATACCGTCCAGCACGGTCTTTCCAATCGCTATACCCACCAAATGCACCGCGTTTTCCATCGGGAATAAACTCAGAATCTTTTACGTGAAACGATTTAATAAACTCATGATAGTGATCGATATATTGAATGTAATCTAATTGCTGAAGCACAAAATGGCTTGGATCGTATAAAATATTTACCGCTTTGTGATTGCCTGTAGCTTTTAAAAATCGTTCGAAGGTCACGCCGTCATGTAAATCTTCCCCTGGGTGAATTTCATAACAAACAGCGACGCCGTTATCTTCAAATTCATTTAATAACGGAAGCCATCTCTTTGCTAATTCTTCAAAGCCCATTTCTACTAATCCTTCAGGCCGTTGTGGCCACGGGTGCCACGTATGCCAGAGTAGTGCACCACTAAATGTGGCGTGTGCTTTTAAACCAAGATGCTTACTGGCTCTTGCAGCGCTAATGAGTTGTTTTCGCGCCCATTCGGTACGCTTTTTTGGGTTGTTTTTACAATCGTCTGGAGCAAAATTGTCGAACATTAAATCGTAGGCAGGATGTACCGCAACCAATTGCCCCTGTAAGTGGGTGGAAAGCTCTGTGATTTCTAGTCCGAAGCTATTAATTTTTCCTTTCAGTTCGTCACAATACACTTTGCTTTCTCCGGCAAGATTTAAATCGATTAATCTACTTTCCCAAGTAGGGATTTGTATTCCCTTATATCCTAAATCTGCTGCCCATTTACAAATTCCTTCCAACGAATTGAAAGGTGCTTTGTCATCCATAAATTGGGCTAAAAAAACAGCAGGTCCTTTAATGGTTTTCATATTACTGCCCGCGTAGGCGGGTATCTTTTTAATTGTTAGTTATTTTTTTTACGCTTTCAAAAACATCCCTCTTTATCCTCTTCAAAGGGGAAAATTATAATTCTTTCCAAACATTCCCTTCTTTATGCGAAGCCACAGAGGTTTCAATAAAATTCATTCCGCGAACACCATCTCGCATCGAGGGGAATTCAGCGGTATCATAAGGTTGTTTCCTAATCGCTTTAGCAACCCCTTTGTAAATATTGCCCATGGCATCAAAAATACCTTCGGGATGTCCTGGCGGAAGTTTGGTTCCGTCCAACGAAAGTCTGCTATTGTAAACATTTCCCGGTTTCAGTGTTTTAATGGGTTCTCCGTCTTCTAAATGGTATAAATAATTAGGATTTTCTTGTTCCCATTTTAGGCCGCCTTTTTTTCCATAAACTGCTACGGAAAAGTTGTTTTCTTCGGCAGTTGCAATTTGGCTGGCTCTAATAACGCCTTTGGTGTATTTTCCTAAACGAACCAAAACTGTACCGTCGATATCCATTTGGTTGTCATCGTACAAATGGTTAAGGTCTGCCAAAATGGTTTTCACTTCCATTCCCGTGACAAATTCCAACATTTGGTAGGCGTGCACTCCAATATCTCCCATACAACAACTTATTCCCGATTTTGAAGGATCCAAACGCCAAGTGGTGTTCCGTTTTTCTTTATCGTGAATAATAGGATTAATCCATCCTTGGTAATATTGCACATCTACTTTCTGAACGTCACCAATAGCCCCTTCTTCTATCATTTTCTTCATTTGGCGTACCATGGGGTAGCCTGTATAGGTATGGGTAAGCGCAAAAATATTGTTGTTTTTTTTCTGAATGGCTTCCAATTCCAAAGCTTCTGCATAAGTCATGGTCATGGGTTTTTCACAAATCACATGAAATCCACTTTCAAGTAATTTTTTCGCCATTGGGAAATGCAAAAAATTTGGTGTTAGTATTGAAAACACCTGAATCCGATCATTTTCTGGCAACTTTAATTCTTCAGCCACCATGGTGTCAAAATCCTTGTAAATTCGGTTGGTCGGGATCCCAATTTCTTCAGCAAAAGCTAGGCTTGTATTGTAATCGGGGTTAAAAACCGCTCCTGTTAATTGATAGGCATCAAACATACTGGCAGCAACACGGTGCAATACTCCAATTAAAGAATCACCACCGCCACCTAAGACGCCCCATCGTATTTTATTACTCATAATTTTAATTTATAGTTAGCAACGCGCCCAACAAAAAAAAGGTGGCTGAGCGAAGTCGAAGCCTATTCTTTGTATTCTATTTTTTCATTTTTAAATAATAATGCGAACAACACTAATACTCCGGCAGCAAACAATGCTGGGAACGTCCATATAGACTGCCAAGTATGTCCACCTTCTGTAATAATATTTGCATCGGTTATTTTTCCAGCGACATAAAAACCAACTAACATTCCAACACCATACGTTGCTAATGTAATTAACCCTTGTGCGGCACTTTTAATTTTTTCGCCCGCTTTGCTATCGGTATAAATTTGACCCGAAACAAAGAAGAAGTCGTAGCAGATTCCGTGTAAAAGAATCCCCATAATGAGCATAAAGAATAGTTCACCAGAATTTCCATAAGCAAAAAGTAAATAGCGAACTACCCAGGCTAACATTCCAACAAGGATGGTTTTCTTAAAGCCAAACTTTTTGAAAAAGAAGGGAAGCAATAACATAAATAATACTTCAGAAATTTGTCCTGCCGAAGCCCAAGCGGTTGAATTTTCTACGCCACTTTCAGTTAAAAAAGGACTCAGGTTTTGATAGTAAAACGCCAGCGGAATACAGATTAAAACAGAGGATAAAAAGAATATTAAAAAGTTTCTATCCTTCAGTAATTTTAAGGCATCAAGTCCTAAAATATCAGCAATACTCGCTTTTTCTCCTTTGGCTTGTGGCGGTGTTTTTGGCAATAGAAAACTGAAAACTCCTAAAACAGCCGAAGCAATGGCAGTCATTAAAAAGGTGTTGGAAAGCATTCCTTCTTTAATATTCTCAAGAGAATCCCATTTAAAGGCAAAGCTAATAAGCAATCCAGCTACGATCCAACCCACAGTTCCCCAAACACGTATAAATGGAAAATCTTTTGAAGGGTCTTTCATTTGATTAAACGATACTGAATTAACCAATGCCAACGTAGGCATATACGCAATCATATACCCTAAAACGTAGGGATAAAATACGGCAAAATCTGTGGCTTGTGACATTTGGTACATTAAAAAGGCTCCAATTAAGTGAAGTACCCCTAAAATGCGTTCTGCATTAAAATAGCGGTCGGCAATAAGTCCTATAATAAATGGCGCGATGATAGCACCCCACGATTGAGTGGAATATGCCATAGCCGTTTCACCACCTGATGCTAATAAGGTATTCCCTAAAAAGGTTCCCATAGTAACAAACCATCCTCCCCAAATAAAAAACTCGAGGAACATCATAAACGATAATTGAAAACGTGTGGTTGATTTCATATTGTTTTTATTAGTTAGCTTTTTCTAATCCTTTAAGAACTAAGTTTTTTGTTGCCATGATACCTTCAGAAGGATCTATATATTCTTCATTTTCGTACTCCACGCCAATGTGTCCAGAGAATCCAGCATCCTTCAAAATCTGCATCATTTTATAATAGTTTATTTTAGTTTCATCGCCATTTTCATCAAAATTTTGAGATTTTGCAGATACAAATCCTTTGGCATGCTTCATTAATTTTGCAATCCCTTCATAGCGGTCGTATTCATCTAAACAGGGACCATTCCAACGGACTCCTTTTTCTCTTAAAACACAAAAGTTTCCGAAATCTGGAAGCACACCAACATTGGACATATTAACTTCATCAATTACGGCTACCATATAATCTGCGTTATTGGATAGTTGGGCATGATTTTCGGGTAATATGAGAACATTTTTTTCGGCGGCATAGGCTCCCAATTCTTTTAAGGCAGCAACACAGGCATTATGCCATGATTCTAATTCTGTATATCCGAAAAGATTAACTCGAATAGCAGGTGAGCCAACTTTTGCAGCGGCATCAATCCAGTTTTTATGCTTTTTTAAAGATTCTTTTCTCTTTTGTTCATCAGGGTCAGCTAATTCTCCTGCAGTGTCAATCATAATAAGTCCGAAGGAAACCCCTAACGAATCATTTTTCACCTTCCATTCTTCAGTAAGGTTCATAACCCAATCTTCATAAGGAACGGATGTGTCCACAGGATATAATTGATCAACATATTCAATGACATCAAAACCTAATGCCTTAGCATACTCTGCAAAATCCATTGGGTCCATTTCTCCTTTTTGAATTGGAACATGAATAGACCATTGTGCTAAGGAAAATTTAATATCGTTAACAGGGACAGTGTCCTTTACCATGGCTGTTTCTGAAGTTTCGGTGTTTTCTTTTTGGGTGTTTTTACAAGCTATTAATGTTGTAAGGGATAATACAAGGATATATATATTTTTCATTGACTTAGGATGTTGGTTATTTAAGTTTGTTTTTTTTGAAAAATTTCTTCTAAGATAATTCTTTTTAAAAAGGTTTCAATCGGATTTTGAGGTGGATTGCGAATTTCGTAACCGAAAACGTTTTCGGCTATCAATCTTATTCTTTTAGGAATGTATTTTTGTGTAATCGAAAAAAATAGTGGAAATTAGTAGTTAACTTTATAATTCTTAGTTTACGATTTGTATCTTCCATAACTAAGGTATTTAGTAGATTAAAACCACTTTAAAACTAAAAAACATACAATGGCAAACCCTGATGAAATGTACGATGCTATCGTAGTTGGTTCTGGAATAAGCGGCGGATGGGCCGCAAAAGAACTTTGCGAAAATGGCATGAAAACATTGGTTCTTGAAAGAGGACGAATGATAAAACACATTGAAGATTACCCAACAGCAAATATGGACCCTTGGGATTTTAAGTTTAAAGGGCAATTGCCTGTTGAAGAACAGAAAAAACAATTAAAGCAAGCCAGAACAGGATACACCACAGATGAAGCACACAGGCATTTCTTTGTAAATGACTTGGTACATCCTTATAATGAAACGAAAAGATTTGATTGGATTCGTGGATATCACGTGGGAGGGCGTTCCATTATGTGGGGACGTCAAAGTTATCGTTTAAGTGATATTGATTTTGGGGCTAACAAAAAAGAAGGAATTGCGGTAGACTGGCCTGTACGATATAAAGATATTGCACCTTGGTACGATAAGGTAGAAGAGTTTATTGGTGTAAGTGGAGAAGCCTTAGGGCTTGAAGTTTTACCAGATGGAATTTTCTCTCCACCCATGGAATTAAACTGTGCCGAAATAGATTTAAAAGAATCTATGGCAAAAAATTACGATGACGGAAGACTTGTAACTATTGGTCGTACTGCACACCTTACAGGAACTAAAACCCACGATGGGCGTTCCAATTGCCAATTTAGAAATCGTTGTATGAGAGGATGTCCTTTTGGAGGTTATTTTAGTAGTGTTTCTTCAACACTTCCTGCTGCAGAAAAAACAGGAAATTTAACACTGCGTCCAAATTCTATAGCTTACGAAATCATTTATGATGATTCCACCAAAAAGGCTACGGGAGTTAAAGTGAAAGATACCGAAACTGGTGAAGACATGGTATTTAATGCCAAAGTGATATTCTTATGTGCGTCCGCCATTGCTACAGCAAGTATTTTGCTTCAGTCCAAAAGTGAGCGCTTCCCTAACGGAATGGGTAACGACAGTGGTGAACTAGGATGTAATATTATGGATCATCACTTTAAAGCAGGAGCATGGGCAAACGTAAATGATTTTGAAGACAAACACTATAAAGGTCGCAGACCGAATGGACTTTATATTCCAAGATTCCGAAACTTAGGCGGAAAAACCGATATGCCAAACTTTAAAAGAGGATATGGGTATCAAGGGGGTGCAGGCCGTGGTCGTTATGATGAAATGGTTGCAGAACTTGGATACGGAAAAGATTTAAAAAATGCAATTACGGAGCCTGGAAACTGGCGAATGCTCCTATTAGGTTTTGGAGAGTGTTTACCCTATCACGAAAATAAAATGACGCTAGATTATGACAAGCTCGATAAATGGGGCTTGCCAACCATTACATTTGATGCCGAATGGAAAGAAAACGAATACGAAATGCGAAAAGACATGGTGCAACAAGCTATCGAAATGCTTGAAAAAGCAGGATATAGTGATATTGAACCTTGGGATGATCCAGGAGCTCCTGGATTAGGAATCCACGAAATGGGTACTGCACGAATGGGGAAAGACCCAAAAACATCTGTGTGTAATGGAAATAATCAGTTGCACGCTGTATCTAACGTTTACTGTACCGATGGTTCATTTATGACCTCGGCGAGTTGTGTAAACCCATCATTAACCTATATGGCATTTACTGCACGAGCTGCAAATCATGCCGTTAACCAAATTAAAAAAGAAGCATAATGGATAGAAGACAAGCCTTACGAAACCTAGGATGGGGAGCTGGAGCTTTAGTAGCAACACCTACCATTATAAGTATATTACAAAGTTGTAAAGAAGCAGGACCAACATTCACTCCAGTGTTTGTTACACAAGCACAAGGACATGCGTTAAAAAGCATGGTAGACCTAATTATTCCCAATGATGAAAAAGTTCCCGGCGCAGTTGCTGTTGGGGTACACCAATTTATAGATACCTATTGGAATGAAGTTTTGCCAGCAGATAAATCTGAAGTTGAAGATGAATTTTGGGAAGTATCCTCTTCTAGAGAAAAGCAATTTGTAAAAAATGCTTTTAATACATTTGAAGCGGAATTTAAAGCTACTTTTAATAAAGAATTAGACAAGGGAACTGCAGAAGAGTTTGACCAAATGTTGTCTAAGTACTTAAGAACACCCAAAGAGACTCAAATTGAGTATGGAAGACGTTATGGAGAATTTCTTGAAACTAGCAAAATAGATCCTTCAGCTACATTCGATAAAGATGCGCAATTGTTTTACTTAACCTCTTCCATTCGTGGACTAACTATTTGGGGTTGGAAAACCAGTGAAGAAATTGGTAAAAATGTACTTTGGTATGATCCTGTACCTGGACAGCAAAAAGGATGTATTCCTTTAAGCGAAGCTGGAAATGGAAAAGCCATGGCTTTATAGAAAAAAAATGGATAGAAGAAAATTTATACAAAAGGGAGCCTTAACGGGTTCCCTTTTTACGTTGGGCGGAAGTGTTTTAGCTTCTGAAATATTTTCAGAAAAGATTCCATTTGAAATTGAAAAACATTCATTCAATTTGAAATATGCCCCTCACGATGGGATGTTTAAAAGTCACGCAGGAGAAGATATCATTTCGCAATTGGAATTCATTTCAGAACAAGGCTTTACTGCTTTTGAAGATAATGAAATGCGAAATCGCCCTGTTGAAGAACAAAACCGAATTGCTTCAAAAATGGAGCAGCTGGGTATGGAAATGGGGGTTTTTGTGGCACATAAGATTTACTGGAAAGAGCCTAATCTTGCAAGTGGTAAAGCCGAATGGCGTGACGAGTTTCTTCAGTATATAAAAGATTCGGTTGAGGTGGCAAAAAGAGTAAATGCCAAATGGATGACCGTAGTGCCAGGCCATGTGGACTTACGTTTGGACAACGATTTTCAAACAGCAAATGTGGTAGAAACATTAAAAAGAGCCTGCGATATTTTAGAACCTCATAATATTATCATGGTTTTGGAGCCGCTAAATTTTAGGAATCATCCTGGGTTGTTTTTAACGGAATCTCCACAGGCCTATCAAATTTGTAAAGCGGTGAATAGTCCTTCTTGTAAAATACTTTTTGATATTTACCACCAACAAATTCAAGAGGGAAATTTACTACCCAATATTGAAGCCTGTTGGGATGAGATTGCTTATTTCCAGATTGGGGATAACCCTGGGCGAAATGAGCCCACGACAGGAGAAATTAATTATAAAAATGTGTTTAAGTACATTTTTGATAAAGGGTACAAAGGCATTTTAGGTATGGAGCATGGCAATTCAGTTACAGGGAAAGAAGGAGAATTAAAAGTAATTGATGCCTATAAAAAAGTGGATGATTTTCTATAAAACCACCCACTCTTCAAATTATGGCAAAAATAAATCTAATTACTCTACAATAAACTTCCCTTTCATCATAGCTACGTGCCCAGGAAAACTACATATATAATCATAAGTTCCGGCAGCAGGGGCAGTAAAAGTGATACTTGTGGACTCACCTCCACCTAACATTTTTGTATGGGCAATCACTTCTTTTCCGTCTTCAGGAATCCAATCGGTTGCTTCACCCGCTTCTGAAGCTTTAATTCCAAATTCCTGCATATTCACACCTTGCATTAATAGTACAAAGTTATGCCCCATGACTTTTTTGTCTAATTTTCCCACATGGCGAAGTGTTAAGGTAACTTCTTGTCCAGCTTTTACTTTGATTTCATTTTTGTCGTATTGCATCATATCGTTTCCGGTAAGTGCTACGTTTACGGCATTGGAATCTTCAACTTTTTCAGTTTTTTGAGTGCCAATTTTCATGGGTTCTTTTTCTTCTTTTTTTCCTTCTTTTTCTCCACAGCTTATAAAAAAGCTTAAGGTGACGAAGGCTACTAACGATATTATTTTTTTCATAATAGAATTATTTTGATGTTAAAAATTGAAGTGCTCGTTCTTCACTATAATAGGTTTTATCCGTTTTATGAAAACCAACGTGACCTCCATATTTGGGTGTTTCAAGATAAATGTTTTTAGACTTTTCCGCAAGCGAAATGGGATAACAATTTTGGGATAAAAAACTGTCATTTATTGCATTGAGAATAAGTACAGGGACTTTTATATTTGGCAAGAATTGAAGACTACTGTTTTTCTCATAATAATCGAAAGCGTCTATAAATCCGTGAGCAGGAGCCGTATAAATATCATCAAAGGTTTTGAGACTTTTTATTTTTTTATAATCGGAATCCTTCATCAATTCGGGAAATTGCTTCATTTTTAACTTGTATTTTTTCCGTAAATCGAATAAAAATGATGTTCTATACAGCCAATTATGCCATTGTGAAAGTTTTTCTAAAGAACCTTTTAGACTTAACGGTGCAGAAATGGCAATTCCTACAATAATTTCTTTCGGAATATAAGTTCGTTCTCCTAAATATTTCAAAAGTAAATTTCCTCCCAAGCTAAAGCCTATTAAAGCGATTTCAGCATACCGATTTTTTTCCAAAATGTAATTTATAATTATCTCCAAATCGTCTGTTTTACCTGCATTATAACTTTGATAACTAAGGTTGGTTTCACCGCTACATCCTCGATAATTTACAGCACAAACATCCCAATTATTTTCTTTCAGAATATTCCCTTGCCCTTTCATATAGGTTCGTTGGGCATTACCTTCTAATCCGTGAAGAATGATGGCAATCTGGTTTGTCGGTTTTTCCGAAAATGAAAAATCCAAATCCATAAAGTCACCATCGGGTAACTGAAGACGCTCACGTTGCTGAATGATACTTGGAGCTGTTCTAAATTTTGCAGAATAGATAGTGGAAAAATGCCCATTCTTAAAAAGTGTTTTTGGAGAATACTGCGAAGAAAAGAAAGGCATTTATAAAATATTTATGATTGATTGGTTTAAAAGAGCCTTAAATTTACGGCAAAAATTAGTACGTGTACACAAAACAATTTGAAATACGGTGGAGTGATGTCGATGCAAACCTTCATTTAAGAAATAGTGCTTATATAGACTATATGAGCCATACCCGAATGAGTTATTTTAACGAAAAGGGTTTTGGTCAAAAGAGATTATTTAAAATGCATTTAGGACCCGTAGCCCTCTACGAACACATGTATTATTTTAAAGAAGTTTTCCCAGGGAAGCCTATTCAAGTTTCCATTCAATTGAAAGGAATTTCGGAAGATGGGACTTTCTTTTCTTTTGTTCATAATTTTTATGATTCTGAAGGTAAAAATCTTGCGCGATGCGAAATGCTTGGTGCTTGGATTGACCTAGAAACGAGGAAATTAGCAACACCTCCTCAAGATATCTGGAATTTTTTAGAAGGAATGGATAAAACCGAAGACTATAAAATTCTCACTAAAGATGATACTCGTAAATATCAGCAACATCCTAAGGATTTATAACGTTCTTTTTGGGTCTTCTGGTAGAGAGAAAGACTCCAGTAAAAATTAAAACAGCAGCTATTATACGCAAAGTGGTTAATGAATCTGCTCCAACAAGTAAAGCAAATAGGGTAGCCACAACAGGTTGCAGATACATAAAAACTCCAATGGTAGAGGGGCTAAGCTGTTTTAATGCATAAATATTAAATAGATAGGTAAGGAAGGTAGTACCCACAACCACAAAAATTAATTTTGCTATTTCTGAAATTTGAAGGCTCCCCCAAGAGACTTCCATAAATTCTGAAACCCCAATAGGCAAGTTCATAATCAATGCAAAAAGGAAAAAGAACTTCATTAATGTAATTGAGCTGTATTTGCCCACGAGAGGTTTTACTAAAATTAAATACACCGAATAGGAGGCCGCATTAATCACAAAAAAGAAATTCCCCAATTGAATATTAGGGGCATTGGGTTGTGTTTTTGCACCAAATAGAATTAACGTTAAAACTCCAATAATACCTAATGAAATACCAATTGATTTAAGCCATGTAATTCTTTCTTTTAAAAAGATGGCAGAGAGAATTAATAAAAGAACTGGTGCGGCTGTTATTACAACTGAACTATTAACAGGAGTAGAAAGCTCCAATCCTTTAAAAAACATATTCATATTTAACACCATCCCAAAAAGGGCACATGCAATAATGGTAAAGAGATCTTTTTTATCAATTTTTTCAGTAGGATAGAAAATGCTGGCTGCCCAAAACAAAATAGCTGCTCCACCAACACGTAAAAGTATAAAACCAAAGGGTCCAATCACGTCTGGCATTAATCCCTTTGCAATGGTGTGGTTTATACCATAAATAGTGCTTGCTGCAGTTGCCGCTAAAAGGGCCCAAGCGCGAGCACTCATGAGTTGTGAATGGATTCTTTGGCTGCAGCCACAGTTTTTTTGCTATTTCCAACAAATATTTCGTTACCATTTACAACTACGGGACGACTTAAAAAAGTATAGTGTTCCAGAATAAATCGTTTGTAATCATCTTCGGTTAGCGATTCATTTTTAAGATTTCGTTCTTTGTAAAGAGTTGCTCTTCGGCTAAAAAGTGCTTCGTAACTTCCAGCTAAGTCTTTTAACTCTTCCAATTGTGTAACAGTCAATTCTTCTTTTTTTATGTCCTGTTTTATAAAATCTGAAGGAAGACTCAGCTCTTTAATAATTCTTACACATGTACTGCAAGTAGAAACGTGGTATATCTTTTTCATTGAAATTCTTTTTTTAACAAAGGATTTGCCTTTCTCTTTGGAATGGTAAAAACTATTGGCCCTTCGGCATAGCTCGCAATATCGTATGGGTTGTAAATAAAAATGAGTTCTCTACTTGAAAATCCGATGGAATCTGGAAGCGAAAAAGTATCATCATCAAACCAAAAACCCGTA
The DNA here is from genome assembly GCA_034670265.1 of Flavobacteriaceae bacterium. GTDB lineage: Bacteria > Bacteroidota > Bacteroidia > Flavobacteriales > Flavobacteriaceae > Halomarinibacterium. The sequence goes on along the minus strand of JAXMNU010000005.1, from coordinate 268,944 downwards.
TAGTTGATAGATTCATTTTCAGGAATTTCGAATTCTTTCCTGAATTCCTCTTCGGCAAGTATTTTAAACGCTGCGTAATTATCGAAAAGGTCTTTATTAGCAATTACTTCACCCGTTTGCTTGTCAAAATTAGTAAAATAGGTGCTGCCATATCCGTGTGCACCACCTGTAAAAAGGTAACTTTGTAGCTGAAGACTTAATAATGTTTCGTTTTCAAAAGTATTTGAAACAAAAACTTCGGCCTCATATTTCAAGTTATATTCAAATTCATTTTTATGGTCTCTATAAGCAATGATAAACTGTCGTGCGGCTTCCTCAATAGTTTTGGCTGAAGGCTTATCATCTTCACCTAAAAAAAGTGTTTCAATAATGTACGTTTCGATTTGAGAGTTAATTTTTGAAGCAATTTCTTCATCCCCAACAACTTTTATGTAATCGATTGTAATGGTGGAACAGGGATCATTTTCACAGATTTTTAAATCACTTTCTGAAAAACTTTCAGAAGAAAATGCTAAGGTTGAAGCCTTCTTACATCCTATAAAAATGATGAGACTCAATAAAAAGAATAGGCGTAATTTCATTTTGTAAAAGTACAAAGTTTTTATAATGATACAGGAAAGCGTACTTTTGTTTTTCTTAATAAATTATGATGAAATTCAACACAAAAACAATACACGGGGGACAGGAACATGATAAGGCTTACGGAGCAGTGATGCCACCCATTTATCAAACATCTACCTATGCACAATCTACGCCTGGTGGACATAAAGGATACGAATATTCTAGAACCCACAATCCAACTAGAAATGCACTGGAAAATGCTTTTGCAAGTATAGAAAATGGAAACTACGGACTGGCTTTTGGTAGTGGGTTGGCGGCAATTGATGCTATTATTAAATTATTGAAGCCTGGGGATGAAGTAATTTCCACCAATGATCTTTATGGAGGAAGTTATCGTCTCTTTACAAAAGTATTTGAAGGATTTGGCATAAAATTCCATTTTATTGGAATGCAAAATGCTTCAAAAATTGAGGAATATGTCAATTCAAATACAAAGCTCATCTGGGTAGAGACGCCTACCAATCCTATGATGAACATTATTGATATTAAAGCTTGTGCTGCAATTTCAAAAAAGCATAACCTCTTATTAGCAGTAGATAATACCTTTGCTACACCCTATTTGCAACAACCTCTTGATTTGGGAGCAGATATTGTGATGCATAGTGCCACAAAATACTTAGGCGGGCATAGCGATGTGGTGATGGGTGCTTTGGCTGTGAAGGATGCAGCATTGGCAGATAGGTTATACTTCATTCAAAATGCAAGTGGAGCTATTTGCGGGCCACAAGATAGTTTTTTGGTGTTACGCGGAATTAAAACCCTTCATGTGAGAATGCAACGCCATTGTGAAAATGGAAAGCAAATTGCAGAATACTTAGTGAAGCATCCTAAAATTGAAAAAGTATATTGGCCGGGTTTTGAAAATCATCCAAATCATGAGATTGCTAAATCTCAAATGAAAGATTTTGGCGGTATGATTTCTTTTGTTACCAAAGGGAATAATTTTGAGGAAGCCATTAAAATAGTGGAAAAGCTAAAAGTATTTACCCTTGCCGAAAGTTTAGGTGGAGTAGAGAGCTTAGCAGGTCATCCAGCAAGTATGACCCACGCAAGTATTCCTAAAGAAGAACGAGAAAAAACAGGTGTGGTAGATTCTTTAATTCGATTAAGTGTAGGAATTGAAGATGTAGATGATTTAATAGCCGATTTAAAACAGGCAATCGGATAATTTGAAGATTAATGTAAATAGTTGGGGCGGCCAAAGGCCGCCCCAACTTATTTTATATAGTAAATACTATTAATCTAAATAGTAGATGTATCCCACATTCAGCCAAAAAATCCAATCGTTGGCTTTGTTTTCTGGAACTGGTACACCGTTTCCTTCGCCTAAGGATTGTTCATTAAATTCTTCTTGTGGGTTTAGACCTTCTACCCAATTTGAAAAATAATATTGCCAACGAGCGTCAAGCATTAAATCACTTAGTGGCCCTAGTTTGTAACGAAATCCTGCACTCATAACAATACTCCAAGTGGAGTCTCCTTCTTGCTGGAAACTGTTGTAATATTTCACAGGTGTTGTGATAGGGGTATTTAACGCCCCTAGTTCACTATAAACTTCTGGATCAAAACTTACCCAGTGAACTCCAAAACTTCCAAAGGGGGCAATTTTGTATGAGCCTGCGGCAAAATCACGAATACTTAATGGGAAAAACTCTAATTGGGCACCAATATCAAATACGGTAGTGGAACCTTTCATGGCTCTTAATTGATCTGCAGTTATTGAAGTTCTATCTGGATCAACCCATTTGCCAAGGTGTTCAAAATTTGTTTTATGGTAATCTATTTCACTTCGTACTTTAAAGTGATCATTAAAATAAGTGTCTTTGGTATAGCAGTTACAATCTGCTCGATATGAGAAATTTAAATAATGAACAATTCCAACTCCAAAACCTACATTACCTATGTTAGTTTCAAAATCATTTCGTACACCATAGTCTGAATAAAAAACAACGGGTCCTGTGATGACTCCAATCTCATGGGAGAAGCCAAATTGGCTATAAACTTCTTGCCTTATAAGCGCAAAAAATAAAAATACCAATAGCAAAATTCTGGTATTCATTGTAATTTAGGTTTAGATTGAGACGTAACAAATATATAAAAACATATCTAACAGAGAAATATATTGTAATTAAATAGCTTATTTCGGCAAAAAACACAGTGCTTTTTTTATAGATAACTTATATTTGCCACTAATTACGAAAACGTTTTCAAAACTTCTAAATTGTTGCTTTGGAGATATTTTTGACATCAAATTTTAAAAGATTAATACATATTTTAAATTTTTCTTGTGAAATGCCTTTTAGAAATCCCTATATAATGAAGAAGAATTATAAGGCATTTCATCTTTCCATTAAAAAACAAATATTTTATTCAGATGAAACAAAGCATTAAAGATTTCATTTCAAAAGTTGGTGAAATGAACCCCAATGAGCCTGAATTTATGCAGGCTGTTACCGAAGTTGCAGAAACTGTAATCCCATTTATTGAAGAGAATGAAATGTACCAAGGCAAAATGCTTTTGGAACGCATGGTAGAACCGGAAAGAACTTTAATTTTTAGAGTTCCGTGGACAGATGATAAAGGGAATATTCAAGTAAATAGAGGGTACAGAATTGAATTTAATTCGGCTATTGGCCCTTATAAAGGAGGTTTGCGCTTTCACCCTTCAGTGAACTTAAGCATTTTAAAATTCTTAGGATTTGAGCAAACCTTTAAAAATAGTTTAACGACACTTCCTATGGGAGGTGGAAAGGGAGGAAGCGACTTTAACCCTAAAGGTAAAAGCGATAATGAAGTAATGCGTTTTTGTCAAAGCTTTATGACTGAACTTTCAAGACATATTGGGCCTAATACAGATGTGCCAGCTGGAGATATTGGTGTTGGAGGACGTGAGATAGGATTTATGTTTGGTCAATATAAAAGACTTCGAAATGAATTTACTGGAGTGTTTACTGGAAAAGGCCTTAGTTATGGAGGTTCATTAATTAGACCGGAAGCAACGGGCTATGGGAATGTGTATTTTGCTAAAAACATGCTGGAAACTAAAGGTGAAAGCTTCAAAGGTAAAACAGTTGTAATTTCGGGATCAGGAAATGTTGCACAATATGCTGCAGAAAAAGCTATGGAATTTGGCGGGAAAGTGGTTACTTTTTCAGATTCTGCAGGTTATATTTATGATGAAGAAGGTATAAACGAAGAAAAACTAGCGTTTGTTATGGATTTAAAAAATAACAAACGAGGTAGAATTAAGGAATATGTGGATAAATATCCTTCGGCTAAATACCAAGAAGGAAAACGTCCTTGGGATGTAAAATGTGATATAGCGTTGCCTTGTGCTACACAAAATGAATTAAATGAAGCAGAAGCACAAACATTAATTGATAATGGATGTATTTGTGTTGGAGAAGGAGCTAATATGCCTTGTACACCTGAAGCAATTGCTGTATTTCATAAAGCAAAAATCTTATTCTCTCCTGGGAAAGCGTCAAATGCTGGTGGAGTGGCCACATCAGGACTTGAAATGTCACAAAACTCTTTGCGATTAAACTGGACACGTGAGGAAGTAGATGAAAAATTACATAATATTATGAATGACATTCACGCTGCGTGTGTGAAATATGGAAAAGATGGAGATGGTTATGTGGACTATGTTAAAGGAGCAAATATTGCTGGTTTTGTAAAAGTAGCCGATGCAATGATGGCACAAGGAGTTGTGTAATTCCATTAAACAATAACTAAAAGGTTGCCAAAAGGCAGCCTTTTTTGTTTTAATATTGCAATAAATGGTAATTTAAATTGTTTAACATTCACAGTAAAAGCCTTATAAAAACATGATGAAGTACCTTTCATTTTTCTTTCTTTTTTTTATAACATTTGTTGGAATAGCACAAAATTTCGAAGACGAATGGAAAGGATTTTTTTCATATGTTTCTGTTAAGTCTATTACTCAAGGGAATGACAAGCTATTTGTTGGAGCCGAAAACGCAGTTTTTTCATTTGATCTCACTACTCAAGAAATAAATACAATTTCTACAATTAATGGACTGTCTGGAGAGTTAATTTCGACAATTTATTATAGTGAAGATTACCGTGTTTTATTTATTGGTTATGAAAACGGCCTTATTGATGTTGTAATTGATGGAGAAGAAGATGTATTAAAAGTGGTTGATATTTTAGAAAAGCCAACCATTCCCCCAAATAGAAAAAGAATTAATCAATTTTACGAATATAATGAGCAATTATATATTGCAACAGATTATGGAATTTCTGTATATGATATTAATAGATTAGAATTTGGAGATACCTACTTTATTGGAGAACTAGGAACTCAGATAAGGGTTTCTCAAACAACAGTCTTAGACCCTTACATTTATGCAGCAACATTGGACGAAGGACTTAAACGAGCTCGAATAGATAGTGAAAATTTGATTGATTTTGAAGAATGGGAACAAATAGCTAATGGTGGAATGGTTGGTGTCCAAACAGTTGGGGACAATGTATTTTATGCTAAATCTGACAACTCTATAGGACAAGTAAATGGAGGAACATTAACAAGTTTGAACAACACTATTTTAGATTTTTATTCAGATGGAGAAATGGTGACAATTACAACTTCTAACTTCATTGGCGTATATGATTCAAACCTAAATTTACAATCTTCAGTAAATTTTTTACCTAATTTAGACGATCGTTTTCAATCTGGAATTTCACTATTTCAAAATTTTTATATTGGGACCTTAGAAAATGGTCTTTTACGAGTACCATTCGGGGGTAATCAATATGATCAAATTTTACCTGATGGACCAATACTAAACAATCCATTTTCAATTGACGCTAGTCCTGGACAACTTTGGGTGGCTTTTGGTGATATTACACAAACAAGTAATCCTTTTCCTTTAGACAAAAGAGGGATAAGTAATTTAAGAGAAGAAATGTGGACTAACATTCCCTTTGAAGATTTATTTGGAGCCACAGATATTGTTAAAGTTACTATTAACCCTAACAACCCTAATGAAGTCTACATGAGCTCCTATATTGAAGGACTTTTAAAAATAGAAGACCAAACCCCTGTTATTCTATATAATGAAACTAATAGTAATTTAGAAGAAGCTATTATTCCACCTCCCACAAACAGTAATGCAGGAATCAGATTATTTGGGTCAGAATTTGACCGCGATGGTAATTTATGGGTTGTGCAGTCACTTATAGATAATGCAATACTAAGGTACAGTTCATCCCCACAGTTTCAGAAAATAGATATTTCAGAGTTTATTAATCCTTTAGGAGAGCAAGCGTTTAAAGCTATTGATATTAGTCGAGAAGGAAATATTTTTATCGCAACTACAAATAATGGTGTTATTGGCTACAATACTTCGACAAATACCTTTAATAAGATTGGAGAAGGGCTTGGTCAAGGTGATCTACCTCGAAAAAATGTTAAGGCCGTTAGGTTTGATGCATCAAACCGATTATGGATTGGAACCACCAAGGGATTGCGCGTATTATTCAATGTTGGTGGCTTTTTCGAGACGGGAACCAATATAGATGCTCAACAAATTATTATTTTACAGGATGGTGTGCCACAAGAATTATTGTTTGAACAGACTATCACAGATATAGAAGTTGATGGATCAAATAATAAATGGATTGCAACTGCCACATCAGGGGTATTTTATCTTTCGGCAAACGGACAAGAAACATTGTTGCGTTTTACAAAAGGCAACTCCCCTTTACCATCAAATAACGTACAAGATATAGCTATTGATGGTTCAACAGGGCGAGTATATTTTGCAACGGTAAATGGGTTAGTCGCTTTTGAAGGAACCTCAACAGCACCTAGAGATAATCTCGAAAATGTGTATGCATTTCCAAATCCCGTTAGACCTGGATTTACGGGAAATGTTACCATTGATGGATTGACGGCAGATGCTAATGTAAAAATTACCGATATTGAAGGAAACCTAGTTTTTGAAACCACAAGCCAAGGCGGAAGTGTACTCTGGGATACTTCAGCTTTTGGGAAGTATAAAGTGGCATCTGGAGTGTATATGGTTTTAATTACCTCAGACGACCAATTAGAAACAAAAGTGACCAAAATAATGATCGTTAGATAGTATGCAAGTTTCTACAAGAGCATTGGTTTTTTCATCTATAAAATATGCCGAAGCCGATTTAATTGTCTCTTGCTTTACTGAAAAATACGGACTCAAAAGCTACCTACTTCGGGGAATTCTCAAATCCAAAAAAGGAAAACTTCGAACTTCCATGTTTCAGCCACTTTCATTACTCCAATTAGAGGCATATCATAAAGACAAAGGAAGCTTAGAGCGAATAAATGAAGCCAAAGTATTGTCAACATATAAAACCCTTCATACACAAGTAATAAAATCTTCTTTGCTATTATTTCTATCTGAAATTTTAAAAAATTCTGTCAAGGAAGAAGAAGCTAATCCTCAGCTTTTTCAGTTTATTGAAGGCTCATTAAAATGGCTGGATGAAAATGAAGAGATTGCCAATTTTCATTTACTTTTCCTATTAAAGTTGACCAACTATCTAGGCTTTTATCCCGATTTTTCTGAAAAGGATGCGCCTTATTTTAACCTACTAGAAGGAAACTTTCAGCAACATACCATAGGTCAGTTTTGCGAGGAAGGAGAAATAGTGGAAGCATTAAAACAACTGGATAAAAGAGACTTTAATAATTTTTCAGAATTAAAAATTCCTAAAAGTGTTCGTTTAAAAACCTTAGATTTAGTATTAAAATATTACCAGCTTCATATTCAAGGATACAAGTCGCCAAAATCGCTACCCGTACTTACACAACTTTTTCATTAAGCACTGTTTCGAGCGGCATTTATATTTCCGAATAACGAACGTGTCACCATTTTTTCATAAGTTTCAATAAGCTTTGGGTCACCATTTTCTTTTTTTAATTTTTGGATTTCTCTTAATGCAAATTGTTGAATAGTTAATAACGGAAGGACTATTTTCTCCCTAACTGCAATGGATGCTCTCATCGCCTTGCTGTCTTCCATGAGTTCATTGGATCCTGTTAATTTTAAAAGCAGGTTTTTACTGCGTTCGTATTCTTGGTGAATGAGCTCCCAAAATCTTCCAAATTCTGGGTCGTCTTTCATATATGCCGTAAGCGGAAAGAAAGATTTTGTTAAACTCATCATACTATTTTCTAGAAGTGTTCTAAAAAATGCTGAATTATGATACAAAGACTCTACTTTTTCAAAATCTCCACTTTTCAGAAACGATTCCAAAGCAACACCTACACCATAAAAGCCAGGAACGTTCTGTTTTAATTGACTCCAACTACCTACAAACGGGATGGCACGAAGATCACTAAAGACTAACTCATCACTTTTTCCTCGTTTAGAAGGTCGACTTCCAATATTTGTTTTTGCATAATACTTGAGCGTACTCATTTGCTCGAGATAGGGAAGAAACTTAGGGTGACTTTTAAACTCTTTATAGGCTGTGTAACTTAATTCAGCCAATTGCTCCATAGTTTGCCTGTCTTCTGCAGAGAGATTCTTTTTTTCGTCACTAAAAATCTCGTTGACAATTCCAGAGCTTAATAACTGTTCTATATTGTATTGACATGAATCCAGCGTTCCAAAATTAGAACTAATAGTTTGCCCTTGAATAGTGAGTTGTACTTCTTCGTGTTCAATAGTGTTGCCTAAAGACGCATAAAACTGATGTGTTTTTCCACCTCCACGAGCCGGTGGACCTCCACGGCCATCAAAGAAAATAGCAGTAATTCCGTGTTTTCGTGAAACTTCAGTTAATCGTTCTTTGGCAGTAAAAATACTCCAGTTTGCCATGAGATAGCCGCCATCTTTAGTACCATCACTAAAACCCAACATGATAGATTGTTTGTTACCTCTTCGTTTAAGGTGTTCACTATATTCGGGATTAGTATAAAGGGTTTCCATGACTGTATTTGCAGATTGTAAATCATCTACAGTTTCAAAAAGGGGAATTACATCAACCGTAGGACTTTGCCAATCGCAAAGGCGAATCATAGCAAATGCCTCCAAAACATTTACTACGCTTCCGTTATTACTAATAATATACCTATTACAGCCTTGTTCTCCATTGTATTTTTGAATGTCTTTCATGGCATACATAGACTCCAAAGTTTTTTGCGCCATATCATCAGTTAAAGACCTAGGGTCAATTTTGCCTTGTAATGAACTTAATGCTGAAATTTTTTCAGTTTCAGTTAAAGCATCATATTTTTTACTGAAAAGTTTAGGTTGATCTTTTGCTATGGCATTCATAACGCTAGTATGTACGCGCGAATCTTGACGTATATCGAGTGAAGCAAAGTATAACCCAAATAGCGTTACTTTATTGATTAAATCTTCCACTAATTCTTTAAAAAGGGATTGGTGTTTTTCAATTAAAACAGCTTTAATTTCTGAAAGGCGATTTATAATTTCTTCAGCCGAAATCGTAGCTTTATTTTGAGGAAGATTAATATTTTTGAAAAGTTTTGTCTCAAGTTCAATTAATAGGTTTTCTGCACCATCAAATGTAATTCTTCGGCGAAGCTTTCTTATATCTTTATGATAATTTTTCAGAATAGTTTGCCTAAGTCTTTCTGCAACTTGAAGTGTAATTTCAGTAGTCACAAACGGGTTTCCGTCGCGATCTCCCCCAGGCCAAAATCCTAAATTAATAACCTGATTTTGAAGTGGCTCTCCTTCAAAAATATTATTCTGAATGTAGTCATAAATGGTTGTAACAGATTCGTAAAATACATTTTCCAAATACCAAATAAGACTCACTGCTTCATCATAAGGTGTGGGCTTGGTTTTTTTGAAAAACGGAGTTTTTCCTAACTGCGCAAGCAGTAACTTTATCTGCTCTAATTGATTTTTTTCAATTGCTTTCGCTAAATCTGTAATAATTCCCAAAACTGAGCCAGGATAGAACTGCGTTGGGTGTGCGGTTAAAACCGTACGTACTTTAAAGTGTTGAAGATACTTTTTAAGAGCCTCTTTTTTGTTTTTATCCTCAGCTTCTTCTTTTACATTTCGTAGGGTTCCGCGGCCATCCATATTATTAATAATAGTGAAGGTTGCTTCCTCAATCGCATCAAATAAAACAACTTGTCTTTCAATGTATTGAATGAATCGAAATAATAAATTTATCTGTTCTTGCTCTGACGGGTTATCCCGATATTGTTTAAAAAAGGAAGTGACAATTTCCGAAGGATTTTTATGATTTTGGAATCCATTTTCACAAATTTCCTGAAATAAAGGCAACAAAACACCTGTTTTGGTTATTCTATCAAAAGGCAACGTCATAAAAATACTATTGTACACTTGGTACTTTGATAGTACGTGTTGCTGAAAACGTTCTTCTTTTGTATGTCGCATAGCTCTTTTTTTCAATATTAAAGGTACTGAATAAAGAGTTTAAAAAAAACCCGTCAATAGAGATTGACGGGTTTTAAATAAATTTTTTAAAATGCTGCCCTTAATGACAAAATAAAATTTCTTCCTGCACCAGAAATTCCAGAACTGTAGGGTCTGTAGCGCCTATCGGTGATATTTTCTAATCCGCCGTTCACCGAAATTTTATCGGTAAGCTGATATTGGGCTTTAAAATTAAGCGTATACCATCCTGGAGCATAAGGGTCTCCGTTATCATTAATTGCATAAATCTCTGTTTTACCTTTTTCTTCTTCGGCTAAATCTTCAAATTTCACCTCACCACTATAGTCAACATACATTTGCATGTTTAACTTTTGAGTTTTAAAATTTAGGCGAGAGACTCCAAACCACGGAGCCGCATGTCGAGATGGACTTGTTGTGCCGTCATCCAATTCTTCTTCTCCTTTCTGAAAGTTAAAATCTGAAGAGAATCCAAATCCTTTAGGCAATTTTATTTCAATCCCTGCTTGAATTCCAAAAACATTTGCCTCCGCAGCATTTTGAATTGCCTGAACTTGACTTAACTCACCGTCATACATTATGCTGTCTTGGCCGTTTAATTGAAAATCTCTTCGCACTAGGGCATTTTTAAGAAGAGTATAATAGGCAGAAACATCTACTTTTACATTTTTGTCGAATATCTTAGCAATTCCAACATCACCATTGTAAGCATATTCGGCTTTTAAATCTGGGTTGGGAATTACCACAGCTCCTGGCTCCGAATCAAATACCTTTCCAACATCATCCACGTTAGGGGCTCTAAATGCGGTTGCAGCATTAGCACTCACCACCCAGTCTTTACTAGGTCTGTACACCATTCCAAAGTTTCCAGTTAATGACCCATTATCCAAACTTGCCGTTTCAAAAGGGAATGGAAAAAAAGTGGTGTCAAATTCTGCATCCAACGTATTGTGGTTGTAACGCACACCTCCTTGTACCATAAATTTCTCACTTACCGTAAATTGATTTGAAATATAAGCAGCATACGATGCCCAAGTAGCATATGGATATCGTGATGGGCCTAATGTTGTGACTCCAGTGTCAATATTGGTGATTGATCCATTAGAACGAACGTCATTATATACAATTTCCAATCCATAAAACAACTGGTTACGTTCGCCCAAAGATTTTGTAAAATCTAGATTTCCAGAGTAGGCATATACCTTTTCTGTTTGGGATTCACGGTCGCTTTCGTTGAAGCCTCGGCTAATACGGCTTTCATCAAAATTTTGAATAGCCAATCGCAAAGCCATTTCATCAAAAAGGGAATTGGAAGTAGTATGTGTAATATTTAGATTATTCATCATCCAAATTTGAGGACCGTAATTCCATTCACCATATCTTGGCAAATCATTGCGGGTTCTTTGATGGCGGTCATACCTACCATAGGAAGACGTTTCAGAATAATGAAACCCGTATTGAAAATCCCACTTATCACTGGGCTTATAACGCAACTTTTGCATCATATTAATTTGGCTAAAACCAGATGGAGTTTGTACTCGAGGATCTTCATTGGTAACTACAATATCCATGCTGTCCTGGCGCTTCACATAAAAGGGACGAAGAAATTCATCTGGACCTACACTGCCTTGTCTTAGGTCTCCATAATCTGTGGCAGTAATGCTGGAAATAAATGCCCACTTCTTCCAACCCACATTTACGTCGAAATGACCAGTTTTTTCTTGGTTAGCTGTGGCGTATCTCGTAACTGCTTTTCCAGAAACATAGGTTTTTTCATCGGCAGAAAATTCTGGTACGAGTGTTTGAAAACTCATAACACCCCCAATGGCATCACTTCCGTAAATTACAGCATCTGGACCAAAAAGAACCTCTGTGCGTTCCATAGCAAAAGCATCGAGCGATATCACATTTTGAAGATTCCCACTTCTAAAGATGGCCGTATTCATGCGCACCCCATCAACTGTATAAAGCAATCGATTGGTAGCAAATCCACGTATCATAGGACTTCCGCCACCTTGCTGGCTTTTCTGAATAAAAACTTTTCCAGAGATTCCCAACAAATCTGCAGCAGTTTGTGGGTTTTGTAAAGCAATGGTGTTTGGTGAAATGGAAACAATTTTAGAGGGTATTTTCGAACTCGATTGATTCCATCGAGTTGCCGATATTACCACTTGATCGATACTAATATTTGAAAGAGATAAATCTATTTCAAAATTATTGGATTGTAATTCAGTATAAGATTTAAAAAGCGTTTCATATCCCAAGGTTCGAATTTCTATCCTTTCCGAACCTTTAAAATTACTTATATCTGCTTGTCCTTTTGCATTGGTTGTGGCAAAAGCCTTAGGTGAATCACTCATAAGCGTCACTAAATCTAGAGGTTGCCCAGAGTCTACATCAGTTATGGTAATAACCTGAGAAAAAACACTTTGAGAAAATAAAAAGACAATAAAAATCTTTGTAAATAGGTTCATAGGTTAGCTTTCTTCAAAAAATTGATTTTCAGTAACCCCACAAAAACCGTGCTGATTGTAGGATGATTAATTTTTTTGAAGCACAAAAGTACTTTTTTTTGTTGAAGGCAAAAATGGAAATGGAGACTATTTACAAAGCATTTTCAATAATGTCTTCAACTACTTCAGGGTTTAACAAAGTACTTGTGTCTCCTAGGTTTGAGGTGTCTTTATGGGCAATTTTTCGAAGGATTCTTCGCATAATTTTTCCACTTCGCGTTTTAGGTAAGCCAGACGTAAATTGAATTTTATCCAATTTGGCGATAGGACCAATTTTTTCCGTAATGAGTTGATTGATTTCTTTACGCAGATTATCATGATTTCGAGTTTCTCCAGTTTCCTTTAAAATAACATAACCGTACAAGGCATTTCCTTTTACATCGTGCGGGAAGCCTACAATGGCACTTTCGGCGACCGCGGGATGCTCGTTTATGGCATCCTCAATTGGAGCAGTTCCTAAGTTGTGGCCCGAAACTATAATGACATCATCTACTCTTCCTGTAATTCTGTAATAACCCGTATTATCTCGTAAAGCACCATCACCCGTAAAGTATTTATTTTCAAAAGTTGAAAAATAGGTATCCTTATAGCGTTGATGATTTCCCCAAATAGTTCGTGCCATAGAGGGCCATGGGAATTTTACACAAAGTCTTCCGTTAGCAGGATTTCCTTTTATTTCATCGCCCTGTTCATCCATTAAACAGGGTTGAATTCCAGGCAAAGGAAGCGTAGCAAATGTTGGGATGGTTGGCGTTACAAAGGGGATTGGAGAAATCATGATGCCGCCAGTTTCAGTTTGCCACCATGTATCTACAATGGGGGTGTTTCCTTTTCCAATAATATCATCGTACCAATGCCAGGCTTCTTCGTTAATAGGCTCGCCAACAGTCCCTAAAACCTTTAAACTAGAAAGATCATATTTTTCAACAAAGCTGAGGTTTTCCTTTGCCAATGCTCTAATAGCTGTTGGTGCTGTGTAAAACTGATTCACTTTGTGTTTTTCAATAATTTGCCAAAAACGTCCCCAATCTGGATAGGTTGGAACCCCTTCAAACATAATAGTTGTCGCTCCATTGGCGAGAGGGCCATATAAAATGTAACTATGTCCCGTTATCCAACCAATATCTGCTGTACACCAATACACATCATCTTCACGATACTGAAAAACATTCTTAAATGTATATGCGGTATATACCATATAACCTGCGGTAGTATGCATCATTCCTTTAGGCTTTCCTGTTGAGCCCGAAGTATACAAAATGAATAAAGGATCTTCTGCATCCATCACTTCAATAGCACAGTCTTTGTAAGCAGCTTCAATTAAGGGTTCAAGCCAATGATCACGTCCTTCTTTCATTTCAATTTCTGAATGTGTTCGTTGTGCCACCAAAACTGTTTCTACGCATGGAGTTTCTTTTAACGCTTCGTCGACAATGCCTTTTAAATCGATGGTTTTATTTCCGCGGAAGGAACCATCACTTGTAATAACCATTTTACATTCACAATCATTTATTCTTGTGCGTAATGCGTTAGCCGAAAAACCAGCAAAAACGATACTATGAATAGCTCCAATGCGTGCGCATGCTAATGTTGAAATTGCTAACTCGGGAATCATAGGTAGGTAAATACAAACTCGATCTCCTTTTTTAATTCCTTTTTCGGTAAGGACATTAGCAAACTGGCAGACCTTTTGGTGTAGCTGTTTGTAAGTAATGTGTTGTGCTTTTTCTTTGGGGTTATTGGGTTCAAAAATAATGGCTGTTTTGTTTCCACGAGTGGAGAGGTGTCTATCAATACAATTCTCGGTGATGTTAAGTTTTGCTCCTTGAAACCAGGCTACTTCTGGCTTGCTAAAATCCCAATCAAGAACTTTGTTCCATCGTTTACGCCACACAAAATTTTCTTCTGCTATTTCTTCCCAAAAAGTTTCGGGGTCGCGAATACTTTTTCGATATACTTGAAAATATTCTTCTAAACTTTTAATATGGTACTGACTCATTTATTAATAATTTGAAAGGGAAAAGTTACAAATTTTAAAAATCTCAAATCAATTAAGAAAAATTTTATTTAATGCGAAGATGCTTTCCCTGCTCCATTTGGGATTCGAATGTTTTCAACTATTTCTTGAACTTCATTTGGAGGATTAGGAGTAAACCAGTATACCATAATTGCCACAACAAAGTTGAGAAGCATGGCTACTGCACCAAAACCTTCGGGGGAAATGCCAAACCACCAATCTTTGGAGAGGCTTGCTACGGCTTCTTTTCCACCATCAAAAATTCCGAATTTAAATTTCAACATATAAAATATCATTATTGAAATTCCCACAATCATTCCAGCCACAGCGCCTTCTTTATTCATTTTTTTATAAAAGATGCCCAATACAATAGCGGGAAAGAATGAAGCAGCTGCAAGACCAAATGCTAGAGCTACTACTGCGGCAACGAATCCAGGCGGATTGATGCCAAAATACCCAGCAATAATTACCGAAACAGTTGCCGCGATACGTGCTGAAAGCAATTCTCCTTTTTCCGAAATGGTAGGCTTAAATACTTTTTTAATAAGATCGTGAGAAACAGATGATGATATAACTAATAATAATCCTGCAGCGGTTGAAAGTGCAGCAGCAAGTCCTCCAGCCGCCACTAAAGCAATAACCCAAGCTGGTAGATTTGCAATTTCTGGATTTGCCAATACCATGATATCTCTATCTACTGTAAGTTCATTCAATTCTGGGTTAGCTACATACTGAATATTACCATCTCCATTTTTATCTTCATAACTTAATAAACCAGTAGTCTCCCAATTTTTAAACCAAGGAGGCATTTTGTTATACGGTTGTTCACTAACAGTATTAATAAGGTTTGTCTTTGCAAAAACAGCAACTGCAGGAGCAGTGGTGTATAATATCGCTATAAGCAATAAAGCAATTCCAGCAGATTTTCGAGCGTCTCTCACTCGTTTTACTGTAAAAAAACGTACAATTACATGGGGTAATCCCGCTGTTCCTACCATTAAAGCTAGTGTAATTGCAAAAACATCAATTTTGCTTTTGGTTCCGTTTGTATATTCTGTAAAACCAAGTTCTGTAGATAATCCATTTAATTTTTCAAGAAGATAAAGCCCTGAACTATCATTTACAGTACTTCCCATGCCAAGTTGGGGTATTGGGTTTCCTGTCATTTGAATACTAATAAAAATAGCTGGAACCATAAAGGCAAAAATTAGCACACAATATTGAGCTACTTGTGTATAAGTAATTCCTTTCATTCCTCCTAGGACAGCATAGAAAAGTACAATGACCATTCCTATAAAGACACCAGTGTTAATTTCAACTTCTAAAAACCTCGAGAATACCACACCTACACCACGCATTTGTCCAGCAACATAGGTAAAAGAGACTAGTAAAGCACAACAAACTGCTACAACACGTGCCGTTTTTGAATAATATCTTTCACCAATAAAATCTGGGACTGTAAACTTACCAAACTTTCTTAGGTAGGGGGCTAGAAGTAGTGCAAGTAAAACGTACCCCCCTGTCCACCCCATGAGATATACAGAGCCATCGTATCCAGTAAAGGCAATTATTCCTGCCATGGAAATAAAAGAGGCAGCACTCATCCAATCGGCGGCAGTTGCCATACCATTAGCCCAAGGACTTACGCCTCCTCCTGCGATGTAAAAATCTTTTGTCGAACTTGCTTTAGACCAAATAGCAATACCAATGTAAAGAGCAAAAGTGATTCCAACGATAATATACGTCCAAGTTTGTACGCTCATACTTTTTCACTTTTTGATTCCTCTTTGTCAAAGCCATACTTTTTGTCAAGTTTATTCATCAACCTAACATAGACAAAAATGAGAATGACAAACACATAAATTGCACCTTGCTGTGCAAACCAAAAACCAAGTTTAAATCCTCCCAATTCAAATTTATCTAATGGCTCTTTTAACATAATTCCAAACCCATAGGAAACTATAAACCAAATAGCTAAAAGAATAGAAACATATTTTAGGTTTTCTTTCCAATAAGCAGTTGCGTGTTGTTGTTTGTTTTTCATAAAACGATGAATTGCAGCATACTAAGTATTAAAATCAATTTTGAAAACCGAAAAGTTACAAATTTTCATATTTTCAAGACCTAAAAACACTATTTACTTCGTTTTTTTAAAACATCTTCAATTTCTTCAAACGCATACCCTTTTGTTTTTAATAGAATTAAATAGTGATATAACAAATCTGCTGCTTCGTTTTTAAATAGTTCATCATTTGTATCTTTTGCTTCTATAACTAATTCTATAGCCTCTTCTCCTACTTTTTGTGCTACTTTATTTATTCCTTTTTGAAATAGTTGAAATGTGTACGAGCCTTTGGTCTTTTGGTCTATTCTTTCTGAAATAGTCTTTTCAAGTTCATATAAAAAACCTTTGGAAGTTTCTTCTTTAAAACAACTAGTGCTTCCTGTATGGCAAGTTGGGCCAGTGGGCATAGCCATAATTAAAAGGGTGTCATTATCACAATCAAGCTGTATATCTTTCACTTGTAAAGTATTGCCAGAAACTTCTCCTTTTGTCCAAAGCCGTTGTTTACTTCGGCTGTAAAAAGTAACCAAACGGGTTTCTTTTGTTTTTTGAAATGCTTCGGAATTCATATATCCCAACATTAATACTTGCAGCGTAGTTGCGTGTTGAATGATTACAGGCACTAAACCATTTCCTTTATTAAAATCTATTTCCATCGTATGGGGATTTCATTGTTTATTACTTCTTTTTTTAAATCGGGGATACTTATTTCACCAAAGTGAAAAATACTCGCAGCCAAGGCTCCTGTAGCTTTTGTTTTTTGAAAAACTTCTGAAAAATGTGCTTTTGTTCCCGCTCCGCCTGAAGCAATTATAGGGACTTGTACTGCTTGAGTAATTTCACTTAATAAACGTACGTCAAATCCGTTTTTTGTCCCATCATAATCCATGGAGGTGACTAGTAGTTCGCCAGCTCCAAGGGCTACGCCTTGTTTTGCCCAATTTATGGTGTTTAATGGAGTTGGTTTTTTTCCGCCGTGTATAAAAACAATATCGTTTCCTTTTATCTCTTTTGAATCTATAGCCAAAACGATACACTGACTTCCAAATGCTTCGGAAAGTTCTTTCAGCAATTCAGGATTTTTAACGGCGGCACTATTAATTGAAACTTTGTCGGCACCAGCTTTTAACAACACCGAAACATCTTGAACCGACGTAATGCCTCCGCCCACTGTAAAAGGGATGCTAAGGAGAGAAGCCAATTCTTCTACCAAAGGGATAAGCGTGGCGCGGCGTTCTTGGGTGGCAGAAATATCTAAAAAAACGAGTTCATCTGCACCTTCTGCTTCATAACGTTTTGCAAGTTCAACAGGGTCGCCAGCATCCCGTAATTCTTTAAAGTTAATTCCTTTTACAGTGCGTCCGTTTTTAATATCCAAACAGGGGATAATGCGTTTTTTTAGCATACTATTTCCAATTGTTTTAAAGTTATTTTTCCTTCGTAAAAGGCTTTGCCAACAATAGCCCCGTCGCATCCTAATGCTTTCAGTTTTTCTAAATCGTTTATAGAGGAAACACCACCACTAGCAATGAGTTTTATGTTTGTTTTTAAAAGGATTTCGCGATACAAGTTTAAAGAAGGACCAAGGAGCATCCCATCTTTTTCAATATCGGTACAAATAACCTGGTCCACTCCTTTTTCTTCATATTCCTGAATAAACTCCAACACATCCCACGAAGATTTTTCTAACCACCCATGGGTAGCAATTTTTCGGTTTTTACAATCGGCGCCAAGGATGATTTTTTTGCTTCCGTAGGTATTTATCCATTGCTCAAAAACGGCAGGTTTTGAAACCGCAATGCTGCCGCCTGTAATTTGTGCAGCACCACTTTCAAAAGCAATTTTTACATCGGCATCACTTTTAAGTCCGCCTCCAAAATCTATTTTTAAATTAGTTTGTGAAGCTAGTTTTTCGAGTACTTTATAATTTACAATCTGCTTCGATTTTGCACCGTCAAGATCTACTAAATGTACATATTTAATGCCAGCAGCTTCAAATTGTTTAGCTACTTCCAGTGGGTTTTCGTTGTATGTTTTTTGAGTGTTATAATCGCCTTTGGTTAAGCGAACACATTTTCCATCTATAATATCTATGGCAGGTATAATTCTCATAATTTTAAAAAGTTTTTCAATAAGGTTTCACCAACTAAAGCTGATTTTTCTGGGTGAAATTGTGTCGCAAAAAAATTGTCTTTTTCTAGTGTAGCACTAAATGGAAGGATATAATCACATACCGATTTTGTGTCTTTGGAAATTGTTGCATAATAGCTGTGGATATAATAAAAATCCTGAGAGAGTTTTATACCCTGTGTTAATGTTCCTTGTGTTTCGGTAAAATTGTTCCACCCCATATGCGGAATAATATCCAAAGAAGGAAACAATTTTACCTCACTTTCAAAAATACCAAGACAAGGTGTGTTGCCTTCTTCACTTTGCTTGCACAATAGTTGAAGTCCTAAACAAATGCCTAAAACGGGTTGTTTTAGGGTAGGGATGAAAGTGTCTAACTCTTTTTCTTTTAAATATTTTATAGCAGAACTTGCCTCACCCACACCTGGAATAATGACTTTATCTGCTTTTAAAAGCGAGTCTCGATTGTTGGTTATTACTGAAGTATATCCTAACCGATGCAAAGCATTTTGAACCGATTTTATATTTCCTGCATTGTACTCTAGTATGGCTATCATAGGGTTCCTTTGGTGCTTGGAATGGAATAATTTTCATTTTTTTGAATAGCCATTTTTATTGCTTTTGCAAAAGCCTTAAAGATGGATTCTATTTTGTGGTGTTCGTTATTACCTTCAGCCTTTATGTTGAGGTTGCATTTTGCGGTATCGGTAAACGATTTAAAAAAGTGGAAAAATAGTTCGGTAGGGACATCACCAATTTTTTCTCTTTTAAAAACGGCATCCCATACCAACCAAGGCCGTCCACCAAAATCCAATGCGACTTGTGCCAAACAATCATCCATAGGAAGTAAAAAACCATAACGTTCAATCGCTTTTTTTGAATCCAATGCTTTTAAGAATGCTTTGCCAAGTGTTAAGGCCGTATCCTCGATGGTGTGGTGTTCGTCTATTTCAAGATCACCTTTCACCTCAATTTTAAGATCTATGTTGCCGTGTTTGGTAATTTGTTCAAGCATGTGGTCAAAGAAGGCGAGTCCTGTATTTATGGTTCCTTGTCCTGTTCCGTCAAGATTTACATAAACATTTATTTCGGTTTCTTTCGTCTTTCTTTTAACCGTAGCTGTTCTGGGTTTTGCTTTTAAAAATTGATAGATTTCTTTCCAACTAGTGGTCGTTAATGCTGTTTTTCTTGAGCAATTTTCTCCTAAAAAGATCCCTTGTGCTCCTAAGTTTTCGGCCAATTCTATATCGGTTTCTCGATCCCCAATGGTAAAAGAATTTTTTAAATCGTAATTTCCATAAATGTACTTTTGCAACAGCCCCGTTTTAGGCTTTCGTGTGGGGGCATTTTCCTCGGGAAACGATTTATCGATATATATTTCCTTAAACTCAATATCTTCATTTTTAAAGGCTTCCAACATTTTGTTATGAGCTGGCCAAAAGGTTTCTTCAGGGAACGAAGCAGTTCCTAAACCATCCTGATTGGTAATCATTACCAACTCATAATTAAGCTCTCTCACAATTCTGGAAAGCCATTGAAACACGCCTGGGTAATATTCCAGAACCTCTAAACTATCAATTTGCTCGGTGATAGGAGGTTCTAAAATTAGCGTGCCGTCTCGGTCTATAAATAGTACTTTTTTCATTTAGTAATTTTTTGAAGGGTTTCAATTAATTTTTTGTTTTCGGAAGGACTTCCAATAGTAATTCTTAATGCATTTTCAATTTGTGAACTTCGGTTACGTACAATTAATTTTTCAGCCACCAACTTTTGATAAATTTCGTTCGCATTATCCATTTGAATGAGTAAAAAATTGGTTTCCGAGGGAAATATGCGTTGCACTCCTTTTATATTGTAAAGTGCTACGCTAAGTTTTTCCTTTTCAACAAGAATTTCAGCTTTTGTTTTTTTAAATGAAGTAGTGTTTTTAAGGGCTTTGATTGCCAATTGTTGATTCGCTGTACTAACATTGTAAGGTGGTTTCACTTTGTTGAAATAGTGTATAATTTCTTCATTCGCAAAGGCAAAACCAATTCGTGCTCCTGCCAATCCCCAGGCTTTGCTGAGTGTTTGAAGCACTACTAAGTTTGAATATTTTGAAAGGTTTTTTAGTATCGAAGCATTATCTGAAAAGTCTATATAGGCTTCGTCTATCACCACAATTCCGTTAAAATTTTCAACAATATTTTGTACTGTTTTTAAAGGAATATAATTTCCTGTTGGATTATTGGGTGAACAAATAAAAATGAGTTTTAGCTCAGGATTATTGTAATAGTTTTTAATTGTAGATTCTTCAATGGTATAGGATTGATTTAATGGAATTTCAATTAATTCAATATCGTTTATTGCTGCCGAAACTTTATACATGCCATAGGTTGGTGTAAAAGTGAGGGCTTTGTCTTTTCCAGGATTGCAGAATATTCTAAAAAGTAAATCGATAGCTTCATCACTCCCGTTGCCCACAAAAATGTTTTTATTTGGGATGTTTTTTAATTTGGAAACCTCATCTTTTAAACGGTTTTGATACGGATCGGGATACCGATTATAGGAACCAAAAGGATTTTCGTTGGCATCCAGAAAAATTCCTTCTTGTCCTGAAAATTCATCTCGCGCGCTGGAATACGGCTTTAATGATTGGATATTATTTCTTACTAATGTTTGTATTGACTTCATGAGTTTAAGGAATTTAGTCGTATTGTTACTGCATTTTTGTGTGCTTCTAAACCTTCGGCAGCAGCCAAAGTTTCGATGATTGGACCAATTTTTTGAATTCCTTTTTTAGTAATTTTCTGAAACGTAATTTTTTTACAAAAGCTATCTACCGAAACCCCACTATAGTTTTTAGCAAATCCATTGGTAGGTAATGTGTGGTTAGTGCCAGATGCATAATCCCCTGCACTTTCGCAGCTATAGTTTCCTAAAAACACAGATCCTGCATTTATAACAAGCTGAGCATAATTTTCGGGTTTTTTAGAAGCGATAATCAAGTGCTCCGGAGCATATTCATTACTAAATTTGAAACAGTCTTTTAAATTTTTAAACACTACTGAAAAGCTATTCTCCAAAGCCTTTTTGGCAATTTCTTTTCTAGGAAGTTTTTCAACTTGTACAGCCACTTCGCCTATTATTTTTTCAGCAATAGTTTCATCATTACTTACTAAAACCACTTGACTATCTTCCCCGTGTTCGGCTTGCGAAAGTAAATCGGAAGCAACAAAAGCAGGATTGCACGAGCCGTCTGCAATCACCAATACCTCACTAGGGCCTGCAGGCATATCGATAGCAATGCCTTCCTGTTGTACTAGCTGTTTTGCTTTTGTAACATACTGATTGCCTGGGCCAAAAATTTTATACACTTGAGGCACGCTTTGTGTACCAAATGCCATAGCGGCAATGGCTTGAGCTCCTCCAGATTTTATAATTTTTTTAATTCCGACGGATTGAGCAGTGTATAAAATTTCGGGTGCGATTCTTCCGTCTGCTTTAGGAGGCGTACAAAGAATAATTTCTTTGCATTCTGCTAGAATGGCTGGGATTCCCAACATTAAAACGGTAGAAAAAAGTGGAGCAGTACCTCCTGGAATGTATAATCCCACCTTTTCAATTCCTATAGATTTTCGCCAGCAGGTTACACCAGAAGAAGTTTGCACTATGGGTTCTTCCTTCAATTGAGATTTATGAAATTTTTCGATATTGGACTTCGCTTTTTTTATAGCCTTTTTTAGCTCTTTTGGAACATATAAGGAAGCTTCCTCAATTTCGGAAGGAGTCACAAATAGTGAATCTAAAGAACATCCATCATACTTTTGAGCATAAAATTTTAAGGCATTATCACCTTCAGTTTTTACCTTCTGAAGAATTTGAGCTACCGTTGTTTCAATTTCTTTTGACGCTATTTGAGGTCTTTCACAAATAGTGGCCCAAGTTTCTGGAGTGGGATTTATATAGGTTTTCATTATAGTATAATTTTTTCGATGGGAGCAATTAAAATTCCTTCGGCACCAGCACTTTTTAATTCGTCAATGACTTCCCAAAATTGGTTTTCGTCAATGACCGAGTGTAGCGAACTCCAACCTTCTATAGCGAGAGGTAAGACCGTTGGAGATTTCATTACGGGAAGAATGTTACTAACCGCTTCAATTTTTTCATTAGGGACATTCATTAATATATATTTTGTGTTTTTTGCTTGTAATACTGCTTTAATACGGAAGGTGAGCTTATTGAGAATAGCTTCTTTTTCCGAATTTAATTTTTGGGATTTCGCCAAAACAGCTTCCGAAGATAAAATGGTTTCCACCTCCTTTAAGCCATTTTTAAAAAGTGTGGAACCAGAACTTACAATGTCGCAAATAGCGTCTGCAAGACCAATATTTGGCGCAATTTCTACCGAACCTGAGATTAAGTGAATTTCTGCTGAAAGGTTGTTCTTATTTAAAAAACCCTGAAGCGTATTAGGGTAGGAGGTTGCTATTTTTTTTCCGTTGAAATAATTCAAATTTGAAACTGAAATTCCTTTAGGAACGGCTAACGAAACCCGGCATTTTGAAAAGCCTAATTTTTCAACAATAGCAATTCGTTTTTGTTTTTCTACTAATAAATTTTCTCCTACTATAGCAATATCTGCTACGCCGTCTTCCAAATATTGGGGAATATCGCTATTGCGCAAATAGAGAATTTCGAGTGGAAAATTTTGTGCCGTGACCTTTAGCTGGTCATTTCCATTTTCGGCATTTATCCCACAATCTTTTAATAATTTAAGAGATTGATCGTGAAGTCTTCCGCTTTTTTGAATCGCAATTTTTAGAATGCTCATTTTAGTTTTATTACTGTCTGAGCAAACCGAAAGGAATTAAAAAACCCGTCTGATTGCTCAGACGGGTTTATAATTATTTGTGAATTACACATATATCATTAACTCCTCGCCTGAAAGCCAGTGTGAAAATGATGATGATGTAATTGATTAAATATCATGTTTGATTTTTGTACGCGACAAAGCTATTGAAATAATTCTAAAACGAGACAATTTTACAAATATTTGTGATTAATAATTTTTATTTATAATAGATTATTTGAATTAAGTTCAATAAACTCAAAAAAATTAAAGTATTGATAGTCAGGTATAAAAATATTTACAAACGTTTACAAACGACAATAATCGATAGTAAATGCGTAAAAATTTGTTGAAAAAAAAACCTACCCTATGTTTGTCCTGTCGAACTCAACGAAGAGTCGATAGTATTAACTGTTTAACAATTAAAATTTAAAATTATGAGCACATTAAGAAACAAAGTACAGTTGATTGGAAACCTAGGGAACGACCCTGAAATTGTTACCCTAGAATCAGGTAAAAAGTTGGCAAAATTCTCAATTGCTACAAATGAAAGTTACAAAAACAACAAAGGTGAACGCGTGACCGATACCCAATGGCACAATGTAGTGGCTTGGGGAAAAACGGCCGAAATTATCGAAAGTTTTGTCACCAAGGGCAAAGAAGTTGCCATAGAAGGGAAATTGACCACCCGCTCATGGGAAGACAAGGAAGGTCAAAAACGTTACACTACCGAAGTAGTCTGCAACGAACTTCTTATGTTAGGTAAATAAATTTTTATACTGTATGGATTTTGGGGCGGCCTGTGGCCGCCCCAACTTTTTAAAGGCTATAAAAGCGTTCAAAAATATCCTTTTCCAACTGCTCTCTATGGGTGGGGTGGGCGATAGAAATAAGCTCTTTGGCACGTTGCTTTAAACTTTTACCGTATAAGTTTACCACACCAAACTCGGTGGCAACATAGTGCACATGGGCACGAGTGGTAGTTACACCAGCACCAAATTTTAAATGAGGCACAATTTTAGACTGTCCGTTTTTTGTCGTTGAAGGCATGGCAATAATGGGCTTTCCTCCTTCAGAAAGGGATGCAGCACGAATAAAATCCATTTGCCCTCCAACACCCGAATACTGATAAGGACCAATGGTATCTGCACAAACTTGCCCAGTTAAATCAATTTCAATGGCACTGTTAATAGCAGTAACCTTTGGATTTCTTTTAATAATTGCACTATCATTGGTATAGCCTGCTTCTTTAAAATGCACTAACGGATTGTCATCAATAAAATCGTATAACTTAGGAGAACCAATAGCAAAAGTGGTTACAATTTTACCTGTTTTTATTTCTTTGTCCTCGCCAGTAATAACCCCTTTTTCAATTAAAGGAAGAACCCCATCCGAAAACATTTCGGTGTGTATCCCAAGGCGCTTATGGTTTCCTAAATTGTGCAACACAGCATTAGGAATATTACCTATACCCATTTGTAAGGTAGCGCCGTCTTCAATAAGCCCTGCCACATGTTTTCCTATCGCTATTTCAGTTTCGGATAGGGGTTTGGTGTGCGACTCATGAATAGGTTGATCTATAGTTACCGCAAAATCTATCTGACTTGCATGAATAATCCCGTCCCCATGTGTTCGGGGTACTTGAGGATTTACTAAAGCCACAACCTTTTTTGCTTTCTGAACAGCAGGAAGTGTAATGTCTACTGAAACTCCTAAAGAACAATAGCCATGCTTGTCGGGCGGAGACACTTGAATAAATGCCACATCCAACGGAAGAATATCTCTTCGGAATAGCCAGTGAATTTCACTTAAAAAAATGGGAATATAATCACCGTTATTAGTGTTTACACCTTTCCGCACATTTGCTCCCACAAAAAAGCTATATAAATTAAAAGCCTTGTTATAGGGTTCTCTTATATAAGGAGCATCACCATCGGTATGGATTTGAACGATTTCAACATTTTTTAACTCGTTATATCTTTCGCATAAATGATCAATTAAATAATTGGGCGTCATAGCAGCTCCTTGAAAAAATACTCTGTCTCCAGATTTTACAATTCCTACAGCTTCCTCAACCGAAACAATCTTTAAACTTTTATTCATGGGTTTTTATTTAAAGTGCAAAGGTGAGACTCGAAGAGGATTTTTGATATGATATTTATCAGAACAAGGGTAAGAATCGTGCTTCTTGTTAAATTTTCTTCACATATTGAAAGGGTGCTTATCTGTACACCCCATATTTTTAGGGATTAGTGCTTAAAATACTCCACCAATAATTTTATGTTCACTCTTCAAGTTCAATCACGTGTTTGAATTCATTTTTCTATCTTTGCCCCCCATAACCCTTAAAGACGTATAGCATGCAACTGTACAATACCTTAAGTGCTAATGAGAGAGCTGCCTTGTTAGAGCAAGCAGGCGAAGATCGCTTAACACTTTCTTTTTATCAATATGCCCATATAGGCAATCCAGAATTATTTAGAAATCATTTATTTGTAGCGTGGAATGCGATGGATGTCCTCGGACGTATCTATGTGGCAAAGGAGGGAATTAACGCCCAACTATCGTTACCTGCAAAAAACTTTGAGGTTTTTAAATCTTTTTTAGACGGCATTTATTTTCTTGAAAACGTACGCTTAAATATTGCAATAGAACAAGACCTTAAATCATTTTTAAAATTGAAAGTTAAAGTTCGTGATAAAATTGTAGCCGACGGATTAAACGATGCAACTTTTGACGTCACCAACAAAGGCATCCACCTAGACGCAGCTTCTTTTAACCAGTTAATTGAAGATCCAGACACGGTTTTAGTCGATATGCGCAATCACTACGAAAGCGAAATAGGACATTTTAAAAATGCCATAACTCCGGATGTAGATACCTTTCGAGACTCCTTAGATATTATTGAAGAAGATCTCAAAGACCACAAAGAAGATAAAAAACTAGTCATGTATTGCACGGGTGGTATTCGTTGTGAAAAAGCTAGCGCCTATTACAAGCATAAGGGTTTTAAAAATGTATTTCAGCTAGAAGGTGGTATCATAGAATATGCGCGACAAGTGAAAACCTTAGGAATTGAAAATAAATTTTTAGGCAAAAATTTTGTTTTTGATCACCGCCGAGGTGAGCGCATTAGTGATGACGTTATATCCCAGTGTCACCAGTGTGGCGAGCCTTGTGACACCCATGTAAACTGTGCTAATGAAGCTTGCCATTTATTGTTTATACAATGTGATTCCTGTGGAACAAAAATGGAACAATGTTGCTCTAATGAGTGTCAAGAAATTATCCAATTGCCAGTAGAAGTGCAAAAAGAATTACGCAGTGGCCTTCACAACAGCAACAAAATATTTAAAAAAGGGCGGAGTGAAAAACTTAAATTTAAAAAGTAAAGAGTATTGTAACGAAGCAGGTTTAACATTATTCAGACTTTGAGACCCTTAATATCATTATTTTTTCTAAAGGTACACCCTGAGAAGCAATTAAGTCTAGCTTCAGCTTTAACCCTTCAGAAAGCATATTATCGGAAGGGGGCAGTATAAATCTTTCTTTAGCATCAATAGTTTCTTCGTCATTTTCAAAAAGGATAAAACTTGATACATTCGGAATTAGCAAATTAAATTCATAAGCTGAAAAACTTTCTGAAATAGGTAATTTTATAAGGAGTAGATTATTTTTATTTTGCTTTTTTAATTCTGAAGCAAGTATTGTTATAAACATTGCAAATTGATTTTTGTTTTTTTTAGAAACACTATCCATTTCGATAAAAACTCCTTTGAGATTGTTTTCTTTTAATGAATTTAAACTATGATTTATAGAATCGTCAATTGCTTTATTGCTGTTTAAAAACGCATGGATTTTTTCCTCTGTATCAATTCTGAAAATTTTAATGGAATCTAAGCTAAATTTTTCAAGGTGATCTAGAGAAAGGGTTTCTTTTTTTGAAATGTCAACACTATCTTTTTCAGGTAAATTATCAGGCTCTTTTTTAATTTTTTGATTGCAGGCACATAGAACCATAATCAAAGTAAGTAGAGAAAATACGAGTCTAAAATTCATATACATAAAGTGTATTTTATAAAACTAACTTATTTGACTTCCGTTTTCAACACCAGCATTATCAGGGTTTACAAAGATTAGCTTCCCGTCAGCTGTTTCAGTCATTAAAATCATCCCTTGGCTTTCCACACCACGTAAAGCCCGAGGGGCTAAATTCACCAGCACCGTCACTTTTTTTCCTACCACTTCTTCAGCAGAAAAACTTTCAGCAATTCCCGAAACTATGGTACGAACGTCGATACCCGTATCCACTTTTAAAACTAACAATTTGTTGGCCTTTGGCATTTTTTCGGCTTCAATAATGGTTCCCACACGCATATCGAGTTTGCTAAAATCATCAAACGTAATGGTATCTTTTTGTGCGGTAATTTCTTTGTTCATAGCTTCGTTTAATTTTTTACTAGCTTCTAATTTGTCAAGTTGGTGTTGCATTTGCTCGTCTTCAATTTTGCTGAAAAGCAATTCGCTTTCTGCAATGGTATGACCAGGTTTTACTAATTCGGTTTTTTCTGAAACAGAGTTCCAAGAAAGAGATTCCTCACCTTCGTTCGGAATGACACCCAACATTCCTTTTAACTTATTTGAAGTGAAGGGTAAAAAAGGTTCGCTCAAAATTGCCAATGCCGAAGCAATTTGAAGCGCCACATACATCACTGTTTTGGTACGCTCTTCGTCTGTTTTAATGGTTTTCCAAGGTTCTTCGTCTGCCAAATATTTGTTTCCTAAACGAGCAACGTTCATCAATTCGGCTTGCGCTTCACGGAAACGGTATTTTTCAATGGAACTGGCAATGACTTCAGGATAGGTTTTTAAAGTGGCAAGCGTTTGCTCATCCACATCATTAAAATCACTAGGCTCAGGAACGACTCCGTTGTAATATTTATGGGTTAATACCGTCACACGATTGATAAAATTTCCGAAAATTGCCACTAATTCATTATTATTTCGTGCTTGGAAATCGGACCAAGTAAAGTCGTTATCCTTTGTTTCAGGAGCATTGGCAGTTAACACGTATCGCAACACATCCTGCTGATTGGGAAACTCCTCCAAGTATTCGTGAAGCCACACCGCCCAGTTTTTGCTAGTGGATATTTTGTTGCCTTCTAAGTTCAAAAATTCGTTAGCTGGTACATTGTCTGGAAGGATGAAACTGCCTTCCGCTTTTAGCATACTCGGAAAAATAATACAGTGAAACACTATGTTATCTTTCCCAATAAAATGAAGCAATTTACTATTAGCATCTTTCCAATAGGGTGCCCAATCTTTACCTTCTTTTTGAGCCCATTCTTTGGTGGAAGATATATATCCAATAGGCGCATCGAACCACACATAGAGTACTTTTCCTTCGGCACCATCCACAGGAACAGGAATTCCCCAATCGAGGTCACGAGTCACCGCACGAGGGCGCAATCCATCGTCAATCCAACTTTTGCATTGCCCTAAAACATTGGTTTTCCAGTCTTTTTGATGCCCTTTTACAATCCACTCTCGCAACCAACTTTCATATTGGTCTAAGGGTAAAAACCAATGTTTGGTTTCTTTCAACATAGGTTTGTTTCCTGAAATGGCACTCTTAGGATTTATTAAATCGGTAGCGTTGTGTGATGTTCCGCAGTTTTCGCATTGGTCTCCATAGCTTTCTTCATTTCCGCATTTTGGGCACGTGCCAATGACAAATCGGTCTGCTAAAAATTGTTGTGCTTCTTCATCGTATAATTGCTGGGTAACTTCTTCAATAAACTTTCCGTCGTCGTATAGTTTTTTGAAAAATTCTGAAGCCGTTTCGTGATGAATTTTCGCTGACGTTCTAGAATAATTATCGAAAGATATTCCGAAGTCTTCAAAAGATTTTTTAATAATGGCGTGATACTTATCTACAATTTGTTGCGGTGTCACGCCTTCTTTTTTGGCCTTTATGGTAATGGGAACACCGTGTTCATCACTTCCGCAGATAAAAAGCACATCCTTATTTTGAAGCCTTTGGTAGCGTGCATAAATATCGGCAGGGACATACACTCCAGCCAAATGCCCAATATGCACAGGGCCATTGGTATACGGAAGTGCTGCGGTGATAGTATATCTTTTGGGATTATTCATCTTTGTAAATAAGATGCAAAAATACACATTTTAAAAACTAAAAAGCACTCCCAAGAAGAGAATGCTTTCTTAGAAAGAATGAAGAAAGATTATTTTATCATTAACGATTTACTATAGTGTTGTCCACCAATACTAATTCGGTAAATGTATTGCCCGTAACTTAATCGCTTCCCAATGGCTTCTTTAATATCGATTGAATGTCTGCCCTCTAAAAATAGCTTATTCACTATAGTTCCAACTTCTCGTCCTACCAAATCATACAACACAATGGTTCCTCTTCCTGCAGAGGGAATATTCATTTCAAGATAAACCGTATTATTTTTATACACAGGCACATGTGAAAATCGATTTACATTACTGAAATCATTTGAGGATAGTGCTTCGCAATCTATTCCTAAATCCAAAATTTCATAGGATTGATTTAAAAGAATGGTATTTACTACCGAAGGATCTAAACAAAACCAATTGGTTAATACCGTATTGTAGACATCCCTAAAATCGTTTGTAGGAATTAAATTATCATTTGCATCCCATTCGTTAATGTCTGGATGTTCGCCAACAAAACCGCTTCCGTTTAAGCCTGCTCCAAAAAGCATCACTGGCGAAGCCGCACCGTGGTCGGTACCATCCGAACCATTTTCGTAGGGTCTTCGTCCAAATTCTGAAATGGTCATTCCCAAAACCTTATCATCCATTCCAGCCGTTGCTAAGTCTTCATAAAAGGCTTTAATGGAACTGGATAAATCTTCTAATAATTCCTGATGTCTTTCTGGCTGATTGGCATGTGTATCGAAACTGCCCAAGGAAACCATATATACTTTGGTTCCCAAGCCTCCTTTAACGAGCCTCGCTACTGCCGCAAGTTGTTGTGCTAAAGCTCCTTCTCCATAATTAGCATTGTTAGAAGCTGCTGTGTACGCATCGTGTATTTTTTCGGCATACAAAAAGGTAGTATTTGCGGTAGCTCTCATAAACAAAAGCTTGTCTCCGTATACACAATCAGGAATGTTTACTACATCGTGTAGGGTGCCGTTTTCCGCAACATTTTGCAACTGCTCTAAATTGGCTACCGTAAAGGCGTAATTATTATTATTTCCATCAAAAATAAGATTGCCAATGTTTCCTACTTGTACTGCTGGCGGAATTTCAGGCGGATTGATTAAATAATCTGGGTATAAATCTTCAAAATAGCGCCCCCACCAACCCGTAGGTTCTTCATATGTGTCTGCTGTGGATGCCCAAATATCGGTAGATCGAAAATGAGATAAATTTTGTTGCGGATATCCAACACCGTGAACGACTTTCATATTTCCATCGCCCCAAACAGATTCCAAGGCATTCATATAATTGGGGATGGCAAAATCGGCATTTAAATTCAGTAAATCACTTTGCTCGTGTTTTATAGTTGGACGTAGATTGGCATAGGATGCATAATCGTAAATAGGGACAATGGTGTTCAATCCGTCATTACCTCCTTCCAGCCGAATAATAACAAGGATATTATCATTTTCACTTTCTGAAAGTGCTACCGAAAGCGGGGAAGCTTTTGTTGCAGAAACTACTTGACTTCCCAACATCATGCTTCCACCTCCCGCAAGTCCTAATGCCTGAATAAAGGAACGGCGATTCCACAATAAATGTTCCTCATCGTGAACAGACCTTTCTTTATTTTTCTCCTTTTTGTTATTTTGAAATATGGGGTGATCGTGCTTACACATAGCGGTTTATTTAAGTTGAAATTCGGGGATTGTAGCAATATGGACTAAAAGTAAATACACTTGATATGGAGCCGACTCCCAATCAAGATTCCATAGACCTTCGTCGTAATAATTTTGTGGGACTTCCCATTTAAAAATATCTGTAGCAATATCATAATCGCTAGCAGTAAAAAGCTCTTTTGCGTTGAGGTAATCTACAATCACTCGGGTGATATATTCTGGATCAATGCTATTATTGCTTAAATCTCTGGCAAATTCTCTAAAGATTTCTTCCTGCCCATTTCCGAATAACGTTCCTAAATAGGCTTCAAACAATTGCCATCGCCCTGTTAATGTTGAAGTGCTAATCCAATCTTCATCTCGTTGCCAACCTGCAACATTAGGTGGCTGATAAATTTGTTGACCCAATGTCCCAGCAAAGTAAATAAAGGCTTCCATTAACTCATCGTTGTATGGAAATTCGGTTTCGTTAACAAAATTGAAAATAAGATCGAATGGACTTTTAATCACCACACCCACAGCTCGTTCATCAAAAAAATGCTCGCTTTTAAATAACTGTTTTAGGACCGGAACCAATTCAAAATTATTAGTAATGAAGGTTTGTGCTAAAGGTGTAATGATGGTCGATTCTATGGTGGCATCCACATCGGGTCCCACAAAATATTGATAGAGTTTTCTACAGATAAACCTAGCAATTAAATCACTTTTTTCTTGAAAAAGAATATCGATGACATCGTCATAACCCCAATTTCCTGTCTGATTAAAAATGGTTTTATCTCCATCTACAAAAGTGCTTGCATCAAAATAAATGGCTGCGCCAGGTTCTGTCCAATGGTTATACCCTGTAAGTGCTTTGGAGGTTTCTACGATGTCGGTTTCGGTATAGCCATTTCCTTCCCCTAAAGTAAAAAGCTCGTATAGTTCACGCGCATAATTTTCGTTAGGTTCTACATTCGTATTTTCAAACCCATTTAAATAGAGCAACATCGCAGGATTAATACCAATTGCGTGAACAAAGTCTTTAAAATTTCCTAAGGCATGAGTTTCACAAACGTTGTAGTATTGAAACAAATACGGCGAATAAAAATACGTGTCTAATTCGGTAACAAAATGATTGAGCCAAAACTCCGTTAATCGCCCTCGTAAATTTTCGGTAATTAAATTATTCCCAGTTAAAACCCGCCAATCCAAAATGTATTGTTCGTTTTCAGTTTCATAATCGCCAAAATCACTTACCGCATAAAATCCCCAAAAAGGAGCTGGAGTGAGAGGTAGATTAACAGCACCGTCCACCAAACTATCTATCAAGTCGTTAGGTGTTTGAGTAAGTCCAGAGTCTATGGTAGCTTGCGACCCACCAAATCCCAATCTGCGATAGACATGTTGCACTTTTGAAAAGGTCCAAGGATTGGATCCCGAAGGAATATAAGGGGTTAAAGTAGCTGTATTACAAGAAGCAGAAGTTAAGGTTTCCATAAGCAACTAATAGATTTTGAGCGTTTTAAAAGTATAGAATAATATACGAACTACATAATTACGACTTAGATTTAACAAAATAGTTTAATTTTATAAAAACTGTTATCCTTTTATGCACATTCCCCCTTATTTAAAACGTGGCGATACCGTTGCCATTGTTTCCACCGCTCGAAAAATCACCGAAACCGAAGTACAACCCGCACTAGACCTATTAAAATCTTGGGGGCTGAAAGCTATTTTAGGGAACACCATTGGTGCCGAAAGCAACCAATTTGCAGGAGATGATGCCTTACGGGCTGCCGATTTCCAATCGATGCTCGATACTCCTGAAGTGAAGGCCATTTGGTGCGCGCGAGGAGGCTACGGAACGGTTCGGATTATTGATGCCTTAGATTTTTCCAACTTTCTGAAGCATCCAAAATGGATTGTAGGCTATAGCGATATAACGGTGTTTCATAGTCACATTCATAAACTAGGAGTGGCGACCTTGCATGCACAAATGTGTTTGGAAATTGAAAACAAAACGGAAGCCACGCGAGAAACCTTACGTAAAGCCTTGTTTGGAGAACATTATAGTATAGAATATCCTTCGCAACATCCTTTAAATAGAACAGGTGAAGCCCAAGGACAGCTTGTGGGCGGAAACCTTTCGATGTTGTATTCGCTATGCGGAAGTCCTTCGGCATTGGACACCCAAGGAAAAATCTTGTTTTTGGAAGACTTAGACGAACACCTATACCACATTGACCGTATGATGCATAACCTACAACGCAACGGGATGCTAAAGGATTTAGCAGGATTGATAGTAGGCGGGATGAGCGATATGAAAGACCATACCCAGGAACATGGCTTTGCTACCGATAGACCTTTTGGCAAAACAGCCGAAGAAATTATTTACGACACGGTAAAAGATTACGACTACCCTATGTGTTTTGGATTTCCCGCAGGGCATACCAAAGATAATCGGGCGGTGGTGATGGGGCAAAAAACAACGTTGAATGTTGATGAAAACAAGGTAAGTTTAAAGTAACTATAAAAACTATTATAATTTACTTGAATACTTTTATGAAGCACTCTAAAAGAATTTAGAGTAAATGGTAAAATAATTTATAAATACTCTAAAGAAGGTTAGACCAAATGATAAATAAATTATTATTGAGTTAAAAAGAATTATCAATGACTCTAAAACCTGTTTAACTTAATGATAAAACTTTTATCGTTTACTTTAAAAATTAGAGTTGGCGGATTGTGAAAAGGGGATTTTGTAATTTAGCTTTAAAACACTATTCCTGTAGATATTAATAATTGCTATTTATTTTGAGAAAGATGATTAAAACTACCTTAATTGTAATTCTGATTTTTTTTACAATCGGATGTACAGATAATAATCAAGCAGAAAATACACATTTGAAAATCGAAAGTTTACTCAGTGAAAATGATAGTCTTAGAAAAATAATTACGGAAATAAGTACTAAATATATATTTGATAGTATCACGATAAGGGATATACCCAATTATAGGAATACGTATGAATTGAATTCAATAGTGAGCGGCGAAATTGTTTTTGTTGGATATAACAAAAGTACCAATGTAATAATGGTTGATAGTTTTTCATACAATCCCAAAATACTCTACAATCCAGACACTCTAGAATTTAATAAAGGTGGATTTATTTATAAAACTGAATTGAATGCGAATCTGATTTATCTTAAAGGAATATTAGAAACAAATAGTAAGTACGGGAGGGAATACGAAAGTATTTATAATAGTACTATCGGAACAAAGAAAAACTAATGGCCTACCATAACGAACTTGGCAAACTAGGTGAGGAGCTCGCCACCCAATACCTGCTTAGGGAGGGGTACGATATCCTTGAGCGAAATTTTGTGTACGACAAAGCCGAGATAGACATCATTGCCCAAAAAGAGGAAGGCGTGATTGTGATTGTGGAGGTAAAAACCCGTAATAGTGCTGCGTTTGGAGACCCACAGGAATTTGTTTCAAAAAGTAAAATAAAATTATTGGTGAAAGCCGCCAACGAGTATGTAATCGACCGCCAACTCGACACCGAAGTGCGTTTCGATATCATCGCCGTGCTTAAAAACAAAAAAGAAGAACGCATCGAGCATTTTGAAAATGCGTTTTATCATTTTTAGATTTTGTCACTTCGAGTGACCGAAGTGTTAACGAGGTTGTATCGAGAAGTATTTAATTATAAAGGTTCTCGATACAATGCTGCAAAGCAGCATCACTCGAACTGACAATAAATCACTCCTCCTTCTTTTTAAACAAAAACCCTAACGGCAACCAAATAAGAAAAAAGAAGAATTTTCCTGTAACCAACCCAACAATGGTGATGATGGCTGCAATAATCATAAAAACATAACTCCACTTTGTATTCATAGCAGTTACTTTTTATTCAAAGCGTTCTAAAGCTTGTAACGCTTTATTTACCGAAGAAATCCCTTCAATGGTTAGTAACAAGCGTAACCCATTTCGGGTTTGTTTTTCCTTCATTTTTACCTGCTGCGGATTTTGTTGTACAAACTCTAACACTTTCCCAAAGGCGGGACTCTGATAAAAATTACTTTGCTGATCGCTTATAAAATACCCTACTAAGCGTTTTTTCTTCATCACCACACGCTCTAAGCCCATTTTTATCGCCATCCATTTTATACGTACACTGTTTAGCAAGTCCACGGCAGGTTGCGGTAATTCTCCAAAACGATCGACCAATTGGGCTTCAAATTTTTGAAGTTCGGCTTCCGTTTTTAAGTCGTTAAGTTGGGTGTAAAGATTGAGTCTTTCAGTAATATTATTTACATAATCATCGGGGAATAACAATGTGAAATCGGTATCAATCACCGTTTCTTTAATGAACTCTTTTTTCTCGTGTTCGGTACCCGAATACAAATCTTTAAACTCTTTTTCTTTCAGTTCATCAATCGCTTCCGCAAGTATTTTTTGATAGGTTTCAAACCCAATTTCATTAATAAACCCGCTTTGCTCACCCCCCAATAAATCCCCTGCGCCACGTATTTCCAAATCCTTCATCGCTATTTGAAAGCCACTTCCCAATTCGCTAAACTGCTCCAAAGCCGTAATTCGCTTTCGGGCATCGTCGGTCATCGCACTGTACTCGGGGGTGATAAAATAACAGAATGCTTTTTTATTGCTTCGGCCCACGCGACCTCGCATTTGGTGCAGGTCACTAAGTCCAAAATTATTGGCGTTATTGATAAAAATGGTGTTGGCATTGGTAACGTCCAAACCACTTTCAATAATGGTTGTAGAAACCAGGACATCGAATTCATTATTCATAAAAGCGAGCATCAAACTTTCCAGTTTTTTACCATCAAGTTGTCCATGACCAATCCCTATTTTGGCATCGGGCACCAATCGCTGAATCATCCCCGCCACTTCCTTTATATTTTCAATTCGGTTATGTACAAAAAAGACCTGTCCGCCACGTGAAATTTCATACCGAATGGCATCCCGAATGGTTTCTTCGGAAAAACGAATCACTTGCGTTTCCACTGGATATCGGTTGGGGGGCGGAGTGGTAATTACAGATAAATCCCGTGCAGCCATTAAACTAAACTGAAGCGTTCGCGGAATGGGAGTAGCCGTAAGTGTGAGCGTATCGACATTCTCTTTGATGGTTTTCAGCTTGTCTTTTACTGCCACACCAAACTTCTGCTCTTCATCAATAATAAGCAATCCCAAGTCTTTAAATTGCACCGATTTATTCACCAATTGGTGTGTCCCAATGACAATGTCAAGCATTCCGTTTTGCAAACCTTCCAATACAGCTTTGCGTTGTTTCGCACTTCTAAATCGGTTGAGGTAATCGACATTTACAGGCATATCTGCCAAGCGTTCTGTAAAGGTTTTAAAATGCTGAAATGCTAGAATGGTGGTAGGCACCAATACTGCGACTTGTTTACCATTATCCACCGCTTTAAAAGCCGCTCTTATGGCGACTTCGGTTTTTCCAAAACCTACGTCGCCACACACCAAACGATCCATAGGACGTTCGTTTTCCATATCGCGTTTCACGTCTTCGGTGGCGGTGATTTGATCGGGGGTGTCCTCGTAAATGAAGGAGGATTCGAGTTCGTGTTGCAAATAGGAATCTGGTGCAAACTGAAACCCTTTTTGAAGCCTACGCTTTGCGTATAATTCAATAAGATTGAAAGCAATTTCCTTAACTCGGGTTTTGGTTTTTTGCTTCAGGTTTTTCCAAGCAGCACTACCTAATTTGTAAATTTTAGGAACAGTTCCATCCTTCCCATTAAATTTTGAGATTTTATGTAGGGAATGAATGCTGAGGTATAAAATATCTCGGTCCCCATAAATTAGTTTAATGGCTTCCTGCATTTTGCCTTCCACATCAATTTTTTGAAGTCCTGCAAATTTTCCAATTCCGTGATCGATGTGCGTGACATAATCGCCAATTTCTAGCGAAGTCAATTCTTTTAACGTAATAGCCTGCTTTTTGGCATAGCCATTCTTTAGCTGAAACTTGTGATAACGTTCAAATAGTTGATGGTCTGTATAGCAAATAATTTTTTGCTCTTCGTCACGAAACCCTTGGTAGAGTGGAAACACCACAGTTTCAAACTGTTCTACGTGTTGGTGAGAATCTTTAAAAATATCGTGAAAACGTTTCGCTTGCGATTCGCTACTGCAAAAAATGTAATTAGTAAAACCCTTAGCAGTATGTTCGTTGAGATGATCCATCAACAAATTAAATTGCTTATTGAAGGAGGGTTGAGGCTTTACGTTAAACGAAATATTTTCTGAAGCAGGAATGTTTTCAGAAGTAGAAACAACAATCGTTTTAAAAGATTCTAGTTGCTTTTTTAGCAATGCTGAAGTGCAAAACAGTGCCGAAGGTTCACTCAGCTTTACTTCGGTTTTAATTTCTGAAAATGCTTTAGTAGCTTTTGTAAATAGCTTATCGATACTACTAGCAAGAAGCTCTTCATTTTTTATAAAAACAACCGTTTTAGAAGCTATATAATCCAAAAAACTCATGCGGTTGCTGAGCATCGTGGAGGCATCCACATTGGGGATGATAGCTACTTTTTTTTGCTGCTCAAGGGATAATTGTGTTTCTACATCGAAGGTGCGAATACTTTCAATTTCATCTCCAAAAAATTCGATTCGGTAAGGTTCGTCGTGACTAAATGAAAATACATCCAAGATTCCACCGCGCACTGAAAATTCGCCGGGTTCGGTAACAAAGTCGGTACGCTTAAATTTATATTCAAACAAGACTTCATTTACAAAATCGATAGAAAGTTGATCGCCATTGGCAATTTTTAAAGTGTTGCGTTCCAGTTCTTTTCGGGTCACAACTTTTTCAAAAAGTGCTTCGGGATAGGTGACAATGAGAGCTGGTTTTTTTCGCGAATTAATGCGGTTAAGCACTTCACTTCGCAACAACACATTAGCGTTGTCTGTTTCTTCAATTTGATAAGGTCTGCGATAGCTGCCGGGATAAAAAAGGACATTGTCTGGGGACAATAAGTTTTCCAAATCATTGAGGTGGTAGGCAGCTTCTTCTTTGTCGTTTAAAATGATTAAAAAGGGAAGGTCTGTGGTTTTAAAAACTTCGGCAATAACAAGAGAAAGGGAGGATCCAGCCAGTCCAGAAATAACTGTTTTATCTTGAATTTGGGACATAGCATCCCGCAGTTTTCGTGTTTTCGAAGACTGTGCAAAAAGAGAGGAAACCAAGGTTTTGCTCATTGATTTGGCAAAGATAACAAACGCATAAAAGGAGAAAAGAAGTTCGTGTTATTTTTGATGAATTTTTTAAATAAAAAGAATTACAAACTTTATATTTGCACTATAAATTTGAACTATGTCATTTACAGATCTTTTTGAAAGTGGAACACGTGGAAGAAACCTTGGGCACTTTGCGGCTATGGTACATATTGCATCTTCGCATGGGACCACCCATGAAAATGAAGAAAAATTATTGAAACGTTTTGCTAGAAAATTGGATATTACCGATCTTGAGTATGAAGCGATTTTAAAAAATCCTTCAAAGTATCCAATAAACCCTCCTAATTCTGCAGATGAGCGCCTAGAAAGAATGCTGGATTTATTTAAAATGATTTTTGCCGATCACGAAATTGATAGCGAAGAGCGTGTATTAATCGAAAAATATGCTATTGGTTTGGGATATACCGAAGAGCTAGCAGCAGCTTTAATTAAACGCTCTATTGAAATTTTTAATGGCGGATTAGACCTTGAAGATTATAGATACTTACTTAACAAAAAATAGTTATTGATTTAAGCTTTCTTTTATAGCTTTAAACAGTTCCTTTTTAGTAAAAGGTTTCATTAAATAATTTGAAATCTCTTTTTCTTCCAACGTATTTTGAAATTCTAACAAAGAATTACCACTTGCAACAATAATAGGGGTTTTTCTAATAGATTCTTCGGGATGTTCTTTTACCTTATCGATAAAACTAAATACATCCATATCGGGGATTGTAGTTTTAGCAATGATAACATCAATTCTTTTTTTCTCTAAAAGTGAAAATGCCATTTCAGCATCCTTTGCTAAGTTCATTATATAAGCCTCATCATTATTAAGGAAATACTTGAAGTATAACATTTGGTTGTCTTTTATATCTTCAATAACCAATATGTTTTTATTGATATAGATACCTGGTATTTTTTTTGTTTTATAAGCCTTTTTTTTAGGGATTCGGGTAGTAAAAGGAATGTCTAAAATAAATTCTGTTCCAACATCTATTTTACTTTCTACAACAACAGTCCCATTCATGAGTTGAACAAGATTCTTGACTATTTTAAGACCTAATCCATTTCCTAAAGGCTTTAATTTTTCCTTTTCCAATTGGAGATAATTGTCAAAAACAGTCTTTATTTTTTCCTTTGCAAGCCCCTTTCCGGTATCTTTTACAATAAACCGGATCATTGTTTCAGATTTTGCTTTTGCTTTTTTTGGTGAAGGGACAACAGTTAGCGAGACACTACCTTGATTGGTATTTTGAAAAGCGTTTTCTAATAAATTAAATAATATTTGGTGTAATCGGTTGGGGTCTCCAATAAGCGCTGTATGAACCTTACTATCTGTTTCTACGGTAAAATTAATGTCGCTAGAATACTTAAACTGAAAATGCTTATAAATAGCCGCCATAAAAGTAGACAGGTTAAAGTTTACGTGCTTTAACTCTAAGACACCTTCTTCTATTTTTGAAATGTCTAATAAATCTTCCATCAACACCTTAAGTTGCATCCCAGTTTTTTGGGCAACTTTTAATAGTTCGGATTGCTCGTAGCTTAATGAACTTGCGGATAGCGTTTCAAGAAAGCCTAAAAGGTTATTGAGCGGGTTTCGTATTTCGTGATTTAAGTTGGCTAAAAATGTATTTTTAAAATCTTCTTTGGCTTCCAGCAATTTTTTTTCAAAATCTAATTTGTATTTTGCAATGGAAGCCTCATTTTTCTCCTGAACAATAGGCTGAGAGTTTTCATAATGTTCTGTGAGGTCAAAGAAAAAAAGGAAATAACGCTTGTCTTTTTTAATGACTTCAACATCAATTATCTTTTTAACTCCTTCAATTTCAATATTAATACAAGGGAATTGGATACTTTCTTTTATAGAGGGTAACAATTCTGGGAAGAGCTCAAAAAATAAGTGAAAATCTGAAATAGTAGACTTTTCTGGAATATTAAAAATAGCATTGTCGCTAAAAACCACCTCTCCTTTTGGAGAGATTTCAATTTCTTGGACACGACTCTCAAAAAGTTGTTTTTTTAAATTTCCATATGCCATTATGAGAGGGTCTTTTGTGCGATTTCGGTAAACATAGTTTCCACATTATCACCGGTTTTTGCACTTGTGAAATAGCTATCTTTAAATACTTTTTTATCAAAAAAGGTTTCAGAAAAATCTTCAGTGAATAAATCGGCTTTATTTCCAACAATACAGTATGGGATGCTATTGAAATGTTCTTTTATATAGTCTATTTCACTTTCTATATTTTCATACGTTTCTGGTCTAGAAACATCAAAAACATACACAAAAGCGTGACTCCCCAGCAGGTAAGATTTTCGAGCTTCTTCGATATTGTTTTTACCTTCTATATCCCAGATAATGAGTGAAATATCCTCTCCGTTAATGGTAACCGTTTTCTTTTTTATATGAACACCCACGGTAACAAGATACTCTTCACTAAAGGCCATATCCACAAACCTGCGAACCAAACTGGTTTTACCGACACCGAAATGACCAAGCAAGACAACTTTTTTAGCGATGTTCATTATCTATTTTTAACAAAATTACGAATACTTACTATGTAAATCAAAGCTATGGGATTAATCATTGTTTTTTTTCATTCTATTTTCAAATTTATTGGATTCTTCTTTAAGCTTTAATCTGTTTTTTTCTTGAGTTTGCTGTTGAACAAGCTCATAGTGGTTAGAAAAATTAAAGAGCAAAATCACAAAATAATCACGCTCTTTTTTTATAGTAATATCACAAATAAATTTTTGGTTATTTATATCCATTAAAATACAAGGGAAAGCAATGTTTTTTGGAACATTAGCATCATCTTTTACAATTTCCTTTAGGCATTCAAAAAATGGGTGTAATAGAAAAATGTTGCCTCCTTTTCTTAATTCTATAAGAACATTATCTGTTCTTAAAATTTGACCAGATTTGTTAATCTGGATTTCCTGAATTTTATTCGAAAAAGAGCTTTTTTCCATACACACCTATTTGTGGCTTATTAAAGATATAAAAATGAATGCATTTTATAATTTTTTTAATGGAGAGTATACCTTTTTTACTTTTCAAAAAATGCTTTTAGAATCTCATCAATCTCTTTTTTTGAAAGTTTTGAAATTTTTGGGGATAGTTTTTCAGAAAGCTTTAAAAGTCTATTTTCAATTTTACTCTCAAAAGACCGGGTGTAATTTCCTGAAACCACTACAGCGATATAATAACTGAAAAAATTCTGAATATGCAGCGTATACAGTTCATATTCTATGGCTTCTAAATTCTGATTTCCTCCCGCAAAGGCATCTTCCACAAAGCTTTTAATAGCGGTGAGCATCCCCGAAACCATATCTTTATCTAAGGTTTCGGTGTTACTAAAATTCCCTAATAATAATCCAGATCCTTTTTGAATAACTAAAACTTCATTAATGAGCGCTTCGTTCGCTTCACTTAGGATTAAATCGCTTTCTTTTACACCACTAAATTTGGCTCGAAACTTTCGCTTTAACCCAGCAAGTGAAAAGGTGCTGTTCACCTTTTTATTAATATTTTCTGAAAGCACTTTTATCTCATTTTGTATGTAGCGCTTTATCATTTTACCCATAATGGGGTACAATGCTTCTACGACTTCGTCCTTTGAGTTGGCAATCTGTTCCTTTAAGGTTTTCGTAATAGTTGGACCTAATTTTTCTGGGATATCGACAACAAAACTTTTGAGTTTTTCGTCAATAATAGGATCTACTTTTTCTGAAAGTTTTTGTTTTTCTTCAAGCGTTTTAGTAATTGTTTCGAGACGTTCGTTTATGGCATGGGCTATCTCCCTGTCTTCAATCAAC
This sequence comes from Flavobacteriaceae bacterium, assembly GCA_034670265.1. GTDB lineage: Bacteria > Bacteroidota > Bacteroidia > Flavobacteriales > Flavobacteriaceae > Halomarinibacterium. Next base: position 226,401 of record JAXMNU010000005.1, on the reverse strand, counting down.
AGGATTTCTCTAAGAAGTTGTAATTTATCTTCTTGTTTTACCACGCCTAATATTTTAGAGAATTAGGAACTAATCTTTTCCCCTAGAGAAATAAGAAGTTTTCCAAGTTCTTTGCGGTCTACTTTTTCTTCGGAAAGCGCTTCGGTTTTTGCCTGAAGACTGTCTTCTAAATCCGTAATTCTAATGTTTACATCGGTACTTAAAGAATCGATAGATTGCATTAATTCGTTACGAACTTCATCAATATAATTCTCGAGATGGGCTTTCTTTTTATCAATTTCGTTTTTAAGTGTTTCGAACTCACTATTGTACTGTTGAATATTCTCCCCAAAAATTAAATTCTTGATGGCTTCAATTTTGGAAGAAGAATCCATTGAGGGATTCTCTTTCTCTGGTGTGGTTTTTTTTGCCATAGTGTTAGGTTTTACACTTCAAATTAACGAAAAAAAGACGTAAAAGTAGGTTTTATGCTTGTTGCATGAATTTTTCTGCCTTTTCGACCATGTTTTTGCTACCACAAAAAAATGGAGTTCTTTGGTGTAATTCGGTAGGTTGAATGTCCATTATGCGATCAAAACCATTGCTGGCTTTCCCCCCAGACTGTTCCGCTATAAAAGCCATGGGATTACATTCGTAGAGCAGTCGTAATTTTCCATTTGGATCTTTTGCTGTATTTGGATAAATATAAATACCACCTTTTATCATATTTCTATGAAAGTCTGAAACCAAAGAGCCTATATATCTTGACGTATAAGGGCGGTCGTCTTCCTCTTTTTGGCAGTATTTAATATAATCTTTCACACCTTGAGGAAAATGCACATAGTTTCCTTCATTAACCGAATAAATGTTGCCATCTATTGGGAATTGCATATTAGGATGTGAAAGGTAATAGGTTCCAATTGCTGGGTTAAGTGTAAAACCGTTTACGCCGTGTCCTGTAGTATATACAATCATGGTGGAAGTGCCATAAATGATGTACCCAGCCGCTACTTGCTTATTTCCTGGTTGCAAAAAATCTGAAAGTGTAACTGGAGTTCCTTCGGGAGTAATACGCCTGTAAATTGAAAAAATAGTCCCAACCGAAACGTTTACATCAATATTGGAAGAACCATCCAAAGGATCGATAAGCACCACATATTTGTTATCGTTATTGCCACTTCTACCTTTTATAGTGATAAAATCGTCTTCCTCTTCACTTGCGATTCCACAAACAATTTCACGATTGGTCAAGGTTTTTATAAAAGCATTGTTGGCAAAAACATCTAGTTTTTGTTGATCTTCACCCTGTATATTTGTGTCGCCAGCGGTTCCTAGAATATCAACAAGCCCAGCTTTATTCACTTCGTGGTTTACTACTTTGGCAGCCAAACGAATGGAGTTTATTAATCTGGAAAGCTCTCCAGAAGAATATTGAAATTCACTCTGATTCTCAATAATAAATTCCCCTAGCGTTTTATTTTTTTGTGGTGTCATGCTGGAAGGTTGTAACTTTGAGGCAAATATCGGTATTTTTAAGAAATAGAAGCGATATTTGTCAAGCAAAACCAGAGTAAAATGATTGTTCGCCAAGCTAGAAAAGAAGATATGCCCCAAGTGTTGGAGCTTATCAAAGAATTAGCTGTTTTTGAAAAGGAACCGGAAACTATTGTAGAGGTTACTGTGGAAGAATTACAACAAGCAGGTTTTGGTGATAAGCCTCAATTTACTTGCTTTGTGGTTGAAAATGATGATGAAATCTTAGGAATGGCGTTGGTGTATTTTCGGTTTTCTACTTGGAAAGGAAAAACGATTCATTTGGAAGATTTAATTGTAAAACAACAGGAACGTGGTAAAGGAATTGGGATGATGCTATACAAACGTGTGATGGAGTTTGCCAAAAAAGAAAACGTAAAACGTGTAAATTGGGTAGTGTTGGATTGGAATATGGATGCCATTCGGTTTTATGAAAAAACAGGCGCCGAAGTCCTTGATGATTGGCGATTGGTTGAAATGAGTAAAAATGCTTTCGAAAAATTTTTAAAGCAATGAAGATATTTAAGTTTGGAGGTGCCTCGGTGAAGGATGCCGAAGGTGTAAAAAATGTAAAAAAAGTGTTGGATTTTACTGCCGAAAAAGATTTGGTAGTGGTAGTTTCTGCCATGGGGAAAATGACTAATGCTTTGGAAGAAGTGGTAAATCATTATTTTAATAACAACACTCCAGAAGTAGAGGCAAGTATAAGCGAAGTATATAATTATCACCTTCATATTTTGAAAGAATTATTTCCAAATTCTTCACATGATATTTACGGAAAAGTATCAAAATGGTTTGGTGGAATGCGTTCATTTATTGAAAATAACAAATCCAAAAATCACGCTTTTGTATATGACCAAATTGTAAGTTTCGGTGAATTTATTTCTACGACGATTGTTTCAGAATACTTAAATGAAAACGGAATCAATAATGAATGGTTAGATGTTAGGCAATGTATAAAAACTGATAATTACTATCGCGATGCACGTGTGGATTGGGAACAAACACAGCAACTTATCCTAGAGAAAACTTCAAAAAAAGGAGTTACAATAACACAAGGCTTTTTAGGAGCCGAAGACACACATAACTTTACAACAACATTAGGACGGGAGGGGAGTGATTATACAGCAGCTATTTTTGGGTATTGCTTAAATGCCGAAAGCGTAACCATATGGAAAGATGTTCCCGGAGTGTTGAATGCAGATCCACGCCACTTTTCGAGTACCCAATTATTACATCATATTTCGTATCGAGAAGCGATTGAATTGGCTTTTTATGGCGCTTCGGTAATACATCCAAAAACGTTACAACCTCTTCAAAGAAAGGAGATTCCACTATTTGTAAAATCATTTGTAAAACCCGAAGCGCCTGGCACTTGTGTAGGGAAGGGTGTGTTATTGGATCCTATGGTTTCCTGCTTTATTTTGAAGAAAAATCAGGTGCTAATTTCATTGTCTTCTTTGGATTTTAGTTTTATGATGGAAGATAATATTAGTGAGGTTTTTAACCTACTTCACAGTTATAAAATGAAGGTAGAATTAATTCAAAATTCTGCAATAAGCTTTTCGGTGTGTATCGATAATAAATACAATTCCTTGGAAAGTTTACTTCCAAAATTGATGGAAAAATTTAAAGTTACCTGCCATAAAGATGTCACATTGTATACGGTTCGCCATAGTAAACCACAGGAAATAGTTTCGCTAACGCAAGGAAAAAAAGTACTTTTAAAACAAGAAGCTGGGGAAACGGTTCAATTGGTTACAATGGAATAGCTAGTAAGTTGGGGCGTTTCGCTATATTTGTGAGAGCGTATAAAAACAACACCAAGGTTTCATGGGATTAGTAAATGCAAAAGAAGTTGCTACTGCTATAAAGGTCGATAAATTCGGTTTTATAGGAACATCTCTAGGGTGGCTGTTAATGAAGGTCTTGAAGATTTCGACCATGAACAAGATTTATGATCGCAACAAACACCTTAACGACCTCGAATTTATAAATGCGCTACTTGACGAGTTTGAAATCCGATTCGAAATTCCAGAAGAAGACTTAAAACGAATCCCAAAAACAGGTCCTTTTATAACCATTTCAAACCATCCCTTAGGCGGAATTGATGGGATCCTTTTACTGAAATTATTAGTTGAAAATCGTCCCGACTTTAAAATCATTGCCAATTTTTTGTTACACCGAATTGAGCCATTAAAACCCTATGTCATGCCTGTAAATCCTTTTGAAAGTCATAAGGATGTAAAGAGTAGTTTTATGGGTTTCAAAAATGCGCTTCAGCATTTAAAAGATGGAAATTCGTTAGGTATTTTTCCTGCAGGAGAAGTTTCGACCTATCGTGACGGAAAATTATTGGTAGATAAACCTTGGGAGGTGGCTGCGATGAAATTGGTTAAAAAAGCCGAAGTTCCTGTGGTTCCCATCTATTTTCACGCAAAAAACAGTAAGCTTTTTTACCGTTTAGCAAAGCTAAATGACACCTTGCGTACCGCAAAACTTCCTTCAGAATTGTTAACGCAGAAAGAGCGTGTTATTAAGGTACGTATTGGAAATCCTATTTCCATTGCAGACCAAAAAGAACACGAGTCTTTAGAAGCGTTTACGGAGTTTTTGAGAAAGAAAACCTATGTACTTGCGAATCCTTTTCAGAAAAAAACACTGCTGGAAAATATCCCGAAAACACTAAAAATACCTAAACCTCCTAAGAAAATTGCGGGACCTATCCCTGTGGAAGCAATGATTGAAGAGGTAGAAACCTTACGTCTTGCAGATAAGCGACTTTTGGTGAGTAAAAATTACGAAGTCTTTTTGGCACAAGCGCAACTTATTCCTAATATCCTTCAGGAAATAGGAAGACTTCGTGAAATTACTTTTCGTGAAGTAGGCGAGGGCACTAATCAAGCAACGGATTTGGATAAGTTCGATTCGTATTACCACCATATGTTTTTGTGGGATAATGATACCCATCAACTTGCTGGGGCATACCGAATGGGACTAGGATCAAAGATTTTTGCACAATATGGTATTGATGGTTTTTACCTTCAGGATTTGTTTCGTTTTGAACCTGAATTGTACGATATGATGAGCAAGTCCATCGAAATGGGGCGCGCCTTTATCATTAAAGAATATCAGCAACGTCCTATGCCGTTGTTTTTACTTTGGAAAGGAATTGTACATACGACACTTCGTTATCCAGAGCATAAATTTTTGATTGGTGGCGTGAGTATAAGTAATAAGTTTTCTGAATTCAGTAAAAGTTTGATGATTGAATTTATGAAATCGAATTACTACGATCCCTACGTAGCACAATACATCAATCCTAAAAAAGAATTTAAAGTAAAGCTGAAAGACGCCGATAAAGACTTTATTTTCGATGAAACGGAAGCCGATTTAAACAAGTTCGATAAACTTATCGATGAGGTTGAGCCAGGTAGTTTAAGACTTCCTGTACTCATTAAAAAATACATTAAGCAGAATGCCAAAGTAGTGGCTTTTAACGTAGATCCGCTCTTTAATAATGCGGTGGATGGTTTAATGTATATTCGAATTGCCGACTTACCAGAAAGTACCGTAAAGCCAGTTATGGAAGAGTTTCAAGCAGAGTTGGAACGCAAGTATCTTTCTAAAAACGAAGAAGAATAGTAGTTACACACCTCCACAATTATCCTTCCCTAATATCCAATCTAGAAAATAAGGACTCATTGCTTCCAATAAGACCTTTTAACCAAAACGTTTTATTTTTTTTGCACCTATAAATAATGCTTTAGCATAAAATAGAATTATTAAAATAAAACAAATTAGTTATGAAGATTTTTAATTACAATAATTTATTGAGTGTTCTCTTTCTTTTAGTTTTAAGTTCGGGAAGTGCTCAAACATTTAATTGGGGAGGTCGTTTTGGCGGTATTGGAGAAGACGTTGTACGGGCTATGCATGTAGATAATGATGGTAATACCTATACGACTGGATATTTCACAGATATTGCAGATTTTGATATTGATTCAGAAGTTGAATATTTTTTAACATCCAATGGATTCTTTGACGTTTTTGTTCAGAAAAATGACACACAAGGAAATTTATTATGGGCACTAAATATTGGAGGAGAATTTTTCGAATATGCCACAGGAATTTCCACAGATAGCTTAGGGAATATTTATGTGACTGGAGTGTATGAAGGAACAGTCGATTTTGATCCAGGCTTAGACGAATTCTACTTAACATCCTCTGGTGGGTTGGATGTTTTTATCTTAAAATTAAATGAATTTGGGGGATTTGAATGGGCAAAAAGTATTGGAGGATTAGGGTATGAAGAATCTACTGCAATTTCCATAGATTCAACTGGAAAAATAGTTGTTTTAGGATACTTTTATGACCCTGCAGATTTTGACCCTGGATCTGGTGAATATACTTTGACTTCCATGGGTTCTGCAGACATATTCATTCTTCAATTAGATGAAAATGGAACATTTATAGCTGCTAATCGATTTGGAGGATCAGATTTAGATTTAGGCTTAGACATGAATATGGGGGTTCAAAATGATTTATTTATTACGGGTTCATTTGCAGGAACGGCAGATTTGGACCCTCGTGATTTGGAAGAGTACTGGATTACCTCATCGGCTCATCTTTCGGGGTTCACCATACACATCAATAATGATGGGTCTTTAATGAATGTTTTTTATACCGATGGTGGTGAAGCTCTTAGCAACTCCATTGCGACTGACGTACACGGCAATACTTATTTAGGAGGATATTTTAGTGGTGTTGTAGATTTTAATCCAACCTCAGGGAATTCAGATTTTGTATTTACTGCTGATGTCTCCTATAATGGATTTATAATGAAAATAAACCCATCAGGAAAAGTTCTGTGGGCACATCAAATTGGAGGAGAAAGCCCGTTTTTTACTTTTGACATTGCATTAGATTCACATGGGAATGTATTTTCGACAGGATACTTTGATGGAACGGTAGATTTTGATCCTTCCTCTACTTTCGAATATTCTTTAACAAAAGAATCTGCCAATGCCATGGACGCATTTTTATTAAAATTATCGAATGATGGTGATTTTGAATCTGCCTTTCAGTTTGGTGGAGCAGATTTTATAGATACTCACAGGATGGGTATTGATGGAGCTGACAATATTTACCTTTCGGCTCATTTTCAATCGGGGATAGATATTAACCCAGAGCCTGGTGTTACAGAAACAATTACGGCAGTAGATTTAAGAGATGCTTATTTAATTAAGATGTCATCAGGACTTTTAGGAACTCCAGTATTTAATTATGAGGATATTGAGTTTTATCCAAATCCCGCCAAAAGAGAAGTTTTTATTCAAGCTAAAACCGACGTGGTTGGCCAGAGCTATTCAATTTTTAGCATACAAGGTCAACAACTTAGAACAGGAGTTCTTTCTAGTGATAAGAGCATTGAAATTGAAAGTCTTCAAACAGGAATTTACTTTTTAAAAATAGGAACCTATAATTCATTTAAAATAATAAAAGAATAGGGCAATCAATCGGGAGCCCTGTATTGTAAATCTACAAATTTGTTCTATTTTTCAGTATGGAAAAATGGGGCTTGTTTGTAGATTTTGTATTAATAGGTGGAATGGCCATTCTAAGCCTTTTTATTGTGTTTATTCTTAAGAGTAAAACACAGTTTTCCAAAAAATTGCTCGTTGTTTTTTTTATAAGTTCTGTATTCTTTTTGCTTTATTATTATGGCTATTTACATAGGTTACGAGTCATAGGAGCTATTGCAATCTTGTTTGGAAATGGTGCTGGATTTTTATTGGGACCTGTCCTTTTATTCTACATAAAATCTTTGGTTCAAAAAAAGCAAAAGATTTTGAATTCGCTTTATTTACACTTAATTCCCTTTTACCTTTTTTGGATACTCGTTTCATTGCCAGTATCATTAAGCCTTGGGGCAAATATTTTTAGAACTTACCACGAGAGTTACCTTTTCATTGCCGATTACATTAACCTGGTTGAAAATATTTATTTTATGATATATGCGGTGTATTCATTGCGATTGGCTCGACAAATTAACAAGGTTTATAAAGAAAGTTATTCAAACTTGGAAAAGGGAAATTTAAAGTGGGCCGAATATTTAATTATTGGATTAATGGCTATTATTTTTTTAGACAGTTTGTTTTCTATATACGAGCTAATTTTCCCTGTAATTTCTTGGAATATAGGAACCATAATTGCTTTTTTATTTGTTGCATTTTACCTTGTATTAGGATATAAAGGGATGTTTCAAGCAAATATTTTACTTCCAGAATTTCTGTTTTCTGAAACCCTTATTAATGAAACTCAGGAAAAATTAAAGGAGCAAAAGCTAATTCGACAATTGGATACTCTTTCGGAAATGGAAATACGCCAATTAAAGAAAAAGCTCCATACGCTATTGGAACAAGAAAAAATATATCTTAATGACACCTTAAGTTTATTAGACCTTTCCAGAAAATTGGGAATTTCCGATAAGAAATTGTCAGAACTCTTAAACCAGCATTTAAATGTAAGTTTTTATAATTTTATTAATGAATATCGTGTAGCCGAAGTTAAGAGACGATTGCAAAGTGGTGATAACGAAAAGTATACACTTCTTGGGATTGCATTTGAAAGCGGTTTTCAATCTAAAGCCAGTTTTAATAGAGTATTTAAGCAAAAAACGGGAATGTCCCCATCTAAATACCGGAAATCATTGGCTGCTTCAACATCAGAATGAGTAATACTTTTATTTGGCAAAACGGTAAGATTATTTGTTCATTCCACACGTATTCCACCCAAAAATAGGATATAAAGGACAAAATCCACTTATTCCAGTAAATGTAGTGGCAACGGCAAATAATAACAGGACAATGCCCCAAAATCCAGTTACAGTTCCCGTGAAATAGAGTGTTATTGCTATGATCGCAATAATAAATCGGAGGGTGCGATCGATGCTTCCCATGTTTTTTGGTAGTTTCATTCTTTGGGAGTGTGTTTTACAATAGTTAAATATTTTGTCCAAGGACCTATTTCATCTTTATATTGTTTTGCCATCACTCTGGAGACTTGTGCAATATGCCCCAAATCGTGCACCACCCAAGCTGCTAACATATTTTTTAACGTAATGGTTCCTAAGGAAGGATGAATTGCTGTTCGAGTTAAATCTTTTTCTGAAAGATTTTTGGAGCGAAGTGTGTTGAGATTTTCTTTCCGAAGGGTTTCAAATTCTGAAAGTAGGGTAGCTAGGCTTTTCCCTTTACTCATTTCAAACTGTGCAAAGCGGTCGTAGGGTTCAAAGGTGGTTCTTTCCGAAGTGCCTAACACAATTTCTAAACGCGGCATCCAATCGGTTTTTTCGCCGTGAACCAAATGGCCCACAACATCGTACGGACTCCAAGTATCGGGACCTTCATTTTGCGAGCTCCATTCTTTAGAAATTCCAGAAAGTAACGCCTGCATCACCTTAGGAGTGCGTTCTAAAACTTCGATGGCTTGGTCAAGTTGATATTCCATTATTTCGGTTCAATAATTAAAAAAAATATCTATGCTATTATTTATTATTCAATCCTATTTTTGAAGATTCATCATTGTAAAAATACAAATAAAAAACCCAGGACTTGCCTGGGTTACTTTTTATAAAGCCTACTAGCTTTAATTATTTTTTTTCGTCTGTATTTACTGCAGTAGTATCGTTCAATTTTGCCATTAATTCCTCGTGCATCATCATCATTTTTTCGTAACCACTTTTTAGGTTTTCATTTTCTTGGATTATTTTGGCATTGTTCTCAATTATGGCATTGATTTGCGCTTCCTTCTCTTCTGCTGTTAGCGTAGCAAATTTAGATGCAACCTCGCTATAACCAGCCATCATGTTCTTTTGTCCTTCTAATACCGCAGTTTGACTAGCGAAAACTACTTCGTGTTCTGCCATAGTTGCCATTAAAGTAGAGTCTATGGGGTTCATGGTATTCATCTTTTCTTTCATGGAATTGTGCATTGTCACGATTTTGTCATGAGTAGCTTGAAACTCAGATGAAACAGTTTGTAAGCTGTCGGTTTGGCTAATTAATTTTGTGAATTTTTCATCCAATTCTTTGGATTTGTTGTCACATGAGATAGCTAAAACAGCTACAGAGGCAAGAGCTAAAATTATTTTTTTCATTTTTAAAATTATTTTTTGTTATTTGGTTTGAACAGAGGGGTCTTGCTCTGTTTCAAGCGCGCAAATGTAACAAAATAGTGATTCAAAAATTAAAAAGAATAAAAAATTTTTATTAACTGAAAATTAGGCTGTTAACTGATAAAATTGTTTGATCCTTCAAAATTTCTATTTTGGTTCCACGATTAAAAATACAGCGGTGCTGTCGCCAACATTTTGCACTTCGTGAATAGAAGTTTCCGCTTTATAAAAATCGTATCCAGTAGGAACATTTACTTCACGTGTTCCAGAATCATCAGTGATTTTAAAGGTACTCCCTTTTAGGGTATATCCAAAATGTGGTACGTGTTCATGGCGTTCGTGTCCTACACCCGGAGGAAAGGTGCATTTTAATACCCTAATAGTGCTATCTTCCTGAAGTACTTCGCACACCGAGGCACCCTTCCAACCGGCTTCGAGGGGGTCTGGAAGACTGGGCTTGTTTTCACAGCTAACCGTGAGTATTATAAAGCAGCAGATATTTAAAAAATTAAAAAGTCGATAAATCATTGAATTTCAGATTTTATAAGTTGAAGAATAGCGTCTATTTTTTCTCCAAGATCTGCATAATAATTTAAGTTAGAATAACGAGATGTGGCAAAGAATGCCATTGTTTGATTTTCAAATTCTTCCAATTGTAATAAATTAACATTAGAAGTTGTAAATTTTGTAGGGGTAACTTCCATAAAGTTATCAAAAGACTGAAGGAACAATTTTTTTGTATTGATATTTTTTTGGCTAAGGTCTATTAACTGCATTCTCATGGTGCCCAGCTCAGATTCCTGAAAACGCACTTTATACAATACACCACTCCAGGAGGATAAATGCTTTTTTAATTCTTGATTTTTGAAAATATCCAATTTACCCGAACTAATAATTTCCTCAAGTACACCATTACTCGGTCTATATTGCACTTCGCTATTTATCATTCTTAGAAACAATTTTGAAAATTCTTCTTCAGTTATTTGAGGGGTATCTGGTCCAGTATGTTTTAAGATTTCGAGTGCTGCATCTCCGTATCTGTTGTTTTTGTACACCACTTTTTCAAGCTGTTCCTTATTATATCTAAATTCTTCTTGTAGCGCGATAAGATAATTCTGTTCCTGTGTGTCTAGTTTTCTATTTTCATTGGCATTGTTGATTTGCAATGCAATTAAAATACCAATCACCACCAAGATAATTTCTCCAATGGCATACAGCATATACTTGCTGAACTTATTTTCAGTTAACAGACGTTGACGGATTTTTCTAAAAAATTTAATCATCTCAATTGATAGTTGGTGTCAATTAATTTTACAAGGTTTTCTGCTTTTTCTTTTTGCCGTTTGCTCACCGCTCCTCCGAGATAAAGCGCACCGTTAAAGTATTGTAGACTATTGATAAGTTCATTAATAACAATAGGTTCTTCTGTGAGAAGGTCGCCTGGTTTTGCTTGTTGTTTTTTGCGTTCTCTCATTATTTTTAACATTAATTCGCCGTCAAAAATTTTCCCTATTGCTTTAACGTATTCGGCGGCCCATAGCATAGAAGCTTCATTATAACCATCGAATTCAGAGAGGGAACTGTAATAGTTTGAAATTGCATTGGCAACATCCTTGTCCTTTATAAGTCTTAAATGTCCTGACGATTTCATTTGTTCGAAAGACCTTGTTACCGGATGGATAAATTCCCATTCCAAGGTTACACTCCTAACCCAAAAAGAAAGGTTATCCATATTTGCTCTTCTATCTTTGTGCTTTAAATTGGGGATAATGGAATCAATAAGATTGTAAATAACAAGATTCTTTTTTTCAATATCTTCATACAACCCAATATCATTATGTAAGTCTTCAAGCAAATTTTGCATATATCCCAATTCTACTATTTTTTCATTTCGGACTTCATTCCAGTTATTAATTTGGAGTGCAATGAGAATCCCAATGACCACTAGGATAATTTCGCCAATGGCGTACAGTAGATATTTACTGAATTTATTTTCAGAGAGTAATCGTTGTCTGATTTTACGGAAGAATTTTATCATTTGGTTTTAGCTAATTCGGTTTCTAACTGGGCAATAATATTTTCGGAGAGATCAAAAATTTTGTTTTGATAATCTAAGCGATTTTTTTCTAAACCGTATTTCATAATTAGGGTTCCAAGGAATTCGTAATTATTCATGTGTTTTTCGATGATTAATTTTTTATCTTCCTCACTATCAAATTGTTTTTCCCAATCGAGATACGATTGTAGGACTTTAGGGAACAGTGCTGAAGCATATGCGCTACTGCCATCGACTAAAGAACTGGTTAAATCTATTGCCATGGTTTCATCCTCAAAACCAAATTTCACCTCTGCGGAAAACTTAGCAAGTAATTGGATAAGTTCTTGATTTTTAATCAAGTTCGTGTTGCCAGATCCTATTAGGGCATCGTAGGTTCCATTAACGGGTTCAATCCTCCAATACGAAAAAGCACCTCTATACATGTATTCTCCCAAACTATCAAAGGAAATCTCCATATTCTCTCGCCGCATTTCTTTAACCAGTTTGTTACAATAGTCAACAACCCTATTTTGTTTTCGCAGGGTTTCTAACAAGTTCACCCTCGTTTCTTGAAAATCTGTACTTAGAGAACTTAGGATCTCCTTTTCTTTAAGTCGATCCATACGATTGGAATTCCAATTATTTATCTGTAAAGCGATTAAAATTCCAATGACAACTAGGATAATTTCGCCTATGGCATAGAGCAAGTATTTACTGAATTTATTTTCAGTAAGGAGTCGTTGGCGTATTTTACGGAAGAATTTTATCATAATGGGTTATCTGTGTACTATCTTTTAAGTTAATCTAACTCTTCATTGATCATTTCTATCAATTCAACCATCTCATTTCTTATTGCTTCACCTTCATTAAATATTAAATCGAGATAAAGTAAAGTTACTGTTAGGCGATTTCTATATTCCGAATCTTGAAACTGAGCAAGATAAAGTTCCTTATCAGCTATCTCTTCGTCTTTTGTTCTTGACCGTAAATTGAATTTTGTCTCCGATAAGATTTCTGAACTATACATTTCATGTGGTATCAAATGGTCGCGTGAATGGTGCCATAAATTAACTTCCTCATCTTGAAAATCAACAACCATATCCTTAAATCCAGATAGTCTAATTTTTAAAGAATCTTTAGAGAACAGGTTGAGCTTCCCTGTTGAAACTAGAGAGTTATAAGTGCTAAATGAGGGAACAAATGTCCAACTATAGAATGACATTTTGTAAAGTGAGTCTAAGTCAGAAATTTGTATATCTGATAAATCTTCAAATAATATTTTATGAATGGCGTTCTTACGTACTTTTTGTAAATTATATTTATAATCGAACTTTTGAAGATTACCTTCAAATTCTGCATGTAGGAATTTGAGAGATTTTTGCTCTTCGTGTTTCAACAATCTCTTTTGGTTCCATTCATTGACATAAAGTGCAATCAATATCCCAATCACAACAAGGATGATTTCCCCAATGGCATATAGTATATACTTGCTGAATTTATTTTCAGAAAGGAGACGTTGACGGATATGGCGGAAAAATTTTATCATTGGTTTTTAGCTGTTTCCGAATTAATTAAATCTATTATTTCTTGGGTTTTATTTCTAACCCCAATGGACTGTTCGTTAGTGTAGGGTGTCATTCCAAGTAAGCGAGTGATGTGATCTTCGAAGTTTGGGTGGTTTAAAAGATTTTCGAAATTAGCCTTTGGCACTAAATTTTTTAACTCTGAAAAATCACTAAGACTTTCACCTATCGTAAATCTAGACCTTAGTTCTTCATCAAATAAAAATTGAGTAGTAAAGCCACCTATTTGATATTGGTCAATTAAAAAAGCGTAAAATTCTTCTTCAGTAAACCTAAAAATGTTCAACTCTTCTTCATTGAGTTCTTTTAAAAAACTCGAATATGAAGATATTCTGTTTCGTAAAGTTGTGTTATCTATTAAATATAGTTTACCGGCATTAATCAACTCATTACTTACACCTAACTGAGGATCAAAGGTAGGTCTCATAGTCGCACGGGAAAGATGATAATCTATACTATCTGATGTGATATTTTGAGGACGTTTATGAATATAATTTAAAAGTGAAATACAAGATTTAATAACATCATTTCTAAGGCTAATTTTACTTTCTATTTGCTGCAAATTACTTTCATATTCTGCCAATAACTGTTTTAGTATAAGTTGTTCTTGTTGATCATTTTTTTTATTCTCATTCCAATTGTTAATCTGTAGCGCAATTAAAATCCCTATAACCACCAGGATAATTTCGCCAATGGCGTAGAGCAGATATTTTTTGGTTCTGTTCTGGTTTATCAGGGATTGGCGAATATGGCGGAAGAATTTGATCATAGGTAAGCTTTATCTAGTTTTTTAATTCTTTGTTTATTAAGTCTATTATTTTATTGGTGTCATTTATCAAAATTTCTAACTTATAAATTGCATCTTGGTTAATCCAATAGTGCACTGCAGCATTGTTAATGTATTCTATTTTCTTCTGCCTTAGATGATTAGCCAATTCAAGTTGATTTTGTTCCCCAAACAAAAAAGCTGAAGCAGGCTCAAATCTCATAATACTATTGTTATAGGTAAATGGAGCGTCATTGGGTAGCGCCCACTCTGTGCCAATCCTAATCCATTCTGCGACCTGTTTGTGCTTTGCATAATGTTTTACCAATTGGTCGCGTAATTCAGAGTTTTTAATATCCTTTAAATTCCCTGTACTTGAAAGATCGTCGAACGTTGAGGTTGAAGATGTAAAAATGGGATATATACTTCCGTAGCCAAAAAAATCATTGGCAGCAGCAATAAGTTCTTGTTCGCTTGTTCCATTAGTGTTCAAGGCGTTTGAAAGGTTTTCTATGGTTTCAATTCCTTTTTTTAAATCAGCAATATTACTATTGAAGGTGTTTATGTCCTCTTTATTTTCAGAAAGCAGCCTTTTTAAATAGAGATTTTCTTGCTTTGCAGATTTTCGGTTTTCATTCCAGTTATTAATCTGAAGCGCAATTAAAATTCCTATAACTACAAGAATAATTTCGCCTATGGCGTAGAGCAAGTATTTGCTAATGCGGTTTTCGTTAATTAAGCGTTGACGGATTTTTCGAAAGAATTTTATCATGTTATTTTTCAATTTTCTCTATTTCATTGTCAAGCAAATTGTCAATACTGTTTATTCTAAAAACTATATTCTCATAGGCTTCATTTTTTTCTACCATTAAATCGGCTACTAACACAAAGAGGTTTTGAAATTCATAAGAGTATAGTTTTTCAATATTTTCAGCTTTCATTGAAGATACTTTTAAAGAACTAATGATATTGGGTACAACAAATTTAATTACTGCTTGAGAATGCGTGTCCTCTAATTTGTTAATGAAGATATATTTCTCTTCTAATTGCTGAAGCGCTTCGATAATTTGTTGATTTTTTAAAAGTTTAATTTCTCCACTATTCACCATAGTTTCGTAAATATTGCTTTGGCGGTGAAAGTCTGAAAATTCTAATAAATTTACGCTAATACTAACCAAACTATCTACAATGTTTCTGTCATCCTGCTCTATAATCTTTATTGCTTGATTAAATTGTTTTAAATAAAGATTGTTGTAATCAATGTTTGCATTAATTGCATTTTCATCTTCATTTAATTGTCTTTTTATATTCTTGTAATACTTTAATTCATTTGATTTTTCAATTTTCTCTACGTTCCAATTATTAATGGATAAAGCAATCAAAATCCCGATGACAACTAATACAATTTCCCCAATGGCGTATTTTAAGTACTTGCTGGTTTTACCTTCGTTGAGTAGGTTTTTACGGATTTTTCGGAAAAATTTTATCATTAGTAAAACTAAATTTTATTGAAATGAAAAGTGTTTAATTAGTTTTATGAACTTCTAATTCTATTTCAATCATAAATTCGGGGATTGCTAATTCTTTTACTCCAAGCCACGAACCGGTTGGGAAATGGTTTTTATAAATCTCACCTCTGTAGCCAGCGTTTTCAAGAAACAATGGCATATTGGTAGTGAAAATATTTTCTACCACTACATCGTCAAAAGTACATCCATAGTGTTTTAAAACTTTTTCCAAATCTGTATAACAGTTTTTCATTTGTTGTGCTAAATCACCTACCGCAGTGGGATTGCCTTCATCGTCCATACTTACAGCACCAGAAACTTTAATGCTATTCCCTATTTTAACGGCGTGGGAATATCCGTAGGCTTTTTCAACTTCGGGTCTAAGTGAAAAATATTCGGGTTTTTCGGCTTCAATGACAACTTCTTTTTCAACTTCTTTGACCGTTTCTTTTTCCTTTTGTTCACAGCTTGAAATGGTGAAAATTAATGTAATTAAAAGCGTAGTTAGCGTTAGTTTTTTCATAATTGGGTGGTTTAAAAGGTTAGTTAGTTTTTATTGTTTTTATCCTTTTGAGATTTCTTCGTCAATTAAAGCAATTAATTTTTCAATGTATTGAACCAAATCTTTGTGAATTCCTGCCAAGTATCCATTATTCATAAACGAGAGGCGTAGTCCGTTTTTAAATTTATCGTTGTTGTGCTGCCATTTGGCATCGTTTATTAATTCTTCAAATTGGGAAGGATCTATGTCTTTAGCGGATAGCCTTTCGGGAAATCCATAGGCAGGCTTATTTAAATTGAAAAAGCCAAGCGCTCTAATGTTTTGCATATGTGGGTCGTACAAATAGTCCTCGTATTCCCTACGCATGTGTTCTTCCCCAGAGGCAATGGCCACATACCTTTTGTCTAATTCTAACAGCCCATTTTTAATAGCATCATTTTTAATAAAACTAAGATTTCCAGAGCTCAATAATTCTTTAAAAGTATTGTTATTAGGGACAAAAATTTGCCACACAAAAACACTCTCGTAAGTATCTGTATAGGCTTGAACATCTTCAATAGTATTGGGTTCCTTTCCGTTAAGGAGCGCACTGCTTGCTGCTGCTTTTTCAAAACGGTACTTGGCAAAAAACTGATTGTTGTCAATTTCACTTATCAAATCGGCACGAAGATTTTTCAGAAAATTTACTTCTACGGTGCGTTCTTTTCTTCGCTCATTCCAATTATTAATTTGGAGTGCAATTAAAATTCCAATAACCACAAGGATAATTTCCCCAATGGCGTAGAGCATATATTTCGAGAATTTATTCTCGGAAAGGAGCCGTTGACGGATTTTTCGGAAAAATTTAATCAAAATTGACATTTAAGGTGTTTAACATTTCTTCGGTTTTAATTAGCAATGCCTTTTTGCCGAGAATGGAGTTGTCGAGCATTGATATTTTCGCAGTGAGAATTCCATTAAAATCAGATTTGAGATTATTTTCATCAATAGAAGTCCAAAATGAATCCATAAAATGACCATTAATGCCATTTCTTTCACTATTAAAGGGGTATTTGTTTCTATAGACAACCACAGAATTAAAATACAGTTCATCATTTCTATCAATCATACTATTTGCGTTTAATTGTAGATTATTGAATTTTAATAAAGACTCAGTTGTTTTTCTATCAAAAACATCAATATTTCCCGTGGAAATCAACGAATTGTAAGTTGACATATTTAGCTCATTGTTGATATCTGTAAATGGTAAAAATTCAAATCGTGCAATTTGGATTAACGTGTCCTTTGTTGTTAATGAATTTGATAATCTTTTTGAAAATGAGAACATCTTTGCTAAATCGATGCTATCCGCTATAATTTGCGTTTTAAAATAAATAACATCAGCAGATAAATCCCTTTTTAAAGATTCTATATAATTAGCCTTGAGATTGTTTTTTTTCCTGAAATCGTTCCAAGTATTAATCTGCAACGCAATTAAAATCCCAATAACCACGAGAATAATTTCCCCAATGGCGTAGAGCATATATTTCGAGAATTTATTCTCGGAAAGGAGCCGTTGTCGGATATGGCGGAAGAATTTGATCATGATTAAAAATAATAAAAAGGACTTCAACTAAATGAATTATTATACCTTAGCTGAAGCCCTAATGAATACTTTACTTTCTCCCTATGTCATTTAGTTGCTTAGTGTCTACATACTGTTGGAAAGCAATTATTTTTCCGTCTTTTAAAGTCCATAAATGTGCTGCTTGAGCATTAAGATCCTTTCCAGTACTTTTATTTGTTCCTTTATAACGCAGTGTAGCCAAAACTTGATTGTTTTCCATATTGTGAAGTACAATATTGTTTAAAGTGAAATTAGGAAAACCCTCCAATACACGTGTAAAAACACCGTTTAAAACGGCATCTGGACCAATGTAAGGGTTTTTGTCTGCAAGTGCATTTCCTTCTGCCTCATTCCACTCCACTTTTTCGTCTAATGCAGCTAACACAGCAGGTACATCTCCTTTACCGAAATTGTCATATAACCCTAAAACTGTTGCAACATTATCTGCATTAAGCAAAGGGTCAATACCCAATTGAGACATAAAAGACAAATTATCCATAAAATCCTGTTCTTGAGCAATCTTGCCATCTTTCATAACGGCAATAGTGGTTCCTTCTATATCTATTGTTTTGCCAGTTGCGGGAATTCCGAAGAAATCACCACTGTGGGTTCCTTTAAATTTCCAATGTTTTACAAGTTTGTCTCCTTGTCCAAAAATATCGACAATGGAAAATTCGGGATTTGAAAAACCTGTTGTAAAATTTGAATAATAGGCTTTAAAAGCATCGATACCCACAACATTTTCTGGGCTAGTGATGAGGGTAATTTGAGAATCGAAATTTGTATCGTTAATAAGATCCAACTTTCCGTCATTGATAATTTCATCCCAAACAGTAGTATACTTGGCAATATTGTCTTCTACTTGTTTGTTAGGATTGGAGCAGGCAGTCACCATTACAAGTGCTGTAACAAAAAATAATTTAATAGTTGTTTTCATAATTTGGTTGGTTTAGTTTATAGTTAATTCTTTATCAATTAATCGAATGAGATCGTTGGACATTACTTTCATTCTCTCTAGCTGGCCATTCATTACGGTTAGCTCGTATACAGCCATAACAAAACCATTTTTATGGCTTAAATCCTTTAAAATATTTTCAAATCCAGATTTAGGAAGGTCAACATTTTCTCCTGTTTGACCTTTACTTACATCATAGGCAAACTTTTTTAAAACAGGATTTAAATCTACAGTCTTGTACAAGGGTTTATACAATAATTCTTGTCCATCGAAATTATAATGCTCTTCTTCTCCTTTTAATTCTTTGTAAAGGGCATCTAAGTTGAGCAAATTATTTTTTATGGAATCGTTTGAAAATAAAGCCAGATTACCAGAATTGGTTAATTCTTGAAAGGTATTATTAATTTGGTAAAATTTGTGAAAGACATAGACATTCAAAGAATTATGGTTAAAATGATCTAGGTCTTCTAGGGGTTTACCTTCAAAATATTCTAAAACCGTATTTGCAGATTCAATTTTGGTAGCACGAGTATCTATAACTGTTTCAATGTTTTTAATATTAAGTATTAAATCGGTTTTAATGTTTTTTAAATAATGAATCTCCTTGGCTCTTTCTTTTCTTACTTCGTTGGCATTATTAATCTGCAGGGCAATGAGAATACCAATGACAACTAGTATGATTTCTCCTATAGCATAGAGTACGTATTTTGAAACCTTATTTTCAGATACAAGGCGTTGCCTTATCCTGCGGAAGAATTTAATCATGGAGGTTAGTTTAGTTCCTCTAAATATATGAAAATTAGAGGTGTAAACTAATGAGTGTCCATAAGTATTATTTTGTTACGAAATGACCGTTACAAAGGAAATAGTAGAAAACCAGCTGCAATAATGGCGGGAAATGCTTGTATCCAAAAAATTTTCTTTGAAACTGTGTAGGCACCTACAATACCAGCAATGATAATACAGTTTAAAAAGAATAAGGCTATGTTGTTTTGCCAAGCTTCATTTTCAATAAAGAAAGTCCAAATCAAGCCTGCTGCCAAGAATCCATTATACAACCCTTGGTTTGCCATCATGGATTTTGTCTTTGAGAATAAGTCTTTAGGGAAACTCCGAAATATTTTTGGACCCTTACTTGTCCAAGCAAACGTTTCAAAATAAAAAAAATATAGATGAAGAAAGGCAATAATGCCAATGAGGATTTTAGTGAAAAGTGCCATTGAATATTATAGATTGGTTTCTATAAAGTTAAAGTTTTTTACAGTTTAATTCTAATTTTAAAATTGAAAGTAGATAAACTGTTCGCCACTTCCCTGTGAAATAGCAATGAGGAACAACATAATTCCCCAAACCACACCTAATACCCAAGCAGGGGTTTTTAATGACACTTCTTTCATAGAAGTATTGCGCATCATCCAATGACAAATAAATAATAAGGTTATTAGCACAAAAACTTTAAGGATATCGAATGAAGGGACAATTTTCTCGCCTCCATCATTAATAAATAACATAGAAGCAATCATATTTTTTGCTGTTGAAAACTCTCTAGCTCTAAAAAATACCCAAGTAAAATTAACAAGTGTGTAGGTAAGTAAGGCAAGAAAAACACCATTAAAGGCATTAATTTTAATATGAATTTTACTTCTTAATAATCGTTCTACAACTAAATAAATTCCGTGTAAGGCTCCCCAAACAACAAATGTCCAAGCGGCACCGTGCCATAAGCCTCCTAGAAGCATAGTGACCATTAACGCCACATACATTCTAATAATCCCATGCTTATTTCCTCCTAAGGGAATGTATAAATAGTCACGTAACCAAGTAGATAATGAAATGTGCCAACGTCGCCATAAATCTGAAAATCCAATGGCAGCATAGGGATACCTAAAGTTATCGGGTAATATGATTCCTAGCATTAATGCTATTCCTATAGCACAAGTAGAATACCCTGCAAAATCAAAAAAGATTTGACCCGAAAAGGCTAATGTGCCCGTCCACGCATCTAAACCGTGGAGAACTTTACCTGCGCCGTACACATCGTCTGCAGTATTGGAAAGTAACGTATCTGCCAATACTACTTTTTGAAAGAGTCCTATAGTTAATAAAAACACCCCCCAAAGAAATTGATTTATGGTTGCTTTCTTTGCTTCATAAAATTGTGAAATTAAATCTTGTGCTCTCACAATGGGACCTGCTACTAATTGCGGAAAAAAGGTAACATACAACGCAAAATCTAAAAACGTCCTAGCTCGTTCGGTACGTTTGTGGTACATATCGATAGTATAAGACATGGTTTGGAATGTGTAAAACGATATTCCCATAGGAAGAATAATGTCCATAGGCCTTGCTTGGAATTCAATTCCTATGGTATTCAATAAGGCCGTAAAATTTTCAAGCAGGAAATTCCCGTATTTAAAAAACCCAAGAAACCCTAGATTTACAAACATACTTAGCAGTAACCAAAGCTTTCTTTTTCTGTTATTTGTTTCAATGGCTAACTTTTTTCCTGCTGTCCAATCTACGAGGGTCGAAATCCAAAGCAATATTACTAATGGGGGATTCCATAAACCATAAAAGACATAACTTGAAAACAGGAGCATCCTTTTTTTAGCCACCCAATTGAGGATAGGGGCATAATAAAGCGCTAAAACAATAATCAAAAAAACTATGAAACTTATGGAGTTGAATAACATAATTAGTTCGATTTAGATGGATTTAATACTTGGTCTTTAATTAAAATATCAAGAAACTCATTAGTAAAAATATCGGCATCGTCAGCTGTTAGGTGGGACCACTCGGGGATCGTTAAATTTTGTAATTGTGTATAGTCTTCAAAGTGATAGGCAGGGACATTTGCTTTCTGAACTAATTCATCCCAAAAAGTAGCTCTAGGAGTTACATTGTTTTCAAAATCCCTTAAATAGCCGTCTGATGGGCAACGTAATAAAATTACCTTACCTCCTCGTGCCTTAAACTTCTCTAAATCACTAAGAAAGAAACTCATGGTGGCTTTCTTATCTGGAGGAGGACCCTCACCAGACATAAAAAATTTCCAAACCCTTTTTACTGTATTGGCAAAGGCGGTATCTGTTTCCATTCGCTTTAGCATACGCACATTTCTATCCAATCTAATCTCTTCAAAGGTGTGAAACGGGGGCATAGGGTCAACGACTCGGTCATTAATATGGACTTTCATTAATAATTCTTTCAAATTAATGCCATCCACCCCTTCAGTTTCACTAATAAATGTAAAGCTGTTTTGCAATGGAAGTGAAAAAAAGTGATTTAATTGTTGGGCATAGGTTCTATTATGAAAATAATCAACTCTAGCCTGGGGCCAAGCCCATGGCTGTGCTTTTGGAAATGTAGTGGAAAAAAATAAGCCGGGAGTAACCCCAACTAGAATAGTTCCGTTAAAACTAGAGTTATTTACAATATCATGAAAAACAGGCAAAGGGGAACAGCCCCCAGCAGCTAGTTGAATAGGTTTTTCGCCCATCTTCTTTTCCCATTCATCCAGCTGGATATCAAAATGTACTCTTGAGGATCCCACCAAGACTACATCTTCTTTTGATAAATTATCAACTTTTGCTCTTTGAACTGCCCAAAGGGCTTCATTATCATCTAATGTGGGAGTAAATCCTTGATTTCGCCAATAAATTTCCCAGGTGATAAGGGCAATTACAGTAATCAAAAGCCCAATAAGTACAGAATGCTTTAGATTCATTTTGGTAAGGATTTGATATGCTGAAACACTAAATATCCTTTTTAACCAAAATATGTTATCGATTTGTCAAACAATCGATTTAGTAAGTAAAAATATGTTACTCACTTTTGAATCTATTTTATAGAAAATAGATTAATAAATAATAATTTGGTTAATTAGTTATGATAAATGTATGAAAATAAATGACTTAAAAAGAATTTAGGAATTTTTATTTTCAATAATGAATTCTTAGGCATAATTGGA
Source organism: Flavobacteriaceae bacterium (assembly GCA_034670265.1). Classification (GTDB taxonomy): domain Bacteria; phylum Bacteroidota; class Bacteroidia; order Flavobacteriales; family Flavobacteriaceae; genus Halomarinibacterium. The sequence goes on along the minus strand of JAXMNU010000005.1, from coordinate 203,782 downwards.
TAGAAATTCAAGACAATACTCTTTTATTTCATTTCTGGTCTTTTCAAAGGCCACATGTTTTTCTTCGGCAGTACCATCTACTTTTGAAGGATCGAAAAAATTATGATGCAATCTTTTGGCATTGGGTGCTGGGATAAAGGGACAGTTTTCGTTGGTATGTTCACAAACCGTAATGATAAAATCCCAATTAATTCCGTGGTATTCATCTACATGATTTGAGGTATGATTCGAAATATCAATACCATCTTCTGCCATAATAGAAACTGCTCCAGGATTTAATCCGTGGGTTTCTATTCCTGCGCTAAAAACCTGAATTTTATCTTTTCCAAATTCTTTTAAATAGCCGTGAGCCATTTGGCTTCGGCAACTGTTTCCAGTGCAAAGGACTAAAAGGGTTTTTATGTAATATACTTTTTTGCTTCGTCGTTCTAATTCAACGTTGTCGTGCCATACGCCAAATCGTTGACCAATTTTTTCTTTGGTTCCTATTACCCTAAAACCAACGGATTTATGTAATTGTATACTTGCTTTATTCTGTGGAAAAATACGAGCCTGCAATGTCCAGAATCCAGCCTTTTCGCTCTCATTGACTAAATGATTAAGCAGCGTTTTCCCTATTCCTTTTCCTTGATGTTTTTCTGAAACATAAATGGTGGTTTCGGCAACGCCCTTATAGACTTCTCTTTTTGAAATGGCACTCAACGTACACCACCCAGCAACAGCGTCATTTTCAATAGCAACAAATCGACAAGTAGGTAAAAATTTATTGTTGAACTGCTCCCAGCTGGGCACTTTCGTTTCAAATGTGGCAATGCCAGTGTCCATTCCATTGGCATAGATTTCTGCTACGGCAGGGTAATGCTCTTTATGTAATGGTATAATCTCCACTAGTTAGGTGCACTTTTGTTCGGTACTTTCAAAAAAATCGTGAAAGAGGTCTTTTAATGCCGTGAGTTTATCTTTATTAATGGTATAATATTGACTTTTTCCACTAAATTTGCTTTTTAGCAATCCAGATTTTTTAATCACCTGAAGGTGTTGTGAGGTAGTTGGCTGAGAGAGTTTAATTTTTTCTGAAATGTCTTTGCATAGGCAACCATCACAATCACCAATATAATTTAAAATTGAAATCCGTGCAGGGTGGGATAATACCTTAGCCATATCCGCCAACTGATTTACTTGAATAGAGTGTAAATATCTTTTTGAAACGCCCATGGTTTTATAATTTTAATAATGCAATATTGCGATAATAAACGATATAAAAAAAGCTTTCAGTGTTTTTTTGAAAGCTTTTTATTGTTTTAGAACCAAGGTTTTTTATTGACTTGGTACGTTTGATAAAACTCTTCGTCGCTTTTTGTGAGGTAAATAATACCCTCAATTAATCCTATAACTCCAGTTGCCATATAGATAAAAACACCAATAACAATACAAGAGGTTGCAATTCCTAAAAGGGTACCTCCCAAAAGGATAAATCCTTCTTTTTGATATCCTAAAATAAATTTATGAACTCCAAAAGCTCCTAAAAATATTCCTAAAAGCCCAGCTACAAGTTTTTTATTTTCACCACTTTTAGTGGCTTCGTTCCATCCTTCTTTAAACTCACTTGCGGTGCTTTTAGCCTCGTCTTTTATTTCTTTGGCGGTATCTTTCATTTCATCGCCTAAGTTTTCTTTGTTTTCTTCAGACATAATTTTAATTGGTTAAAGTTGAATAATTAAAAGTACTAATTTTTTTAAAACCCTGACTACCAGAATTCCATTAGTTTTAATAAGTGCTATTTTTTACTGAAAAGCGGCGTCTTTAGGTTCCCAGAGTTCAATTTTATTTCCATCATTATCCATAATCCATCCAAACTTTCCATAGTCGTATTCCTTCATTTCGCCAACAATAGTAACGCCTTCTTTTTTTAGAATTTTGAGCAACTCTACCAAGTTCTCCACGCGATAGTTGAACATAAATTCTTTTTTTGAAGGCGCATAATATTTTGTGTCTTCTGGAAATGGGCTCCATTGTGTGGAGCAGTCATTCCCTTCTTTGTCTTTCCACCAAAAGGTACAACCCCAATCATCTGTGGGAAAACCTAAATGTTTCTTGTACCACTCTTTTGTGGCTTTTGGATCTTTTGTTTTAAAAAATAATCCGCCAATTCCTGTAACTCTGTTTTTCATAATTTCCTGTGAAGGCAGGAATCTCTCCCTGCAATCTATTTTTAAACGTGTTATTTCTTTTTTATGGCAGATTCATACAATGAAATCCACTCGTTAACAGTCATTTTTGAAGCTAATTCGCCTATTAATTCATAAGGAATATCTTCTACTTTTTTAAACCTCACACAACTTTTTCCCATATCAAGTTTCCTTTTGCTATACTTTGGATATTCTGCCACAAACCAATCGTAAAACTCTTTTTGCGCATATAAACTTGAACTATACACAGCAATAAAGTTTTTTTGGGAAGCTATATTCATAAATGGGAGCGGAATTTTAGGATCACAATGGTATCCATCGGGATAAATAGAATGAGGAACAACATAGCCAATCATCCCATATTGTATAGACTCTTCAAACCCTTTTGGTAAATTATCTAAAATCACTTTCCGAAGTTTTTTTAGAGGTTCTTTTCGTTCTTCTGGAATTTGAGCAATGTATTCTTCGGGAGTATTGGCTTTGTATTGCATGGGTTGGTGTTTGTCATTCTAAATTTATGAAAATTCTCCCAGTATCTTTTCAACGATAGTCTGTGCTAACTTTTCTTTGCTTTCCTTGGTCCAACCCGCAACGTGTGGCGTTAGGATAACATTGTCCATTTTAATTAGTTCTTCGAGAGTTTTAGGCATTTCTGAAGTAAATAACGATTCAAAAGACAGTTTTTCGTATTCCAAAACATCCAACCCTGCGCCTAAAATTTTTCCGCTTTTTAAAGCCGAAACAAGATCTTTGGTCACCACACTTTTGCCACGTGCGGTATTCAAAAACCAAAAAGGCTTTTTAAATTTTGAAATAAATTTGGCATCAACCATTTTATCGGTTAAAGGTGTCCACGGGGTGTGTAAGCTGAATACATCTGCCATGTCAAATACTGTTTGAAGACTTACTTGCGTAGCATTTGCATCGCCAACGTCCTCTAAAATGTCATAACAAAGCACGGTACAATCGAAACCCTTTAGTTTTTTGGCAAAGGCTTTTCCCATATTTCCGTAACCAATGAGACCCACCGTTTTTCCATCCAATTCAACCCCCCGATTGCTCTCACGACTCCAGATTCCGTTTTTTACTTCTTTATCTGCTGTATTCAAATTATTGAATAGTGAAAGTAGCATGCCTAAGGTGTGTTCCCCCACAGCATTTCGGTTGCCTTCGGGAGCTGCAATAAGGCGTATGTTTTTTTCTTCAGCATAGGCTTCGTCAATGCTTTCAAGTCCTGCGCCAACTCTGGCAATAAATTTTAACTTTTTAGCAGCTTCGAGAAACGGTTTGTCAATTTTAAAACGACTTCTAATCACAATACCTTCATATTGATGAATAATCTTCTCGATTTCCTCTTTTGAAGAAGTGTAATCTTCTGCATTTTTAAACCCAGCTTTTTTGAGCTCTTCAATAAGTAAGGGATGGTTTTTATCGAGGTGAAGGATTTTCATTGTTAGATTTTGGGATAGGTTGTTTTTGTTTTTTCAGTTGTAATATTACCTGTGTGTTTTGTAGAAATTTTTTCGAATAACAGCACATGTACTTCTTCTCCGTTTTGTGTTTTTGGGCAATGTTCCACACCTTTGGGAACGACAATGACTTCACCTTCTTTCAGAATTTCAACACCATCTCTAAAATGCATTTCCAGTGTGCCTTTCTGAACAAAAAATAATTCATCTTCCTTATCGTGCTTATGCCAAACAAAATCCCCTTTAATTTTTGCAAGAAGTACTTGCATATTATCTACAAGGGCAATTTGGTGGGGAGACCAATGCTCTGAAAACTTGGTAAATTTTTCTGAAATATTAATTGTTTTCATCCTATTTATTTCTGAAAACAAAGTACAAATTTTCGGGGTAACGAAATTATAAAGAAAGACTAAAAACCTAAAATTAGTTTTGAAAGATAGAAGAAAAGAAATATTCCGAAGATGTCATTGCTCGTTGTAATAAATGGTCCTGTGGCTATAGCGGGGTCAATGCCTCTTTTATTGAGAATAATGGGTACAAAGGTTCCCACCAAGGCAGCAACAATAATAACAGAAAGCATCGAAATGGCAATAGTAAAGGCCACCCGTTGATCAAGTCCTGCGATATAACCAAATAAAATGACTAAAACACCTAAAGCAATTCCATTAATTAATGCCAGTCCAACCTCTTTAACCAATCTATTAAAAAGACTACCTTTTACATTGTCATTTGCCAAACCTTGTACAATAATTGCACTGGACTGTACGCCCACATTACCTGCCATTGCAGCAATTAAAGGGGTAAAAAAGAAAAGCTCAATGTAGTTACTAATGGCTTCGTCAAAACCCTTCATAATATAAACACTTCCTAGACCGCCAAACAGGCCTAAGACTAACCAGGGAAGTCTTGCTCTTGTAAGTAACCAGATACTATCATCTGCTTCAACATCACTAGAGATACCAGCCGCCATTTGGTAATCTTTTTCGGCTTCGTCTTTAATAAAATCTACAATGTCATCAATAGTAATGCGTCCTACTAAAACACCATAATCGTCAACCACAGGAATCGCTTCCAAATCGTATCGTTGCATAATTCGCGCAACTTCATCCCCTTCGGTATGGACCGTTACATAATCTACTTTAGGAATATACACATCACTAATTCGAGCTTTTTCTGGTGCAGTTAAAAGATCTTTTAAGGAGAGCCTTCCTTTTAGCTTGTTCTCTTTGTCAACCACGTAAATAGAATGTACACGGGTTACATTTTTTGCTTGACGGCGCATTTCTCTAACACACCCAGCGGTGGTCCAAGTTTCCTTAACTTTCACCAATTCTTTTGCCATTAACCCTCCAGCAGTATCCTCATCGTAATTTAGTAACTCTACAATATCTGCTGCGTGTTCCTCATCTTTTATTTTCGAAATTACTTTTTGCTTTATGTCTTCATCCAATTCTGAAACAACATCTGCTGCATCATCGGTATCCATTTCGGCAAGCTCTTGAGCAATTTCTTTGGGGGACAGACGATCCAGAATTTTTTCGCGGACATCTTCATCCACTTCCATAAGTGCTTCGGAAGTTATTTCACTTTCCAGTAATTTTATAAGATACGTTGCGTCATCACTGTCGAGTTCTTCAAGAATTTCGGCAATATCGGCAAAGTGAAAATCGACAAATAATTCTTTTAAGGCATGACCGTCCTTTTGAGCAATGAGTTGCTCAATATGCTCAACAAATTCAGATGTTAGAAGAAATGCCATGACTCTCGAGTTTTTGAGTGAGCGCTATAAATTCTTGAACCGAAAGTTGTTCGGGTCGTTGCGCAAAGATAGCATCTTCTTTTAGTTTTTCGGGGAGTGTGAATGTTTTTAAGCTATTTCTAAGGGTTTTACGGCGTTGTTGAAAAGCTGTTTTTACCGTTTTGAAAAACAATCTTTCATCACAAGGCAGTTGATAATTCTCTTTTCGAGTTAACCGTAAGACACCGCTATCTACTTTTGGCGGCGGATTAAAAACGCCTGGTTTTACTGTAAATAAATACTCTGCATCGTAAAAAGCTTGTACTAACACCGAAAGAATTCCGTAAGTTTTACTTCCTTTTTTTTCACAAATACGCTGTGCCACTTCTTTTTGAAACATTCCGGTAAATTCGGGAATTCGATGGCGCCACTCCAGCGTTTTAAATACAATTTGTGAAGAAATGTTGTAGGGGAAATTTCCAGTAATGGCAAATTGAGAATTCCCAAAAAGTGATGCAATATCATACTTTAAAAAATCGGCTTCGAGGATGGTCAAATTTTTATTTGGGTAATTTTCGTTTAAGTATTGAATGGAATCCCTGTCTAAATCCATGGCAATTAATTCGATGGGCTTTGCTATTAAATACTTAGTTAAAACACCCATTCCAGGGCCAATTTCAAGCACTTTATCGTAATTTTTTAGGGTAAGCGTGTTACCTATTTTTTCGGCGATATGTTCGTCGTGTAAAAAGTGTTGCCCTAAGTGTTTTTTGGCTCTAACAGGTTTCATCAATGCTCGCTTATTATTTCCAATTCGGTTCTAAAAGCGATGAATTTTCCTTCAAAGGGTTTGCTTTGCGCCCGGAGGGTTTCGGCATCTTCTTTATAGTATTTTTGAAGCGTTTCTTTACTGTCGGTTCTGTATTGAACAGAATAGGTAATCCCGCCCATTTCTTCCTCCACTTGCACTCGAGTCATTAAGGCTTTATGGAATTTTCCTGTGGCTAACATGGCAGGAATGTGCTCTTCTTTCATCCAATGAAGCCACTTGTCGTGAATCGTTTCCTCAATGTTAATGGTAACGTTGTAAATGTACATAGGTTAGTTTATTTCATCCCCGCGAAGCATGCGATAGCGTTTTCGAGCTTCGACAAAGTAAATACTGTCTTCAAAATTAAAGATAATTTGCTCATACAGTTGCTTTGCTTTTTCTGGCTGCCCTAACTGAGTTTCGTATAATTTTGCCAATTTATAATGCGCATCATCTGCGAGAATATCTTCTTTATAAAACTCAATAAGTTTTGTGTATTGTGCTTCGGCATTTTCAAATTGATTTAGCTTTTCATAAATCATTCCCATTTTAAGCAATGCTTCGTCTTCTATTGCTTCGCCTTTATGGTTGGTTAAAATATCTTTTAAAAGGGTGATGGCTTCTACATTTTTATTCTGAAGTGATCTTAAATCGGCTGTTGCAAATTTCCTTAAAGCCGTTTGAGTGGAATCTTCCAAAGAGTTATCTCTAATCATTAAGCTAAGCTGCATGGCGTCGTTTGCGATAAGTTGTGATGCCGACTTTTTTAATACGTCGAGTTGTACTTGAGCCCATTCAAAATCTCCTTTAAAATAACTGGTTCGAGCCACTTTAAAGCGTGCTTCTTGCGCCAAAATATCGTTTTGAACCTTGTTTTGCACTTGGGAATAATAGATAAGGGCTTCGTTAAATTTTTCATCAAAAACGAGGACATCTGCCAGTTTTAATTTCACCCTCGCTTCCTGATAGACCGTAAGCCCTTTTTTAGACAAATCTTTCAAATTCTGAATTGCCTCTTCTTTTTTTGCATATCGAAAAGCTAAAAAGTCGTTGTAATCTATTTGAAGCATGTAGGTTTCGCTATCATTTCCAAATTGAGAAAATAATTGCTTGTATTGTGCGTCAATTTTTGGGTAATCTTTTTCTTGCGCTAATTCTAATTCCACATACATTAATTGCTGATATCCTTCTAATTTTAATCGTGGATTGTAGGCTTTTTCAATAATAAAATTGATGATTTCCTTAGCGTCTTCGTAACTTTTTTCGTCTATGGTAATTCTCCCTAAATCCAATAATCCGGAGAGATCTTCCTCTCTTCGTGCGTAAATGGCTTTTTCCTGGATAAATGCTTTTTTGAAATCTTTTTGCTGAATAAACAACCAACTCAATAATTCATTATACAAGACATCAGGGTCTTGCTGCAATTTTTTTAGAAGTGTTTTTCTGAGCAATATATTAGCTTCATTTGTGGGGTCTTCGGTGATGTAAAGGCTAAAATTTCGTTTTATCGTTCCGTTATAAGTAGGGTTTATTTTAATGAGGTCCACATAGGTTTCAAACATTTTTTCGAGCGCTCCTTGTTCACCATAAATACGGGCTAATTGTGCATTGTAATTTCTACTATCGTCTTGTGCCATGGCAGTCTCGTATACTGTTACGGCTTCATCGAGTAAATTATAGTTTGAAAAAACCTGCCCAACAATATAGGCGTAGGGAGGGCTTTCTTTTACAAAGTCAATGGCTTTTTGGTAATTAATGCTGGCAATACTGTCTTTATTTTGAAGCGCATAATTGTATCCTAATTCTACTAGAAACTGAGGGAGGATACGTCGTCCTTCGGTAAATTCTTTTAGTAATTCTTCGGCTTCATTGTATTGCTCTAATTGTTGATGTGTTTTCACCAAATCTACCAAATAGCGCGTGTTTCCTTTGTTTTGAAGATGCAGTCGTTTATAAAGTACTAAGGCCTTTTCATATTCGCCCTGCTCAAAATAATTTTTGGCTAAAAGGTCGTTTTGGGCGTTTGTCCCAATACTAAAAAATAAAATAAAGGCAATTAAAATATAGCGCATGGGGTAAAGATAACGATTTGCTTCTTTTAAAAAACAGCAAAGTTTATGCCTGGTTTGAATTCTCTATGTGTCTAATTAGATCTATTTTCTATTCTATAATTCCAAGAATAAGTAAGTTATCCTCATATCCAGGATAATTAGTAGGAATTAAATCTTCAGAATTTTCATTGAATCTATATAATAAATGACCATTGCTATTGTTTCGAATTATTTGAACGGATTGATTTGCAAATGTGTCGTAAAATCCATTTCCAGGAAAACTAGTTATACTGTAACCATTATAGGGTGCTAAATCAGACATTTCATTTTGAGTAAGATTTAATTTAACAGGGATGATAGCGTTTGATCCTGAGGTAGATCTAAAAGCATAAAGAATATTCTCTTCATTAGATTCCGATATCCTCCAGATGTAATGTAAACTATCATTAAAATCACGAATTTGATATGTATTATTAATTAAATTAACATCAATAAAAATTCCAGGATCTGAAGAAAAATATATTCTATTCGAAGAATATAAAAAGGAATGAATTCCTGTCTGAACAGGTGGTATTGTAATTCCACTATCTATGACTTCAAAATTATCAGGATTTATAAAAATTACTTGAAGATCCTTCCAGTTAGCTTGATAATCAGGTGTTATACAGGCGACTAGACGATTGTTATCTGAATCCCAAGCCATACCCATAATAACCTGATGAGGCCCTTTGATTGAGTTTGGAATATTTAATACAACAGATGTTGTTAATTTGCTTTCCTTATCGTAAATTATTAACTCACTTAGGCTACCTGAATTATTGCTTATATTAGAAGCAGTTATAAATATTTTTGAGGGAGAATTTGAATTTGATGTAACTATCATATTAGTTATTTGGGAACTATATTCTATCCTCCCTAATTCGCGATACTCACCAGAATTATTTCCAAAGGAATAAATTTTGCTTTGGATACTACCAATAACTAAATAACTATAATCATCTAAACTAACCGTGAAATTTCCAACAGGTTTTGTCTCGTTATTAATTTTTAAAACAATACTACTATCCCCATGAGGTAAACTTGAAGGGACAACTGTTTTTATTTCTGTTTCAGTAGCACTTATTACGGAGGCCTCAATACCATTAAAAGTGACAGTAATTTCGGAGATTGTAGTACTAAAATTATTTCCATTTATGGTTACTGTAGCATCAACTTTTCCTTCTTGTGGACTATAAGATGTAACTGTGAATGGCAATATAGTTTCTTGACTTTCTTCTTCATCATTAGATTTATTACATCCAACGAAAAGAAAGGAAACCAACAATAAATTTAAAATATAACTTTTCATAAATATTAATCAATCATATCAAATCCACAATAAGGTACTAGCACTTCTGGGATTTTAATTCCGTTAGGTGTTTGATAATTTTCTAGAATACCAGCTAAAACACGTGGTAATGCTAAAGCACTTCCGTTAAGGGTGTGTGCTAATTTATTTTTTCCATCCACATCCTTAAAACGAAGTTTTAATCGGTTGGCTTGAAAGGTTTCAAAATTGGAAACCGAAGAAATTTCCAACCAACGATCCTGTGCTGTAGAAAATACCTCAAAATCGTAGGTGAGCGCTGAGGTAAACCCTAAATCGCCACCGCATAATTTAAGAATACGATAGGGGAGTTTTAAATCACGAAGAATCTCTCTTACGTGTTCTATCATTCCTTTAAGGGCAGCATAGCTATTATCGGGATGTTCAATACGAACAATTTCCACTTTATCAAATTGATGAAGTCTATTCAATCCACGAACATGAGCGCCGTAACTACCTGCCTCTCTTCTAAAACAAGGAGTGTATCCTGTACATGTAATAGGCAACTGATTGTGAGCCAATAGCTCATCACGAAACATATTGGTTACGGGAACTTCGGCTGTTGGGATTAAATATAAATCGTCAATCCCAACATGATACATTTGTCCTTCTTTGTCGGGTAATTGTCCCGTTCCAAAACCTGACGCTTCATTCACCAAATGAGGGACTTGATATTCGGTGTAGCCAGCTTCGGTGTTTTTATCAAGAAAATAGGCGATTAAGGCACGCTGTAAACGCGCACCTTTTCCTTTATACACTGGAAATCCAGCACCTGTAATTTTTACACCTAATTCAAAATCGATGAGATCATATTTTTTAGCCAATTCCCAATGCGGAAGGGCTTCGCTGTCCAAAACAGGAATATCACCTTCTTTAAAAACTTCTTCATTGTCGTTTTCGTCGGTTCCCGCAGGGACTAATTCGTTAGGAATATTCGGAATGGTAAATAACAACTGTTCAAGCTTTTCTGAAGCTTCATTTAATTGATCTTGCAGGGTTTTAGATTGCTCTTTTAACTGCGTGGTTTGCTCTTTTAACGCATTGGCTTTTTGAGCTTCCCCACTTTTAAAAAGCATTCCAATTTCTTTAGAAAGGGTATTGGATTGCGAAAGCACCTCATCCAATTGGGCTTGAGTACTACGACGAGTTTCGTCTACACTCAAAACATCTTCAAGAACTTCTTTTGCATTTATGCCTCGTTTGGCTAGTGCTTTTATATACGCTTCTTTATGATCACGAATGTTGGTTACCTGTAACATATTCCTAAGAATTTTAAGACGGCAAAGTTAGGAAAATTGAAGAGTTAAAGAATGTATTTATGCTATCTATTTGATTTTTCAGCAAAACCCTCTGGCGAAGGCAAAATCCAATCGTGGTGTTTAAACGGATTCCAATTTTCTGAAGCGATATCGACATCGGGATTAATAAAGGTATGGTAGGTGCCGCTATTAATTTTTACTTTACAGGTAACATACACTGCTACATCATTTCCTTTTTCGGTTTCCATTTTTTTAATGCGTTGTGCCATTTGCCAAATAAAATCTGGTTTGGTTTTTACGCTTTTTATCTGGTCACTGCTTAAGAGAGGTAGGTATGGATAATTATTTCGTTGCCCTGTTTTTTTATCTTCTACCCAATAAATAAGCTGCCCACTTCGGCTACGGAGCATCATACGCCAACTTAATCGGTGGCCTTCTTCGGTCCAAAGGACATCGTCTTTTATAAGCCAATGACGCAATGGTAATCCAATTTGAAATAAAAAATAGATGCTGAAAATGGTTATTCCAAGGGTTTTAAACTTTGGAATCATCACTTCGTCACTTTTAAAAACAGGACGTTTTAATCTAAAGCGCTTTATCAGTGTTTCTGGTGTAAAAAAGAAGAGGGCGAAAGCAATACTCATATACGGAAAAATCCCAACCTGAAAAACAATAGAGTTAAACAGGTGAAAAAACAACGAAAGACAAAAAGCCATGACTCGTGTTCGTTTCCAAAGGAAAAGGGGAACAATTATTAAATCGAACAAAATCCCCACATAAGCAATGCTATAATGTACCCAACCTTGCTGAAGCATTTCGCCAATGAGCCAGTAGCTTTTTTTGCCTTTCATAAATAGGGCTGGAACAGAGGCATCAAGCCATTGCGGATACATTTTCGCAATAGAAGCATACGTAAAAACAATCCAAATTTGAGCGATAAATACCACCGAAACCCAGCGTGGCATACTCAATTTTTTAAAGGTGGGAATATACTTTGCATCTAACGATAAGTATCTATTAGCTGGAAAAAACACCATGATCCAGCACAACAGCATCATTAAATAGTAGTGATTATTATAGGAGCTTTTTTGCATTAAATAGACGCACGTCCACATAAGGGCATAGGCAGCCATAGACCAGCGATATTTATAGCCTAGCATCACCATAAGCCCAAAACAACCCATAAGCACGAAATAAAAATACATTCCGTTGCCAGGGAGTGGTTGTAAAAAATCGAAACCAATAAAGTTGAAAGTAAACTGTGGTTCGACAAGTGTTTGCCTTACCCAGCCTGTGGCGATAGCCCCAAATGCTTCAATAGAAATTAATAAACCAAAGACAATTCGCCAAAGCGAAAGCCCAGTATTATCAATTCTTTTGAATAAAAAATCATTCATGTTCTTTCAGGAAATTTCTAGCAAATGTTTCGTCTTTTTGGATGGCTTTTTTAAGCTCATTTAAAGAATCAAATGTTTCTTCGTCTCTAATGTGAGTGATGAATTCGAGTGTTAAATGGCTTCCGTATAAATCTTCATCAAAATCAAGGAAAAAAGTCTCAATGGTAGTGTTTTTTCCTCCTACAGTAGGGTTTGTGCCTATGCTAGTCAGCCCAAAATAGGTTTTCCCATCGATAGTACATTGTGTAACGTACACGCCATTTTTCGGAATTAATTTATACGATTCTTCCACATTAAGGTTGGCAGTAGGGTAGCCCATGGTTTTTCCTATTTGCTTACCACTTTCGACATTTCCTTTTAGTGTGTAGCGATATCCCAAAAAGCTATTTGCCGTTTCAATATCGCCGGCTTCAAGGGCTTTTCTAATTTTAGTGGAGCTAATGGCGACTTCGTCAAGCTCCTGCGCCGAAATTTCTTCTACGGCAAAGGAATAGGTTTTTCCAAATTCACGTAAATCTTCGATAGTAGCCGTACGATTTCTTCCAAAACGATGGTCATAGCCAATAATGACTTTTTTTACTTTTAATTGATTTACCAAAATATCCCGAACATATTCCACTGCGGTAAGACGAGAAAATTCCTGAGTAAAAGGATGAATGACTAAATGATCTAAGTCTAGTTTCGCAAGTAGTTCTTTTTTTTCTGAAAGCGTATTAAGTAATTTAATGTCAATTTCCTTTTGAAGCACCATTCTTGGATGTGGAAAAAAAGTGAGTAAAACAGATTCGAAATTATTTTTTTGAGCAGCTTCCACAACTCGCTTTATAATAGTTTGATGCCCTACATGAACACCGTCAAAAGTACCAATGGTAACAACGGTGCCTTTATCACTTTTAAATGCAGAAGATGGACTATGTTCTTTCACGTTATTTTCCGTTAAAGGTATTCATCGTATTTTTAATTCCAGCCAAAGCAAATGATTCTATAATCTGGCTTGCCATTTTAAGTCGCTCAGGTAGTTTTTTTATTTCTTCCTCGTCCCATTCTCCCAAAACATAATCTACCTGCCGTCCTTTTGAAAACGCATCGCTAATGCCAAATCTAAATCGATTGTATTGTGTGGTTTGTAGCACATTTTGAATGTCTTTTAACCCATTATGCCCTCCGTCACTTCCCTTGGTTTTTACACGAAGTGTTCCAAATTCTAAATTAAGGTCATCGGTTACTACCAACAAATTTTCCAATGGGATATTTTCTTTCTCTAGCCAATATTTTACAGCCTTTCCACTAAGATTCATATAGGTGCTTGGCTTTAGTAATAAAAAGCTTCTTCCTTTTTTTTTGTGAACGGTAATATCTCCCAGCTTTGCAGTTTCCCAAGTAAGTTCATTTTCACGAGCTAAAAAATCTACTATTTTAAAGCCAATGTTGTGTCTCGTATTTTCATATTTGGGGCCTATATTCCCCAATCCAGCAATTAAGAATTTTTTCATGCAATCTCCTTCGGTGTAAGGTGTTTCTTTTTTTAAACCAAAAAGGTTTCTGAAAAACTCAATCATTTTTCAATTAGTATATATAAACTTACGCTATGGCAAGTACACAAGTTATTATTCACAAAAATAATGTCTTTAATATAAGTTACCCATTTTTAACTCTTGCTTTGCGAGTAAAAATAAAAAAAGCATCCCATTTAATAGGATGCTTTTTAGTATTCTTATAAATAGAAGATTTATTCTTCGGCTGGAGCTTCTTCTGGAGTAGCTTCTGAAGTAGCCTCTTCTCCTTCGTCTCCCTCTTCTCCTTCTTCCTCTTCTTCAACGTCTTCAATAATTGTTCTTGAAGTTCTAATTTGACAGATTACAGTATTTTCACCGTGCATAATTTTAAACTTCTCTTGCTCGATAGCTCCAATATACATCTTGTTTCCAATACGCATTTCGGTAATGTCTGCTTCAATAAAATCTGGAAGATCTTTAGGTAACGCTTTTACACGAAGTTTACGATTTACAATACGTAAAACCCCACCGTTTCTAACCCCTTTAGAGTTTCCAACGATACGTACAGGGATTTCCATAGTTACTTCCTTATCATCATAAATTTGATAGAAGTCTACGTGAATAATTCTGTCGTTTACTGGGTGGAATTGAATATCCTGAAGGATACATTCTACCTTCGTTCCGTCTTCTAGTGCAATTACAACTGTGTGTACCTCTGGAGTGTACACCAAGTCTTTAAATGCAATTTCGTCTGCCGAAAAGTGAATTGGTGCATCTCCTCCGTAAACTACGCAGGGAACCTTTCCAGCATTACGTAAGGCTTTGGTAGCTACCTTGCCCACGCTTTCTCTTTGTTGTCCGTTAATTGTAATTGATTTCATTTTTGTTTTTTAAATGATTAAATAATGCTTAGCCACTGGCAAAGCGGGTGCAAAGGTAGTTTTTTTTCTGAAAAATGCTACTGAAAAGTAACTTTTTTAAAGTGAAGGAATTACATCAAAAATTTAGAACTAATGGACTTATTTTCGTTTACCCGAAGCATCACATCGGCAAATAAATTGGCGCAGGTTAACACCCTAATTTTACTGCTTTTTTGACGTAGCGGAATAGAGTCTGTAACAATGAGTTCTTCGAGTTTCGATTTTTCTAAACGGTCATACGCACTCCCAGAAAGAATAGGATGGGTACAAATAGCACGAACGCTTAAAGCCCCTCGCTCCATCATTAAATCGGCAGCTTTTGTTAAGGTTCCAGCAGTATCTACCATGTCGTCTACCAGTACTACATTTTTGCCAGTAACATCTCCAATTAATTCCATGTGGGAGATAATGTTGGCTTTTTCTCTTTGTTTGTAACAAATTACTACGTCACTTTCCAAGGCTTTTGAATAGGCATACGCTCTTTTGGAACCTCCCATATCTGGAGAAGCAATGGTTAAGTTGTCAAGATTAAGACTTTTTAAATAGGGTAAAAAGATGGTTGAGGCAAAAAGGTGATCTACCGGTTTTTC
Source organism: Flavobacteriaceae bacterium (assembly GCA_034670265.1). GTDB lineage: Bacteria > Bacteroidota > Bacteroidia > Flavobacteriales > Flavobacteriaceae > Halomarinibacterium. The sequence goes on along the minus strand of JAXMNU010000005.1, from coordinate 188,496 downwards.
AAAAAATCCTTGAATTTGGTCTGCGTGCAAATCCATGGTGATAATACGTGTTGCTCCAGCCGTTTCTAACATTTTCGCTACTAATTTTGCTGCGATGGGAACACGTGGTTTGTCTTTACGGTCTTGTCGTGCCCATCCAAAATAGGGGAGTACCGCAGTAATATGACGAGCAGAAGCCCTTTTGGCAGCGTCCAACATTAAAAGCATTTCCATTAAGTGATCACTATTAGGAAAGGTAGAGCCAATAATAAACACACGACTTCCACGAACCGATTCTTCAAACGAAGGTTGAAACTCACCATCGCTATAGGTTGAGGTGATAACGTTACCTAAGTCACTGCCAAAGGCTTTGGCAATATCTTTAGCAAGGTCTTGACTTTGCTTACAAGCAAAAATCTTAGGTTCTGGAATAGGTGCAGACATGATGGTGTTATTTAGTTGAATACAAAAGTAACCTTATGAGATATTTTTTCGTAAAAATGCAAGAAGGATTTACTAACAATTTATAATTAATTGTTTATTTTTGCCCTCCCGTGAAGCCTTGGTGGCGGAATTGGTAGACGCGCACGACTCAAACTCGTGTTCTTCGGAGTGTGGGTTCGATTCCCACCCAAGGTACATTTAAACCTTCTTAATCTATTGATTTTGAAGGTTTTTTGATTTATTAAGTAACAAATTAGCAACAATTTATCGGAGAAAAAGAGAATCATTAAGCACCAAACTGTTGAAATAGCATGGTGAAAACAAGGCTTCCTTGGAATGTCGATCAATATATACCTATGGTAATGAAAGCCTTTATATCTAATACAAGTGTCCCTTAATTTTGTATTGATATTAGTTAAAATGGAATCTCTAATCCGAAGCTAAAAATCCAAGGGGTAAAATTTGAATTTTCTGCTACAATTCTTGTACTGATGAAATCATTAATGGGATATTCTACATTTAAAAAGAAAATATAGACTCTAGTTTGAAAAAACGCATATATTGGATCAAGAGATTGGAAGTCGGAAGTTCCAACTGAATCTTCTTCTGTTCTGTATTTATAATTTGCCCCTAAGCTAAAATTAAAAAGATGATTTTGGGTAATGTTCCCTCGGAGATCAAACATAGGTGTTACCCCTATAGAATACCCTAGGCCAAAATCTATATAGGTTGGAAATGCTATTGTGTTGGTTATAAATTCAGGATCTACCGACGGTTCATTTTGACTATCATTGTAACGAATAATGTATGCACTATATCCTATGCTCGCTCTAAATCCGTGCTTTACATTCCCTACCCTTTGTAATAAATAATCTACAGAAAGTTTCACGTTGAAAGGAAAAAATTGCTCATTCTCTATTCCAAACAAAGTTATGAAGGTTTGATTGTCGTAAGTATAACTACCATCTGCAGAAATGTTTGTGACATTTCTAGTCTCTGGGTGTACAATTCCACCTGTGCCAATAGTAAAACTCCATCGAACAGGTCTAGAAATATAATATTTGACAGGGTAGGGGCAACCATTATAATCTGAAAAACCACTAGTAAAAGGACATTTATCTTTATTGTTGACTACTCCATCTCTATCAGTATCTTGATAAGGATTTTCTATTAAATATTTTTGTTTACTTTCCTTTAAACTTAGTTTTTTTATTTTTGGACATCCTTTATTACTTTTTGGACCATATTTGTCTGGACAATCATCACGATTATCAGGTATTCCATCACCATCTCTATCTGTTTTATAAGGGTCTTTTCCAATAATAGTTTTTACCGGGCATCCATCTTTGTTCTTGCCATATACATAAGGACATTTGTCCCTATGGTCTAATATTCCATCATTGTCTGAGTCCTTTTCTGATATTACGATAATTTCTGGGCATCCATCATTTTTGGAACCTGGCACATTTGGACATTTATCACGATTATCAGGTATTCCATCACCATCTCTATCTTTAATAGTATTTTGAGGCAATTCTAATTCCTTTTCATCATTTATTGGAAGTTCTTCATAAACTGGCAGTGGTGTTCTATTAGTTTGTGAGGGAATTTCATTAGGCTCCTTATCCTTTAAAGTAAAAGAAAGATTGGGTTCGTTTTGGTTGAAAATACCTTTGAACCGTAAGACATTATCAACCACTACGTAAAGCTTTCCAGATTCAAAATAATTTCCCTCTCCAGTGATGGTTGTGACATTAATTTGAAATTTACATTCATATACATACTCTGAAGAAGTCCAATAATTACTTTTCTGAACTTCAGAAAATTTAAGGGTATTAATAGAAATGAGATCGGTAACAAAATTATCCAACACTTCTGTAATTGGAAGCGATCTTGAGGTTTGCTTCGAAATATCTTTCTCAAATAATTGGAAATCATACATGAATTGTTCTTCACCTACAAAATACGTTCTGGAAATCCCTTTTATTCTATTGTTTGTATAGGTTTCTATTTGTTTCACAGTATCTTGAACAGGCCATCTATTAAGTTCGATCATGTCAATAATGTCTGTGACAAAATCATTTAGTTTTTGCTCAATTAACTCGGATTTATTTAATTCTTGTCCAAATAGGGACGCAACATTAAGAAATAATATAAAATAAAATAGTCGCCCCATTAGTTTTTAACTTTCTCTATTGTCTCAATAGTTTGATGTGCTCTTCCTTCAGCTTTTAATCCCATGAATTTAATATTGTATGGATTTGTTCTTTTGGAAACAGAATCATAAGTCTTGTAGGTTTCAACCAATATAATTTTTGCCGTAACATCTTTAAATAAACGATTTCCAGATTGCCCTATAAAAATTTGTTTAATTCTTATTTCTGCTGTGTAGGTTCCATCTATTCTTTTATTAATATCATCCTCTTCAGGTAGAATGAGTTCCAACTCAACATCCCAATAATCTGGGTATTTATATAAATAACCGCTTCTAATATTAGTAAAATAATCCTGTACACTATGCTCTCTTTTATTTCCATAAGAATCGACCGTCTCAATAATTGCATCCTTGTCAAATTTGTTGATAATATAGTCTCGGGCTCGCTTAGCTTGCGAGATTGTTGCCTTATCACTCATTAATATTTCAAACTTTTTCTCAAAGGTGTTCAGTTCTTCTTTGAGTTTAATATGAAATATTTCTTTCCCGTTAAATTGACAATTTCCTTGCAGGGAGAAAAAAAGGACAACAAACAAACAAATTCTTCTTAACAACATATCTTAACTATTTATGAGGGTTCTCCTCCTATTTTTATCTAAACGGAGAATTAATTGTAAATGTTTTGCTAAATTTAACATATCCAAATAAATTAAGTTTGTGAAGGGGAGCATTAAATCACATAACCGAATTGGGGAACAACCATTAGAACAAGTCTGCAGGAAATGCGGAAACTTGTATAAAATTAATAAAGAAGATTTAGTTAACGGTCATTTTTTTTGTGATTTTATATTTACTAATGATAGTATTTGTAATCAATTCAACACGATACTAAGAAATTCTAACATTTCTGATAGTCCCTTTAATGAGATAAGAATTTTAAAACAGGTTATGTTATTAAATGGATTATTACTTGCAGGACTTATTATTTGGTCTCTTTTAAACACTTTCTTTAATATCGAGGAGGGGAATAAAAATGAGATAGAAGAAGTTATAAATGGATCATTCAAACCTTCTGAGAATGAACTATATCAGACAACCCTTACTAAGTTTATTCAGGATTTTGACAGGGAGTATTTATATGAAACTTTACAAACCACAGAAAATTTGGTTTTAGATATTGACACAGAAAATGACAATTATATTTCTTATAATCTTCAAAACTTGGAGGATTTCATTAATGAAATACAAGCCAAAGGAAGAAGTATCGTTATTGACACTATATATAATCCAGTTAGGAATGAAAATAACCAATTAGTAAATATTAGATTGCGGTTTAAATAAGTGGTAAAAAAGAAATCTTGAAACTATGTTAAAAAGTTTGTGGCCTTTAAAAAAGAAAATTATTAGAGTGAGTACTATGGGATTTCCAAGGTCTGGTAAAAATCACTTCTTATACCAGTTGCTCGTAGAATTTCAGGATAAACTCCCAAGCGCCCACGTAAATCTTACCATTAGGCCAACTCAATTTAATGGTGGGATTTATAACTTCATGAGTGCAAGTGTTTTTTTTGATAAAAATAAGGATGCTCTACTTCAAAAGGGGATTGGCGCAACAGATTCTGTAAACGATGATAGTTCCTATGCCCCTTCTGGTAAGATAAATATTTATGAGGCGAAGTACACTTATAAGGGCAAAGAGTATATTTTTCAATTTTTAAATGCTCCTGGCAATTATTATAAGGATTCAGAACAAGTAAGCATACTTGGAAAAGTAAGACCGAAGTATTTTGACACTTTGCTAAATTATGGAACAACAGGAGAAGAAGATGAAGTTATTCAGGAACTATTGGACAGTGATGATACCATGGAACCTGACAGAGCAAAGCATATGTATTATACTCATTTGTTTAATATTAATGCTGATTTTTCTTTTCAATTGATTGATGATACTTATTATGATCCTGATTTACGAGGCATAAAAGTTGCTAAGATATTATCTAAATTTGATCTTTATGTCAAATTTGATGAAGTTCATTTTCAAATGAAAAACGAAGACTTTAAAGAAATTTATTTTAAAAAATGTAAAGAACTTTATGAAAAGGCCAATCTTCTTAAAATGTTTAAGACTTCTCCAGATAGTAAAAGAAAAATACTACCTAAATTAAAATTTGATCTCCAACCCAGCAAGGATTTTCCCAATACTTATGGAAATATTATCCCCACTGTATTTTTTATTTTTCCAAACCATAGCCATACAAATGTGCGGGTATTAAATGACCCTCACTATGAAACTATTGATGGAGAAACTTTTGTCTTATCTAATGAAATACTAAGCAAATTACCCAGAGAAGAATTTCCCAACCTATACAATGGTAACAAGTTAGGAAACTTTTTCGAAAGTTATAGGGAATCCCTAGGTTATGATATTGCGTTGTATTTTATGCTTAATCAATTGGACATCCCTTACGGCAAATTAAAAACTAATGGAACCATTGGTACTAATGTTTCATACTGGGAGGATTTCTTACGAACTTTTAAAACCACAAAAGACTAACGTTGGCTGATACTATTACATATCATCAATTTATCTATGGAAAAAACACCAATAATGATGCGCACTACATCGAGGTACCCCGTGCTTTTGGTTTAAGAGAATTTATTATAAAGGGTGGTTTTAAGATTGTTCATAATAGTTTGATTAGGGAAAATATTAACAATCGATGGTTTTATATTATTTCTATAATTGGCAAAGCTCCAGGAATTGGGTTAGATAAAAGAGTTTCTGCTTATAGGAATATCGTAGTTTTTGAAGAAACTATGCTCCTAGAAAGCAATTATTTCTGTCCCTTTTTATATCAAGAACACATCATTGGAGCTTCACCATTTTCTGTATTCATTCCAGAAAAGGACCAACTAGAAATGGACGGTAAGACTTTACAATTTGACACTGAAAAAATCACTATAGAGCAATATCCATTGCTCGAAGATGACTATCAGAATTTACTTTTTTCTTTTTTTTCTGGAAGGTTATCTTTCTCAACGCCTCTGGCCTCCCTACAAGGGTTTATTGTTAGGCTTCCAAGAGTATTAAGGCGATTTTTGGAAATTTCCCCATCAAATTTTAGACCTGTACTCTCAAACGAAGCCATATCAAAGGTTGTCCAATTTTTAATTAGTGCCAATAATCAACATCCTACTTATTTTAACATCACCATTAATTCTATTAATGTAGAAACCTTCAAAGAGTTTTCAGAGAAATTATATTGGGAAGCTTCAATTTACACAACAATTGTAGACCAACAACCATTAGATGATGAAGAACTCAAAGCTTTATGTGTATATTTATATGATGCTGATGATGTTATACCAAACATTCAATTGAGAACTCTTTTCTTTTCATTACTTTTTCTAAATAACAATATAACCATACAAAACTCCTTTCGAAAATGGTCTTCTAGGGATTATTCTTCAGGAAATTTCTCTAAAAGCATTTATGAGATTTTTGAAGTCTCTTTGAACAGTTTGGTTTTTGAAGAAGCTTGGATTGATAAAATATTGGCACTTACGCAACTTAAAACTCTCCATTTCGATGATGATACATCTATAGATTTGCTTTCCCTGCTTTGCAATACCTACCTTAACAGTCGTTCGATTATTGGATATGACACCTTTAAGCAAATTCGAAAGAATCTTTTTCCAAAAGATAAAGAAAACTATAAGAAGTTGTTTTTGTATTTGCAACAAGAGGATAGAATAAGGGCTATTTCTTTAATGGTAGGTGACTTACAGTCTTTCAATGCAAATGATGATGAAATATTTGAATTTTATCAAAAAACTATCGATTCTGAAAGTCTGAAGGTGAAACAAGCTTTAATTTTCACTTCTACTTATATTCGAGATTTGAAAAAGATAAAAACCTCTCTTTTAGATATTTTCCAACAAGAATTTAAAAAGGCGCTTATAGATGTCAAGGATTCCAAAGAAAATGAAAAGGCTCTTGAAGTTTTAGATGAGTATCTCAAAAATGTTGCGCCGATTGATTCTCGGGTTTATAAAGACTTAAAAAATATCATACTTTCTGAAATTACCATAATGGGCTTTAGAGACAAGCCTTATGAGGCACCAGCGTTTGATGATAATATTAAGGACTATAAAAAGCTTTTGGTTCAGAATTTTTATATTCATCAAATTAGAAAAATATCCACATGAGTAACCGTTTTAAAAAACATATCGAGTGGATAGAAGAGAAGTATAAGGGGGAAAGAGTTTCTGATGAACTAAAAACCGCCAACACTAAAATTTTGCTTCATTATTTGACTAACGACTGCTCTAGTCTAAAGAAAAGAAAACTATTTCTCAAACTACTTAAACATGAAAATAAACTTTTTGACCAAGAGTTAATTAAAGCATTCGAGGTTGAAAAGGGTGAAGGGTACATCGGTGGTCTCCAAAAAAAATTAGCTTGGTACAACATAGACAATCTAATTAGCAGAACTTTTAATATGGGGAGTCAACTGACTGTATATGTTACCACTACAATTAGTAAAGGGAATCTCAGGTATTTGATTCCTGTAGTAATCTCTCTGATTTTTATTTTATTACTGTTTCAATGTCAAGATGTTGGTTTCATGTATTTTAAAGACAAGCAATACTATATATCTTCTCAAAAACCCGATGAAGGATTTATTGGAAAAACAAATGCAATTTTTGAAAGCAGATTGAATGAGGTAGAAGGTTACTTGACAACTTTCGATCAATTATCCGATACTCTTGACAATCCCTATCGTGATTTTTTCACATTTTATATACCACCAGATGGTACATTAAATGATATTCGTCTTATTGATATTAACGATAATAAGCTATCTGAGAAAGAGAAACAATTTTACTTTAGAAGTGATTTTATTACATATCTAAATAAGCAACAAAAGGATTATTCCAAACAATATTTTAAAATAGGATTTTCTCAAGTAGATAATGGATTTAAAATTAACAGCATTGAAGTAAATCCTGAACTTGCGAGAGTTCCATTAACCAATGAAACTTCTTGGAAGGGTAGTATTTATGCTAAAAAAAATTATTTATTAAGAGATGCTGTTGGTTTTTCGGATGAAAGTGGAAATATATATCCAATTCTAAATTCTTCAATTCTTTCAAATAATGAAAGAAATGAAAATATTACTCAGGATTTTTTTATAACAAGTGACCTTTATAAGAATATACTTTTTGGACGAGCAGGTTATTCCTATCCTTTTGGAGATGAGACTTATTTAAACCTTTCAAAATTTGGGGATTCTTTATTTTTTTCAGTAGGAGAAGGAAATTCCATACGTGATTTAGATGATATTAACTCTACTGGAGCTTCCCAAAGGGTAATCAATCTTGATAAAAATTATAGGTTTATTTTGAATGAAGACAAACTTATCCAAATAGATACTGCTAATACATTTAATTTACTTCGCTTTACAAAGCACAATATTAAAGGGCTTTCCGTAAACTATGGCAATGATTCTTTTATAGATACTTTTGGCAAACAAATTGGAATGCAACTTCCAAACTCATTACCTTTTTCTGAAAAGAACGTGCAACTGAGTATAGATAACTATCTCTCTAAGTATCTTGAATACGAAATGATTAATTTTTTAGAAGATGCAATTCCTGGTTTTATTCAAGAAGGACTAAATTTAGAAGATACTTCCCTTCAGGGATTAAAAAGCCAAGGTGTTGTTATTAAAATGGGAGTAACCGTTATGAATCCTTCAACAGGAGAAGTTCTAGCAGCTCCATATTTTAATTCTATTTATGGAGAGAATACTAGTGATTCCGATTTGTCAAATAGTCGTAATGAAAATTTAATCAATCATAATATTGGATCTGCCTTTAAGCCATTACTTGTTCTAAATAATTGTCTACTATTTCCTGAATTAACAAACTTTCAATTAGACTACGGTACTCCAAATACTTCTAGAGCTTCTGAATTTGAATCTGGAATTGATAGCGATGAAATTTTAAGACTTTTAGGTTATCCCATTCCATCTTTTTTTGGAGATGACGACAATAGAGGAAATGAAAGAGATGGTGTAACCCTTAATGAAGCTTTCCTTAACTCTTCTAATACCTATCCATTAGCACAACTATTTTTAGCTCTTTCCAATCCTGATATTGATGAGAACTCTTTCGCTTCCAGAACATTTTCTAGGGTCACAGATGGCAATTTTGAGGCAATTGATTTACTAGAGGGTACTACACCCCATGCCAATATATTTGATATAAATGGAAGTTCACTTCAAATTGGAAATTTTGAATCAACAGATGTTGTAGCTAATTTTAAGAACCTTTTTGATATTTCGACAGGAAGACTTGGTTTTAATTCTGGGGTATTAGATCCAAAATTGCTTTATGATTATTCGGTATGGAGTAATTTTGATCCACAACAATTACATTTAATTTCACCTGATTCAGTTTCATTGAGAACTGATTTTATAGGTTCTGGATATACACAAGTACCTGTTAGGACCCATTTGGTACCTTGGGTGTTAGGGGCAGGAGATAATAAATGGAACAACATAAAACTAGCAGAAGCATATTCTAGAATTGTTTCAAAGCGAGGAGTTCGTGCTACTTTTTTACAAAATCAAAAAGCTCAACCTAAAAATATTTTAGAAGAAGTAATTGAGTTTAAAGCCCGAAAATCCATTGACTATAGATTAGGCTTAGATAATCATAATGAAGCTTGGAACCAAATATTAGACGCCCTAGATACTGCAACAACTAAGTACTATTTGAGGAATAAATTGAACTTGGACGATAATTTAGATAATATTTCAAGAAAAATTGACGGTTTAGGCAGTTTAGTTGGGCTTGGTAAAACGGGATCTCCTTCTGAGTATGTTTTTACAGCAAAAGATCAAATAAGTTTTGCTTTTCGGAAGAAAATTCGAACCGATGGAATATTTGCGTTCTCTATAATGACTCGTGAGCAATATAATTCTGTTCGGGAAAATGAGGAAATTGAAAACAACCTTGGTCTAGTTATTATCGTTAGTGTCGCCTTGGAGCAAAACAAAAGAGATGGAAAGAAGGAAGGAACAACTCTGAAAATAGATTTTGGAAGTACCATTCCAAAGCGTTTTCTTAGTCAAGAAATCCTCGAGAATATAATTTTATTCAGTAAGCCTTTGTTTCAGTAAATATTATGAAGAAACTCAGTATATATACAAGCTTATTTGTTCTTTTCCTACTATCCTTTTTTTTAATAGTATTCCTATTCTATTCTCAAAACGATAAGAAAATATATATAGGTTTTGATGAATTTCTTATAAATAATACACAAGAAGTTTTCATAGGAGGTAATTCTAACATCAATTTCAATCAAGTGCCTGACAGTTTACTTCATCTTAATTTTGAGGAAGATTCTATTCGATGGACATTAAAAGAACCGTATTATATAATACTAAATAATACCAACCCAAATGCAATTAAAGTTACTCCTAACTCTTCCTTTATCATTAATGACTCTATTTATACAATACCTGATTGGGTCTGGGAAGGAACAAATGAAACTAATTTTTTTAAAAAGAAGGTAAAACAATTTAAAGGAAGAACGGACTATATAAGTCTTGATTCTGTTTTTAAAAATCCTGATGTACAAAGCCTTTTTGTTCGCACTCAAGGGAAAAGGAATGAATCGTATCAGGTTATTTTTCTAGACACAATTTTGCAAGTAGATGGAAAATCCTTCAAAGATCAAGGGGCTTTTGATGCTACAGAAGGCTTGAAAATACAATTCTATGAGCCCATTCGTGCTAATACAATTAAGAAGGGAGATAGTATTTCCACCCGTTTTGTATCATTGGCTTATAAATACAATAATTATGGAAATAAACATGTTTTAATAAAAAGACAAAATCCAAATCAAATCAGTTGTAACTTCTCACAAAAGAATTTAGCTGTCATTGATTATAAGCTGGCCGATAGCATTGCAAAGGCATATAATCCACACCAAAAAAAAATATACTTAAATTTTAGTGATGATCTTCAAAATAGCAATCACATTTTCTTACCATCCTTTTCAACATCATTCAATAAAAAAGCATTTTACATCGATTATAAAGATTTTTCAAGTCTCCAACTCATACCCCAAGGTAATGATTCAGTTGCTATAAATAGTCATCATAACTTGTTATCAGCTACAAAGGTCAATCTGAACCATGGAAATTACAATTTGAATATTCAGGTAGCAAAGGATCCTGTCAATTCTGCATTGTGGGTAATAATATTACTTTTTTTTCAGGCTATTGGATGTATCATTTGTTTAAATGGTTTTTCACTTAAAGAAATTGTTTCAAGAAAATACTTTTTTCATCTAACTATTTGTGTCTTTCTTTCCTTAAAGGTCATTGTTGCCTATAGCTTAGGATTTAATTCTCCAAATTTTGTACATATTTACTTTAGTACTATAGCGAGCGTTTTTGCTTTACAATACTTATATTATTTTCTGCACATTAGATTTAATCTCATTGAATTGAAAAACAAATTCATATTTCTTATTGGGAATGTTTTAATAATGTTAGGCGTATTGTATTATTTTGGAGTATTACAGTTTATCTCAACATACAGTGATAAATATCTCGTCTCTGAGTTAAAGAACTTCTTTGAATCTGATTTTTACACAGATACCTATTTTATCATCCCTTTTGTCTTTATTGGAATATTATTGATCCAAATAGTATTACCCCTTTTTAAACTATTATTTTTTGGGTTAAAAAATCTGATATCACAAATCATAAAAAAAATTAAATCAGGAAGTTTTTTTAAACTATTTTTTGCATTCACTCGAAAATATAAAAGCTTAAAAATCTTGCAAAAATCTAAAAGCTTAAAAATCCTGTTAAAAATAGTTGTTATTCTAATTTTTTTTCTTGCTGCAGCCATTATTCCAATAATTCTTAAAACGGCCTATGAACCTGTTGTTACTTCTGGCTCTATTATACTAGTTGGTTTAATAGTTTTTTGGATTGTTAAGTCTTATGATAATGAAAATAAAAAATTTAAATGGGTTGATTGGAAAAAATTGCCTAGTCTAGTATCATTTATTATTTTAATATCTTTTATGCTTTCTGCTTTATTTTTAGCTGATGATATGGGCTTTATAATTATTATTTTCTCCCTTATTATTAGTTTAATTGTATTTCTTTTTTATTTAAAGAAAGAAATTACTTTTTCAAAAATAAACAAGGTTATTTTTGTATTTATAGCTATCATTTCTTTAGCATTGTCTTTAGCGGGGTTTGGATATTTAATAGGTAATTCAACAGAATATGATACAAGTCGAACTAATCGAAGAATTAGTGCTTTTGTTGACTTTCAATCTAATTTAAAAAAAGGATACCGTGTTACTGAACAAGACAATGAATTTTTTGCAATTATAGGGAAGTATTCGAGGTTTTATAATAAAAAACCAAAAAAAGAACTCGATAGTCGCATGCCTTTTTTCCATAGGGATATTAGTGAAGTCAAATACCCCACAGTAGTAAATGATTTAAGTACTATTACAACTCTAGTAAGGCCTTTTGGAATATACTTTACAGCTTTAATGGGTTTCTTTTGGCTTATGGTTATTAGGAAAGTACATTTGGACATTTTTAATAATCATCTTAATTTAGAAAAAGATTTTACACCGATTAATTTTCGTAAAATCATTAAATTTTTGGCTGTAGGTGTTTTAGTTTTTGAAGGGGTATATTTATTTTTCTCCTATATTTCTTTGGTCCCATTTACAGGAAGGCTTATATATGGGCTTGGCGTTGACTCGATTGGAGAGCATTTTATATTCATAATTCTTATGGCACTTATTAATCTGTCGGTCGAAAAAAGATCAGAAACTTATTGATGTTGAAATCATTTTATACAATATAACTAAGGTTATTTTAAGTTTATTACTAATCCCTTGTCTCAACTTTATAAGAGAATTAAGTGAGATTGTAAATCCAGTACTATATGATTTTATCTAGGTGGTATTAATTTGGATTCCATTTCCTCATTAGCACGATATATTTTTTGATTACTGGTATAAACAACAAAGTAATCCCAAGTGGTCCCATCAGCACTACAAGCAATTACAAATTCTTTGGTATTAATTTCTTTAAGATGATATTCTCCACAAACCTTAATTTCGTTTTTTATTATAATTCTTCCGATTTCAATTAGTTCATTTCCATTTGGTAACCTCCAACTTTTAGAGTAATTTCTTTCGTCAGAGATAACATTGCCCCCAGAATCTCTTGAGCCAAGAATATATAAAAAAACAATTAATGCTGTTAATAATCCAAGAAATACAAAAAAACAACCAGTATAAAAGCTTTTATCTTTTCTTGGACATCCGCAATGGGGACAATTCTTTGCTTTACTACTTATTTTTTGAAAACATTCTTTACAGTTAATTAATGCCATATATTTTCATTTTCTTCAATTTTTGCTAAAGGCTCGATTAAAAATGTATTCTTATTTTCAGGGGAGTCAGATTTAATTATTTATGGTTTGTCATTTTTCAACACTTATAATGATCAATAAAAAATTGTTTCGAATATTTCTTCACAATTAATCCATTCCCAAATTTAATATTTTCTAAACATCTATAAATAGAGTCATCCCCTAAATCAAAAAACATTGGCATTTTCGCGTGGTCCCATCTTTTGTGTTTATATTTCCAAACCATTAACAAAAATTCCTTTGAAAAGTGTTCTTTACTCCAATTTCGTAAATTAATTAGATTTTCATCAGAAAATGAATACCCCTGAATTTGCGGATTTTTCCCCCTTAATTCATCTAATCTTTCAAGAGTTCTTTTTGCTGCAAATGCACGATTACGTTTAGTGTAATAATCAGGGAAAAATCTATTTTCAATTTCTTCGTAGTAATTCCATTCATATTCACTTTCAATAATTGTATTTGCTTCTTTATATAAACCCTTATTCTCTAGCTCTTTAACTTTATTGTATTTTTTATTTATTAGAGGTTTATGTATGTATTGTTCGTAAGCATCACCTAAATCTTCATGAAAGCTAATATTCTCATAATATGGCCTCACATTAATTACCCAAATCATTCTTTTATAAAATAATTCACGAGATTGTATTTCTTCTATTGAGATGGGTGAATGTTGAAATTCTATAACTAAATCCTTTTGTTCAATATAAATGTCTGCAATATGCTTTTCACCACTTAAATCATCATATTTCACCACTTCTTGATATATATGATTAAAATTACCCTTCCAATTTCGATGCCATTCTGTTTCTCCTTCATACCAGGGATCACATTCTTTCGCGGTTATATGCTTCCAGTGATGCACTCTCTCCTTTCCACAATAGGACCTTACTGTATTATTGCAACAAATACACTTTCCAAGTAATTTTGGTTTTGCTGTACATCTAATTCCATCTACAATTGCAAATTTCAAAATAGGATATATTTAATTAACTAATAACGGTCTCTGCTATGAGTAGTTGCGTGGTTAAGCACTTAACTTTGCAAGTACAAACCTAGCTGAAAATTCGCGAGGATTTACGTAAGTAGGCTAGAACTAGCAATTACTTATAGCCATTGTTAGCTGTAGTTTTTTTCATTCACAGTAATTAATTCAGCCAATTTCTTTGCAATATTTTCCATTGTATCTTCTTGTGTATCTAATCCATTTCTTGATCCTAACAATGGACTCACATCTCTCAATTCATCATAAGTTGTATTGTGGACAATAGGTACAAGTTGGTCTGTAGCAAGTAAAGCAGACAATTCTTTTTCGGCAACACCTTCGTTTTGTACTCTTTTCAAGAAGCTAGGTGTTACTAAAACAATTCCAATTTTAGATTTTGCTAAACCTTTATCGATTTCCCGTAGAAATGAAGTTCCCAATGGTATATCTTTTTCGCTGAACCATACATTTACACCATTTAATTTTAGTAAGTCGTATAATTCTGTCGCAGATTCTTTTCTATCATCCCAAGCGTGGCAAAGAAAAATATCTCTAATATCAGGTTTGTCGGCTCTTTTTTCAACGACTTTTCTAACAGGTGTAAGTGTATTTAACTCTGCTGATGTATAATAAATTGTTGAACCAGATTTCGACCAAGAAGCTTTTCGAGTTCGACCTTTTGAACTATTATAATTTCCAGACGAAGATGTTCTGCTACTTGAAGAATAAGTACTATCATATGATGGATATGAATATCTAGAACTATATCCACCATATCTATTACTACACGCAGGGCAATTTGCTCGGCCACTTGCTGTTCTATGTCCTCTCGAAGGTGCTGTACATCTTGCCATATTTTTTATTTTTTAGGTTGTCTAAATTATTAATTTACGCTCATCTATGCTTACGGAAAACTGTATTCAAAAAATTCGGATGTTTTTTAAATTACAGCTAACTAGTGTATAAACACATGCAGTTTATTTTCCATGTATGTCAGTCGGGTTTGTTTTGTGGGGAGATACTCAAATATATTAAAAATATAAATATGATTTAAACTCTTAGAATTTTCTATTTAAATCATTTACCTCATTAAAGCACTCTTTATAAAAAAGATAATAGGTATTTTGTTTTAAGGAATATTCAGGTATAACTATTCATTTTTAAAATTCAATGTAGGATCAATTTCATCGGCTTTTTTATTAGCCCATTTTACATAATCTTGATCTTTAGAATTATTTGAGATGTCTGCTTGATTAATTTTATTTTGAAGTGATTTAATGTATGAACGAATATTCGAAGCCTTTATAAAATTATCTGCATCAGTAATTAATTTTTCTAATTTGGCATTTTCAAGTGCTATTAATTCAGCTTTTTCAGCTTCTATTTTTTCTATTCTTTTTCTTTCTTCTTCTTGAATGCGTTGTCTTTCTCTTATTTCAGCATATTCCTTACTTTTCTTTTCAATGTGAGAATAGATTGCAGGCAAATACTCTTCTAATGTCTTGGTTTCTTTATCTATCCAGTTTTTACGATAGCAACTTCCTATTTGAAATTCGAGTTTGTTACTCTTTTCGAAAGTATTATGAGAATAACCATAGTCATTTGGTATACGTTTTCTAAAATACTTTTGCCTTAAATTAATTTCTGTTAATTGGCCATACATTTCAACGTGGCAACGATTCATGTCAAATTTAATGCAATGATCGTTGGCTTCTAAAAGGTGTATTAAATCATTCATGAAATTCAATGCCCTCTCTCTTAATTTTGGCTCTACAGAGATTGGAAGAAATTCACTATCGTACCTTTTTTGTTCTTCCCAACTAATGCTTTTTAGCTTATCTAATTTTAATAATTCGACTTTAGTTTTTTGAACAAGAGGGTGAAGCTTTGAAGACATTGGGTATTCTAAATAAGTTATTTTTCAATCAATAACATATTAATACTATCATATTTATAATTCACAATCTCGCCAGTTAAAATTAACTGAATAACTTTATCGATTATCGGGAGTGGCACAACAAACCATTCTCTAGGTGTTATTCTTCGTCCTTTATCATCATTAATGTCAATGTTCAAACAGACTTCTGCAAAGAAACGATGGATTAAGTGTTCAAACTTTTGAGCATTTAAATTATAGGTTTTATATGATGCTACAATGTCAACTTCAGCCATTAAATAAGTAGGCTCTTTAGATGAATTTTTGATACGCTCTGGAACAGGAACAGTTGAGTAGCCAATTTTATAAAGATTATTTAGCGAGGCTATTTCTTTATGTGTTGATTTCGATTTTAATATATAAATCCAACCAGTATCTAGATCTTCTTCATCAACAGAATTGACATTATCAAATAACTCTTTTGACGTTTCACCCTCTGTTTTAGTTACTAAATGCCCATTATTTAGTAATTGTTTGCCTAGGGACCTAAACAACATATTACTCATTGTTCCATTTTCAAATATAATTCTAGTACGGCCATCTTTACGCACTCTATCTCCAGATGGTAGATTTACATTATCAATTTCAAGATCAACTTCTTCCAAAAATAAAAGCACACCATCTAAAACATAATAATTTCCCTTTTTTAAATTTTTGTCTGGATTTCTAAATTTCTTTAATGAGATTTTTCTTTCACGTAATTTGCGATGCACTTCTTTAAACATAGATTCATAAGGCAAAAAATCCTTGTCCTTCATAGCTTTTCTTTGTGCAACAAAATCGGATTCTGCTCTTTCGGTAGAGCTTGGTACATTCTTTAATTTAAAGATGGATAATGTCTCCTCTGTGTCTAATATTCCTAAATCATCATCTTTTATAATATCTACAACAGATTTTATTTCTTCTTTTGTATTTAACAGATTATTTGAATCATAGGGTTTTAGAATTTCAACTTTTTTAGCATCTTGGCGCAATGCTTTTAATCTTGATAGGAGTTTAAACTCGGTCACATTAGATGCCTCGGGTTCTCTTTTGTTTTTTTCAAAAAAGGAATTGATTTCTTGAAAAGATTCGATTAAGCGTTCATCTTCACTTTTTACATTAGAGTTTTTGGGCTTAGAATCTAAAATCCCAAGCTCATCATCATTAAAGATATCTTCTAATGTCTTCTTCTTACTCATTAGCTGCTGCTTTACGCTTTTGTTCTTTTAAAAATATAATAGCTTCTGCCAATCGTCTTTCTTGAGGGTCAAAAGATTGTATACTTGGTTGTTCACCTGTTTTTGTAATCCAACTTTTTATTTTAGGCCATAAAATAATAGCCTCTTCTTCTGTCATTTGTATTCTAGTTGCATCTATAGTCTCTTGGATAGCTTTAAATACAGATGCTGTTACCGATTTAGATAAAATTTCAAATGCTTTTTGGAAAGGATTAATAGTATCTATTAAATCTATATTAATATCATCAATATTAACAAATCTACCTGCCATTCTTATAAAACGCTTATCACCAACTTCGTCAATATTGCTTGCTTTTAAAACCGAATCGGCTACAACATGTTGACGGACTGCTTCAATATCATCATCAGATAATTCAGGATAAGTTTCTTTAATTATTTTAGGAATTAGCACCTTGGAAATTACTTCTGGATCGACATTACCTGGCATTGCCTTCAACATTTGGTCGTCCTGCATAATCTTTGCTTTGAGATCATTGAGATCCGACTCTATAATATCTTTAGCTCTTTGAGAAGTAGGTAGTTTAAATCCTCGAATTTTTATGGTTTTATCGTCATCTTCTGGATTATCTTCCTCCTCTTCTGAAAATTTAGGTTTAAATTTAAAATTAGGCGCTAATACTTGTTCCATTAATAAAGATGCAGTAATGGCCTTTAGCATATTATTTACAGATAATTTTACCAAATCATTCTCTGCATCTGGTTCAGCAATTAAATTAGTAAACTGGGCATGTGTTTTGTTTTCACTATCCCTTGTACATCTTCCAATTATTTGAATTATCTCTGTCAACGAACCTCTATACCCAACCGTTAAAGCGTGTTCGCAATAAGGCCAATCAAACCCTTCTTTAGCCATGCCCAGAGCGATAATAATATCTATATCATCTGCTTTTTTAACCTTACGTAAATAATATTGTATTTTGTCTCGCTCTTTTTGATTATCGTTAACTAAATCAGCAATTTTTAAAGTTTTTCCAGTTTCCTTACTCTTTACATATAAAACTCCAGTAACAGGGTCTTGGTAATCTAACTCACCTAAACTATCTATAATTCTATTTACCTCTTCATATTTGTCCTTTGTAGATTCACCTGAATTGACACTTGGTATATGAATGATTGTTTTTTTATTCTCGTCTAATATTTCATTAATAGCAGAGGTGTATCTACCTTGATAAAAATGATATCCGATTCCAAGGGATTTTAAGTAATTATAGCCATTTAATTGTTGGTAATAATCATATTTAACTTTTATAAACTTTGCCTCATCTTCTGGCAGTAAAATAGGAACACTATCACCTCTAAAAAAGGAGCCTGTCATTGCGACCACATGAGCAGTAGATTTCTTCATTACATCGCTTAAAACAAGACCCAACTTATTATCTCCATCTACCGAAACGTGATGAAACTCATCAATAGCCAATAAGCAATCATTTAATTGCTTTTCATCAATTGCTTCAAACGCAAAACGTAAAGTTGCGTGGGTGCAAATTAAAATTTGCTCTTTACTTTCAAGAAAATTCAAAAAAGCCTTTACTTTACTTGTCTCACCTCCAGGAGTGCAAAGATTATATTTATTTTTTGGGGACCAATTGGCAAAAAATCCATAGCTTTTTAAGTCAGTGATACTAAACGAGCTACCAATCGATCTTTCAGGAACTGCAACTATTACTTTTTTAATGCCCTGATTTACTAATTTATCTAAACCAATAAACATTAATGCACGCGATTTACCAGAAGCTGGTGGTGCTTTAATTAATAAATATTGAGCTGTTCTTGCCTCAAATGCTTTTTGCTGCATTTCTCGCATACCTAACTCATTAGTCTTTTTACTTTTTCCTGTTTGTTGGTATTTAACGTGTACTATATCGGGCATATATTAGGCTTTCTTTTTACGTGTTCTTTTAGGTTTTTCTAACAAGGTGTTTTTATTAATCATCTTTTCATATTCTTTAAAAAGGTATTCTAAACGCTCTGTATCACTCTCAAATGGCTTTAAACGATAGCAACGTTCAATAGCTAAATCTAATTGATGATGTGCTTCTTTTAAGCCTTTAGGCATTTTATCTGGGTCGTATAATTGCGCCATTGTCTTATCAGAATATTTTTCTCGCTCTTCCAAAACTCCAAAAACGTGCAGATTTATTTGCTCTTTTTGTTTCTGATTAATATTTGGAAATGGAAATGTATTGTAACAAACAGTAACAGAGTAGCTTATGTCAGTTCGCATTCTTCCACCAACAGCTTTAACCCAAACCATATGCATTTGAGAATTTATCACACCAAAAACAAAAGGTTCAGGGTCATATAAAACTTGTGCACTCTGTTGTATTACTACTTTCTCGCCTAAAAAACCCATTGGTATATATTCTCTTCTCTCTGAAGAAGTTAATGGAATGATTATCTGACTATCTATGGGCTGATGTCTATATCTAAATTGATGTGCTCTATGTACTAACGTACGAGCAACTTCACCACCATTTTCACGAAATACCTTGCAACTATCAACCCTGTTTTTAATGAATGGAATCTTTAAAGCATCCTCTAATTCTTCATCTTCAATCCAAAGACAGTACCTTTTCAAACCCTTAATAAATTCATTTGCTCCTGTGGTTTCTCGAATATAAATTACTGAATCTGGATACTTATTGACCACATCATTTTTTTCCTTTTCGGTTAACATCAAATGACCATCATCCAAAGCCATATTACCCGATACCATTTTAGGCAATGAACTTAATGCGGTCATTCTTTTCTGTACAATAATATCTATACCATCTGTTAAATAAGCATTTATATTAGAAGCCTTTATGACATTTTTATCTGTATAAATTAACTTCTGAAGATTATTTTTTGTCTTTTGTAATCCGATGATTGAACAAGTTACTCCAGCATTACCTTTTGCATTATTAGTCCATTTAAAATTAGGTACAGCAAAAAATATTTCAACAATACCCGATTTTAAAACAGAGGGCCATAATAGCCCTACTTGATTACCTTGGCAGATTGAATTTGTCGAGACTAATCCCATTTTGATGTTTTCATCTAAATAATTAGAACCTTTCAAAAACCAGCAGGAAACATAATCTAACGTTTTGTAATTAGTTTTACCTTGAAATAGCAGTTTCAAATCTTCCTTTTGAATTTTATCTTGCTTTTTTTGACCTGCATAAGGTGGATTGCCTAAAATATAGATTTCATCATTCCTGTTTTTGGGACAAGTATCTTCCCAATTTAATCGTGTTGCATTGCCTTGTGTAATATGTCCTGCTTCTTTTAAGGGTAGTATAGGTTTGGCTCTACCAAAGTCGAATAACTCATCAGTAAAGATTTTATTCATTTGGTGTTCTGCTAACCACAATGATAGAATTGCCATTTCGTGAGCAAAGTCGTCTAACTCTATACCATAGAACTGTGATAGTTTTACTTCTGTAAACACAAAAGAGTATTGCGGTTCTAACTCATTAATCTGTTGCCAAATCTTTATTTCTAATTTTCGTAGTTCTTTGTAAGCAATAATTAAGAAATTACCGCTACCGCAAGCAGGGTCAAATATTTTGAGTTTTGATATTCTGTATATTAATTGGCGTAGTTTTTTAGTATTCTCTTTGTGCTTTTCAAAGTCTTCATAGAGTTCATTTAAGAACAACGGTTCAATGACCTTCATAATATTAGGCACAGAAGTATAATGCATACCTAAACCACTACGATATGCAGGGTTTACTACTGCTTGTATCATAGAACCAAAAATATCCGGGTTGATTTCGCTCCAATCTAAATCACCACACTCAATAATTATTTTACGTGCTTCTTTAGTAAACTTTGGTGATATAATGGTATCTCTAAACAAATCACCATTTACATAGGGAAATTCTTTAAAATGGGATGCTTCTTTACTATTGTCCTTTGTATTAAGGACCTTAAAAAGTCTATCTAAAAATGTATGTGTATCACTTCCATCTTTCTGAGTATGTTGCTCTAATGTATCTGTAAACATTCCCTCTATAGGAAATATATCTGTGTCCTCTGCAAAAAAACAAAAGAGTAAACGAGATAAAAAAATATTTAAGTTGTGACTACCATCATCATAGATATTTGGATTTTCAGTCACCAATATATCATAGAGCTTCGCCATTTTATATGACGCTTTTCTATCTGCATAATTCTCATTTTTTTGAAAATATTTTTCTTGACCAGCCCAAGGTAAAAAGAAACCAAAATGTTTATGTATTTTAAGAATAGGGGTGTCCAGCGTTAACCCTGTCCTTATATCTTTAGCTAATAATGTTTTGTAGTCTGTGACTATTACAAATCTTGGATTGTGTTTTAAGGAATCTGGATCTTTGGTTAACTCATCAATAGTATTTAGTAGATTTCCAGGTGCAACTTCTTTAAAAAGCATTTTGCTCTTGTAAAGGACTTCTCCTTCAACTTTAGATAGATTAAAATCACCTTTCTTTAAACGTGTAATAGATGTTTTGGAAATACCATAAGCTTGTAGTAAATCGAATACAAATTCTTCTTTGTTGAAATTTTCAACTAGGGCGATTACATTTTTCTCTATTTGGGCTGCATTCATATTTTCTCTAATATGTGCAAATATTCGGTTGTTTTATCAGCTTTATGATCTCTATTTTCATCTTTATCAGCTTTAAATCTCTGATAGTTTGTAGTAGATAAATCATATTTTCCATATTTAGACATTATTTTTTTCACCTCATTTTCGGTCATTAAACCTTCATTATTATAACTAAGAAATATGTACTTGAAATTAGCGTTTTTTATTAATTCTTCAAAAGCGGAATGAACTTTTGCTTTACTACAATATTCTGATTTTTGATAATCTCTTAATCCCGTTTTACCTTTAGGAATAAATTTATCATATAAAGCGATTGTATTTAATAAATGGTAATTGGCACCATATTGTCTACTATTATAAGGAGGGTCCATATATAATATGTCTCCTTCAATTTTATTTATTAGGATATTGCTGTCTTCATTAAAAACTTCGTGTGAGTTTTTATTAATGTCAAAATTAGCTGAAACTAGATTCAATTCCTTTTGAGCAGATTTTTTAAGATTTTTTAAATATGCTCCATATACTGATGCCGTATTCGCAACTTTATCCGCACTTTCTAAAAGACTCGCCAAAAGGAAAAAATATAATCCTGCATCAATTTTTTTTTCGTTTTTCCATTCCTCAATCTTACTTCTTATAGCATCTATTTTCAAACCGTTTTCATCTGAAAAATATTGACGTTCACCATTACCGCCAAGACAGTAATTAGTATAAACAAAGCCTTTTTTAGGGGCTAGTTCTTGCAATTGGATTAAGTACTTTTCTTTATCCTCAATAGGTCTATGGTTTTCTATATAGTTTTTATTAAGAACAAAACTGTAATACTCAAAATCGTTACTAATAACCTTTTTTACTTCTTGTTTAAAATTTCTACCTACTATTCCAGTCCCAGCAAAAATATCACAGAAAACTTTTTCTGTTAAATCATTCCCAGCTACCTCGTAAACTGTTTTTTTAATAAATTTAGAAAGCTTGTTCTTTGAGCCTATATAATTCATTTAATTCATCTTTAATTTTTGTCTAAATGCTATTGGATCAAACCAAAAACATCCTTTGCATCCAAGTTTTTGGGTATAATTAAGATCACCTTGTGTTACAGATACAGTATATCCTAATTTTCTTGCATCATACCTTTGACCCGTGGCAGCACATTCTTTACAAAATTGTCTTTTTGCGTCGTTTGCAGGTTTGGATAATGGTTGGAAATCTGACAAAAGTTGAGTTTTGGGGTTCATTATTCTGGGATCTACTTTTCTACCATCCTTATGATCCACTTCTGTCTTATGATCACAACTTCTATTGGTACCTAAAACAACACATCGTTTTGGAGAAATCACTTTTTTTATATCAGCTCTAATAGTTTGGGATAGATTTGCACTTATCTGCTTGTTGAATCCATTTAATCTAATTCTATCAATTTTCACTCCTGGAGTTATAGACTTGTCTGTTTCGACTACATATTTTTTGGCTAACGTTGATGACTTTCTACCCCAGCTAAGTCCATTTAATAGTTCTAGCTCAGAATATTTTCCAGTAAATTCTGAAGTGTTTACCCATCTTGAAATTCCATTTTTATCAGGCTTAGCTAAATCAATAAAAAGTTCATGCTTTTTCATAATATCTATAGGGGGATAATTAAATTTCATCAAATCTAACTAATTCAGAATCGGTATTTACGCCAAAAGTAAATACTCTTAATCCTTCTAAGTTGTTTATTCCTTCTTCCGCTAATGCAATTTTTGCATCATTTATTTGTTCCAGTAATCCACTATACCAAGGGGAGGTTTGGTTGTTGTTTTTATCTTCAGTGGAAAGGTATTTAAAATAAATAGAATTTTTTCGTTTACTTATTTCTTTAGGTTGACGTATAATTAAAATTGGGATTATTTCTTGATAAGTTAATTTGTATTTTGATATCCATCTTGCATACTCTTTTAGTTGATTATAAATTTTATTATCAAAAATAAATTCATTTTTTAGTTCAATAAGAAGACATTTGTTTTGATCGGTCCCAAATACTAAATCTATTTTACGTTCACTAAAAGAGCATAGAACTTCATTCGCTATGTAATTTATATTTCCGTTTTCCTCAATGTTTAATACTTGACCAAGAATCTCTAAATCACCTGCCTTTGCAGTAAATAATCTTCTTAAATCTGATTCTCTGTGAATTTTAAGTATTCTTTCATTAGAAACAGGAATTATTGCTTTACAATCTTGCAAATAAGCAAGGTTGTTATTGAGATACTCAATTTTATCATTATTAAGATCATAGTTTAAACCATTTTCTAATTGAATATTTCCGTTTGAAAGAATATTATAAAATAGTTCATATTCATAATTATCAATGGATAAACATCCTCTAGAGGCATTTAGTTTTTTAAATATCCAAGACCATTGAAGATTATAAATACTTTGGTCCAGAATCAATTCAGGATTTTCCATCATATCCCATTCTGAAATAGGATTCTCAAAAACTTCAGAAGGCTCAATGGACATTCTATAGGTCAAAGTTTTATTCCCAAGAAAATCATTCAAGTATTGTGGATGATGACCTAGGTATGAATTATAGTCATAAAAAACATT
Organism: Flavobacteriaceae bacterium; assembly: GCA_034670265.1. GTDB lineage: Bacteria > Bacteroidota > Bacteroidia > Flavobacteriales > Flavobacteriaceae > Halomarinibacterium. Next base: position 164,109 of record JAXMNU010000005.1, on the reverse strand, counting down.
CCCAACAGCTTTGAACATTCCAAAAAAACCACAATTCATTACATAAAAGATAATGTTATCCCCCTCTCGAATACCCAAAATATCTATTAATGCTCCTTCTTGATGGGCAGCACCATTTTTACCAGTTCCAATAAACATGTAATTTAAATGTGTTTTAAACGTAGTCTTATCTACAGTAAGAATGTGGGTTGCCATTTTATATTTTTTTAAAGGTTAGTATATATTCATGCTTAAAAATGTAATAATCGCTGTTTAATGCTCTATACCTCCAAATACCACCTTTTCCTAGCTTCCCTCTATTACCTTCAATATTTTTAATGACAATCCCTTTTAACTTTACATTAAATTTTTGTTTTATTGCAGTAATTATAAGTGATGAAAGTGGTATTATTTCGCCATTCTTATAAACATCCCCAATTACAATAGAAAAATATCTTTCAATATCTAAATGCTGATATATATTATTTACCACTTTTAAAAATACATCAATAAATTCCTCACTATTCTCAATTTGAGATAGGTCCTCCTTTTTGTCAGTGAACTTTACGATATCCATATATGGTGGGTGCATTATAGCGAATTGAATACTTTGTTTATTTAGAAATTTATAGGCCTCAACTATTTTTTTATTAAACATCACTTTTTTTGAAACATCACACTTTTCAATAAAATAGTTCCCCTCGTAATTATTTTTTCCTTCCTGCATTTTTTCACTCACAAATCCTAATATCGATTCATTGATATCAAATCCGATAAACCTTCTATTTAATTTTTCACACTCAAAAAGAGTTGTTCCACTTCCTAGAAAGGTATCTAAAACAATTTCATTTGGTTTTGTATATCTTCTAATTAGTTGATTTGGAATTTGGGGTATAAAATTACCGTGATAGATGTTTGAATGCTTTCCACTTTTATCTCTTTCATCAATTACCCATAAACTATCCACGTTTATGTCAAGATTTTTCCAATTCTTAATGTCAAGATCATTATACTTCATCAGTTTTTCTTCAAATATAAGGCTATACCAATGTGTTATTTATTGGATATAGTAATTAATCAAAATTTAAGGGGATTGTATCAAATATATTAAATATCAATGACAGATTCAGGAATAAAATGATTTTATCGATAGATAATATTATAAGAAGTAATATTATTTAAAATCGTTCCTAAGAACATCCTCAATATCACAATTGTAATATCCACTTTCTTTTAATTCATTATCTGATTTCCCTAAAGACAAGTCATAAATTGAAACATCTATGTTTAAAGCCTTCATTATTGGTAGCTTATTGCGAATTATTTGCAATGCATTTTCACTTATATCTGGAACGATAATAATTTTTTCATTTTGTAATATCTGAAGTTTTGTATCTGTAAGTCCGTTTATGCCAGAATAAGCTAACCAAGTATATTTTGGAAATACAATTGAAGAAACAATCGCTGTCTTTTCGCTTTCAACAAGAATTATGGGTTTTGTAAAATTGGCTAAAAGGTGTTCACCGAATAAACAATTGTAATACCCATCTTCATTTTTGTAGGGTACTTCAAATCGATTTGTTCTCTTTCCGTTTTTTGTATAAAAAGAGATTTTGGATTTTTGTGCCTTTCCTTGTTTGTTTATAAACCAAAAAACCGTACCGCCTTTTTTGCTCGTTCCAATGCAATACAATTGTTTTACAAAGTTTACTTGTTCTTCCTCATAGTTAGTACGCAGGTATTGCAAAAGAGCATTTTCTGGCTTGATATGTAGTGTTTTGTTAACTGTCTCAAAATCAATGTATTTTTTTATTATAAAAGCACTTGGTGTGGGTTTGTTATACAACGTATTACAGTTTTCTACCTTTTGTATTACAGTATTTGATGGACTTTGTAATACAGATTCAAACCTTTGTGTTGCTTTATTAAAGATATATTCATTTCCTTTTTCATTTACATAGGTAGGGGGTGGGTTCATTGTTGTACCACAGGAATGACAATATCCATAATTGTTACTAAAACCCTTATAATTCACAAATTTCCCATCCTTATTATTTTTTTTGCAACAAGGAGTTATTAGATGGTAATCCCTTTTCTTATTGAATTTTAGATTTTGTGTTACTTTTTTAAACATCACTGCACTTTTGACAACTGGCAACTTGCAACTAGGTATTATATCTCTATAAAGTATTGTAAATAAATATTTTAAGGTGATATTCTTAAAAGTTTCAAGTTGCCAGTTGCTTAACTAAGATTTGTTCCATTTTTTTGAAATAGTCCCTTTATGTAATCCTGTAATTTCTACAACAGCCTTTTGAGACGCCCCATTTGTTTTTGCCAATTTAATAATGTCTTCAGGCGTGGGTAAAGACTTTTTGTTATTCATTTCTTTGAGAATAACTTTAAAATTTAATAGGTAAAACTCATTTAATTCAATAGCCAATTGAACATTCTGAGCAGTAATTTTTACATCGCTTAGACTCTCTGGTGTCATAGACATAATACTAACCAAAAGACTTAATTTATGTATTGATATTTGCATTTTAGCCATATATTCTCTCAAGATAGGTTCTGCTTTTTCTTGCCTATAAATAAGATCTTGAGTGTAATTATAAAGTCGTATTTCAGCTTCACTACTAAGAAATAAATGAAACTGCTTAAAAGGTTCGTCCTCATGTTCACTTTGTTTCTTGTACTCTAGAATGTGCTTTATTGACTTGTTATAACGATCTAAAATTTCAGGATTAATTTCACCTCTCTTTAATTTAGTATTGGATGTAATTTTAGTTGTAAATAAGAGTCTGTCTATAAATCCACTTTCCAGATTTCCTTTTGAAAATAGAAAAGGAATAAACTCATTTTGTAATCCACCAATCAATGTAGGATAGGATTCACTGATTCTAAAGCTGTCCGTTGTTTTTCGAGCAATATCAATATGGTCGTTGGTGTAGCCTTCTAAAAAAAAGCTTCTCCATTCTGCTCCGTCTCTACTAGATGGGTTTATCATTTTATTTATGAGGCTATGCATTTCATCCAAACAAATACCGACTGAATTGGGATTATCCGAATGAACTTTTAATGCAGCTTCGATAGTAGCATTTTGAATTAAAGTTTGTTTCCTTTTGAGAGTAAAAGTATTATCAGGAGAATCCTGCTTTTGCTCCAAAAATTCTTTATAGTGTTTATTATCAAATTTATTTATAGGAGCTGTTGCAACTTTTTTTGCTTCAGTTTTATTATCTCCACGGCTACCGATAATTGCAAAATAACAATTGGCATAATTCTTATATCCTAGAGCTTTGATGAAAAATGTTCGACCTATAGAACTGCTTACTGCAAATAGAATTGAACTTAATAAATACTCCTTAGGTACTCTTTTGTAAGTGAACGCTTCTTCAATAAGATCGGAATATTGTTTAGGGAGTAATTGTATAATTAGACTCAACCGATCTTTTAGCTTCTTGTGGTTATCTTGAGTAAGGAAATCAAGATCGGTCGCAATAGTTTCTTTCGTGATTTCCATACTTGCTATTTTATGTGGATCACTTGGTTATTATCATCATCATATCGTAAAGTGTACATAAAATCTGCCAACACTTCATAATTAAATGAGTTAACAAAGTCAAAATAACCTTTTCTATAATCTTTGTTGTAAAGAATTTGGTTCAGTTCTTCGGTAACCATTGCTAATTCAGATTGAATATCAGGTTTAAGCAGCCCTTGTTCGTTTAGCTCATTTATCATCTCAATCAATTCAATATACAACTCATCTATTTCTGAAACCTCAGGGTTTCTAGCTTTTTCATAAAGCCAGAATATTAGTTCGGTAAACCCTAAGGACTGTAAGAGTTTATATTTTGGATTATCATCCTTTTCACAATCAAAACCTCCTTTAAAGTATTCAGTCAATGCATCCCTTACTATGTCTGATTTTTTTACATCAAGAGTTTCACTAAGTGTTTGAATTTTATCTAGGGTTTCAAAGTCTATGCGGGTATTTATGGTGTATGTCTTCATAATATCTATTTTCTTTTATTTTTAGCTGTGTATGAGTTAGCTATTTCAACTCTTTCTTCTTGTGTAGATTGACGATTTCTTAGCATCCATTCGTCAAGCTCCTCTCGTTTAAAATAGATGAGCTTTCCCTCAGGTTTGTAGTAGGGAATTTTATTAGCCGAGGTATGTTTGTACATACTGCTTTTCGACATCCCACAATAAATGCAGGCTTCTTCAAAAGTAAGTACAGGTTTAATTTGTTCTAATATTTTATCTAGAACGTCTTTAATATGCTCCATGATTTTTTCATTTTATGGATTAATAAAAAATGAAAAAGCTTTTTCTAATTTGTGTACAGGGCAAATATGTAATACATGGATTTAAAAAAGGTTTACACATTTACATGTAAACCTTTTTTTTGCAGATTGTAAATCTATTTAACAGTTTTGATTTTTTCTATACTCTCTTCTGCTAAGTTTTTGTCTTTTGAGGAAGCTTTTTTTGCTGAATTTGATAAATTATCTCTACTTAGTATTTTGCCTTTGGATTTGGTTATGAAAAATCCATTTTTTCCAATTGCAGAAAATGTTGACTTTGGAGCAAATTCATCTTTAAACCTTTTCAGGAAAAAAGCAAATTCCTGTGTTTTACAATCCAAAACTATTTTTGATTTATGATTTTTTGGGTTCTCAAAGAAAACATTCAAATAGTCTTTATAAGTAGTTTCGGTGTCATTAAAGTAGTAACCCTCTAGGATAGAATACACTTTTTCACTTTTAAACACTTTTAAAAATTTTTCTTCTACATCAATTGGTAAAGTTATTTTAACAGATTTCCTTTTTTTTGGTTTCTTTTTTTTTGGTGGTGGATTGTTATTACTCGGGTACGCTAATCTATATATCTCACTTTTTATTTGATCGTATTTTTTATCAAATGGGGTAACAATGTCAAAGAATCTAAGGTTTTTAAATCCTTCGAATTTTCCAATTTTATACATCGCAGAATAAGTATCATTGTAATTATTAAAGTTTCTGCCAATTTCAGATGTGCACTCCCTTTTTGCAAGACATTTGATATACTCTGAAAATGTTATGGGAGGATTTTCAATTTTTTTGAATGCAGATTGAAGTTCATTTTTGATTGCCAAAAGATGATAACCATTATCATATCCAGGTCTAGCATTCCAATAAATATCAAATAAATGATTGAGTTCGGAACTATTGGTAATATCATTATTCTCAAGCTCACTAAAGTGAGATTTTATCTCATTTATGGCCTTAGTAAGATTTATATGCTTCTCTTTATAATTAATGAGCATATTTTTTATTAGTTCAACGGGTTTTGGCCTATGTTGTTTATAGGTTTCCAGATATAGATTAATGTATTTATCTTCTTCCATTCTTAAATATCTAATTCAGGTAAATTGTCAACGGCTGTATCTTTTAAACTATCTATATAATAAAGATATTTTAATGTAGGTTGGGTGCTAGAATGTCCTAAAGCATCAGCAACGGTTTTTAAATTAGCGCCATATAATAATAATTGAGTTGCATAAGTGTGTCTTGCACAATAGAAAGTGATATGTTTATCAATTTTGGCTCTTTTCACCCAATTCTTTAAGCATTTGTTTACACCATTATCTGAAATAGGTTTACCATTCTCATTTTTAATACTAAATACCGGGTCACTTTTTTTACCCCTTTTTTCTAAAAGTGAAAGGATAGAATCTTTTATTTTAACATCCACTTTTTTATTCGTCTTTTCCCTTCTAGTAACAAGCCTGTTTTTAACAATATTAGCCCATTTTAGTTTTTTAATTTCTGCATATCCCAAACCCGTAAAACACGCAAATAAGAAAGCATTTTTTAATTCTTCATTACCACATCTTGTTTGAGATAGAAGTTTCAACTCTTCTGTTGTTAGAATTTGTTTTCGCAGCTCATTCCTTTGATCTTTCCTTTTAAACTTTAAATCTTTTGTTGGGTTTTGAGAAATTAAACCTTTGCGTTCTGCGTCTTTGAGAACCTTCTTAAATCGAGTAAAGTAGTTATGGGGGGATTCACCATTGAGCCCAGAATCATCATTGAGATAATCCATATATCCTTTCATTAAGGAAGAGTTGATATCTAAAAGCTTTAGATTCTCATTATCTACATACTTCTTAAATTGACGAATGGTAGCTTTAATCATTCTCAAATCTCGCTTTTTATATTCTTCTATAAAGGAATCTGCGAAATCAAAGAAATTAATATTCCGTAAATGTTTGGGAACGTAATTCGTGTTTTGGGTTAGATATTCCAACTCTCGATTAGATCGAATAAGTCTTGCTATATCTTTTTTCTCGGCCTTTACTGTTTTTGAATCGGTAGGTTCAATTTTAATATCTAAGGTTTCATAAGATCTTTCACCATCAATGTAAATGTCTAAATAAAACCTAGTAGCACCTTTGGCTAATTTCTTTTCTCGAAGTTTTACACTCATATTTTCAATAACAAACTAGCAACAAAAATATGAAAGAAAAGGAAAAAATAGGTAAAAATGGAAAAATTGTTTGTCTGTAAACCCCTATAAATACTGTAAATGTTTTCTTATGGTTTCTTTTGATAATTTAAAATGTACCCACCCAAGGTACAGATAAACCACAAAAAAGTGGAATTGCAAGCGAGTTTCAAAAATGAAGCTCGCTTCTTTTTTTAAACAAAGCGAAGTAATTCTTTTTGTGGTTTTCAAAATGACATTGAAGGGAACAATTGTTTTGCAATTGAATCTCACCTTCAAAAATTCATTTATTTTTTTACAAATTTTTTAATGACTGTTCCTTTTTCTGAAGTAATTTCTAAAAAGTAAATGCCGCTTTGTAGTGTTGAAACATCAATCTCGCTAGTAGCTTCTTTAATTTCCATCACTTTTTGTCCAGAGAGGTTAAAAATAGAAAGTGATGTTATTTCAAGATTTTCAGAAGCGATAAAAAGCAAATTTGAGGTTGGGTTGGGGGAAAGGGTGATTTCACTAAATTTTAAGTCTTGATTTGAAAGCAATTCGCTACTGTAGAAAGCACTATTCCCTTCGGTATTATTAATCTCTAAACTAAAAGTATCATCTGCGTTTTGAGTAATTGCATAAGTAAGTAACGAAGTTATTTCGAGATACATTTCGGAATGTCTTCCATAAATTATTCCACAAGGACTATTGAGCGGATCCTCTTGACAAAGTACTTCTGCAAGGCAAACCAGGTTATTTTGATCAATCAAAAAGCCATTTGGATTGGATTGAAAACCAAAAATATTACTAGAACAAAGAATACTCCATGGCGTTGCAAAACCAATAAAATATTCATTGGTATCATCTATCAAATCTAATGTTGGAAAATACCCGTAATCTTCAGGAAGATAGTTTACATTATCAATAGTTACTTTGGTAAGTTGCCAAGTTCTAAATAAATCAGGGTTTTGCGTAAACCCTTTTATTGAGACGAATAGAAAAAATATAAGTATTGTGAAATTTTTCATAACTCCCCAGTTATTGTTTAGGTATATCTAAAGATATGAAATTTTGCTGAAAATGAATTAGGTTTACCACCCATCATCTTCCTCGTCTTCGCTTGATTTTGCTAAGCCTTTTTTGAATGCTTCGTTGAGTGAATTAAACAAGTCGGAGATGTTTTGAGGCGTCTCTGTGTATTCTTTTTTTAAGTCGCCACCTCTGGTATAAAACGCATCGGGTGCTTTGTCCAGCTCAAATGGAAACCATCCTTTTTTACCCGTATCGTTTATTGGGCCGTATTGCTCCAAGCCTACCACTTCAAATTTGTATTTACCTTCCTTAAAAGCTACTGCTACTTGATAACGTAAGGCGTTACAAGACTTTTTGCCCATGACGGTAAAACACATGGCATTTTCTTTTTCTCCTTGAAAAACTACTTTTTCTCCTTCTTCTTGAGAAATAACGGTTCGGTTTCCAGTTTTGGACCAAGCTAGTGCCTTTTTGTAAAGTGATGTTTGGCTCATGCCTTCCATTTTTACCACTATATAGTTGGGGTGTAGCCCATCTATGTCGTAGGTAAAAGCTTCAGTTTGGGCAAATAATGTATTGCCAATTAATAAAAAAACGAAAAGGATTTTGGGGATATTCATAATAATCTGTCAATTTTAATAGGGGTAAGATATAAATTTTCTTTATTTTGACTAATTAAATAATAAAATCATGTCCCAATTTTGGCTATACTTTCAATTAGGTCTTGAGCATGTGCTCGATTGGCAGGCCTATGATCATGTGCTGTTTATTGTTGCGCTTTGTGCAGCTTATACCTTGTCTTCTTGGAAACGATTATTGTTGCTTGTTTCGTTATTTACGCTAGGACATACACTTTCTCTTTTTCTAACCCATTATGACGTGGTAACAGTCTCTGCCAAGTGGATTGAGTTTTTAATACCCATCACCATCATTTTTACGGGCTTTTATAATCTTTTTAACTTGAAAAGAGGGGTTAAAGAAAATAAAGCCATCGTTCTTTTTATAGTCACTTTGTTTTTTGGACTCATCCATGGTTTTGGATTTGGGCGTTATTTCAATCAAATAAACGACGATAAAGAAGTGATGCCTTTAATTGAATTTGCCTTAGGAATTGAACTTTCGCAATTAATCATCGTAGTTTTTGTAATGGTGTTAGGCTATTTTATGCAAACATTTTTTAGATTTAAGCAACGCGATTGGGTCATGGTTATTTCCTCGATAGTTATAGGAATGGCAATCCCTATGCTTATTGAAAATTGGCCATTTTAACCTACCTTTATTTTTTTCGGAAACATTTAACACCCACTTTTTTTGTAGCGACGTAACTTCCAAGTAAATTCGCTGTCTATTAGTAGTATGAAGAAAGAAAAACAATTAAAATACGACATTGCCTATTTACGCATGGCGCGTGAATGGAGTAAGCTATCGTATTGTAAACGAAGACAAGTTGGCGCCTTAATTGTAAAGGATAAAATGATTATTAGTGATGGATACAATGGTACACCAACGGGTTTCGAAAATATTTGTGAAGACGACGACGGGTATACCAAATGGTACGTACTGCATGCCGAAGCCAATGCGATATCAAAAGTAGCTTCATCTACACAGTCTTGTAAGGGAGGTACATTGTATATCACCATGTCACCTTGCCAGCAGTGTAGTAAGTTAATTCATCAAACAGGGATTTCTCGTCTGGTGTATAATGAAGCATACAAAGATGACAGCGGTATAAAATTTTTACAAAAAGCTGGCGTTGAAATAACACATATTCCGAATCTTGATTAGTATGGCAAATTCAAAAAAATATATACCTCTTTATATAGGAATTGCTGTAGCAGTAGGTGTATTTATTGGATCCAAGCTTAATTTTCAAGACAACAACGAAAAAATATTCGCAACCAATTCAAAAAAAGACAAGCTCAATAGACTTATCGACTACATAGATTACGAATATGTAGACAATGTAAATACCGATAGTATTGTGGATGTTACCGTAAACGGAATACTCGAAAATCTCGATCCGCATTCGGTGTATATTCCAGTGTCTGCATACGAAGACAATGCCGATGATATGCGCGGTAATTTTGTGGGAATTGGCGTAAGTTTTTATGTCTATAAGGATTCCATTACCGTGATTCGTGCTATTGAAGGGGGTAGTGCCGAAAAAGTGGGGATAAAAGGTGGCGACAGAATTTTATATGCAGATGATAGAAAACTCTTTGGAGAAAGTATTGATAGGGATAGTATTTCAAAATTTCTGAAAGGAGAAATTAATTCAAAAGTAAATCTGAAGGTCTACCGCAAAGGAGAGAAGAAGCTCCTTGATTTTAAACTGAAACGAAGAAGAATTCCCATTATAAGTGTGGATGCTTCGTATATGTTAAATAATGAGGTTGGGTACATTAAAATCAATCGTTTTTCTGAAAGCACCTATGCCGAATTTAAAAATGCTTTGGATGATTTGGACGATGAAGGAATGAAAACCTTGGTATTGGATTTACGTGATAATCCGGGAGGGTATATTTCTTCTGCAGAACGAGTTTTGGACGAATTTTTGGAGGACGATAAACTCATGTTAATCACCAAAAACAAAGCTGGCGACGAAGATAGAAGCTATGCTACCCGTAAAGGCGATTTTGAAAAAGGGAAACTGTATGTGTTGATTAACGAAAATTCTGCATCGGCAAGTGAAATTGTGGCTGGAGCACTACAGGATAACGATAAAGGAACTATTATTGGGCGTCGCTCTTTTGGTAAAGGATTGGTGCAACGCGAAATGGCTTTGGGAGATGGTAGTGCAGTTAGATTAACTATTGCACGCTATTATACGCCAACCGGAAGATCCATACAAAGGCCTTATGGCGAGGGGAATGGGACGTATTATAGCGATTACGAAAACCGCTACAGAAATGGAGAGTTAATTCATGCAGATAGTATGAAAGTAGCAGACTCTTTAAAGTATGTGACCCCAAAAGGAAAGGTAGTTTACGGCGGTGGCGGTATTATTCCTGATGTTTTTATTCCGAAGGACACAAGTATTGAAAATGAAACATTGAATTATGTAAGCCGAAACGGTTTTATGAGTTACTTCATTTTTGAATATTTAGAAAACAACCGTTCTCAGTTTAATAAATTATCCTACGAAGATTTTAAAAAGAATTTTATAGTAAGTGATCAACTAGCCGAAGACTTTGTGGTGTATTCCAGACTTCAAGAAGCACAAATAGATATAACCAATTACCAGGAAGAATTAAAAATGGCATTAAAAGCCAATATTGCGCAGCAATTATATGGGCCCAACGCTTACGAGTTTATTCTCAATGCAGATGATGCTATGCTACGAAAGGTTATGGAGTTAGAAAAAAAGCTGACAGACTAGTAGTTTACACCCTTTTATTTCCCTTAATTTTATACGAGATATTTAGTATAACCATGAGCAAAATAGCACATGCAGAAGCTAATATGCAAATAATAGCAACTTTGCTATCTCCCTCAAAAAGACTTTCAAAATTAAGTTTTGTAGCATTATAAATAAGTAAAGCTAATGCTATTAAAATGATGATATATCTAAAGATTTTCATTTCAAATTAATTAAATAATTCCTGAATGTTTGACGTAAATAATTTTACTGCAATCGCGAGCAGAATAACCCCAAATACTTTCTGAATAACAGATATTCCATTTTTACCTAATATTCGCTGAAGCTTGCCTGACGTTTTTAAAACAATGTAAATAATAATCACATTTACAATCACGGCAACAATTACATTTTCTACAGCATATTCTGCCCTTAAAGAAAGGAGTGTTGTTAATGTTCCTGGTCCAGCCAGCATAGGGAACGCTAAAGGAAATACCGATGCCATATCGGGACTACTACCGTCGTCTTTAAATAATGTAATGCCAAGAATCATTTCTAGCGCAATAAAGAAGAGAATAAACGCCCCTGCCACGGCAAATTCATTTACATTAATCCCAATAAGTTTTAAAATGCTCTCACCTAAAAACAGAAACAAAGTCATCACCACTGCCGCAATGATAGATGCTTTTTCGCTATGAATATGTCCTGCACGTTTACGTAAGGATATCACAATGGGGATGTTTCCAATGATATCGATAACGGCAAACAAAATCATACTTGCGGTAGCAATTTGCTTAAAATTGAATTCCATTAGGGTGTTTTTAAAGTGCAAAATTAGCGGTTTTAAATGGATATTCTATTTAGTATTTCAATCTTCTGTTATCCCACCTAAAATAATATCTTTGCCAGATGTTTCAACTTGGAAAAACTATTGTTTCTGAAGATCTCATCGAAAAAGAATTCGTGTGTAATCTACATGCGTGTAAAGGCGCATGTTGTATCGAAGGTGAGGCGGGGGCACCCGTAACCAAAGAAGAAGTTGAAATTTTAAAAGAAATTTACCCCAAAGTAAAACCCTTTCTTCGACCCGAAGGAATTTCTGCTATAGAAAAACAAGGGACACATATTGTAAGTGAACTGGACGAGCTAGAGACTCCGCTGGTAGATGGTAAGGAATGTGCCTACGTAACGTTTACAGAAAAGGGGATTGCTAGCTGTGGTATCGAAGATGCCTACAATGCGGGAGAAGTTGATTTTAGAAAACCAATCTCGTGTCATTTATACCCTGTGAGAGTACAAGAATACAGCGAGTTTTCGGCTGTAAACTACCACAAATGGCCCATTTGTGATGATGCCTGTGCGCTTGGAAAAGAACTTAAAGTTCCCGTATATAAATTCGTAAAAGATGCGCTAATTAGGAAGTTTGGCGAAGATTGGTATACAGAATTAGAAAAAGTTGCTTCAGATTTTTAGTTTCTATTTACTTCATTTTCATTATTTTAGTGGTTTAACAACTAACTATTCCAATTATGAAAAAATCACTCTTTTTAATGGTTGTCTTAGTATTTTTTGTTGGCTGTAAAGATAATCCAGTCTCAAAAAAAATTAAAGAGGCAAAACAAAATGTAAGTAATACCAATAGTGCTATTGAAGAACTCAACGATATGCAGGAAGATATTGAAGAATTAAAAGAAGTAACGCCACTTACCAATGATGAGCTTAAGGCTTGGTTACCAGATGAAATTAATGGGATGAAACGAATCTCCTACAAAGCTGGACAAACTAGTTTTATGAAAATAGCATCCATTGAAGCTAGCTATGCTAACGAAGACAAATCAAAAACATTTAAAGTACAAGTTATTGATGGAGCTGGCGAAATGGGAGCAGCGGCAACTGCGGGAATGCGAATGCTTTTTTCGCAAGATTTTGAAGAAGAAACTGAAACTCAGGTAAAAAGAACTATAAAGAAAAATGGTGTAAAAGCGATTGAAGAATATAGTAAGGACAGAAACAATTGCACTATTCAATTTATGCAAGATGATCGTTTCTATATAAATGCAAGTGGACGCAATATGGATTTGGATGAAACGTGGAAAGCTATAGACGATTTAGATGTTCAAAATTTAGGATAATCAATCTCAATTTTTTGTATAATTTTAAACCAGAGCAAGTCTCTGGTTTTCTTTTTTAAGTTTTTTTATTCAAAATAAACAAAAAATTCATAGCCTTTATTTTGTTGAAAACAGCGTTACCAAAACGTTAAGAAATTGTTTCTAAAGCACTGTAAAATGGGAAGCTTTTACGGTTTTCAACTACTAAGTTTGGGATTGTTTATAACCACAATAAAACATTTATAAAAAATTGATATTCAATTAGTTAAAACCATTTTTTAACAAAACAATAATAACAATGCTTTTGTATGCGTGTTGAAAACTTTGTTAAAAACCCAAAGCAACTTTTCCCCATTTCCGTTTTAATTTTTTTCATATTTGTTAGTCCCTAGTAACAAGAAAATTTGATTCATTTTTAAAACGGAAGGACAACATGAGTGCAGTAGAACCCATTTTAGCAGAAAACAAAGATAGATTTGTAATTTTTCCCATTCAACACCATGATATTTGGGAGTGGTACAAAAAAAGTGAGGCCAGTTTTTGGACAGCAGAAGAGATTGATCTACATCAAGATTTAACAGACTGGACCAATAAGCTGAGTGATGACGAGCGCTATTTTGTAAAACATATTCTTGCTTTTTTTGCTGCTAGTGATGGTATTGTAAATGAAAATTTGGCAGAAAATTTCGTAAACGAAGTTCAGTACAGCGAAGCCAAATTTTTCTATGGATTTCAAATTATGATGGAGAATATCCATAGTGAAACCTACTCATTGCTCATCGATACTTACGTAAAAGACGATAAGGAAAAAGACAAGCTTTTTAATGCTATTGAAAACTTCCCTGCTATTAAGAAAAAGGCAGATTGGGCACTAAAGTGGATTGATAGCCCAAGTTTTGCAGAACGGCTTATAGCTTTTGCTGCTGTAGAAGGGATTTTCTTTTCGGGAGCATTTTGTTCTATTTTCTGGCTTAAGAAACGAGGCTTAATGCCTGGATTGACTTTTTCTAACGAATTAATTTCGAGAGACGAAGGCGTACATTGCGATTTTGCAGTCCATCTACACAACCATCATTTGGTAAACAAAGTGCCAAAAGAACGTATTCGTGAAATTATTGTGGATGCTCTTAATATTGAAAGAGAATTCATAACCGAGTCATTACCTGTAAGTCTTATAGGGATGAACGCTAAGCTTATGACGCAGTACCTTGAGTTTGTAACCGATAGATTATTGGTGGAGCTTGAATGCGAAAAAGAATATAACTCCAGTAATCCGTTTGACTTTATGGATATGATTTCGTTGCAAGGGAAAACTAATTTCTTCGAAAAACGAGTTTCAGAATACCAAAAGGCTGGTGTAACCAATAAAGATAAAGAGTCGAATAAAATAAGTTTCGACGCAGACTTTTAAATAATTTCCGCTTGTCCCCCAAAGGGCGGATTTTTTTAAAACTTTGATAATGCGCTTTTTAATAATTGCGTAAGAAGAATTTTTTTCAAAAAACTAAAAAACCTCTAGCAAAATGAATGTAGTAAAAAGAGATGGCAGGAAAGAACCCGTAATGTTCGATAAGATTACGGCTCGAGTACGAAAACTGTGTTATGGACTCAACGAATTGGTGGATCCCGTAAAAGTGGCGATGCGTGTTATTGAAGGATTATACGATGGTGTTACGACAAGTGAATTGGATAATCTTGCCGCAGAAATTGCAGCAACCATGACGGTTTCACACCCAGATTACGCAAAATTAGCCGCAAGGATTTCGGTGTCTAATCTTCACAAGAATACCAAGAAGACCTTTTCTGAAGTGATGACAGATCTATACGAATACGTCAACCCAAGAACTGGAAAAAAAGCCCCTCTTTTAAGTGATGAAGTCTATGAAATCATAAAAAATAATGCAGATGAGCTAGACTCTGCTATTATTTATAACAGAGATTTTAACTACGATTATTTCGGTTTTAAAACACTAGAGCGTTCGTATTTATTGAAATTAAATGGAAACATTGCAGAGCGCCCACAGCATATGCTTATGCGTGTTTCGGTTGGGATTCATTTAGACGATTTAGCCGCTGTGAAGGAAACGTATGAGTTGATGTCGAAGAAATTCTTCACCCATGCTACGCCAACCTTATTTAACAGTGGAACGCCAAAGCCACAAATGTCTTCTTGTTTCTTATTAACGATGAAAGAAGATAGTATCGATGGTATTTACGACACACTTAAGCAAACTGCAAAAATCTCACAGTCTGCCGGTGGGATAGGATTATCTATTCATAATATTAGAGCAACAGGATCGTACATTGGAGGAACTAATGGAACCTCTAACGGAATTGTTCCTATGCTTCGCGTGTATAACGATACGGCACGATATGTAGATCAAGGGGGAGGAAAACGAAAAGGAAGCTTCGCCATGTACATTGAGCCGTGGCATGCTGATATTTTCGACTTTTTAGATTTAAAAAAGAACCACGGAAAAGAAGAAATGCGTGCAAGGGATCTTTTCTATGCTATGTGGATTCCAGATTTATTTATGAAACGAGTGCAAGAGGATGCAGAATGGACACTTATGTGTCCTAATGAGTGCCCAGGATTGTTTGATGTGCACAGTGAGGAATTTGAAGAAATGTACTTAAAGTACGAAGCTGCAGATAAGGGGAGAAAGACTATAAAAGCTCGTGAGCTTTGGGAGAAAATTCTTGAATCTCAAATTGAAACGGGAACGCCTTATATGTTATACAAGGATGCGGCCAACCGTAAGAGTAACCAAAAGAACTTAGGAACCATTCGTTCTTCAAACTTATGTACTGAAATTTTAGAGTATACTTCTCCAGATGAGGTGGCTGTATGTAACTTGGCATCTATCGCTTTACCAATGTTTGTGAAAAATGGGGCGTTTGACCATAAAGAATTATTTAGAGTAACGAAGCGAGTAACCAAAAACCTAAACCGAGTCATCGATAGAAATTACTATCCGGTTATTGAGGCACAAAATTCGAATTTCCGTCATCGTCCGGTAGGCTTAGGAGTACAAGGATTGGCAGATGCATTTATTATGCTTAGAATGCCTTTTACAAGTGATGAAGCAAAGAAGCTAAATCAGGAAATTTTTGAAACACTTTATTTCGCAGCTGTAACCGCTTCTATGGAAGAAGCAAAAGAAGATGGCCCATACGAAAGTTATAAAGGTTCACCCATTTCTGAAGGCTTATTCCAACACAATCTCTGGAACATAAAAGATGAAGAATTGAGTGGTCGTTGGGATTGGGCAAAGTTGAGAAAAGACGTTAAAAAGCATGGGGTTCGTAATTCATTATTGGTAGCGCCTATGCCTACAGCATCTACCTCTCAAATTTTAGGAAACAACGAAGCTTTTGAACCGTATACTTCAAATATTTATACCCGTAGAGTACTATCGGGTGAGTTTATTGTAGTGAACAAGCACCTTTTAGAGGACTTGGTAGGGCTTGGACTTTGGGATGATGATTTAAAAGAAGAAATCATGCGTGCCAATGGATCCATTCAGCATATAGAAGGAATCCCTCAAGAGTTAAAAGAACTTTATAAAACAGTTTGGGAACTGAGTATGAAAGATATTATCGATATGTCTCGACATAGAGGATATTTTATAGATCAATCGCAGTCCTTAAATCTATTTATGGAGAATGCGAATATGGCAAAACTTACCTCCATGCATTTTTACGCATGGAAGAGTGGCTTAAAAACAGGAATGTATTATTTAAGAACGAAGAGTGCCGTGGATGCTATTAAATTCACCTTAAATAATGAAACTAAAAAAGAGCCTGTAGAAGCTATCGCAGAAACAAAAGTAGAGGCTGTTTCTGCAGCTTCAGAAAAGCCCTTAACAGCAAAAGAACTAAAGGATTTATTGGCGCAGTCTAAAAACGCCGCCGAAAATGATGAAGATTGCTTAATGTGTGGTTCTTAATTTTTTAAGTGTTTAGTGTATTAAAAAGGAGTGCCATTGGCACTCCTTTTTTTATTGATTTTTTCAAATCTGATTTTTATCAGTTTAAGAAAATTCAATTTTGCTATTTTTAAACCCGACAAGAACAGCGATTTATGGATTACGGGTTTACGGACTTTCTACAATTATTTGGGTCTCTGGGTCTCTTCCTTTTCGGAATGAAGGTGATGAGCGATGCGCTTTTGGCTTTGGCAGGTGATCGTATGCGAAAGATTTTGGCGACCATGACTTCCAATAAGTATATGGGCATATTCACTGGGTTTTTAATAACTTCAGTAATACAATCTTCTTCGGCAACCACATTAATGGTTGTAAGCTTTTCAAATGCATCTTTATTAACACTTACAGAATCCATAAGTGTCATTATGGGGGCCAATATTGGTACCACCATAACGGCATGGCTTATTACTATTTTAGGCTTTAAGGTGAGTATGAGCGCTATCGCATTGCCCCTAGTAGGGTTTGGATTTGCGTTTACTTTTTCAAAAAAGGTCTCATTAAAAAATTGGGGTGCCTTTATTATTGGCTTTTCTATTTTATTTATAGGGCTACAGTTTTTAAAGGATGCCGTTCCCGATATAAAAAGTAATCCAGAGATTTTAGCTTTTTTAACTAGCTACACAGATTTGGGCTTTTGGTCTGTGCTAATCTTTCTGTTGATAGGGACTTTATTAACCGTCATCATCCAATCCTCAAGTGCAACCATGGCGTTAACCTTAATAATGACAGCACAGGGTTGGATTTCTTTTGAATTGGCTGCAGCTATGGTGTTAGGAGAAAATATAGGAACCACGATTACAGCAAATCTAGCTTCAATTGTAGCAAACTATCAAGCCAAACGAACAGCAAGGGCACACTTTCTATTTAATATCATTGGAGTGATTTGGGTATTAATTTTATTTTACCCATTCTTAAAACTAGTGACTTGGGTTTCTTTGAAAACAGGGGCTAATTCTCCTTATATATCGGCAGCAGCTATTCCAGTTGCAATTTCGTTGTTTCACACCATTTTTAATATTTGTAATACGTTTCTGTTAATGTGGTTTATTAAACCTATTGCAAAGCTTGTTGAACGGTTAGTCCCAAAAAAAGAAACTAATGGTAAGGAAATGGATGAGCCTAAATTTTTAAGTAACAGAATTTTAGTATATCCAGAAACATTAATTTTTTCTCTACGGAAGGAGTCGAAGTTTCTTTTCAAAAATGCAATTTTTGATATAGTTTCAAATGCAATGAACATTATTACGACAGATTTAAAGTCTGATACTAAAATTAAAAAGATTGTTAAAAGGAACAAGGAAGACCTTAAAACTAATGTAGATGATTTGTATTACACCAAAGTGAAGAATATTTATGGGAAAATAATTGAATTTGCTACAAAAGGGCAGAGTAGTTTGAAACTTACCGAAAAGCAAACCAAAGAAATTTCAGAAATTAAACTAGCTAATAGAGTGATGGTAGAGTTGGTTAAAAATTGCTCTGGGCTTAACAAAAATGTTACAAAGTACCTCAATTCTGAAAACGAATTTATTAAAAAGGAATATTATAAATACCGAAAAAAAATAGCCAAAGTACTTAGAGTAATTTATCTATTTACCGAACAAGATTTAAAAGATCAATATTATTTGAAATTAAAGAAGTTAAAGGAAGAAGCAAAACAAGAATATCACCATTCTAATGAATCGATTAATGTGTTAATTCGTCAAAACCTTATTACTCTAGATATGGCTTCTTCATTAATCAATGATAATGATACAGTAAATGATACTATTAAAAAGCTTATTGAAGTAGCAGAACTATTATATGTTAAGGATAGCTTGTTGGATAATGGAAAATAAAAAGCCCTCCTTTTATTGGAGGGCTTTTTACTATAAATTTAATGGATTAGTTTTTCCTAAAACTATTGTAATACTCATCCATTAGGTTAAGTAGTGCTGTTACAAGGTCTTTAGTTTCCATTAATAAATTGAAATAAAGCGTCGTATTTTTTGGACTAGACTCTTCATTTCTAGTTCGTTGAATTTGTTTTTCAATCATTGCAGATATATCTGCATACGCTTTATCTTTTCGTGCTAATATACCTTCGAGTCTTTCAAATTCTTTAGTGTCAAAAATATCTTCAATATCTACTAATAGATGTTCGAATGAAGCATTTATTTCTTGTAAATCCTTAATCTGACTGAATTTTAATGCCTTATGGTTATTATTGATATGTTTGTAACTCTTCTTGGTTATAAACTCTAACGATTGCGCTATATCTGTTAAATAACCAAGGATAATAATATAGAAGTTACTTCCTCTCACACTTGTGTCGTCAAGATTTTTAATAAAATAGAAAATGTTATTTCTTAAATCTTCAATCTCGGCATCAAGCTTTTCAACTCCTTTTTTAGTCTTTTTGAGTCTCTTCTCATCTTGTTTTGCAAGCCCTTTAATTACCTCAGTATAAATTTTATTGGTTCTTGAAACAACATTAGAAATATTACTAGCACTTTCAGAAATAATTCCTTGGACTGTTTTACTTTCAGACTTTTTTAACCCAGATTGGTCTAATTTTTCAATCCCCTTTCTTTTATGAGACATATAATTTCTTACTAGTAATGCTATAGCAACTAATAATAAAATAGCAATAGCAGGACCCCTTCCTATATATATAATGTAAGTTAAGGTTCCAGCCGCTACAAAAGCACTAAATGCTGTAAAGAACCACCCACCAATGACATTAAGCACACCTGCTACTCTATAAACAGCACTTTCACGCCCCCAAGCTCTATCTGCCAAAGAGGTACCCATAGCCACCATAAAAGTTACATAAGTTGTTGATAGTGGTAGTTTCATTGAGGTTGCAATGGCAATAAGTATACCAGCCACCGTAAGATTTATAGATGCCCGAATTAAATCGAATGCTGGCATTTCGTGCGCTTTTCCAGCTGGAATTTTTACGTTTGGTTTTTCAAAACTGCTAGCAATTTTATCTTGTGTAGATTGGGGAATTGCACCGCCTAATAATGAGGCTAACTTTGTACTACCTTTAACCACAGCACGAGAAAGCATATTTGGGTTAAATTTTTCTGATCCATCTCCCTGTCGAGAAAGACCAATTTCCGTTTCGGTAACTGTACGAGCCTTTTTAGAAAACCAAAGTGTTATTACCATTACAGCTCCTGCAATAAATAAAAGTAAAGGTTCGGCAGGTACTTTATTGTCTAGCACATTCATAGAAAATGCTGATGCTGCATCTCCAGAAAGAGACCAAGCTTCATAACTATGATAAGCAGCCATTGGGACTCCAATAAAGTTAACTAAGTCATTTCCAGAAAACGCCAAAGCTAGACCAAAGGTTCCTACTGCGATTACAACTAGCAGAATACTTTTTTTGAATAATTTGGTAAATAAGAAAGAAAAAAGTGTCCAGAAAACAAACCCTGCACCTAAAACTATAAAGATTTCAGTTTCTAGAATATCTTTAAAATCTCCATAAATTGGAGCTCCTTTTAACCCTTTAAAAAAGATAAAGTAGCTAATTGCAGTTAATGTAATCCCGCCAAATATAGCCCCAAAGTTTTTCATTTTTTGTTCATAATGGAACGTAAAAACTAATCGTGAAAGCCATTGTACTATGGCTCCTACGGTAAATGCAATAACTACTGAAAGTAGAATACCTGAAATTATCTCGGTAGCTTTTTCAGTATTAATATACTTGCCAAGATTGGCAATCGTTTCAGTATCTGAAGCACCAATTTTTATAAGCGCCATAACTACAGCAGCACCTAAAAGCTCAAATACAATAGATACTGTAGTTGAGGTAGGCATCCCTAGAGTGTTGAAGAAGTCCAACAGTAGAATGTCGGTAATCATAACCGCCATGAAAATGATCATGATTTCATCAAAATAAAATTCCCCAGGGACAAATATTCCTTTACGAGCAACTTCCATCATCCCACTAGAATAAACAGCTCCAATGAAAATTCCTAAACTAGCAACAATCATGATAGTTCTGTAAGGAATAGCCTTAGATCCTATAGCAGAATTTAAAAAGTTTACGGCATCATTACTAACACCAACAACTAAGTCTGCTATAGCTAAAATTGCTAAAGCGACTAACATTAAAATATAGATATTATCCATTGTTATATTTATTAATATGGCGCAAATTTCTAAATTAAAATAAGCTTACTTGTTACCAAATTGTTATGTTATATACTTAAAAATGTAGGTCGAAACCTAATCGAAATTCAATGTTGTCGTTATTTCCGTCTACCGTGGTATAACTTACATCAGACTGAACTTTTAATTTATGTCCTACTATATATTTAGATACTCCCAAAGTATATTGTTCTTCGCTTAAACTACCTGTAATGTTATCATAATCTGTGGTAGTAAACCTTCCTGCAATTTCATAATTATTTTTGAATAAATAACCCGCTTGTAAATTTAATGCATTCCCTATTAATACGACATCACCTGTTTCAGTTCCATCTGCTTCAACTGCTAGGGGATTTTCAGCATCTCTATTAGCATATTCACCCATAAATGAAAAGCCATTGTATTTAAACATGGTATCAACAAACAAAGTAGTTATATCGGTTTCGTATAAAGAACCATCTTCAAGAAACATATAAGAACCTAGATTACTTCTGGTTTTAACAGCATCTTGATTATAATCGTAAGTGACTCCAACCATTAATTTTGGAGACGCTTCTCTTACTAGATCTGCTTGAAAGTAATCACCATTGGATTTAAAAACTCCAAAAGGGAGGAATTCTAATCTACCCGTGTATTGAAGTCCTCCTTCATTTCCTTCAGTAACATTTCTACCTTCACCTTGTGAAATGGCAATCTTTTGCCGAATTAAAAGATCTCCTCCTAAATTAGCATGATGCCGTAATTGAATTCCGACATCACGATCAATATTAAATCGGCTATTAAGAAGTGAACGATCTATTAATTGCATATTTGCTGAAGAAACAACACGCTCTACGTTACCAGGTAGCTTTGTTTGTCCTGCCCATAACTCAAAATTTTCATAAAAATTCCACATTATAACGGCGTCTAAAATATATCTAGGTGTATTTCGATTAAATTGATTAGCTCCAGAAATATCTCTATTCGATAATCCTAATTCAATTTTATATTCAAGTTTTGGTGAGTAGGCCCATCCATCAAACTTTAGTCGGGCACGTCTAATTAAAATATTGTGCTCTGGGCTATTGTAGTTGTTTCCATTATAATCCCAACTGGTTTGAGAGCGCATTTGAATTCTAGGAGCAAATTTTATGCTAAAGGAACTGTCTTTGGCAGTATAATTAATGATTCCCTTTCCAAATGAGGTGTCGCTTATTTCTTGAGCTTCGATAGCAATACTTGAGAAGAGGCATGCCAAAAAAGCAAACTTTAAAATGTTCATTTAAATCGTTTTAAGTTTTTGTCGCTGCAAAGAACTTAAACCAATGTTAACTAAATGTTTCCTAAAAGTTATTTTTAAGCATAATAAAAAAAAGGGTCGCCCATTGGGCGACCCCACACATTGATAAAATCTAGTCGACAAAAACTTAACGATTTACATGTGTATGTGTATTAAACACAAAACAAATAAACGCTATCTGTTTAGCTAAATCGTGAACTAAATATTAAATAAACATTAAGTTTATAATTCATTTTTTTGTTAAAATGAATAGTATAAAGAGCTAAAAAACAGTTGAGTATAGATTTAATGTTAATTTAATGTTACGTAAACCTTTATTTATTGTTACCATTTTTGTATTTTTGAGTTATTAACCCTTAAAATGTGTTTATCATGAAAAAACTAATAGTAGTATTTACTATTTCACTTTTAACAGGAACCGCATTTTCTCAAGAGAAAGTACAGGATGAATTTGTTAAAGAAGGAAAAGTAATTAAGGCTACTTTGCTCCATGAAAATGGAACAGTGGCTCAGACAGGTTTTTACACATTGGATAATAAACTAGAGGGGGAATGGATAAGCTATGATGCAGAAGGAAACAAAACTGCCGTAGCACACTACAAAAATGGCCAAAAAGTTGGCACTTGGTATTTTTATCAAGGTAATGAGATTAAGGAGGTAAATTACTCCAATTCTAAAATTGCTAAAGTGACCTCATTCAAGGTTACAGATGCCGTTGTAGTATCCTACTAAAAGACAAAAACTTACAAGACAAAAAAAAGACTCCTAATTAGGAGTCTTTTTTTGTTTATAGGATTGACTAAAAACTTTAACAAACCTCTAAGATTTCCCTATTTTTTTATTTTTATTTTTGAGGCCATGTTAAAATCTATAGCACATAGTTTTATTTCGTTATTTTTCATCATAGCGTTATTGGGACCTTCTGTTTTTCAGTTGTGTGCCAAGGATGTTGCTCCTATTGTTTTAACTATTCAAGAAGAAGAGGTTAAAGAAAAGATTTTTTCTATAACAGATTTCATTTCTCATATTGTTGCGTTTGTTCCTAAAAAGGAATTGAATTCAGCATACATAGAGAAGCCGTATATATACAATTCTGAAGTTTTTCTCCAACCCCCAGAACATACTAGTTAGTTTTTCGATTTCAATAAATTAATTTAAAATCTGCTTGAAAATTATTTTTTCAAGTAACTAAACTATTATGTTATGTTTAAAACGTTACGGAATGACATACCTGCGAGTATTGTCGTGTTTTTTGTGGCATTACCTTTATGTTTAGGTATTGCACTTGCTAGTGGTGCACCATTATTTTCTGGTTTAATTGCTGGTATTGTAGGGGGGATTGTTGTGGGTGCTATAAGTGGATCTAAAATTGGAGTTTCTGGACCTGCAGCTGGTTTGGCTGCTATTGTTTTAGCCGCAATAGGAACCTTAGGGGGATTTCAAAATTTTTTAGTTGCCGTAGTCCTTGCGGGAGCGATACAAATTTTATTTGGAGTTTTAAAGGCAGGTATTATTGGATATTATTTTCCATCTTCTGTTATTAAAGGAATGCTTACAGGGATAGGAATTATTATTATTCTAAAACAAATTCCACATTTTTTTGGATATGATCCAGACCCACAAGGGGATTTTGCATTTTTTCAAGTAGATAGTGAGAATACCTTTATAGCTCTTTTTAAGACTATTAATAATATAATTCCAGGATCTGCTTTAATTGGGATTATTGGTTTGGGGATTTTAATTCTTTGGGAGAAGGTACTGTCCAAAAAGGGAAAAATATTCCAGTTGATACAAGGGCCTTTAGTGGCGGTGATTGTAGGGATTGTTTTTTATGTTCTTACAAAATCTCATGAGACATTTTCTATTGCAGGAACACATTTAGTTAGTGTTCCAGTTCCCGAAGATGCTACCTCTTTTTTAGGGCAATTTAGTTTTCCAAATTTTGCAGTAATTACCAATCCAGATATATGGATAGTAGCTTTTACATTGGCTTTAGTTGCCAGTCTAGAAACCTTGCTTTGTGTTGAGGCAACAGATAAACTTGATCCTAATAAAAATGTTACGCCAACCAATAGAGAACTTTTTGCTCAAGGGACTGGAAATATCATTTCAGGATTAATAGGAGGGCTGCCCATAACCCAAGTAATTGTAAGAAGTTCAGCCAATATTCAGTCTGGAGGTAGAAGTAAATTATCTGCCATTATCCATGGCTTTTTCTTATTAATATCAGTTATCTTAATCCCAAGATTGTTAAATATGATACCTTTATCGGTATTAGCTGCAGTACTTCTAGTGGTGGGGTATAAATTGGCAAAACCACAATTATTCAAAAAAATGTATGATTTGGGTTGGAAACAATTTGCTCCATTTACTGTTACTGTGCTAGGTATAGTATTTATCGATTTGCTTTATGGAATAGGGCTTGGATTGTTAGTAGGGATTGTTGTTATTCTTATTAAGAGCTATCAAAACTCACATTTCCTTCATATTGAAGATAAAAGTAATGGTAAACATAAAATAAAAATGACTCTTGCGGAGGAGGTTACTTTTTTTAATAAAGGTGCCATCTTAAAAGAACTTGAGAGTTTGCCAAGAGACACCTATCTAGAACTAGATGTAAGAAAAACTAGATATCTAGATAATGATATTATTGAAATTCTTGAAGATTTCGCATTTAAAGCCAAGGAGCGAAGTATAGATATACAATTAATTTCAGAAAGAGGTATAGTCGAAAACCCAAGCAGTTTTATTGAGTTTTTTAAATTAAGACCTAAAAATGCCTAAAAATAAAAAATAATTAAAAATAAAAACTATAAAATTTTAGTACTATCAGATGTATCTAAATCTGAAGTCACAACCCTAAATGCAAGTGTTAGTCTTGCTAAAATAATTGGTGGAGAAATTGATTTTTTACACGTAAAAAGGCCTACAGAGATTGTAGAAAAAGAAAATCAATTATCTGCTATACGAACCATTAAAGAAGAGTTTGTAGTAACTGAAAGGAAAATACAGAAGTTAATACAACCTATTTCTAAAGAAAATAATATCCCAATAAATTACTTACAAAGGATAGGGAATGTAAAAAATGAAATTGGGAAATATATTGAAGAACAAAAACCAGAAATCATTGTATTAGGTAAGAAAAAAAATAAATTACTAAATTTTGGAGGCGATGAAATCATTCAATTTATTTTAAGTAAATACAAAGGTGTTATATTGGTCGCTTCAAACATTAATCCTTTAGAACCAAAAAAGGAGCTAAGTTTAGGATTATTAAATGGTGTAAAAAGCACTCTTAATGTTGATTTTTCAGAAGAAATAATGGTTCATTCAAAGAAACCTTTAAAAGCTTTTAAAATCGCAAATAAATCAAATGCTTCTTTAGAGAATTTAAATCCTGAAGGATCAAAAACTATAGAATATGTCTTTGAAGACGGAAGCTATAGTATGGATAACTTAAATAAATATCTATTAAAAAATAATATTAATTTATTTTATATTGATAGAGATGAAAAAGTTGTTAATAATGGAACCCATAAAGAAATTAGCATAAAAGATGCTATAAATAAACTTAATATATCACTACTCATATCAGGAGTAAAACATTATTCTTTAAACTAAAAACTATAAATAATATGAAAGCACATACTAAAGAAACACAAGCTACAATGACGCCTCAAAAGGCCATTCAATTTTTAAAAGAAGGAAACGAAAGATTTCAAAATAATTTAAAAGCAAACCGAAACTTATTGCAACAAGTTAATGAAACGAGCGATGGACAATTTCCATTTGCTACTATACTAAGTTGTATTGATTCTAGAGTCTCTGCAGAATTGGTTTTTGACCAAGGATTAGGAGATATTTTTAGCGTACGAATTGCTGGAAACTTTGTAAATGAAGACATCTTAGGAAGCATGGAGTTTGCCTGTAAACTAGCTGGCACTAAGCTAATCGTAGTACTAGGACATACTTCTTGTGGTGCTGTAAAAGGAGCCTGTGATGATGCAAAACTTGGAAACTTAACAAAGCTTATTGAAAAAATTAAACCAGCGGTAGATGCCGTACCAGAACCGAAAGATGCTAGTCTACGAAATTCTTCCAATTTGGATTTTGTGGATACTGTGGCAGCAAAAAATGTACATCTTACCATTGATAGAATTCATGCTGAAAGTCCCATCCTTACTGAAATGGAAAAAAAGGGTGAAATAATGATTGTTGGAGCGATGTACGATATAAACTCTGGAGAAGTTACTTTCTACTAATTGAACAGATAGATTTGAATAAAAAAAAGGCTCCTAAAAGGAGCCTTTTTAGCTAAATTCAAAACCAATAATTATAAACTTTAAAATATAATTATGATATTATAATCCTGATGTCCATCCGCTAGCCCAAGATGGAGCGTTAGGACCATTGCCTGCTCCAGAGGTTGGACCTTCTGTTACAAAGCTTTGGTTACTACCAGTATAATCAGTAATCATCCAACCAGAAGCTGGACTTTCAAATTGCATTGGGTTAATAGATAATGCATTAGCTTCAATTCTTGCGGCTGCTTCAGCATCTGTAGCTGTTACTTTAACCCCAAGGTTTACAGAGTTTGTATAGAAGTTAGTAATTGTAAAATTTCCACCACCTTCTTTAAAGAATAAAGCACCTTCTGTTACAGGTCCTACAACAGTAATATTTGAAAGTGTTGTAGTTGTTACAGGAGTTGCGTTTCCGTTATCTCCATTATTAGATCCTTCAATACCTGCTTTTGCTCCATCTTTAATATACCAGTTAGAACCATTTCCAGTCCAGCCATCTGCAAAGTCAATTGAGTCGTCTCCACTACCTACAGATACTAAATTGTTACCAGTTACACTACCGCCAAAGAATTCGATACCGTCATCACCACCATTAAGTGATTGTACATACTCAAAAGTAGTTCCTGCACCCACACCAAATAATGAAACACCATTAAATTCTTTATCGTTAGAGAAAGTGGCACCCGTATATTCTATTCTTAAATAACGAATAGATCCAGAGTTATCATTTGTATTATTTCCACCGTATAAAACATCACCTACCTCGGAAAGTACATTTGTTCCTTTATTGGTAGGAGCATCACCAGCGATTACCAAACCACCCCAATCACCAGCTACAGGTGAAGAAGCTCCAGAGGTCATCACGACAGGGCTGTTAGCTTCACCTTCGATGAAGATTTTAGCACCTCTTTCTACTGCAATGTATGCTGCTGTTCCACCAGTAGCTTTAATAACAGTTCCCGCAGGAATAGTTAATTCTCCTCCGCTTTTTACTACAAAAGCACCTGTTAATTGATATTCAATAGTTGCATCTAATTCTACTGAACCAGTAATTTCACCAGCTAAATTTTCTGTAGTAGCAGCACTGTTGTCAAGACCTGTAGTCCATCCAGCTGCCCAATCTGGAGATGCAGCACCATTTCCAGCACCCAAAGCAATTCCTTCAGTGTAGAAAGATTGATTTGCTCCAGTATAATCTGTAATGTTTAAGTCGATAGGGGCATTTGCAAATTGTATGTTATTAATTTGAAGATTTCCATTTTCTATTCTTGCAGCAGCATCAGCATCAGTATCAGTAACTTTAATTCCTAAATCAACATTACTAGTATAGAAGTTATTAATAGTAAAGTTACCACCACCTTCTTTAAAGAATAATGCACCTTCAGTTACAGGGCCTACTACAGTAATATTTGTAAGTGTTGTAGTGGTAACAGGAGAAGCATTTCCATTGTCTCCGTTGTTAGAACCTTCAATACCAGCTTTTGCACCACCAGCAATATACCAGTTGGTACCGTTTCCAGACCAACCATCTGCAAAGTCGATTGAGTCGTCACCACTTCCTACAGATACAAGATTTTCTCCATCTACAGAACCCCCAAAAAACTCAATACCATCATCACCTCCATTATAAGATTGAACATATTCAAAAGTAGTTCCTGCGCCCACACCAAATAAAGAAACACCGTTAAACTCTTTGTCGTTTGAGAAAGTTGCACCCGTATATTCTACTCTTAAATAGCGAATAGAACCAGAATTATCATTAGTACTAGAACCACCATAAGTTAAATCGGCTACTTCAGATAAAACATCATTTCCTTTATTTGTTGGAGCGTCTCCAGCGATAACTAAACCTCCCCAGTCTCCAGCTTGTGGACTAGCAGAACCAGAAGTCATTACTACGGGGGCATTTGAGGTACCATTAACAAATATTTGAGCTCCGCGTTCTACTGCTATATATGCAGATGTTCCTCCAGTTGCTTTAATTACAGTTCCCGCCGGAATTGTTAAAGAGGAACCAGACTTAACTACATAAGCTCCTGTTAGTTCGTAAGCTACAGTTGCATCTAATGTAGTATCTTCTGTTATATCTCCAGATAAAAGGTTTGTAACACATGGGGCACATGCAGAACCTCCACAGTCAACACCTTCTTCGTCACCGTTTTGTACACCGTCATTACAAGTGGCAGCTACCGTTGTAGGGCCATCGTCATTACTACAAGATACTACTAGTATCATTGAAGTAAGTATGAACATTAATTTTAAAAGATTTTTTTTCATTGTTTTGAGTTTTAATAGTGTTTAGATATTCGATTTTAAGTGATTAAAATTTATATGCAAATGATAATTTAAAGTCAAACCCCTTTTTATAAGAAAGCACTGTTATGTCTGTTTCTTGCACTCCTTGCACATCTGGATTAACTTTCCCATCTACAGCTTCTTGAAATCTTTCTATACTTGGATTCAATAAGTTTTTAGCAGAAAGTCCTAAAGAAATATTTTCTGTAAGTTGTGTTTTAAAGATGAAATCTAGAGTAGGAACACCTTTTTCTATAATATTCCCTTTACCAAAATTTCCAAGTGCAAATATTCTATCTGAAAAATAGTTGGCAGCAAGTGTTAATTGTATATTCTTGAATTCAGAAAAATCTTTTACATATGTGACATCTGCATTGGCAACTAAATCTGATGCTCCAGAAATATCTGTTTCTGCATAGGTAGGTGTAAAAGAAATAGGAAAGCCTGCTGCTGTAGCATCTTCAGTAATTTTTTCTTCAGATAACTCTTGATTTGTTATCATATATGCGGCATTTATTCCAGCAGTTAAACTGTTTTTTAGCGTTGCACCATTAGCCTCTGTTTTTTCAGTTTCAAAAAGCGATTTTCTTAATTCAACTTCAGCTCCAAAAGCCGTTGCAGTATCTCCCGTATTTGCCCAGCTAATATCATTAGCAGCAGAGTTTAGCACAATTGTATTTATGGGGTCTTGAATTAATTTCCCAAAAGCAGCGATAGATACTATTTCACTTGATGTTGGGAAAAGCTCCCACTTTAAGTCTACGTTATAGTCTGTTGAAGAGTATAAACCAGGATTTCCTTGATAATCTTGAGAAACTTCTTGAAATAAGAATAATGCTCTTTCTTTATATTGTGGAAGTGTATACGTCTTACTAGCAGCAAATTTTAAGTTTTGCTTGTCATTAAGTTCGTATTTTAAAGACAGTGCTGGAAGAACCTCAAAAGTGTCTAATGTATTATTATCTCCGGCAGGAGCTAATGATGTAGACCATTCTATATATTGATTTATTTGCTCTGCTCTTACCCCTAATAAAGCTGTAAACTTTGGGGAAAATGCATATTCAATATTTAAAAATCCTGCGTGTATTTTTTGATCTCCAAAATAATATTGAGGCAATAATGGGTCAATTCCTGAAGAGCTTAAACCACCTCTAAAAGTTTCAATACTATAAAGCCCAGCATTTAAATTTTCTTGTGTAAAGTAGGCATCTACATTATAGATATCTTCAATAATAGGTTGAGTAACTTGATTACGTGGTGCAAATCGAATGTTAAACTGTGTAGCTTCGTAAACGACATCTTTAAACCTTCCGTTATAACCTAAAGTTATCTTGCCGTCGAAGTCTTCTTCTTCATTTTTCTTAAAGTTAATTGATACTGCAAGATTAGCTGCAATCTCCTCTTCAGTTAACTCGCCATAAAATCTGTGGTTATCTGAAGATGAAGAAATAAGTTCAAAAGATTTTGGTCCATCTGGCTCATCATTTGCAAAAGGTAATAAAGTGATCTGCCTTCTATTTGGCTCTGCATTCTCTAAATAACTATATGATGCTCCCCAATTAACTTCAAATCTTTCACCTAATTTATGATCTCCTAAAAGCTGGTGAACAAATAATTGTGTTCTTTCAAAGACAGCACGTTGAATAAAACCTCCTCCTAAAGCAGCATCATCATCTTTATCAACTATACCATAATATTCTTTTTGTTGTTCACTAGTAGTATTTAAATAAAATCCATTGTAGTTAATAGTTTGGTCTTTTATTTTAATACCCACATTACCCATTAAGGTAGTATTGGTATTATAGGAATAATCAATATAGTCAAAGTCTGAATCTGGTACAGCACCCACATTTACACCTCCACGAGTAATACCTTCACGGTATTGATATTCATTATTGAAGGATCCAACTCCAAATAGACTTACTTTTGTATTATCCCCTAAGCGGAAAGATTCTCCCCCTTTCAGTGAAAATCCACCTTCGATTGGTAATGATGTTTCTTGTCTATCCCAGCTAGTTTCAAAATTATAATTGTTTAAGGGAAAGGCAGGGTAATTAATATTATAAAAACCTGTGTCGTTAGGACCATCGGTAAGATAAAAGTTTTTTTCTGCAATGGTAACAGTATTTACTCCAGATTCGAAGCCTATTTCCATAAAACCACTTCCTTTATAGTCTTTGGAAGTGATATCGATATTTGCACCAGCAAAGTCACCAAAATTTTGAGGGTTGTACGTTTTGTCTATCCCAATAGCTTCAACGATGTCTGTGGTAAAAATACTTAACTTAATATTCTTTTTTGAGGGATTGTCAGAAGGTAACGGCAATCCATTAAGAGTGGTTACATTATATCTATCTCCTAAACCACGAACAAATACATTTCCAGAACCCTCTTCTTTTGAAATTCCAGTGACTTTGGTAACAGCTGTAGCAACATCTCCAACACCTTTTCTAGAAAGTTCTTGCGCTCCAATAGATGTTTTTTGAGTTACTGCTTTCTTTTGTTCTAAAAGAAGAGCAACTTCACTTTCTCTTTTAGTAGTGGTTTTAATAACTACCTCATCCAGCGTAGCAGCACTGGCTCCCATAGGAACATTTACCGTTGTCACCTTATTAGCTACTACTGAAACATTAGGTATTTCAACAGTTTCATAACCTACAAAACTAAAAACTACTGTATAAGTTCCAGCTTGTACATTCTCTAAAGCATATAATCCATCTATGTCAGATGTGGTCCCTGTAGAAGTGCCTTTAATGACTATATTTGCGAATGGTAGAGGCTCATTATTGAAGTCTTTATCAGTTAGTTTTCCAACGATTGAGCCATTGTCTTGAGCAAAAGTTAGAGTTGTTACAACTATACTTAAAATAGTTAAAATTTTCTTCATTATTATGTATGATTTCACGAGGCAAAGATGACTTTGTATTGTAAAGTTGGTGTTAATCTAAGATTATGATTAGGTCATTTCAAGGTTATGTAAATGTTATGTTTTAATCCCTATAAAATTTTCTGAAAATGGTATCTTGCAATTCCAATTTTCACACTATGATGCAATGGGAAAAGCTCCTTTCTTTAAAAAGACAAGGCGACACCAATAAACGATTACGAATAGAACAAGACGAAACCCGATTGGGGTTTGAAGTTGATTACGACCGGATAATTTTTTCTTCCGCTTTTAGAAGTCTTCAAGATAAAACACAAGTAATTCCACTGTCAAAAACTTCTTTTGTACATACCCGATTAACGCATAGTTTGGAGGTTTCTGTGGTAGGGCGATCCTTAGGAAGAGCTGTAGGGAAAGCCATTTTGGAAAAACATCCCTTTTTAGAAAAAACACATGGCTATCGTTTTAATGATTTTGGAGCCATTGTTGCAGCAGCATCCCTCGCCCACGATATTGGAAATCCACCATTTGGTCATTCGGGTGAAAAAGCGATAGGCGATTATTTTTTAAATGGAAATGGAAGTAGATTCAAAAAAGAACTCACCGATAAACAGTTTCAAGATTTAGTCGATTTTGAAGGCAATGCCAATGGTTTTAAAATTTTGACAGAAACGAAGCATGGGGTTGAAGGAGGTTTACGACTTTCCTATGCTACATTAGGTGCTTTTATGAAATACCCAAAGGAATCACTTCCCAAAAAACCAACTACGCACATTGCCGATAAAAAATATGGAGTCTTTCAGAGTGAAGTTTCCTTTTTTAATGAAGTAGCCAATGAGTTAGGGTTGATTAAAAATCCAGATAATAGATATAGTCGACACCCCTTAACGTATCTGGTTGAAGCCGCAGACGATATTTGCTATACCTTAATAGATTTTGAAGACGGAATTAATTTAGGATTAATAGAAGAGGATTTTGCCTTAGAATATTTGGTAAATCTTGTAAAAGATACGCTTCAGAAAAAGAAGTATAGTAAACTATCGCAAGCTTCAGATAGGTTAGCTTACCTACGTTCTTTAGCAATAAATACCTTGATTGAAGAAGCAGTTTCAGTATTTATTAAAAATGAAGAAAAAATCTTAAAAGGAGCATTTGGCAATTCTCTTTTGGGTCATTGCAATTACACGTCGCAAATAGATGACATTATTAAAGTAAGTGTAGAAAAAGTGTATAAGAGTCAAGAGGTTATTGAAAAAGAGATAGCAGGGTATAAAATTTTGACTACGCTATTGGACGGATTTACACAAGCCTTCGAAAGAAAACAAAACCATCAGTTGAGACATTACGATAAATTACTCATTTCTGTTTCGCAACTACATATGGAGGAAATTCAGTCTACGTATGATTATCTTATGGCGAGTTGTAATTACATTTCTAAACTAACTGATGGCAATGCGCTGCTTCTTTTTCAGAAGATGAATGGAAAAATTTGACCTTCTGAATGTTAAAAGAACAGAGATTAAATTTATTTCTGCTATATTTAGCACTCTTAATTATTAACTAAAAACTAAACTATGAAAAAATTACTCTACCTGCTTGCATTTCTTACGGTGAGCATAGCAGGAGCTCAGGATTATGTTCAAGTAATCCAATCGTATTTAAGTAACAACCGAGCACAGTTAGGATTAACTGCTGCAGATGTAGAACAGGTAACTGTTTACTCACAAAGCTTTTCGAAAAGCATGAATGTAAACAATGTTTATGCAGCTCAAACAATAAACGGAATTGATGTGTTCAATTCTGTTTCAAGTTTTGCCATTAAAGCGGGCTCTGTAGTTAATTCTAATATTTCTTTTGTTGATGATGCATCATCAAAGGTGAATACTTCAGTTCCTTCAATAACAGCTAAGGCGGCTATTATAAGCGCAGCACAAAATTTAGGAATAGATTCTCCTTCTCAGTTAGACCTTATTGAAAATAATGGTCTAAGTTATTTATATACTAACGGGAATATTTCACTAAATGACATTCCAGTAAAACTTGTTTACCAACCTATGCCAGATCAAACATTACGTTTGTCTTGGGATTTAAGTATTTACCTTTTAGATGCTAGCCACTATTATAGTGTTAGAATTGATGCATTATCTGGTGAACTTATTGATACTATGGATTGGGTAGTGAGTTGTGATTTTGGCGCAGGAAGCCATAGTCACAAAGTTGAGCATAGTATCCTATTTAAAAATGAGAATGAATTTTCTATTGGAGGGGCTC
Organism: Flavobacteriaceae bacterium; assembly: GCA_034670265.1. Taxonomy (GTDB): domain Bacteria; phylum Bacteroidota; class Bacteroidia; order Flavobacteriales; family Flavobacteriaceae; genus Halomarinibacterium. The sequence continues at coordinate 129,984 of JAXMNU010000005.1, read as the reverse complement.
AGTATAGAGTGTTTCCAATGCCTTTTAGCAGCCCTGTAGATGGAGCAGATGTAATTGTAACTAGTCCAGAAGATGCTACTGCTTCCCCATTTGGGTGGCATGATACAGATGGTGTTGGCGGTGCAGAGTATACCATTACAAGAGGAAACAACGTTTGGGCTATGGAAGACCAAAATGGGAATAACGGTACAGGGGCTTCTCCAGACGGAGGTGCAACCTTAAATTTTGATTTTCCTTTTGGACTACCTCAACCTCCTGCAAATTATGTTGATGCCTCTACGGTAAATTTATTTTATTGGAATAACATCATTCACGATGTATTATATCAGTATGGTTTTGATGAAGAAAGTGGAAACTTTCAAGAAAATAATTATGGTAATCCAGGAAACGGAAGTGACGAAGTATATGCCGATACTCAGGATGGTTCTGGTACTAACAATGCCAACTTTTCTACACCACCAGATGGTAGTAACCCAAGAATGCAAATGTTTATTTGGGATGGCGGAGGCGCTGGACCTGTAGATATCCTTACCATAAATAATGGACCTTTAGCTGGAGTATACCAAGGTGTGCCAGCTGGTTTTGGAGGAGAAATTCCTTTCCCACCTCTTACAGAAGATTTAGTTGTTGTTGAAGATGATGACTCTGGAGTCTCAACAGACCCTAATGATGCTTGTGATCCTATTACTAATGGAGGAGCATTAAGTGGAAAAATTGCTGTAATTAGAAGAGGGGAATGTGAATTTGGGTTTAAGGGACTTGCTGCTCAAAATGAAGGTGCACTAGCAGTTATTATGGTTAATAATGTAGCTGGAGCTCCAATTGTTATGGGAGCAGGAGCTGTTGGAGCCTCTGTTACCATTCCAATGTTTATGGTTTCAGATGTTGACGGTGAAGCAATTATAGCTGAAGCACTTTTAAATACAGTAAACGGAACTATCTCAGGAGAAAATATTCCTCCAGACTTAGATAGCTCTCTTGATAACGAAATTGTAGTTCACGAATATGGGCATGGAGTTTCTAACCGTTTAACAGGAGGACCTAATGTTACTAACTGTTTAAATAATCAAGAACAAATGGGAGAAGGATGGAGTGATTATTTAGGATTAATGTTAACAATGCAAACAGGGGATCAACCTGAAGATGCTAGAGGACTAGCTGCATATGCATCAAGCAACCCTAATGGTATTAGAGAGGCTCCTTATAGTACAGACTTTGGAGTAAATGATTATACTTATGCCGATGTAAATGGTAATGTAACTGTTCCGCATGGTGTTGGATTTGTATGGGCAACCATGCTTTGGGAAATGACTTGGGATTTAATTGATCAATATGGTTTTGATGCCGATATTTATAATGGAACTGGAGGAAACAATATTGCACTACAACTAGTAATGGATGGAATGAAGTTACAGGCTTGTAGTCCTGGATTTGTAGATGGTAGAGATGCTATTCTTCAAGCAGACCTTTTAACTAATGCTGGAGCAAATTGTGAACTCATTTGGGCAGCTTTCGCTCGAAGAGGTCTTGGATTTAGCGCAAGTCAAGGATCATCTGGATCAACAACAGACGGTGTAGAAGCTTTTGATTTGCCTCCTGCGGGAACTTGTTTACTAGGTGTTACTAGTGCAAATTTTGACAATAATTTTAATGTTTATCCTAACCCATCTAATGGGCAAATAAATATTGCATCAAAAATTAGTTTAGGTGAAACTAATGTAACTATTGTAGATATGAATGGTAGAACCGTTTATTCACAAAAAGTTAACTTAGGGTCACTTACTACACTAGATGCTTCTAAATTAACAACTGGAATATATCTAATCAATATTGAAGGAGAGACTTATTCTCATACTTCAAAATTAATTATGAAGTAATATTAAAATACTAATTCTTAAATGGGCTTTTCAAATTATTTGAAAAGCTCATTTTTTTTAAAGATATTTTTTGAGAACTCTAGCTATTTTTTCTGAAGAAATGCCTGCTAAATCCTGAAGTTGACCAACAGTTCCATGCTCTGGAAAGAAATCTGGAATACCAATACAATGTATGGTTGATTTGTAATTGTTTTCAGATGAAAGCTCCAAAATGGCACTGCCAAAACCACCTTTTTTAACACCGTCTTCAACGGTGATTATAATATCAAATTTTTTGAAAATGGTATGCAGCAACGACACATCTAATGGCTTCACAAACCGTAAATCGTAGTGTGCAATCTGACTTGAATTCTGGATTTTCTCAATAGCTTCCGAAACATTATTCGCAATGGTTCCAATGGAGAGAACAGCAATTTTAGTTCCTTCTTTTAAACAAACTCCTTTTGAAATTTCAATTTTTGAATAGGGTTTTTTCCAATCAATTATTTTTCCTCTTCCACGTGGATATCTTATAGCTATAGGATTGTTTATGCCTAATTGTGCTGTATATAATATATTTTGAAGTTCCTCTTCGTTTCGGGGAACAAATACAATCAAGTTAGGAATACATCGTAAATAGGCTAAATCAAATATTCCGTGATGTGTAGCGCCATCTTCACCTACAATTCCAGCTCTATCCAAGCAAAATATAACAGGAAGCTTTTGTAAACATACATCGTGAATTAATTGGTCATAGGCCCTCTGTAAAAAAGTAGAATATATATTGCAAAAAACAATCATTCCCTGCGTTGTAAGGCCTGCCGCCAATGTTACTGCGTGTTGTTCTGCAATACCAACATCAAAAGCTCTTTCGGGAAATGCATCCATCATGTATTTTAAGGAACTTCCTGTGGGCATCGCTGGAGTAATAGCGACTATTTTTTCATTTTTCGACGCCAACTCAACTAGCGTTTTGCCAAATACATCTTGAAATTTAGGAGGAAGTATTTCTTTGCTTTTCGGAATTAAATCACCTGTATCTGCATCAAACCTTCCAGGTGCATGATAGGTAACTTGGTCTTCCTCTGCTTGACGAAGCCCTTTTCCTTTGGTGGTTATTACATGCAAAATTTTGGGTCCGGGCACATTTTTTAGCCTATTAAATTCTTCAGTTAAAGCATGTATGTCATGACCATCAATTGGGCCAGCATAGGTGAAGTTTAATGCTTCAAAGATATTGTCGGTTTCTGGAGTATTTTCTAATGTAACCTTTGTTAAGTATTCTTTTAAGGCCCCTACACTTGGATCAATTCCTATGGCGTTATCGTTTAGAACAACTAATAAATTAGTATTAGTTACACCCGCATGATTCAACGCTTCAAAGGCCATGCCGCTGGCAATAGAGGCATCACCAACCACAGCTAAATGTTGCTTTTGAGAATCTCCTTTTAGCTGGGCTGCAATTGCCATTCCAAGTGTTGCAGAAATTGCCGTACTACTGTGACCCACACCAAATGCGTCGTAAACACTCTCTTCTCTTTTTGGGAAACCACTTATGCCTCCTAATTGCCTATTTGTATGGAAAACATCCTTTCTTCCAGTTAAAATTTTATGTCCGTATGCTTGATGACCTACATCCCAAACTAGAAGATCATTTGGTGTGTCAAAAACATAGTGTAAAGCAATGGTAAGTTCAATAACACCTAAACTAGCACCCAAATGCCCTTCTTTAGTTGCCACAATATTGATTATAAAATCACGTAACTCTTGAGCAAGTTGAGGTAGTTGATCAATGGATAGCTTCCGAAGATCTTCAGGAAATTGAATACTATCTAACAATTTTTTTGACACGAGACAAAGATACAGTTATTCCCACTTTTTAATCATCAAGACCTTTTGATTTTGTATTTTTGAACATAAGATTTTGACAATGCTTCAACCTTTCGATGATACCTACTTTATGAAAAAAGCCCTTCAGGAGGCTGAAGCTGCATTTGAAAAAGGCGAAATTCCTATTGGTGCATTGGTCGTCTGCAAGAATCAAATTATAGCACGGGCACATAATTTAACGGAAGCATTAAACGATGTTACGGCACATGCCGAAATGCAGGCCATTACTGCTGCAGCTAATTTTTTGGGAGGAAAATATTTAAAAGATTGTACACTTTATGTAACTCTTGAACCTTGCCAAATGTGTGCTGGTGCTTTGTTTTGGAGTCAGATTTCTAAAGTGGTATTTGGGGCTCGTGATAAGCAAAGAGGATGTATTGCTTTAAAAACCAAACTTCATCCTAAAACGGAAATGATAGGAGGAATCATGCAGGAGGAAACATCGCATTTATTGAAACGATTTTTTATTGAAAAAAGAAACTTGAACTAAAAAACCCTCCGAAGCAATACTCGGGAGGGTTTCAAATTCGGTTAGTTACATATATATCTTAGTCGTGAATAACGCGAACTTTCGCTGCTACCACTCCTTTTCTTCCTTCTTCTTCTTCATATTCTACTTTGTCTCCTTCGTTAAGGGCTTCGCCATTAAGTCCGGTTACATGTACGAAAATGTCTTTTCCGGTCTCATCGTTTGTGATGAATCCGTAACCTTTTGATTCGTTAAAAAACTTTACTGTTCCTTCCATTGTAATAAAAAAATAAATTAATAATAAACCAAAGGTAGCATATTTATAGACTCGAAAAAGAAGAAATTATTAATTTTTTTTTAATATAACCTCTGATTTATAGCTTCTTGTCTTTGCTATAAGCTTGCATTTTTTCGATATTTTCTTTAGTAAGCATATAATCTTTCACATTTTTATTTTTCCAGCGATGATAGACAAACAAAGGCATGAGGACTAAAAACAATCCCGAAATAGAAAGCCCAATAAGTAAATTACCTGTTTTTGGGTCTTCAGGTTTAATATAGTAACCCGTAATGAGTGCGACCACTATGGCAATAAATAATATGATAAGAAAGTACTTCATTTATTTTCCTGAAAAATCAATTAATTTTCTTCTGTATGCCGTTAATAGTTTTGATTTTGACACAAATCCAAAATAACAATTTTGTGAAATAACTGGCAAATTCCATGCACCCGAATCTTGAAATTTTTTCATCACATCTGTCATTTTATCTTTTTCCAAATCTATAATGGCTATTGGATTTTGCATGAGATCTCTAGCAATAACTTCAGCATATAAACTTTGATCAAACATTACTGGGCGGAGGTCGTCAAGTAATATAATTCCTTCCAATGTATTGGTTTCAGGATGTACAACAGGGAAAATGTTTCGGTTAGATTTTACTACCGCTTTATGTACAATATCTCCGAGAGTCATTTCGGGATTAATAGGAATAAAATTTTGCTCCACAACAGATTGAATATCCATTAACGTAAGTACTGCGTGGTCTTTGTTATGTGTAATAAGCTCCCCTTTTCGACCTAATTCCATGGTATAAACCGAATGAGGATGGAAGTATTTGGTTATAGAAAAAGAGATCGCTGCAGTAATCATTAGCGGTATAAAAAGTTCGTAACCACCTGTTACTTCGGCAATCAAGAAGATTGCAGTTAAAGGCGCATGAAGTACACCAGCCATAACACCTGTCATTCCCACTAAAGTAAAATTACTTTCAGAAATATTGAAAGATAATCCTAACTGATTTAAAATTTTAGCGACTGTATAGCCCATGATACTTCCCATAAACAAGGTAGGAGCAAAAATACCCCCCACGCCGCCAGCTCCAAAGGTGAGAGAGGTTGCAATCACTTTAAAAATCACCAAACCGCCCAATAACCCTATAACGGTCCAGCTATTTGATAAATCTAAATCGAGAAAATTATTTTGCAAAGCGGCTTCAGGATTTCCTTGTACCAAATTGTTCATCACATCGAACCCTTCACCATATAATGGTGGGATAAAATAAACGAGTACTCCAATACCCAATCCACCAATAATAAGACGTTTGATGGGGGAGCCAATTTTGTCGAAAAATTTCTGAATGCGTTCGTACATTTCAGTGAAATAGATCGAGACAAAACCAGCAATAATCCCAAGAATGATGTAGAAAGGGATATCCTTCAGCTCAAATGTATCCTCTATGGAAAAGGGTAGTAGCACATCATTTCCGAAGAAAAAATAGGAAGTGATACTTGCTGAAACGGAAGCTAATAACAACGGTATTAATGACACAAGCGTTAAATCTAAACTAAAGACCTCTACGGCAAAAATGATGGCCGCAATGGGCGCTTTAAAAATAGACGCCATTGCTCCAGCTGCGGCACAACCAATAAGTAAGGTTCGAGTTGATTGATTAAGATGTAGCAATCGGGAAAGATTAGAGCTAAACGCAGCACCAGTTGCTACGGTGGGACCTTCTAGTCCAACAGATCCTCCAAATCCAACAGTTATAGGGGCAGCAATAAGACTTCCAAACATTTGAAAGCGTTTCATTATTCCTTTTTTCTTTGATATAGCGAAAAGTGTGGAGGGAATTCCGTGATTTACTTTATTCCGAAGTACATATTTTATATAAAGATAGACAAGGGTAAAACCAATAATCGGGAAAATAAAATAGAAAGCTGCGTGATACTCTATAACCAATTTACCCTCTAGTAAAGATTGGATAAAGTGTGTGAGGTTTTTTATAATAACCGCACCAATACCTGCCATAAATCCCACAAGAATACTTACGATAAAAACAAATTGCTTATGAGATATGTGCTTTAAGCGCCATATCAAAAAACGAGTAAGCAATGTTTTCTTGTGTGTAGGCATATAAAAAATCCTGCCGAAACAGGATTTAAAAATTTATGGTTTTAAAACTACTTTTAAACTTAATTCATCCAATTGGTCTTTATCAATAACTGCGGGAGCATCAATCATAACATCTCGCCCTGCATTGTTTTTTGGAAAAGCAATAAAATCACGAATGGTTTCTTGACCCCCTAATATTGCAACCAATCGGTCCAACCCAAAAGCTATTCCTCCATGTGGGGGAGCACCATATTGAAAGGCATCCATTAAAAATCCAAATTGCGCTTTTGCTTCTTCTGGAGTAAAGCCTAAATAATCGAACATTTTTGACTGAATTTCTTTATCGTGTATTCTAATAGAACCACCTCCAATTTCGTTTCCATTTAGAACCAAATCGTAGGCATTTGCCTTTACATCACCAGGGTTGGTTTTTAATAACTCCATTTGTCCAGGCTTTGGTGAGGTAAATGGGTGATGCATGGCATGGTAACGCTTGGTGTCTTCATCCCATTCTAAAAGCGGGAAGTCGATGACCCAAAGAGGAGCGAATTCAGTATTTTTTCTAAGACCAAGCGTTGTAGCAAGGTACATTCTTAAAGCACTTAACTGAGTTCTTACTTTATGAGTTTCACCAGAAAGGACACAGATTAAATCTCCTGGTTTTGCTCCAGTTGCTTCGGCCCATTTAGCTAAATCTTCTTCGGTGTAAAATTTATCTACCGAAGATTTAAAGGTGCCGTCTTCATTATAGCGACAATAAACCATTCCTAAAGCTCCAATCTGTGGGCGCTTAACCCAGTCTATGAGGTTGTCAATTTCTTTACGGGTGAAAGTATTTGCACCAGGAACGGCGATTCCTACGACCAATTCTGCATTATTAAATACATTAAAATCTTTGTGTTGAGCTACTTCATTCAATTCGCCAAACTCCATTCCAAATCTGATGTCTGGCTTGTCATTTCCATAGCGCTTCATAGCTTCGTCGTAAGTCATTCTCGGGAATTCACCAACTTCTACACCATTAATTTCTTTTAGTAAATGGCGGGTTAAGCCTTCAAAAGTATTGAGGATGTCTTCCTGCTCTACAAATGCCATTTCGCAGTCTATTTGTGTAAATTCTGGCTGCCTATCGGCACGTAAATCTTCATCACGGAAACATTTTACAATCTGAAAATATTTATCCATTCCTCCAACCATTAATAGCTGCTTAAAGGTTTGAGGTGATTGCGGTAACGCATAAAATTGACCTGCATTCATTCGGCTTGGGACGACAAAATCACGAGCACCTTCTGGAGTAGATTTTATAAGATAAGGAGTTTCAACTTCAACAAAGTCCTTTAAAGAAAGATAGTTGCGCACCGCCATCGTGACTTTATGACGAAAGATTAAATTATCACGAACTGGTTTACGACGTATATCTAGATAACGATACTTCATTCGTAAATCTTCGCCACCGTCTGTTTCATCTTCTATAGTGAATGGTGGAGTGAGTGAGCTATTTAAAACGGTGAGTTTTGAAACCAATATTTCGATGTCACCCGTTGGCAGATTTGGGTTTTTTGATTCACGTTCTATAACAGTTCCTTCAATCTGAATTACAAATTCTCGGCCAAGTTTAGAAGCGATTTCCATGACCTCTTTAGGGGTTCTTTCTTCATCAAAGATAAGTTGAGTAATTCCATAGCGATCGCGAAGATCTACCCAAACCATAAATCCTTTATTTCTTATTTTCTGAACCCAGCCAGATAAAGTGACCGTTTCACCAATATTATTACTATTTAATTGTCCGTTTGAATGTGTTCTGTACATGCCAATTTTTAAATTAACTGCAAAGGTAATAAGAACTTAAGACTGAGATTGAATTTTTTGAATCTATCTCAATTTTTATTGTAAGTTTAAATAATGGCTAGTAATACACTAGGATTGATAAATCTTTAGTAACTTAGTTGGATAAAACTCAAAACCAAAAACTATGAAACAAAACAACTTTAAACTCAGGATACTCCTGTTTTTATTAATTTCTCCTTTTTTAATGGTGGCACAGGTGTCACTCTCGGGGACAGTAAACAGCAATGCAGGGGTTACAGTTCCCTTTGCAAACGTAATTGAGAAAGGAACTTCGAACGGAACTACCACTGATGTTGATGGTAATTTCACCTTAGAAGTTGCGAACCTTCCAGTAACACTGGTTTTTTCTTCTTTGGGATATGAAACAATAGAACAATCTGTTTCAACCTCAGCTAGAATTAGTGTAACGCTACAAGAATCTGCTGAGGCTCTTGAAGAAGTTGTAATCACAGGATTGGCATCTTCAACAAAACGATCGAATGCAGCTAACTCTGTTGCTTCCATAACAGCAAATGAGTTAATTGGAACTACAGCACAATCTGGATTGGATGGCGCCTTATATGGAAAATTTAATGGTGCAGAAATTAAATCAAACTCTGGAGCTCCTGGTGGAGGTATTTCTATGAGGCTAAGGGGTGTTACTTCTATTTTTGGAGATCAACAGCCTTTATTTATCGTAGATGGCATCTACGTTGATAACTCGACCATAGGCTTAGGAAACAATATTGTAAGTGAAGCAGCAGGAGGGGGTAACCCATCTACCAATCAAGATGATGCTTCAAACCGTATTGCAGATATTGACCCTAATGATATCGAAAATGTTGAAATATTAAAGGGAGCTTCTGCAGCGGCCATCTATGGATCACGTGCAGCTGGAGGGGTTGTAATTATTACAACTAAAAGAGGAAGAAAAGGAAAACCAAAAGTCTCTTTATCTCATACAGTTGGATTGAGACAAGCTACACAATTATTAGGACTTAGAGATTGGGATAAATCTGAAATTGAAGCTTTAGGAGGACCTTCTGATTTTAATTTAGATAACTTAAGAGATTACGAAAAGGAATTGTTTGGAGAAACAAAGATGTCTTTTATGACTAGATTTTCAACTTCTGGTGCTAAGGACGATACAGACTATTTCTTTGGTGCTACCCATAGAAATGAACCAGGACTAGTTGATAATACAGGATATTCTAAAAGTTCTATACGACTTAATTTAGGACAAAAGTTTACCGATTGGCTAGACTTGTACGTAACTTCAAACTATATAAACTCTGAAGCTGATCGAGGATTCTTTAATAATGGAAATGCTAACCGTACTGTTGGGTATGCCTTAGCCTTTACCTATCCTTGGGAAAACCTTTCTGCTGTAGATGGAGTGTATCCACAAGGAGGAGCGGGCTCTAATGTTTTAGAGACGGTTGCATTAACTAGGAATGAAGAAAAAATTAATCGATTCATTGGTAGTGCTACGTCTAACCTTAAGTTAGTTACTACAGATAACAATCGTTTAAAACTAGTATTACAAGGAGGTTTTGACCAATATACTTTACGCTCAACCAGTATATTTCCTAGAGCATTATCTTATTTCAGAGACCCTTCTTCATTAGGAGGTGTTGCTATTTCTGGAAGTACCGTAAATACTAATTATAATTTATCTGCTTTCTTGGTGCACGATTTAAATTTAGACAACGGTTTGAGCTTTACTACTCAGATTGGTAATTTCTTGCAAAATTTTGACAGAAACACTGTAATTACAGTTGCTACTGGACTAAATGGATCGCAAACTAATTTAGGTCAGGCATCTAATGTTTCAACATCACAAGTTATTATTCCACAAAGGGATACTGGATTTTTTGGACAAACTGAAATTAACTGGGATGATAAAATTATTGGAACTGTTGGTGTTCGAGGAGATAAATCGACAAACAACGGTGATGCCAATAAAACATATTACTATCCAAAGGGTAACTTAGCAGTTAATATTCATAACTTCTCCAATTTAGGATTTGTAAGCACTTTTAAACCAAGAGTCGCTTACGGTGAATCTGGAAGATTTGCTCCTTTTAATGCGCGTTTTACAAACTTTAATGCACAGTTTATTGGAGGTGTTTCAGGAAATACCATTGGAAACTTAAGAGGAAATCCTAATATTGAGCCAGAACGTCAATCAGAGTTAGAATATGGTTTAGATTTAGGATTATTAAATAATCGAGTTCGAATAGAAGCTTCTTTGTATAATAAGAAAATTGATGACCTATTATTACAAGCTTCTACGCCAACTTCTAGTGGTTTTACAAGTCAGTTTATTAACGGTGCCGAACTAGAAAATAATGGAATTGAATTATATCTAGACGCACTAGTGGTTGACAGCGAAAATTTCTCGTGGAGTACTAATATAAAGTGGTGGAGAAACCGTTCTGAAGTTACACGTTTAGATGTGCCTAGTTTTACAGTAGGTGGATTTGCAGCTTCGTTAGGAACCTTCCAAATTCAAGAAGGAAAACCAGCTACTCAAATTGTGGGAACGTATGACCCTAGCGCTTATACTGAAGCTGAAATTGCTGAAAGAGATCCCGAAGGAGATGGATTCTTTGTATATGGTGATGCAGAGCCAGATTATCAAATGTCTTGGTCTAATAATATTAAGTTTAAGAACATTGAATTGTCATTTTTATGGCATTGGAAAGAAGGTGGTGATGGTATAAACTTAACTACTCTTTTATATGATTTAGCTGGTACTACTTGGGATTATGATGAATTTGGCTTAGATCCCTCAGGACAATTAGCTAATGGTCCTTACAGAGCAAGCCAAGCTTTTGTTAACCCAGATCCAGTTATTGAAGATGCAGGTTATATAAGACTAAGAGAAGTTGGTCTTTATTATACATTACCTTCTGGTTTAATCAAATATGCAGATAGAATACAATTTGGGGTTTCTGGAAGAAACTTGATAAATATATTTGATTATAATAGTTATGACCCTGAAGTTTCGAACTTTGGAAATAACGTATTGGCAAATAACGTTGAGGTAACGCCATATCCAGCATCAAGATTTATTAACTTTCACATAAATGTGGATTTTTAAAAATATAACAATCATGAAATACATAAAATATATACTTATAAGCAGTATACTAGTACTTACTGGATGTACGTTGGATGAAATTCAAAACCCTAACTCACCCAGTGAAGAAACTTTTGCTGAAAATGCTTCGCAGGCAGATATTCAACTTTTAGCAGTTGGTTTAGAAGCAGTAATGCGTAATGATATAGCATTTCATTACAACTCTGTGAGTATCTTAGCGAGAGAATATTACGATTTGTCTGGGGTTGACCCAAGATATACAGGGGAACTTTTAAAAGGACCTTTGGATAATAATGGATTCTTAACTACTAGGTCCTATTCGGCTTGGTATAAAGTTGTTAAATCTGCTAACTTATTAGTGCCGGCAGTAGAAAATTCCCTTGCAGGATTTTCTGATGAAACTAAAAATGGGTATTATGGATTTGCTAAAACATTAAAGGCTTATGCCTTATTAATGGTAGCAAATAGACAGTACACCAATGGTATACGTATTGATGTTGAAGACCCAGATAATTTAGGACCCACTGTAAGTTATGAAAATGCTTTAGCTGAGATTATGGATTTGCTTAATGAAGCAAATTCAAACTTATCTGCCGCTGGTGGTAGTTTCGATTTTTCAACTACGTTAGGATTCGATACGCCGTCTTCATTTGCAAAATTTAACAGAGCATTAGCTGCACGGGTGTCTCTATATCAAGGAAATAATCAACAAGCTCTATCAATGCTTAGTAATTCATTTTTTGATCTGAATGGAGATTTATGGACTGGAGCTACCCATGTATTTGGTTTAACTGGGAATGATCTTCAAAACACATTATTCCACGTTCTTAATCAGTCTGGTCAGGAATTTATGATACATGATTCTTGGATTAATGATGCTGAGGCGGGTGACTTAAGAGTAGCAGAAAAGTCTAATCTTTTTGAAGGCGGAACTGTCCTTTTCGATGGTCTAACAGCAGATTACCAAATAGCTCTTTACGATAGCAATGTAGATCCTATTTATTTAATACGTAATGAGGAATTGATTTTAATTTATGCTGAAGCTCAAATAGGGTTAAATAATGGTCAAGCAGTGGCTGCAATAAATATTGTAAGAAACGCTGCAGGTATTGGAGACTATACAGGAGCAACAGATAATGCTTCACTTCTTGAAGAAGTTTTAAATCAAAGAAGATACTCTCTTTTTGGAGAAGGACATCGTTGGATTGATTTAAGACGTTTGAATAGGCTAAATGAAAACTATGTTCCATTAGATAGAAGTGGAGATAACATCATAGATGCTTTTCCAACTCCATTTACTGAAGGATTATAATTTCAAAACCATAATTTATAAAAAAGAAAACCCTTCAAATATTGAAGGGTTTTTTTTATTGTTTATGCTTCAGTTAATTGAGGACTTTCTGCAATTGTATCGGCTTTTCCAAACCAACCACGTAAACGTAATTTTAATCTATGTACTATATAAAATAATACAGGAACAATGATTAAGGTTAAGAAAGTTGCAATAATTAGTCCGTAGATAACTGCCCAAGCTAAGGGTCCCCAGAAAATAACGTTATCACCACCAATGTAAATATTTGGATTAAATTCAGAAAATAATGAAAAGAAATCCATATTAAACCCTATTGCAAGTGGAATTAAGCCTAACACAGTAGTAATTGCCGTTAACAATACTGGGCGTAAACGTGCCTTACCAGCTTTTATAATAATTTCCTTCACTTCTTGCTTAGGGAGTAACACATTATCTTCTAAATTTAACTCCACCATTCTTCTGTCAATGAGTAGTTGGGTGTAATCTAGAAGAACCACCCCATTGTTAACCACAATACCTGCCAAGGAAATGATTCCCATCATAGTCATCATAATAACAAAAGAAGACCCGGTGATTAATATGCCACCAAAAACACCAATAAAACTTAAGAAAATGGCCAACATAATAATGGTTGGTTTTGATATCGAACTAAACTGAAAGATAAGAATCAACATAATCAATCCTAACCCTGAAAAGAAAGCGCCCATTAAAAATGCCATTTGTTTGTTTTGTTCTTCTATTTGACCTGTGTAATCTATAGAAACACCTTCTGGAAGCTCTGTAAAGTTTGCCATTTCGGTTTGAATCTGACTTACAATAGCACCCGCATCGGTATACCCAGGTTCTAAAGCCGAATATACTGTGACAACTCTTTTCTTGTCGCGATGTTTAATAGCACTAAAAGATGAGGTGTTTTTTCTACTTGTAACAGCCGATAGAGGAATCTCTTTTAATTGCCCAGTAGCTTGATCTCTAAACGTAATATTCTGGTTAAATAATGCACTTTTATTGTCTTTGTTATCTTCGTTAAAACGTACGTTAATATCAAAATCATCCCCATCTTTTTTATAAATCCCTGCTTTTTCACCAAATACAGATCTACGTAATTGATTTCCCACTTGTCCAGCAGAAACTCCTAATTCTCCAGCCTTTTCTCTATCAACATATACCTGCATAGAAGGTTTCCCTTTATTTACATCTATTTTTAACTCATCAATTCCAGCGATATTTCGAGAATTGATAAAGTTTCTCATGATTTCCGCAGTTTGGATTAGTTGATCATAATCATCTCCTTCAATTTCAATATTAATAGGATATCCTGCGGGGGGTCCTGCGGCATCTTTTTCAACCGAGATGGCAACTCCAGGATAAATACCTTTTAGGGCTTCTTGAACTTTTTTACGAAGTACTTCACTATCTTTTCCTTTTCGGTATTTGTATTCGCGCATAGTTGCCGTAATCTTCCCACGATGTGGCATTTCGGCAGAACTACCACCATCAGTCTGAGGGTTACCAGCACCTTCACCAACCTGAGAGACAGCAGATTCTACTAAGTAATTATAGCCATTACTCTCTTTATATTCAGAGTCATTAACAATGCCATATACACGTTGCTCAATATCCTTTGTTATGGCATTGGTTTTTTCAATATCTGTGCCTTGAGGATATTCTATATAGACTATAATTTGGTTAGGTTTATTGTCTGGGAAAAACTCAACACTTGTTCTTTGACTTCCTATAGAAGCTCCAAATAATCCAAATACAATGAATAATAATAGAAAAGTTCCACCAAAGAAGGCGAACGGCTTCCACCCTGTAAGTGCAAAATTTAGGGTTCTTTTGTATTTTTCTTCAAGCCATGGAAGTGAATTTCTCTGAAAATAATTCGCCCACCTTTTTAAGAAGTACTTATAAATCCAGAATAAAATAGCTGTAAAAATCATTAATGTTCCCAAACCTCTTATGGCTCCACCAACTAATAATATAATGATCCCTAATCCTCCTAGTATTGCAGTAAGAATCAATAAACTTTTAAGAGAGAGTACTCTTTCTTCTGTCTCCATAAATTGAGAAACCAACACTGAGTTCATAAATATTGCCACAAAGAGTGAGGATCCTAAAACTACCGATAAGGTGATGGGGAAATAAATCATAAACTCACCCATAACACCAGGCCACATTCCTAATGGCACAAACGCCGCTACCGTGGTTACAGTCGAAATAATAATTGGGAAAGCAATTTCACCAATCCCCTTTTTAGCAGCTTCAATTCTA
Source organism: Flavobacteriaceae bacterium (assembly GCA_034670265.1). GTDB lineage: Bacteria > Bacteroidota > Bacteroidia > Flavobacteriales > Flavobacteriaceae > Halomarinibacterium. The sequence goes on along the minus strand of JAXMNU010000005.1, from coordinate 114,857 downwards.
GACATGCCTTCTTCATCCATGAGGCGATATACATTCTCCACGACCACAATCCCATTATCTACCAACATTCCTAACCCCATAATTAAGGCGAAGAGAATCATCGTATTCATAGTATATCCTAATGCAGATAGAATCATGAAACTCATAAACATAGACATTGGGATTGCAAAACCTACAAACAATGCATTTCTAAAACCTAAGAAGAACATTAAGACAGTTACTACCAGTATAATACCAAAGATGATATTATTTACAAGGTCATCTACCTGATTTAATGTTTTTGCAGATTGGTCATTTGCAATGGTTACCTCCACATCTTGTGGGAAAACATTTTCGCGAGCGTCTTCAATAATTTTTTCAATTTTTTGAGCAGCCTCAACCATATTTTTTCCAGCACGTTTTTTTACATCTAGCATCACCACACCTTCACCAAACTCCCTTGCATAGGTAGTTTTCTCTTCTTCTTGGAAGCTTACCGTTGCGACATCTTTTAAATAAACGGCTCCACCTTGTGTCTTGACAACAAAGTTTTCTAGCTCTTCAGGTTTTTCAATCTCACCAAGGATACGGATAGTTCTTCGTTGTCCACTAGCAATAACATTACCCGCAGACATAGTCATATTTCCATTTCTAATGGCATTGAGGATGTCATCAAAACTTACTTTTGCAGCCATCATTTTGTAAATGTCTACCGCTACTTGCACTTCTTTTTCTTGTGCCCCTCGAATATCTGCTTGTTTTATTTCCTCTAAATCTTCAATTTTATCTTCGAGGTATTCTGCAAATTCTTTAAGCTTTTCAGTAGTATAATTTCCTTTTATATTAATGTTACTTATGGGTGTCTCTTCTGAAAAGTTAAGATCAAAAACATTGGGATCAACTTTGGCTCCATTAAAAGTAGGCCAGTCTTCACTGGACTTTTCTACATCGACTTCGTCTTTTACTTTGGTTTTTGCTTCTTCAACCGTAATGTTTTCATCAAATTCAACTGTGATAATTCCGTAGTCCTCTTGAGAAGTTGAAATAATTTCTACAACATTACTTATGTTTTTAAGTCGGTCTTCTAGCGGATCTACAATAAGTCGTTCAATATCTTCGGCGGTGTTTCCGGGATACGGAGTGCTTATGTAAATTTTTGTTTCTTTAATTTCTGGGAAAGTCTCCCTTGGCATACTCGAATAGGCACCCGCTCCTAAAAATAGGATGATAGCAATGACAACATAAATTGTGGTTTTATTGTCAATAGCCCACGAGGAGAGTTTAAACTCTTTATCTACACTTTTCTTTTTCTTACTCATTACTTTCCACGTTTAAAATTTGAACAAACTGACCATCTTTTACACTTCTAGCGCCTTCATTTATAATGGTGTCGCCATCTTTTACTCCTTCCAAAATTTCTACAAAATCTCCTTCAGTTTTTCCAGTAGTAACAATTACTCGTTTTGCTATAAATTCTGAAGCATTTTCACTTTGATTGGTAACATAGATGTATTGATCTCCATTGGCATTTTCAGAAAGAATACTTTGTGGAATCAATATCGCCTCGGCATTGGTATAGTCGTTTATCTTTAATTGAGCTGTTAAATTAGGCTTGATGGTTTTTTTGTTATTTGGGACGTTTATTTCAATTTTAAAAGTTCTATTAGAAGGGTTTATATAGTTACCCACTTGTCTAACAGTCGAGTTTACACTTTCTCCCAAAACTGGGAAATAAATAGCTACTTTTTTCCCTTCAGTAACACTACTTAAATAGGATTCTGGAACTTCTGCTTCAATGTACATATCACCTAAGTTTACAATTCTAATCACTTCAGACACTCCAGCACTTACTACAGTTCCTTGCTCACTCATTACATCATCTACAATTCCTGAAAAAGGAGCTCTAATGGTTGTTTTACCTACTTGAGCTCTCATTTGGTTCACAGCATTTTGTTGTGCTTCATAATTGGCTTTTGCTTGAAGGTATTGTATTTCGCTTCCTATTTTTTGACTCCAAAGTTTTTCTTGACGTTCAAAAGTGGTTTTTGCCAAAGCAGCTTGCACTTCTATTTGTGAAAGCTGTTGAGATAGTCCACCATCATCAATACTTGCTAATAATTGTCCTTTAGTAACCTTTTGCCCTTCTTTTACATAAACTCTATTTAGGGTTCCAGAAAACTCTGGATAAAGCACCACATTCTTTTTGGTTTCTACATCTCCCTGTATTTCAATGTAGTGGTTAAACTCCTTTTTCTCTGCCATAAAAACCGTTACTAACGGAAGCTTTTTAACGGTGTCTAATCTCGAAATTGCTTCATCAATGGCTTTTAACTCATCATTAATAGCACTTTGTTGTAATACAATTTCTGCCCTTTTCGCTCGTATCGTTTCTAGGTTTCCAGATTCGATTATAGCCTCTGTCGATTTTTTATCACCTCCACAAGAAATTAGCAATAAGAAAGTGAGAGATAGAATGGATATTTTTTTCATAAGTGTGTGTTTATGTGGATAATTTTTTAGTTGTTGATTTGTACCGTATTTAATACTGTTTCTAATTGTGTTTTCGCATTAATGACATCCAGCATGGATTGGAAATACTTCTGCTGTGCCGTATAAAGCTGTGTCTGCGCTTGACGTAAATCGAAACTCGTTGAAATACCTTCGGTAAATTTTATCTGATTTTTATTTTCGATACGTTCTGCTAATGCCAAATTTTTCTTAGCATTTTCATATTTATCGATACTAAATTGGTAATCGCTTTTTGCAGTATCAAACTGAAGTTTCACATTTTGAATGGTTTCTTCTAATTGCGTTTTTGACTGATCCAAAGAAATTCTCGCTTGCTGTGTTCTTGCACCTCGCATACCACTGCTGAAAATTGGGATATTCATACTCACCCCTAAAATGGAAGATTGATACCAAATTTGTTCTGAATCTAAAAAGGTAAAACTATTGCTATTTGCCTGAGTCCCGTAATTTACAAATGCCGAAAGACGGGGTAGTGCTCTACTTTTTTCAAGCTTCATTTCTAAAGAACGCTGCTCGGTAAGGTTATATGCAATTTTGTAGTCGATATTATTTTCTATAGAAAGGTCTTCGTTTAAGGTGTTTAATTGAATATTTTCTTTAGTAAGCTCATCTAGTTTTTGGGTTAATGTAACTTCAGTATTGATGTCAATTCCTAAGGAAACATTAAACATTTGCTTTGCAATGCCATGCATACGCTCTGCATTGTTGAGGTTGGTTTCAATGTCTAATAACGTAATTTCAAGCTGCTCAACGTTTTCTTCTTCGGTGAGTCCGTTTTCGTATATTTTTTGAGTTTCAAAAAGATTTTTTTCAAGATTTTCTTTATTTTTTCTGAAAATAGCTACGAGTTCTTCAGCAAGCAAAACACTTCCATAGGCATTAATAACCCCTTTTCGAACTTCCAACTGTGTTTTTTCATTGGCATTTTCAGAATAATCTAAAAAAGCTTTCGCTGCCTGAAGTCCAACAAGATAACTTCCATCAAAAATAAGTTGTTCTAAGGTAGCTACAGCATTAGCACTTTGTTGGGTGCCAAAAACAACAGGTGAAAAAGTGCCAGGTTCGCCACCAAAAAATTCTGCAGGAATTAAAGAAACAGGCTGTTTTAAATTGTTATTGTACGAAACATTTCCACTTATTTGTGGAAGTCCAGTAGCAGTAGTTTCCCATTTCTTTTTAATTGCCTTTGCAATATCTCTTTGAGCATTTAAGGCAGTGTAATTACTATCTAATGCAAAAGTTACGGCTTCTTCCAATGAAAAAGAATAAGTCTTTTCCTGTGAAGAGGCAACAACCGAATAGAAAACAAAAATGATTAAAGTGAGTTTTTTAGTCATTGGTTTTTGTATTGATGAATTGGTTTAGTATTTCTTTTCCTTTGTCTGTTACAATACCCCTAAGGTGATATTCTAGATAATCTTCCATAATCATAATTTTAGGGAATTGGTGTGGAGGAAAAATGGTTTCGTTGTTAATTTCGCTAAGTGCTAAGAAGTATATTCTTGAAATAAAATGAATGTTTATGTTTTTGCGATAAAATCCTTGTGCTACCCCTCTTTTTAAATTGTCTACCGTGCATTCGTTCATGTTTTCAAACTTCATCTCTCTAATCATAGCATAGATCTCGGGATAATATTTTTGAAGTTGGTATTGCGGTGATGCTTTTTCGTTTTTAAGCTGAAGCATCGCAAATTTTTTAATTTCATATAATTCCTCAATAGGGTTTTTCTCCTGAGAAATAATATGGTCTATTCCGCACGTAATGCTGTGAAAAACAGAAAGCACGGTTTCTTTTACCAATTGCGTTTTATTATCGAAATGTGAATAAATAGTTTTCTTAGAAATTCCCATTTCATTGGCAATATCGTCCATGGTTACACTTTTAAAACCAAGGTTGATGAACATCTCTGCTGCTTTTTGTATAATTTTTTCTTTCATAATAAGGCGCAAAAGTAACACAGGAAACTTTTAAAACAATAAAAGTTTCCAAAGTTTTACAATTATTTAACATTTGTTTATTTTCAGAAATAATTGTGAAGCCATTTAATTTCCAAACCTTATTTTAGCGACAAATTATTTTATGAAATGCCCTATAACAATTAATATTCTTTGGAAAACTAATGCTTTGGGCATTCAATCTTCAGATTTATCAATTATTTTACACAGATGAAAGAACTTGCCTTCTTTAAAGCAGAATTGGAAAAATCGCTTGACGCTCGACAAGTGAATGTAGAGCCAACCCAATTATATACTCCTATAGATTATATTCTTTCATTAGGCGGAAAACGACTTCGCCCTATGCTTACATTAATGACTTGCGATTTTTTTGGAGGTGATTATAAAAAGGCAATGTCTGCAGCGATGGCTATAGAGTTGTTTCATAATTTTAGTTTAATTCATGATGATATTATGGACGAAGCCCCTTTGCGAAGAGGGAAGGAAACCGTGCACAAAAAGTGGGATATCAATACCGGAATTTTGTCGGGAGACGCCATGCTTATTTTGGCGTACCAATATTTTGAAGAGTACGAACCTGCTCTTTTTCAAGAACTGGCAAAGTTATTTAGCAAAACTGCCATTGAGGTGTGCGAAGGTCAACAATACGATGTTGATTTTGAAACAAGAAATGACGTTTCTATTCCAGAGTATCTTAAAATGATAGAATACAAAACGGCTGTTTTAGTGGGTGCAGCGATGAAAATGGGGGCTATTGTTGCAAAAACAACACAAAAGAATAAAGACGATATTTATGAATTTGGAAGAAATTTAGGAATTGCTTTCCAATTGCAGGATGATTACCTAGATGCTTTTGGTAATCCAGAAACCTTCGGAAAGCAAGTTGGTGGAGATATTCTATCTAACAAAAAAACTTTTCTATTCTTAACAGCATTACAAAGAGGAACAGAAAAAGAAATAATAATGTTAAAGGATTATTTTCAAACAAAATCTGAAAGCGACACTCAAAAAGTGGAAAAAGTGAAAACTATTTTTGAAACAACAGGAGCAAGTAAAGCCACACAATTGGAGATTGAAAAATACACTCAAAAGGCTTTTAAAACTCTTGAAAACCTTGACCTATTGGAGGATAAAAAAGAAAAACTAAGAGTTTTTGCTAAAAACTTAATGAATAGGCAGGTCTAGAAATAAACTCTCACAAAAGGCATCCAAGCATTGGCATAAATACTTCTATTTGTATCGTAAAGCACATCGTATCGTATCCCCATAGTAAAATTTTGATTTCGATATCCTGCTCCCAGAAATAATGCAGGATACCAATAATTTTCATTTGCTATTGCAAAGGCGTCATCATATTTTCGAGATACGTTTAATTCTTCAAATTCCGCAGAAATTTGTAATTCTGGAATAACATTAAAAAGGGAAATAATACTGCCGCCGATAATGGTCGATTTATAGGTGTTTTTTAAACTATTATATGTGCCGTTAAGGCCTACTCCCAATGCAAATTGGTCGTTAAATTCGTAGATTGCACTAGGGGCAATAGTCCCACTAAAAAAACCATCTCCAAAACTCAATCCAAGTCCGCCACCAAACCTCACGTGATCCCAAAATTTGAAGCTTTCATCTTGGGCTCTAAGACTAAAGAAAGATGAACTAAAAAAACAAATAACGACGATAAAAAGAACTCGAAACTTCATAATAGCTTGCTAAACGTTAATGCATTTATAAATATATAAAATCGCTCATAGTAATTATTGGATTTATTGTATTTTTGTATCGCTTTATTCAAAAATTAGAGCCCTAGTTTTCATTATGGATCGATTTTCATTTCTAAATGCTGTGCATCCCGCATATATTGCAGAGCTTTATGATAAATACCTTCAATTTCCAGATACTATTGAGCCAAGTTGGCGTGCTTTTTTTCAAGGATTTGACTTTGGAATAGAAAACGGGTCACTAGAAGCTCTAGGGATTGAAAGTGGTTCTGTTGTGCCAGAGGGTGTTCTTAAAGAATTTCAGGTAATAAAACTTATAGATGGATATCGTAATAGAGGGCATCTTTTTACCAAAACAAACCCTGTTCGTGAGCGAAGAAAGTATAGCCCGACCCTTGCTTTAGGTAATTTTGGATTGAATGAAGAAGACTTAGACCTTCAGTTTGAAGCGGGATCTATTATTGGGTTAGGGAAAACAACACTTCGAGATATAGTTAACCATTTGGAAGCTATTTACTGTGATTCTATTGGAATTGAGTATATGTATATTCGTAATCCCAACGAAATTCAATGGATACAAGATTGGTTAAATGTAAACGATAACCATCCCAAGTTTTCTTCCGAAGAAAAGAAACATTTATTAAAAAAATTAAATGAAGCCATCTCTTTTGAATCGTTTCTACATTCAAAATATGTGGGTCAAAAGCGTTTTTCTATTGAAGGAGTAGACGCAGTAATTCCTGGTTTAGATACCTTAATTGAAAAAGGTTCAGAAAAAGGAATTGAACATTTTGTTGTAGGTATGGCACACCGTGGACGATTGAATGTGTTAGCAAATATATTCGGAAAATCTCCCGAAGCTATTTTTAGTGAGTTTGATAGTAAAGAATACGATGAAGAAGAATTGTTTGATGGGGATGTAAAATATCATATGGGATGGACAAGTTTCCGTCCTACAGATAAAGGTAAAAAAGTCCGAATGGATTTGGCACCAAACCCTTCACACTTAGAAACTGTAAATGCAGTAGTTGAAGGTATTGCCAGAGCGAAACTGGATAATAAATGGGCTGGAGATGAGAAAAAAATCCTTCCTATCTTAATTCATGGAGATGCTGCTATTGCAGGTCAAGGTGTGGTGTATGAAGTTGTACAAATGGCACAATTGGATGGGTATAGAACAGGAGGAACCATACATATAGTAACAAATAACCAAGTAGGATTTACTACTAATTATTTAGATGCACGTTCTTCAACCTATTGTACCGATGTTGGAAAAGTAACGCTTTCACCAGTACTACATGTAAATGCAGATGATGTTGAGGCAGTTTGTCATGCATTTTCGTTTGCATTGGATTTTAGAATGAAATTTGGAAGAGATGTCTTTCTTGATATTTTGGGGTACAGAAAATATGGACATAACGAGGGTGACGAGCCAAGATTTACACAGCCCAAATTATATAAGGCAATTGCAAAACATAAAAATCCTCGTGATATTTATGCAGAGAGATTGGCAAAAGAAGGAATTATTGATGCTAAGTACGTTGAGCAATTGGAGAGTACTTATAAATTAGACTTAGAAGAGAATTTAGAAGCTTCCCGCAAGAAAGATAAAACAGTTATTACTGAAATATTGGCTGATGATTGGAAATCATATAAGCTTGGTAATTTAGAAGATATATTGTCTAAAACAGACACTCAATTCAGTTTAAAAATACTTGATGAGCTTGCTGAAGGGATCACTAAACTTCCAGAAAATAAATCATTTATAAAAAAGATTCAACGTATAGTTGATGATAGAAAACAGCGTTATTTTGAAACCAACGAACTGGATTGGGCCATGGGTGAATTACTCTCTTATGCTACCCTTATGCAAGAAGGTTTTAATGTTCGCATTTCTGGGCAAGATGTAGAGCGAGGTACTTTTTCTCATAGGCATGCAATTATAAAAACGGAAGACGACTCAGAAGAAATAAACCTTCATAACAGACTTGGTCTAGAAGGGAAAATGAATATTTATAATTCACTCCTTTCAGAATATGGAGTTGTTGGATTTGACTATGGATATGCCATGGCAGCTCCAAAAACATTAACCATATGGGAAGCGCAATTTGGAGATTTTTCAAACGGAGCTCAAATTATGCTGGACCAATATATTTCTGCGGCAGAATCTAAATGGAAAGTGCAAAACGGATTAGTGATGTTACTTCCGCATGGGTATGAAGGGCAAGGATCTGAGCATTCTAGCGCACGTATGGAACGATATCTACAATTGTGTTCGAGACATAATATGGTATTGGCAGATGTAACAACACCGGCTAACTTTTTTCATTTACTAAGAAGACATATGAAGTGGAATTTTAGAAAACCACTTATTGTATTTACACCAAAAAGTCTACTACGTCACCCAAAAGTTGTTTCAACAAAAGAAGAATTAGCTCAAGGAGAATTTCACGAAGTAATTGACGACATAACTGTAGACAAAAAGAAAGTCACTTCACTTGTTTTTTGTACAGGTAAGTTCTATTATGATTTATTAGAGAGAAGAGAGGAAAATGGTAGAGATGATGTGGCGTTAGTTCGATTAGAGCAATTGTTCCCGTTAGCCTTAGATAAAATTGAAGCCATTATAAAATCGTATCCTAATGTAACAGATTATGTTTGGGCACAGGAAGAACCACGTAACATGGGTGCTTGGGGATATTTATTAATGAATTTTAACCTTGTAAAACTACGTGTGGCTTCACGTAACGTTTATAGTTCGCCAGCTGCGGGAAGCAGCACACGTTCTAAAGCAAGACATAAAAAAGTGATTGATAGTGTTTTTGAAACACCATAAATAAATTCCGTAAAGGAAAAAAAATATTAACTATGCTAGAGATGAAAGTTCCCTCACCGGGAGAATCCATTACCGAAGTTGAAATAGCCCAATGGCTAGTTGAAGACGGTGATTACGTAGAAAAAGATCAAGCCATTGCAGAGGTTGATAGTGATAAAGCTACACTAGAGCTTCCCGCAGAAGCTAGCGGAATTATTACCCTTAAAGCTGAAGAAGGTGAAGCGGTAGCTGTTGGACAAGTTGTATGTCTAATTGATACTGATGCTGAAAAACCAGAGGGGAGTGACTCTATTGAAACGTATAAAAATCCTGGAGACGAAAAAGGAAGAGGAAATGCCGGACCAGATCTAGATAAAGCAAGTGTAGAAGCGTCTAAATCAGGGGAGAAAGCCGAAGCGTTAAAAGAAAAAACGTATGCAACAGGTGTTCCTTCGCCAGCAGCCAAGAAAATATTGGATGAGAAAGGAATTTCAGAAAAGCAAGTATCTGGAACAGGTCGCGATGGAAGAATCACAAAAGAAGATGCTGTAAATGCTGTCCCTTCTATGGGAACCCCAGGTGATGGTGATAGAGGTTCAGAAAGACAAAAGCTTTCCATGCTTCGCAGGAAGGTGGCAGAGCGCTTAGTTTCAGCAAAGAATGAAACAGCAATGCTTACTACTTTTAATGAAGTAGATATGGGGCCAATCTTCGAAATTAGAAATCAATACAAAGAAGCTTTTAAAGAAAAACATGGAGTAGGATTGGGCTTTATGTCTTTCTTCACTTTAGCAGTTGTCCGCGCTTTGGAATTGTATCCAGACGTAAACTCTATGATTGATGGAGATTACAAAGTAACCTATAAGTATAAAGATATTTCGATTGCAGTTTCAGGGCCAAAAGGACTTATGGTCCCTGTAATACGAAATGCTGAAAATTTATCCTTTAGAGGTGTTGAAGATGAAGTGAAAAGATTGGCAATACGAGCTCGCGATGGACAAATTACTGTAGATGAAATGACGGGTGGAACTTTCACCATTTCTAACGGAGGTGTTTTTGGAAGTATGCTTTCCACACCCATTATTAATCCTCCTCAATCGGGTATTTTAGGAATGCATAATATTGTGGAACGTCCTGTTGTAAAGAACGGTGAAATTGTTATTGCTCCTGTAATGTTTGTAGCCTTAAGTTATGATCATAGAATTATTGACGGAAGAGAATCTGTAGGGTTTTTAGTAGCCGTGAAAGAAGCATTAGAAAACCCAACCGAATTATTAATGAATAATGATGTAAAAAAAGCGTTAGAATTATAAACTAAAAGGTTTTATATACTAAAAAAAGCCCAACAATTGTTGGGCTTTTTCTTTGGCTAGTTAGTTGAAAATATATAAACCTATCTATGATACAATGTAATTCACGATGTTCATTAAGATTATCGCAACAATAAGGACAGAAATGATAAAAATGGCTAGACGCTTTTTTCCTTCTTTTTTTACTTTTAAATCCAAATCCATACGTTTAATTTGTAAAATGTAAAATTCAAGAATTTAAGTTTAAAAGTAAATACGTGGAAACACGTAATTTACTATTGAAGACTTTCCTGATGTTCCTTAGCCCAAATAAGTAAACTATTTGTTTTGTGCTCTAAGTTTAATTTAGAAATAATATTACTGCGATGCTTCTCTACTGTTCGGTAAGAAATGAAAAGCAAAGAAGCAATATCCTTGTTCGTTTTGTCCATTGCAATAAGTTTAAGGATTTTCTTTTCAGAAGGAGTTAAAATATCTAAAACAGTATTCTTTTTAGAATTGTTACCCAATACATCACTTATTTTTGGACTGAAAAATGGTTTACCTTCAGAAACAGATTTTAAACAATTTTCAATTTCTTCTAAGGCAAATTCTTTTAAAATATAACCATAAATGTTAAGGTCGTTGGCTTCGTTATATAATTGTTTTTCCTTGTGAAATGTGATGAGGATAATTTTTGTGTCAATATCATTATTGTTGCATTTTCTAGCAATTTCAAGCCCTGACATAAATGGCATCTGAATATCTAAAATAGCAATATCTGGTTTTAATTTATTGATGAGATTAAAAGCTTCTCTACCATTATTCCCACTGCCAACAACATTATACCCTTTTTCGAGCAAAAAATCGCTTAAACCTTTTAATAAAAGAGGGTGATCATCTGCAATAATAATAGACTCATGTTTCATGAGGTAGGAAAAATAAATTCTAATGTAGTTCCTTGACTTTTCTTTGAAGTAACCTTCATTTGTCCATTTAAAAACTTAGTACGTTCCAGTAACGTTTTTAATCCCAAAGATTTAATATTTTGATATTTTTCTGAAAAATCAAAACCTATACCATTGTCTTTAATTTCTAAAACAATTGAGTTAAGATTTCGCTTTAAAGTTACTTTACTCGCTTCTGCATTTGCGTGCTTAATAATGTTGCTAAGTGCTTCCTGCACAATTCTGAAAATATTTACCTCCTGCCTTTTGTCAAAAATGTTGTCGATGTTATCAATTTCTGAAGAAATAAATAAGGTAGTATTTTCATCAATTTGAGATAATGTCATCTCAATTGCTTTGGTAATGCCCATTTCCTGAAGCTGAAAAGGATGCAAATCTCTAGAAATTCCTCTTACTTCTTCAATGGCAGTTTCAACGAGGCGTTTGGCTTCATCGTCATTATTTTTAACGACTTTATTTTTAATCAATAATAGCTGCTGTCCAAGACCATCGTGAAGGTCTTTCGAAATTCTTTTACGTTCTTCTTCTTGAGATACCAGTAATTCTTGACTAAACTTTTCCTGAAGGACCTTCTTGTTTTTTAAACGCATTCTATTTCTGTAAAGAAGTACAAGTCCAAAAAATAAAATAAGTGAAAATGTTATAAATATAAGTCGGCGTTGTGACGCTTCATTATCTTTCTCTAAAAGCTGAATGCTGGCATTTTTTGCTATGAGTTCGCTTTCCTTTTTTTCAGTTTCATACAGTGTTTGGTAATACGCTAATGAATTTGCTGTAGAGTTGTTATACAGTGAATCTTTAAGTATTTGAGAGGAATTTTTATAGGTAAGTGCTTTTTTATAATCTCCTTTGGCAGCATATATTTTTGAAAGTAATTCTTCTGCATACATAATATCCTCTTCATATCTCATAGTTTTTGCAGCTTCTAACTTTGTTTCGCCAAATTGTAAAGCACTTTCGGTATTTCCCAATGCTAAATTATATCTTGCCATAATTTCACTGTAGTGACTATTATAAAGCAAATCTTTAATGGCTGGATCATGGTTTTTTTGTACTAAATCGAAATACTTTTTGGCTTCGGTTAAGTCGTTTTCCTCTATATAATACCCAATTAGTTTTGAATAAACATAGGTTCTATCTGCCAAAATAATTTCATTTTTAGCATCCTTTTCTATGTAATCATAAGCCTTGAGTAAGTATTCAATTTGAAGATTTTTCTTCCCCATCTTTTTATAATCCAACGCCTGATTATAGTACATAATAGGAATATTTTTTTCTAGGCCAAGTTCTTTCAGTTTTTGAATGTTCTTTTCTCTTTCTTCTTTTGCCTTATCGTAAAAGCCATTCATGCTATACATAGTTGTAATGCCTTGTTGTGCAAATACCATGTATTCATAATCTTTTAAAGCTTCAAAATACTCATAGGCCTTTCGGTAATTTTCACCAGCAGGTACAAATTTCCCCAAATTTGAATATGCTTGCCCGCTAAATAAATAAGCATCTGCTTTATAAAGGGAGTCCTTATCGGTAAAGGTTTCTATGGCTTTTTTATAATCCTCTGTAGCTTCTTCTAGGTCAAGTCTATAATTGGCTCCGCCTCGTTTTAGGTAAAGGCTTCCCAATAAAAAGGAATCGTTAATCTTATATTTTCTTGCCAGCAATTCATCTATCATTCTTCTAGTTTTTTCTGGCTGATTTACAATAGAAGTGAGAGTGTAGCTTAATCCAATCATTTTTCTGGAAGCGGCTTCTACACTATCCAACTCCTTTGCGAGTTCAATATAGGCTTCACAGTTTTTAACAAATTGGTCAATATCTTTTTTTCCTTCAATGGAGATAATGGAATCTAAGGCAACAAGTTTTTCTTTGTTATTAGAAGTTGTTTTAACAATTTTCTTGTAATCATCTAGATTTTGAGAAAAGGCTGAAGTGCCAAAAAAAATGACGGTAGATAGTAAAATAAGAGTGCATGCGTTCTTTATCAAGCTTCATTTTTTTGGGGAGTATATAAATTTAATAAAAAAAAAGGAGTTATTTATTTTTTTAAATACACGCAGTTTCTTCCGTAGTCAATTACAGCATGCAATTTTTTAAGAATATCTGCTCCAATAATTCCGTGTACTGGATTTTCTTCAACTTGCTCTAGTGCTTGGTTTACGTGTATTAAATCAAAAAGCACAAATTCATAATTAATAAGGGTAACATTTCCAATGGTCAAACTATTACTTTTTGTGGAACGTGTTTCCATATCAATAGCCCCAGCTCCTGCAGCTTTTACTTCACTTTTTTCAGAAATTAAGTTGAAGTAAGCCGCTTCTGTAGTTCCTATACAACTTGTTGAAGCGCCTGTATCCAATATAAAATCACCAGAAACGGAATTCACTTTAACAGGAAGTTTATAATGTCCGGTGTTCAATTTTTTTAACGGAATTCTTTCAAATTCTTTTTTCTCGAGAAGCTTTCTAAGTGTCACTAAAGGTTTTTTTGGTAAATATAGATAACAAAATAGTAGTTTTGTGCATATGTTAACCGATACCCATACTCATTTATATAGCGAGGCTTTTGACGATGATAGAGGCGCTATGATGCAACGCGCATTTAATGAAGGGATTACACGGTTTTTTATACCAGCTATCGACTCTAGTTATACCGAAGCCATGTATCAATTGGAAAAGGATTATCCAGAGAATGTTTTTTTAATGATGGGATTGCACCCTACTTCGGTTAAAGAAAATTATGAAGAGGAGTTGGCTCATGTTGAAGCACAATTTAAAAAACGAACTTTTTATGCAGTAGGGGAGATAGGTATCGATTTGTATTGGGATAAGAGCACGTTGGAAATTCAGAAAACAGCATTTAAACATCAAATTCAGTTAGCTAAAAAACACAAGTTACCCATTGTAATTCATTGTAGAGAGTCGTTCGATGAAATTTTTGAAGTTTTAGAAACTGAAAAAGATGAAAACCTCTTCGGAATTTTTCATTGTTTTACTGGGACCTATGAGCAGGCTCAGCGGGCTATCGGATTTAATATGAAACTAGGTATAGGAGGAGTAGTGACATTTAAAAATGGTAAGATTGATCAGTTTTTAAATAGAATAGATTTAAAACATATTGTTTTGGAAACCGACTCGCCTTACCTTTCGCCAGTACCGTATCGCGGAAAACGAAACGAAAGTAGTTACCTTAGCTTAGTTTCAAAAAAAGTGGCAGAGCTTTATAACATTTCTGAAAAAGAAGTAGCTAGCATTACCACTCAAAACTCAAAAGAAATATTTAGCATATAATGAGCAAACCTAACATATTACTTATCTATACGGGGGGTACCATTGGAATGATTAAGGACTTTAAAACGGGAGCCTTAAAGAATTTCAATTTCGATGAATTATTGAAACACATTCCCGAACTTCGGCTTTTGGATTGTCATATTAAAACACAAAGTTTTAAAAACCCTATCGATAGCTCAAATATGAAGCCTGAATATTGGGTGCGTTTGGTGGAAATGATTGAAGAAAATTATTCAAAATTTGATGGCTTTGTTGTGTTACATGGAAGTGACACCATGTCTTATACCGCTTCAGCATTGAGTTTCATGCTAGAAAACCTTTCAAAACCTGTTATTTTTACTGGGTCACAATTGCCCATTGGAGATTTACGAACCGATGCAAAAGAAAATTTAATTACTTCTATCCAGATAGCAGCCGTTCAAGAAAAGGGAAAACCAAAAGTGCAGGAAGTTTGTCTTTATTTTGAATACAAACTTTACAGAGCCAATAGAACTACAAAAATAAATGCAGAACATTTTGAAGCTTTTGCCTCACTTAATTATCCACCATTGGCAGAGAGTGGAGTGCATCTCGTTTTTAACAATAGCGCTTTGCTTAAAGTGAAAGTAGATAAAATGTTGAAAGTGCATAAAGAAATGGAAACGCAGATATTATTAATAAAAATGTTTCCTGGGTTGCACGAAGAAACATTACAGCATCTATTGTCTTGGCAAGGATTAAAAGGAGTTATTTTAGAGTCCTTTGGTAGTGGGAATGTTACTAATGAGCCGTGGCTTACAAAGGCTTTATCTAGTATTATTGAAAAAAACATACCCGTAGTTAACGTTACACAATGTTCTGGAGGGAGTGTAGCAATGGGGCTTTATGAAACAAGTACGCACCTCAAAAAGATAGGAGTTATTTCTGGGAAAGACATTACAACGGAAGCTGCTTTAGGGAAAATGATGTTTTTATTAGGTAAAAGTGTGAAACCTTCAGAATTTAAAACATTGTTTGAAAATTCACGCTGTGGAGAAATGGATTAAATATCCCTGTAAAATATTTCCCTAAGTATTATTTTTTTCGTTATTTGCCCTCCCTTTTAAAAAGGAACTTAGAGAGGTGGCCGAGTGGTCGAAGGCGCACGCCTGGAAAGTGTGTATACGCCAAAAGCGTATCGAGGGTTCGAATCCCTTCCTCTCTGCCATAATTGTATTTTTGAATATGAAATGTTCAATCTAACGACAATCATTTTATAAAACAAGACTATAATTAAGACTGCACAAATTAATTGTTGCAGATTAACTAAATAATTTTATATCTTTAAACCTTTAACTAAAAACAAACTTTAAGTCGATAGCAATGAAAAAATTATTTTCTATTCTAGCAATTGCCGCAATGGTTTTTGCAGGCACTAGCAACGTAAACGCAACCGCTGTACAATCTTTACCAACAAGTGTACAATCTTTGTCTTCAGCGGCTACCGTAACCATTATTCAAGAGGAAGAAGCCTCAACGGCAACAGAATCCAAAGGGTTCCATCAAGAGCTCAAGCAACGTTTCATTGAAGGAGGTCCTGGATTTATGGGGATTGTGCTTCTTTGTTTAATTCTTGGATTAGCTATTGCTATCGAAAGAATTATTTACTTAAATCTTTCTACTACTAATACTTCAAAACTTGCAAGCAGCGTGGAAGACGCCTTAAACAGTGGTGGAGTAGAAGCTGCAAAGGAAGTTTGTAGAAATACAAAAGGTCCTGTAGCTTCAATATACTACCAAGGTCTGGATCGTGCGGATGAAAGCATTGATGCAGCAGAGAAAGCTGTAGTATCTTATGGTGGAGTGCAAATGGGACAACTAGAAAAGAATGTTTCTTGGATTTCATTATTTATTGCTTTAGCACCTATGCTTGGTTTCATGGGAACTGTAATTGGGATGATTCAAGCATTCGATAAAATTCAAGCTGCTGGAGATATGAATCCATCATTAGTTGCTGGAGGTATTAAAGTAGCACTTTTAACTACAGTATTTGGATTAATTGTAGCGATTATTCTTCAAATTTTCTACAACTACATTGTAGCTAAAATTGATAGCATTGTAAATAACATGGAAGATGCATCTATTACTTTAATAGATATGCTTGTAGATTACAAAAACAAAAAATAATTAAAATCGTACCATAGCATGGGATTACATAAAATAATTAAAATTTTAGCGCTTATCTTAAGTGTTGTTGGAATCATATTTTTCGTGATGATACTAAGCGCTGGAGATGCAGCTATTGAAGCTGGAGAAAGTGCTGGATCTGTAAATGGAGCCTTATATACATCCTATATAATCTTAGGTTTAGTTCTTGCGTTTGTACTTGTATTTGTGTTAAAAGGAGTTTTTTCTGGAGACATCAAAAAAACACTTATTACTGTAGGAGCTTTTTTACTAATAGCAATTATAGGGTATGTAATGTCAAGCGGAAGCTTGGAAGGCTTACCTGAAGACTTAGTATTAACCGAAAATGTAACCGAAAGTACTTCGAAATGGGTTGGAGCAGGATTAAATACTTTTTACATTTTAGGTGTATTGGCTATTGGAGCCATGATTTTAAGCGGACTTAAAAGAGTAACTAAATAATGGCTAGAAGAGCATCACCCGAAGTTAATGCAGGATCTATGGCAGACATAGCATTCCTACTACTTATTTTTTTCTTGGTTACCACAACCATCGAAAAAGATAAAGGGATTGCTAGACAATTGCCTCCTAAAATTGAGGATACACCAGACGTAATTATAAAGCAGAAAAATCTCTTTATAGTTAATGTAAACAAGAATGATCAACTTCTTGTAGAAGAAGAATTAATGGATTTGAAAGATTTGCGCCAAGCTGCTATCGATTTTATCGATAACGGAGGTGCTCCATCTGGATCACCAGAGTACTGTAATTTTTGTAAAGGTAAAAGAGCTCCAGAATCATCAGATAACCCCGATAAGGCAGTTATTTCTGTTCAGAACGACCGTTTAACCTCTTATAAAATGTATATAGCAGTTCAAAATGAATTAGTAGCTGCCTATAATTTCTTAAGAGATAGAGAATCAGAACGTTTGTATGGATGGAAGTATACTCAAATGAAAAAGGCGATTGATGAAGGGGATATCACAGACGAAACAAGAGTGGAATCAATTCAAGAAAAGCTGCAAGCTGTTCAAGATTTAATCCCATTGAAACTTTCAGAAGCAGAACCCAAAAAATCTGGATCTTAAAATTGTAAGAAATGTCAAAATTTAAAAAGAAAAAAGGTGGTGAAATCCCTGCAGTAAATACTGCATCATTGCCAGATATTGTGTTTATGTTACTGTTTTTCTTTATGGTTGTTACCGTATTAAGGGATAGCCAACTTTTAGTACAACAAAAGCTTCCAAAAGGGGATCAAGTAGAAAAGTTAAAGAAAGATAGATCTGTGTTTATTTATGCAGGGAAACCTGGTGCTGGATACGAAAAGTTTGGTAAAGAAGCTAAAATCCAGATTGGAGATAAATTTACAGATGTTTCAAACATTAAATTTGCTTTAGAAGAATTAAGAAGAAAATTGCGTCCAGAACTTCAAGATAAAGTAATGGTTGCTCTAAAAGTTGATGAAGAAACCAACACAGGATTGGTGACAGATATTAAACAAGAACTTAGAGATTTAAATTTGTTAAAATTAATTTATATAACTACGCCAGGAAATCAACTGGATAATTAATAAATTATATAATTTTTTAAAACGCCTTAAACTATAGTATAGAGTAAGGCGTTTTTTTATGACATTTTTTGAAGCGTAATTAGTTATATTTACAATATGCAGGATAGTAAAGCAAAACTTCTTTTTTTACTTTTTGGAGTCATCTCCTTCAGCCTAAATGCACAAGAAATTGTAAAGGATACTATTGTAGATACTAAATACAGAGAAGATCAATTTTATGCAGGTGTAACCTATAATTTGGTTACAAAAGTTCCAACCGATTTTGTTGTTAAAGGAGTCTCTGGTGGAATTCACTTTGGTTATTTAAGAGATATGCCTATTAATGAACAAAGAAATATCGCCATTGCTTTAGGTCTTGGCCTTAGTTTTGATCAATACGGGCAAAATCTTTTTATTGGAGAAGATACTTCTGAGAATTCTATATTTAGAGTATTAGATGGCTCTGTGGATTACACCACAAATGTTTTTAGGACTGCTTCTGTCGAATTGCCTTTTGAAATTCGATGGAGAACATCAACACCAACCGTTTATAAATTCTGGAGAGTGTATGCAGGAGTTAAACCTGGATATGTATATTGGTATCGTTCTCATTTTAAACAAACTAATAATACAGTTTCTCAAACCAATATTCCCGAATTTCAAAAAATAAGTTTGGGTGCAACTCTGGCTTTTGGCTATGGAACATTTAACTTCTATGCTAATTATAGTATACTTCCTTTTTTTAATGATGCTACTTTAGAAAATAGCGATGAAAGTATCTCTTTCAATCCACTTAAAATTGGCATCATCTTTTATATTCTATAGCCAAAAATTAAGCACTATAATTTGGGGGATGACTCCTAAAAAAAAACCTAGAATAAGCTCTATTTTGGTATGTGAATGTGTGTGTAGTCGTGAAGAAGCAACCCAACCATTGGCAAAGATTAAACTCGCTATCCAGAAAAGCATATTTATTTTAAAATGAACACTTAGGGCTATCACAAAAAATGTGAGTCCAGCGATGCCCATTTGATGTAAACTTGCTTTTATCTTAAAAACAACTAAAAACAATGCTGCAAAAGTTGAAAACAGTACTCCAACAAAGAAGAAATAAAGTTCCGGAGTAATATAGGCGTCAAACACCATTTTAATAATTAAAAAAATGAGGACACATTGAAGCATTAAAGGAATTTTTCGTTCCCAAACCTCCTCTAGTTTTATGGAATTTACCAGTTTTAAATTCCGAAGTAAAAAATATGTAACGATAGGTACAAAAACCGTGATAATGGCTATTGCTAGTAACTTGTTACTTATAGTTTCGGTTTCTACATAACGAGGTGTAATAATATAATAGATGGCTGCTCCTAAAAAAGGCATTAGCAATGGATGCAGCACATACGCTCCTAATCGAAGAAAATGATTCATTAAATTTCTTTTCGAAGTCTTGCCACTGGCAAATCTAGCTGTTCTCTATATTTGGCAATAGTTCTCCTTGCAATAGGATAGCCTTTCTCTTTTAGAATCTTTGCCAATTTATCGTCGGTTAAAGGTTTTTTCTTATTTTCTTCAGAGATGGTAATCTCAAGAATTTTCTTTATTTCTTTGGTAGAAACATCTTCCCCTTGATCGTTCTTCATCGATTCGCTAAAGAAATCTTTTATCAGTTTTGTTCCGTAAGGAGTGTCCACATATTTACTATTTGCAACACGCGAAACTGTAGAGACATCCATATCAATTTTATCTGCAATATCCTTTAAAATCATAGGTTTTAGCTTGCGCTCATCTCCTGTTAAAAAATACTCTTTTTGATAATGCATAATCGCATTCATAGTAACAAAAAGTGTTTGCTGGCGTTGTTTTATAGCATCAATAAACCATTTTGCAGCGTCCAGTTTTTGCTTAATAAACATGACAGCATCTTTTTGAGATTTCGATTTTTCTTTAGACTCTTTATAACCCTTAAGCATATCACTATAATCTCTGGAAACATGTAACTCTGGAGCATTTCTACCATTTAAAGTAAGATCGAGTTCCCCTTCAATTATTTTAATAGCAAAATCTGGAACAATATGCTCAATAATTCGCGTGTTACCAGAATAGGCTCCCCCGGGTTTTGGATTTAGCCCTTCAATTTCATGAATGGCCTCACGGAGTTCGTCTTCAGAAATATCGAATTTTGAAAGTAATTTTTTGTAATGCTTTTTTGTGAATTGATCGAATGCCGTTTCAATGATTTTTGTAGCAAGATCTACCGAAGGTTCTTCGGGTTTTCTTTTTAGCTGAATCAATAAACATTCCTGAAGATTTCGCGCTCCCACACCAACTGGATCCAATTCTTGGACAATACGTAACACTTTTTCAATTCGTTCTTTTGAAGTGTAAATGTTTTGCGTGAATGCCAAATCATCTACAATGTCTTCAATATCTCTTCTTATATAACCACTCTCATCTACGCTTCCTATTAAGAACTGTGCTATTTCAAAAGATTCATCATCAAGTCTGTATGTATTTAGCTGTTGTAAAAGATATTGATTAAAAGATGTCCCAGATGCAAATGGTGTTTGTTTGTCTTCATCATCTGCACTATAATTATTGGCAGATAGTTTATAGCTTGGGGTTTCGTCATCACTTAAATAATCATCTACATTAATGTCGGTTTCAATAATTTCATTGCCTTCGTCATAATCGTCAAATTCATCATTATCAAACTCATCATTTTCCAAATTATCTTTTTCCTCTTTTCCTCCTTCTAAAGCAGGATTTTCCTCCAATTCTTGTGAGATTCGTTGTTCAAAAGCCTGCGTAGGCAATTGAATTAACTTCATCAACTGAATTTGTTGAGGAGATAATTTTTGTGATAATTTAAAATTGAGTTGTTGCTTTAACATAAACTAAAATGACATATCTATAAAAATAAAAAAAATCCAGCAACGAAACTACGGAACTGGATTTTATATCTCTGGTTTTGTATAATTAAAAGGAGGCGTTTCCTGGCGTTCTAGGATAAGGTATTACATCTCTAATGTTTCCCATTCCTGTTACAAATAATACCAATCTTTCAAACCCTAGTCCAAACCCACTATGTACGCAGGTTCCAAACTTTCGTAAATCGAGGTACCAATACAATTCTTCTTCGGGAATTCCCATCACTTCCATTTTCTTTTTTAGCACATCGTATCGTTCTTCTCTTTGCGAACCCCCTACAATTTCACCAATTCCTGGAAATAGTACGTCCATAGCTCGAACCGTTTCTCTTCCCTTTTCATCTGCATCATTTAAACGCATATAAAATGCCTTTATTTTAGCAGGGTAATCAAACAAAATGACAGGGCATTTAAAGTGTTTTTCAACTAAAAAACGCTCGTGCTCACTTTGTAAATCGGCACCCCACTCTTCAATAAGATATTTGAACTTCTTCTTTTTGTTTTCCTTGCTATTTTTAAGAATGTCAATGGCTTCGGTATAGGTAATACGAACAAAATTATTCTCCAATACAGATTGAAGCTTATCTGTTAATTTCATCTCGCTTCTTTCGGCTTGAGGCTTATTTTTTTCTTCATTGAGTAATCTGTCTTCCAAAAACTGTAAATCATCTTGACAATGATCCAATGCGTATTGAATGACATACTTTATAAAATCTTCAGCAAGGTCCATATTAGCATCAAGGTCATTAAAAGCAACTTCGGGTTCGATCATCCAAAATTCTGCTAAATGACGCGATGTATTCGAATTTTCTGCCCTAAAAGCAGGGCCAAAGGTGTATACTTTACCAAGGCCCATAGCATAAGTTTCAGCTTCCAATTGTCCGCTTACGGTAAGATTGGTTTCCTTTTCGAAAAAATCTTCTTTATAATTTACTGAACCGTCTTCATTTAACGGTGGATTTTTAGGGTCTAAATTAGTAACCCGAAACATCTCTCCAGCTCCTTCGGCATCACTTCCTGTAATGATAGGCGTATGCATATAATTGAAACCGTTTTTCTGAAAATATTCGTGAATGGCAAAGGCCAATTTAGACCGAAGCCGCATCACCGCGCCAAAGGTATTAGTTCGTACACGCAGGTGTGCTTGTTCTCTTAGCTTTTCAAGGGTATGACGTTTCGGCTGTAAAATCGTTTGCGAAACTTCATCGGGATCTGCTTCACCCAATATTTCAATGCCCGAAGCTTGAACTTCAACATTTTGCCCTTGTCCTTGACTTTCGACCAATTCCCCCTCTACTTTAATGGCAGCACCTACGGTAATTTTATTGAGAATGGCTTCATCAAAAGTTGAAAAATCAACAACACATTGCAAGTTTTTAATGGTAGAGCCATCATTTAATGCGATAAATCTATTGCTTCTAAAAGAACGCACCCAGCCTGACACCGAAATGGTATTTGGTGAAGGCTTACTTTGTAATATTTCTATAATTCCTTTTCTATGCATGCTTGTTGAATTTGAAGGCGTAAAGATACTTTTTTTCTGTTTTTAAAATTTACGCATTCGCTTTTTCTTCTTCTTTTTCTATTTCTTCTACTTCTTCATCAGAACTTGGAAGAATCTGTATGGTTGGTTTTCTAAAGGTTTGCTTATTGGCAATACTTCGCTCTAGAGATAGCAGTAATGAAGGCAATAATAATAAATTAGCTAACATCGCAAATAATAGAGTTGCAGAAACCAATGCCCCTAAAGCTACCGTTCCTCCAAAACTTGAAATAGTAAATACCGAAAACCCAAAAAACAAGACAATAGATGTATAAAACATACTCACTCCCGTTTCTCGTAATGCCGCGTAAACCGATTTTTTAATCTTCCAATGGTTTGCGATTAATTCTTGACGGTATTTCGCTAAAAAGTGAATGGTGTCATCTACAGATATCCCAAAGGCGATACTAAATACTAAAATGGTAGAAGGTTTGATGGGGACTCCCAAGAATCCCATAAGTCCAGCGGTAATGAGCAAGGGTAATAAGTTAGGTATTAATGATACCAAAATCATTCTAAAACTTCTAAACATCCACGCCATAAATAATGCAATTAAGAAAATTGCGAGTGAAAGCGAAAGCAATAAATTATTAACTAAGTATTTTGTCCCTTTTTCAAATACAAAGGCTTTTCCAGTAATGGAAACACTGTAACGGTCACTTGGGAATATTTTCTCTATTTCTCCACGGATGTCTTCTTCAATCCGGTCAAATCTTTCGGTTTGAGTGTCCTTCATAAAGGTAGTGATACGTGCATATTGACCAGTGGAATCTACATAGCTGGAAAGCAAATTTGTATCGTTTGTGCTACTTTTAGCATAAGACAGAATAAACGTTCTTTCTTGACTATTGGGCAATTGATAATATTCAGGATTGTTATTGTAATAAGCCTGTTTCGAATATTTAACCAACTGAACTACAGAAAGTGTCGTAGACAACTCTGGAATTTCCTCCATATAATTCTGAAGCTCGTCCATACGCTTTAGCGTAGCCAAGTTCATCACCCCTTTTTTACGTTTGGTATCCACTAAAATTTCTAGCGGCATAATGCCTTCGTATTCTTTTTCGAAAAATTTAATATCCTGAAAAAAGGGTTTGTTTTTCGGCATATCTTCAATAAGACTCCCCGAAAGCTTAATGTTGTAAATACCTATAATACTTGTGCAAAGCAGAACAATGGTAGTAATATAGATGGCGATACGGTGTCCTTTCACCATGCGCTCCATCCAGTTTACAAATTTTCCAATCCAACGCTTATTAAGGTGTTTTAAATGCTTGTACTTAGGTATAGCCATATAGCTATAGGCTATAGGAATGATAAACAGACTTAGTAGAAATATGGCAAGAATATTAATAGAGGCCACAGTACCAAACTCTTTTAAAAGTTTACTTTGAGTTAAGATAAATGTTGCAAACCCAGAAGCAGTAGTGACATTGGTCATTAAAGTTGCATTTCCAATTTTAGCAATTACACGCTGTAAAGACTTTGCTTGATTTCCGTGAAGTTTTATTTCTTGCTGATATTTATTGATTAAGAAAATACAGTTTGGAATTCCTATCACGATAATTAAAGGCGGAATTAAAGCCGTTAATACTGTAATTTCATAATGCAATAATCCCAAAACCCCAAACGACCACATGACTCCAATAATAACTGTGAGGGTCGAAATAAATGTCGCTCTAAAGGATCTAAAGAAAAAGAAAAATATGAGTGATGTAACTAATAACGCTGCACCAATAAACCATCTAATCTCATCAATTATATTCTGTGAATTAAGGGTTCGGATATAGGGCATCCCAGAAGTATATACCTTGATTCCAGTCTCTGCTTCAAAAGCATCGATTAACGGGATTAAGTCATTAATAATAAAATCCCTTCGGGCAGGAGTATTCACAATATCCTTTTTTAAATAGACTGCTGTACGCACCGATTCCTTATTTGGGCTGTACACGAGACCTTCATAAAAGGGTAGTTTATTGAAAAGCTCATAGCGATATCGCTCTAGTTTTTCTGAATCTAAAACAGTGTCATTAATAAAAGGAACCAACTGAAAAGCAGCCGTATCTTCTCTTTTTTCTAATTTCTGAAGATCACCAATGGAAAGGGAAAGTTCTACTTCATTATATGCTGAAAGATCTTTTGAAAGTTTTGTCCAAGCGTTAAAGTTGGTAGGGGTAAAGAGTGTGGAGTCTTTAATCCCTATAATGATAAGGTTGCCTTCCTCTCCAAATTTATCTAAAAACTCTTGGTATTCCTCGTTGTATTTGTGATCATCGGGCAGCAGGTTGGCTTCGGTATACGTGAATCGCATATTTTTCCATTGCATCGCAAAGAACACCGTCATTGCTAAAATGAAAATAATAATGAGCGTTCTATTGCGAAGTATAAAACGAGCCACTGCACTCCAAAACCCGATACTGAAAAGTTTGTTCAAAAAAGGATGCTTAAAATTGGGGTAAAGGTATTAAAATACAAAGGATTCCAAAGGAAACAATATGTTATTATTTTGAAAAAAAAGAGTGGCTTTTCACACCACTCTTTTTAAATTTTATGAAAATAAGAAGGTTTCTAAACCTTCATTATTTCGGCTTCTTTTTTGGCCAAAATAGCATCAATTTTTTTGATGTGCTCATCGGTCATACTCTGTATATCGTCTTCAAGATTTTTCTTTAAATCTTCAGAAATATCTAATTTTTTAATGTCGTTATTAGCATTTTTACGATCGTTTCTAACTCCAATTTTAGAATCTTCGGCTTCGGCCTTAGCTTGTTTAGCCAATTCTCTTCTGCGTTCTTCGGTAAGTGGCGGGACATTAATAATTACGCTTTCACCATTATTCATGGGGTTAAAACCAAGATTGGCTATTTGTATTCCCTTTTCAATTTCAGGAATAAGTGCTTTTTCCCATGGCTGAATACTTAAAGTCATCCCGTCTGGGGTATTTACATTGGCTACTTGATTAAGTGGAGTAGGCGTGCCGTAATAATCTACCATTACACCACTTAACATGGCAGGGGAAGCTTTCCCAGCTCTTATGGTGACTAATTTTTTTTCAAGGTGAACTAATGCATTTTTCATTGCTTCCTCGGTACTGTCAAGTATAAATTGAATTTCGTCTTCCATTTTAATTTTTTTAATCGTTTTGGCAAAAATTAGACCAAATTATAAATTAACCTTTGTCCCTACATTTTCTCCAGAAACTACTTTAAGTAAATTTCCTTTGGTATTCATATCAAATACAATAATAGGGAGTTCATTTTCTTGGCTCAAAGTGAATGCAGTAGTATCCATTACTTTTAATCCTTTTCTTAAGACATCATCAAATGTAATAAAATCGAATTTCGTAGCATTCACATCTTTTTCTGGGTCGCTGGTGTAAATTCCGTCAACACGGGTGCCTTTTAAAATAACATCTGCTTCCACTTCAATGGCTCTAAGCACTGCTGCAGAATCGGTTGTGAAATAAGGATTTCCTGTTCCTCCCCCAAAAATAACTACACGTCCTTTTTCAAGATGCCTTACAGCTCTTCTTCGTATAAAGGGTTCTGCAACCTCATCCATTTTTATAGCGCTTTGAAGCCTTGTTTGCACGCCATCATTCTCTAAGGCACTTTGTAAAGCAAGACCATTAATAACCGTTGCTAGCATTCCCATATGGTCTCCTTGTACACGATCCATGCCACCACTCACGCCAGAAACACCTCGAAAGATATTTCCGCCACCAATAACAATAGCCACCTGAACTCCTTTTTCTACAATTTGTTTTATTTCGTCTGCATATTCTTGAAGCCTAATAGGATCAATGCCATATTGTTGTTCGCCCATTAAGGCTTCTCCAGAGAGTTTAAGTAAGATTCTTTTGTATTGCATGTGGGTGTTTTCTGAAAACAAAAATAAATAAAAATAATGATGAATGGGAGCAAAATAAAAACCGCTTTAAATCAAATGATCCAAAGCGGTTATAAAATGAAGTTTGAGAGCTACTTATTGAGCTAATGAAACTCTTTCAAAACTAACGATTGAAACGTCACCCTTACTAGCAACATATTGTGCAACCGATTGTTTTTCGTCCATAATAAAGTTTTGGTCTAATAAACACTTCTCTTGGTCTAGCGTTGTGTTATCAGCAATAAAACGCTCCAATTTTCCTGGTAGAATTTTATCCCAAATTTGTTCTGGCTTTCCTTCAGCTTTTAGTTCTGCTTTTATAGCTTCTTCAGCTTCAGCAATAACAGCATCTGTTAATTGCGCTCTAGAGATATATTTAGGAACATTTTTTAGGGTTTTACCTAATCTTCCTAATTCAATATTATCCTTTTCAATAACCGCAATGCGAGCTTCAGTTTCTGAAGCTACGAATTCTGGATCAAAATCTTTGTAAGAAAGCGTAGTTGCTCCCATAGAAGCAACCTGCATAGAAACATTTTTTGCAACTTCTGCAGCACCGTCAATTGCTTTTGAAAGACCTACTAAAGCAGCAATTTTGTTTCCGTGGATATAAGAACCTACAAATGGAGCTTCCAAAGTTTTGTAGCCACCTATCTCGATTTTTTCACCAATAACACCTGTTTGCTCAGTTAATTTTTCCTGAACAGTCATTCCGTTTTCATATTCTGCAGCAAGAAACTCTTCCATAGACGAAGTGTTTAAAGCAACTTCTGCCATTTGGTGAGCCATCTCTACATAAGAGTCGTTTTTAGAAACAAAGTCTGTTTCACAGTTTAAAGAAACAATCACTCCTTTTGTAGCAGCATCGTTTACTTTTGCAATTACAGCACCTTCACTAGAATCTCTATCGGCTCTTTTTTCAGCAATTTTTTGACCTTTTTTACGAAGGATTTCAATAGCCTTGTCGAAGTCTCCTTCGGCTTCAACTAATGCCTTTTTGCAATCCATCATACCGGCTCCGGTTTTTTGTCTTAATTCGTTTACCTGTGCGGCGGTTATTTTTACCATCGTTTTCAAGTTTTTTATTTTTTAGATGTTTTTTGATTTCTCAAAAAACAAAGTGAATTTTATGTTTTAATTTATTCTTCTTCGCTACTTGCAGAGGACGCTACCGAAGCTCTTTTTCTGGCAGTTTTCTTTACATCTGTTTTAGAGGCTTTTTTAGCTTTAGGTTCTTCTCCATCAGCTTTTCCAGCTTTTCTTTCGGCTAAGCCTTCAGAAATTGCAGCAGTTACACTTCCAATAATGTTTTCGATAGATTTTGAAGCATCGTCATTGGATGGTATTACGTAATCAATTTGACGAGGGTCACTATTGGTATCTACCATTGCAAAAATTGGAATATTCAATTTTTGAGCTTCCTTTACAGCAATATGCTCACGAGTGGTATCTACAATAAACAAGGCACCTGGAAGACGACTCATATCACTAATAGACCCTAAGTTTTTTTCCAATTTAGCACGAAGACGATCAACAGCTAGTCTTTCTTTTTTAGAAAGGGTGTTAAAAGTTCCGTCTTGTTTCATTCTATCGATAGATGCCATTTTCTTAACTGCCTTACGGATAGTTACGAAATTGGTCAACATTCCACCTGGCCATCTTTCTGTGATGTAAGGCATGTTTGCATTTTTTGCTTTTTCAGCAACAATGTCTTTAGCCTGTTTTTTGGTAGCTACAAAAAGTACTTTTCTTCCACTAGAAGCAATTTTTTTAAGGGCTTCGTTAGCCTCTTCTAGTTTTGCAGCAGTTTTGTATAGATTGATAATGTGGATTCCGTTACGCTCCATATAGATATACGGGGCCATGTTAGGATTCCATTTACGAGTAAGGTGTCCAAAGTGTACACCAGCGTCAAGTAATTCTTTGACTTGATTGTTGTTTGCCATTTTGTTTTTAGTTTACGTTCTGTAATAATAGATAGCAATCTTTCTGCAATGCAGACTTGATTTAGATGCTAAACTAATTGTCTCACCCGGCAGAGTGGGACTAACAGCTTAATTAATAATAAAAATATGAACTTAGTAACAAGATTGGATATCTCGGGAAAGAGATACCCAATCAAGTTGGGTATATTAACGTTTAGAGAACTGGAATTTCTTACGAGCTTTCTTCTGACCGAATTTCTTACGTTCCACCATTCTTGGGTCTCTTGTAAGAAGGCCTTCTGGCTTAAGAACCAATCTGTGCTCTTCGTTTATCTCGCACATTGCACGAGAAATAGCCAAACGAACAGCTTCAGCTTGTCCAGTAATACCGCCACCAAATACGTTTACTTTAATGTCGAATGCCTTTTCGTTATCTGTTAACATTAAAGGCTGTTGCACTTTATAACGTAATGTTGGAGTAGTAAAATAATTATCAAATTCGCGACTGTTTATTGTAATGTTACCTTTTCCTTTGGTAAGGTAAATACGAGCCACGGCAGTTTTTCTTCTTCCTATTTTGTGTATCGTTTCCATTACTTAGTATCGTTAAGGTTAATTACTCTAGGCTTTTGAGCTTCTTGATCGTGCTCTGATCCTACATACACTTTTAGGTTTCTGAAAAGTTCTGCACCTAATTTATTTTTAGGTAACATTCCTTTTACAGCTTTTTCAACTAATCTAGCTGGGTCTTTTGTGTACATTTCCTGAGCGGTTAATGTACGTTGCCCTCCAGGATATCCTGTGTGACGAACATAGGTCTTAGCGTCCCATTTCTTTCCAGTTAAATTAATTTTAGCAGCATTGGTTACTACTACATTGTCACCACAATCCACATGAGGAGTGAAATTGGGCTTGTGTTTTCCACGAAGTAACTTAGCCACTTCGCTGGCAAGACGACCCAATGTCTGGCCGTCCGCATCTACCAATACCCATTCTTTGTTAACGGTATTTTTGTTAGCAGACACTGTTTTGTAACTTAATGTATCCATTTAGTTTTTTGTCAATAGTTAATAAATCATTGATAATCCTCTCTAAGAGGGGTGCAAATGTAATGCTATTTATTTGAATTACAAATAGGCACATGCTTTTTTTAAGTGAAGATTACCCAGGTTGTTCTTTAACTATTTTCTCAATATATTTTTAACTAAACTTAAAAGTTGTATCCTTGTAAGTAATTAAAAACATTTACTTTATGAAAAATTTATTATTAGTATTGTCAGTTTTCTTTTTCTTTTTTTCCTGTAAGTCAGATGATGACGGAGATAAAACTACAAACTCTTTAAGTGGTAATTTCAAAATAGTTTCTTATACATCTGCTATTGCAGTTGATTATAATATGGATGGAACAGAAACTACTAATGTTCTTTTGGAAACAGCGTGTATTCAGGATGATGACATTGATTTCAATTCTGAAACTATGGCTACTTTTTTCCGTAATTCAAATTGGGCTATTAGTATTACAGAAGATTCAAATAATCCTGGGAATTACCTTTTTGTCCAAACATGTACTGCTTCTCAAGGGTTTGGCACATTTGAAGTGACATTAGTATACCAAGGCAATACAGTAGTTGCCACCTTTAATGATGTTCCAGGTGCTTGGACTGGAACTATTTCTGAAGATTTTACAACCGTAACTTTTGTAGCGCCCGATAACTTCCCTATTTTTCAGTTTGATGCAGATGGATATATAGTTGTAGATGCGAATAATCAACCTGTTTTATCTTCTTTAGCTAATGCCACATTGGTATTTACCAAAGTATAAAGAATTATTATTTAAATTTTAAAAAACCGAAAGAATGATTTCTTTCGGTTTTTTTTGAATAAAGGAAATAACGGTCTATTCTTTTATAAACTTTTTAGAAATGATTCTATCCTCGATGTATATTTTAATTAAATAAACTCCTGAATTTAAAATAGAAGTATCTAATATAGGATTAGAATTTACGTTCTTAATTTCTTGAACCAACTGCCCACTTATTGTTACTATTTCTATTTTTTGAATTAATTGATTGTTGGTATTAATAATAATTTGGTCTGCTGCTGGGTTTGGGTAGAGATTTAAAGTGATAGGCATTTCATATTCTTCAAAACTTAAGATATTGTCAAGTTCTAAAACCCAAAAGTCAAAGGTTCCTCTAGAGTTTTCAGTTTTATCTGCTGATATGTCAGAATTAGATTCTCCTGCTAAAATAATTGTGTTAAAACTTGAAATTAAAACAGAATTTGCAATATCTCTATCTTCACCTCCGATAGTATTTTGATTAATAATATTACCGAATGAATCTATAGAAATTACCCAATAATCATATGAACCTTTACCATCTTCAGTTTTGTCGCCTGATATATCAGAACGAGAAAGTCCAGCCAAAACAACACCACCGTTTGTAACTTCTTTAACAGATAATAAAAAGTCAAAATCATTACCGCCAATAGTATTTTGCCAAATAATACCACCTTTGGTATCAAGTTTTAAGATCCAAAAATCGGAAGCTCCAATACAATTTTCCGTTTTATCTCCCGAGATGTTAGAAACTGAATTTCCTGCCACAAGATAATTTCCATCAGCTGTTTGAATTATAGAACTTACTCTCTCTTCTAATGTACCTCCAATGGTATTATCCCATTCTATTTCCCCATCAATGTCCAATTTCACAACCCAAAAATCTCCATAAATATCATATGCATCTTCTGTTTTGTCTCCAGAAATATTAGAATTTGATTGCCCAGCTAAAATACAACCCCCATCTTGGGTAGGATAAAGTGACCAGAGGCTTTCGTTAAAATCACCCCCAATGGTATTTTGCCAGATAATATTACCAGAACTATTTAGTTTTAGTACCCAATAATCACGCCCCACAGAATCTTCATTTTTTTCTCCTGAGACCGGCGAATCTGAATGCCCACCTATAAAGAGTGAACCGTCGATAGCCTGACCCAAACAATACAATTCGTCAAATCCACTTCCACCTATCGTTTTTTGCCATTCTATATTACCTATAATGTCAATTTTAACTATCCAATAATCAGTAACCCCTCTAGAATCTTCAGTTTTTTCTCCAGAAATATCAGAGCTTGATTGTGCGCCCAATAAATACCCTCCGTCATCAGTCTGAATCATAGCTGAAACTCCATCAGTTCTTTCACCTCCAATAGTTCTTTGCCACTCTATCTCTCCCAAATAATCTAACTTTACTATCCAAATATCAAAACCACCTCTAGAATTTTCAGTTTTTTCTCCAGAAATATTTGATCTAGAGCCACCACCAATCAGAAAACCATTGTCATTGGTTTTAATAGCAGTATTTAAATAATCTGTATCTGACCCTCCAATGGTTCTCTGCCAAATTATATCAGGGTCTTGGGCAATAGCTAATGTTGACAAACTTAATGTTAAGGCAAAAAAGATATAGGTTTTCAAAATCTTATATTTTCTTCCAATTTATGAAAAAATAAACAATCAAAAATGTTGTTGTTAAAAAAGTTAAAATTCTCTTAATAATTCTATTTAACTGTCACATTCAAACGTACTTTAAGTCTATTATATCATCAATCAAATCAAAACTAACCAATATGTCTATTTGTAAAGGGGTCTTTTTACCTATCGCATTTCTCATTTCATCTTTTTCTTTTTCTCAAGAAGATACTTCCGAAACAACTACTAAAACATACGATAAACGAGTCTATACCACAGCTTCCATTGTAGGAAAAGGCGAGATTACCATCGATGGAAAAATTGATGACGAAGCTTGGAATGTTGTTGAATGGTCATCAGACTATGTGGAGTTTCAACCCGATGTTGGTACGGAGCCCACAGAGCAAACCAAAATGAAAATCGCTTACGATGACAAAAATCTTTATATAGCCTTTATTTGTTATGAAAAAGATCCTTCAACCATTGAGAATCGTATGGGGCGTCGCGATGATTTTCCAGGAGATTGGGTAGAAATAAATATCGATAGTTACAATGATGACCGCACAGGATTTTCATTTACTATGTCGGCTTCAGGAGTAAAAGGGGATGAATTTATTTCAAATAATGGAAATTTTGATGACTCATGGAACCCTATTTGGTATATGGATACACAAATTACATCGGAAGGCTGGACCGCCGAAGCTAGAATTCCATTAAGCCAACTTCGTTTTGGGAATAATGAAGAACAAATTTGGGGACTGCAATCTACGCGTCGCTACTTTAAAAATGAAGAACGTTCTACATGGCAGCCACTACCCGCAAACCCGCCAGGATGGGTTAGTGAATTTGGAGAATTACGAGGGTTAATAGGATTAAAACCACAGAAGCAATTGGAAATACAGCCTTATACGGTTGCTCAATTGGATACCTATGAAGCTGAAACTGGAAACCCCTACAGAGATGGAAGCGATACCAAATTAACGGGAGGATTGGATGCAAAAATTGGAATTACAAATGACTTAACGGTTGATTTAACTATTAACCCCGATTTTGGACAGGTGGATGCAGATCCAGGAGCAATTGCATTAGACGGATTTGAAATTTTCTTTCAAGAACGAAGACCTTTCTTTGTGGAAAATAAAAATATTTTCGATTATAACTTTGGAGGAAATCAAGACAATCTTTTCTTTTCAAGGCGTATTGGTCGCACTCCTCAAGGATCTCCCTTTGGTGAAACTACTGAATATGCAGATCAACCTAATAACACCACAATTTTAGGAGCGGCAAAGTTGAGTGGAAAAACCAAAGATGGATGGACATTAGGAATATTGGAAAGTATTACTGCCAATGAGTATGCTACTGTAACTGATGAGAATGGGGAGGAATCTGAAACTTTGGTTGAGCCATTAACCAATTATTTTGTTGGAAGAGTACAAAAAGATTTTAATGATCGTAACAGCTATATAGGTGGAATTTTTACTGCTACCACAAGAAACATGGCAGATAATCTTCAGTTTTTGCACAGCCATGCCTATTCTGGGGGTTTAGATTTTCAGCATAACTGGAAAGACCGGAAATATTATGTGGAAGGAAGCAGTGTAATTAGTAATGTGCGAGGCTCTGCAGAAGCTATTACCAATACTCAGTATTCATTAACCCATCTTTTTCAACGAGTGGATGCGAGTCACGTTGAGGTAGATCCGAACAAAACATCCCTCACTGGAACAGGTGGACGCTTTGAAATTGGAAAGGGTAGTGGTGGAAACTGGCGCTACAATTTTGGTGGAAATTGGCGTTCACCAGAATTGGAATTAAACGATTTAGGGTTTTTACGTCAAGCAGACGAAATACGACAGTATGCTAATGTTCGTCGTTTTTGGAATACTCCAACTAGCTGGTTTCGTCAAGCAAATATTGGACTAAACCAATTTTCGTCGTATGATTTTGAAGGAAATTATAACCGTATTCAATATGAGCTAAACGGCTATGTAAACTGGAAAAACAACTGGTGGTCTGAGGCTGGAGCGGCCCATAAGCCACGAATTTTCAGTAATACTGTTTTACGAGGTGGGCCAAGATGGCGTTGGAGTGATGAAAACTTTTTCTTCCTTTTTTCTGGAACCGATAGCCGTAAGAAATTTAATATGCACGTAGGTTACGTAAACTCTTGGGCAAAACAGGATAATTTTGCATTTCAGCGATATGTGTTGCGTTTCTTTTACCAACCTTTAAACACTCTTAGTCTGTCACTTATAACAGAATATGAGCAAAACCCAAATAAGACACAGTATGTTACCGAAAGTTCTTTCAACGGAACACCTCGCTATGTATTAGGAAAAATTGACAATGAATCCTTAAGTACTACCCTAAGAGTAAATTATAATATTAACCCTAACTTGACAATTCAGTATTATGGGCAACCTTTCATTTTTAATGCAAAATTTTCAAATTTTAATTATGTAAATGACCCTATTGCTGAAGATTTAAACGATCGCGTAACTTGGTACGATAGCAATCAAATTTCTTTAGAAGAAGGGGTTTATAATGTAGATGAAGATAAAGATGGCACAACCGATTACTCTTTTGGAGACCCAAACTTCTCTTTTGTTCAGTTTAGATCTAATTTAGTAGTGCGATGGGAATATATTCCAGGTTCAGAGATATTTTTAGTTTGGTCTCAAGGCATCACAGGTATTGGCGATCCTAAAAATGACTTTAATACCATTATCGACAATCAATTGCTTAGTCAGCGGCCACAAAACACCTTTTTAATTAAAGCCACCTATCGATTTGTTTTGTAAAATTTTAGATGAAATAATTTTAGAATTATTTTCAAGCCGAAAACTTTAGTTTTCGGCTTTTTTATTTTCAAACTGTTTCAAGATAGTTTCCATTTAATCGGTAATTGGTTTTATCACAACGAAAACCCATCTCAAACAGTATATTATTTACAATTTATCGGTAATTCTAATTTACATTTAATCTCAGATTTTTCAAAACCCTGCTTTTAAAGTGGCTTACTTTTACCCTAATTAGTGTAGCAGATAGCCTAGTGATTTAGTAATAAGTAGCATTACAATTGCATAATCCTAAAGAATTTTATGGGTTAAATTTATTTTAACCTGTAAATGTGAGGCGGGCACTCCAGCAATGGGGTGCCTTCTGCATTTAATGCGCCTCCAGCCAATTATCACCAACACCCATTTCCACATCCAAAGGAACGGATAGCGTATAGGCGTTTTCCATTTCGGTTTTAATAAGTGCTTTTAGTTTGTCTAACTCTGGTTTGTAGGCATCAAAAACTAATTCATCATGAACTTGAAGTAACATTTTACTTTTAAAATTGCCTTCTTCCAACTTATTGAAAATATTAATCATAGCAATTTTAATAATATCTGCCGCACTTCCTTGTATGGGTGCATTTACTGCGTTTCTTTCAGCAGCGCCACGCACTACAGCATTACGACTATTAATATCCTTTAAATACCTACGGCGTCCCAAAACAGTTTGCACATATTCGTTTTCGCGTGCAAAATCAATTTGTCTGCTCATATAATTTCGAAGCTTGGGATAGGTTTTGTAATACGCTTCAATTAAGTCTTTGGCTTCCGTTCTATTTAAATCGGTTTGATTACTTAATCCAAAGGCTGAAACCCCATAAATAATTCCGAAGTTGACGGTTTTGGCATTGCTACGTTGCTCACGAGTTACTTCAGCAAGCGGAACATTAAACACCTTTGAAGCCGTAGAAGCATGAATATCTTCTCCGTTTTTAAAGGCTTGTATCATGGTATCTTCTTCACTTAAAGCGGCAATAATGCGTAATTCAATTTGGCTATAATCTGCTGCCAATAAAACGTGATCTTTATCTCTGGGAATAAAAGCTTTCCGTACTTGGCGACCACGCTCGGTACGAATAGGAATGTTTTGCAAATTAGGGTTGTTACTGGCTAAACGACCTGTAGCAGCCACGGTTTGCATATAATCTGTATGCACCCGACCCGTACTTGGCTCAACCTGTTCTGGTAACGCATCCACATAGGTGCTTTTTAATTTTGAAAGCCCTCTAAATTCTAAAATATCACGTATAATCTTATGGTCTTTTGCCAAATAGGAAAGTACATCTTCTGCAGTAGAATATTGTCCTGTTTTGGTTTTTTTCGGTTTATCTACCAATTTCATTTTATCAAAAAGGATATCCCCCAATTGTTTTGGAGAAGCAATATTGAATGTTTCTCCAGCGGCTTCATAAATTTCTGTTTCTAGTTTTTTTATGTCACTGTCCAATTCAACTGAAAGTGACTTTAAAAAATCTTCGTCTAGATTGATGCCCTCTAATTCCATATTTGCAAGTACACGTAATAATGGTACTTCAATCTCATCAAATAATTTTTGCGTATTTGCTTCGCCTAGTTCATTGGCAAAATGCTCTTTTAACTGAAGCGTAATATCAGCATCTTCCACAGCATATTCGGTTTGTTGCTCAATAGGCACATCGCGCATAGACTTTTGGTTTTTTCCTTTTTTGCCAATTAATTCTTCGATAGAAATCGGGGTGTAGTTAAGATAGGTTTCCGCCAAAACATCCATATTGTGGCGCATATCTGGATTGATGAGATAGTGTGCAAGCATAGTGTCAAATAATTTCCCTTTAACTGAAACACCATACTTTTTTAACACTTTAATATCATACTTAAGGTTCTGACCAATTTTCTGAATAGATTCACTTTCAAAAAAAGGTCGAAGCTGTTCAATAAGTTGCTGCGCTTCTTCTCTTGCTTCGGGGAAAGGAAGGTAAAATCCGCTCCCTGCTTCCCAACTAAATGCTATTCCAACCAGCTCTGCAGTGAGGGGATTTAATCCCGTGGTCTCAGTATCAAAACACACACTTTTTTGTTGCAATACATTTTGAATAAAAAGTTTTGTGCCTAAACCGTGTTGCACAGTTTGATACAAATGCGGAACTTCTTTATAGGTGTTTCTAGAACTAAAAACCTGACTTTCTTGCGTAGTTTCATCATCACCTCCAAAGAGTGAAAATTGTCCAGCCCCAGCAGTTGAAGGTGTTTGTTTTGCTACAGGTGTTGACTTCTTCTCATTCTCAGAAGATTTTTCGGCTACAGTATCGTCTTCCTTTGCAAAGGTTTTTAAGAAATTATCGGTTAATCTTCTAAATTCCAACTCTTCAAAAATTTCAGTCACTCCAGCAATATCGGGATCGCACATTTCGAAATCTGCTTCGTCAAATTCTACAGGAACGTCCAACAAGATTTTGGCCAACTCTTTTGAAAGCAGTCCCAATTCTTTGGAAGCTTCGACTTTTTCTTTCATTTTTCCTTTTAATTCGTGCGTGTTGGCAAGAAGTCCTTCCATACTTCCGTAAGCAGCGATGAACTTTTTTGCTGTTTTTTCCCCCACACCAGGCAGCCCAGGTATGTTATCGGCACTATCACCCATCATCCCGAGAAAATCGATGACTTGTTCTGGGGTTTCTACTTCAAACTTTTTTTGTACTTCAGGGATACCCCAAACTTCATATCCGCCACCAAAGGAATTGGGTTTGTACATAAAAATATTTTCGGAAACCAATTGCGCAAAATCTTTATCGGGAGTCACCATAAAGGTCTGGTAGCCTTCTTTTTCAGCTTTTTTGGCAAGGGTTCCAATAATATCATCGGCTTCATACCCTTCTTTCACCATAATAGGAATGTTCATGGCTTTTAGTATTTTTTCGATATACGGAACAGCAATTTTAATAGCCTCGGGGGTTTCGTCGCGATTGGCTTTGTATTCGGTAAACATTTCGTTTCGCACATCGCTTCCGCCTTTGTCAAAACAAACAGCTAAGTGGTCTGGGCGTTCTCTTTTAATAACGTCTAACAAAGAATTGGTAAACCCTAAAATGGCAGAGGTATCCATCCCTTTGCTGTTGATTCTTGGATTTTTTATAAAGGCGTAATACCCACGGAATATAAGTGCATAGGCATCTACGAGAAAGAGTCTTTTTTGTTGTGACATAAAATGTGTAGTTGAAAGTCTAAAACTACAAAACTTCTTTGGCGAATAGAAATTAATTAAAGGGCAATTTGTATTTTTCGGAACTATTAAAAATGTAATATGAAAAACAACTTTTCAATTGCCATCCATGGAGGAGCGGGGACATTGGTTAAAGGTTTAATGACTCCTGAATTAGAATCTCAATATAAAACTGCTTTATCTCAAGCTTTGGAAGTTAGTTATACTGTCTTAAAATCAGGAGGGAGCGCTATGGATGCTGTTGAAACTGCTGTAATAAGTTTAGAAGACACACCATTATTTAATGCAGGCAAAGGGAGTGTTTTTACCCATAAAGGCACCCACGAAATGGATGCTGCCATTATGGATGGAAGCAATTTAAAGGGAGGAGCTGTTTCTCTAATCACCGGAATTAAAAACCCTATTTCTTTAGCAAGAGATGTGATGGAAAAAAGCGAACATGTTTTTCTAGCAGGAGAAGGCGCTATGCAATTTGCTAAAATGAATGGGTATAATGTATTTCCTCCAGACTATTTCTACGATGAAGTTCGCTACCAACAATGGCAGGGGATAAAGGATAGTGATACATTTCAATTAGATCATAGCGTAAAAAAAGATGGAAAGTTTGGAACTGTTGGCGCTGTGGCTTGCGATGTTTTTGGAAATGTAGCTGCGGCAACCTCAACAGGAGGAATGACTAATAAGAAATGGGGTCGTGTGGGAGATAGTCCCATGTTAGGTGTAGGTACTTATGCCAATAATAAAACTTGTGCAGTGAGTTGTACTGGAAGTGGTGAATATTTTATACGTGGCGTAGTAGCGTACGATGTTTCGTGTTTAATGGAGTACAAAGGGTTCTCTCTTGAGGAGGCAGCTTCAGAAGTGATTCAAAACAGGATTTTGAAACTAGGTGGTGACGGTGGGTTAATTGCCGTCGATTCTAATGGGAATGTTGCCATGCCCTTTAATACCGAAGGGATGTATCGTGCTTATAAAACTTCAGAAGGAGAAAGTAATTTAGCTATTTATAAAGAGTAAAAGAGATTATTGTTTTCACAGGAATGTTAAACAAAAGGTGCATCGACGGGAAGCACAGTAATTTTTCTGTCTTTAATATTGAAGACATCACCGTTTGCTAAAACATGTGTTTTTAAATTGGTTAATGTCATAGGGGTACCTTCCTCTAGAATTTTTTCGTTATTGTGCTTTATTTTACGAGGATCAAAAAGCACCACCATCCCCGAGCCAATTACTTCAAAAGCCTTTCCATCTCTAATAATAAGTCCTGTATCTTCTGCTAAGCCAACTCCAATTAATTTTGGATAACGCGCCACGGCTTCAGCTAATCTTCCAAAACGCCCTCTTCTAATAAAATGGGAGTCGATAATAAGATTAGGAATAAACCCCATGCCTAAACCCATTCCAACAGCACCTTTGGTAAAAGCTTCTTTAATGTTCCCTCCAGTAATCATTTCTTGAGACATACACATAGCACCTGCGCTAGTTCCTGCGATTACAAAATGTTCTTTCCGAAATTTTTCAATAAGCAAATCATGAATTTTAGTACCTCCAATTTCTCGTGTAATATTCGATTGATTACCACCAGAAAACATAACACAATTTGCTTTCCTTATAATTCCAACATTTTTTGGGTCTTCAGATTGTTCGCGAGTGCGGATGTCCATTACTTGAACATTTTTACAACCTAATTTCCCAAAAGCATCTAAATAGTTTTGACCCACTTCATCAGGAATGCTTGAAGCCGTAGGAATTACCACAATATTAGAATAAATACCGCCAGCTTCCTTAACCACATGGTAAAGTATGCCTTCACTAATAAACTCTAGTGTGTATTGTTCGTTAATTTCAATTCCTTTGTCTTCATTTCCCCCAATTGGGATAAGAATTCCTTTAGTCTTCATGGTATATATTTCAATCGTGCAAAAATACACGTTTTTGAAGTAAAAAAATTATATATTTATAATCTTTGACAATAATCAACTTATAATTTTTTAAATATGAAGATTCGGGAAATAAATGCCATGCGTGGCCCAAACTATTGGTCTGTTCGTCGCCATAAATTAATTGTTATGGTTTTAGACTTGGAAGACATGGAGGAACGACCCTCAAATAAAATAGATGGGTTTAAAGAGAGGCTAGAACAACTATTTCCCACAATGTATAGTCATCGATGTTCGGTAGGAGAGCCTGGAGGTTTTTTCCAACGAGTGGAAGAAGGCACTTGGATGGGTCATATCATTGAACATATAGCTTTAGAAATACAAACCTTAGCGGGTATGGATACTGGTTTTGGAAGAACTCGTGACTATGGTGAAAAAGGAGTGTATAATGTCGTATTCTCTTATATTGAAGAATCCGTTGGACGCTATGCTGCAAAAGCTTCCGTAGAAATTTGTGAGGCATTAATTGAAGGGAAAGAATATGATTTGGAAGACGATATCCAACGCATGCGAGAACTTCGCGAAGCTGAAAGATTAGGTCCTAGCACAGGCTCTATAGTAGAAGAAGCTGCCAGTAGAGGTATTCCGTGGATTCGTTTAAATAAATATTCATTGTGCCAACTAGGGTATGGTGCTAACCAGAAGAGAATTCAGGCAACAGTAACTAGTGAAACTTCCAGTATTGGAGTAGAACTAGCTTGTGATAAAGAGGACACCAAATTTTTATTAGAACAAGCCGAAGTAGAAGTCCCAAAAGGAGATATTATTCGTCGTGAAAGTAGCCTTGAAGAGGCTTGTAAGTATGTGGGTTTCCCTTTAGTAATTAAACCTGTGGATGGTAATCACGGGAGAGGAATTACCGTTGATATTCAGAATTATGAGGAGGCACTTGTTGCTTTCAGAAATGCAAAAGAAAGCTCGAAAAGTGGCGCCATCATCGTTGAAAAATTTATAACTGGAAAAGATTATCGATTACTCGTTATTAATAACAAATTAGTAGCTGCAGCCTTGCGTACTCCAGCCCATGTCATTGGCGACGGTAAATCCACGGTGCAAGAATTAATAGATATTGTAAACAGTGATCCGCGGCGTGGTTACGGACATGAAAATGTGTTGACACAAATTACGGTAAACGAGTTAACCAAAAACATTATAGAGGATGCAGGTTACACCTTGGATTCAGTTATTTCTAAAGATGAAATGCTTATTTTGAAGGATACAGCAAATTTAAGTACAGGAGGTACTGCCGAAGATGTAACCGATATTTTGCATCCTGAAAATGTTGAAATGGCAGAACGTATTTCACGAATTATCGATCTCGATATTTGTGGAATTGATGTGATGACGACAGATATTAGTCAACCACTTTCTGAAACAGGTGGAGCAGTTTTAGAAGTAAATGCGGGTCCTGGTTTTAGAATGCACTTAGCACCCACTTCTGGTTTGCCAAGAAATGTTGCCGCTCCTGTAGTCGATAAATTATTCCCTAAGATGGGTGATACGGGACGTATTCCTATTATTGCCATTACGGGTACTAACGGAAAAACAACAACGAGTAGATTAATTGCACATATTGCCAAAATGAATGGCTATCGTGTGGGGTATACTACTAGTGATGGAGTGTATATTCAAAATAGATTATTAATGCAAGGCGATTGCACAGGTCCAGCCAGTGCCGAATTTGTATTAAAAGATCCAACGGTAAACTTTGCAGTTTTAGAGTGTGCCCGTGGAGGGTTACTTAGAGCGGGTTTAGGATTTCATAAATGCGATGTTGGGATTGTAACGAATGTGGAAGCGGACCATTTAGGATTAAAAGGGATTCATACCGTTGAGCAATTGGCAAAAGTAAAAGGGGTAATTCCCGAAACCGTATTGCCAGATGGCTATGCTATTTTAAATGCAGATGATGATTTGGTGTATGATATGCGCAGAACCGTAAATTGCAATGTGGCGTTGTTTTCAATGGATGAAGAAAACCCTCGTATTCAAGCGATGCAACGACTAGGAGGTATTACAGCTGTTTATGAAAATGGTTTTGTTACCATTTGCAGAGGGGTTTGGAAAATGCGAATTATGCGAGCAGAGCAGATTCCTTTAACGTATGGTGGACGTGCCTTGTTTATGATTAAAAATGTGTTAGCTGCAGTTCTGGCTGCTCATGTTCGAGGTATAAGTAATCAAGATATTAAAGCGGCATTAGAAACGTTTATTCCTTCGGCTTCGCAAACTCCCGGAAGACTCAATTTATTTCATTTTGAAAACTTTAAAGTTCTATTAGATTATGCTCATAATCCTGCAGGAATGCGTGCCTTAAAAGAATTTACAGATACGATTGAATGTTCTAAAAAGGTAGGTATTATAGCAGGCGTAGGTGATAGGAGAGTGGAAGACAATAATGAAATGGGAAGTTTAGCTGCTGAAATGTTTGATGAAATTATTATTAGGCAGGATAAAAGATTACGGGGTAAAACGGAAGCGGAATTGATTAAAATGTTGAATGATGGAATTCAAATGAAAGACCCTAATAAGAAAACGACCATCATCCCATCAGAAAAAGAAGCTATTACATATGCAGTAAACCATGCTGAAAAAGACTCTCTTATTGTGTTGTGTAGCGATGTCATTCCCGATGCCTTAGAGTTGGTTAAAAAATTTAAAGAACAGGATGCAAAGGGAGTTACTCAGTTTACTCTATAATAATAAACCCCATCATTATAAAGATGGGGTTTATTATTTTAAGCATTACATTGCAGGAGGTGGCGTATATGCTGGCACTACATTTTCAATAGGTTTCGTGGTCAATAAAAACTCATAAATAGCTTTAAGGTCATCTTCCTCTAATTCGCTTAAAGATTCCCAAGGCATAGGGGGCATTACTGGGCGACTATTTTCCATCCCTTTATACTTTCCTTCGGTGACAGATTTTTTAAATTGTTCATAGCTCCACGAGCCAATTCCAGAATCATCCGAGGTAATATTGGCTCCATAGCTTATTCCCCAGGGCCCTACAAAGGCTGTAAGGTCACCATTCATGAGCATCCATTTACCTGGACCAATTTCATCCTTGTTAATAGCTGCAAGAGAATCGGTTGCGGGGAAGCCCATAAAGCGGCGATCCATATCTGGAACGGGGCCGTGGTCTGTCATTTTTTTGGGTGTATGACAATGATCACAACCAATAATGGTGACAAGATACTCACCTCTTTTTACCAAATCTTCCTTGGATAGGGTAGCTTCTTCTGTTTCTTTTTTTTCGGAATAATCGCTTTTGCCATTATTACATGCTGAAAAAATAATTAGGGTCGAAATACAAAAAAATTGTGTTAGAATTGTTTTCATAATGAGTTGTTTTTTAGTTGTTTAAAGATATTTAATTTGTTGCAAAAAGCCGCTCCCAACAGCGGCTTTTTTTTATCAAAACATAGTTGTTTCATGAACCTCAACTATTTCTTTTTTTCTGAAATCATTTCAGACGTATTACTACTTGAATTATTTTTTTCTAAAGCACTTAATCGGGCATCTAATTTTTCCATTTTTGAAAGTTGTTCTTTCAGTTTTGCGTTTTCTTCAGAAAGGGTTT
The DNA here is from genome assembly GCA_034670265.1 of Flavobacteriaceae bacterium. Taxonomy (GTDB): domain Bacteria; phylum Bacteroidota; class Bacteroidia; order Flavobacteriales; family Flavobacteriaceae; genus Halomarinibacterium. Next base: position 71,311 of record JAXMNU010000005.1, on the reverse strand, counting down.
CAACTTCACTTTTCAATTCTTTAATAGCTTCCACAAAAAGAGGATCGTAATCTCCATAGGCGGTTTGATAAAAACCAAGGTTATCTTTGGTAACTTTTTCAGGGAAAACTTCCATTAATTCCTGAGCAATAAATCCATATTGAAGTCCCTCGGGACGTTTTGCTCCAGTCTTATCATCATCCCAGAGGTAGGTAACTCCGCGCATTTTTTCAATTTTGTCTAAAGCAGTTTCACCACTTATAGAGTTAATTTCTTTTTTCAATCTACGATCACTATTAGCGGCCCAAGAGCCCGCAGTGGTTTTGGAGGCATCACCTTCTACTTCGAGAGCGTTTGTTGCAGGATTACGCATGATACCTACTTTGCCGTCGCTTTCAAGTCTTAACACATTAGAAGTAATTTCACTAGAATAAAAATTAAGCACTCCTGTACCGGGTGTATCATCTGCTCGCGCAAATAGTACCCAATTGTTTGCAGTTTCTGCTGCATTATCAAATGTTATTCTTGAGCCAGAATTTGCATTTTGAGCTGTAACCATAATATGGGGAGAAGTCTCTGAGGTACTGTTATGGATAATATCTAATCTTCCATCTGGTGTGGGGTTATTAATTCCAATGGCACCAGAAACGTAATTTTTTCCAACAAAATATCCTGCCCAACCATTTCCAATGTCAACCTCATTATAAGTTCCATAATGGGTGCCTCCAGCTCCAGAATCGATATAATTATACGTTCCATATTTTGGTCCTGATCCAGTTCCAGTTAGGTCATTAAAACTTCCATAGTGTGTGCCAGTTCCAGTTCCATCCATATTGTTCCTAACTCCCCAACGGTCACCATTTCCAGTATCATTAAATGAATTATCCATGCCAATATAGATGTTCACATTGCCATTAGCTCCCGAAAAGCTATTTGAGATTCCTGTTTTAGCACCTGTTCCGGTTCCTGATAGTACATTATTTACACCAAATACTGCTTGAGAAGTTGCTCCCGTCATATTATTTGTTATTCCGAAGTAATTACCACTAGAACTTACAAATTCATTCCAAACACCATATTTTGTAGCGGGAGTAGCGGTGTCAAAATTATTATATACACCATATTTACTTCCCGAACCTGTGGTTGTTAGGTTATTATAGGTGGCATATTGAGCACCTGCTCCACTTCCTGAAAGTTCATTTAGAAGCCCATAATCGGCACTACTATTTGTTGAAGCTTTAGATACATAAATACCATACTGATTAGTTGTTGCATTGTCACTTTTATTTATTATCAAGCCTGAATCTGAAGTACCGGAATTTAAAATTGAAACACCTCCTGTTCCAGATGAGGTTATAGATAAGTCGAAATTACCTTGAGTAATAGTTGTGTTTTGTGATAATGTACCCCCTAGTTGAACATCATTGCCAGTTTCGGTAAGACCATTACTTGCAGTGGTGCTTTCACTATTTACTGTAGCCCAAGTTAGAGTTCCTGCCCCATTTGTTCTTAATACTTGATTTGCTGAACCATCGGTTAAAGGGAAAGTGTATTCTTCATTAAAAGTGATTAGTCCAGAATCAAATACTTCAAACGCATTAGAGCGATTTACATCACTTGTACCATTACCTACAACAAAAACTCTCGACGTTCCTGTACTATTATAAGATCCAACTGCCATTTCTCCCCACCCTGATGCAATTGTTGCTTCTCCCATGGCTGTTGAATACCATCCAGATGCCTCACTTACATAACCCATAGCAGTTGATGCATACCCTGAAGCTTCGGTCGAAACACCTGAAGCAAATGAATAAGTTCCACTAGCAATGGTGCCAATATTAACAGCAAAAGAGCGTGAGCCTATATTGGCATCATCCCAAGCTGTGGAGTCAAAAATTCCTCCACTACCAACACTTCCTGCTCTAAAAGCTGCCTTATTAGGGTTAAAAAACATTCTAGTTCCTACACCAGTTACGGAAACAATATCTCCAGCTCCATATCCTCCAGTGACCATAAATCCATCAACTCCATCTATTGTAACAGCACCGTTATCTGCGGTTATGGTTCTGCCTGCCCCTGCACCACCTTCATCATAAGCTTCGTCGAGTGTGTTTTGTGTATCTGTAAGGGATAGGGTTGTAAAGCTTACTTGCCCTGCTCCATCGGTGGTTAAAACTTGCCCATTACTTCCATCTGTGGTTGGGAAAGCATAGCCTGTCCCCGTTGGGTTCCCTATTTGGAACTCGCTATTGGTTCGTAGAATATTTCCTGATGTTGTAGAATCCAATCCAAATTCCCCATAGATAAGTGCGCTGTCTTCATTAGCTGCAGAGTTTTCAATAAATAATTGATTTCCTCCTGAAGCAAAAGCTCCTGCTTCGCTACCTAAAAAAACATTCCCTGAGCTATTAGTTGCATTTGAGCCTGCTTGAAAACCAATAATTGTATTGTCTGATCCCGTTGTAAGATTAGGCATTGTATGAGGTCCAAGTGCTACATTGTAAAATCCACTTGTAAGTCCTTCCAAAGCATGTGTTCCGATAGCAGTATTATTCCATCCAAAGTTTGCAATCATACTATTATACCCTATAGCAACATTGCCATATCCAGCAAAATTTGTTGTTAAAGCATTAAATCCAATTCCCACATTTTGATTATCAGAACTGTCATCCGTAGCACCTGCATTAACCCCTAGGAAAACAGAAGAACCATCTTGAGTTCCATCGTTATCACTTTTACCATCAATGAGGTCATTAATTCGTTCTGCGCCAGTTGTTGGAGTTTGGAAAGTTAAATTGCCCGCTCCATCTGTGGTTAAAACTTGTGAAGCAGTTCCGTCTGTTGTTGGAAAGGCATATCCAGTTCCCGTAGGATTTCCGATTTGAAATTCACTATTGGTTCGTAGAATATTTCCAGTGGTAGTATTATCTGTGCCAAAATCACCATAAATTAATGCTTCGTCTGGACCAGCATCCGAATTTTCAATGTATAATTTATTACTGGTTGTTGAGTGGTTAAAACCTGCATTAGCTCCCAAAAACAGGTTCCCAGAACCAGTATTTAACCACCCTGCATAAAATCCTAATGCTGTATTATAGTTGCTTGTTCCATTACTTACTAATGCATTTCTTCCAATTGCCGTATTACCATTACCCGTGGTGTTTCCTCCTGCACTCAAATAACCCATTGCTGTATTATTATCTCCAAGGTTTTCTGCTAAGCTTCTCCAACCAATGGCTACATTTAATGCTCCATCAATATTGTCTTCTAGCGCATTGAAGCCTATACCTACATTGCTATTATTACTAAGGTCATCTACTGCCCCTGCATTAATTCCTAAAAAAATTGATGAGCCATCTTGTGTACCATCGTTATCACTTTTACCATCAATGAGGTCATTAATTCGTTCTGCACCAGTAGCTGGAGTTTGAAAAGTTAGATTACCTGCTCCGTCTGTAGTCATCACCTGACCAGAAGTACCGTCTGTTAATGGCATATTATAAGAGTCATTTATGTTCAAAGTACCGTCCTTGTATATGGTAAGTGCATTGCTTCTAGCAGCTCCCGAGGTTCCATTACCAATAGAGAATAATCTATCGGAAGGATCAATTCCCACTGTGGAGGTAGGTGTATACAAGGTGTTGAAATGACCCATAGTAATTTCATAACCAGAAGGAGATTCTAAGTAACTCCCAATTCCTATGGCTCGGGTACCAGATATAGAAGAATCATGACCAAAAACCATAGATTCACTTCCAGATGCCGTAGAAACTCGCCCTAGCGCAGTAGAAGACCATCCTGATGCAGTTGAATTTTGTCCAATTGAAACAGAATATGCTCCAGAGGCTCTATTGGCCCATCCCAAAGCTGTTGAATAGCTACCCGTGGCAAGTGACCCAAAACCAATTGCGACATCATAAGTACCAGATGCAGTTGTTGCTCTACCCATTGCTACAGAATAATCTCCTACATTGGCATCATTCCATTGTGTTGCCGTTACATTTCCTGCTCTAAAGGCAGCTTTTCTGGGATTAAAAAACATTCTTGTTCCTGCACCCGAGGGTCCTATGGTCGATCCTGTTCCAAAAGTTCCTGTTACTTCTAAACCGTCATTGCCTTGAATACTAATTGCACCATTATCTGCAACTATCGTTCTGCCTAAACCCGCACCACCCTCATCATAAGCTTCGTCCAATGTGTTTTGTGTATCTACTCCACCGCCAATTATTACCCAAGAGGAACCATCAAAATAATAAAACCCAGGGGTGTTATCGGTTTGGTAAATCATTAATCCCATGGCAGGACTAGCAATTAGGTTACGATCGGTTTGGGTCATTCTTGGAATTAGAATTCCTCCATCGGTGCTTGAAATGTCTAGTTCACTACTAGGATCGGGTGATGTGGTGTTAATCCCAACTTGAGCGAATAACTGTACACCTATAAATAGGAGTACACTAAAAAATGTAATTTTTTTCATGACAATATGTTTTGAGTAAACAACCAAGGCAAAGTAGGCGGTTCAGGATGAAAGAGTTGGAGACTTCAAAGATAAATTGTGAAGAATTGGAAAACCTATATGAATTCATAGATTTTTGAAAGAAGAAATGTGTAAAAAATAGAAAAGCCACCACAGATGTGATGACTTTTCGCCCCAAATTTGATTAACCCCCATATAGGGATCAACCTACTTATGTATTGCAAAACTATTAAAAATTATATTACATAACTCAATTATTTCAGTTTTGTGAAATAATTAAGGGTTTTAAAGGAGATTTTATTTCAATTTAACTGAAATAAAATAGATAGTTTAGGCTTTATTAAAAAATTTTGAAGGAATATTAATATTCTCTCCTTCATTATATTTTGTCACCGAAAAACCTTCGTGAATACTATAATACCCTGTCTCACCTTTTTTATTTACGGCAATATAACCCACTTGAAAGTCTTTGAAGTTTTTATTCTTTGACACAATTCGTCCAATCGCTTCTTCACAGGCTTCTTGAGGGGTTTTTCCTTGTCTCATTAATTCTACAATTAAAAAGCTACCAACCGTTTTTAATACTTCCTCCCCCAAACCTGTAGCTGTGGCTCCGCCTACTTCATTATCAATAAAAAGACCCGAGCCAATTATGGGGGAATCTCCCACACGTCCAGCCATTTTATATGCTAATCCACTTGTGGTACAGCCCCCAGAGATATCACCATTTTTATCGATGGCAAGCATCCCAATAGTATCGTGATTTTCTATATTTATTATGGGCTTATATTCTGAAGTTTTTTTCCATTCTTCCCAATCCTTTTTTGAAGCTTCGGTTAGTAGATTTTCTTTTTGAAAGCCTTCAGCATAGGCAAATTGTTCGGCCCCTTTTCCAGCTAAAATCACATGGGGTGTATTTTCCATCACTTTTCGTGCTACCGAAATAGGGTGTTTAATATTTTGTAGATATACAACTGCACCATAATTGCCTTCTTTATTCATAATACAAGCATCCAAAGTCACATTGCCGTCTCGATCGGGAAGACCTCCAATACCCACACTTTGTCCTTCAGCATTGGCTTCCTCCACCATACAGCCCTGTTCAATGGCATCTAAAGCAGAACCACCATTTTCAATCACTTCCCAAGCTTTTTTTGTTGAATCGGGAACATTCCAAGTGGCAATAACTACCGGAATTGTAGCTTCAGAATTCTCTGCGGCGGCAGCATCTTTTTCAACTTCATTCTCTTTACAGCCTATAACCGAAGCCGCTGCTACAATACCTAAACTACTTAGGGATGCATTTTGAATAAATGTTCTTCGTTTCATGTTCCTATGGGTTGGTGCAACCGAAGGTACAAAAAGACGTTAAAAAAAAGTGAATTTCTACTTTTCTTTTACTAAGCCCTGTATCTTTAAACCTTCAAAGAAAACTATGGTTCGCTGGATTATTTTTATTTCCATTTATTTTTTAATTGACGTTTACGCTTTTCAAGCAATTCGAACAGTTTCAAAAAGTCAATGGTTACATTGGGTGTATTTTATAATCTCTATCGTTTTGTTGGGATTATTTATTTATCAACTTACAGGAGGAGTTCATGGAAGGCAAATGACGCCTTCGCGTATGTATACCTTCGGATTTTTCCTGGCTATTTTCATCCCAAAATTGTTGGTCATCATCTTTATGTTTGGTGAGGATATTGCTCGTTTTTCGGTAGGTCTCTTTTCAAAATTTGGAGGTAGTGATGATGGGTTTTATTTACCCTCAAGAAGAAAGTTTATAAGTACTGTAGCTATTGGTATTGCGGCTATTCCTTTTGCATCTTTGTTATACGGAATGTACCGCGGAAAGTACAATTACAAAGTACTTAAATACGCGCTAGAGTTTGACGATCTTCCCGATGCTTTTGATGGTTACACGATTACACAAATTAGTGATGTGCACAGTGGTAGCTTTGATAATGAAAAGAAAGTAGCATATGGAGTTGACCTTATAAATGAACAGCAAAGTGATGTGATATTATTTACTGGAGATTTGGTGAATAATAAAGCTGATGAAATGCTACCGTGGAAGGAATATTTTTCTAAACTCACTGCCAAAGATGGAGTTTATTCTGTGTTAGGAAATCATGATTATGGAGATTATATTGGTTGGCCTTCGGAAGGAGATAAAAGGAATAATCTTCAAAGTTTGAAGGATATTCAAAAAGAAATGGGGTGGAGGTTATTGTTGAATGAACATGTTACAATCTCTAGAAATGGAGAACAAATCAAACTCATTGGAGTTGAAAACTGGGGCGCTGGAGGTTTCAAAAAAGCTGGAGATTTAGAAAAGGCTTGTGCAGGTATTTCAAAAACAGATTTTAAAATTTTAATGAGTCATGATCCGTCGCATTGGGCAGAAAAAGTAAAACAAGACGATAGGCATTTTCACTTAACATTATCGGGGCATACCCACGGAATGCAATTTGGAATTGAAATCCCTGGTTGGTTTAAATGGAGTCCTGTAAAGTATCGCTATGAGCACTGGGCAGGTATATATGAAGAGCTTGGAAGGTATATAAATGTAAATAGAGGATTTGGATTTTTGGGCTATCCGGGACGTGTTGGCATTTGGCCAGAAGTCACTGTAATTCAACTTAAAAAAAGAACGAATAGTGCCTAATTAAGGGGAAATGTTATATTTGTAATTAGCATTTAAAAGAAATACTTCAAACGTATGTCAAAATTTGGAGAATTAATAGAAACAAATGTACCGGTTCTGCTCGATTTTTATGCAGAATGGGATGAGGCTTGTAAAGGGATGCATCCGGTATTACGTGACGTTGCCGCTGCCCTTGGCGACAAGGCTCGAGTCATTAAAATTGATATTGAAAAAAATCAAGAACTATCTGATGCGCTACGCGTAAAAGGCTTACCAACACTCATGATATATAAGAATGGTGAAATGAAATGGCGCCAAAGTGGTGAGCAGGATGCTAACACATTAATTGGGCTTGTAAAAGAGTTTGTTTAAGCTGTCATTGGGATAGCCAAAGCCTTCCAACCTCTTTCTTTAATACATTCTAACACCTTCGGAAGGACATACCGTAAATTATTTTCTGCTTTTAGACTGTCGTGAAAAACAACAATACTTCCTGGTTGAATATTTTTTAATACATTTTGAAGACATTGTACTTCTGAAACTTCTTTTTCCCAATCATAACTTAGTACGTCCCACATCACTATTTTATACCTTTTTTGCTGAAGCATTTTAGCTTGCTTTTGAGTTAATCTTCCATAAGGCGGACGAAACAGATTGGATTTTTGGACTTCTATATTTTTAAAATTTTGAATGGTTTCTTCAAAAGTATTTACATTTTGAATGTATGTTTCAGTTGAAGTTTTGGTACCATTTAAGTGATTAAACGTATGATTTCCGAAAGCATGTCCTTCAGAAATTATTCTTTCGAAGATAGTAGGATGTTTCTTTATATTTTCCCCAATGCAAAAGAAAGTAGCTTTAGCATTATAGGACTTTAACTGGTCCAAAACCCAAGGGGTCACTTCTGCAATAGGACCGTCATCAAAGGTGAGATACACGTTGTTTTCTGAACGTGAAAACGCCCAAATTCGTTTTGGAAATAACCAAGCAACAAATTTGGGCGTTTTCGTAAAAAGTAGCTTCATAGTTATTCCTCTACCGAATCATTTAGGAGGGAATCTAATAATTTTTCGGTAAGACGTTCTTTCTGTAAAAACTCTGTGTCGATATCCATATCTAAACGATCAAAAAGTCCTTTAAAAGGCTGAAGGTAGTTTTTAAATATTTTTTTCTGATCTTGATAATATTTGTCTGTATCGTACACATACACAATCTCCACCAAACTTTCATACTGGTTTAATTTTGAATAAATCTCCTGTAGGTTTTCAGCTTGTTCGTCCATGGACATAGCACCATAATAAGCTACATAACTTTGGTATTTTGCTGAGGTTTCTTCGAAAACCTTACGTGCTTTTTCTGTTTTTTCAAGTTCGTAGTAGCTCAAAATATAAGGTTCTAACAGAGAATAATACTCAAAGAATTTAACAGGCATTTTTTCCATGGCTAAGTCTAGAATATCTTCGGCTTTTTCCCTTTTCCCTTCCCTAATTAGGGCGTCAGCTAGACGCGCTAAGTTACTACGGTATGTTATACCATTTCTACGGGTTTCGGTGTCGTGATATATATCTGGATTTCCACTATTTCCCCAATCCCAACTCATAACAATATCGTACATTTTATCACCGTCAATTCTTCCCATATCGAAAGGATTTCTCCTATCGACAGGCGTTTTAATTGGGACTAACTTATAGACCACACCATCTAATTGTAAGTAATCCTTCATCCATAAATAATCATCATCACCAAAGGCGCCACCACTAAAATAAATAGGACGTTCCCAGTTATTATTGGCAATGATATCGAGCATTAATAATCGGTTTTTATAAACATAATCTCCTTTTAACACAATGTCAATGTAGGGTACAATTTTATCGGCATCTTTTTGTTCTACAATTCCATTTTTAAGAACAGCTTCTTTGTCAACTGGAACTCTTATCACTTTTGAAGGGAATGAACTAATAAATTGTCCACTATTAAGTTCAACTTTTGTTAAAGGATTTTCACTTGCCACCCAATTCATCCAAGTTTTAATGTCAACCGTATCTTCTTTGGTTTCTTGATAGGCAATCACGTCTCTAACACCATAACGATACTGTTCATGTTTAAGTTGTGAAGGGATTGGATCACTGGAGAAAGCTTTTTTCTTCATATCGTCTATATACCAATCTGTTTGGAACAAACTTGTATTGACAATACGCACATCCTGACGGTATTTTTCAATATTTTGCTGATACCAAAGCGCAAACGTGTCATTATCGCCAATGGTAAATAAAATGGCATTTTCATCACAAGAATCGAGATACATCCTTCCCATGGAATTAGCGGTATATCTACCAGAACGATCGTGATCATCCCAGTTCTGAGTTGCTAAAAGCACTGGGGCAGCTAAGGTAGTCGCGGCAAGTACAATTGGGAGCGCAACTTTTGGCTTTAGGTAGTCTTTTACAACTTCATAAAGAGCATAGACTCCAAAACCTATCCACATGGCAAAAACATAAAACGAACCTACTACCGCATAATCTCTTTCCCGGGGTTCAAAGGGTCTTTCGTTGAGGTATACTTTAAGAGCTAATCCCGTAAAAAGGAATAATACCATTAACACCCAAAAACTTTTTTTATCGTTTTTGGCGTGAAATACTAACCCTAAAATTCCAAGTATTAAAGGCAGGAAATAATAGGTGTTTCTGGCTTTATTTTCTTTTAAATCTACAGGAAGATTATCTTGCGGTCCTAACTGCCATTCATCAATAAATTTAATGCCACTTATCCAATTTCCATTGAGATTACCCCCTTGCCATTGGGCATCGTTTTGCCGCCCAGAGAAATTCCACATAAAATAACGCCAATACATTTTGCCAAATTGAAACACGAACATAAATTTCATGTTATCTATAAAGGAGGGTTTTTTGATGTCTAAAAAAGGACCAAACTGCGTTAAGAAATCATTGTAGTCATCACCATCCACAAGCCCATTTTGATAGGCTTCTTTAAATTTTGAAACTTCCTCGACTAATCGTTCTTCATTTCGGTATTCGCGTTTAATTCCAAATTCTAATCCATTGGTATATTCTAGATAATTTCCTGCGTGCTCTATACTCCACATACGAGGCAATAAAGCTTTTTGGTCATCGTCTGTATTTTGTGCTGCATTTTTCCATTCGTTTACTATAATGTACTTGCCAGTTGCTTCGTCTTTTTCGTATTTGGGTTTGTCGTCTTTGTATGGATTTTCAGCATCTAAGCCTACATAAGCTTCCGTGAATTGTGGCCCATAAAAAAGGTGTGTTTCAGGATATTGTTCACGATTGTAATAAGCTAAAAGCTCACGTGCGTTGTTAGGATTATTTTCATTTATAACGGTTCCAGCGTTGGCACGAATAGGTAACATGAGCCAACTTGAAAAACCTATAAAAATGAAAAGAACACAAAGTATTAAAGTATTAAAAGTAGTATGACCTTTCTTTTTAGTGTATTTTAAACCAAAGTAAAAAAGCGTTATAAAAAGTAAGCCTGCAAAGATGGTTCCCGAATTAAACGGAAGCCTAATGGTGTTCACAAAAAACAATTCTGTTGCACTAAAGAACTTCATGGTCATAGGGAGCAACAGTTTAAATATAAAAAGTAGGATTGCTACTACCACCACATTTGCTACTAAAAAATTCTTTACTGTTATCGTTTTATATTTTTTAAAGAAATACAAAAACCCGATGGCTGGAATGGTGAGAAGTGCCATAAAATGCACTCCAAATGAAAGCCCTACGATAAAAGAAATTAATATGAGCCAACGATCTCCTCGTGGTGTGAACATTTCTCGTTCCCACCTAAGTCCGCAATAAAACATAATAGCTAGCATACATGCAGCAGCAGCATATACTTCTGCCTCTACTGCAGAATACCAAAAACTATCCGTAAATGTAAAAGCTAAAGAACCAACAGCGGCACTCCCAAGGATTGCAATGGCGTTGTTTTTGGTAATTTCAGTTTGCTTTGAAACCACATTGGTAAGCAGTATAGTTAATGACCAAAACATAAATAAAATGGTAAAAGCACTAGCAAAAACCGACATTAAGTTTATGGTTAATGCAATGCTAGATGCGTCCATGGCAAAAATAGAGAAGAAGGCTCCTAATAATTGATAAAGAGGAGCTCCAGGAGGATGCCCTACTTCAAGATTACTCGCTGTTGTAATATATTCTCCTGCATCCCAAAAACTAACGGTAGGTTCTACGGTTAGCCAATACGTAATTAGGGCTATAAAAAAAACAAACCAACCAATAATTTTATTCCACTTACTAAAGCTAAAATCGACCATGTATTGTAACAATTTTCGTTGTGGCGAATTTACTAATAATATATTTAGGTGTATAATAAAAAAATACTAACGGAAGATTTCTAAAGATATTTTTTAGAATGAAAAGGATGCTTTTTTTAACTAAATTATTTGTGCAACCCAAAGTTTGTATTAAATTTGCGCCCACATTATGGTATTGGCCCATGGTGTAACTGGCAACACGTCTGGTTTTGGTCCAGAAGAGTCTAGGTTCGAGCCCTAGTGGGCCAACAAGTAATAAAGTCCCAACTTATTTAAGTTGGGACTTTTCTTTTTTCTAGAAAACAAAAACCCAGAATTTCTTCTGGGTTCTTATTATTAAATTATTGATTGAATTATCTATTAGTAACACTAATCATTTTTACTTGTACAGGACAACCTTCGGGGACTTCACAGACCTTCTTAATAAAATCGTATTGTAGTACCTCTCCAGCTACATTAATATTAAATCCAGATGGTGTTGGGACAACTGTTACAGGATTATCCTTATACGATTTATAAGTTAACGTAAAGGCATTATCATAAAATGGATCTCCGTCTGCGTCTACACTAATAGTAGTTACTACTTGAGAAGGGCTTTTAACACGAGTTTCTTCCTTTTTACTTAAGTCGTCCATTTTTACATAGCCAGTAGATTTAGTATCTACTTTTACTACATAGTTTATGGTTCCTTTTTCACTTTTAACGGTGAACTTATTAATTTTAGTTTCGGTTGCAGTTTCTTTGTTATCGGTTTGTGCATACAATCCTGAAACAAGAACTACAGCAATGATGGTTACTATTTTTTTTATTGTTTTCATGTTTTAGTTTATTTGGTTATTACTATGTTGCTCATTCTCATGTGCAACTATATCTAATATAATTTAATACTACACTGAAGTAAAGCCTTTTAACTAGGTTTAACTACTTTTAAAAGAGTATTAACTTAAATTTTGTTAAAAAATAAAATACCAAGTTAAAAGGGTGCTCACATAATATGATAAATGATTTATAAAAAAACCCCCAAATTTAATTTGAGAGTTTTAAGTATTCAATTACATATAAAATATTAGGGTCATTTAAAATTTACTTTTAATCTTCTTCACTAGATAAGTTAAAGCCAGATTTGAAACCTTTTTTACAAGATTAGAAGAAAGCAAATTATTACTGAAAGTTTTCTTCAGCAAATAATTGTTCTGCTTTATCTGCTCCTTTGTAATTTGTCTTTGCAAATCCAAACGCTTTATCTCAAATTTCATTTCTTGAAGTGAATGATATTGTTTCATATTAAAAGTATTTTTTTGTTATCTTCTTTACAACATAGTTTTCAATATGTTTTCTCAAGAAGAATAATGTGAATACTATAAGAAGATAAAATGAACCTATCAAGAGAAACCCTAATGCAGTATCATTAAAAATGCTGCCTAGCCAAAAAGCACCACTTATCGATATAAAAAGTATCGCTAAGGTTGATACTATACCTATGATTGTTTTTTTTGCAATACTTGCAGACATAGAAGTAATTTGGTAAGCAGATTTAAGCTTTGCTAATTCAAGTTCCTGTCTCACATAATCATTTGCAAGGGTTGCTGTTTTATTAATATTCTCTTGAATGGTCATAGTTTATTTTATTAGTTCATTTTAATCTGTTCATTCTCTTTTTTGAGCTTAGCTAGTTTCTTTTCCATAGCATCTATAACATCGTCTGCTTTGTAGCTCATGTTTTGAACCATGCTATCTAGCTCTTTTGAGAATTCGTTTTGTTTACTGCTAAAGGCATTATGTAATTGCTCTGTAATTTCATTGGTTTTGTCAACAATTGCATCTTTGGATTCCTTTGCAGTTTTCTTAATTTTCTTTCGTGTCTTGGAACCTTTATCGGGTGCAAAGAGTACTCCTAAAGTAGCTCCTACGGCAAGTCCGCTTACGATTCCTGTAATAATATTTCCTGTCTTTGACATGTGTTTATAAATTTTAAGGGTTAATAATTATTTTTAATTGTTAGAATACACCTCTTCTTTAACAATATCTTTTGTCTTTAATGTATTCTCAAATTGTAATGTTCTCATTGGGAAAGGAATGTTTATTCCCTCTCTATCAAAAGCTTTCTTAATTTCAATAATAGCTTTACTATGGGCTATTAATCGTTCCAAGCTTCGTTCGCTATCTATCCAAAAACGACATAAGAAGTTTATGGAAGATCCACCAAATTCTGTATAGAAGAACTCTACATCTTCTGGTGATGAAATATGGTCGAATGAATTACTAATAGTTTCTCGAACTAATTTTTCAACTTGGGTTAAATCACTTTCGTAACCTACACCACATTCAATCATTACTCGCATTTTGGTGGTGAGGGTTTGGTTTTTGATTGGGTTGTCTATAATTGTTTTATTCGGAATGATAACTAAGTTATTATCGGCTTCTTTCAAAACAAAGTAATTTAAGTTTATATCCATTACTTCGCCGGAAAATCCGTTGGTTTCTACCCAATCTCCTATTCTAATATTTTTTCTGAAAGAGAGTACAATTCCCGAAAATGTATTGCTTAATGTGCCCTGTAGTGCTAAACCTATAACAAGTCCTGAAACTCCAGCGGCCGAAATTAATGCAGTTAATGTTTTGCCTAAATTTAAAGCGCCCAGCGCAAGGAATAAACCTAATAATACTACAACGACTGAAAAAGTACGAGCTATTAATTTACTTACAGCGCCCTCACTTCCTTTTCTTCGAGCAATTTTTATGGAAGTGTTATAGACGACTCTTGATATAAAGTAGGATATAATCAACACCAATAGAGCAATGCCTAAGTTGGGTAAATTTTCAATAAATAACTCCCACCAGGTATTCAGTTTTTGTAAGATTTTGTCCATTGCTTCAGTATTTTCCATATGAGTTTTTTTAGTTTTAAGTTTAATAAGTAGTTAGTTGGTTTTTATACTATTATTTCTTTCAGCTTTTCATTTTTAGATTTGCTCCAAGCTCGCAACATCCAGCGTTCTTTTTCAAGTTCTCTAATGTAACCGCCTATTAGATCTATAGTGCCTTCGTCATCTACTTTTTCGGCATTTTTTACAACTTCATTCATTTGATTTAAAATAATAGATTGATTTTCAATCACGGCATCTACCATTTCCTCATCTTTCAATATTTTTTTTGCCTCTTCAATACTTGAAATCTCTAGATAGTCTTGAAAACTACTTACGGGATGATATCTTAAGGTTAAGATTCTTTCGGCAATTTCATCAATTTTTAGACGTGCACTTTTGTACAATGATTCAAATTTATTGTGTAAATCGAAGAAGTTTTTACCAAGAATGTTCCAATGAAAATTTCTTAGGTTTTGATAGTAGATGTGATAATCTGCCAATAATGTATTTAAGGAAACTACCGTGTGCATGTGTTTATCTTGTTCTTTAATTTCTTGATTCATCTTTTATTTTTTTGAAGTTAATTTGTATACTTAGCAAGTAGCAGTAACACTAATAACTTATGTGAAATAGTAGATTTGTCAAGTCATTTAACTTGATTTAACACAATTGCAGAAGGTTTAACTTAAATTTTGTTAATAAGCAAAACCCAATGTTAAAAATTTAGGGAAAGGAAATAAATTAAATTTTAAATGTCATTACTGGCATATTAGCATGATTTACCAAATCCTCACTAACACTGCCATTAAAGAAGTGTGAGATACCTTTTCTACCATGAGTACTCATACCTATAAGTTGTGCATTGGATTCTCGAGCAAACCCTAGAATACCTTTTTCAACAGAAATATCATTGTAAATATTTAGGGTGTAATTAGGGTATTTAATCCCTTTAATAAAGGAAGCCATCATTTTTTTAGCATCTGCAGAAGTTGTAAAACCACTTGGGGTATTGACATAAAGCAAATGAATGGTTGCTCCAAAGTTTTCGGCAAATTTTTGAGCTACCTCAAAGGGTTTTTTACATTCGTTTGAGAAATCTGTTGCAAATACAAAATCTTTTACTTCAAATTTTTTGTGTTCGTTTTTAATTACCAATACTGGAATTTTAGAAGTACGCACCACTTTTTCGGTATTACTCCCAATAAACATTTCTTTAAAGCCACTAGCGCCATGAGAACCCATAACAATAAGATCAATTTTATTGGATTTTACGGCTTCAGAAATATCATCGTAAATTTCTCCATGCCCTATGGTCTGCTTAATCTTAACGCCTTTTAAGTATGGCTTTTTCATTAATTCGGTAAATTGTTTTTCAGCTAGTTTAATAAAAAACAAGGCTTCAGGTAATGCACCTTTATTAGTGTTTGCGAGATGTAAAGGCATTTCCATGGAGTGTAATAGATATATTTCACTGTCATTTTTATTTGCCATCTGTACAGCAACTTTTAATGCGTTTTCAGCCTGAGGAGAGAAATCTGTAGGGAGTAAAATTCTTTTCATAAAGGTTTGCTTTTGGAAGGTTTTTCTTACCATTAAAGTACAAAAATTCAAAGAGATGGCAATATTTTTATTATCAAAATAAATATGGTATATTTGCACCGAAATTAACAAGATAATAGGTGAGGGGACGTGAAGTCCCCTCTTTTTATAGCCTAATTTATGAAGGAGAAAGTTGAAAAATTGCTTGAAAAAGCCCTTGAAGAAAACCCATCGTTGTTTCTTATTTCGTTATCTATTTCTGGCGCCAATCATATTCAAATAATTATTGATGGCGATGAGGCGGTGAGCGTGCAAAATTGTATGGACATAAGTAGAGCGATAGAACATAACTTGGATCGCGAAGAGGAAGATTTTTCATTGGAAGTATTATCGGCTGGAGTTTCTGAGCCGTTAACAGAAAAAAGGCAGTATAAAAAAAATATTGGAAGAGATTTAAAAGTTAAAACTCAAGAAAATACCATAGAAGGCACCCTTGTTGAAGCAACTAATGAGTCTGTTAAGCTTCAATGGAAAGCTAGAGAGCCAAAGCCTTCTGGGAAAGGAAAAGTAACTGTTGAAAAGGAAACAGAAATACCTTATTCAGCTATTGTAGAAGCAAAAGTGATGATTAAATTTAAGTAACAGCATATGGAAAATTTAGCGTTAATCGAATCGTTCTCTGAATTTAAAGACGACAAACAAATAGACAGAGTAACGCTTATGGCGATACTTGAAGACGTTTTTAGAAACGCGTTAAAGAAAAAATATGGAAGTGATGACAACTTCGATATTATTGTAAATCCAGATAAAGGAGATTTAGAAATTTGGAGAAACAGGGTGGTAGTTGCCGATGGTGAAGTGGAAGATCCTAATGAAGAAATATCACTAAGCGAAGCACGTAAAATTGAAGATGACTTTGAGGTGGGTGAAGATGTTTCGGAAGAAGTTAAGCTAATGGATTTAGGGAGACGTTCTATTTTAGCGCTACGTCAAAACCTAATTTCAAAAATTCATGAGCACGACAATACCATTGTCTATAAGCAGTTTAAAGACATGGAAGGTGAAATTTATACCGCAGAGGTACATCATATTCGTCACCGTGCCGTCATTTTATTGGATGATGAAGGAAATGAAATTATCCTCCCAAAAGAAAAACAAATTCCTTCAGACTTTTTTAGAAAAGGAGACAACGTTCGCGGTATCATAGAAAGTGTAGAGCTTAAAGGAAACAAGCCGGCAATAATTATGTCACGTGCTAACCCATTGTTTTTAGAAAAACTATTCGAACAAGAAATTCCAGAAGTATTCGATGGATTAATTACTATTAAAAAAGTAGTGAGAATTCCTGGCGAAAAGGCAAAAGTAGCAGTAGATACATATGATGATAGAATTGATCCTGTGGGAGCTTGTGTGGGGATGAAAGGTTCTAGAATCCACGGAATTGTAAGGGAATTAGGAAATGAAAATATCGATGTTATTAATTATACCAATAACACAAACCTATTTATTACAAGAGCTTTAAGTCCAGCAAAAGTTACCTCGATAAATATAAATGAAGAAACTAAAAGGGCAGAAGTAATATTAAAACCAGAAGAAGTTTCAAAAGCAATTGGACGTGGTGGGCATAACATCCGTTTAGCAGGTCAACTTACTGGTTATGAAATTGATGTGTTAAGAGAAGGTGCTGAAGAAGATGTGGAATTAACAGAATTCTCAGACGAAATTGAAGGATGGATCATAAACGAATTCAAGAAAATTGGACTAGATACTGCTAAAAGTGTTCTTGAAAAAGATTTAGCATTTTTAGTAAATAGTACCGATCTTGAAGAGGAAACCATTCAGGAAGTTATCAATATATTAAAAGAAGAATTTGAAGAGTAGTAGAAAGATTAACTACTTTTACAAATCAATTAAAGAAAAAAACAGGCAAGCATTTTATGGCTGAAACAAAAACGATACGACTCAACAAAGTACTCCGCGAATTCAACATCTCGCTAGATCGTGCCGTAGAATTTTTGGGATCAAAAGGGTTTGAAGTAGAAGCAAGACCCACAACCAAAATTTCTAACGAAGAATACGATGTGCTTTTTAATGAGTTTCAAACCGACAAAAGCAAAAAGGTTGAAGCCAAAGAAGTTGGCGAGGAAAAGCGTAAAGAAAAAGAAGAACTTCGTCTTGAGCGTGAACGTGAAATTGAAGAAAAGCAAGTTAAAGTTGAGCCAAAGGTTATTAAAGCCGAAGCAAAGCTCAACGGTCCTAAGCAAGTTGGAAAAATTGAATTAAATCCAACAAAGGCAAAAAAAGAGGAGGAAAAGCCAGTAGAAAAAGCTGAAGAAAAGCCAGTAGAAAAAGTTGAAGAAAAACCTGTTAAGGTTGAAAAGAAGGTTGAGGTAAAACCTCAAGAAAAGAAAGAGGAAGAGGAGCCAGTTAAAAAAATTGAAGAGAAAGTTGTCAAGAAAGAAACTCCTGTAAAGGAGGAAGAATCTCAAGAATCTGAAACTGTTAAGACACAATATAAAAAACTTGATGGCCCTAACTTCACAGGTGAAAAAATTGACTTAACCAAGTTTAAGAAACCAGAGAAAAAGACAGACGACAAAAAGAAAACCTCTGGGAATAAAGAGAAAAAGGGACGTAGAAGAAGAATAAGTAAAGAATCCCCTAACAACAATAACAATAGATCCAAAGACAATAGATCAAAAGGAAGAAGTAATATTGTTAAAGAAGAGCCTAGCGAAGAAGAAGTGCAAAAGCAAGTGAGAGAAACACTTGAAAAACTTCAAGGAAAATCTTCAAAAGGAAAAGGTGCAAAATACCGTAGAGAAAAAAGAGATAGCCACCGTCAAAAGTCTGAAGACGAACTAGCGCAACAAGAAGCCGACAGTAAACTCCTTAAAGTAACCGAGTTTGTTACCGTAAGTGAAGTGGCTACGATGATGAATGTACCTGTTACGCAAATTATTTCGGCTTGTATGTCATTGGGAATGATGGTAACGATGAACCAACGTTTGGATGCTGAAACACTTTCGATTGTAGCAGAAGAATTTGGTTTCGAAGTAGAATTTATTACCGCAGACATAGAAGAGTCTATTCAAGAAGTTGAAGATGCTCCAGAAGATTTAGAACCTCGTGCTCCTATTGTAACAGTAATGGGTCACGTAGATCACGGTAAAACATCATTGCTGGATTATATTCGTAAAGAAAATGTAATTGCAGGTGAATCTGGTGGAATTACACAGCACATTGGAGCGTATGCTGTACAATTAGAGAACGGCCAAAAAATAACATTCCTTGATACTCCAGGTCACGAAGCGTTTACCGCAATGCGTGCCCGTGGAGCTCAGGTAACCGACCTTGCCATTATTGTGGTTGCTGCGGATGATGATATTATGCCTCAAACAAAGGAGGCAATTAGTCACGCTCAAGCAGCTGGAGTTCCTATTGTTTTTGCTATTAATAAAATAGATAAACCAACTGCCAATCCAGATAAAATAAAAGAAGGATTAGCTAACATGAATCTCTTAGTAGAGGATTGGGGTGGTAAAATACAGTCACAAGATATTTCTGCAAAAACTGGTGATGGAGTAAAAGAGCTTCTTGAAAAAGTATTGCTTGAGGCAGAATTATTAGAATTAACTGCCAACCCAGATCGCTTGGCTTACGGGACTGTTGTTGAAGCCTTTTTAGACAAAGGACGTGGATATGTTTCAACCATTTTAGTTCAAGGTGGAACCTTAAAAGTAGGAGACTATGTATTGGCAGGTCAAAATAGCGGAAAAGTAAAAGCCATGCACGATGAGCGCGGTAACTCAATTAAAGAAGCTGGTCCATCAACACCTATTTCAATATTGGGATTAGACGGTGCGCCTCAAGCAGGGGATAAGTTTAATGAATTTGAAGATGAGCGCGAAGCAAAAGCGATTGCTGTAAAACGTACACAGTTACAAAGAGAACAATCTGTAAGAACACAGCGTCATATCACATTAGATGAAATAGGACGTCGTATTGCTCTTGGAGATTTCAAAGAATTGAATATTATTCTAAAAGGTGATGTGGATGGTTCTGTGGAAGCATTAACAGACTCATTCTTAAAACTTTCTACAGAAGAGATTCAAGTAAATATTATTCATAAAGGCGTTGGAGCGATTACAGAAAGTGATGTATTGCTAGCTTCAGCATCCGATGCGATTATAATTGGCTTTAATGTGAGGCCTATGGGTAATGCACGTCAACTTGCCGACAAAGAAGAAATCGATATCCGTAATTACTCCATTATTTACGATGCCATCAACGACCTCAAAGACGCGATGGAAGGAATGCTTTCTCCAGAAATGCGCGAAGAGATTACTGGAACGGCTGAAATTAGAGAAACATTCAAGATTTCTAAAGTGGGAACCATTGCAGGTTGTATGGTTACTAGCGGAAAGATTTTAAGAAACTCTGGAATTCGTTTAATTCGTGAAGGAGTAGTAGTCTTTACTGGCGAGCTAGAATCGTTAAAACGATTTAAGGATGATGTTAAAGAAGTAGCTAAAGGATATGATTGTGGTATTCAGGTGAAAAATTACAATGACATTAAAGAAGGCGACATTATTGAAGGATTCCAAGAAGTTGCTGTAAAGAAGAAGCTTAAATAATCTTGAAAAGAAATAAAAAAACCGCCTCGAAGGCGGTTTTTTTATTTAATCTTTTTTATTCTTTCCAGGTTTCAAAATAAAGGCCGAAGGAAAGTTACGCTGCACCTCTATAAGCACTCTATCGGCTTCAATACGGCTAGCAAAATTACCTACCCAAACTTTATAATTGGGCGTTTCATATTCAATAGAAGCAGGCCATTTTCCGTATTTATTTCGGTAACTTCCTAAAGTGGAATTAGCTTTACTCAAATTGCCATAATACAATTGTATGGTATAGCCATCGGCCAATTTATTATCTTTTTCTAAAGACTTTTTTAAATCTAATAGGACCGGGATTCTTTTATCTTGATGGACAGTTACCGTTCCTTGTGAAAAGCTTTTTTCAGATATAACAAGCGCCAATAGGCATAATATCAGCGGCTTAAAACAATTTTTAATCATCGTGTTTTTTTCTTGACAATGCAAATGTAAACCTTAATAACTTTTAAAGGTTTAAAAATATTATTTAGAATTAGTATAAATTAGTTATTAACACTTTATTACAATTTCTAAAATCGACTTTTATGATGTACTTTTGCACAGTTATTTTAGGCATCAAAAGGTAAATTTAACTGTAAACTAGATAACCAATTGTGTGCCAAACTTATGGACAATAATATAACCGATCGTATGGAAAAGGTACCTTACCGAAATCTACCCTCTAAATTGTCACTTCTATGGTTAGCATGTTTGCTAGCTTTTTCAATTACTCAAATTTCATTTGCAACCACAACCGTTTTGCCTACACAAGCAGTAGATACTGCTAAAGGAGAAACCTTGTTTAAAGCTAATTGTGCGGCTTGTCATAACCTGTATAAGAAAATGACAGGTCCTGCATTGTATGGAGTTGGAGATAAGTATGATAAAGAATGGTTGTACAGCTGGATTAAGAATAGCCAAGAGATGGTAAAGGCTGGGGATGCACAAGCTGTTAAGATTTTTGAAGAATATAATGGGTCCGTGATGACTGCTTTTCCTCAGTTGAGCGATGCAGATATCGATGATATTATTGCCTATACCTATAAAGAGAAGAAAGCACCACCTGTTATCGCAGATGCAGGAACTACTGGAGGGGGAGATTCTTCAGGAATGTCCAACGATATTATTTTAGCTGTATTAGCCTTAGTATTTTTACTATTGGTAGTCATGTTGGTGTTAGTAAACAAAACACTACGCCGTATTGCCGAAGCTAATGGGGTTGAATATGACCAAAAAGAAGAACGCACTCCAGTTTGGAAATTAGTTGTTCAAAACCAATTCTTAATGTTGGTCCTTTCTATTTTCTTGTTACTTTCTGCTGGATATTTTGCCTACGGATGGATGATGCAAGTAGGCGTTGATCAAGGATATGCTCCTGTACAGCCTATACATTACTCTCATAGAATTCACGCAGGTGATAACCAAATAGATTGTAACTATTGTCATAGCTCTGCTAGAAAGAGTAAGCATTCGGGAATCCCTTCATTGAATGTGTGTATGAATTGTCATAAAACCATTAGTGAAGTGGCAGAAGTAACACAAGCTGAAGGAGAAAAAGAATATGGTGTAGATTATAATGCAGAAATAAAGAAATTATACACTGCAGTTGGATGGGATGTAGACTCTCAATCGTATACTGGAGACACACAGCCAGTAAAATGGGTGCGTATTCATAATTTACCAGACTTTGCTTATTTTAACCATTCGCAACACGTAACTGTTGCTGGAGTTGAATGTCAAAAATGTCACGGTCCTGTAGAGGAAATGGAAATTATGGAACAGTTTTCACCCCTTACTATGGGTTGGTGTATTAACTGTCACAGAGAAACAAATATAGATGTAAAAGACAACGCTTACTATGAGAAAATTCACGAAGAACTTTCTAAAAAATATGGCGTAGATAAATTGACAGCGGCTCAAATGGGCGGACTGGAATGTGGTAAGTGTCACTATTAATTAAAGAATTGAATACTATTTTCAAATAGCAATATGGCATCAAATAAGAAATATTGGAAAAGTGTTGAGGAACTAAATGAAAACAGTTCTATTGTTGAAACATTAAAGCAAAATGAATTTGTTGAGCCTATTCCTACGGATGAATTTCTAGGAAATAAGGAAACACTTGAAGCTTCTTCAACCACACGTCGTGATTTCTTAAAATACGTAGGTTTTACAACAGCTGCAGCTTCATTAGCGGCTTGCGAAGGACCCGTAATTAAATCTATTCCTTACGTAGTAGCTCCAGACGAGATAGTCCCAGGAGTTGCTAATTATTATGCCACAAGTATGGCAGATGGTTTTGATTTTGCTAATGTGTTAGTAAAAACTCGTGAAGGAAGACCTATTAAAATTGAACGAAACGATTTAGCCAAGAATGGCGGAAGCGTTAATGCAAGAGTGCATGCTTCAGTTTTATCGATGTATGACAAGTACCGTTTGCAAGGACCAAAAGTAGATGGTAATGATGTTTCTTGGGACGAATTACATAGTGCAGTTTCAAATAAGCTTAGTGCTATGGCTGGAAAAGATGTAGTCTTGTTGACACAAACTTTTGCCAGTCCTTCCACTTCAAAATTAATTTCAGAATTTAAAACATTATACCCTAATGTTCGTCATGTGGTCTACGATACCGTATCATCAAGTGAAGCATTAGATGCATTCCAAGCTGAATTTGGAATGAGAGCATTGCCAGATTATGATTTCAGTAAAGCTGAAGTAATTGTATCGGTGGGTGCAGATTTTATTGGTGACTGGCAAGGTGGAGGTTATGAAGCAAGTTATGCCAAAGGACGTATTCCAAAAAATGGAAAAATGTCTCGTCACATTCAGTTTGAAGCAAACATGTCACTTTCGGGGGCTAACGCAGATAAGCGAGTTCCTGTAACTCCATCTCAACAAATGCAAGTATTACTTGCCTTAACTGGAAATGGAAGTACGTCAGGATTACCAGAAAAAGTTGCCGAAGCTGTTAATAATGCTAAAGCTCAATTACAAAAAGCTGGAAGTAACGGTGTGGTAATTACTGGATTGCCTAATGTTGCAGCTCAAAAAACTGCACTTTCATACAACAAGGCAGTTGGAAGTATTGTAATAGATACTGCAAAACCAAGATTAACTTCTATGGGAAGTGCTTCGGAAGTAGCCAACGTGATGAACGGTGTTATTTCAGGAAGCGTAAAAGGATTAATTACTGTAGGTGTAAACCCAGTGTATTCTTTCCCAAATACAGTTTTTGCTGAAGCCTATAAAAACCTTGAAATGAGTCTTGCTTTCGCTATGAAAGAAGACGAAACAGCTTCTTTGGCCCAAATGGTAGCGGCAACGCCGCACTACCTTGAATCATGGGGAGATGTACAAGTTAAAAAAGGTTCTTTTGGATTGATGCAACCTACCATTCGTCCTTTATTTAATACCATGCAATTTCAAGATTGTTTGTTGAAGTGGACGGGAAGTGATAAGAAATACTATGATTACCTGAAAGAATCTTGGGAATCATCAATATTAGCAGGAGGATCTTGGAGTCAAGCGCTTCACGACGGAGTATATGAGAATGATGTTGTTGTTGAAACTGATGAAGCAACTACTGGAACTATTGAAGCTTCAACTTCTAACGGAGCTTTACTTGCTCCAATTCAAGGAGGAATGGAGTTAACGCTTTATACTAAAACTGGTTTAGGAGATGGACAGCAAGCAAATAACCCTTGGTTACAAGAATTGCCAGATCCAATTTCTAGAGCCTCTTGGGATAATTACGTAACTGTATCTGCTGCAGATGCTGCTGAAATGGGGCTTGAAAACCCTCACGTGGCAGATGGAGCAATGAATGGAAATTACGTTAACATTAAAATGGGGGATGTTGTTGTTGAAAGAGTTCCTGCTTTAATTCAGCCGGGACAGGCAAAAGGTTCTGTTGGATTGGCATTAGGATATGGCCGTAAAGCAGCTGTGCAACAAGAAATGCAAACAGGAGTAAATGCCTATGCCTTGTATAACAATTTCTCTTCAGTTCAAAATGTAACTTTAGAAAAAACTAGTGGTGTTCACGAATTTGCTTGTGTGCAATTACACAACACCATGATGGGTAGAGATATCATTCGTGAAACTACTTTAGAAATATTTAATACAAAAGATAAAGACACTTGGAATGCAGTACCGATGGTTTCCAAAGATCATCAGGAAATTCCAGTTTCTTCACCAGACGCAGACCTTTGGGATGAATTTGATTCTTCCATTGGGCATCATTTTAATCTTTCGATAGATTTAAATGCATGTACGGGTTGTGGAGCTTGTGTTGTAGCGTGTCATGCTGAGAACAACGTTCCTGTTGTTGGAAAAGCTGAAATGCGTAAGAGCCGCGATATGCACTGGTTACGAATTGATAGATATTATTCAAGTGAAGAATCTTTCTCTGACGATGCCGCGAAGAAGGATAATATTTCAGGTTTAGGAAGTTCTCTTTCAGAATTTAGAGAAATGGAAAACCCTGCAGATAATCCGCAGGTGGCATTCCAGCCAGTAATGTGTCAACATTGTAATCACGCTCCTTGTGAAACAGTTTGTCCAGTAGCGGCAACGTCTCACGGGCGTCAAGGACAAAATCAAATGGCGTACAACCGTTGTGTAGGTACTCGTTATTGTGCCAACAACTGTCCTTACAAAGTGCGTCGCTTTAACTGGTTCTTATATTCAGAGAATGATGAGTTTGATTACAACATGAATAATGACTTAGGTCGTATGGTGTTGAACCCAGATGTGGTTGTTCGCTCAAGAGGGGTGATGGAAAAATGCTCTATGTGTATTCAAATGACACAAAAGGCTATTTTAGATGCGAAGCGTGATGGAAGAGCCGTAAAAAATTCAGAATTTAAAACAGCTTGTTCGGCTGCCTGTGAAACGGGAGCCATTCAGTTTGGTGATATAAATAATCACGATAGTGAAGTCTTCAAATTAAAAGAAGACAAGAGAATGTATCATTTATTGGAAGCGGTAGGTACAAAACCAAATGTATTCTATCATACCAAGGTGAGAAACACAAACGAAGCATAAACTAAGAAATTGATTATATAGATATGGCGTCGCATTACGAAGCACCTATTAGAAGACCCTTAGTTATTGGAGATAAAAGCTACCACGATGTTACTGTGGATGTGGCAGCTCCAGTAGAAGGAAAAGCCAATAAATCTTGGTGGATAGTATTTACTATTGCTTTAGTAGCCTTTTTATGGGGACTAGGGTGTATCATTTATACCATTTCTACTGGAATTGGTGTTTGGGGATTAAACAAGACCGTTAACTGGGCTTGGGATATCACAAACTTCGTTTGGTGGGTAGGTATTGGTCACGCTGGAACACTAATTTCGGCAGTACTATTGCTTTTCCGTCAAAAATGGAGAATGGCAATTAACCGTTCGGCAGAGGCGATGACTATTTTCTCTGTAATTCAGGCAGGATTGTTTCCAATCATTCACATGGGACGTCCTTGGTTAGCGTATTGGGTATTACCAATTCCAAACCAGTTTGGATCACTTTGGGTGAACTTTAACTCACCTTTACTTTGGGACGTATTTGCGATTTCAACGTATTTATCTGTTTCCTTAGTATTCTGGTGGACAGGGTTACTTCCGGATTTTGCGATGATTCGTGATAGAGCGATTACACCTTTCACAAAAAGAGTGTATAGTATTTTATCCTTTGGATGGAGTGGACGTGCTAAAGATTGGCAACGTTTCGAAGAAGTGTCGCTTGTATTGGCAGGTCTTGCTACACCACTTGTACTTTCGGTGCACACTATTGTATCCTTTGACTTCGCAACTTCGGTAATTCCAGGATGGCATACCACCATTTTCCCTCCGTACTTTGTTGCTGGGGCTATTTTCTCTGGATTTGCCATGGTACAAACCCTTCTTATTATTATGAGAAAGGTTTCACATTTGGAAGATTATATTACCATTCAGCATATAGAATTAATGAATATTGTAATTATGATTACAGGTTCTATTGTTGGGGTGGCTTATATTACAGAGTTGTTTATTGCTTGGTATTCTGGGGTAGAATATGAACAATATGCATTCTTAAATAGAGCAACTGGACCTTACTGGTGGGCGTATTGGGCGATGATGACGTGTAACGTATTTTCACCTCAGTTTATGTGGTTTAAGAAATTACGTACCAGCATAATGTTCTCCTTCTTTATTTCTATTGTGGTAAACATAGGAATGTGGTTTGAGCGTTTTGTAATTATCGTAACCTCACTTCATAGAGATTATTTAACATCTTCGTGGACGATGTTCTCTCCAACCTTTGTGGACATTGGAATTTTCATTGGAACCATAGGTTTCTTCTTTGTATTATTCTTATTGTATTCAAGAACATTCCCTGTAATTGCACAGGCTGAAGTAAAATCTATTCTGAAAGGTTCTGGAAGTAAATACAAAACACTTCGTGCAGAACATGGAGATGATGTAAAACATTACGATATGCCTTCAGGAGGAAAAACGAAAGCTGTAAAAGTTGATGTTACCTCCAATACCATAGAAAAGAAAGAAAGCTTATTAAAGTCAATTGGTACCTTCGATGCAACGACACAAAAAGCAGATGACTTAAAATTAATAAGTGGTGTAGGTCCAAAAATGGAAGAAAAATTACACCAATTAGGAATTTTTACTTTCGAACAAGTTAGTAAAATGACCGATACAGAGTATGATTTATTAGATAGCATAATTGACGAATTCCCAGGAAGAGCAAAACGTGATGATTGGGCAGGTCAAGCTTCAAAACTTAAAAATAGTTAAGATATGGCATCCAAAGTAATTCACGCTATTTACAACGACGATGACATTCTTATGAATGCTGTAAAGGCAGTTCGTAATGAGCATTATCATATAGAGGAAGTCTATACTCCCTTTCCGGTTCACGGGCTAGACAAAGCTATGGGATTGGCGGGAACTCGTATTGCAATTACTTCTTTTATGTATGGATTGGTTGGACTTTCAGTAGCTATCATTATGATGAATTTCATTATGATTGCAGATTGGCCTCAAAACATTGGAGGAAAACCAAGCTTTAGCTATATAGAGAATATGCCAGCTTTTGTACCCATTATGTTTGAAATGACGGTCTTTTTTGCTGCACATTTAATGGTAATTACTTTTTATATGAGAAGTAAATTATGGCCATTTAAAAAAGCCGAAAATCCAGATCCAAGAACTACAGATGACCATTTTTTAATGGCAATAGATGGAGGGAATCATGATATTGAAAAAGTATCACAATTTCTGAAGGATACTGGAGCGATAGAAATTAGTTTAATCGATAAAGAAGACGATCACTAATATGAAAAGTATATCAAAAATAGCAGTATTATTAATGGTAGCTACGGTGATGGTATCTTGCTTTGATACAGGAAATCCAAATTACCAATACATGCCAAACATGTATGCTCCTGTAGGTTATGAAACCTATGGAGAATATGAAATTTTCCCAGGCGGTCAGGCAGCAATGTTACCTGCAGAAGGATCTATCCCAAGAGGATGGCAACCTTATGATTATGAAAATACAACCGAAGGATTAAACTTGGCTAAAGCCGAATTAAAAAACCCTATCGCCATCACAAATGAAAACCTAGCTGCTGGAAAAGAATTATATGATATTTACTGTGCCGTTTGTCACGGAGCAACAGGAGATGGACAAGGCATTTTGGTCCAACGCGAAAAAATTCTTGGAATCCCAAGCTATGATGATGTTGGGCGTAACATTACCGAAGGTGGTGTATACCACGTGCAAATGTTTGGTTTAAACTCCATGGGATCGTATGCTTCGCAAACCAATGAGTTGGAACGCTGGCAAATTACCCAACACGTAATGAATTTAAAAGCAGCATTAAAAGGAGAACCATTGATGACTCCAGAAAGTATGGCGGCACCCTTAATTGAGGAAGAAACTACTGAAACTGTAACAACAGAAACAGAACAATAATAAAGAACTAAGAGAATAGCTTAAGATATGTATACGCTACCCAAAAAATTAAAATTATTTGCGATTGCTTTTATGGTAGTTGGAGCCATTGGGATGATTGCAGGATTTCTTTCTGCTCCCAAAACCACTGCCGAAGTAAAGGAAATGATGGCAAGTCACCACGGGGATGGTCATGGCGAAACTGTTGAAGAAGTTTCACATGGGGATGGTCACGGTGAAGTGAATGAAGATGCTCACGGTGGAGAAGATGCTCATTATGAGCACGTACTGCATCAAATGCAAAACCGCCCTTGGTCTGCATTATATATTGCATCGTTCTTTTTCTTTATGATTGCTTTAGGAACATTAGCATTTTATGCTATTCAATATGCTGCGCAGGCAGGTTGGTCACCCGTACTCTTTAGGGTAATGGAAGGAATTACAGCCTATTTACCCGTAGCTTCCGTAATTATATTTGTATTGTTATTGCTTTCAGCATTTCATGTAAATCATATTTTTCATTGGATGGACCCAGAATTGGTAAACCCAGAAAGTGACCATTACGATAAATTGATTGCTGGTAAAAGTGGCTTTTTAAACGTTCCCTTCTTTTTAATAAGAGCAGCTATATTCTTATTGGGATGGAATTTGTATCGCTGGATTTCTAGAAAGAATTCTATAGCAGATGATACTGCAGAAGACAATAGATACTTTAAAAAGAACTTTAAAGCCTCTGCAGGATTCTTAGTATTCTTTATTGTTACTGAATCTATGATGTCTTGGGACTGGATTATGAGTTTCGACCCACATTGGTTTAGTACTTTATTTGGCTGGTATGTGTTTGCGGGAATGATGGTTTCAGCTATTACCGTAATTGCTATGGTAACAATTTATCTGAAATCCCAAGGGTATTTAGAACACGTTAATGATAGTCATATTCACGATTTGGCGAAATTCATGTTTGGGTTCAGTATTTTCTGGACGTATTTATGGTTTTCACAATTCATGCTTATTTGGTATGCAAACATTCCAGAAGAGGTTACTTATTTTGTAACAAGAATTGAAGATTATAATCTTCCTTTCTTCGGAATGTTAGCTATGAATTTTATATTCCCAGTATTATTGCTAATGAACAGCGACTATAAACGAGTTAACTGGTTTGTAATTATGACAGGGATTGTCATTTTAGCGGGTCATTATATTGATGTATTTAATATGGTGATGCCTGCTACCGTAGGGAAATCTTGGTATATAGGTATTCCCGAAATAGGTTCATTGCTTTTCTTCTTTGGATTATTTGTTTTGGTGGTATTTACTGCCTTAACCAAAGCGCCACTATTGGCAAAACGAAATCCATTTATTAAGGAAAGTAAACATTTTCATTATTAATTAAACATAGAAGATAGATAACGATGACCGCATTTTTAGTTGTATTAGTAATCATTCTTTTTGGAGTTGCCATCTGGCAAATGGGAAAGATTTTTCAGCTCTCCAAAGGCAAAAGCGATACTACTTCTCAAATAGCCAACGATAAAGACAATAACTTACACGGATGGTTAAGTTTGATGTTTGTATTATTTATTTATGGTTTAGCTTTCTTTTCTCATTGGAAATGGAGTAATGTATTTTTACCACAATCTGCTTCAGAGCATGGTGTAGATATAGACCAGCTTTGGCTTATCTCGATGGTACTTATTTTTATTGTGGGTATCATTACTCAATGGCTATTGTTTTATTTTTCATTCAAATACCGAGGGAAAAAGACTCAAAGAGCTACCTTTTATGCAGATAATGATAAGTTAGAGTTTATTTGGACCATTATTCCGGTAATTGTACTCGCAGGATTAATTATCTATGGATTGTTTACTTGGACAGACATCATGAATTTTGATGAAGATGAAGATACAATGGTCATTGAATTATATGCGTATCAATTCGATTGGAGAGCCCGTTATGGAGGTAATGACAACGTATTGGGTGAAGCTAACGTAAGACTTATAGAAGGAGCTAATACATTAGGAGTAGATATTTCAGACCCAAATGCACAAGACGATATTATCGTAAACGAATTGCATTTACCAATAGGAAGAAAAGTCCTTTTCAAAATGCGCTCTCAAGACGTATTACATTCAGCATATATGCCACACTTTAGAGCACAAATGAATTGCGTTCCAGGAATGATTACTCAGTTTGCATTTACCCCTACCATTACTACGGAAGAAATGAGATTGGACCCAGAAGTGATTGGAAAAGTTCAACGTATAAATGATATTAGAAGAGCAAATAGTGAAAAACTTATTGCCAATGGAGATGAAGCCTTAGAGCCGTATGAGTTTGATTATATGCTTCTTTGTAATAAAATTTGTGGAAACAACCACTACAATATGCAAATGAAGATTGTAGTAGAAACAGAAGAAGAATATAATGCTTGGATTAAAGAACAAGCTACATTGGCCGAAGCGCTTAAACAATAATAAAACAGTTTAGAAAGATATGTCAGCACACGCACACGACCACGTAGAAGACCATCACGACGATCACGGGCATCACCATAAAGAGACATTTGTTACTAAATATATCTTTAGCCAGGATCATAAAATGATTTCAAAACAATACCTAATTACAGGATTGTTTATGGGAATTATTGGAATTGCTATGTCTATGCTTTTTAGACTTCAATTAGCCTGGCCGGATAAACAATTTACAGTTTATGAAATATTCTTAGGAAAATGGGGTGCAGATGGTGTTATGGATCCTAGTGTTTACTTAGCATTAGTTACTATCCATGGAACCATTATGGTATTCTTTGTATTAACAGCTGGTTTAAGTGGAACCTTTAGTAATTTATTAATTCCATTACAGATAGGAGCTCGGGATATGGCTTCAGGATTTTTGAATATGATATCCTATTGGTTGTTTTTCCTTTCCAGTGTTATCATGGTGCTTTCACTTTTTGTTGAAGCGGGACCTGCTTCAGCCGGATGGACTATTTATCCTCCATTAAGTGCATTGCCTCAAGCAATCCCTGGTTCTGGTGCTGGAATGACCTTATGGTTAGTTTCCATGGCAATTTTCATTGCTTCATCGTTATTAGGATCGCTTAACTATATTGTTACCGTAATTAACCTTCGTACAAAGGGGATGTCTATGACGCGTTTACCGTTAACAATTTGGGCATTCTTTGTAACAGCAATTATTGGTGTGGTTTCCTTCCCAGTATTACTTTCTGCAGCATTACTGTTAATCATGGATAGAAGTTTTGGAACTTCTTTCTTCTTGTCAGATATTTATGTTGCTGGTGAAGTATTACATAATCAGGGAGGTTCTCCAGTTTTATTCGAACACCTATTTTGGTTCTTAGGACACCCCGAAGTATATATTGTATTATTACCAGCATTAGGTATTACTTCCGAAATTATTGCAACCAATTCCCGAAAACCAATTTTTGGATATCGAGCAATGGTAGCTTCAATTTTGGCAATTGCATTCTTGTCAACAATCGTTTGGGGTCACCATATGTTTATTTCTGGGATGAATCCATTCTTAGGGTCTGTATTCACCTTTACAACATTACTGATTGCAATTCCTTCAGCTGTAAAAGCATTTAACTATATAACCACTCTCTGGAAAGGTAATTTGCAGCTTAACCCTGCCATGTTGTTTTCCATAGGATTGGTTTCAACTTTTATAACGGGAGGTCTTACAGGAATTATCTTAGGTGACAGTGCGCTGGATATAAATGTACACGATACGTATTTTGTGGTTGCTCACTTCCACTTAGTAATGGGTATCTCTGCATTATATGGATTATTTGCGGGAGTCTATCATTGGTTCCCAAAAATGTTTGAAGGACGAATGCTTAACAAAAATCTTGGGTATATTCACTTTTGGGTAACAGCCATTGGGGCGTATGGAGTTTTCTTCCCAATGCATTTTATTGGAATGGCTGGATTGCCAAGACGTTATTATACTAATACCGCGTTCCCATACTTTGATGATTTGGCAAATATTAATGTGGTAATTTCCATCTTTGCCTTTATTGCTGGTGCTGCACAGATTGTATTCCTTTACAACTTTATTTCTTCAATGTTCTTCGGAAAGAAAGGCCCAAAAAACCCTTGGAAATCCAATACGTTAGAATGGACTGCAGAAGTAAAACATATCCACGGAAACTGGGATGGTCCTATTCCTCACGTACACCGTTGGGCTTATGACTACAGTAAGCTTAATAAAGATGAAAGTGATTACGTTATTCCAGGTGAAGATTTTGTGCCACAAACGATACCACTTCAGGATAACGAAGAAGAAATGAATCATTAACTTGATTACGAAATATAGTTTTAAAACCCTCTGAAAATTTAGAGGGTTTTTTTATGTGTAAAATGGGAGCAACAGTTTGTATATTTGTGTTATGAACGAAAATCTTGACCCTACAAACGAAAACTTTTCCGATCAGGAATTGGACATAGAAAGAAAACTACGCCCTCTTTCTTTTGAAGATTTTGCTGGACAAGATCAAGTACTAGAAAACTTGCAAGTATTCGTTCAAGCAGCCAACTTGCGTGACGAAGCATTAGACCATACATTATTTCACGGACCTCCAGGTTTAGGAAAAACCACTTTAGCACATATTTTAGCCAATGAATTGGAGGTAAATATTAGAGTTACTTCGGGTCCTGTATTAGATAAACCAGGAGACTTAGCAGGGCTGCTCACCAATTTGGAAGAAAGAGATGTATTGTTTATAGACGAAATCCATCGTCTAAGCCCAATAGTGGAAGAGTACCTGTACTCCGCAATGGAAGATTACAAGATTGATATTATGATTGAGTCAGGACCCAATGCTCGGACGGTTCAAATTAACTTGAATCCTTTTACTCTGGTGGGGGCAACAACTCGTTCAGGATTATTAACAGCACCCATGCGAGCTCGTTTTGGAATTTCTTCTCGATTACAATATTATACCACAGAGTTACTTACGACTATAGTTCAGCGAAGTGCACATATTTTAGCGGTGCCTATCAGTATGGAAGCTGCTATTGAAATTGCAGGCAGAAGTCGGGGAACCCCTCGAATTGCAAATGCATTATTAAGAAGAGTAAGGGATTTTGCCCAAATTAAAGGTGACGGTAATATTGATATAAAAATTGCAAAATATGCATTGGAGCAGTTACATGTCGATACCCATGGACTCGATGAAATGGACAATAAAATATTAAAAACACTTATTGATAAATTTAAGGGAGGACCTGTAGGAATTACAACGCTTGCGACTGCTGTTTCAGAAAGTGCCGAAACTATTGAAGAAGTGTACGAACCTTTTCTTATTCAACAAGGATTTATTGTAAGAACACCTCGTGGAAGAGAAGTCACCGAATTTGCCTACACGCATCTAGGAAAGAAAAAAGGTGGAACACAAGGAGGGTTATTTTAACTCTTTCAAGAGATTCAATTCTTCTTTTATTGTGAATACTTCAAACATAAAGAATAGTCATTTAATTAAAACGGAAGCAAAACGCCTCGGGTTTTTGTCTTGTGGAATTAGTAAAGCGCAGTTTCTTGAAGAGGAAGCGCCACGATTGGAAAAATGGCTCAAAAACAATATGCATGGAGAAATGAGTTATATGGAAAACCATTTCGATATGCGATTAGATCCCACCAAACTTGTTGAAGGCTCTAAAAGTGTTATTTCACTATTGCTTAATTACTTTCCTCAGGAAACGCAAAGAGAAGATTCCTATAAAATTTCAAAATATGCCTATGGCACCGACTATCATTTTGTAATTAAAGATAAGCTGAAAGAGTTGCTGTTTTTTATTCAGAATGAAATTGGAGATGTTCATGGTCGCGCGTTTGTAGATTCAGCTCCCGTTTTAGATAAAGCTTGGGCAGCCAAAAGCGGATTGGGATGGATGGGTAAGCACACCAATCTTTTAAGCAAACAAGTAGGCTCTTTCTTTTTCATTGCTGAATTAATTGTTGACTTAGAATTAGAATACGACAGTCCAGTTACAGACCATTGTGGCTCCTGTACAGCTTGTATTGATGCTTGTCCTACTCAGGCCATTGTTCAGCCTTATGTAGTGGACGGAAGTAAATGTATTTCGTATCTCACGATAGAATTAAAAAATGAAATCCCTTCAAGTTTTACAAATCAAATGGATGACTGGATGTTTGGCTGTGATGTATGCCAAGATGTATGTCCATGGAACCGCTTTAGTAAGTCACATAGCGAACCTTTATTCAATCCACACCCAGAGTTACTTTCAAAATCTAAAAAAGAGTGGGAAGAAATTACGGAGGATGTCTTCAATGATGTCTTTAAAAAAAGTGCTGTTAAAAGAACTAAATATTCTGGACTCACTCGCAATATCTCTTTTTTAAAAGATTAATACTTAAAATTTTTTCGTGTCAGCTAGTCTGTTACCTTTGTAAGTCTACATAATTAGCAAAGATGAGTAAACAGAGTAAACGTCGTGAGGCTTTATTATATCATGCAAAGCCCAAGCCTGGGAAGATTCAAGTAGTTCCTACAAAAAAATATTCGAGTCAGCGGGACTTGTCCTTAGCGTATTCTCCTGGTGTTGCGGAACCTTGCTTGGAAATTGAAAAGGATACCGAAAATGTTTACAAATACACCAATAAGGGGAATTTAGTAGCTGTAATCTCGAATGGCACAGCTGTTCTAGGGCTTGGAAATATTGGCCCTGAAGCTTCTAAACCTGTGATGGAAGGAAAAGCATTACTCTTCAAAATATTTGCAGATATCGATGTTTTTGACATTGAAATTGGCACCGAAGATGTTGACGCTTTTATTGAAACAGTAAAAAATATTGCACCTACTTTTGGTGGAATAAATTTAGAAGATATTAAAGCTCCCGAAGCTTTTGAGATTGAAAGAAGACTAAAAGAAGAGCTCGATATTCCTGTCATGCATGACGATCAACATGGAACAGCTATTATCTCGGCAGCGGCATTAATAAATGCTATCGAAATTGCTGAAAAAGATATCTCGAAAGTAAAAATCGTAATTAGTGGAGCTGGAGCAGCGGCAGTTTCTTGTACTCGACTGTATAAGGCTTTTGGAGCTAAAACTTCAAACATTGTGATGCTAGATAGTAAAGGAGTTATTAGAAAAAGCCAAAAAGACTTATCAGAAGAAAAAAAGGAATTTGCCACTTCTAGAGATATTGAAACTTTAGAAGATGCTTTAAAAGACGCCGATGTTTTTGTGGGTCTTTCCATTGCAGATATTGTGACACCAAAAATGTTAAAAAGCATGGCAAAAGACCCAATTGTTTTTGCTATGGCGAATCCCAACCCAGAAATTGCCTACGATGTCGCTATCAAAACAAGAGAAGATATTATTATGGCAACGGGGAGGAGTGATCATCCTAACCAAGTAAATAATGTGTTAGGGTTTCCATTTATTTTTCGAGGGGCATTGGATGTCCGTGCTACAAAAATTAATGAAGCCATGAAGATGGCAGCCGTAAAAGCGCTAGCCGAATTAGCAAAAGAACCTGTGCCAGAACAAGTAAACATAGCATATGGCGAAACACGATTAAATTTTGGTAGAGAATACATTATCCCAAAACCATTTGACCCAAGATTAATTGCCGCAGTTCCACCCGCTGTTGCAAAAGCCGCTATGGAAAGTGGTGTCGCTCAATCACCTATAATAGATTGGGAAAAATATGTTGATGAACTAAACGAGCGCATGGGTAGTGATAATAAAATTATCAAATTACTAATGGACAGGGCTCGATCTAACCCTAAGCGAGTAGTATTTGCTGAAGCAGATCACTTGGATGTGATGAAAGCGGCACAAATTGTTTTTGAAGAAGGATTAGCCACTCCTATTTTGTTGGGAAGAAAAGAAGTGATTAAAGAGCTAATGATTGAATTGGATTTTGATGAAGATATAGAAATTATAGATCCAAAATCTGATGAACAATCTGAAAGATTACACAGGTATGCAGAAAAATTTTGGGAGCAAAGAAAGCGAAATGGAGTGACCCTTTTTGATGCTAAAAGATTAATGCGAGAGCGAAATTACTTTGCGTCCATGATGCTAAAAGAAGGAGATACAGATGCGATGGTTTCGGGCTATGCTCGTTCCTACCCAACCGTAGTGCGCCCTATTTTAGAAACCATTGGTAAGTTTGATGGAGTAGATAAAATTGCAACAACCAACTTAATGCTTACAAGTAGAGGGCCTATTTTTTTATCGGATACCTCTATAAACATTGATCCATCTGCAAAAGAATTAGCGAACATTGCGCAAATGACAAATTATACAGTAAAGATGTTCGGATTAAACCCTGTTATTGCAATGATTTCTTATGCTAATTTTGGTTCTTCAAAAGACCCACATGCTGAGAAAGTAAGGCAAGCCGTTTCAATGCTTCATCATTCCAATCCAGATATGGTTGTAGATGGTGAAATTCAGGTGGATTTTGCTATTAATGCTGAAATGCTTAAAAACAAGTTTCCTTTTTCGAAATTGGCAGGAAAAAAAGTAAATGCACTTATTTTTCCAAATTTAGATTCTGCTAATAGCAATTATAAAATGCTTAAGGAGCAAAAGGATGTGCTATCCATAGGTCCTATTATGTTAGGTATGAAAAAACCAGTGCATATTTTCCAGTTAGGAGCCAATGTTGAAGAAATGGTTAATATGACTGCAATAGCGGTAGTAGATGCACAGCAAAAAGAGAAGGCTGCTAAGGAGAAAAAGAAGCAAAAGAATTAGGAAAACAATAGTTTAATTTTCGTTTTGGCAACACTGCTAGTTGAAAATAATTATACTATATTTGATGCATTAACTTTTTATTAACGAATGATTACCCATATTCAGGGCAAATTAGTGGAGAAAAACCCAACCGATGTGGTGATAGACTGTAATGGAGTGGGGTATTTTTTAAACATATCGTTACACACCTTTTCGCAAATCCCCGATTCAGAAAAAGTAAAATTGTACACGCAATTGCTTGTAAGGGAAGATTCGCATACATTGTACGGGTTTTCATCATTAGAGGAAAGAGAAGTTTTTAATTTATTGATTTCAGTTTCGGGAGTTGGGGCAAGCACCGCAAGGACGATGCTTTCTTCACTTTCACCAGAATTAGTAAGGGATGCAATACTATCTGAAGATATCGTTACAATCCAAAGTGTTAAAGGAATTGGAACTAAAACTGCTCAACGGGTAGTTTTGGATTTAAGAGATAAAATAATAAAAGTATATGGCTCGTTGCCTAATTCTTCAAAACCAAGCAATACGAACAGAAATGAAGCGTTATCTGCATTGGAGACATTAGGTTTTGCAAGGAAACAGGCCGAGAAGGCTTGCGATAATGTGTTAAAAAACCATCCACAAGCAACCATTGAGGAAATAATAAAACAAGCCTTAAAAAATTTGTAAAGATTTGGGAGTGAAAAATTACAATTTTAGGAACCACTTTTTTAATTGCATACTATTCGGAATAACACTTCTCACCGTATCTATTAGTTACGGGCAAGAAGATTCCACTGCTACAGGATACGAATCGGGACGATTAGATCTTCCTAACCCTACCAGTATTCAAAATATGTATACCTACGACCCGATTACAGATAGATATATCTTAACTCGAATGGTAGGAGATTTTGATATTTCTTACCCAGTTATTCTTACTGCTGAAGAATACCGAGATTTGGTTCAGCGTGAGCAAATGAAGGCATATTTTAAAGAAAAAATTGATGCCGCAGATGGACGTAAAGAAGGGTCTGAAGAAGCACAAAAAAACCTACTTCCTACTTTTTATGTAAACTCAAGTTTCTTTGAAACTATTTTTGGAGGAAATACTATTGAGGTTATTCCGCAGGGTACTGTTGAAATGGATTTAGGTCTTTTGTATACAAAACAAGACAATCCGCAATTTTCACCTCGAAATAGAAGTAATTTCTCTTTCGATTTTGACCAAAGAATTAGCTTAAGTCTATTGGGGAAAGTGGGAGAACGATTACAAGTTACAGCCAATTACGATACCCAATCCACTTTCGATTTTCAGAACTTAATAAAACTTGAATACACACCCACCGAGGATGATATCATTCAAAAAATTGAAGTTGGTAATGTAAGTATGCCTTTAAATAGCTCTCTTATTCAAGGTGCGCAAAGTTTATTTGGGGTTAAAACGCAGCTTCAGTTTGGAAAGACAACCATTACTGGGGTATTTTCGGAACAACGTTCTGAAACACGCTCTGTAGTGGCTGAAGGTGGTGCAACGGTTACCGATTTTGAACTTTTTGCTTTAGATTATGATGAAAATAGACACTTCTTTTTAGCACACTATTTTAGGGATAACTACGACAGAGTTCTTAAGAATTATCCTTTTATTAATTCTTCAGTTCAAATAACTCGAGCAGAAGTTTGGATTACCAATAGAAATACTACAACTAACGATGTAAGAAATATTGTTGCTTTACAGGATATTGGGGAAGCAGATCCAACCAATGTAGGATTAAATGTAATTCCTGGAGGGTTTATTAATAAGCCAAGAAACTCCTATCCAGATAACTCAAACAACGACTTTAATCCATTTGGTATAGACAACCCTTCGGTGCAAAGTGTACTTAATAGCTCTATAAGAGATGTGGCTTCAGTACAAGCTGGATTTGGAGGCGTTTCTGTAAGCGATGGATCAGATTATGTAAGTTTAGAGAATGCGAGAAAACTTCAAAATAGTGAGTATTCATTAAATACGCAACTGGGATATATTTCACTTAATCAAAGATTAAATAATGATGAAGTTTTAGCTGTTGCTTTTCAATATACAGTTAACGGAAATGTATATCAAGTAGGAGAGTTCTCCACAGATGGTGTTGAAGCTACTGGCATTCAAAATACTGGTGGAAATCCAGATCCAAATGGAGAAGAAAATGAAGTAGGAATTCCTCAAAACTTAGTGGTAAAACTATTAAAGAGTAATATCACAAACGTTAATGAACCTGTTTGGGATATTATGATGAAAAACATCTATCCTATTGGGGCATATCAATTAGAACAAGAAGATTTTAGGCTTAATATTTTATATTTAGATCCTTCGCCCATTAACTATATTAACCCAGTTGCAGGCACCGAATTTCCTGAAGTAAATCCAGGAGATGTAGATTTGGATGATGCAACGCTCTTAAGGGTCTTTAATCTAGATAAATTAAATTTTAACAATGATCCACAACAAGGAGGAGATGGATTCTTTGATTTTTACCCAGGTATTACCGTCGATCAACAAAATGGTCAAATTATTTTTACTAGTGTAGAGCCTTTTGGAGATTATCTTTTCGAAAAATTGGAATTAAATACCAATGAAGATTATGACAATCCATTGACTTATAATGCGAACCAGCAAAAGTATGTATTCCGTACGATGTATCGATCTACAAAAACACAAGCGGAACAAGAAGGTAGTGATAAAAACAAATTTCAGTTAAAAGGTACTTATAAATCTACTGGTTCAGATGGAATTCCTATTGGCGCATTTAACATTCCGCAGGGGTCTGTAACGGTTACAGCGGGTGGTAGAACGCTTGTTGAAGGTGTAGATTATACAGTTAATTACCAGTTAGGAAGAGTGCAAATTTTGGACCCATCATTGCAAAACTCTAATACACCAATTAACATTAGTGTTGAAAATAATACCTTGTTTGGGCAACAGACAAAACGTTTTACAGGATTAGATATTCAGCATAAATTCAATAGAAACTTTCAAGTTGGTGGTACCTTCCTTAATCTGAATGAAAGACCACTAACACAAAAGTCTTCTTTTCAAAACGAGCCTATTAATAATACCATGTTTGGTATCAATGCTAATTACTCGACCGAAGTACCTTTCTTAACAAGATTAGTAAACAAACTTCCTAATATTGATACTGATGTAGAATCGAATGTTTCGATTAGAGGAGAGTTTGCATATCTATTGCCAGGAGCGCCTAAAATTTCAAACTTTGATGGTAAAGTAACTGCTTATGTAGATGACTTTGAAGCGGCTCAAACTGCTATTGATGTAGCCACCCCATTAAGTTGGTTCCTTTCTAGTACGCCCGTTGGTTTTGGTGGTGAATTAGATAATAATAATTTAGCTTATAATTACAATCGTGCCCGATTTAATTGGTACACGATAGACCCTGTTTTTTATAGTTCACTGCGACCAGATGGAATTACCGACGAAGATTTATCAAATCCATTTACTCGAAGAGTTTTCAGAAATGAAATTTTTCCAGACCAGGATATTATTCAAGGGCAAACACAGGCTCTGTTCCCCTTAGATTTAGCTTTTTACCCTTCTGAAAGAGGACCATACAACTTTAACCCTTTAGCGTCTGGAGGAAATACTCTTCCTAATCCTGAAGCTCGTTTCGGGGGTATTACTAGACAATTATCCACTACAGATTTTGAGCGATCTAATGTTGAATATATTCAGTTTTGGCTAATGGATCCCTTTATTTATGATGAAAATGCTAATAACCCTGGAGGAAAATTAACTTTTAACTTAGGGAATATTTCTGAAGATATTTTAAAGGATGGCCGTAAGCAATATGAAAATGGTTTACCAGAGGATGGATCGTCTGCAAATACAT
Source organism: Flavobacteriaceae bacterium (assembly GCA_034670265.1). Lineage (GTDB taxonomy): Bacteria > Bacteroidota > Bacteroidia > Flavobacteriales > Flavobacteriaceae > Halomarinibacterium. The sequence continues at coordinate 30,264 of JAXMNU010000005.1, read as the reverse complement.
TAAGTACAGAATGGGGTAAAGTTCCTAGCAATCAATCCTTAGTATATACTTTTGCAACGCAAGGGCAAGAGCGTATTAACCAAGATATTGGTCTTGATGGATTAAACGATGGTGAAGAGGCTGCCAAATTCCCTGCTTTTGCGGGTCTACCAGATCCTGCAAATGATAACTACCAGTACTTTTTACAGGGTGAAGGAAATATCCTAAATCGGTATAAATTTTTTAATGGTACAGAAGGAAACTCTCCCGAGCAGTTAAGTAATGATGATAGAGGTTCTACCGCACAACCCGATGTTGAAGATATTAACCGTGATAATACCATGAACACGGTGGACAGTTACTTTGAGTATGAAGTTAACGTGACTCCAAATATGGATCTTGAATCTAAATATGTAACTGATATTAAAGAAATTACTGTTACTACACAAAATAACCAGGAGATTCCTGTTAGATGGATTCAATTTAGAATTCCTCTAAGTGATTATGACGAAGCGGTAAATGGAATATCAGATTTTAGATCCATTCGTTTTATGCGAATGTTTATGTCGGGATTCCAACAAGAAACGGTACTACGTCTTGGAACGTTAGAACTTTTCCGTGGAGATTATAGAAGATATACAGAATCGTTGGATGTAGACAATTCAAGTAACGATCAAGACAATACCACATTTGAAAATGAAGCAGTAGGAATTATTCAGAACAGTAATTATGTAATTCCACCAGGAGTGTTCAGAGAAGAGTTGAATAACAATAACAATATCATTCGTCAAGATGAGCAGTCTTTAGCTTTAAAGGTATGTGATCTAGAACCTGAAGATGCTCGAGCTGTCTATAAAAACTTTAATGTAGATATGCGCCAGTATAAAAACCTGGAAATGTTTATACACGCAGAATCATTAGATGCACCAGCACCTCTATTAGCAGATGGTCAATTGTCTGCATTTATAAGATTAGGGAATGACTTAAATACCAGTTTTTACGAAATTGAAATTCCACTTAATGTTTCACCAGAAATTCCAAGTGCTAACGAATCTGATGCCGAAACTATATGGCCATTAGAGAATAGATTAAATCTTCCGCTTTCGTTACTTCAGGAAATAAAAACTCGCGTATTAGGCTCTGAAGTTCCTGTTGATCCAACAGAGATTACGTATTTTATGCAATCTGAATTAGATCCTACTTTTAGTGGAAGTGAAAACGAATTGAGAATTGGTATAAAAGGAACTCCAAGTTTTGGTAATGTAAGGGTAATCATGATAGGTTTGCGCAACAAAAGCAATACAAATGTATGTGGAGAGGTTTGGTTCAATGAACTACGTATGAGCGAACTGGAAAACAAAGGAGGATGGGCTGCTGTGCTTAATATGGATGCCAATCTTGCAGATTTTGCTAATGTAAGCGCTACAGGGAATATGAGTACAATTGGTTTTGGTTCAATTGAACAAGGACCTAACCAGCGTAGTCTAGAAGACACAAAACAATATGATGTTGTTACCAACTTTAATTTGGGACAATTATTTCCGAAAAAATGGGGAATCGTTTTACCTTTTAATTATGGAATTGGAGAAGAGCTTATCACTCCAAAATATGACCCAGAATTTGAAGATATTGAGCTTCAGGCAAGATTAGATAATATTACTGATGCCAGTGAAAAGAATGTGGTGGAAGAGCAGTCTGTAGATTATACAAAAAGACAAAGTGTTAATTTTATTGGAGTTCGAAAAAACAAAGCAGGTGAAAATCCAAGTAAGCCTATGCCTTACGATATTGAGAATTTCACCTTCTCATTTACTTACAATCAAGTAGATCATAATGACTTCGAAATTGAAGAAGCACTTAATCAGCAAGTGCGTTTAGGTGGGACTTATGATTATACCATAAACTCAAAACCTATAGAGCCTTTTAAGAAGAATGATTCACTATTTATGGGTAAATATTGGCAATTCTTGAAGGATTTGAACTTTAATCCATTGCCAAGTAATATTTCTGTAAGCTCTAATATTACGCGACAGTATAACGAGCAAAAATTTAGAGAATTAAATTTATTACCTGGGCAAATAGGATTGCCAACCTTATACCAAAGAAACTTTTTATTCGATTGGCAGTATACAGTTAACTATAATCTTACTAACTCTTTGCGTTTCAATTTTAATTCTGCCAATAACCGAATAGTTAACAATTATATTGATGGTGGATTAGTTGATAACTCGATTGGCGTTTGGGATGGTTTCTTCCAAGTGGGAGATCCAAATCAACATTTTCAATCCCTTCAGGTCAATTATGATTTGCCTACGGCGAAATTTCCATTTTTAAAATGGATGCGAATTGCCTACTCCTATCAAGGAGATTACCAGTGGCAGGACGGTAGTGATTTATTTAGTGAAATTACTGTTGAAGGAGACCCTACTGTTTATGATTTAGGAAACTCTGTTCAAAATGCAAGTACTCATAGAATTAATTCGACATTAGATATGAATAGTTTTTATCGATATGTAGGATTTACTAAAATTAAACCTGGAAGAAATGTTGGGAATGGTGGAGGAAATGAAAGGTCTGGAGGTTCTTCACTTCTTAATGGTAATAAGGGTAATGGAGGAAAAGGAGAAGCAGGAGGGAAAGGTGATAAAAATGACCCAAAAAGTAGTAGAGAAGAAAATATCGCTGGTGGAAGAGGAGGCTCTAATTTAGGAGGAAATGAATCGGGCTCTGGTTCAGGTTCTCAAGGGGGTACTTTAAGTGGTGGAGAAAAGGCAGCAAACACTTTAATTGGATTAGTTACTTCTATCAAGAAAATTCAATTAAATTATCAGGAAAACAATGGTATCTTTTTACCTGGATATACTCCTTCTATTGGATTTGCGGGTTCTTTAAAACCGTCAACGGGCTTCGTTTTTGGTAGCCAAGCAGAGATTCGTGATTTAGCTGCTAAGAAAGGGTGGTTAACTATTTATCCTGAATTTAACGAACAATATACCGAAGTTGAAAGTAGACAGTTAGATGCACAGGTAAATATGGAATTACTTCCCGATTTAAAAATTGACTTTAATGGAAGTAGAGCCTATTCTGAAAATTATGCAGAAAACTACATAGTGGAAGATGGTCTTTACGAATCACTAACACCAAATACTTTTGGAAACTTCAACATTTCTACCTTACTAATTAAAACAGCATTTAGCAAAAGTGACGAAAATGGGTCTGCCGCATTTGATGATTTTAGAGCAAACCGAAGTGTAATTGCAGATCGTTTAGCGAGAGAATTGGATCAAAACGACCCAAATTATACATATACCATTGATGCCGAAACTGGATTCCCAGTAGGGTTTGGACCTACGAGCCAGAAAGTATTGTTAGGTTCCTTTTTATCAGCTTATAAAGGTAGCGATGCTAGCAAGGAAAAGACGGGAATATTCCGAGATATACCTTTACCAAACTGGGACTTAAAATACACTGGATTAATGCGTATAAAGTGGTTTAAGAAACAATTTAAGCGTTTCTCTATTCAGCATGGATATCGAGCTTCATATACTGTAAATCAATTCCAAACAAACTTAGATTTTGATAGAGAAAACCCATTAGAGTTAGATCAATCGGGTAATTTTAAGCCTAGTATATTCTTAAGTAATGTAAATCTTACGGAACAATTTTCACCTCTTGCTAAAATAGATTTCGAGATGCAAAATTCTGTGAAAATAATGGTGGAGCTTAGAAAAGACAGAGCCTTGTCTTTAAGTTTTGCGAATAATCTATTGACTGAAATACAAGGGAATGAAGTTATTCTTGGATTGGGGTATAGAATTAAAGATTTACGCATAGGTACTAACTTTGGCGGTAAAAAACGAATTTTAAAAAGCGATTTAAACTTTAAGTTAGATGCCTCAAGAAGATATAATAAGACGATTATAAGGTATCTAGATATTAACAACAACCAAACTACGGCTGGACAAACTATTTACGGATTACAATTTTCTGCAGATTATGCCTTAAGTAAAAATCTTACGGCCCTGTTTTATTATGACCATACATTCTCTGAATATGCTATTTCAACAGCTTTTCCGCAGACTACTATTAGAAGTGGTTTAACATTACGATATAATTTTGGAAACTAATTAACTAACACATTTTACTATACATATAATGAACGTACCTTCACACTTAAAATATACAGAAGACCATGAATGGGTTTCTATTGATGGAGAAATAGCTACCGTAGGAATTACAAATTACGCACAAGATCAATTAGGGGATATTGTTTATGTAGAAGTGGAAACACTTGATGAAACCCTAGAAAAAGGAGAAATATTTGGAACGGTTGAAGCAGTTAAAACAGTTTCAGATCTTTTTATGCCTCTTTCAGGAGAGATTGTTGAGTTTAATGATGCACTGGAGTCTGAACCCGAAAAAGTAAACACAGATCCTTATGGTAATGGTTGGATGATAAAAATCAAAATGTCTAACCCCCAGGAAACTGAAGACCTGCTTGATGACGCAGCTTATAAAGCGATTATTGGAGGGTAAAACCTTAAAAATAGTAGCAATAAGTTATTCTATTTTTGTTACTATTATTATGCTATTGCCAGTTACAAAAGGGCCAAAAATTAGTATTCCCTTTTTTGATAAAGTAATTCATGCACTTCTGTACTTTCTTTTTGTAATTATATGGCTTTTATATTTTAAAAGATCTAAAAAAGAAACAATTAGCATTTATGCTTTAGTTTCTGTAGCATTATTTATTTATGGTATAGTTATTGAAGTATTACAAGGAAGTTTTGTTGCTACAAGAACTCACGATAATTGGGATATTGTAGCTAATACAACTGGTATTATTATAGGGGTAATCGTGTTTTATAAAGCAAAAGATACTTTTCTTTCTAAAAAATGAATTTCCCTTTTAAAAAGATTACAATTTTACCTATTTTAGCAACTATCTAAATTTTCTATTATGGAACCGAAAAAAAATTCTAAAGCAAATTTAAATCAGTGGAGCAATATTTACGTTCTTGCTGGGCTGGCTTTAATGCTTTTTATCTCTTGGAGAGCCATTGAGCATAAAACCTTCGATAAGGATGATCTTGCAGGAGATACTTTAAATGTTGGTGATGATCTTTTGGAAGATATTCCAATCACACAACCTATTACGCCACCACCTCCACCACCTCCACCGCCTCCAGCTCCTGAAGTAATTGAAGTTGTTGAAGATGAAGAAGAAGTGGAAGAAACCATTATAGAATCTACAGAGACCAATCAAAATGAAGAGATTGTTGAAATTGAAGAAATTGAAGAAGTAGAAGAAGAAGAGATTGCAGATGTGCCATTTGCTGTTATTGAAAACGTTCCTATTTACCCTGGTTGTGAGAACGCTGGTAACAACAACGCAAAAAAGGCTTGTATGTCTGAAAAAATACAGCAATTCGTTTCACGAAAGTTTGATACTGAATTGGCGAACGATTTAGGTCTAGAAGGAAGACAACGTATTTCAGTTCAATTTAAAATTGACAAAAACGGGAATGTTGTAGATGTAAGAGCTCGTGCTCCTCACCCTCGTCTTGAGCAAGAAGCCATCAATGTGGTAAAAGCGCTTCCTAAGATGACTCCCGGTAAGCAACGTGGAAAAGCAGTAGGAGTATTGTATGCGCTTCCTATATTATTCCAAGTAGAAAATTAAAATTTAATACCTCTTACTTTATATAAATCGTCCCGCCTTAAGCGGGACGATTTATTTTTGGCACGTCCATTGTAATACTGTTAGTATAACTTTTAAATACAGCTAGTATGATGCCATCAGTAAAAAAAGAAAGCAGATCTAAAGTAGAAGGGCTTTCAAAAAGAGAAGAGAAGAAAAGAATTAACATCCGTTGGAATTCAGGATTATTTTTTCAAATAGGGCTTATCATAAGTATGCTATTTGTTTTCTTAGTAGTAGAAAGTAATTTAGGATTTTCTGAAATGGCATATAAAATTTCGGAGAAAAAAGAGTTAAATGAAATTGCCTTGAAAAATTATGTGGTTGAAGTAATTCCAGTAGAGAAAATAGATAAACCAACAGCGGTTGTAAAAGAAAGAACACCAATAAAGCCAGTTGTTTCAAGTAAGTTTAAACCTGTTGACAATATTTCAAAACAAAAAGAAGACAAAACCGCTTCAACAGAGGTAGATCAAGGAGCGTCTATAGATAAGCCAGTGGTTACAGAGCCCACAACAAAAATACCTGATATGAAAAATATATTTTCGGTAGAAAATGCTCCAATTTTTCCGGGGTGCGAAAACCTTTCAACTAATGACGAAAGGAAGGCTTGTTTAAATGATAAAATCAATGCGTTTATTAGTCGAAAATTTAATATCGATAAGTTTTCAGATAAATATGCTGGTAAAAAAAATAGAATTGATGTTCAATTTACTGTTGATTCACGAGGAGATATTTCAGATATTAAAACAAGAACCCCTTTTGAAGATTTAAGCGAAGAAGCCAAACGAGTTATTAGTAGTCTTCCTAAAATGATTCCAGGGAAACACGAAAACCGAATAGTTAATGTGGTGTATACCGTGCCTATTATGGTAAACATCGAACACTAAATTAAAACCCGCTTAATTGCGGGTTCTTTTTTTAATGAACATTTTAAAAAAGCGTATCTTTCGAGGTAAATAAAATGCCCTTTACCTATGATGCGTTTGTTTTTTCTAATGGCGTGCTTTTTATTATTATCTACAACTAATAAGGCACAAACCAGTGATAACTCACTAGAAAAGTATCCTATTTTTCCTAATTGCGAACCCGTTGATGTTACATCTTTAAAAGACTGTTTTAATACTACGGTTCAGGATTTGGTCTTTTCAAATTTAGAGCTGCCCAATATTGTTACTGAAGAAAACTATACAGGCGAAATCTCTGTTTTTTTTGAAGTAGATTCTGAAGGAAAATTCAAAGTATTGTATGTAGATGCATTTTATAAAGACTTGAAAGATGAAGTAACTCGAGTGTTTGCTGAATTTCCACAAATAACACCCGCTACTTATAACGGTAAGCCAACATATGCTCAATATACGATGTCTTTTAGAATTCCGTTAGGGAGCAAACCAATCACCAATAATACTGAAGAAACCTCTTCAGTTAAAAAAACCAAAGCAATAATTGGAAATAAAGAACTCGAGGAATACGATTCCATCGAAAAATTGCCTTATGCAAATGAAGAATATACTAGTTCATTAAACATTCCACTTTCACATCACAACTACAGTCTTTTCGATCCCTATATAAATCAAGTAGGGGCCAATAATCATACGGCTCAAAAACCATTTATTTATAGCGAAGTAAATAAGTATTATAATTTTGAAGCTGAAGATAAAGCCATTTCAAAAGAAAGAACCACTTGGTTGGGTAGAAAATGGTGGAATGAACATATGGTGACCTTAAAAGGAAAAGACTATTGGTTTACGCTAGATCCAGGTGTTGATCTCCAAGCTGGAAAGGATACAGATGCAGATATTAACACATATAACAATACTCGTTTAATTTATACACAAGGAGGGATTGGAAAGCAAGTCAATTTTTTTGCCACTATCTATGAAAGTCAAGGAAGATTTGCAGACTATTTTAATCGTTATGCAGAGTCCATAAAACCTGATGGGGGTAACCCCGCTATTATTCCTGGGCGAGGGATTGCGAAAGAGTTTAAAAAAGATTCCTACGATTATCCAGTGGCAACAGGATATGTGTCCTTTACTCCATCAAAATATTTTAATATTCAATTAGGGCACGAGAAAAATTTTATTGGTGATGGATATCGATCTCTATTTTTAAGTGATAATGCAAGTCCATATCCTTTTTTTAAACTCAATACCACTATTTGGAAGTTAAAATATACCAACACATGGATGTCGCTAAGAGATGTACGTTCTGAAGTGACTGAAGACGGTTCTTTTAGAACCAAGTTTATGGCAAATCATTATTTAAGCTATAACGTAACAAAAAGGTTGAATATTGGTCTTTTTGAATCGGTTATTTGGGAAAACGATAATGATAGAGGGTTTGATTTTAACTACATAAACCCAGTAATTTTTTATCGTGCCATTGAGTTTTCTACGGGCTCTCGTGGTGGAAATGCGTTAATTGGTTTAAGTGCAAAGTATAAAGTAAACAATAGAGTTAATGCTTATAGTCAATTAATTATCGACGAGTTTTCTACCAGTGATATTTTTGGTGGAAATGGTAGCTATAAAAACAAAATAGGGTATCAGTTAGGAGCTAAATATTACGATGCTTTCGGTTTAAAAAATCTCTATTTACAAGCTGAATATAACAGAGTTAGGCCCTATACCTATTCACATAATTCTGTTGTGCTTAATTATGGTCACGCCAATCAATCCATGGCGCATACACTGGGGGCAAATTTTTCTGAATTTATTACCATTGCACGATATCAAAAAGGGAGAATATTTGGAAGTGCTAAACTAATTTTTGCCAAAAGAGGATTTGAATTTAACACCTCAGAAGATAGTTTTTTCTATGGTGGAAATATTTACGGTACCGAAGACGATAGAATTGCAGATGAAGGTAATGAGTTAGCGCAAGGGAATACCACAGATTTTTTTCACGGAGAGTTTCAACTAGGGTATTTAATTAATCCAGCTTCTAATCTTAAAATCTACGGAAATGTAATCTATAGAGATTTTTCACCTTTGTTAGATACCGAAACCGTTTTCAGCAATCAAACTACTTGGTTTAATTTTGGAATAAGAACAGACTTATTTAATTGGTATTACGATTTTTAAAATTACTGTTTTACCTGCTTCCCTCTATATTTAATGGCAACATCTTCATAAATAAAGTCCATAAACTTTTCAGTTGAAATATATCCGCTTCCGTAGCCTTTGTCATCAAATTCTTTGGTAATTTCTTTCATAGCCATTATTTGCTCTTTAGATTTTCTACCTATAAAGTGATATGCAACTTTTGAGTGTAAATGCTCAAGCATGGATTGAGTATACTTTACATCCTTTACAGTGGCGAGGTCTCCATGTCCTGGAATTATTTTAGTTTCCTCGTCTGCTAACATGATTATTTTTGAAAGGCTATTCAAATATCCATCATAGCTTCCGCCATTATTAATATCTATATAGGGGTATCTTCCATTAAAAAAAACATCTCCAGTGTGAAGGACATTACTATCTGTAAAATATACCATCGAGTCACCATCTGTATGTGCATTGTGGACGTGAAAAACTAAAATCTTTTCATTATTATAATGAAAAGTTAGGTCATCAGCAAAGGTGATCATTGGTAGGTTATTATCTACCATTAATGTGCCTTCCATTGATTTTGTAGCTTCTTTGGCTCCAACTGTTGCCCTTTCTTCACTAGCCCCAGAAGCTCTTAGTTTTTCAACATTTTTATTGTATATTTTTTCTAAAGAGTCTTGGATTTTTTTATTTGTTTCTGCAATAAGACTTTTTCTAACATTTTCATGTGCAAAAATAACAATACCTTCTTCTAACATATTTTCATTTCCACCTGTATGGTCACCATGATGATGTGTATTTATTAAAAACTGAACTGACTTGTCTGTGACTCTACTTACGGCTTTTAAAATCGCTTCAGTACCTTCTGCAAATTGGTTATCTATCATAAAAGCACCGTTAGGTCCAACACAAAGACCAATGTTTCCCCCCTTGCCTTTAAGCATATAGATGCTATCTGCTACTTTAATGGTAGAAATACCATAGGTAGGAACATAATTTGCTTCATTACTTTGTTTTTTTTCGTCTGCAAAATCTTTAGTTTCTTTTTCTATTTGTTTCTCACGTTTCTCTTTTAACTTGGCTTGTCTCTTTATCTCCTTTTTTTTATCCCTGTCGCTAGAAATATTTGGGCTTGTTGCATCACTGTCATTCTGAGAAAAAACAACTGAGCTACTTAATAAAAAAAAAGAAAATAAAAGTAAGAATGTGCGTATCATGATATAAATTTTTTAATGGGGTGAATTTAATAAAAAGAAGCGTTACACAACTAATTATATATCATTTAAGTTGTAAAAAAAGAAGCGTGTGCCGTATCTTTGCGCCATAAAAAATATATTGCATTGTCCGTAAGTCCTTCAACTCCTGTTTCATCTGGTTTAATTGCAAATTTTACCGAAATTACTAAGGTACGATTATCTGTAAGTGTTGTTTTTTCTTCTATTGCTGGATATTTATTAGGGGCCGAAACTTTAAATTTTTCAATTCTATTATTGTTAGTGATAGGTGGATACTGTATGGTAGGAGCCTCAAATGTCTGGAATCAAATAATTGAAAAAGATTTGGATGCACTCATGGATAGAACTAAAAACAGACCCCTTCCTTCTGGAAGAATGACTGTTAGGGCCGCTTTTATTTTAGCTTCTGTTCTTACTATTGCTGGGATAGTGATTTTATATACAATTAACGCACAAACAGCCATGTTTGGTGCCATTTCTATCTTTATGTATGTAAGCCTTTATACACCTTTGAAAACGAAAACGCCCCTTTCAGTTTTCGTGGGTGCATTTCCTGGGGCAATTCCATTTATGTTGGGTTGGGTAGCTGCAACAGATAACTTTGGAATAGAGCCAGGAACACTTTTTATGATTCAATTTTTCTGGCAGTTTCCGCATTTTTGGGCAATAGGTTGGTTCTTATTTGAAGATTATAAAAAGGGCGGGTTTTTTATGCTTCCAACGGGGAAAAGAGATAAAGGAACCGCAGTGCAAGTAGTGTTATATAGTATATGGACGGTACTAGCTTCTTTAATTCCTGCATTTCAAGTGACAGGGAGTCTTAAACTTAGCTTAGTTTCTGCTATTATTGTGTTTGGAATTGGCATTTGGTTAATTTATTATGCCGTTCGTTTATATAAATTGAAAACTGAAAAAGCTGCCAAACAATTAATGTTGGTAAGTGTTAGTTATATAACATTACTGCAAATTATTTTTGTTGCCGATAAATTTTTACGATAATGAATTATACCGAAGGAACAGAAGAGTTAAAAACAGCAAGAGCCAAAAAAATGATGCTTTGGTTTGGCATTATTAGTTTGTCTATGAGTTTTGCAGGATTAACGAGTGCGTATGTAGTGAGCAAAGAAAGAGGGGATTGGCTGGAAAGCTTAGTGCTTCCAGAAGCTTTTTACGTTAGCCTTGTTGTTATAATCATGAGTAGTTTGACCATGCATTTTGCTAAAAAAATGGTGATTCAGGAACAACAAAAAGCAGGAATGTTTTTATTACTAGTGACTCTTGTTTTGGGACTTACCTTTATTTATTTGCAAATAAGAGGATTTTCAGAAATATACCTTCAATCTGGGTATGCTTTTAATGAAAATATTGCCTTTTCATTTATTTATATTATCGTAGTTGTGCACATAGCACATATTATTGCTGCAATTATTTCACTTTTTGTGGTAATTTATAATCATTTTAAACAAAAGTATAAAGACGGTAAAACCCTTGGTATTGAACTCGCTACCACCTTTTGGCACTTTGTAGATTTTCTTTGGATTTACCTCTTTTTGTTTTTCTATTTCGTTAGATAAAAATTATACTTATTTTTGCACTCTAAATAAACCAATTTCTGTGTATGGAAGCAACTGTTGCTAAAACAGGTACCGAAGGAAAAACCTGGGGAGGAGGAAACCGCCCACTCAATGCCAGCTATGGTAAAATGATGATGTGGTTTTTCATTGTATCGGATGCCTTAACCTTCTCTGGATTTATTGCCTCTTATGGTTTTTCAAGATTTAAGTTTATAGATGCTTGGCCGGTAGCGGATGAAGTGTTTACGCACGTTCCATTCTTACACGGTGTTCCTGCACCTATGTACTATGTGGCATTTATGACCTTAGTGCTTATTTTCTCTTCTGTAACTATGGTACTTGCTGTGGACGCAGGACATAAAATGCAAAAGAATAAAGTAATATGGTATATGTTCTTTACCATTATTGGAGGAGCTATATTTGTGGGCTCTCAAGCTTGGGAATGGGCAACTTTTATTAAAGGAGATTATGGAGCTGTTGAAACTAAAGGAGGGAAAATTCTTCAGTTTTTAGATACTGAAGGAGAGCGCGTTGCTATTGCAGATTTTGCAAAACATTTGCCAACTGAAAGAGCTACACACGAAAAAAAGAATGGCGTTTGGTATGCTTCTGAAGCCGAAACGCAAACCTCTTTTTCTTACGAAGAAGTAAAAGCGGGTTTTTTAGCAAATGATAATCTATTAGTTAGAACTCAATACTTGGATGAAAATGGTCACCCTACGGTACTTACTCGTGAAGAATCTGTAGCAAAAATTGTAAACGACGGAAAACTTGTTGTAGAAGGGGCTAACCTAGTTCGTAACGAATATGGTCATCCGCTTTTTGCAAACTTCTTTTTCTTTATTACAGGATTCCACGGATTCCACGTATTTTCTGGGGTTATTATCAATATCATTATTTTCTTTAATGTTATTTTAGGTACTTACGAGAAAAGAAAAAGCTACGAAATGGTCGAAAAAGTTGGACTCTATTGGCACTTTGTAGATTTAGTTTGGGTATTTGTATTCACCTTCTTTTACCTTGTTTAATTCAGATAAAATAAAACATGGCACACGAACATAAATTAGAAATATTTAGAGGATTAGTTAAGTTTAAATCCAACATCACCAAGATATGGGGAGTGTTTGCTTTCCTTTGTATTGTTACTGCTGTTGAGGTAGTTTTAGGTATTATTAAGCCAGAATCTCTTACAGGAACACGTTTCTTAGCAATGAAAGTGCTTAACTGGATTTTCATTATTTTAACCCTAGTGAAAGCATATTACATTACTTGGGACTTTATGCACATGAGAGATGAACTAAAATCACTTAGAAGATCTGTTGTATGGACAGGTGTTTTTCTAATCTGTTATTTAATTTTAATTTTACTTATTGAAGGAGATTATATTTTCGATATATATAAAGAAGGGTTTATAAAGTTTAACTTCTAAACCCACTTTTAGAAATTAAAAAACCCCATCTATAGATGGGGTTTTTTGTTAAGAGAGGTTTTCTAAAATTAACCTTTTTAGTTTGTTTTCCCTTTTTTTGGGTCGTATTTTTGTGGAAAATTTATCGCTTTTGAAAGCAAAGAAATTCATCGTACTCGGCATCCTTTTTTTATTACCTATCACTGTGTATATGTTCTTCGCCACAGGAGTAAACAACTTCGTAAAACTTCCTGTTTTATCTGAAAATGTTTCAGAACTCACTCAATTTTCATCGCCTAGTGGAGATACCCTTCAGTTTCAAAATAGAATTACTGTTTTAGGATTTTTTGGAACCGAAGTAGAAGAAAAAAAGGCGAATGCTTTTAACTTAGCACATAAAATCTATAAAAAGAATTATCAGTTTGAAGAATTCCAATTTATCATTTTAGTCGATGAAAGCCAGATAGAAGCTGTAAATGAATTGAAAGAACGTCTCAAGGAAATTGCAGACCCAATTAATTATAAGTTTGCCTTTGGCTCTCCAAAGGACATTGAAACTGTTTTTTATTCGTTGCAAACCAATGGAGCCTTAAATGAAAATTATGCAACCAATTTGGTATACATAATTGACAAAGAGCGAAATTTAAGGGGAAGAAAGGATGATGAAGATTTAGGAATGTTGTATGGGTTTAATGCTTCAGACTATGCCGAAATTAATAATAAAATGAGTGATGATATAAAAGTTGTTTTGGCTGAATATCGACTCGCATTAAAGAAATATAAAACCAAAAGAGAAATCTAATTTTGAAGAAGAACTATTCATACATAGGCATTTCATTCGTAATTCTAGTTTTCGGAATTATATTCATCCCAAAAATTATCGATAGGATTAACAATAAGGAAATTGTGGATATTGATCGTCATAACCTAGAAAGAAAATCCATTAATAAAGATTCAAAATTAATTACAATTGGTGAAGTTCCTCCCTTCAGCTTTATCAATCAAAATAACGATACCATTACAAATCAAAGTTATACGGGTAAAGTATATGTAGTAGAATTTTTCTTTACTACGTGTCCGTCTATTTGCCCGGTAATGAATCAGAATATGAAAGTTATTCAAAATGAATTTTTAGATGAAGGAAATTTTGGAATAGCATCTATTACCATTAACCCAGAATATGACTCTCCAGAGGTTTTAAAAGAATATGCAATAAAGTATGAAGTCACTAGCCCCAACTGGCATTTTCTTACGGGAAATCATAATGAAATTTATACACTAGCCAATGAGGGTTTTAATTTATACGTAGGTGAAGCTCCAGAAGTTGAGGGCGGTTTTGAGCACTCGGGCTTTTTTGCATTAATCGATCAACAAGGAAACATTCGTTCAAGAATAGATGCTAATGGAAATCCCATTATTTATTACGATGGATTGGAAAAAGAAGGGATTGATATGCTAAAAGAAGATATTAAAAAACTACTAAAAGAATAATATGTCTCGAACTACTTCAGATAGAAAATATACTATATGGACTTGGATTTTATCCATAGCTATTCCAGTTGTTGTGGCAGTATTATTTAGGGTGAGAATCCCTAATGTTGAACCTCTTAGTTATTTACCACCCGTATATGCTACTATCAATGGCGTTACTGCTATTTTATTAGTGTTAGCGGTAATTAATATAAAAAGAGGGAATCAATTTCTACACGAAGTATTTATGAAATCCTGTATTGTTTTATCTGTCATTTTTTTGGGAATGTATGTGGCATATCATATGACTTCAGATCCAACACCTTTTGGTGGGACTGGAACCGTCAAGTATATCTATTATTTTATACTGGTTTCTCATATTTTACTTTCTATTGTAGTGATTCCATTTGTTTTGGTCACCTATGTAAGAGCCATTACGGGTCGATTTCCACAGCATAAAAAAATAGCCAAAATTACCTTTCCTATTTGGCTCTATGTCGCAGTTACAGGCGTTATTGTGTATCTAATGATTTCACCCTATTACTAAAATGAAATTAAAGCTTTTTATATTGCTTTTGCTTGTATTTATTGTGCTTCCAATGGATGCACAATGTGCGATGTGTCGTGCTGTTTTGGAAAGTGAAGAGGGAGGTGCGGCAGCCAAAGGAATTAACAACGGTATCGTTTATCTAATGTTGTTTCCGTATTTGCTCGTTGGGGGAGTAGGTTATGTAATTTACAAAATGAGGAAAAAATATAAAAAAGAAGATTCTTAAAAGTTTTATTCAAACTGTAACAATTTTGCACTCTTACCATCTTATTACACAGGACTATTTATTGAAGTCTTAACAAGAATTTCACACAAAAAGAAGGTAAAGACCTTTACTTTGTAGCTTACTTTTTAATTATGATAGATATTAAGGAAATGCACAAGTCCTACCAAATGGGTGCTAACTCACTTCACGTTCTTAAAGGAATTAATTTTGAAGCTAAAGAGGGAGAAATGGTTGCCATTATGGGATCTTCAGGATCTGGTAAATCTACCTTTCTTAATATCATTGGGATGCTCGATGAAGCTGATAGCGGAACGTATACTCTCGATGGAAAAATCATTAAAAATTTAAACGAAAAAATTGCTGCCAAGTACCGAAACCAATTTTTAGGATTTATTTTTCAGTCTTTTAATCTTATTTCGTACAAATCGGCTCTCGATAATGTTTCAATGCCTTTGTATTATCAAGGAATGAAGCGAAACTTACGTACCGAAAGAGCCATGCATTACCTTGACAAAGTTGGATTAGCAGATTGGGCAGAGCATTTGCCTAGTGAACTTTCAGGAGGGCAGAAACAGCGTGTTGCCATTGCAAGAGCATTAGCAAGTGACCCAAAAGTGCTCTTAGCAGATGAGCCAACGGGAGCCTTAGACTCAACAACTTCTTACGAAGTGATGGAACTCATACAAGCTATAAATGACGAAGGAAAAACCATTTTGTGTGTTACTCATGAAGATGATATTGCGCATATGTGTAAACGTATTGTTCATTTAAAAGATGGATTAATTATAGATGATGATTTGGTGACACAAGTAAGAGCTAAAAAAGTAGCCCATGTTTAATATAGAGCGTTGGCAAGAAATTTTTGAAACTCTTAATAAGAATAAATTAAGAACATTCTTAACGGGGTTATCTGTGGCTTCAGGTATTTTTATTTTGGTAATTTTATTAGGGTTTAGTAGTGGAATTCAGAAAGGAGTGAAATCTCAATTTGAAGAAGATGCCACTAACCGAATCTCTGTCTGGACAGGTGTTACTACAAAAGGCTACAAAGGATTAAATCCTGGGAGATTTATTCAGATGAAGAATAGCGATCACGAAAATATTAGTCAAAAGTATGAGGATAACCTAGAGTACAAAACAGCAATTTATTCTATTTGGGGAGGTGTAGTAACTTATAAAAACCAAACAGGAAATTATCGTGTTGAAGGAGCTTCTCCAGATCAACAATTCATCGAAAATGAAAGCATGGTGGCAGGGCGTTTTATTAATAACGGCGATGTCGATAGTGCGGGAAAAATAGTTGTGATTGGTAATCAAGTTAAAAAAGACCTTTTTAAAGAGGAAGAAGCTGTTGGAAAGAGTATTGAAATCATGGGTATTAGCTTTACCGTAGTGGGAGTATATACCGACCCAGGGGGGACTCGCGAGGAAACAAGAGTTTTTATTCCAATTACCACAGCACAAAAAGCATTTAATGGTGGAGATCGGGTTCGTTCTTTGGCTTACACTGTAAAAATGGGCGATAATTTTGATGATGCCGTTGCGCTTTCAACAACGCTCTCAGAAAATATTGAAGCAGATATTAGGAATACTCACCTTATCGCTCCAGATGACCGTAGCGCTGTAAGAGTTTGGAATACATTAGAAGAAGCAAAAAAAATCTACACGCTATTGGATACCATTCGAGGTGTATTTTGGTTTGTAGGGATTGGAACCATTATTGCGGGTATTGTTGGAGTAAGTAATATTATGCTTATTGTAGTAAAAGAACGCACCAAGGAAATAGGAATTCGAAAAGCCATAGGAGCGCTACCATCTTCCATTGTTGGAATGATTTTGCAAGAAGCTATTTTTATTACTGCTATTGCTGGATTTACAGGGTTATTTTTAGGTGTGGGTCTTCTAGAATTAGTAAGCCCCATGGTTAATAGTGACTTTATTAAATTTCCACAAGTAGATTTTAATACAGCCATTACCACAGTTATTTTATTAATTGTTGCAGGTGCTTTGGCAGGATTTATTCCAGCGAGGAGAGCAGCTAATATTAAACCTATTGAAGCCTTAAGAGACGAGTAATATGTTTAGTAAAGACCGTTGGAATGAAATTCTCGAAGCGCTTAATGCTAATAGGTTTAGAACCCTATTAACGGCATTTGGTGTGTTTTGGGGAATCTTCATATTAGTTATTTTATTAGCATTAACCAATGGATTAAAGCATGGAGTGCAAGCCGATTTTGGTGATTTTGCCACAAACTCCATTTTTATGTGGTCACAGAGAACTTCAATGCCTTATAAAGGTTTTTCAAAAGGAAGAAACTTCAATTTTAAAATTCAAGATGTTGAGGTTTTAAAACAAAATATCCCTGATTTAAAATATGTTTCTCCTAGAAATCAGTTGGGAGGCTTTCGTGGTGCTAACAATGTCACTCGAAATGAAAAAACAGGTGCTTTTAATATATATGGTGATTATCCAGAATATATAAAGCAAGAGCCTATGGAGATTACTTCTGGGAGGTTTTTGAGCTATTCAGATATTCAGGAAAAGCGAAAAATTGCTGTTATTGGAAGAGATGTTGTAAAAGCCCTCTATGATAAAGGCGAAGAGCCTTTGGGATCTTACATTAAAATTAATGGCATTAATTTTTTGGTTATTGGGACCTTTAAAAAGAGTGGTAGTAATGGGGATCAAGAAGAAGAAGCCAATACAATTTTTATTCCATTTACCACATTTTCTCAAGCCTTCAATTACGGCGACATTGTAGGGTGGATGGCTATTACGGCAAATGATAATACGAGTATTACCGATATTAAACCAAAGATAATGTCTACCATGCGTGAGCTTAGAAGTGTTCATCCAGACGACGAGCGTGCCATAGGGCATTTTGATCTTGCCGAAGAATTTGGAAAAATTATGGGGCTTTTTGCCATTCTTACTTTTGTGGGATATTTTGTTGGAGCATTGGTGTTGCTTTCTGGAGTTATAGGGATAAGTAATATTATGCTCATTGTGGTAAAAGAACGCACTAAAGAAATTGGGGTAAGACGAGCCCTAGGAGCAAGTCCTTGGAATATCCGCCTTCAA
This sequence comes from Flavobacteriaceae bacterium, assembly GCA_034670265.1. Lineage (GTDB taxonomy): Bacteria > Bacteroidota > Bacteroidia > Flavobacteriales > Flavobacteriaceae > Halomarinibacterium. The sequence goes on along the minus strand of JAXMNU010000005.1, from coordinate 11,986 downwards.
ATTTTACAAGAATCATTAGTATTAACTATTATTTCTGGAATGCTTGGTATTGCATTTGCAGCAGGAATTATTTGGGCGTTAAATGCCATACTTGATAACACAGGACCTGTGGAAAACTTTGCTAATCCTTCGGTAGGGATTGGGGTAATCATTATTGCGTTAGTAATATTAATTGTTTCAGGAATATTGGCAGGACTTATTCCTGCAACCAGAGCTACACAAATGAAACCCGTAGACGCTTTACGAACCGACTAACTAAACTATGTAATCAATCATAAAAATGAAAAGAAAAGGAACCATTATTACGTTAGCTGTTATCTTAATCCTATTTATCTTAGGGATACGATACATCTACATTAAAGACAAACAAGACCCTATTGTGTATGAAACTGAAACCCCAACAGTGGAATCCGTTATTAAAAAAACGGTAGCTACAGGAAGTATTGTTCCTAGGGAAGAAGTACTCATTAAGCCTAATATATCTGGAATTATTGATGAAATCTTTGTAGAAGCTGGAGATATTATTAAGACAGGAGATTTAATTGCCAAAGTAAAAGTTGTTCCCAATGTAAATTCGTTAACCAGTGCAAAAAATAATATCAATGCCGCAAGAACCCAAGTGGAAACAGCACGGTTGGCATTTGAAAGTCAAAAAAATATTTACAATAGACAAAAAGCACTTTTCGAAAAAGGGGTAATCTCTGCTAATGAATTTGATAATGCTCAGTTAGCCTACGACCAAGCTCAGCAGCGCTATAATCAGGAAAAGGTAAATCTATCTGGAGCACAACAAACGTTCGATATAGTTAAAACAGGAACAACCAGCGGCCTTGGAGAGGTTGCCAATACTGAAATTCGCGCAACAGTTTCAGGGATGGTTTTGGACGTGCCTGTGAAAGTAGGTAACCAAGTCATTGAATCTAATAATTTTAACGACGGAACAACTATAGCTACGTTGGCCGATGTGGGTAAAATGATTTTTGAAGGAAAAGTTGACGAAAGTGAAGTGGGTAAAATAACTGAAAACCTTCCGTTGGAAATCACTGTGGGGGCTATTGAAAACAAGAAATTTGATGCCATTTTAGATTATATCGCTCCTAAAGGAGTGGAAGAAAACGGTGCTATTCAATTTGAAATAAAAGGAACGTTGAGTAAAAAGGACACTACATTTATACGAGCCGGATTGAGTGCCAACGCTTCTATTATTTTAGCACGTGCAGATAGTGTATTAACTGTAAAAGAAGCACTTATTCAATACGACCCCGAAACAAAAAAACCTTTTGTTGAAATTGAAACGGGAGAGCAACAGTTTCAACGTAAAGATGTTGAATTGGGAATTAGTGACGGAATTATTGTGGAGGTAAAAAGTGGAATTTCGGAAGGGGATAAAATTAAAGTTTGGAATCAAATTACTGCTCCACAAGAGTTCTAAAATTCAATAGCATATAATTTTACGATATTTGTAACACTTTCATAAATCAAAAGACCAATGGGTCAACAAACAATTATGAAGAAATTAGGTTTATTCATTATACTATTCAGTCTTGGGTTTTCAATTCAGGCTCAAAATAAAAAATGGACATTACGTGAGTGCGTTGAACATGCACTCGAAAATAATATTTCCGTTAAGCAAAGTGAGCTCGATAAAGAGCTTGCCGAAATTGAAAAAAGTGATGCTTTGGGTAACTTTTTGCCATCATTGAACGGTTCTGCATCCAATTCTTGGAATACAGGACTTACTCAAAATATCACCACTGGAGTTTTAGAGAATCAGACCTCTCGAAACTCATCCTATAGTGTAACCATGGGAGTAAATGTTTTTCAAGGGTTAAGAAATCATAGAGTGTATCAAAGGGCTAAATTGTCTCAACTCGCAAGTGATTATGGGCTTTCAAAAATGAAAGATGATATTTCGCTCTTTGTTGCCAATGCATACTTGCAGGTGCTTACCAATAAAGCTAATTTAGAGGTGCTTCAATCGCAAAATTTGGTTACACAAGAACAAATTCAGCGTACCATGGATTTGGTAGATGCGGGTGTTTTGCCACGTGGCGATTTGTTAGAAATTCAGGCTACAGATGCTACCGAAAAACAAAATATTGCGGTAAATGAAAATGCCGTAAAGATTTCATTACTAAGTCTAGCGCAGTTACTATTAATTGAGGATTATGAAAATTTTGATATTGAAGATGAAGGCTATGAAATAATTGATGAAGGTATTACTGCTAAAAATATTTCAGAAATTATTGCTTCAGCAAAAGAAAATAGAAGCGAAATTAAAATAGCCGAAACGAATTTGGAATTAGCTGAAAAAGACTTCCAAATATCAAAATCGGCATATATGCCAACCTTAAATGCATTTATAAATTATAATACTCGTGAATCTGATCGTGCAAGTGGGATAGAAACCATTTTAGATCCAGATAATCCAGTGGTAGTAGGAGAAACGCCAATTGGGGTTGTGGGGTCTTCAGGAGAATCTGTTTTTGGCTTTGAGCCAAATATATTAAGCTTAAGAGAGTTAGATCCGTTGCCATTTACAGAACAGTTATATTTAAACGATGGTGTTTCTTATGGGTTTCAGTTAAATGTTCCTATTTTTAATGGATTCTCTACTAGAAATAGTGTTAAGAGAAGCAAAGTGAATTTGAAAAGGCAAGAGTTTTTGCTCGAACAAGCAGAACTCGATTTAGAGTCAACTATTTATCAAGCATATGTTGATGCCAAAGGAGCATATAAATCGTTTGAAGCGGCTCAAAAAGCTTTAGAATCACAAGAATTGGCATACCAATATGCAAAGGATAGATACGATGTAGGGTTAACAAATGCATTCGATTTTAGCCAATCGAAAGTGAGATATGACAACACTAAAATAGAAGCTAATAGGGCAAAATATGATTATATCTTTAAATTAAAGGTTTTAGAGTTGTATTTTGGTATCCCTGCAACCGAACTTAAGTTTTAAACTAACCATGAAGAAAAAAACACTCATTTGGGTAATTGTAGCTTTCATAGCCATTATTTTACTACTTATTGTAGGAAAAAAAGCGGGATGGTTTGGCAAAAGTGGAAATTTCAAAGAAGTTGAAGTTTCAAAAATTGTTCCCATCGATATTATGGAAACGGTTGCTGCTACAGGAAAAATACAGCCCGAAGTTGAAGTCATGCTCTCTTCGGAAGTATCTGGAGAAATAATTGAACTTCCTGTAAAAGAGGGGCAACAGGTAGAAAAAGGAGATTTACTTGTAAAGATTAATCCAGATTTAATTCAGTCTGCATTAACACAAGCTCAGGCAGGTTTGCAAAATTCTAGAGCGCAATTAGCGCAAGCTACTGCATCGTTAAAAAATGCGGAGTTAAATTACAACCGAAGCAAAACCCTTTTTGAAAAAGGTGTCATTTCAAAATCTGAATGGGATAGAGCCGTAACCGATTATGAAGTGGCTCAAGCCAATAAAGAATCGGCTTATTATAATGTACAAAGTGCTGCAGCGAATGTTAAGCAAACACGAGATAATTTAACACGTACTTCCATTTATGCTCCGATGACTGGAACCATTTCAAAATTGTCTGTAGAATTGGGTGAACGCGTAGTTGGAACAGCGCAAATGGCTGGAACTGAAATTGTGCGTGTCGCTAATCTTTCAGATATGGAAGTTGAAGTAGATGTCAATGAAAATGATATTGTAAAAGTTCAAATTGGGGATTCTACCAATGTTGAAGTAGATGCTTATTTAAAGAGAGAATTTAAAGGAATTGTGACCGAAATAGCCAATTCTGCCGAAACAGCGCTTTCTTCGGACCAAGTAACCAACTTTAAAGTGAAAGTGAGAATTTTAGCAAATTCTTATAAAGATTTAACCGAAGGGAAACCCGAATATTTTTCACCATTTCGCCCTGGAATGACTGCTACAGTGGATATCATTACCGAAAAGAAACAAAAAGTTATTGGAGTACCCATTAGTGCCGTAGTAATTAAAACAGATACAAGCAGTTCGAAAAAACTAAGTGCGAAAGAAACTGATTCAGAGAGTGATGAAAAGTTTGAATGTGTGTTTGTCATGGACGGCGATGAAGCTAAGCTTAGAGTAATTACTACTGGGATTCAAGATGATAGTAAGATTGAAATCACCTCGGGACTTTCTGATGGGGAAACTGTTATTACGGGACCCTATAATACGGTTACTAAAACTCTTAAAAATGGTGACAAAGTAACGGTGGAATCTACCAAGGAAAAAGAAGATTCAGAAGAATAATGGCAAGAATACTTTGCTTAGAAACAGCAACAACAAATTGCTCGGTGGCGCTTTCGGAAAACGGAAGCGTTATTGCTTTTAGGGAAGATAAAAGTAAAGAATACTCTCATGCAGAACGGCTTCATGTGTTTATTGAGGAAGTTTTAAAAGAGTCGAATTCTTTATTGGAGGATCTTTCTGCCATTGCTATTAGCAAGGGGCCAGGCTCTTATACGGGTCTAAGAATAGGGGTTTCTTCGGCAAAAGGATTGTGTTATTCTTTAGAAAAACCGTTGATTTCCATCCCAACTTTACAGTCTTTAGCAATGCAAGTAGAAAGCAAAACAGATTTTATTATTCCAATGTTAGATGCTCGAAGAATGGAAGTATATGCTTCGGTTTATGATTTTGAAAAAATAGAAATAAGAAAGACAAAGGCAGAAGTTTTAAATGAAAACTCATTTTCAGAATATCTCGAAAAGGGTACAGTTACTTTTATTGGTAACGGAGTAGAGAAATTCAAAGAAATTTGCAACCATCCTAATGCAAAATTTGTGGAAGGAAAGTTACCTTCTGCACTACAAATGAGTTTGTTAGCAAATGAAAAATTTAAGCAACGTAATTTTGAAGATGTTGCTTATTTTGAACCCTTTTATTTAAAAGATTTTATTAAGACTTAATTATAGCAAGGAATTAAAATACGTCACTAGTCTTGATAGGTCATCTTCTTTTGAAACATCGATATTTCCTTTTCTCATAAAAGCTTTTATCTCATTTTTCTTTTTAGCCATTACTTTTAGAATCTTGGCTTTTGAATTTGGCAACTCATAAAAAGTGCCACGGTCATCTGTTAAGTAATAGGTTGTTTCTGCAATAAACTGTGCTCTAGTACTTTTATCATACGATGTTTTAGCAAACTTAGCTTCTTCAAAGGTAACTTCTACTTTTTTAACTAAATCGTAGGTTTGTAAGTCTTTTACAATTTTAAAGTAACCTCCTTTTTCATCTGGGTTTACGCTATCTACATACATATACATTTCGTCACCTACCTTGGCAAATATTTCTGGGTCTTTTATAATAGTTTGAATAGTTGAGGATCCTTCAGTAGGTTTAACTTCTATTTCATCAGACATTGCATTATATCTCAAAAACATAATGTTTGAAACTGTTTCTTTGCCTTTATAAAGTCTTCCAGGTAGAAAATCTGGATTTGCGTAGGGTGAGCCTTCGGCATTTTCTAAAGCCTCTTCATAGAGCTTAAAGGAATCCCAATACTGTTCTCCTCTTATTTTCTTTTCCTGAATTTTGGTGTAGAAATTATCATTTTGTCCAAAAAAACTTATTGGTAAAGACAAAAGTAATGTGGCTGTAATTATTTTAAATAGATTCATAGAGTTTAAAGAATTTAATTAAATCCAATTCATTTTTAATATTAAGCTTATTCTCTTTAATAATTGCAGTTACTTTTTTCTTATCAACCTCAAAGACAGCAATAAATTTCTTTTTAGAAGTAGGTAATTCTGAAAAATCTCCATTTTTATGTTGGAAATAATACGTGGTTTGGTCTTTAAAAGTAGCGGGAACATCTCTAGTTAGAGAAGTAGTGGCTTCTATACGCTCTTTGTATAATTTACTATTTTTCTTTAATAATTTACCTTTTTCCCCACTAGATAAAACTTCATAATATTGGAGATCACCCCTGTTATCCATACTTGGTAAGGCAACAAAAAGTTTATCGCCGAGCTTTATTTTAAGATCAATAGACTTTGTTATTCCTTGTGCTTCGGTATTAGGAGAGTTTAGGGACGGTTTAATAAAAAAAACATCGTTATAGGCATTGTATTTTATAGCAATATTATTTACAGTCTCTTCATCATAAACAAATATAGATCCAAGTTGAAATTCCTCAAATAAATATGGAGTGCCAATTGTGTCATCATTTAAAATAATTACATCTCCTTCATTAACTTTATAATAGGTTACTTTATTAGAATAATTTGACGAAGATGATCTGGAAGAATTGTCTTTAACAACAGTTTCTTGAGCAAAAGTGCTTATATAACTGAATATAAGTAAAAGAATACTTAGTTGTTTCATTATTCAAAAATTATATTGGCTTATACTTATAAACTTATAAAACTATTAATAGAATAACAAAAAAAAGCATTGAATAGTTCAATGCTTTTATAAATGAAGTATGTTTTAAATACTATAAAGTGTTGTAATATTTTACAAGCTTAACTAAAGCATATTCCTTATTAATGTTCAGTTTTTCTTCTTTGGAGTAATTTTTTAGTTCCTTTTTCTTGTCATCAAAAAGCCCAAATTTTGCATTTCTTGAACTTGGAAACTCCTGAAACGTATTTGCTTTTTTGTTTAATAAAAAATAAGCTTCTTTTTCTTTATAACTACTTGGAATGTCTCGAGTTAATGAGGTAGTGGCAGCCATTCCTTCTATAAATTCTTTAGATATTTTTTTGTATAAATCTGCATTTTCACCTTCAAATAATACCAAAAAATACCCAGGTCTATCTACACCTTCTTTAGGTGCGGCGTACACAAAAACATTGTTTAGCATCTTAACATAGATGTCTGGATTTCGCATCATTACTTTTGCAGTTGAGTTTGATGCATCTAAAGATGCTTTTACTTCAATCTCATCACGAAGTGCATTATAGCGTAAGGCTACATTGCTTGCCACAATTCTTCCGCTTTTATAAATATTACCTAATACAAAGTTTTCATTTTCATAAGCAGAGCCTGAATAATTAATAGCTTCAGAATTTATTGTAATAGGAACATTGGTAAGATATTTATTTTTAGTTTCCTCTTCAGTTTCCATTTGTGCAAAACTTCCAAAAGAAATTGTAAAAAGTAATAGGGTTAAAAGTAACTTCTGCATAGTGATTTATTTGGTTAAATATGTTTTAAAAGTAAGCGTAATGCTTATGTAAGTAAAGAAAACATCTTCGAATTTTATATAAAACGATAAGTGAGGTTTTCAATAGAAGTTGCGAATATAACAATTATCAACATACATAAATGTTAAGGAAATGTTTTTTCTGAATGCTAATGGGGCCTATTTTGTTAAAAAGCCCATGGCGTCGTTTACATTTTCTACCGGTAGTTTACACGTATTGTTAACGCATACATAAATTAACGTTCTACCCTCAACATACCTTTCTTTTAATAAAGGAAGATTTGAAGATTTTGTTGCGCCAGCAATTAGCTTATTGGGAATGTATTTTTGGTTGAATTCTGAAATTTTTTCAAAAGTATTTTCACCCACCACCACAATTTCATAATACTTAGATTGGTAGTTGAGTAAAAGATCCATCCAATTGGCAAAACCTGAAGGATATTTCTCCAATTCGGGCTGTACATTTTTAAGCATTTGCAAAGCTGTTGTAGCATATTTTTCATTATCGAAATGATGCGCTAAAACAGACAGGTTTTTTGCCATGATTGAATTTGAAGCAGAAATAACATTGTCTCGATATTCAAAACTTCTAGAAATAATTTCGGCATCTTCTTTTGAAGTAAAATAAAACATATGATTTTCTTCATCGAAGAAATTTTTGAAAGCATATTCTGAAAGTTTATCTGCTGTTTCAATCCATTTTGTATCAAGAGTTACTTCATATAGCGCAATGAAGGCTTCAATAACCGAAGCATAATCTTCTAAATACCCATTAATACTGCTTTTCCCATCTTTGTAATTATGGTATAAGGCGCCGTTAGATTGTAACTGTTTTGAAAGTATAAAGTTTGCATTAGTTACTGCAGCTTTCAAGTATACTTCATTCTTAAAAACCTTATAGGCATCAACATATCCCTTTATCATAAGGCCATTCCAGGATGTTAGAGTTTTATCGTCAAGTCGCGGCTTAGGTCTTGTATTTCTATGTTCACGTAGGATTTTATTCCATTCTTTCTTTTTTTTAGAAAGTGTTGGCAAATCAATATTGTGTTTTACAGCAAAAGCTTCATCGGTTTGTTTTCTAATTAGCACATAATTATTTTCGGCTTCCCATTTCCCGTAACTATTGATATTGTAATAGTCTTCAAATAGAGTCCAATCATTTTTTAGAATAATGCTCTGTAATTTTTCTTTTTCAAAAGTATAGTAATCACCTTCCACAAGATCTCCTTCTTCATTTAAGCTATCTGCATCAAGTGAGGAGTAAAAAGCACCTTCTTTATTTGTTAATTCAGTAGCAACAAAAGAGAGGGTTTCTTCAACTACAGTTTTATAAAGTGGATTTTTAGTAACTGCATAAGCGTTACTGTACAAACTCACTAATTGAGCGTTATCGTAAAGCATTTTTTCAAAATGAGGAACATGCCATTTCTCATCGGTACTATATCTGGAAAAACCACCTTCAACTTGATCGTAAAGACCTCCAAAAGCCATTTTTTGTAGCGTAAGATTCACATAATTTTCAAGAAATTTATCATCATTTTTATGAGCATACCGTAAGAAAAAAGATAATTGATTAGGCATCATAAATTTTGGTGCACCTCTGCTGCCACCATAAACAGTGTCAAGGCTGTTTTCCCATTTTTCAAGAATAGGTTTTAAATCAACTTTAGAGAAATCAATTTCATTAGTATTAAGAGCAACTAAATCAAGACTTTTTATTCCTTCTTCAAGTTGGGCTGCATAGTCTATTAACTTTTGAGGTTCTTCTTCGTATAATTGTTGCAATTGTTCCAAAGCAGTTATCCAATCTTCTTTTTTAAAGTAGGTCCCACCATATACCGGACGCCCGTCGGGAAGTGTGATGACATTGAGAGGCCACCCAGCATTTCCAGTCATTAATTGCACTGCATTTATATAGGTTTGGTCAACATCTGGGCGTTCTTCGCGATCTACTTTTACAGAGATATAATGCTTATTCATTACTGCCGCTACAGTTGAGTCTTCAAAACTTTCACGTTCCATTACATGGCACCAATGACAGGCGGCATAGCCCACACTTATAACCATCAATTTTTTACTTTGTTTTGCCTCGTCCAATGTTTTCTGGTTCCAAGGCTTCCAGTTTACTGGATTATGGGCGTGTTGCAGCAAATAGGGGCTGGTTTCGTTAATTAAGTCGTTGGTGTATTTATGAGTTTCCAAAGGGTCTTTTTTTGAAGAATTACACGATAGAAATAAGCTTCCTAAAAGTGTAAATAGAATAAGTTTTTGCATAGTAAAAAATAAAAACAAAAATACGCTTTTGAACATTCAAAAGCGTAGGAAAGTAAGATTTAACAAATGTATTATTTAACCTCGAATGTTATTTTAACATTTACTCTATATTCTGTTACATTATCACCGTCAACTATTGCACTTTGTTCTTGAACATATACAGACCGAATGTGTTTTACACTTTTTGAAGCGTGTTTAACTGCATTTTGTGTTGCCTCTTCCCAGCTAGTATTAGAATTTGCTAATACTTCAATTACTTTTAAAATGGCCATATTTTAAGATATTTATGATTAATACCTTAAAATAAGAAAAATAAGTTAGAATACCACTTTTTAGAAAAAATCTACCCGTTAATAGCTTCCACTTTTAATGATTGGTCATTCAGCATTTCCTTGAGCATATTCTCAATACCATTTTTAAGTGTAAAAGTAGAAGATGGGCATCCACTACACGCACCTTGTAATAAGACTCGAACAGTTTTTGAATCTTCGTTATAAGATTCAAAAGCGATATGCCCACCATCACTTGCTACGGCGGGTTTTACATATTCGTTTAAAATTGAAATAATCTCTTTTTCAAATGCAGTATGATTGTTGTTTTCAGAAATTTCAGAAGCAGAATCTTTTTGTTTTGAAGTGTTATTCTGAAGGATTCCGTCAGAAAAAATGGTTTTTCCTTCCTCAAGATATTTCTTCAGGAACTCTCTTAATTCCATGGTAATTTCTTCCCACGAAACAATATCGTATTTTGTAATGGATATGTAATTTGAATGAATAAAAACCTCTTTCACAAATGGGAAGCTAAAGAGCTCCCGTGCAATTGGCGCAGAGGCAGTGTCATCAATGCTTTTAAACTCAAAAGTACCCTCTGTCAAAGGCTTATTTGCTACAAACTTAATAACCGAAGGATTTGGGGTGCTTTCTGCATAGACAGTCACAGGGATTTTCTTAACATTTTCAGAAGATATAATAACAGGTTTGCCGCTTTCCAAATATACTTTTATTGATGCGCCAACTTCTTCCTGAACGTCTACCCAGTCTACGATGCTGTATTTTTCTATGGCAATAAAATTTTGCGAAACATACACTGTTTTTACAAAAGGAAGGTGGAATAATTGCTGGACTAATGGGCTATTTTTTGCTTCATCAATATTTTTAAACTCAAAGCTCTCAGCCCCTGTCAGGAAAGAATTTGCAATAAATTTAACAATATTTTCGTTCTTAGTGGGTTGAATAGCAATGTTAAAATCTTCCATTTTGTCGCTTTTTTTTGCAAAAATATGAAAGAAAACAACAGTATTCAATATATTTGGCAATTAACAACCTATTTATGCAAAGACTTTTACTCCCCATCTTAGTGCTTTTATCATGGTTTGGGTATGGTCAAATTACAGTTGATGAAACCCTTACAACTCAACAGCTTGTAGAGGATATCTTGATTAGTGGAACCTGTGCAGATGTTTCAAATTTTAGTCAAAGTACAGGGACTAATTTTGGTGATGATAACGGTATTGGCGCTTTCGATAGAAATGGTTCAGATTTCCCATTCGATTCAGGAATTATTTTAACATCTGGAAATGTAGCAAATGCCCCTGGACCCAATTTAGTGGTTCATAGTGACGGAGGTATTGGGTGGCCTGGCGATGCAGATTTAGAAGCCAACACAACTGCAACCAATACTAATAATGCCTCTTGGATTCAATTTGATTTTACACCTTTAATCCCTCAGATAAGCTTTGATTTTATCATGGCTTCTGAAGAATACAATCAAAATTTTGAGTGTACTTTTTCTGATGCCTTTGCTTTTATTCTTACAGATCAAGTTACGGGTGTTGTTCAGAATCTAGCAGTGCTACCTGGTACGGCAATTCCTATTGAGGTAACAAACATTCGACCTGAAGTTGTTGGACAATGTCCCGCTGTTAATGAAGAATATTTTGATAAATATAACTTTTTACCTTTTAATGATCAAAACTTAGCAGCTATAGATTTTAATGGTCAAACGGTTCAGCTTACTGCGATGGGTGATGTCATTGTAGGGAATCCATACACTATTAAATTGGTAATAGCAGATGAATCAGATACAGCTTTTGATATTGCCGTTTTTCTTGAAGCTGGTTCTTTTAATATTGGTGATGTTGATTTAGGAATTGATTTAACCATAGCAAATAATGCTGCCCGATGTGAAGGCGAAACATTTACACTTGCGCCAGAGCTAGATGTACCTAATGGCACAACTTACGAGTGGCAATATGAAGACCCTATTGGGTCTGGAGTGTTTGTACCCTTCGTGCCAGCTGAAACAGGTCCCACAGTAGATATAACTCAAACAGGTAATTATAAATTGATAGTAACCTTTGGTGGTGCTGCTGGTTGTGAAACTGAAGGAGAAGTTTTTGTTGAATTTGCTCCTCCACCTACAACAATCAACCCCAACCCCGATCCTTTAATTTTATGCGATGATGACAACGATGGTTTTTTGGAGTTTGATTTGAGTATGGCTGATGATAATTTAACTGGCGGTGATCCAGATTTGGTCGTGAGTTATCATGGTA
>JAXMNU010000004.1:0-486822 GCA_034670265.1 Flavobacteriaceae bacterium | reverse complement strand
TCACAACAAAAAGCCCTCAAAAAAATCTCAGGTATTCTACTTAGTCTAGTTTAATTTTCGTCTGAAAATAATTCATCTTAATGAACCATCTTCTACGCTGTCAATTTCAATATATCAATGAACTCTTTATATAACTTTTTCGCTACTTCGAAACTTGTGTTTTTAATTCACTCATCCTTTTTGCGGGTGCAAATGTAATACTATTTTTTTACCCTGCAATAGTTTTTAAAATATTTTTTAAAAAGAACTTATGCTTTATTCAGATTGAACTAATTTTCTCTTTCAAAGCGGGTGCAAATATAATTTGGTTTATCACATCCGCAAACATATTTTCAATCTTTTTTAATGATTTTTTCATCTATTTTTTTAAATGCTTGATACGCAATAATAACCGTCATTATATTGTTAAGAAAAAACCTATTACCTATATATTATATCTATTTCAATAAAATCATAAAACACCTGCTTTAAAAGTATTCATAGAGCTATTGTAAAACGAATTAAGTAATAGTATCTTTGCCACTTAATTTTCAGAAAAAATGATTGCAATTACTCTACCTGACGGAAGTGTAAAAAAGTATGACAAAGGAAGTACTCCTATGGATGTTGCTAAAGGCATAAGTGAAGGACTTGCGCGTAATGTAATTTCCGCTTCTTTTAATGATACTATTATAGAGTCTACTACTCCATTAAATGAAGATGGAAGTTTGGTGCTGTATACTTGGAACAATGATGAGGGAAAGAAAGCTTTTTGGCATTCAACAGCTCACATTTTGGCTCAGGCGCTAGAAGAATTATACCCAAACGTGAAGTTATGGGTAGGACCAGCAATTGATAAAGGTTTTTATTATGATGTTGACTTAGGAGATGAAACCATTTCTGAAAAAGACTTCAAAACCATTGAAGATAAAATGCTAGAAATAGCACGAGGAAAACATGATTTTAAAATGCGTTCTGTAAGTAAAGCCGACGCACTTTCCTATTATAAAGGTAAAAACGAATATAAAGTCGACCTTATTGAAGGACTTGAAGATGGCGATATTACTTTTTGTGACCATGACACATTTACCGATTTATGCCGTGGAGGACATATTCCTAACACAGGTATTGTAAAAGCAGTTAAAATTTTAAGTGTTGCAGGAGCCTATTATAAAGGTGATGAAAACAACAAACAACTTACTCGTGTATATGGAATTAGTTTTCCAAAACAAAAAGACTTAACAGAACATCTTGAATTACTCGAAGAGGCTAAGAAAAGAGATCATAGAAAACTGGGGAAAGAGTTAGAGTTATTTACTTTTTCTCAACGAGTTGGACAAGGCCTTCCGTTATGGCTTCCAAAGGGTGCCGCTCTTAGGGAACGATTAGAAAATTTTCTGAAAGCAGCACAAAAGAAAGCTGGATACGAAATGGTGGTGTCGCCACATATTGGTCAAAAGGAGCTTTATGTAACTTCTGGACATTACGCAAAATATGGGGAAGATAGTTTTAAGCCAATTCAGACTCCCAACGAAGGAGAAGAGTTTATGCTAAAACCCATGAACTGCCCACATCACTGTGAAATCTACAATAGCAAGCCTTGGTCTTATAAAGATTTACCAAAACGTTTTGCAGAATTTGGTACTGTATATCGCTATGAACAAAGTGGAGAATTACACGGATTAACACGTGTAAGGGGATTTACACAAGATGATGCGCACATTTTTTGTACCCCAGACCAACTGGATAAAGAATTTAAAGAGGTAATCGATTTAGTGCTTTATGTTTTTGGGTCATTAGGATTTGAAAACTTTACCACACAAGTATCAATTAGAGATCCAAAGAAACCTGAAAAATATATTGGAAACCTTGAAAATTGGGAAAAAGCTGAAAAAGCAATCCTCAATGCTGTTGAAGATAAAAAATTAGATTATATTATAGTGGAAGGTGAAGCTGCTTTTTATGGTCCAAAATTGGACTTTATGGTAAAAGATGCCTTAGGAAGGAGTTGGCAATTAGGTACCATTCAGGTCGATTATAACTTGCCAGAACGATTCGAACTCACTTACAAAGGCAATGACAATGAGCTTCACAGGCCTGTTATGATTCACCGAGCACCTTTTGGCAGTATGGAGCGATTTATTGCTATTTTGTTAGAGCATACTGGAGGTAATTTCCCATTATGGCTGATGCCAGAACAAGTATGCATCCTGACATTAAGTGAGAAATATGAGAAATACGGAGAAAAAGTTTTAAATTTGCTTGAAAATGACGAAATTCGCGCCCTCGTTGACAACCGCAACGAAACTATTGGCAAGAAGATAAGGGAAGCAGAAATGAACAAAATCCCTTATATGTTAATAGTTGGAGAGCAAGAAGAAAAAGATGGTACGGTTTCTGTACGAAGACACAGTGAAGGAGATTTAGGAGCCATGACAGTTTCAGAATTTTCTGAAATGCTTCAAACCGAAGTAAAAAAAGATATAAAAGAATTTAAATAAAGTTTAATTAAAACCCTATAAGCCATAGCAATAAGAAGAAAAAGATCCCGAGGACCAGCAAGAGTTATTAAGGAAGACCAACACAAGATTAACGAAAAGATTCGTGCAAAAGAAGTACGTCTCGTAGGAGACAATGTTGAAGTTGGAGTTTATCCTATTAAAAGAGCACTCGAAATTGCTGAAGAATTAGAATCGGACCTGGTAGAGATATCACCTAATGCAGAACCACCTGTATGTAAAGTGATGGACTACAAAAAATTTGTTTACGAACAAAAGAAAAGAGAAAAAGCCCTTAAGTCTAAAGCAACAAAAGTAATTGTAAAAGAAATTAGATTTGGTCCTAATACCGATGACCACGATTACGATTTCAAGAAAAAACACGGTATTAAATTCTTGAAAGAAGGAGCAAAGCTTAAAGCATATGTCTTCTTTAAAGGTCGTTCAATAATCTATAAGGATCAAGGAGAAATTTTGTTGTTACGATTGGCTCAGGATCTAGAAGAATATGGTAAGGTAGAACAAATGCCTAAACTAGAAGGAAAGCGAATGACCATGTTCATTGCTCCAAAAAAGAAATAATTCTTTAGTTATAAAACTGAAGATTACAATAAAGCGAAGTAAATTAAAACGTAGGAAAAATGCCTAAACAAAAAACAAAATCTAGTGCTAAAAAGCGTTTCAAGCTAACAGGTACTGGTAAGATTAAAAGAAAGCATGCGTTTAAAAGTCACATCTTAACAAAGAAGTCGAAAAAACGTAAGCTAGCTTTAACTCACGACACTGTTGTACACAAGAGTGACGAGAGTAATGTTAAACAAATGCTTCGTTTGAAGTAATTGCTTAACCGGTTAAAACAAATTAATAACCCTGGAGTTGGGCTACTCTATCGCTAAAGCTATAGAGCACAAAGTACAAGTAGAAAAGTCGCCTGCTACAAAAAACAATTAAAATTATGCCAAGATCAGTAAATTCAGTTGCAAAAAGAGCCCGAAGAAAAAAGGTGCTTAAGCAAGCCAAAGGTTACTTTGGAAGACGTAAAAATGTATGGACTGTTGCTAAAAACGCTGTTGAAAAAGCGATGCAATATTCTTACAGAGACCGTCGTGCCAAGAAAAGAAATTTCCGTGCGTTATGGATCACTCGTATTAATGCGGGTGCACGTCAACACGGAATGTCTTATTCAAAATTTATGGGAGCAGTAAAAGCTAACGATATCGAATTGAACCGTAAAGTTCTTGCCGATTTAGCAATGAACCACCCAGAAGCTTTTGAAGCCATTGTAAACAAAGTAAAATAAGGCGGAAGCCTATTTAATAACAATCTTATTTCGCTAAAAAAACCCGCTCAATGAGCGGGTTTTTTGTATTTATGTTTTCTGCTTTTTCTTCTTCGCTGCTGGGAACAATACATTGTTTAATATTAGTCTGTAGCCTGGTGAATTGGGATGTAGTGCCAATTCGGTTTTGGCATCCCCTACTCGATGCTGATAATCCTCCGGATCGTGACCGCCATAAAAAGTAAAGAAGCCTTTTCCTCGAATACCGTGAATGTAACGCGCTTCGCCGTTGCTTTTATTTTCACCCATCACCAAAACCGTAGATTTAACCTCATTAGGATTAAATGCCGTAGTTTGCCCCATAAATCCTTTTACTAAAGCTGTGTGATTTTGCACTAACATGCACGGAATGGGATCCCACTTAGCCGAATAGTCCATTAGCGTAAAATAATCTGTATTGCGATTAATATTTCGTGTCGTCGTTACATCTATGGAAGAAAATTCATAGACATTAGGGCTACGTTCTAACGTAAAATCTTTAAACGCAAAGGTTCTATTATAGTCAATTTTACTTTGATAACCAGATTCGCTTGGGTCACCGTCAAACATAGGTTCGCAAATATCTACTCCTTCGGCTGCTAAAGCAATATCAAAACTATCGGTAGCGCTACACATGGCAAACATAAATCCGCCACCCACAACATAATCCCGAATTTTAAGTGCGACATCTCTTTTTTCTTCCGAAACTTTACTATACCCTAGTTTTGCTGCTAATGCTTCGGCATCTCTTTTTTGTTCAATATACCATGGTGCGGTACGATACGCACGGTAAAACTTTCCATATTGCCCAGTGAAATCTTCGTGATGTAAATGCAACCAATCGTACAATAACAATTGGTCAGTTAATACTTCTTCATCATAAATGGTTGTGTACGGAATTTCGGCATAAGTAAGTACCATGGTCACCGCATCATCCCAAGGCTGATTCCCGGGAGGAGAATACACTGCAATTTTAGGTGCTTTTTCCAACACTACCGCCTCCATATTTTGAGACGGACTGCTTATTTCTTCTAAAATTTGATTGGTTTGCGCATCGCTTATCACTTCAAAAGAGACGCCTCGTATTTGACACTCTTTTCGAATAGCTTCGGTATCGGGCAATAAAAAAGAACCACCGCGATAGTTTAATAACCATTTGGCCTTCATCTGTTTTTCCAATACCCAATAGGTAATTCCATAAGCTTTTAAATGCTCGGCTTGGCCTTCGGCATCCATAGGAATTAAAATATAAGAGGCATAGCCTTGATAGCTGAATAGAAATAGAAAAAGGAAAATTATAACTCTTGAAATCATAGTCTAAATGTAAGAAAACCTAAGAGAACTTTCTAAAATAAAGATTCCCGCTTTTGCGGGAATAAACTCAAATTTTGAGCCAAATTGGCTGCTTTTTAGAAATAAATTTTAAAAAGGAACGCCATCATCCCCATCACTTGGTGTAACATCATCGTTCATTGAGCTTCCAAAAGCTTCATCTGGAGAAGGCAAATCGGTTGTTTTAAATGTATCATCGTTTGCCGCTGCATTCATTCGTGAATGAATTTCGGTTGGGAAATCGAACATTTCTAGATTTTCAAAACGACCTAAATGACCTACAAATTTTAATCGTATTTCATCCAAGCCACCATTACGGTGCTTGGCTACAATAAACTCTGCCTGGCCAGCAGTTGGCGTACGTTCTTCATCATCCCATTCGTCAATTTTGTAATATTCTGGACGATAGATAAACGATACAATATCGGCATCCTGCTCTATCGCTCCCGATTCACGAAGGTCACTTAACAAGGGTCGTTTGCTTCCTCCACGAGTTTCCACAGCACGAGAAAGCTGCGATAACGCAATAACAGGAACGTTTAATTCTTTTGCGAGTGCTTTTAAGTTTCGAGAAATAGTGGATATTTCTTGCTCACGATTCCCTCCTTTTTGGCTTCCACCAGCGGTCATTAATTGAAGGTAATCCACCATAATCAATTTAATGCCGTGTTGTGATGCTAATCGACGCGCTTTAGCCCGAAGATCAAATATAGAAAGTGACGGCGTGTCATCAATGAAAAGTGGAGCCGTTTCCAGTCCTTTAACCTTCACATTTAATTGCTCCCACTCGTGCTTTTCAAGGTTTCCTGTACGCAGTTTTTCAGAAGAAAGACCTGTTTCCGAAGAAATTAAACGCGTGATTAACTGTACTGAAGACATTTCCAAAGAGAAAAAAGCTACAGGAATATTATAATTCACCGCCATATTTCTTGCCATAGACAAGGTTAACGCAGTTTTACCCATACCTGGACGCGCTGCTATAATAACCAAATCACTAGGTTGCCAACCAGAAGTTAATTTATCTACTTGGGTAAATCCTGAAGGAATTCCCGAAAGCCCTTCTTTATTAGCAATCTCTTCAATGCGTTTTTTAGCCTGAATCACTAGACTCTGAGCGGTTTCTGAAGAACGTTTCAGATTACCTTGCGTGACTTCGTATAATTTTGATTCTGCGGTATCAAGTAAATCGAAAACATCGGTTCCTTCGTCGTAGGAGTCTTCAATTATTTCGTTCGAAATTTTTATTAAACTTCGCTGAATGTATTTCTGAAGAATAATTCTCGCGTGGAATTCGATATGTGCCGAAGATGACACTTTTTGGGTCAATTGAATGAGGTAAAACTCCCCCCCTATGATATCGAGCTTTTTTTCCTTTTTTAATTGCGCCGAAACCGTTAATAAGTCAACAGGTTCACTACTTTGGAAGAGTTTGTAAATTGCTTCGAAAATGTTTTGATGCGCTTCTTTATAGAAAACTTCGGGATGAAGAATATCGATTACCTCATCGACTCCTTTTTTATCAATCATCATTGCTCCAAGTACAACCTCCTCTAAATCAACAGCTTGTGGTGGTAATTTTCCCTTTTCCAAAGAAATTACCTGAGCCGAACGGCTAGAATATGAGGTTTGAGGTTGTACTTTTTCCATATAGCGAATGTAAATAAATTGTTAAGTGCAACGGGCTTTTTTTTGAATTAGCTGTTCACCATCCTTCAACAATTGAACTGTTAACAAGTTAAAAATATTGTTAATAACCACAAAAAAAACCGATACAGAATTATCGGTTTTTTGAAAAGTGTTGGTATTGCTGGAATTAGCTTTTAAACTCTCCCATTTCGGAATATTTTTCCATTCGTTTTTCAACCAAATCTGTTGGGGATAAGTTCTTCAATTCATTAAATGCTTTTTCAATTGCTTTTGCAACGACAATGTAGGCTCCTTTTTTATCACTGTGCGCACCCCCTAATGGTTCCTTTACAATTTGGTCGATTAGCTTCAATTTTTTCATATCCGCAGCTGTTAATTTCAGGGCTTCCGCAGCTTGTTCTTTAAACTCCCAGCTTCGCCATAAAATTGAAGAACAGCTTTCTGGAGAAATTACAGAATACCATGTATTTTCCATCATTAATACTCGATCTCCAACACCAATTCCTAAGGCACCTCCACTGGCTCCTTCTCCTATAATAACGACTATTATGGGAACTTCCAATTTGGTCATTTCAAGAATATTTCGAGCAATGGCTTCACCTTGTCCACGTTCCTCAGCTTCAAGCCCAGGATACGCGCCAGGAGTATCAATTAAAGTCACCACAGGGATTCCAAATTTTTCTGCAGATTTCATTAAGCGTAATGCTTTTCGATATCCCTCTGGATTTGCCATCCCAAAGTTTCGGTATTGACGAGTTTTAGTATTATATCCTTTTTGTTGACCTATGAACATATAGCTTTGGTCACCTAATTTACCAAGTCCGCCAACCATGGCTTTATCATCTTTGAAACCTCGATCTCCGTGTAGTTCCAAAAAAGAATCCCCACAAATGGCTTTTATATAATCCATAGTATAGGGACGGTCTGGGTGCCTCGATAACTGTACACGTTGCCAAGGGGTTAAATTTTTATAAATCTCCTTTTTGGTTTCGACTAATTTTTTTTCAATTTGCTTGCAGGTATTGGATACATCTACATCGCTTTCCTCTCCAATGAGACAGGCTTTATCATACTGTTCCTGCAATTCTTTAATTGGCAATTCAAAATCAAGATATTCCATAATTTCTCTTGCTGAAGTTTGATTGTTGTGAACTACAAATATAAAATTTTGAAATTAGCTTAAGGGTATTTCTTTGCTTTTTCTGTAAGCTTTCATTTTAAGAATCCCATTTAGAATAACAGTGGCTAAAATGATGAGAGCCCCATAGTAAAACTGTGGACTCATGTTTTCTGAATCCCCTAAAATCCACAATGCTAAAACTATTCCATAAACGGGTTCTAAATTAATTGTAAGCATAACCGTAAAAGGTGATAACCAGCGCATCACGTGAATCGATGCTATAAATGCATAGGCTGTACAAACTGAGGCTAATAAAAATAGATACCACCAATCTGAAGTGGAAATCTTAAAGAAATCGGTACTAAAATCACCTGAAATTAAAAGATACACCGTTATGCATAACACTCCAAAGATGAGCTCATACATTGAAATGACAGATGCTTCATAGCGCTTTGCATAATTTCCATTGATTACTGAAAACAAAGCACTTAAAAAGGCAGAAATGAGTGCTAAAATTATTCCCCAGAAATATTCCATACTGGCTTGAAAAATAATAAAGAGCCCAACCACTGCAATTAAACCGAAGATCATTTCGTAATAAATAATTTTTCTTCTGAAAAAAAGTGGCTCCAACAATGAAGTGAAAAATGCGCCAGTAGACATAATAGCTAACGTAACAGAAACATTGGAAACTTTAATAGCGCCAAAAAAAGTGAGCCAATGGACTGCTATAATCAATCCAGCAATAAAAAACCCGAATAAAACTTTCCGTGGAAACCGAACTTTCTTTTTGGCAATAATAATATACAAAACCACCAAAATGCTTGCTATTCCCATACGATACCATACTAATGGAATTGCGTCTAACGAAATTAATGCTCCTATAACAGCAGTAAATCCCCAAATAAAAACAATAAAATGGAGGTGCAGATAATTAAGAAGTTTATCGTTTCGCATTTCGGAGAAGGTATATGGCTAAAATACCGAAAACAAAATTAGGAAACCAAGTCGCTAAAAAAGGAGAAAAAGTACTCTGCTCTGCTATGGTACCGAAGATTTTATCGAAGAAAACGAAAATCATTCCTATTCCAATACCAATGGCTAAGTTGATTCCCATTCCGCCTCTTCTTTTTACTGAAGAAACGGCCACTGCTATAATAGTTAAAATATAGGCAGAAACGGGTAAACTCCAACGTTTGTAACGTACCACCTCGTACCTATTTATATAGGAAGAACCTTTGGCTTTTTCTCTGGCAATAAATTTATTTAATTCAGTGAAATTAAGTGTTTCAGCAATGTAAGCCACTGGTGTTAAATCTTCGATTTCAAAAGGGAAAATGGTATCTTTTTTAGGAGCCGAAACGATAGAATCTTCTCTTTCTCCAATAAATCTTTTGCTATAATTAAATAAGGTATAAGTGGAATCTTCATCGTTATACACAATTCTATTCGCCGCTAGTTTGTAGGTCATTTTATTTCCATCAAAATGTTCCAAAGAGAAATTATTTCCAGACTTTTCCTTTACATTAAAATAACTCACGTAAATGTATTCGTTGTCATTAATCTGTCGGTACACATTAGCTTGTTCTCTATCTTTACCTTTACTTTTATTGAGGTATTTGTAACTAAACTCATTAAAACCGTCACTTGCCGAAGGTGCTAAATAATTTCCCAGAAAAAAAGCGCCAACGCATACTATGGTTGCACCAATAAGATAAGGTCTTAAAAATCGATAATAAGAAACGCCACTACTTAGAAAAGCAATTACCTCGGTATTATTAGCTAACTTCGATGTAAACCAAATAATGGATAAAAACAAAAACAGTGGAAATAACAAATTAGCGAAATACACCGTAAAATCTAAATAGTAAATCGCTACCTGAATAAAAGGTACTTCGTTGGCTAGAATTTTATCAATTTTCTCGGCAAGATTAATGGTAATCCCAATAGGGATAAAAAGCAATAATAAGAGAATAAATGTCCCTAAATACTTTCGTAAAATGTATCTGTCTAGTATGCTTAACATTACAGTCTTTTGTCCATATTACGGACCATGGTGTTTTTCCAAGTGGTAAAATCTCCAGCTAATATATGCTTTCTGGCTTCGCGAACCAACCATAGATAAAATCCTAAATTATGAATGGTTGCAATTTGTCTTCCCAGCATTTCATTTACTGAAAATAAGTGTTTTAAATATGCCTTACTATATGCAGTATCTACCCAAGTAATTGCCATTTCATCAATTTCTGAAAAATCATCTTCCCACTTTTTATTCTTAATATTTATGGTGCCGTTTGCTGTAAAAAGCATTCCGTTTCTTCCATTCCGGGTTGGCATCACACAGTCGAACATATCTATACCCAACGCAATATTTTCGAGAATATTGATAGGTGTTCCTACTCCCATTAGATAACGGGGTTTATCTTCGGGTAGAATTGCAGTTACTACTTCGGTCATTTCATACATTTCTTCGGCAGGCTCTCCTACTGAAAGTCCACCAATAGCATTTCCTGCCGCTCCAACAGATGCGATATATTCTGCAGATTGTTTCCTAAGGTCTTTATAAGTACTCCCTTGAACAATTGGAAAGAAAGTTTGATTGTATCCATACTTTAACGGTAGCTTTTCAAGATGAGTAATACAACGATCTAGCCAACGATGTGTCATATGCATCGATCGTTTGGCATAATTATAATCACAAGGATAAGGAGTGCATTCATCGAAAGCCATAATAATATCGGCACCAATGGTTCGCTGAATTTCCATGACATTTTCTGGGGTAAAGAAATGGAAACTTCCGTCGATATGTGATCTAAATTTTACGCCTTCCTCTTTTATTTTTCTATTTGCAGAAAGCGAATAGACTTGATATCCTCCACTATCAGTCAAAATATTTCTATCCCAATTCATAAACTTATGTAAACCCCCTGCTTTTTCAAGAATTTCTGGCTGAGGCCTTAGGTACAAATGGTAAGTATTTCCTAAAATAATATCGGGGTTAATCTCATCGGTCAATTCTTTTTGGTGGACTCCTTTTACTGTTCCAACGGTACCTACTGGCATAAAAATAGGAGTCTCCACTATTCCATGATCCAATTTAATACTGCCTGCTCTAGCTCGAGATTGTTCGTCTTTTCCTTCTAATGTAAATTGCATGAAAAACTATAAATTCAGTTGGCAAAGATACCCTTTTATAAATTCTGATTTGAACTTTCCCAATTCAGAAATTTCATAACTGTTAACTAAAACCTTTAAATCGTTAATAACTGCTCAATTTTTCACTTTGTCTCACTTTTTGAAAGTGGTATTTTTGAAGCTGTAAAAACAAATACCCTATGCCAGATATGCAACATCTTAACGACTTGGTTATTCAAGTTCGAAGAGATATTTTAAGACAGGTGCACAAAGTGAATTCGGGCCATCCGGGCGGTTCACTGGGATGCACCGAATTTTTTGTAGCCCTATTCCAAGAATTAATGGACCGAAAAGACGGTTTTCATATGGATGGAAAAGGAGAAGATATTTTCTTCCTTTCCAACGGACATATTTCTCCTGTTTTT
The DNA here is from genome assembly GCA_034670265.1 of Flavobacteriaceae bacterium. Taxonomy (GTDB): domain Bacteria; phylum Bacteroidota; class Bacteroidia; order Flavobacteriales; family Flavobacteriaceae; genus Halomarinibacterium. The sequence goes on along the minus strand of JAXMNU010000004.1, from coordinate 475,368 downwards.
TATAGTGTTTTGGCACGTTCTGGCTATTTCTCTGTAGATGAATTAAACACTTTTAGGTTGTTAAATTCTAGATTACAAGGGCATCCAACAACACACGAAGGACTTCCGGGCATTCGAATTGCCTCAGGATCTTTAGGGCAAGGAATTTCTGTAGCAATTGGGGCAGCACTTTCAAAGAAACTGAATAATGATTCACATCTAGTTTACACATTATGTGGTGATGGTGAATTACAAGAAGGACAAAATTGGGAAGCGATTATGTATGCCGCAGGAAATAAAGTTGACAATTTAATTGTAACCGTAGATTACAATGGCCAACAGATTGATGGTTCTACTGAGAATGTCCTTCCGTTAGGAAATTTAAAAGGAAAGTTTGAAGCTTTTGGCTGGGATGTTATGGAAATTAAAGAAGGAAATAATCTTGAAGCCATACTCAACGGAATGAAAACAGCAAAATCCAAAACTGGAAAAGGGAAACCTGTTTGCGTCTTATTACATACTGTTATGGGGAATGGTGTTGACTTTATGATGCACACTCACGATTGGCACGGAAAAGCGCCTAACGATGAGCAGCTAGAAATTGCACTTTCACAAAATCCAGTAACGCTTGGAGATTATTAATTCGGAAAAAAACACAATGAAAAAATATACAGATTCAGGTAAAAAAGATACGCGTTCGGGCTTTGGAGCTGGACTTACCGAACTTGGTAAATCTCACCCTAATGTCGTTGCCCTTTGTGCCGATTTAACAGGTTCCTTAAAAATGGATGATTTTAAGGCAAACCATCCAGAGCGATTCTTTCAAGTAGGAATTGCCGAAGCAAATATGATGGGTATAGCCGCTGGTTTAACTATTGGAGGGAAAATTCCTTTTACCGGTACATTCGCAAATTTCTCCACCGGAAGAGTGTACGATCAAATTCGGCAAAGTATTGCCTATAGTCACAAAAATGTGAAAATATGTGCATCACACGCTGGATTAACGTTGGGTGAAGATGGTGCAACGCATCAGATATTGGAAGATATTGGCTTGATGAAGATGCTTCCAGGGATGACGGTAATTAACACTTGTGATTACAATCAAACCAAAGCGGCCACCATTGCTATAGCAGATCATCATGGACCTGTGTATTTACGCTTTGGAAGACCAAAAGTAGCCAATTTTACTCCTGAAAATCAAAAATTTGAAATAGGGAAAGCAGTACAATTACAAGAAGGTAATGATGTTACAATCATTGCTACAGGTCATTTGGTTTGGGAAGCTTTACAAGCCGCTGAAGCTTTATATGAACAAGGAATATCTGCCGATGTCATTAACATTCATACAATAAAACCTTTAGACAATGAAGCTATTTTACATAGCGTTAAAAAAACAGGATGTGTTGTTACTGCCGAGGAGCATAATTATTTAGGTGGTCTTGGAGAAAGTGTTGCTAGAGTTCTCGCACAAAACAATCCAACTCCACAAGAAATAGTTGCAACTCAGGATACATTTGGTGAGTCTGGAACACCAGAGCAACTTATGGAAAAATATGGATTAAATGCTGCGGCAATTACTAAAGCAGCGTTGAAGGTGATGACAAGGAAATAATATCTTTTTTTGTACCCTAATCAAAAAGTCCCGCAGATTGCGGGACTTTTTAATTTATATATTGGGGTCTAAATAGTCTGGCACACCATCTTCATTAGCATCTTTATATTCTAAAGTGGTAATGGTGGTCTCCATGGTAGTTTCATTATAGACATTATTTACTTCAAATTCGTTAGCTCCTAGCTCTGGGTAAGGATCACCTTCGGCTAGAATGTATTCACGAATTGTTATTTCTTGACTTGTTGGTCTTCCATCATTATCATCATCTGTATCAAAATAATTTGGAAGTCCATCACTGTCAGTATCGTCATCTTCCTCTATCTGGTTTCCGTTTAAATCTTCATAAAATGAAGGAATACCATCTCCATCTTGATCTCCTACTCTAGTGGTATATAATTGAAATGTAAAAATTAATTGCGAATAAAAAGGAATTGGAGAACCGTTTGGAGGACTCACATAATAACCTAATCCCGAAGGTATAAAAACAGCACCCACTCCATAGTTTTCAAAACTTACCGTACCGTCTGGATTGGTAATGGGACCTGTAGGGGACGTTTTAAATTCTATCATTCCATCTTGAAAACCATTTACAACAGCTGTTAAATCGAAACTTACAGGACTTGCAGCGCTATCAAATAAGCTTGTGTAAGGAGATAATGTAAATTCAGTATTTAAAAAAGTTCCTTCATATCGTAACGTTACTACATCTGCAAACGTGGGTTTTTGTCCACCTCCTTCAAGAGCATTGAGATAATATAATGTGTAATTGACTCCTTCATCCACACGATCTGGGACAGTTTTAGAAGAAACTTGGTTTATTAAAGGTATCTTATTTGCATTGTCACCAGCAATCGTATCAAACTTTATTTTGAAATCGAAATCGGCTGGTGGATTTGCAAATTCTTCGTAATTATAAAAATGTGTTTGTAAGTATTCTTCAATAATAGCAACAGAAACAGGAGCCTCTTCTCCTCTATCTCTAGCAGGAACAAAAGTAACACCGTCATCTTTTTTATTACAAGAAAACACAGTAAACATTACTACTGTAATAATGGAAAGTAAAAAAACAGATTTCTTCATCTTCAATTTTTTGATGGCGCAAGATACAATTTTCAACTATTTTTGTAGAGGCTTTAACGTAGATTTAAACGCTTTTATATGCGAGTAGATAAATATTTATGGTGTACACGATATTTTAAAACCCGAAATATCGCAACCCAGGTATGTAAAAAAGGGGCTGTGAAGGTTAATAACGATACTGTAAAACCTTCCAGAGAGGTTTACCCTGGCGATACTATTACCGTTAGAAAAGATCAAATTCACTATACTCTTGAAGTCATTGATATTCCAGAAAACCGAGTTGGCGCAAAGCTAGTTAACCTTTATAGAGTTGACACAACCCCGCCTGAAGCATTTAAAAATCAAGAGCTTTTAAAATATTCTAAGGAGTACTACCGAAAAAAAGGAGTGGGGCGACCTACCAAAAAAGACCGAAGAGACCTGGAAGATTTTACAGACACAACCGAAGACTAATTTATTATCTTTGCCGTATGCAAACAACCACAGTTATTTTAAATCATCGCGAGATTGTCCATAAGATTAGAAGAATGGCTTATCAAATCTATGAAACTAATGTAAACGAAACCGAGGTTGTCATTGCTGGAATTCATGAAAATGGTTTTATCCTTGCAAAAAAACTAAAAACACAGGTAGAAAAAATAGCGCCGTTTAAAGTGATTTTATGCGAAGTAACTATGGATAAAAAAAATCCTATTAATACAGTTAAGACCTCTTTAAAATTAACTGAAATTGAAAATAAATCGGTGGTACTGGTAGATGATGTTCTTAACTCTGGTACTACCTTAATTTATGGCGTAAAATACTTTTTAGATATTCCTTTAAAACAATTTAAAACGGCTGTTTTGGCAGATCGAAATCACAAAAAATATCCTGTAAAAGCAGATTTTAAAGGTATTTCTCTTTCCACTTCAATTAACGAAAATGTAGTGGTAGATTTTTCAAAAAACAATTATAGTATTTCCCTAAAATAGTTGCAAGAGAATTTTCTCAACAATTTCTTTTTCTGAAAGACCATCACAAGTAATAATTTTATCTGCTTGATTATAATAGTAACTTCTTTCAAAAAGATGCTTTCGTATAAAATCATTTAAATTAGCCTTTGAGTTTAAATGAGCAATGAGTGGTCGATTTACTTTTTCTGTCCACAAACGATTTGTAAGCGTGTCTACTGAACATTTTAAATATATTGTCACCGTATTTTTAGCTTCAAATAAATCCTTCATTACATTACCATAGCAGGGAGTTCCACCGCCGGTTGCTAAGATTAATTTTGAATTTTCTGAAAGAATTTTCTGTAACAATACCGCTTCTTTTTTCCGAAAATATATTTCTCCTTTCGTTTCAAAAAGTTGGCTAATGGAAGCCTTTTCTGAAGTTTCAATATAAGTATCTAAATCTTGAAAAGGAATATCCGTTACTTGAGAAAGAAGTTTCCCAACAGAAGATTTTCCCGAGCCCATATAGCCAATTAAAACCAATTTCATCTTTATAAAATATCTGATAAATCGGAAGATGGAATGCCCAATATATTCATCTTCGGCTTGTTTAATAATTAATTCGTGGGCATTTCATAGTAACAAATATCGCAATATCCCTAGTGAAAATCTATAAATTGAAATAATAATAAATTTCTATTAATTTTACTTTGCTTAATAAACATAATGATATTATATTTGCACCCGCAAACAGAGAAATATTTTGTTTGAAGGCGGGTGACAAGCCCGCTAAATTTTTAATGACCTGATAGCTCAGTTGGTAGAGCACCTCCCTTTTAAGGAGGTGGTCCTGGGTTCGAGCCCCAGTCAGGTCACCAATTTAAAAAAAAAGTCGGAACTTAGGGTTCGACTTTTTAGTTTAATGAAATAGCTACCGAGGTGCTGGAACTGGTAGACAGGCATGGTTGAGGGCCATGTGTCCTAAGGACGTGTGGGTTCGATTCCCATTCTCGGTACAAAAAACGCTGATTCCTCAGCGTTTTTCTTTTTATAACAGATCCCTTTTTCTTATTTATTTGTTTAATTATTTAATGTTAATAATAAACAAAAATTACCTTTCAGAAACAATTTTTACTACCTTCGCCTAAAATCCTATTATGTTTGTGAAGACACAGTTTAGTATAAAAGATCTTGAAAACCTAAGTGGAGTAAAGGCTCACACCATACGTATTTGGGAAAAAAGATACAATCTACTAGAGCCAGATCGTACTCAAACCAATATTCGCTTTTACGATTTGGAAAACCTTAAACGGTTATTAAACGTTTCCTTTTTATATAATGAAGGATACAAAATATCGAAGATTGCCAATCTTGACGAAAAAGAAATCACTCAAATAATTCAAGAAAAAGAAGAAGAAAATAAAGAAGGATTTGCCTTGCAAGCCTTTAAAACTGCTATGTTTGATTTTGATTATCACACCTTTGCAATAGTTTATAATAAGGTAGCAGAAACGAAATCTTTTAATGACATATTCTTCGACATATTTATTCCCCTACTCACCGATATAGGAAATCTTTGGTCTACAGGAAGTATCGATCCTGCGCATGAACGCTTCATTTCAGAAATCATAAAACAAAAAATTATTGTTGAAAATCACAAACTCCTTGAAAACCTAACTGAAAAAAAAGCACCTCAATTTGCTCTATATTTACCTTATGAGGAGATCCATGAAATAGGGCTTCTTTTTGCTAATTACAAATTACTTTCAAAAGGCATAAATACAATCTACCTTGGTAATAACATTCCGCTAGAAAGTTTAAAGCATTTACTTAAACACTATAATTCTCTTACCTTTTTATCCTACTTTACTGTAAAGCCAGATCACGAAAGTGTTTATGAATATATTGATCGATTTGAAAATGAAATTAGTTCAAAAAGTAATATGCAGTTATGGCTTATGGGTCTTAAAGTAAAAGATGTTGATACTAAGAAAATACCTAAAAATGTTTCTGTAATTAACAGTTTAAGAAGTTTTGAAGAAAAAATAACTTCATTAAAATAATCTTAAAATTTTAAACTTATTCTTTAATTTGTTTAAATAATTTGTAATATTGTTAAACAGATTATGAATAAAACAATCGCAATCATTGGTTCTGGGTTTTCTTCTCTTGCTGCGGCGTCCTATTTAGCTAAAGAAGGGAATCACGTAACTGTGTACGAAAAAAATAGCACCCATGGTGGAAGGGCAAGGCAATTAAAGAAAGACGGCTTTACCTTCGACATGGGACCTACATGGTACTGGATGCCAGATGTTTTTGAGCGTTTCTTTCAGGATTTTGGTAAAGATCCCTCTCAATATTACCAGCTTATAAAATTGAATCCTGCCTATCAAGTGTATTTTGGAGAAAACGATTCTATAACTATTGGAGATACCCTTGAAAAAATTACGAAGGCATTTGAAAAAGAGGAACCCGGAAGCTCTGTAAAACTTCAAAAATTCATTAACGAAGCACAGGATAATTACAATATTGCTATTAAAGATTTAGTGTATAGACCTGGTTTATCTCCTTTTGAATTGGTGACGCCCGTTACAATGAAAAAAATTGGGCAGTTTTTCAGTACCATAAGTAAAGAGGTTCGAAAAGAATTTGACAACCCCAAGCTTATATCTATATTAGAATTTCCAGTGCTATTCTTAGGTGCCAAACCTTCAAATACCCCAGCATTTTATAGTTTTATGAATTATGCCGATTTTGGTTTGGGGACTTTTCATCCTAAAAATGGTATGTATAGTGTCATTGAAGGAATGAAAAACCTAGCTGAGTCTTTAGGCGTTCAGTTTAAAGCTAACCAGAATGTTGAAAAAATTAATGTTATAAACGGAAGAGCAACATCTTTGGTTATTAATTCAGAAGAAATTAAAGCTGATATTATTTTAAGTGGTGCCGATTATCATCATACCGAAACCCTTTTAGATAAACAATACAGACAATACTCTGAAAAATATTGGGAGAAAAAGGTCTTTGCTCCCTCTTCCCTACTCTTTTACGTAGGTTTCAGTAAAAAATTGAAAAATGTCTCTCACCATACATTGTTTTTTGATGTTCCTTTTGAAGCGCACGCAAAAGCCATTTACGATACCCCCCAATGGCCAGAAGAACCACTTTTTTATGCCAGCTTTCCTTCTATAACAGATAAAGATGCTGCACCAGAAGGAAAGGAAGCGGGAATCTTTTTAATTCCGCTGGCACCCGGACTCACAGATATTGAAGAAGTACGTGAAGAATATTTTGACTTAATCCTAAAACGATTCGAAAAAATTACAAACCAAGACGTAAAAAAATACGTTATATTTAAAGAAGCTTTTTGTATTAATGATTTTGTAAAAGACTATAATTCGTACAAAGGAAATGCCTACGGATTAGCCAACACTTTGCTACAAACTGCTTTTTTAAGACCAAAATTAAAAAGCAAAAAAGTTAAAGGGTTATATTTTACTGGACAGCTAACGGTGCCGGGGCCAGGAGTTCCACCATCGTTAATTTCAGGAAAAATAGTATCTAATCTTATTCAAAAAGAAATTGCAAACACATGAAAGCATTATTCGACACCGTCTCTGAAACCTGTAGCAGAAAGGTAACTAACACTTATAGTACGTCCTTTTCATTGGCTACCAAAATGCTGGCTCCATCGATAAGGCAAGATATTTATAACATCTATGGTTTTGTGAGGTTTGCAGACGAAATAGTAGATTCGTTTCACGACTACGATAAAAAAACGTTGTTCGATAGGTTTGAAACTGATCTCGATAATGCGCTTAAAGACAAAATAAGTTTAAATCCTATCCTTAATGCTTTTCAACATACTGTGCATAAATATTCTATTGAACGAGATTTGATAAATTCTTTTATGCTAAGTATGCGCTTAGATCTTTCAAAAAATATTTATAAGACCAACGAAGAATACAAACAATATATTTATGGGTCTGCAGATGTAGTGGGACTCATGTGCTTAAAAGTATTTGTAAAAGGCGATGTTCAAAAATTTTCAGAGCTTAAAGAGGCGGCAATGAGTTTAGGGTCTGCGTTTCAGAAAGTAAATTTCTTACGAGATTTAAAATCGGATTTTGAAGGTCTTAACCGAACGTATTTCCCTAACACAAATCTTAATGAGTTAGATGAAGTTTCAAAAAAGAAAATTATTGAAGAAATTGAAAGCGATTTTCAAAAAGGATATATGGGCATATTAAAATTACCCACAGATGCTAAGTTTGGAGTCTTTATGGCATATAGATATTATAAAAGATTACTGAAAAAACTTTATAAAACACCAGCAATAGAAATTAAGAATGCTAGGATACGAGTCCCTAATTATGAAAAGTTTGGGCTTTTAACTCGTAGCTATGTAAAATATCATTTAAATTTGGTGAAATAATAATGGACGTAGTGTATTGGATACTAATATTTCTCGGAACCTTCTGTGCGATGGAATTTATGGCGTGGTTTACCCATAAATATGTGATGCATGGTTTTTTATGGAGATTACATAAAGATCACCATAAAAAGGATCATAAAAGTTGGTGGGAACGAAACGATGCTTTTTTCCTCTTTTATGCTGCAGTAAGTATCTTTTGTTTTGTTCGCTGGCAATACTATGGCTTTTGGGCTGGATTACCCATTGGACTTGGCATATTCTCCTACGGAGTAACATATTTTATGGTGCATGACATATTTATTCATCAACGGTTTAAAATGTTTAGAAATGCCAATAATTGGTATGCCCGAGGAATTAGAAGAGCACACAAAATGCATCATAAACACTTAGGTAAAAATAAGGGAGAATGTTTTGGTATGTTGTTTCCTCCTTTAAAGTACTTTAAAAAATAAAGAATGAAATACCTATACCTTTGGCTCAATATAGGTTCCTTTATAATTCCCTTTCTTTTTAGTTTTCATCCTAGACTTCAGTTTTATAAAAAATGGCGCTCCTTTTTATTAGGTGTATTAGTAATGATGGCCGTTTTTATACCGTGGGATATTGTTTTTGCACATAACGGTTTTTGGGGTTTTAATGAAGCATATACTACTGGAATTTATCTTTTCAATTTACCGCTAGAAGAATGGTTATTCTTTATTTGTATTCCCTATGCATGCATATTTACTCACTATGCCTTGCTAACATTATTTCCAAAATTTGCCTTTTCTGAAAAGTTTACCCAAATAAGTTATGTGGTATTAAATTCAACACTTATCGTGGTACTTTGGTATCATTATGATAAATGGTATACTTTGGTGTGTTTCTTATATATATTACTATTATTGGGTATTACCTATAATTTCAAAAAAACCCTATTGCCCTCCTTTTTTGCAACATATTTAATTATTCTCATTCCATTTTTTATTGTAAATGGAATCCTAACTGGAAGTTTAATTGAAGGTCAAGTGGTTTGGTATAATAATTCTGAAAACATTGGAATCCGTTTAGGAACTATCCCAGTTGAGGATACTATTTACAATCTCGGGATGTTATTAACCGTTTTATTAGTTACTGAAACATCTGTATTGAGGCAAAAAAACTAAATGCTAAAGAAAATCACATTATTTCTGGTCTTAAACTTTGGTGGGTTAGCTCTTGGGAGTTTATTTACATCAGCCGGTGTTGCTTCAAATTGGTATCAAGAATTACCTAAAGCTCCCTGGACTCCTCCAGGCTGGGTTTTTGGTGCTGCTTGGTCATTGATTATGATTTGCTTTTCGGTGTATCTGGCACTATTATTTTCAAAAGTGAAAAACAGAAAAGAGTTTATCATGTTATTTGCTTTACAATGGATATTAAATGTTTCTTGGAATCCCGTTTTTTTTTACTTTCACCAAATATTGTTAGGTCTCATTTTCATAACTGCCTTAACTGTTGTTATCCATATTTTTCTTTTTCGCTACTATAAGCTTTTAACTTGGAAAAGCCTTTTAATTTTCCCCTATGCTTTATGGCTTTGGATAGCAACATCATTAAATGCCTATATCTATTGGTTTTCTGTTTAAATGAAAAAACCGCCTTAGTTTAAAGCGGTTTTTTCATAGCAAATGTTTCTTTTTAGAGGAGGCGTCAGACTCTTACTTTATGTTTCATTTATGCTGGATATTTATAGTAAAGCAAAAAGTTTGCCAAAAACTAAATTGTTTAAATTGAAAGTTCCTTCCATTATAAAACCATTAAAACTGAATATACCCTACCAAAAAAAAAAAGAGCCTTATAAATTACAAGGCTCTTTTTAATTTAATTATTGTGTGACTATTTTTTAATTATACGCTTTACCACTGAAGACGTTTCACCTTCAATAGAAATAAAGTACAATCCAGCAGCATAACTTTCAATGGAAAGTGAAATACTTTCATTCATTCCTTCTAAGTTTATTGTGTTAATGATTCTTCCATTAACATCACTTATAATGGCCTTCATTAATACTTCATTACTATTGTTTACCAAGAGAAGTTCTCCAAAGGATGGATTAGGAATAAGAGCGATCGCTTTATCAAACGAATTCGATTCATTTCCTAAAATTTCCTCAACGGTCACATCAAACGTACAACTTGAGGTATTTCCGTATTCATCTTCGGCTGTCATGGTAATTGTATGAACACCAACAGCTACATCGGTTCCTGCAACTGGTGACTGAGTAATTATTGGATCTGTCGTACAATTATCAGTAGCAGTAGTAGTTGTAGAGTAATCTGGCAACGTATATTGTTCTCCTGTATTTACTTGTACTGTTTCATCTGCAGGACAAGTAATATCTGGTCCAATGGCATCTAAAGTTACTTCCTCTTCGGTTCTAGCACTTAAACATCCATCAACTCCTAGATTAATATCATCGTTTGCAACTCCATAATCTGAAGATAAACAAATATTAGCCCAGTTCGAAGCATCATCATCATCTCCATCTCTTCTATAAGAACCTGTACATCCTTGTGTAAAGCTAGCTCCATCGCCAGTCCAATCAAGGTCTGCACCTGTAATATTGAAACCATTAATAGTTGCATTAAAGCCTGAAATTGCGCCTGCAGTATGATTCCAGAAAAGGGAATCTACAACATTTCCTTGGTCATCAATAATGATAATCCATCCAGGACTGTTATCATTCCAGAAAAGGTTATTACCCCAATATCCCGAACCTCCACTATCATTCCAATTCATCACAGAATCTGGCCCCATATTCCCTAAGGATTGAACTATTGGATTTACAATATTAATATTTCCATAATCATCACTTACAGCAACGGTATAACCCGTATAATCTGCAGCAAGACCCACATTTTGAATCTCTAGTTGATCTGGCGTTTGCAATGTTACTTCAGAAATTACTAATTGTGATAAAGGCACATCTGGTGTTTCCTGTGCAAAAACGCTAGTATTACCAGCAGGTGTAAACGTATAGTCATTTCCTTGGAAGAGTAATGTTCCTCCTGTTGCTGCATCATACCAACGAATGACATTAAGTGGGTCTATAGGTGTAGCTGAAACAGTTACATCTTCACCTTGGCAATAATCACTTCCTCCACTAGTTGGTGGACCTGGTAATAAGGCAATAACTTCAATATCATCAGAATCTGAAGAAGCACCTGCACAATTAGTTGCTGGAACTTCATATAAAATGGTATGTACTCCAACACCAGCAACTACAGGATCAAAAGAAAAAGTCTGTCCATTCCCATCATCTGTAACTCCTGGTCCACTGTAAACACCTCCTAAAGGTGTTCCTCCACTTAGTCCAGTAATTTCTGGTGAACCTTCACAAACGTCTTCTGGAGCTACCATTGTTGCTATTCCACTTGGTGTGTCAAAAGCTTCAGTACCGTCACTTCTACTTGCTGAAGAACCTTGATCTGCACTTACTCCAAGACCTCTTTTTGCAAAAGCATCCCATAAAAGACATTCGTTAATTCCGCCATATAAAGCTAAGTCTGCTGCAAAGATTGCATCTCTTCCATCAACAAAACCAGGGCTACAAGGTTGTAATTTTAAACCTTCAGTAACTAAAGCCATAGCCATTACATTACCTGCATCTAAGTTAGGGTCTCCCGTAAAATTAAATATATCTGCATCCCAACCATGCTCATCAATTAAAGCCCAAGTCATTTCCCAAATGGTCGTTGCCCAAACCGAACCTACACCGTGTGGTACAGCCGCTGTTTTTATATCGTCATACGTTTGAGGGTTAATGGCTACATCTGTGCTATAAGGGAATGGTCTAATACCTGCACCACCTGGCCCTTGTCCAAATAAATAGGTCCCAACTCCTCTAGGATCTACCCCAGTATCACCAGGCTCGATAGTCATTACGGCACCATACCAGTCGCTCCATCCTTCACCCATTTGTTCTTGGTTACTTAAACAACCTGAGTTTCCTGGGCCTCCAGTAAGTCTATTCGATATTCCATGACCGTACTCGTGAAAGATTACTAAATTATCAAAATCACCGTCTTTGTTTCCACAAACATACATTTGCATAGTAGGATTACTTCCATCTGGTGGTGTTCCAAAGTTTGCGTTACAAGTTCCTGAACCATCTTGTGCTTCAGAATTAACAGAATCACTTCCTAAACCTCCATTTCCATAGTTGTTTTCCTGAAAATTTCCAGAAGCTTCATCAAATCCATAGATATACATAACATCATGAATAATATTACTCCAATAGAAAAGATTAGTAATTGCTGCTGACTCATACTGAGTGGCATTTGTATAATTTTGGTCGAAAGGATACCCAGTAAAATCTAAAGTCGCCCCTCCATCTGGCTGAAAACCAGGGTTATCTCCATCTTCGTAAGCATCTGCATTATTACCTTTAGTTACAGTATATTCTGCACCTGCTATCCCATCTGTATCATGCCATCCAAAAGGTGAAGCTGTAGGGTTAGCTGGTAAGGTTTCAATAGTCCTAGCTCCATAGTAAGGACTTTCTATAGGCGGAGCAAAAACCTCATAACTATTAGGAATAACTATACTACTTTCATTTGATATTTCTTCAATAATCTCACAGTAGTTAGGTATGTCGAATAAGTTTTTATTATAATCTAATGTTTCATGAATACTATGGTCATGATCAAAATTACAACTTGACATCCAGTTAACTTGATCTAAAATTGAAGAACTAGTAGCATCTACTCTTACACTCCACCAATTTTGTTGCGCTATTTCTTCAATAGAAATATCCCAAGACAAAGCTAGCTTATTGTCTCCTGTAATTTGATATACTAATTTTGCTGGAATATCACTTAAAGAAATTCCGCCTTTACTTAATACCGATTCCTGATTTACAGTGCTTTTTCGCTCTATCACACTAAGGTTTTCTGAAATAGAATACCCAAAATGATTTGCAGCAGCTTGTACTGCTTGAATAGCATTGATAGAAACATTAGTTCGTCCTGCTGATTTTTGAGCTACATCTTTAACAAATTGATTGTTAGACTTCAATACTCGTCCATTAGGATAAATATGAATACTAGATTGCGATCCGTTAATTTCAATTCCATTAAGTGTCTGAGAGTAGTACACATGGGTAATTCCACTTGTACGACTTGTGTGTTGGCTAGTAATTACCCACTGAAAATCTTGTTGAGTAATTTTGTTATTTTCTAACAGTTGGTCAAGTTCTTGATTAATGCTTTGTTGTATGTTTTGCGAGTTTACATTAGTTGCCAAAACCAATGTAAAAGCAAACATTAGCACAATAGTTTTTCTCATAATAGTCTAAAGATTTAGTTAGTTTAAGGTGAGGATGTTGTAAATCTATTAAAAAAGGAAATAGCTCACAAGGATTTTTCGTTAATGAACGATTTTTTAACATACATGTTCGCAGTATTCGGTTTCAAAACACACTATCAGGATATCTAATAATTTTCTCTATTTTAGTGGAAAATAAAATTGCTACATATGAACCAACCCGATGAACTCATCCTTGAAATGCAGCAAGGAAGTGAAAAAGCATTTGCTCAACTATACGAAATGTATTCACGTGCTATCTATTCTGTTATTCATGTTATTCTGCGTGATAATGATTTAACTGAAGAAGTATTGCAAGATGTATTTATTAAAGTATGGAAGAATGCAAACTCCTATTCCATTGAAAAAGGAAGATTTTATACTTGGTTATTAAATATTGCTAGAAATACTGCTATTGATAAAACGCGGTCTAAATCTTTTAAAAACGCTAACAAAAACCTTTCTACAGATAACTTCGTATATGTTATTGGTGGTCACAATGATTTAAACCAGAAGACTGACGCCATCGGAATTCAAAAATTTGTAGATAAGTTAAAACCTCTTTGTATAAAACTATTAGATCTACTTTATTTTAAAGGATACACCCAAAGTGAAACAGCCGAAGAGTTGGAAACCCCTTTAGGCACGATTAAAACACGCGCAAGAAATTGTATTAAAGATTTACGGAAATTGACATTACAAGAGGTATGAAAAAGATAGAAGAAATTATAGAATCTGGAACACTAGAACTTTACGTTACTGGCGCTTTATCTCAAAGAGAAGCTATGGAAGTGGAAGATATTCTTGAAGAATATCCAGACGTAAAAAAAGAAGTTGAAAAGATTGAAGCAACTCTCATGAATCTTTCTTATGATAAAAGCTTTACTATTCCAGATTCCGTTTGGGAAGGGGTATTAAACTCCATAAAAGGAGTTCGCAAACTGAATGTTCCTAAGAAAACAACTAAATTACCTATGATGACTGGTTGGGCAGCCGCCATTGTATTCTTATTAGGGATTTTCTGGATGCTGAAAGAAAACAACACTCTAGAAAATCAAGTGCAAGTGACCTCAACTCAAAATGCTATATTAAAGGGAAAAGTCACTACTACTGAAGAAGCCTTAGCGTCTTCACAAGAGTTACTTGATATTATACGATCTAAAGATTACAGGGAAGTTAATCTCCCAGGAAATGTAGCAGTATCACCAGAGTCGTATGCAAAAGTATATTATAATGATGACGAAAAGATTGCCTATATCGATGCGCGCGGATTACCCACGCCACCTTCTGGAAAGGTCTATCAGGTTTGGTCTCTAATTATGGATCCTTTAACGCCTCGTAGTGTAGGCTTATTGGACAACTATGAAAGTACAGACAACAAAGTATTTAAACTTGAAAATATTCCAGACCCAGAAGCCTTCGGAATTACACTCGAGCCTGAAGGAGGAAGTGAAAGCCCAACGCTTACCCAACTTTATACTTTGGGAATGGTTTCACCATAAAACGAATTATACTATCATAAAAAAGGGCATCCAATTGGATGCCCTTTTTACTTCTTAAGTATATAGATTACAGTTCTTCTACTTTACTGGCTAGAACAGGTCCCAACTCGAAAGAAGCTTCCTCCAATTCGGCTTTTATTTCTTTTACTTTTTTAGAGTTGCCATTTGCTTTATAAACCAATGCGCTATGATATAATGCAACGGGCTCAAAGGTTTTTCCTTCCACCATAGTTTCAATCGTTTTAAGCGCTTCAGCTAATTCTCCCACTTTTAATTGAGCAAAGGCTAAATACGAATTAATTAAAGGGGTATTTCTATTCTCCACTTCTTCTTCAGCTATTTCAAGGGCTTTTTTAGGAGATCCTTCAGCATACAATTCAATTAAATGAGTATTGTACATATCGCCATATTGACCATCTTTCACAGCACTTACAAATGCCTCTTCAGCATTTTTTGAAGCGATTGAATTGCCTTCAAAAGCATATAATTCAGCTTTCAGCAAATGGTAATCTGGCAGGGTATGGTTTTTCATCACAGAATCTAAAATCCTATGTGATTCCTTCGCATTTCCCTCAGCTGCATACACAATCCAAGCAATTTTTCGCTTTACATAACTATTATCGGGTTGCAACGCTAAGGTTTTTAAATAATGCTCGTAAGAATCTTTAATTCTCCCTGCGTGACCATAATAGTCTGCCAAGTTACTATACGTCCAAACCTTAAGGGGTTTGCTCTCGTGAGACTCGGCTTTTTCTTTGGCCATCTCCATAAATTTAATGGCATTGTCCAAATCTCCAATGTGATCGCTCCATTTCGACAAACGAATTAAATAATTATAATCGCTCATGTCCTTTAATACGGAAAGGTACTCGTAGGCTCTGTCAAAATCCCCCAACTCCATGGCACTGTCAAAAAGCATTAATTGCGTTGGTCGCTTCATTGAAACACCTTCAAAACTTTTTTGAAGCAAGTCGTTAGCTTCTTTAAATCTATGCTGGGAAATGTAGTTTTTTGCCAAGCCTCTTTCAAATCCGTCACGGAAATTATCGGCTGAAACCGCGATGGCTTTTTTGTATAAATTTTCGGCATCTAATAAATGCTGGATATTTCCAGTTTCAGTAAATAATTGCTCAAAGACACCTGCCAACTGACCAATATCACCAATTCCTGTAGTATCTTTATCTAGGCGATTGGACCAAAATTGTTGTTGTAATAGTGCTTCGTCTAAAGTGGGCGTGACATTTGTTTTTAAATAACTGTTGTAATCTTCCACCGCAGTAATTTTCTCATACTTTGGTTTTGAGTCGCAACCCACAAGAACTAGTAATCCTAGAAGTAATAAATAGCTTTTCATGTATTTAAAATTTTTGTAAAAAAAAGAGCAACATAAGGTTGCTCTTTTTCTATGTTAAAGTCTCGATTATTGCACTGGAGTTTCCAGATAAGGAAAAGGAAGTCCAAAGTCTCTATCCCCTGGGCCAACCCCGTCACTCGTTAATTGAGGGGTTCCATTATTACCGTCAAAACGAGCTCCATCGTTTCCACCAAACATTAAGATTAGGGAAATATCAATGACATCGTCTGCAAGCGTTCTACCCGTTAAGGCAATACCTGTGTTTGGGTCGAAATAGGTTGTCTGTGCATTAGGCGCTACTTGTAATGCATCAAATTGTGCTAATACTGTAGTGAATGTTGCAGCATCCAATCCTAGAATGTTTGCTTCATAATCTAAACTCACTCCCAAAGCATCACCATATACATCGTGATATGCCTCTAAGGTATTCTGAAAAATAGGCTGATACGAACTACGTTCTGTTACCAAAGAAGTATTATACATATCTTTTACCGTTCCGCTTCCGCTAAATACCGTGTTAATACCTGGGCGTCCCATAATATCTTCTTGACGATACGTTCCGCTAAAGTCTAACAAATCGAAGCAAGAAACACAGCTTCCACCACAATCTACACCTTCTTCGTCACCGTTCATAATTCCGTCGTCACAAGAAGCTTGTTCAATTACGTTTCCGTTATCATCGTCATCTTTACACTGGGTAAACAATAGTCCCAAACAAAGTGACAAAGCAATATATTTTATATTTTGAATTTTCATCTTTTTCTCTTTTTTAAATTATTGTTTTCTTTTTGTAGTTACCCATACGTTGTAAGCATCTGGCAAACCATTAATGCCTACAGCGCCTGCTACGTGAGCAGGTGCAGTACCTAATAGACTATTAGGAACTTCTACCACTACTGCCATCACGTTTAATCCTTCGAAGAAGTCTGAAGCTTGTCCAGAAGGTAAAAATCCTTCAGGGGCTGCTTGTCCAGAAACTACTAAGTTAAACTGATTAAAATCGAAATAAAATGCATCTCTCCTTGGACCTGCGTAAAAAGACATTCCGTTGTTGGTTGCTGTAATCGTTTCGTCGATTCCAGAAATTTCTACTTGTCCGGCAAGGTTGTCTCTGTTAATAGTACTATTTACACCTACTTCTGCGGGAGTATAAGGGCCAAAGAAATACATGATGCTGTCACGTCTTATGGCTTGAATGACTAAATCTTCCACAAAGTCTCCCGAGTTGTCGATATTAAATTCAATAAGAACGTTTTCATCAAAAATAGCGTTCTCGGTAACCGCACCAGGAGTCAATGGACCCTGAATGGTGGCTACAAAAACCGTGTTGTCTGCATTGTTACCTTCAAAGGCATACAAATCTGCAATATCTACAGCGGTTCCCGCTACTGCTGGGGAATCAATGTGATCTGCCGCAATTAAGACTACCGAGAAGACTCCAAGAGCCACGATCGCAAGTAATCCATAAAATTTTGTCTTTTTCATACGAATGATTGTTATTTGATTAAATTTACTTTCCCTTATATACGGAGAAAATAAAAGTATGGTTTTTAAATATGGTAAAATATTTTTGAATAACCGCAACTGCCTACAAAATTAAAAAATGAACCCATCTTCAGCTGGCTGGATCCATAAATTTATTAACGAGTTTCCCAAAAAGGAGCTTATTGATAGTTATAGTGGGCTATTACCCTTTTATGAAACGCTTAAAAAAAGCGGATTTATATACGGAGTTTCGGTAAAAACACTCTTGGATGTGCCCGTAAGTGAATTAAAACTCACCCAAGAAGAAAATACCAAAGTCAACTTATTTCACGCACTCCTATATATATATGCTTCAGAAAAACCTTCTTTCACCATTCCTGAAGCCATTGAAACCATGGTGCTTTTTTATAAAACCATCGAAAAAGGGAAACCTGGATTTTTTCAGAAATTAAGTTTTACCAAAAGCCCTTCCGAAAATTTAGAACGCATCCTTGCGGCACGGATTCAAGAATCGAATACGCTTATTAAAACGGAAGCTGCTTCTATTTTTACATTCGCTCTCTTGTTTGGCGATGTGTTAGCGTTTCGGTATTACCTTCAGCATCCTGAAGGCTTAAAAAACTATATGGAAGCCTTTGAAGAAACCCTTATACAGTTTAGCATTTGGGCCTTGCAAAGCAAACAGAAAAAAAACAAATACGATGCGCTGGTGATAGAAATGGTATCGGAATCTGCACAATACAACACCCATAGTAATGATACCTTTTCGCACGAAATTGTGGACCAATTAAAAGAACGCACCGTCCTCGAAAAGCAATTTGTACTCGATATATGTTGTCTTGCCGTGTGGGACGATAAAAAAATTGATGCTACCGAAAATACCTTTTTAAAGGAGGTGGCTTTTCATTTAGGGATAAGCCACGAGTATTTGGCTGGCAGTATAAACCATATAAAGGTGTTTTCTGTTGCCAATGAGCATAAAATAAAGCTGTTTCAATACTCCCACCCTGTTAAGCAATTGTACAAACAGAGTACCGATACGGTAAAACTGTTGGTATTACGTAACAAAAAACGCTTACTCCAAGAACTCAACGAAAGCGGTGAACTCCTAATGTTATTAGGGCAATCCACCACTCGTGACCTTACCCGCGAAGAAAAAACCAAAGTAAAAGAGCAACTACTGGATATTTGCAAAACCGTGCCGTCGCTCACCATTTTTATGCTTCCCGGCGGGATGCTGCTACTTCCCTTATTAGTAAAATACATCCCAAAACTCCTCCCCTCTGCCTTTAATGAAAACCGAGTGGATGAGGATTAGTGTCCTTTGCCATTCCCTGCTTGACAGGGAATCCATTATTAAAGCATTACCAGATACAATTGACGCCCAATTACTTCGACAAGCTCAGCACAGGCAAGTTGGGCGTGACAAAATAAACATACCCTTGTCATTCCGTGCCTGGCTGACGTTAGGCAGGCTTAACAGGGAATCCTCTATAGAGCATCACAATTTGTTGAATGACCGCTCCTTTGCTTTTTTTCACTCCCCAGAATTTAAAAATTAGACAAATCTTTAATAAAGTTAAATAACTCTCTTATCCATTTTAGACAAATGATTAATGAAATTAATAAATTGACTAATTAAATTAAACAAACCTCTTATCTGTATTAGACAGATAATTAATATAATTAAACAACTGACTAATACATTTTAAACAATATACTAGCAGAGTGTAATAATGTTATATCCTAGACGCCCTAAAAGAGGTGATGCGAACAGGGTAAATTTGTTATCTTTGGGAAAGTCGATTTGTATATCGACCACAAAAACTGTCCATAGCATAGCTATGTTGCCGTATATCAACGACAAAATAGCGTATATAAGGAGTTACCAGCAATTTCATTGAACAACATGCAGCAATTACCAAAACGACCTGAAACTCATGTTAAAGATACAAGAGGTTTAAAAAGATTATTGAATTTTTTCAGAGACGAATGGGTAATTCGGTTTGTTTATCCAGATTATGGAATAGACTATGAAATTGAGCCATGGAAAAATTCGAAACCAGTAAATAAAATTGCTAAAATTCAAGTCAAAAATAATGAAAGTGTAAATGAGAATTTTGAGCCAATAAACGTATTAAAATTTAAAGTTTCGACAATTAACTATTTAAACTTTAGTAATAATTCATACATAATCTCTATTACTAAAGAAAATCTATTTTGCTTTAATGTAAATTCAATTTTCAATACGTTTAATATTAATCAAGATAAAGTACATTGCAATATTCCTTTGGTATACAGAAGACCTTTTAAAAGTCAACAATACTCAACGTGGATTGATTTTCCTAACCATCGTATAATATTTAATTTACTTGGCTCCGAATTAGCGCTAAATGAATTAGAAAGTAATTTTAAAGAAAGAGATTCATTTGAAAACTATTACTTAACAACTGTTAAAGGATTTGATGAAAAAGATTTTTTTGATCGTGAAGAATTAGCCAATTTTGGATATTATTATTCAACTCTAAAAAAAAATAAAAAACAAGCGATCTTAAAGCTTTTAGGTAAATTAGAAACTGCTACTCATTTGCAAAGAAGGGGAATAATTGAAGGGCTAGCTCATCTAAATTACAAAAATGAGGAAACAGAAAAAATCGCCCTAGAAATGATTTCATCAAACTACACTCAGGATGTTTTAGTGGGTTTAATGCATCTGTCTATTCCCAACGAAAACAAACACCTTGATATATATTTAAAAGCAATTTATTCATACTTTGACTATAGAGATTGTATAATTATGGATGAAGAAACACACGGTATTGAATTAACATCAATTGATGCTTTATTTAATATTTCAACCAAAGAATCACTTTCACTAGTTGTGGAGATATTTTGTAGCTCAGTTTTTAAACCTACCGAAGTTAGCTTGATTTATAACCTTTTTAAAAATTGTCATAAAGAAAAACAAATACAATTGTTATCATTAATAAATAAGCAAAAAGGAACTAATTACAAATTTTCAGAATACCAAGAAATGCTAACGAATTATTATGATTTAAACACAAAATCTAAAAATTAAAAAACTGCTGGTAACACCCGTATATAACCTATAAATTCCTAAACTTTCTCTTATAAAAACCTACTCCACGATCAATCGCTTACTTAAGTACTGGAAACGTAGTAACAACATTACTGCAGACGCAGTGAGTCCTGCTAAGAGCCCTATCCAAATCCCCGCGCTGGCATACTCTGTGTACATCCCCAAATACAAAGAGATAGGGAAACCAATCAACCAATAGGCAATAAACGTAATAAAGGTGGGGATTTTTACATCCTGCATGCCCCGTAAAGCTCCCAACACTACTACTTGCAACGTATCACTAATCTGGAAGATGGCGGCAATCAACATGAGCTTAGAGGCAATAGTGAGCACTTCCAGCGTATCGGCAATGTTATTGGCATCGTCAAAATCGAGATAGAGTTTAGGTAATTGGTCTTTTAAGAGTAAAAAGCTAATCGCAAACAGTACCGCCAGTATGGTAGAAAGTAAAAAGATAGAAAAGGCAATACGGCGTAACTCTCTAAAGCGTTTCATTCCTTTTTGGTTTCCTACCCGTATCATTGCGGCAACACCAAAGCCCATCGCTACCATAAACGTCATAGAAGACAAGTTAAGGGCAATCTGGTTGGCAGCTTGAGGATTTTTTCCTAAAATTCCAGACAACCAAATGGCAGCCGTAAAAATGGCAACTTCAAAAAACATTTGTAATGCCGAGGGAAAGCCTAAGCCCAGCAGTTTGTTAATCATCGAGCGGGTGAGGGTAAAAAACTTGATGTTAGTGACGTAGTCTCTCGACTTTAAGTTCTGCGACATTAAGTACCACAAATAGGCGAGCATGACCACGCGCGATGCCAAGGTACCAATGGCAGCACCCACTACGCCCATCGCTGGTGCACCAAACTTCCCAAAGATGAACATATAATTTAACACCACATTCACCACATTAGCAATAATGGTAGCATACATAGGGTGTTTGGTCATGGAGAGCCCGTCGCTACATTGTTTAAATGCTTGGAAGACAATCAATGGAATTAACGAAATCGCTACCAATGTAAGATAGGGCATCGCTAGTTCCACCACTTCTTCCGGCTGATTCATAATGTACATCAACGGCTTGGCGAAAAAGACCATCAAAAAAAGGACAACTCCCAGTACCGTACAGAGGAACAATCCGTGTTTAAAAGAGGATTTTCCGTAGGCGAAATTACCTTCGCCATCGGCTTCAGCAACCAGTGGTGTAATGGCTGTAGAAAAGCCAATTCCAAGTGACATGGCAATAAACATAAAGCTATTCCCAAGAGATACAGCAGCAAGCTCTGCGGTTCCCAATTGCCCTACCATAATATTATCTACAAACGCAACAAGCGTATGCCCTAACATCCCCAAAATTACAGGGGTGGCAAGCTTTACGTTATACCTAAATTCTTTGGTGTATTGTTGTAACACGGTTGGGTTGGTTATGGGGCAAAAGTAGAAAACCCAAACCGCTTTGCATAATGGATGCGGTTAATTTCGATTAAAAACTAAGTGCGTAACGAATTGAGATACTGGGAGGGCGTTTGCATTAAAAACTTTTTAAACGATTTATTAAAGGTCACTTTATTGTTAAACCCTACCTCATACGCCACATCGATGATGTTAATATTCTCTTCTTTTTCAAGAATCGCAGC
Organism: Flavobacteriaceae bacterium; assembly: GCA_034670265.1. Taxonomy (GTDB): domain Bacteria; phylum Bacteroidota; class Bacteroidia; order Flavobacteriales; family Flavobacteriaceae; genus Halomarinibacterium. The sequence goes on along the minus strand of JAXMNU010000004.1, from coordinate 452,930 downwards.
CGCATCGGCAATGCGATATTTATTAATGAATTCGAAGAAGTTAAGTCCAAAATGTTCATTAATCACCTGAGAGGTATTGTGTCTTGTGGTTCCGAGTAACTCGGAAACTTGATCCAAACTCACTTTGTTTTGAAGGTAAATTTTATCTTTTTCAAAAAGTTGAATCAGCGCTTCTTTTAATTCCAAAGAATAGCTTGGCGTAAGCCCCGATTTTAGGTATTTATCATTATTTGATGAGAAGTTTCCAGCAAACAGTTTTGGGCTTCTAAAGGAAGCATACCCAATGTAAAGCACCATGGTTGCCATCACTACAATTTGAAAATAGTACACCAAATTTAAACGAGGTATAAAATCTGAAATCGTTAACCCATAAACCGCATAAGCAATTACATAAATAGAACTCAAGGTTACTAGAATAGTAAGCCATTTTCTAGCTTCAGGAGCGTAGTCTTTAAATTGATTATTTTTAAAATAAAGATGTACAATTAAAGCGCCATAAATAAGCAATGACAAAATTTTGGCGGTGACAATACCATATAAATAGGGTCCTTTATTAAAGGAACCTACTTCAAACATAATATGCAGCTTTTCTTCTCTAGTAAATAAAAAAATAGGAAGCATAATAATGATGATGATAAAAGTTGGTACTAAGTGTAAAATATCCTGCTTTTTAAAAGTGTATTTCTGGATAATTCTTTTAAAATAGAAATACAATAAAGGTCCATACAAAAAGGAAAATATAGAGGACATATATAAAATATGGGGTACTCTAAATTTTAAATTGGTACTGTGCAGAAAAATATGAAAAATAAATAGGGAGTGAATTAACACAAATACCGAAATAAGTACCGTAGCTTTTTTATCCTTGCTTTTACTTATTAATAACATAAAGCCGATAAAGAATCCTATTAGGGCAGAAAAAAGATAGAAGAAACTCAGTAAGTCTACATTTAAATCGTATTTCTGTTTTAGTTCTTTAAACTCTTTGCTATTTGAAAACTTTAAAAAATAGCGAGATTCCACGAAGCCAGTTTCGGCAGAATACTTAATGTACTCTTCTGCATAAAAGGCTGCGTTTTTTACATCGTCATTTTTAGCGGCTAGAATAGCTCTGTTTTTATATAATTCCAATGAATCTTCACTAAACTTCGCTTCTTCTTGTAAAGTGGTTTTATAGGTAGCCCCATAAAAGCTTTCTCCCGCAAGTAAATTATTATCGGGAAATAAAAATACCACCAGAAGTAATATTCCAAAGTATTGCTTTATGTGCGCAAACAGTTGCATAGGTTAGTATTATATCACTAACTTAAAGATACGATTTGTTTCCTAATAATGAAGTAATTAGGTAACTCCCGATAATAATTTACTTTTCATTCCGAAGAAAAGTTACCTCGTAAAACATAAAAAAGCCCAATGAGTTTGGGCTTTTATTGAAAATTTTATTCGAAAACAATGCTACTAATTTTTTATCTCACTCATTTCAGTTTTGGTGCCATATTTATCCATAAGATAGACTAAACTAGTCATGGTAGCAGCGCCTAATTCCAGTTCTCTTTTGTTTACAGCATCAAAAGTATCGTTCTCTGCATGGTGATAATCGAAGTATCGTTGGGAGTCTGGACGAAGCCCAGCTAATACAATTTTATCATTTTTTAATGGGCCAATATCGGCGCCGCTACCACCTTTTTCAAAATAATGAATGAGGTAAGGCTTAAACAACGGCTCCCAACTTTTTATCTGCGCAAAATTGGCATCGTCGGTATCAAATGAGAATCCGCGTGGGGTAAATCCGCCCGCATCACTTTCCAAAGCAAATACGTGATCTTCTTGTTTTAGTTTGGCTTCTTCGGCGTATTTATTACCACCTCTTAATCCGTTTTCTTCATTCATAAACAATACTACTCGAATACTATGTCTAGGCTTATACCCAATCTTTTTGAATAGTTGCAACACTTCCATAGACTGAACACAGCCAGCACCATCGTCATGGGAACCATCACCCAAATCCCAAGAATCGAGATGTCCACCTACTATCATGAACTTATTTGGAAATTCGGTTCCAGTAATTTCTCCAATTACATTATACGATTGCACATCTGGATATACTTTACACGTTTGTTTAAAAAAGAAATTTAAATCAGGCTGAATTCTCAACGCGCTACTCAAATAATCGGCACCATTGGTGCTAATGGCACAGGCAGGGATTCTATTTTTTTCGGGTGTATCACCATACGTCATAGTTCCTGTATGTGGGAAATCGTCTTTTCGTAAATTCATAGAGCGAACTACTACCCCCACGGCACCAAACTTTGCGGCTTCCATAGCTCCTGCATACCGCTGGTCCACACAACCTCCATACGCGCTAAACGTAGAGATTAAAGTAGGATCCATAGGTCGATTATAAAATACGATTTTACCCTGAATTTTATCTTTGCCTAACTTGGCTAAATCCTCTATTCCTTTCACCTCAACTACCTGGGCTTTTAAGCCCCCATCGGGTGTAGCAACAGACCCTCCCAAAGCACAAACATTGGCTATAGAAGTTATTCCTGGAGCTGTTTCAATAAAGGCGTATTCTGGAATACCTCGAGTCCATTTGGGCACCATCACTGGTTGTAACCAAACTTTGTCAAGCCCTAATTTATCAAGTTGTTCTTTGGTGTACTGTACAGCTTTTTCGGCTTCAATGGAACCAGACAACCTTCCTCCTATGTTATTTGATAGGTAGTCTAACCAATCATAACTCTTACCTTCCAATAATGCTGCATCGTAAATTTTTCGCAGCATGGTAGAATCTTCCGCATTTACCTTTTGAGCAAAAGTTACGGCTCCAAAAAGGAAAAAAAGATTTACAAAAAATACTGTTCTCATCAGTTTATTCATTCTCCAATTGTTGTTTGTATTCATCAATTTTGGCTTTTACTTTAGGGTCTAAATCGGGTTCTTTAATATCGGTGTATTTTGCCAATTCCTCTAGTAGAATGGAAGCAACCAATAAACGTGCCGCAGGTTTATTATCTGCAGGAATATTGTACCAAGGCGCATGAGGTTTTGAAGTTCTATTTATGGCATCTTCATAACACTCTTGATATTTATCCCATAACGCTCGTTCTTTTAAATCGTCTGGTGAAAATTTCCAGTGTTTGTTTTTCTTTTCTAATCGTCTAAGCAGTCTAAATTTTTGTTCGTCCTTGGAAAGATTCAAAAAGAATTTGAATATGATGGTGCCGTTTTGAGCGATGGTTTTTTCAAAATGATTAATTTGTTCAAAACGCTTATCCCAAAAAGCTTCATTTACATCTGCTACACTCTTTACATCGGGTAAATATTCACCTAAAATATATTCGGGATGGACACGTGTTACTAAAACATTTTCGTAATGCGTTCGGTTAAAAACACCAAATTTACCTCTTGCAGGTAATGCAATATAATGGCGCCATAAATAATCGTGTTTTTTTTCTAATTCGGTTGGAACTTTAAAACTATGCACTACTACCCCACGAGCATTTAAATCTTTAAATACTTCTCTAATTAAACTGTCTTTCCCAGCAGTATCCATTCCTTGAAGGCAAACCAAAACGGCATACTTCCCATGGGCGTACATGGTATTTTGAAGTTTTGACAAGGCAATGCGAATTTTAGCTAATTCTTCTTCTAAATCCTTCTTCGAGAGTTGAAAATCTTCATGAGTAGCTAATTCTTTTATGCTAATTTTTTTATCTATTCTAAAATCTGTGCTTTTTATATCCTTCATGCTATTTATTTACTTGCGAAAAGTTTTACATCGTTTTCACTCACTTCCTTGTCTCCTAAAATAATTAATCTTTCCACAACATTGCGTAATTCACGAATATTTCCCGTCCAATCGTATTCTTGAAGCAATTTTATAGCTTTATCTGAAAATTTCTTTTGAGCAGTTCCGTGTTCACTAGCTATTTTCTGAGTAAAATAATCTATCAATAACGGAATATCCTCACGCCTTTCATTTAAAGGCGGCACTTTGATTAAAATTACCGCAAGGCGGTGATACAAATCCTCTCTAAATTTCCCATCCGCTATTTCTTTGCTTAGATCTTTATTGGTAGCAGCAACTACTCGAACATCCACTTTTATATCTTTATCACTTCCCACGCGTTGCACTTTGCTTTCTTGAAGCGCTCTAAGCACCTTTGCTTGTGCCGAAAGACTCATATCTCCTACTTCATCCAGAAAGATAGTTCCACCATTGGCTGCTTCAAATTTTCCAGCTCTGTCCTTTACAGCCGATGTAAAGGCTCCTTTTAAATGCCCAAATAATTCGCTTTCGATAAGCTCACTAGGAATGGCTGCACAGTTTACTTCAACCAAAGGTCCTTTGGAACGGTCACTCTTTTGATGTAACCAATGTGCCACCAGTTCTTTACCCGTACCGTTGGGTCCCGTAATTAAAACCCTTGCTTCGGTGGGAGCCACCTTTTCTATCATTTCTTTTATTTGTGAAATGGCATCGGACTCGCCAATCATTTCGTATTTCTGACTTACTTTCTTTTTAAGTCTTGTGTTTTCTACTACCAGTTCTTTTCGGTCTAATGCAATACGAACGGTATTTAACAGTCTATTTAAATCGGGTGGCTTCGAAATATAATCAAAGGCTCCTAAACGCATAGTATTAACAGCAGTATCTAAGTCGCCATGACCTGAAATCATCACAATTGGGATTTCTGGTTTTATCTTTTTTACGGCTTCCAAGACCTCAACACCATCCATTTTAGGCATTTTAATATCACAAAGAATTAAATCGAAATCTTCTTTTTTGATGAGTTCAATTCCTGCCAATCCGTCCTCCGCTTCTACCACTTCATACGTATTGCTTTCTTCTGTTAAAATCTTTACAAGCACCCTTCTAATGGCAGCTTCATCTTCAATGATTAATATTCTCGACATAGTTAAATTTTAAATTTTATTCCTGTTCTTCCGTAAAAATTATTCTGATTATTAATGGTATAGATATCATTTCCACTTCCATCTCTTAAACGAATATCGTTAATTATAGTATGCCCAAAATACGCATATAAAAATAAATATTTTGACAAACCGTATTCATATCCTAATCCTGAAAGTACTGTGGTCATTGATATATTTTCACCAATCCCTTGGTTAGGAACATTAATATTATTCTGGATATTGGCAAAAAAACCATCCAATGTTGCAAATGCCTGTAAGGAATTTTTATCATTGAACTTATATTTTAAATTGGTTTTTGGAATCCCTAAAGTGTATGACCATTGGGGCTGAAACTCTCTGTAATAATTAATTATGGGCAGTGGAAAAGGTCTCCCAACGGTGGTTGAATAGCTCACTCCCAAAATTAAACGCCAAGGCTTTGCAGAGGGGTTTGTTTCATCTGGTCCTGTTTTATCTTTCATTAAAAAGGCAGATGCTTCATAGATATAATCGTCTTTTATGGGTTTTCCTTCAAAATCTGAAGCAAGTTTAATTCCACCCTTAAAAGCATAACGCCAATCGTTATTGAATTTATCTGTAAACCCAAGTGTGGCAGTAAAAGACTGGTAGCGTTCTTTATTATCTGCATTAAAGGGCAACGGATCTCTTAATTTAAGGAAAACATTTCTATATTCTAATCCGGGAACCAAAAAAGCATTTTCACCAAGCATTATAGGGAAATGAACAAAGGTTCGAAACCTTCTGAAAGAATTATCGGATTGGTCCTGCGGAAAATGTGTGTATTCTATACGTGCTAAATCTGCAACTTGAGCCTCTCCTTCAAAAATAAAAACAATAAGAACGAAACTCGAAAAAATGATTCTTTTCATGTATTGTCTTAACTGTCATTATCGTTATTTATTTTATCTTCTTTTACCCTTAAAAGATTGGGGTCATTTGTAAATAAATGCACATCGCGCTGCGGGAATGGTATCGTAATCTTGTTTTCTCTAAACAGACTATCAATCCTAAATCGGATATCGCTTTTTATTCCGGGATCTATAAAACTATCGTTTATAAAAAAGTAGATGCTAAAATCTAAAGAGGAATCCCCAAAATTTTCAAAAAGAACAAATGGAGCAGGTCTTTTCAGTATGCGTTTGTCGTTAACAACACTTTTAAGCATCAATTCTTTTACCAACTGTGTATCACTCCCATAAGCAACACCCACACTTACAGATTCACGTGTTTGCTTGTGGTTTTGCGTGTAGTTATAAATAGTATCACTTATAAATTTATGGTTGGGAATGATAAAAATTTTGTCGTCCCTTGTGATTGCGCGTGTGGTTCTTAGTTTAATTTCAATAACGCGCCCTACTTTGCCATTTATTTCAATAACATCTCCAACAAGAAGCGATTTATCGACAATAATAAAAATACCCCCTATAATGTCTTGAAATAATTCTTGAAGCGCCAATCCAACACCCACTAATAAGGCAGCAGAAGCCGCCAAAAACGGAGTGACATTAACCCCAGCAACACTTAATACCGAGAAAACAACAATGACATAAGCAATGTACTTAATAAACTTAAATATACTAATGAATTTATTAGTATCTGTCTCGCTCATTTTTCGAGTGTATAGCTTTCGAATTCCTATGAGGACATAACTTGTAACAACAAAAGAAATTATAACTAAAAGTAATAAACCGATAGTGATATTAACTTTATTATCACCTTCTCCATATTGAAATCCCCAGTTGAGAAATTCCTTTATAGAACCCCAAACGTCTACTTTTACAACTTCGGTGATTTTATCTGTTACTTCTTCTTGCATATTTAGTATTTAATCCACTTTATCAACTCTTTATAGCTTGGTTTTTTACCATACATTAAAATACCAACTCGGTAAATTTTTGCAGCTACCCAAACCGTCCCGATAAAGGTAGCAAATAAAATCACTAAAGAAAGTATCTGTTGCCATAAGGGTACTCCAAACGGAATACGCATGAGCATTACCACGGGGGATGTAAAAGGTATAAACGAAAAAACTTGCGATACGGTTCCATGGGGATCCTCAATTACCGTAAAAAATCCAACATACACAGCCAGAATTAGAGGTAATAACATAGGGAGCATAAACTGTTGGGTATCGGTTTCACTATCCACCGCTGCACCAATAGCAGCATATAATGAAGCGTACAATAAATAGCCTCCTATAAAAAAGAAAAGGAACATAAATATCAGATTGGTTATTGGCAGATTATTAATTTCTCTCATAACATCTACAATAATTCCTTCCATTCCATCTGGGCTATTCTGTACCTGATTTATCATTTCTTGTTGAGGAGATTGTATCGTAGAAAAATCAATGCCAAAAATAGCAGTAACCACTAAACTTAGAACCGAAATAAGTATAATCCAAACAAGAAACTGCGTAATCCCAGCTAAGGAAGTTCCAAATATTTTTCCGAGAAGTAATTTTATGGGTTTTACCGAAGAAATAATGACTTCAATAATTCGACTCGTTTTTTCTTCAATCACGCTGCGCATAATCATGTTCCCATAAATAATGATAAACATAAATAACAAATATCCTGCTGCACCTCCAAAAATAAGTTTAAGCCCCGATCCTAATTTTGAGGTTTCTTCCCCACGGAAAGTTTCTAATTGTGGATCAATGTTTACACGCAAATTTTTAATAAGTTCCGAATCTATTCCTGCTTCCTTTAGCTTGAGAGCATTTGCCTTGCTTTGGATAACATCTTCAATATTATCCATCACCATAAGTGATGGGGAATCTTCTGAATAAAAAACAATCTTTTTTGAAAGATCATCGATGTTATCACTCTTCGGAATAAAAAGTAACCCATATACCTCTTCCGTTTCAGCTTTTGTTTTGGCTTCTTCAAGGGTTATCCCTTCTAGTAATTCAAAATTCAAATTATCATCATCTTCAAACTGATTGGCAAATAATCCACTCTCATCCAAAACAGAAATAGTGCGAACTTTATCATTATTGAGTTGCGAAAGATAAGCGACCAAACTAAAAATCCCTACCATTAGCAAAGGGCTTAAAAAAGTCATGATGATAAAGGACTTGTTACGGACTTTATTGAGATACTCGCGTTTTATTATAAGTGAAAGATGATTCATTTCTCTATAAATTAGTTGTTTTTAACAGATTGGATGAAAATATCATTTGCTGAAGGCACTACCTCCACAAAATGCGTGACTTGCCCAAGAGTTGATAAATACGTAAGTAAATCGTTGGGTTGATGTGAAGTAGGAATTTTCACTTTATATTGCAGCTCATCGTTAATCGTTTTATATGTAGCAGGAAAAGTTTCAAACTTTTCTTTCAATATTTTTGAAACCTCATCCTTTCTTTCGGTCATCAGGGCAACCTCAAACGTGTTGGATTTATATTGTCTTTTAATATCTATTAATTTTCCATCAAGAATTTTATTCGATTTATGAATTAAGGCAATATGATCGCACATTTCTTCAACAGATTCCATTCGGTGAGTAGAAAAGATAACCGTAGCTCCATTATCACGAAGTTTTAAAATTTCATCTTTAATAAGGTTTGCATTTATGGGATCAAACCCGCTGAAGGGCTCATCAAAAATTAACAATTTTGGCTCGTGTAATACGGTCACCACAAATTGAATTTTTTGTGCCATTCCTTTTGAAAGTTCTTGTATTTTTTTGTTCCACCAATCACCTATTTCCAAACGCTCAAACCACATTTTGAGGCGTTTTTTAGCCTCGGCTTTAGACAAACCTTTTAATTGCGCCAAATAAACAGCCTGCTCGCCCACCTTCATAGATTTATACAAACCTCGTTCTTCTGGCAAATACCCAATATGTTGTATGTGATGTGGCTGTAATGCTTCGCCATCCAAAAAAACACTACCCGTATCTGGCATGGTAATTTGATTGATAATGCGAATAAAGGTTGTTTTACCAGCCCCGTTAGGACCTAAAAGTCCAAAAATAGATCCTTTGGGTACTTCAATAGAGACATTGTTTAGGGCTGTAAATGTTCCGAAAGACTTAGAAACATTATTGGCAACAAGGAGGTTTTCCATAAAATTTTTTTGGTAGGTAAAGTTAGAATTTCCCTTTTAAGCTATAAAGCAATTAAGAGAATTTTAAAGGTTTGTAGCAATTCTATTAAAGTTGTTACGTAAAATTATTAAAAGGTTTCCCTTAAAATCGCAAAACCCATCCCGCCAGTGGCGGGATGGGAAAAAAATTGCTATGAAAAAGAAAAATTATCGCTAAAAGAATTAGCGACTTTCAAATATAGGTAAAAAATATATTAATCGAGGGATTTTCACGAAAACATGTCCTTCACCTTTTCGAAGAATGACTTGTCTTCTTTCTCAGGTTTAGGTGCAAAATGCTCGTCATTTTTCATCTTTTCGAAAAAATCTTTCTGCTCTTTTGATAAAGATTTTGGTGTCCAAACATTTAAATGAACTAATAAATCTCCAGAACCATAGCCATTTATACTTGGTATTCCCTTGTTTCTTAATCGCAATATTTTTCCACTTTGCGCTCCTGGCTCAATTTTAATCCGAACTTTTCCACTTACTGTTTCAATTTCTTTCGAAGTTCCTAAAACAGCTTCAGAAATGCTTATGTAAAGATCGTAATGTAGATTATCGCCTTCTCTTTGTAACAAAGGATGTGTTTCTTCTTCAATCGCCACCAATAAGTCACCTGAAATACCATTCCCAGGGGCATCATTCCCTTTTCCAGAAACTTTAAGTTGCATTCCATCCACAACTCCCGCTGGTATCTTTATGGATACTGTTTCTTCTGTAAGTATCATCCCTTGAGCATCAGCCCCTGCAGGCTTTTGATCGATAGTTTGCCCTGCGCCGCCACAGGTACTACAGGTAGCTGCGGTTTGCATCCTTCCTAAAATGGTATTCTGAATTTTTGTGACCTGTCCCTGACCATTACAGGTAGGACAAGTCCTATAAGTAGTACCTGGAGCTTGTTTTTTTCGCTTTACTTTTATTTTTTTATCAACGCCATTGGCAATTTCCTCTAGTGTTAGCTTTACACGAATTCTAAGGTTACTTCCTTTTACTCTTCGTTGTCCACCACCAAAACCTCCAAAGCCTCCAAAACCGCCACCAAAGGCACCTCCAAAAATATCTCCAAATTGGCTAAATATGTCATCCATATTCATACCACCACCGCCAAACCCTCCACCTTCAAAAGCTTGATGACCGTATTGGTCATAACGTGCCTTTTTATCTGGGTCGCTAAGTACTTCGTATGCTTCAGCAGCTTTTTTAAACATTTCTTCAGCTTTAGCGTCGCCAGGATTTTTATCTGGATGGAATTCAATTGCTTTTTTGCGGTATGCTTTTTTTATTTCGGCAGCCGTTGCATCTTTTGAGATTCCTAAAATATCGTAAAAGTCTTCCTTCATATTAATTTCCTATAACTACTTTAGGGTAGCGAATTATTTTTTCTCCTAAGGAATAACCTTTTTCAATTACATCTATAATTTTACCTTTCATCTCTTCGGAAGGTGCTGGTATTTGAGTAATTGCCTCATGAATATCTGCATCAAAAGCATCTCCGGCTTCCGTTTTTATGACCTCTAACCCTTTTTGACGAAGTGTCTCATTAAGTTTGTTGCTTATAAGCTCTACTCCCTTAAAAAGGGTATCGTCATCACTCTTTTCTATTTCTTTTAAGGCTCTTTCAAAATCATCTAATACAGGTAGTAAAGAAATAATTACGTCTTGACCCGCAGTTTTAAATAAGTCTAAACGTTCTCTTCCTGTGCGCTTTTTATAGTTTTCAAACTCAGCAAATAGGCGAAGATAACGGTCTTTCTCTTTTTCAACCTCTGCTTTTAATTCGTCTAAAGGATTTTTATCCTCCTTTTGCTTTTTTGAAGCTTCTTTTACTTCTACACTGTCATCTTCTATAACAGCAGCTTTTTCCTTATTCTTTTTACTCATAAGTAAATTTAATTTCTTGCTTTTTGATGTTTGCAAAAGTACTGCCAATTATGTGAAAATGTCAAAATGTCATCACTAAAATTTAATATAAATTTAAGATGGAATTGTTTCACAGTATATAAATTCGCATCTCAAATAAAAAACTAAAAACTATGAAAAAAGTCGTATTAAATATTGCACTAGTTGCTTTTGTTGGATTAGCAACAATCTCTTGTAAAAACAACAACGAAGCTGAAACTACAGAAACTCAAGAAGTAGCAGAAGCTGCTCCAGTTGCTACAGAATATACCGTAGATACTGTTACTTCTCAAATTCTTTGGAAAGGTTCTAAGCCATTAGCTACTCATAATGGTACAATTAACTTAGCTTCTGGAACAGTTATGGTTATGGGAGATGCTGTAGAAGCTGGGAAATTCACAATTGATATGAACACCATTACCGACTTAGATCTTGAAGGTGATATGAAAGCAAACTTAGAAAATCACTTAAAAGGAACTGTTGAAGGAAAAGAAGGAGACTTTTTTAATGTAACTCAATATCCTTTTTCAACTTTCCAAATCACAGAGGTTACTACAACCGAAGGAAAAACAATGGTTTCTGGAAATTTAACTATTAAAGATAAGACTCATAACATTAGTTTTCCTGCATCAATCTCGATGGATGGCAATGTAATGAAACTTACTTCTGAAAGTTTTACAATCGATAGAACGCAATGGGGTGTTAACTTTGGTTCAAAAACTGTTTTCGACAACTTAGGCGAGAAGTTTATTAGCGATGATATAGAGCTTACTGTTTCTTTAGTAGCTAACAAAAGCTAATATTTTATTAGATATAAACGAAAAGGCGACCCTATGGTCGCCTTTTTTTATAATAAATCTTCCAATGCATTTTCTACATTTACAAAATGAAATTGGAATCCTTCATTGACAATTTTTTCTGAGCTCACCAACTGACTTTCCAAAGCAATACTACCCATTTTGCCCAATACTAATTTAAGTATGAATTTTGGGATATTAGGTAGCCACAAAGATTTATTGTAATGCTTGGCTATTATTTGTGTCATTTTTTTATTACTCACTGGGTTGGGTGATACCGCATTAAAAACTCCCTTACATTGGTTTTTCAATAAGAAGACATATATTCTTGCCATATCGTTGAGATGAATCCAGGATTGCCACTGTTCTCCACTCCCTAAAGAAGCACCTACTCCCAATTTAATAGGTTTTACCATTTGCGGTAAAGCCCCTCCATGTTCTGAAAGCACAATTCCAGTTCTCACTTTAGTTACTTTTATATTTAATTCTGAAAATTGATCGGCAGCCGTCTCCCAAGATCTCACTACTTTTCCCAAAAAAGTGGATGCTTCCTCGCTTGAATTTTCGTGATATAAATTTGTAAATGAACTTGGATAAATACTTATTCCGCTTGCCGAAATGTAATGTGCTACTGTATGCTCTATCTTTTTTAAACTCTCATAAATGAGTTTTGCTGTTTGAGTACGGCTATCTAAAATCTCTTGTTTGTAAGACGACGTCCATCGTTTTGAGACAGGAGCACCTGCTAAATTTATAATGGTAATAACATCCTTAAAAGCAGCTTGATCAATTATTCCTTTGGAAGGATTCCAGTAAAATCCTTGAAAGTCATCTTTATTTTCAATCTTATTCTTTCGAGTTGTTAAATAGTGAATTTTAATTCCTTGATCTAGACATTCTTTTACTAATTCTTTTCCAATAAGTCCCGTTGCCCCAGCGATAAGTATTTTCATTAATTTTTCTTTAAAGTTACTATTTTAGCCAGTAACTCTTTTAAACATTAACGTAACCTTAATAGCGTTTTAACGAATATTGAAAGCGTAAGTCGAGGAAAAAAATAAATTACCTAACAGCTCGAAGCATTTCCCTTTTCCCGGGAGGACCGGGAAGTCGTTCTACCTTAAATCCAACCGATTCCATAGCTCGACGCACACTGCCTTTTGCAGCATAGGTCACTAAAATCCCGCTTGGTTTTAATGCTCGATACATTTTTTCGAAAATTGCTTCTGTCCAAAGTTCGGGCTGTACTCTTGCCCCAAAAGCATCAAAGTAGATAAGGTGAAAAGCTTCATAATCATCAATTTCAGAAAAAAACTGTTTTCTCTTTTTGAGTTTAAAATTTTCTGAAATCTGAGTAGGTATTTCCCAAGGCGCTTGATGCAATTTTTCAAAAACCTCATCTGAAGTTTGAAGAAGTTTTGGGTAGTTTAATTCTTTAATTTCTGAAAGTAAAATAGGATAGGCTTCAACCCCAGTGTATTCAATTTTAATTTGTTCTTTTTCTGAAAAGAGTTGCGTTAAAAAAGCATTGAGCCCTGTACCAAAACCTATTTCTAAGATATTAACTTCCTTACTTAGTGAAGTATTTATAAAATGCTGAAGCCCTGCTTGTATAAATACATGCAGGGCTTCATTTATTGCTCCATGTTTGGAGTGATATTGCTCATTCCATTCTGGGATATGAATGGTCATTGACCCATCTCCCGTTTTTAGGAATTCGCGTTTCATTTTTTTACTGCTTTTCTGGAATTAAAACTCCAGAAGAAAGAAATGACAATGTTAATTTAGGCTCTGTAATCGCATCAATCTCTTCTTGTGATTTACCAGCATCTTTAGCAAAATGCTTTAAATCTTCCACAGAGGTTTGCTCAACAAAAGCTTTTCCGTCTACAATAACTTCTTGCCCAGCAATATCTTTTGGCATAAAAAAGGCATAATCTTTAAACTTTACAAAAGACTCATTGTCTCCCATATCCAATCGCATCCAACACCCTTTGGATTGGCAAACGCTATTTACTTTTGAAGTAAATTTAACCTCAACAGTATCCCCTTCTTTAAGGTTTTGATAGGTTGAAATCATTTCATCTTTGTTAAGGACGGCGTCATCTGTAATTTCTTCGCCAAAACTTTGGTAGTTTACAGATACATCTTCAACTTCTACAACAGCTGTATCTTCTTTTTCACTTGTTTCATTTGTGTTTTTACAAGCGACAACGGCTAGGCTTAATAGTAATAAATATGCTAATTTTTTCATTTATTATGAATATTTAAATAGGTTTAATAATATAGTGCAATTTTATTAAATTTTTAGGTTTTAATTGCCCATTTTTTTGACTAATTTTGACACTCAAACACAACACATGAGCCTTACCAAAGATTACACCCTCTCTATTGAAAAAGCAGCAACCTCCAAAATAGGACAAGTAGATTTTTCGAATCTTACATTTGGAACCACATTTACAGATCATATGTTTGAGTGTGATTTTAAAAATGGCGCTTGGCAAAACCCTACTATTAGACCTTATGGACCTTTAAGTATTTATCCATCGTCTAAAGTATTTCATTATGGACAAGCCGTTTTTGAAGGGATGAAAGCTTATAAAGATGACAAAGGTTCTTTATTTCTTTTTAGACCTCTCGAAAATTTGAAACGAATTAATATTTCTTCAAAAAGATTGGCTATTCCAGAATTTCCTGAAGACCTCTTTTTTGAGGCTCTAGAAACTTTACTTAAAATGGATAAGGCATGGGCTCAAACTGGAGTTGGTAATTCACTTTACATTCGTCCTTTTGTAATTGCGAACGAAAATTGTGTTTCGGCATCGCCATCAAACGAATATAAATTTATGATTATCGTTTCCCCGGTAAGTGCATATTATTCTGGAGAATTGAAAGTCGTTATTGCAGAACAATATAGTCGATCTGCCGATGGTGGTGTTGGGTTCGCTAAGGCTGCCGGAAATTATGCGGCACAATTTTACCCAACTAATTTGGCTAAGGAAAAAGGGTTTCAGCAAGTGATTTGGACAGATTCAAATTCTCACAAATATTTGGAAGAAGCTGGTACCATGAACGTCTTTTTCAGAATTAATGATACCTTAATAACCGCCCCTACAAGTGACCGTATTCTGGATGGTGTAACTCGAAAGAGTGTTATTGCTTTAGCCGAAAGAGACGGAATTAAAGTAGATGTTAGAAAACTTACCGTGACCGAATTGGTTGAAGCAGCGAAAGATGGTTCATTAAAAGAAATATTTGGTTCTGGAACAGCAGCTGTTATTAGCTTTGTGAATGGCTTTAGCTATAAGGGTGACCTCAACGAACTTCCAAAAGTAGAAAATAGCTACGCTAAAAGATTTAAAAAGGAATTGATGGATATTCAATATAATCTTGCCGAAGACTCATTTGGCTGGAGACACAAAGTCGTTTAGACTTCCCTTTTAAGAATTTCTTCAATATTAGGCTTAAAATAATTAGGCCCTTTTAAAACTTTTCCATCCTCTCGATAAATGGGTTTACCGTCTGCACCCAATTTACTCATATTACTTTTTTGAATTTCTTCAAAAACTTCTTCAATTTTGTGTTGCATACCATGTTCAATAATAGTTCCACAAAGGATATAAAGCATATCTCCAAGGGCGTCGGCAACTTCAACCAAATCGTTACTGTTTGCTGCTTCTAGATATTCTTCATTTTCCTCTCGCATAAGTTTATAACGTAGGAGGTTTTTAGCTTTGCCAAGGTCGGCAGTAGGTGTATTTTTAATTCCCAATCCAAATGCTGAGTGAAATTCGTGAACGGCGGCAATTTTATTCTTCATAGTAGCGTAGTATGTTGTATTTTTGTGAATGTAAAACTACAATAATTTATGTTCTCTACAGGCCAGCTTATTTTTACTATTTGCTTTATAATTGTCTTTGTTACCATTATGATTTTTAGTTATAAAAAAGACAAAAAACTACACAAAAAGCAGTTTAAGGGTAGTTTTTGGATACTTATAGGTTTTATAGTTTTTATAGCATTATTACTAGCCGCCAAGTTGTATTTGAAAGAGTAACTTCTTTTTCTAAATACAAAAAAATTAGTTTCTATCAAACTTGTTACTTCGCGTTATTCCAATTAGTTTTAAGGGATTAATTAAATATCATGAGATTTGAAAATACCCAATATTGGGTATTTTCAAATCTCAATAGATAATCTAATTTTACTAAAAAATGCCCATAAAAGCTTTAATTATTGGAATTGATGAATATCTTGGCGTGCCAGATCTTTCAATTTGTGTAAACGATGCATTAGATTGGGAGAACTTACTTAAGCAAACCTATCAAGTTGAAGAGTCCAATATAGTGTGTCTTCACTCTCCTTTCAACACTAGAAAAAGTTTTGTTATTAACAAATTAAAGGCATTCATTAACGACATTAGCAAGAATGATATAGGAATATTTATTTTTTCAGGGCACGGCACATATGAGCTTGTAGAAGATAGTGAAGGGCTTTGGGTAGAACATCAATTGCGTACACGAAACGATACTATTTCTGAAGTTGAAATTTCAGAAATAGTAAAATTAGCACCAATAGAAGCTAGGTTAATCTGTATTTTAGATTCGTGTTACTCTGGAGGAATAGAGTTGTATAAAATGTCACTTCAAAAAGAAAATAATAATAAAGATGACAAACAAAAGGGGTCTCATTTTCAAGTTAAAACTTTTAAAAAACCAGACTCCACTCCTATTCCAGATCATGCAAAGTTCCGTAAAACCTTAGAAGAAAACATTAAATCCCCTAACGTTTATACCCTTACTGCTTGCACCTATTTGGAAAAAGCCTACGGAGATGTAATTGATAATAGATTAAATAGTGCTTTTAGTAGATTCCTAATTAATTGTATCAAAAAAAATCCAAACTCAACCTATAAAGCAATTTTTAATAATTTACTGAAAACATTACCAAATGATACTCTTGGTTTTAATCAAACCCCTCAAATTTTTGCTAATAAATCTAACACTGAAAAAATAATATTTACTAACTAAAAACAATAAACCATGCATGAAAATATTAAATACACTGTAGCACTGGATAAAAATACAAAAGCCCTAAGTGACCGCTCACTACTTGGTAAAAACACCAAAGGTCCAAAAGATGAAAAAGCAGATTGGCAATGTATATATGGAGGGAAAGCTTACGGAACAGAATTTTTTGTTTATGCAAAATTTTTAGGTTCTCCAGAAGGAGATGCATTTCGTCTTAAAAAAATTCAACTTTATTTACAAAATTACTCAGGTCCCGTATCCATGGGATTTACAGGCTTTATGAATTTTGAAAGTTTTACAATGTCAGACGATGACCCAGATATTGATGAAAGAAATCCAAATTACAAGAAAAAGTATTCTTTGGAATTTGGCGTAAGAGGAATGAACATGGAGAATAACTTCGATTGTCAGGATGTAGATATTCTACTACTAGACAATGATATAATGATGGCAGAGCCCATTTTTTCTCCAATTGATGAAAAATTTACTCGAATTTTTCAAGAAGAAAAACATAAAGCCGATTATGTGGATGAACTCTTTATGGTAAGGGTGGGTGAAGATATTGTAATTTCTCCAGAGGGAAGGTCAAGGTTACAAAGGCTATATAACTATGGCTATGAAACCAGTTATAATGATAAAATTGCTGAAGTTCTTGAAGATGCAGTTAACAACGAATTAAATATCCCAGACCAAAAGTCTGTAGAAGATAAAAACATCAAGTGGCCTTGCAGACCTATAAATACTAAGTTTAGAATAATTTCTTGAGATTAGCTATTTTAATAGTCCTTTGTTTTACATTTTTTTCGGCTTCAAAATTTAATCAAGCAGAAGAAAAGGAAGCTATTATTATTGCTTTCCGCGATTATAAGTTGTCAAGTATTTCTGAAAAAGACTATGCTAACCCTACGTTTGAAAATAAGATGATCCTTTGGAGGATACAATTTTTGAAAAACTTCAATATTTATAATCCCTATTTTGATTCTATAGAGAAAGTAACCAAAAATCAAGTAGCAAAAACTACTGTTTTGGGTAGTTTTTTGTATGAAATTAATTTAGGAGATTATTATTTCTATAGATTTTCAGACAAGCTTATTGAAGCAAGAAACCATTATGTTTCTGCACTAGAAATAGCCGAAAAGGAAAATTCTAAAATTCTTATTTGCGAAGCACTTAGAAAAATTTTAGAACTAAACAGAAGTGATTATTTATTCAACAATACAACGTCAAAATTGTATTTAAAAAAGTACCTGGAGTCTGCATTTGATGAAACAGAAAAAGTTTACGCTAATTACTTTAAACTTATTTTAGAATTTCAGTATAGGGATTTGGATCGTTGGAATCATGAAAAAGCAAATGAAATATTAGCATTTGCAAATTCATCAAATAACAGTTACTTAAATGCAATTATTTACCAACTCATTGCTAGTTATTTTGATGAAAAGAAAGAGGAACAAAAAGCTATCAAATTTGAAAATACTGCGCTTAAAGAATTAAGAAAAATAACATTTCCGTATAATTCAACTCTTTTAAAAAGATCGAAACTAGCAAAGGCTCGTTTCTTCTTACCAATAAATGTGGACAGTGTAACCCAAATCCTCTCGAGTATTGACAAAACAGATTACAATCGAATTGAAAAGGAATATTCGAAGTACCGCTTTTTATATCAATCTATTGCAGATTCCATACAATCAAACTATAAAGGAGCATACCAAAATCTCATAAATTTTACCATTGCTCTTGAAGAAGAAACGTATAACCGGAGTGAGAATAAGTACAAAGAATTAGAAACCAAATACCAAACTACTGAAAAAGAAAAACAAATTTTAATAGAGCAACAAAAGAAAAAACAGAACCAAAATATTGCTATTGCACTAGGCGGTGGTCTTTTTACTGTTTCGGTAATTGGATTTCTATTATACAAAAACACCAAACGTAAACAACGCATTGCTGAGCAGGAAAAAGAACTTGAAATTCAGAAAAAGGAAAAGATATTAAAAGACCAAGAGCTTCTAGCTATTGATGCCATGATTGCAGGACAAGAGAAGGAAAGGGAGCGTTTGGCGAGTGACTTACACGATAGTGTTGGGGCAACGTTATCTGCAGCAAAATTGCAATTTGATCATCTTTCAAAAAATAAAGATAAGCTGGAGTCTATGGAAGAACTATTCCAGAAAACGGGAATATTATTGGATGAGGCATATAAAGAAGTTCGCTCTATGGCACATCTAAAAAATAGCGGTGTTATTGCAAAAAAGGGGTTACTTCCTGCCATCTCGACATTTGCCAAAAATGCTTCAGCTACAGGGCAATTAACCATTGATGTGCAGGATTTTGGATTAGATGAACGACTTGATCCGTCTATGGAAATTACTATTTTTAGAATTATTCAAGAATTGGTAACCAATATTATAAAACATTCTGAAGCTTCAGAAGCTAGCATATCTATCACGCAACATAAAGAGATGTTGAGCATTATAGTTGAAGATAACGGAAAAGGGTTTGACCCTCGAGAAATCCATTCAAAAGAAGGACTAGGATTATCCAATATTGAAAAAAGAATCGAACACTTTGAAGGTACTCTAGAAGTAGATAGCACTATAAACAAAGGAACTAGCATTTTAATTGAAATACCTATATGATAACACTAGCTATAGCCGAAGATCACCAATCGCTTGTCGATGGAATTTCTTTACTTTTAAAATATGAAGAACATATTGAAATTATAGGGATGGCCAACGATGGAGAGGCTCTCTGGGAAATTGTGCAAAAGAAGCAACCTAAAGTGGTACTTACCGATATTAAAATGCCAAAAATGGACGGAATCGTTGCGACCAAACTCATAAAGAAACAATTTCCCCATATAAAAGTGATAGCGTTTTCCATGTTTGATCAGGAAGATGCAGTTAGCCAAATGATTGAAGCAGGTGCTTCTGGATATCTACTTAAAAATTCACCTCTGGAAGAGGTTTTAAAAGCTATTGAAACTGTGGCAAATGGAAATGAATTTTTTGATGCTTCAATTAATATTGAATCTATTAAAGAAGGAGCTCTCTCAACCAATAAAAAGCCTTTGCTTTCCAAAAGTGAACGAGAAATATTAACACTTATTGGTCAAGGAAAATCTACAAGCGAAATTGCAAACATTCGGTTTACGGCTGTCTCTACGGTTGAAAAACACAGAAAAAACATGATTCATAAATTAGGGCTTTCCGGCAAAGGAGAGTTGCTTCGGTATGCATTGGAAAAAAAGTATGATTTCTAACTAATTTATTCTTATTCATTTTATTAAAATACCCATCATTGGGTATTTTTTTGCGCTTTGTTTTCCACTACTATTGAATAATCTAAAATTCATTCACTCAAAGGTTATTTAAATGATGTCTATTTATTCGTGCAATTTTCATTTAATGAAAAAGACAAAATCTTTCTCATTCTAGGTTTTAGGGATACTCAAGTACTATTTAGCCTTGAAGTTTCTGGAAATTTCATACGCATAAAATAATTATTTCTTACACATTTTTTTTTGAATTTATAGAAGTAACATTACATAAAATAATTTAATCTTAACAAACATGAAACAATTAAAGCTCCTTGGTTTTATTTTGCTAGTTATAACAACTTTATCCTGTGAAAAGGATGAAATTACTGGCTGTACAGATTCCTTAAGTTATTCATACAATTCAGAAGCTGAAAGTGATGATGGATCCTGTGCTTATTATTATGGTGGACGAGAAATGGGACAATTGGACGTAGGAGCTGAAATTGATTTGGACAACGAATTCGATATATATTTTGACGGAACCTTAATTGGTAGATTGACATATTACTTCCCCAATGGTCTTTC
This sequence comes from Flavobacteriaceae bacterium, assembly GCA_034670265.1. Classification (GTDB taxonomy): domain Bacteria; phylum Bacteroidota; class Bacteroidia; order Flavobacteriales; family Flavobacteriaceae; genus Halomarinibacterium. The sequence goes on along the minus strand of JAXMNU010000004.1, from coordinate 432,322 downwards.
TTGTGGAGAACCCAATGCTGTAGGTAAAGTAGTTCCTTCTGGCAGTTATTTGGTGAGAGCTGTAGGAAATGGTGGGTCTGAAATAAGAGAAGGGGTTGTAACTCTTTCGCCACAAGAATGTAAGGTAATTTTATTAGAAAATCTTCCAATTGTTGATACCGGAGGTGGTGGCGGAAATGATTCGGGGTCATTAATTTTCTACGTAAATGAAGACCTAGGTTGTGGTCCCATTAGTGTTAACCTTTCCAATGTAGGAAATGACACCATTACTGGGTTTTATGGATCGGCTCCAGATTGTGGAGCTAGTGCCGGAGCAAATTTTAGTAATTTAGATCCTGGTGTATATTCCTATACTGCATCTTGTTCAGGTATAAACTGGAATGGAACGGTAACTATAGAAGCTAATACTTGTTTAAGACAATTACTAGTAGGCTCTGGAGGTGGAGGTGGAAATGATACGGGATCATTAATATTTTACGTAAATGAAGACCTAGGTTGTGGTCCTATTAGCGTAAATCTTTCCAATGTAGGAAATGATACCATTACTGGGTATTATGGATCAGCTCCAGATTGTGGTGCTAGCGCCGGTGCAAATTTTAGTAATTTAAATCCTGGTGTATACTCTTACACTGCATCTTGTTCAGGTATAGACTGGAGTGGCACGGTTACAATAGAAGCTAATACTTGTTCAAGACAATTGCTAATAGGCTCTGGTGGCGGAGGTGGAGGCGGAAACGGCACTGGAGATGTAAAATTTTGGATTAATCAAGATTTTGGTTGCGGTAATATTTCGGTAAATGTTTCGAGTGTTGGCAGTTCAACTATCTCTGGATATTTTCCAACAGCACCAAGTTGCGACAATTCTGCAGCAGGTGGAAATTTTAATAATTTGAGTCCAGGAAATTATTCTTATAATGCTAGTTGTAACGGATATACTTGGCAGGGAAGTTTCACCGTAACTGAAAATCAATGTCTTCAGTTTCAATTAACGATTTAGTTCTATGTGGACTAATTATTAACTAACCAAGTTTGAAAAAGCCCCTTTCGGGGCTTTTTTTATACAATATACCCTCTATTGGGTATTGAAGTCTGTCTCATAAAAGTTCAATTTTACACTATTATTAACCTAAATAACAAAACAATGAAATACTTTTATTTATTCTCATTAATTGCATTCTTAGCATTTATGAGCTGCTCAAAAGACGACTCCTCACCAACAGAAGAAGAGGAAGAACAAATGGAGGAAGAAGAAACTCCAGAGGCAACTTTTAATATTTTTAACAACGGTAATGGTGGTGTAACATCTATTGTAGATGGTGAAGATAGTAACTCACTTACTATAGCACAAGCAATTCCTTCAGTAGACAATACGGATTACAACTCGAAACTTCCTATTATTCTATTCTTTGATGATAAGATATTGCTACCCACACTTGAAAACAATATTAAAGTAACCGTAGATGGACAAGATATTGGCGGTACAGTTTCTATAAACGAAGGTGCCAATGGATATGCCATACTTACATTTACTCCCAACATTACTTATGAAACTGGTGCTACGATAGTATTCTCATTGCTATCTGGATTACAAGATGATGGAGGGAACGGACTTATTCAAGATTACATTTTCTCATATACTGCCGTTACTCAAGGACAAGGAAATTTTAATAATAATGGCTCCTTTGAAAATACTGACGGTGTGCAGTTTATTGGAGACGGAAATATACTCGACGGAACTCAAGGTTGTGTGACAGCATCAAGTGGTTCAAGTTTTGCAGCTATAACATCCGGGTCCTCTTTAATTTCAAGTGAAAATGCCATTGGAGATGCAACCAGTGTTATGATATTAGGACCTATTGAAGATTCATTTAATAGTGTCTCTTTCAAGTATAACTTCTTGTCTTCAGAGTTTCAAGAATATGTAGATAGCGAATTTGATGATTCCGTTTTAGTGACTGTTGTAGGAAATAATAAAGCCTATTCAGAATTCTTAACCAGTGTAAATCATGTAGGAACTAATAATACTCAATGTGAAGGCTTTCCTGGAATGCCTGATGATGGTGATGACTATGCAGGTAGTACAGGGTGGCTTACAAGTACTGTAAATACAAATGGAATTACAGGGCCTTCATATATCATTTTTATCATCTCAGATGTATCAGATACTATTTACTCGTCTGCAATTGCTGTGGATGAAATCACTTATAATTAAACGCTGTTTTAGGTTGTAGTTTGTTGTAAAAATAGCCTCCTTGGATGAGGAGCTAAGGGGGTTATTTTGATTTTTAAAATGAGTAATTAATTTGAAACTAAGCTACAATGTGTATATTTAAAGAGAATTAACTAAACTAAACTATTTCAAAAATGAAAAAAAAATTAACATCCCTCACAATTTTAATGACTATTTGTTTTCTAACTCTTTCAACAATAGAAACTTACGCCGAAGTTGTTGGCGGTAAAAAAGTTACTATAGGTGTCTCACAATCCGATGCTGAAATTTGGGTCAACGGTAAAATGGTTGCCAAAGGCTCAACCGAAATTAAAGTTGAAAAAAATTCCTGTGCTAATATATCCATTAGGAAAATAGGTTATCTAGAAGAACAACTTGAAATTTGTAATAATAAAACCAGTATCTGGGAAAAGTCGAAGTATTTCGAAATGAAACGTGATGACTCCTATGATGCTTCCATCCAGACGGATATTGCCAATGTAGATATAGAACTTATTGTGAATACTATGGACAAGGACACAGCTTGGAAATTGATTAATCAAATTGTCCTTAACTATATCGATGTCATAGAAATGACTGATAAGGAAACTGGTTACTTACGTACCGCTTGGTCATTAAAAGCATTTAAACAAAATACTATTAGAACGAGAATTATTGTAAAAGAAGCTTCAACAGAACCGTTAGTATTTAAAGCGAAGCTTATAAGTGAGTATTCTGGCTCTGCATTAACTAGTGTAAAATCAGATGAGTTATATAAAGAATGGGACCGTGTATTGCGTTCTTACTCTGATGTTATTTCAGAATTTCAAGCTCGTATAAAATAAATTTTTCAAAATATCTATAACTAAAAAGCCTCCCAATGGGAGGCTTTTTGCATTGAACAAATCCTTTTTTATAGGTTTGAATATGTTTTGCTGTAATACAACATTTGCTCTTCAAAAGTAGCAGGTTGTGTTATAGTAAAGCTTTCAATTTCTCCAGCATCATTCATCTTAGGAACAATAACAGGATTTACGAAACCACTGTATGGAGCAGATTTAAACTTGCTGTTACGTTCCAATACTTCTTTGTGTAACACTTGGTCAACTTTAACACCGTAGTCCTCAACTAAATTCTGTGCAGCTTCATAATCTCCTTCACTAGTAATACGCTGTGTTTCTCTTAATAACTCGCCAAATATGGTTCTTAATTTAGCATAATCATTAATGTTATAATAGGTTTTACCATCACGTGTAATTTTTTCAATTACATTATCTGCCTGCCCTCTTTCAAAAGCCCAGGCACTCACCCACTGGCGGTTTACCATATGTGCTTCTTCAACATCGTCTCCAAGTTCTAATCTCACCAATTGTGTAATTAATCCATTACGAATATATCCATCGTAGGCTGCTTTTCCGGTTTCTTCCCAATTCTCTACCAATCCTAATTCTTGTAGTTTTGGATCCATTAGGTAATACAACCCAAATAAATCTGCTCTACCCTCTTCGATAGTAGATTTGTATCTTTTTAATGTTTCTTTTGGCGTTCCTACTCCTTCGTTAATTTGACCAGAAGCGTGGCCCACCACTTCGTGAAGTGCCGTGTGAAGCTTGTCTGCCAACTGTCCGTATTTTTCTTCTAATCTAATTTCTTCTTCATCATTGGCAAATTCTTTTAGTCTACCACTTCCTCCTGCATTATTGTAAGAATGGATAATATTTCCTAGTGAAACAGACTTACTTCCGTGTGCTTGACGAATCCAATTATTATTAGGCAAGTTTACACCAATTGGAGTGCTTGGCGATGCATCTCCAGCTTCTCCTGCAACAATAACCGTTTTATAAGAAACCCCTTTTACTTCCTTCTTTTTGTGTTCTGGCATTAATGGCGAATTATCTTCAAACCATTGTGCTTCTTTAGAAAGAACTGCCATTTTTTTAGACATGTCAAAATCTTTTATTTCAACAATGGTCTCATAAGAACCCTTATAACCTTTAGGGTCATTATATACTTCGATGAAGCCATTAATCCAATCGATATCCCCTTCTGTACTATTTACCCAAGCGATACAATAGTCATCCCAAGTATTTAAATCTCCTGTTTTATAATATTCAATTAAAAGACCCAAAGCTTTTGCTTGGTTTTCATCTTCAGCAACACCTTTGGCTTTTTCTAACCAATAAATTATTTTATCGATAGCCTCACCGTAAAGTCCGCCACTTTTGTAAACTTTTTCTACTAATTTTCCATTTTCCTTAACCAGTTTTGTGTTTAATCCAATTTCAATTGGTTCTTTTGGATCTACTTTCATTGCTCCATAAAAAGCTTCCACATCTGCGGTAGTTACATCTGGCCCGTAAAAGTTAATGGCACTTTCAAGTACAATATCAGCATCTTTACTTAGGTTTACTTTTTTGGCATCTTTATCATTGAAGATGACGTCAAAAGCTTCTCCTTCTAGGGTGGTGTTGGTATCTGCTAAAAGCGTTTTAAGGTAATCACTGCTAAAGTCAGGCTTAATTTTAGCATTGCTATAATGGTGGTGGATTCCATTACTAAACCAAACACGCTTTAAATACGTTTCAAAATTTTTCCAGTCATCGGTGGTTTTATCACCTTCGTATGTGGTATAAACATTCTCTAATGCCTTACGAATTGTAAGGTTATGTCTATAGTTTTGCGCCCACATAATATCACGACCTTCAAGACCTGCTTGAGTTAAATAATAAACTAACTTTTGCTCATCATTGGATAAATCTTCAAATCCTGGAATTTGATAACGTAGAATTTTTAAATCGGCAAATTGATCTACAACATATTGAAAATCGTCTGTTGTTTGTTCAGCTACTTCGGCTACTTCAGGTTCTCCTTTTTTCGAGTCTGCACACGAAAAAAAGAACATACTTACCAAAGCCATTGTCAATAAAAAGGTATGTTTCATAATTATAAGATTAGTTTTAATTTTTGCAAATGTACAAATAAATAGGTGTTGTTTGTAATTGGTAAAGTGAAGTAAACAAACATTTTAATTATCTTAGCAAGACCAACCAATTCCAAAAAAATGAAAATCCTTAAATATCTTTTTTTCTTACTGCTAATTGTCATCATTGGTGCTTCGGTATACTTTGGAACAAAAGACGGAAGCTTTAATGTTGCTTCAACTAAAACAATGGAAGCACCTGTTGATTTAATTTTCGATCAAGTTAACGATTACAAGAACTGGCAAGTTTGGGGTCCGTGGATGGAAGATGATCCCAATATAAAAATGAACTTTGCCGAAAATACTAGTGGCGACGGCGCTTCGTATTCTTGGGAAAGCGACATTGTTGGGAACGGTTCTATGAAAACTATTCAGGTAGCTGAAAATGATTCAATCCTTCAGAAAATAACTTTCAATACTCCTATAGGTGATAGCGAAAGTGATGTATATTGGACATTCACTCCTACTGATAATGGCGCAACTGAAGTTACTTGGGGAATGAAAGGAGAGCATTCATTTCTGGAAAAAGTATTTATGTCTTTTCAAAAAGAAGATTTTGAAACTGTGCTAAAAGACATGAACGATAAAGGGCTAGATAATATTAATAATGTTGTTCAAGAAGAAATGAAAAAATACACCATTGCAAACGAAGGAATAAAAGAATACGGGGGTGGTTATTACCTATTTACCACAACTGCTAGTAAAATTGATGAATTGGGTGAAAAAATGGGACCTATGCTAGGTAAAATTCATGGTTTTATGCAACAAAATAAAATTCAGCAAAGCGGAATGCCCTTCACAATTTATAACGAATGGGATGAGATGAACGGAACCACTATTTTCTCACCTGCTATTCCTGTAAAAGAAAGGATTATTATTACTGAAGGCGATGTACTGTGTGGCTTTATGGAGCCTCTCTCAGCCGTAAAAGTGGTACTCACTGGTAATTATGAAAATCTAGGAGAAGCGCATCAAAAAGCCATGGATTACATAAAAGACAACAAACTTGTTTTAAATCCAAAGCAACCTATGTTTGAAGTGTATGCCAATGACCCTGGAGAATTCCCTAATCCAGCCGATTGGATTACTGAAGTTTACTACCCTATTTTTAGAGATTTACGAGTAGATAATGTTTTAATTGAAGGGAATTAACTAACAATGAAGCAGCTTATTTTAGTTTTTTTAGGAGGCGGTGCTGGAAGTGTGCTTCGTTTTCTCTTCGGAAAGTTTTTAAATACTACTGAATCTGGCTTTCCTTATGGCACCTTTGCAGCCAATATGCTTGGAAGTTTAATTATTGGTCTTATTTTAGGATACGCAGCTAAAAATGAAACCATTTCCCAAAACACACTACTACTTTTAGCAACGGGGTTTTGCGGTGGTTTTACAACATTCTCAACCTTTGCGTTTGAAAACCAAGTATTTATTAAAAATGGTGATTTTGGACTTTTCGCACTTTATACCTTAGCTAGTTTTGCCATTGGGTTTTTAGCCGTGTTTCTAGGAATATGGTTGGTGAAGTTTTTTTAATGCTTATTAAAATCCATAACCCCAGCTTCAATCCGAACTTGTAAATCGTTCTCCCTTGGTGGTATTGGGCACGAATACTTACTATTATAGGCACAATATGGATTATATGCTCTATTAAAATCTATTATAATCGTTTCCCCTTTAGGGATAATCAAATCAATAAAACGACCTCCACCATAACTTCCATCTCCACTTGTTAAATCGGTAAATGGTAAAAAAAGTTGGTTGCCATATTTTTCTGGGTCGCCCCAAGAATCGGTGCTTTTATAAAGCATAAGTTTTAATTCCTTGTTGTCTATTTCAAAATGAGCTTCTCCGTATTTTACGTATTCGGGTAATCTTTCAGTGGTGGTTGGCATTAAAAAAGGTTTCTCATTGGGTGTTCTTACAAAAGTTGCTACCACTCGATATTTTAAATCAATGGGGTAAAACGCTAATCCTTCAAATTGAGAAAAATCATCTGCAGCTAATATGGTCGTTTCTGCATTGCTAAATTTGTCATTTTCTAAAGTACGATAGGCTTCAATTTCCTGAATTAGTACATCAGTCTCTTGCGCATTTATGTTAATTACAAACAGTAAAATTGCTATTTGGAAAATTAGTTTCATAGATATGTTTTTGAAAATGATAAAGTTACTCAACTTATTTAAGTATATTTAGAACAACTAACTATAACTAATCAAATTTTTTAATCTCACATGAAATCCCTGTTCCCTTTCCGAAAATTTTTCTTTATTCTTTTTAGTGCTTCATTATTACTAGTTTCTAGTTGTCAAAAAGACGATTCACCAGATGATCCTATGGAAAATGATGACACAAATGATGATCCCGTTGACCCTACTGAAGTTGGCGGTAGATTTTCTAATAACATAACTTGTACAATTACAGCTGTACCAGGTGCAGTAGGTTTAAATTCTTATTACAAAAAATACTTAAACTGTTCTGGAATTCCTATCATAGGTTCAGATGCTGTGCCAGATGAAGCCATGTATATAGCAGAAGAAACACTAGAGTTTATGCTTAACGGGTTAAATAGTGAAAAAATAAAGCTCATTGCAGATGGAAACTATATAGCATTGTATCCTGAGGGATCGAATATTCTGGAATTACCGGAACCCTTTGTTGCAACTGCTTCAAATACTGGAGCATATACTTGGGCAGGACCCGGCGCAAATCAATTAAGAGCTTTAGCATCAGATGTTGCAAGTCTACTTTGTAACCCAGATATTGGATTTGGGCATGTATTGGTGCACGAAATTGCGCATATGATTCACATTGGAGGAATAATAAGAATAGATTCTGGTTTTCAGAATCAATTAGAATCTACGTATAACAGTGCCATGTCTTCGGGTAAATGGGATAATACGTATGCAAGTGCGAATGCTCAAGAATATCTTGCGGAGGCTGCTACTATTTGGTACGGAGTAAATTGGATTGGTCCAGAAGGTGGTGACGGTTGGCGTAATGAAATTGGAACCAGAGCAGAATTGCAGAGTTACGATTCGGCAATATATAACTTAATAAATAGTAAGTTTAATGATCTAACTGATGTTCCAGGATGTAGAATACCCGTTATTTCAGGAGCTTCAGCAAATTGTCCCAATACCATAGCAGATATAGACGGAAATATTTACGAAGTTGTGAACATTGGCCCAATGTGTTGGCTAAAGGAAAACCTAAATACTACTCATTATAACGATGGAACGCCCATCGCAAACATAACAGATAACAACCAATGGCAAAATACCTCAAGTGGTGCATGGGCTTATTATGAAAATGATTCTTCTTACGGAGATCTTTACGGGAAAATTTACAACGGCTTCGCATTAACTAGTGGAAAACTATGCCCTCAAGGATGGCACGTACCAAATCTCAACGAATTACAAGCTTTGGTAAACTATTCAGGAGGAGATCAACAAGGAGCCAACCTTCGTTCAACAGATCTTTGGAATGCTTCAGATTATCCAGGAACCAATTCCAGCGGAGTAACAGCAAGACCAAGTGGAATGAGAGTAATGGAAGGGTTCTTTAATGGGCTAGGTGGAAGAACAAATTTTGGGTCAAGTTCATCAAAAGATAGTGAACACTATTACTCTAAAGCTATTTTTAATGACACACAATACATTTATACAGATAATACTGAAAAAAATGTAGGAACCTCCTGTCGCTGTGTAAAAGACAATTAATTTTTATTTACATTTGAAAACTGAAATAAAACAAATGAACAATAGATACATCATCCTAACCATGAATCAAGTCTATACAGACTCGAGCGGGATATGTATGTATTGATAGTATTATAAATCAAATCAATTACGAAACGTCCTGCTACTTAGCGGGACGTTTTATTTTTATAGAGGCCAACCCATGAAAAAATTCTACAATTATTACATCGAAAATTTTCGAGGACTCTCTCGAGAAATCTGGCTACTTTCATTGGTTACTTTTATAAACCGAGCTGGAGCTATGGTAATCCCCTTTCTTTCGCTCTATTTGGTTAATGAAAAAGGATTCACACTACCTCAAGTAGGAGTTATTATGACCAGCTTTGGAGTTGGTTCTTTTGTAGGCGCTTGGGTAGGAGGTAAATTAACCGATTCTATTGGGTTTTATAAAGTAATTGTGCTAAGTCTTTTTTTAGGAGGTGTTGGTTTTATAAGTCTTCAGTTTTTGGATTCTTTTTATGGAATTTGCGCAGGAGTATTTGGTCTTATTTTAGTTGCCGATGCTTACCGTCCTGCCATTTTTGTAGCTTGTGATGCTTATTGCAAACCAGGAAATATAACGCGAGGTATTGCTCTTATTCGTTTGGCCATAAACCTAGGATTTTCTATTGGTCCGCTAATAGGAGGAATTATTATAGCAAGAATTAGCTACGACTCGCTTTTTTGGATCGATGGACTTACATGTATCATGGCTTCAATACTTCTTTTTATTGTATTAAAACCGAAAAAACTACCCCCCGGCGAAACCAAAGAAATTGTTGTAAAAGAAGGAATATCTCCCTATAAAAACAGCTTGTATTTATTGCTTATTGCCATTATGGTTTTTAACGGGATGATGTTTGTACAATATTTTTCTGTGATGCCATTATATTATGAAAAAGCACATTTCCTCTCGGCAGAATTAATAGGGCTGCTACTATTTCTTAACGGATTTATGATTGTAGTTTTAGAAATGCCTTTGGTGGGTTGGCTAGAGCGTATTCATGTTTCAAAAACCATGGCAACCTTTTGGGGTGTTGTTTTTCTTGCTCTAAGTTTTATCGTGCTTAATATGAGTGACTGGGTGGGCGTACTAGTAATAGGAATGATTCTCATGACCATAGGCGAAATGGTAGGCTCACCTTTTGCTAACGCATTGGCTCTTTCCATGGCGCCCAAAGGAAGAAAAGGTAGCTATATGGGACTTTATAGCATGAGTTGGTCTTTCTCACATATTTTAGGTCATAATACCGGGATGAACCTAGTAGACTCGTTTGGATTTAACACAACATGGTATGTCTTTTTTGTAGCACTGATGGGAGTAGCCATTGCCACTTTATGGCTTTTAAAATTGCTGAAAAATTCTACTACCATTAAAGAATACTAAACAGGTTTTACCTCATTATTTTCAACAACTTGAGACAGCACTATCTGTGTTTTTGTTTCACCATAGACAATTAATTGGTCGATAAAATTTTCTAAGTGTTTCTGGTTTTTCAAAACTACTTCCATTACAATGTTTTCGTTGCCGGTAATTCGATAGCAGTTTAGCACCTCATCGTAAGTTTTTACGTGGGATAGAAATGGTTTTAATTTACCCATAAAGGCACGAAGGGTAATGATAGCATTTAATTGATAGCCACACTCAAACGGATCTACATTTGCAAAATATCCTTTAATAATACCTGCATCTTCCATCTTCTTTATTCGTTCATTTACGGCTGGGGAACTTAACCCAACTTGGCGTCCAATTTCGGCATTGGACTGACGAGCGTTTGTTTGTAAACACTTGAGTATTTTTCGGTTAAGGGGGTCATGTTTCATTTAGTAGAAAATTTAACGCTAAATATAATAATTTTAAAGTTAAATCGAACTTTTACTTTAAAATCGAAAGAAGGAATTTTTAATTTGTTGGTAAATTTGGGTGACTTTCAAAAAAAGTTATTGCTATAATTATGTACCATCCAGTGCCCCATCAATATTCCTATTCGCCTTTATACCAAAAGGCTATGGATATTTTTAAAATTTCCAGAAGCATCTCACATTATTTTGTGGAAGACTTATGTCATTTGCAATCTAATGGAAAAGAAGATCCTAACATCTATTTTTCGGGCGACATTGTACAACAGTCTATCTCTTTGGCTCCAGAAATTTTAAAGGCCGAGAGCCAAACATTCTCTGAAGAAAAACACAAATACGCCGCACAGGTAAACCGACTTACTAATTCACTTTATAAAAACTGTGAGCGACTGGAAAAAACGCATAGCAATGGCAAAGATTATATGCCTATTCTACGTAAAGAGCTTAAAATGTTTAGAAAGCTACAACGTACGTGGATGTTGACGTTGTAATTTTTTTAACACCCTTTTACTCTCCACAGTAATGGGTGAGCCTTCTGCCAAGAATACAGAAGTAGGTTTTTGATGGTTTAAAAATTGAAACTCATTGCCATACACACTACCAAAATCCACAGCAATATTATAATCCAATACCTTGTACTGCTCCCATTTAGGGTGGGTGACTTCATACTCATTGGAGCTTTTGGCGTTTCTTGAAGCATAGCCCCAATAGTGTTCGGTAATAAATTCGGTTTCGCTGTTACTAAGAATTGGCTCTGCATTGAGGTTTGCCGTAACCTGAAAAGAATGCCAAACCTTATTTTTTTTCCAACGATACGTAACTTGCCTATTTTCTGAAGTTTCCTCCCATCGATGCTCCATAGGCAGAGTTTCATAGTTTTCATGATATACCGTATTTGCCACAAAAGTTAGTGCAGGCTTTGGAACAATTTCTTTAATAAATACAACGCCCCTTTTGTAATTTTCTCCATCAAAACGCTTTACATAAAATCGCAAATTGACTTCTTCAAAATTGGAATGAAACGGAATTTTTACACCAAGTAGCTTAGTATTTAAAAACATAAAACCAACCAAACTCACATAACATTTCCCCTCCCAAAAATCGAGCTCTGTACCAAAAGGGACATACTTGGCTAATACCTCTGGAGCTACTACATAATTTGCCATAGCCAGTTTTCGCCATTCTGCTTTTAGGAAACTCATTTTATGTTTTTTTCACAATCTTCGAAATACCTAATGTGATAGTTACAGTATGACAAATTATTATATTTATTTCGTTTTTTCCAAAACAAAACCCCTTTTCAGCAGAATAGTCGCAGAAAAGCTCCGAGATTCAGGAGCAAAGCGACGCGGAGTTTTCAAGACGGTTTTGCAAAGCAAAAATTCCTCTGAAATCAAAGATTCACGGACTCCAAAACAAATAAATATACTCCGTAAAAGGCATCTTTTCTTTTGGTTCGTTGATGCCTGCCCTGAGCGCAGTCGAAGGGTTGGATGAGCAAAGAAAATGAACAAGTAATAATACTAAAGTAAATATCGTGTTAATTGACTAAATAAGTGAATAAAAGATGCTTCGACAAGCTCACCATAAGCGACCTAGATCCCGCCATAGGCGGGATAAGCAGTCTGCATCATTTTTTCTACATTTCATTTGAAAAAATGAGCGACCTGCTTACATATTCCGTCTGTACTGCCCTCCTACTTCAAATAAGGCACTGGTAATTTGCCCTAGCGAACATACCTTGGTAGCTTCCATCAATTCTTCAAAAATGTTTTTGTTTTGGATAGCCGCTTGCTGCACTTTTTTAATGGCTTCTTCGGCACGGGTTGGGTAGGTGTTATGCAATTGTTCTAAGGTGTGAATCTGCGCTTGTTTTTCGTCTTCGGTGGCGCGAATCACTTCCGCAGGTAAAATGGTAGGCGATCCTTTGCTGCTTAAAAAGGTGTTGACCCCAATAATAGGAAACTCACCGTTGTGTTTTAATGTTTCGTAATACAAGCTTTCTTCTTGTATTTTACTTCGTTGGTACATGGTTTCCATCGCTCCTAACACACCTCCACGCTCGGTGATGCTATCGAATTCTTTCAGCACAGCTTCCTCTACCAAATCGGTGAGTTCTTCAATGATGAAGGATCCTTGAATAGGATTTTCATTTTTTGCCAATCCTAGCTCTTTATTAATAATTAACTGAATCGCCATCGCACGACGTACACTTTCTTCGGTAGGCGTAGTAATAGCTTCATCATACGCATTGGTGTGTAACGAATTACAATTATCGTAAATAGCATACAATGCCTGAAGCGTAGTACGAATATCATTGAAGTCAATTTCCTGAGCGTGTAAGCTCCTTCCTGAAGTTTGAATGTGATATTTCAACATCTGTGCACGAGGATTGGCACCGTATTTATCGCGCATTGCTTTTGCCCAAATCTTACGAGCCACACGACCAATCACCGAATATTCTGGGTCGATCCCATTACTGAAAAAGAACGATAAATTTGGTCCGAATTTATTAATATCCATCCCACGAGAAAGGTAATACTCCACGTAGGTAAATCCGTTAGCAAGGGTAAACGCCAATTGCGAAATGGGGTTTGCTCCCGCTTCAGCAATGTGATATCCCGAAATAGATACTGAATAGAAATTCCGTACTTTTTTCTGAATAAAATATTCTTGCACGTCACCCATTAACCGAAGGGCAAATTCTGTTGAAAAAATACATGTATTCTGTGCTTGGTCTTCTTTTAAAATATCGGCTTGTACTGTCCCTCTCACTTGTTTGAGGGTTTCCGCTTTAATGTTGGCATAAACATCTGCAGGTAATACTTGGTCTCCGGTTACGCCTAAAAGCATTAATCCTAGACCATCGTTTCCTTCGGGTAGACCTCCGTGATAGCTTGGACGTTGTGTTCCTTTTTCTTTATAAATGGCAGCGATTTTCTTTTCAGCTTCCTTTTCAAGACCGTTTTCTTTAATGTATTTCTCACAATTTTGGTCGATGGCTGCATTCATAAAAAAACCGAGTAACATAGGAGCCGGACCATTAATAGTCATACTCACCGAGGTCATCGCATCACTTAAATCGAATCCTGAATATAATTTCTTGGCATCGTCCAAACAGCAAATAGACACCCCTGCATTTCCAATTTTTCCGTAGATATCGGGGCGTAATCCAGGGTCATTTCCGTAAAGTGTGACACTGTCAAACGCTGTGGAAAGTCGCTTTGCTGGTAATCCGTGGCTTACATAATGGAAACGTCTGTTGGTACGTTCTGGACCACCTTCACCTGCGAACATACGCGCAGGATCCTCTCCTGTTCTCTTAAACGGATATAACCCCGAAGCATAGGGGAATTCACCCGGTACATTTTCCTGCAAACACCAACGTAAAATATCACCCCAGGCTTGGTATTTTGGCAACGCCACTTTAGGTATTTGTGTATGCGAAAGGCTTTCGGTGTGAGTTTCAATTTTAATTTCCTTATCGCGAACCTTGAAACTATAAATAGGGTCTTTGTAGCGTTTTACAGTTGCATCCCAATTAATAAGTGTATCCCAATGGTGGGGGTCGAGATCCATTTTTACGCGGTCGAATTCCTTTAGCAGTAATTTCACTAATTCTTTGTCATCGTCATTCTGAGTGGAACGAAGAATCTCATCCTGTTCTAACCCTAACTTACTCAAATGAGATTTCTCACTTTCGTTCGAAATGACAGCAACCGTGCAAATTGTCTTAAAAATCCCGTATAATTTTTGAGCCACCTCCACTTGTTGTGAGGCCACTTTATCATAATTTCTATTGTTTTCAGCAATTTCAGAAAGGTACCGCGTACGAGCCGGCGGAATCACAAAAATCTTCTCGCTCATCTCGTCACTAATCTCGTAGCTACTTTTCAGATTTGCTTCGGTTTTCTCTACAATTTTATCCATAATGGCTTTGTAGAGTTGGTTCATTCCTGGATCGTTAAACTGAGACGCAATCGTCCCGTACACAGGCAATTGATCCTGTGGCGTATCCCATAAATTATGGTTACGCATATATTGTTTTTTTACATCCCGAAGCGCATCCAACGAACCTCTTTTATCGAATTTGTTGATGGCTACCAAATCGGCAAAATCTAGCATATCAATTTTTTCCAACTGAGTGGCGGCACCAAATTCGGGAGTCATTACGTAAAGAGATACATCACTGTGTTCCAAAATTTCGGTGTCACTTTGTCCAATTCCTGAAGTTTCCAACACAATTAAATCGTACTCAGCAGCTTTCAACACTTCAATGGCTTCATTGACGTATTTTGACAACGCCAAATTACTCTGTCGGGTCGCCAAACTACGCATATACACTCTTGGGCTGTTAATGGCGTTCATTCGGATACGATCCCCCAACAACGCACCCCCTGTTTTCCTTTTGGAAGGATCTACCGAAATAAGTGCAATGGTTTTTTTAGGGAAATCGATGAGAAATCTTCGAACGAGTTCATCCACTAAAGAGGATTTTCCAGCCCCTCCTGTTCCTGTAATTCCCAGAACCGGAATGGTCGCTTTTTCATTCTTTTTATGAATGGCATCAAGAGTTTCCTTCGCCACTTCTGGGAAGTTTTCAGCTGAAGAAATAATACGGGCAATGGATTTTGGATTTTTCTTCGGAAGGTCTTTCAGTTCGCCATTTAGTGAATCTCCCACTGGAAAATCGGATTGCTGCACCAAATCGTTAATCATTCCCTGTAGGCCTAATTCACGGCCATCGTCTGGGGAATAAATTCGGGTGATACCGTAGTCCATCAAGTCTTTAATTTCCGAAGGTAAAATCACTCCACCGCCGCCACCAAAAATCTTGATGTGCCCTGCTCCTTTTTCCTGAAGCAAGTCGTACATATACTTAAAATACTCATTGTGACCCCCTTGATAGGAAGTCATGGCAATAGCATTAGCATCCTCTTGAATGGCTGTATTTACAACCTCTTCCACACTTCTATCGTGCCCTAAATGAATCACCTCAACGCCCGTAGCTTGAATGATACGGCGCATAATATTGATAGCGGCATCGTGACCATCGAACAGGGATGCTGCGGTGACAATTCGTACTTTATGTTTAGGCTGATATGGAGGTATTTGTTGCATTGACAAAATCTATGAATTATGGAAGTGCAAATTTACGAAATTCACAATGAAAGGAAGGATTTGTTTACAATTTTACAAAAGCACTTTTTTGGAACGGTTTTTATATTAAATAGTATCTTTGAAACTCTAAAATAAATTCCATGCTAAAAAAGTTTTTTTTGATTGTTACCGTATTTTTCTTCACCTCTTGCGACGAACTCCAAAATGTTGTCAATACCCTTCCTAATGGCGATGGTGGCATAAGTGATGCTATGATTGGCAATGGTTTACGAGAAGCCTTAGATTTTGGAATTGACAAACAAGTAACAAAACTTACACAAAAGGATGGGTTTTATAAAAACCAATTGGTAAAGATTTTACTTCCAGAAGAATTACAGAAAGTAGACCAAACCCTACGCGACATTGGGCTTTCTAGCCTAGCAGACGAAGGATTAATTATCCTTAATCGCGCTGCCGAAGATGCTGTAAAAGAAGCGACTCCCATCTTTGTGGATGCTGTAAAAGGAATCACATTTAATGATGCTAAAAATATTTTATTAGGTCCAGACAATGCTGCCACACAATATTTGGAAGGTAGAACACAAACGGCTTTGTATGCTAAATTTAATCCTGTGATTCAAAATTCGTTTTCTAAAGTGGGTGCCGACCAAATATGGACCAATATTATTAATAAATACAATGCCATTCCTTTTGTAAATCAGGTGAATCCAGACTTAACCGATTATGTAACTAACGAAGCCTTAAAAGGTGTGTATACAATGATTTCGGTGGAAGAAAAAAACATTCGAACAAAAATCTCTTCTCGTACGACCGATTTACTTAGAAAAGTATTTGTATTGCAAGACTAACGATTTTCTAAAATCGCTTGCATTTCTTGCTGAAGAACTTGAGCTGACTTTGCCGCTGCTGTGGCAAAGTCTTCATTTTTTGAAGCATAAATAATACCGCGGGAAGAATTAATAAGAAGTCCAACGTCTTTTGTCATTCCGTAGTTACAAACCTCTTGAAGGCTTCCTCCCTGGGCTCCTACACCAGGAACTAAGAGGAAACTATTTGGAATAATTTGTCGGATTTCGGCTAAATATTCCGCTTTTGTAGCTCCCACAACATACATTAAGCTTTCACTGTTTTTCCAGCTTTTTGAAGTTTCAATCACTTTCTTATAGACTTCTTTTCCATCTATCTTTTGGGTTTGAAAATCGAAAGCCCCTTCATTAGAAGTCAATGCTAAAAGAATGGTGTGTTTGTCTTCAAAAGATAAAAATGGTTCTACCGAATCTTTTCCCATATACGGTGCAACGGTTACAGAATCAAACCCCATATCTTCAAAAAAGGCTTTGGCATACATTTTTGAAGTATTTCCAATATCACCTCGTTTGGCATCGGCAATGGTAAAAATTTCGGGGTGATTTCTATTTAAATAATCAATGGTTTTTTGCAGTGCCTTCCAGCCTTTTAGTCCGTAGGCTTCATAAAAAGCGGTATTGGGTTTATACACAACTGCTAAGTGATGCGTCGCATCGATAATCGCTTTATTGAAAGCAAAAATAGGATCCTCCTCTTTCAGCAAATGAGTCGGAATTTTCTCTAAATCGACATCTAAACCGATGCAGAGAAAGCTTTTCTTTCTCTCAATTTGTTGTATTAGTTGGTCCTGGGTCATAGGTTTTAGGTAAAGGGTAGTTACTGTTTTTGAGCATAATTTACCAATGCCTTTATTCTTTTTTGCAAGGTAGTTAATTCAGAAATTACATTTTTCACCATTCCCTTTTCAATTAGTTTTAACTCTAAACAAATTTCGAATTGAGTTTCTAACTCAAACGCAGAGCCTAATGAAATTTTTAGAAAACGAGTAAAATCTTTTTGTGAATCTTTAGAACAACCCTCTGCTATATTTGAAGGAATTGAGACTGCACATCTATTCATTTGAGAAACCAATCCAAATTTCTCTGAATCTGGAAGTGTTTCAGTCAATTTGTAAACTTCACCAACGAGTTTAATAGATTCTCTCCAAATTTCTAAATCTCTAAAGTTTCGCATAAATCAACCTTTTACCCATTACCTTTCACCATTCACCTTCTAAAACGTCTCTCCAGATTCTTGTAATAATTCTGTATTTCGAACTAAATGAATTTCATCAATTATTTTCTGAATATCACCATCGATTATATTTCCCAAATCATACAAAGTAAGATTAATTCTATGGTCGGTCACTCGTCCTTGCGGATAGTTATAGGTTCTAATTTTAGCACTTCGGTCACCCGAGGACACCATGCTCTTACGTTTTTCGGAATCGGCTTCCATCTTTTTGGCCAACTCCAATTCGTATAAACGAGAACGTAATACTTTTAATGCCTTTTCAAGGTTTTTATGAGATGATTTTTGATCCTGACAACTCACAATCATACCCGTAGGCTCGTGATGTAACTTAATTGCCGAATAGGTTGTGTTAACCGACTGCCCACCAGGTCCTGTCGAAGTGGTGCGTTCAATTCGTACTTCGCTCATATCCAATTCTACATCAAATTCTTCGGCTTCGGGAAGGACAATTACCGTTGCGGCGCTCGTATGTACACGACCTTGTGTTTCAGTTTGTGGTACACGTTGCACACGATGCACTCCCGCTTCATATTTCAACGTGCCGTAAACATCCTCTCCGTTTATTTCGAAAATAATTTCTTTAAACCCACCGCTGGTACCTTCGTTATAATCCACAACGCTTACATTCCATCCTCGTCCCTCACAGTATTTGGTGTACATTCGATATAAATCTCCTGCAAAAATACTCGCTTCGTCACCCCCTGTTCCTGCACGAATTTCCATCACAGCGTTTTTAGCATCTTCGGGGTCTTTTGGGATTAAAAGGAATTTAATTTCCTCCTCCAATTGTGGTAAGCGATCCTCGGCAGTCTCCAATTCCATTTTTGCCATTTCAACCATTTCGGCATCGCTACCGTCATTGATGATTTCTTCGGCTTCATTAATAGAATTAGTCAAAGAGGTATATTCCTCGCGTTTGTCCATTAAAACGCGAAGATCTTTATATTCTTTATTTAATTGAATGTACCGTTTCTGGTCACTCATAATATCTGGCTGAATGATTAAATCACTCACCTCATCGAAACGATTTTTTATTATTTGAAGTTTTTCTAACATAGGTCAACAGATTGCCTTTTCCTTTTGGCTGTGCAAATTTACGATAAAATACGAATGTTTGTACTAATGATACTCAAACGTTCCTTTTGAGCTTTTTATAGTTAATTTCTTTGCTGTAGCAGCTTCCACCCGCCCCACAATTTGAGCATCCACGTGAAAAGATTTTGAAATTTCTATAATCTGAGAAGCAATTTCTGGAGCTACATACAATTCCATTCTATGTCCCATATTAAACACTTGGTACATTTCCTTCCAATCGGTTTTACTTTCCTCCTGAATTAATTTGAATAGCGGTGGAATTTTGAATAAGTTATCTTTTACAATATGAAGGTTCTCCACAAAATGAAGGATTTTTGTTTGTGCGCCGCCACTACAATGCACCATCCCGTGTAATTGCTTTTTATCTACTTCGGAAAGTATTTTCTGAATAATGGGTGCATACGTTCGCGTGGGTGACAACACCAATTTACCAGCATCGACTGGGCTACCTTCAACCGAATCAGTTAATTTTTTTGAACCTGAATAGACTAAATCTTCAGGAACTGAAGCATCAAAACTTTCGGGATATTTTAAAGCTAATTCTTTATGGAAAACATCGTGCCTTGCCGAAGTTAACCCGTTGCTTCCCATCCCGCCATTGTATTCGGTTTCATAAGTAGCTTGCCCAAAAGAAGCCAAGCCAACAATGACATCGCCGGGTTTGATATTTGCATTGTCGATGACATCACTTCGCTTCATTCGAGCGGTAACAGTAGAATCCACAATAATGGTTCGCACCAAATCGCCTACATCGGCTGTTTCACCTCCCGTACTATGGATAGTTACACCAAATTTATTTAAATCTGAAATGATTTCTTCGGTACCATTAATAATGGCAGAAATGACTTCCCCAGGAATCAAGTTTTTATTTCTCCCAATGGTCGATGACAACATAATATTATCGACTGCCCCTACGCACAACAAATCGTCAATATTCATAATAAGCGCGTCTTGGGCAATACCCTTCCAAACGGATAGATCTCTTGTTTCCTTCCAATACATATACGCCAAAGAAGATTTGGTTCCTGCGCCATCGGCGTGCATCACCAAACAATAATCACTATTCCCTGTTAAATAGTCGGGAACAATTTTACAAAAGGCCTTTGGGAACAATCCTTTGTCTACATTTTTTATAGCATTATGGACATCTTCTTTTGCGGCAGAAACCCCACGTTGGGCATATCTTTTAGAAACTTCGTTGCTCATGGTGGCAAAGGTAAAAAAAGTATGTTGTATTTAATTTGTAAATAATAATTATCTAACTTTAGAGATAAGTTGCAACCTGAATTATAAGAAGGAATTATAATGGATATATTCAAGAAACCATAATTTTAAAAGAGAATAATGAGTAATTTTTTATATCTATTTTTAATAATTAGCATCATAACCAATGCCCAAACCTTTGGGCCACAGCAAATAATTTCTACCGATGGCGACGGACCTCAATCCGTTTTTGTTGCAGATCTTGATGGCGATTTATATGCAGATGTAATGAGTGCCAATAAATTTGGAAGCAATCTTACTTGGCACAAAAACTTGGGGGATGGTACTTTTGGGCCACAGCAAATTATTGCCGATTTGAATCAACCCAAATTTATTTTTGCTGCAGATCTTGATGGGGATTTTGATATGGATATTCTGGCAACAGGCCTATTTATAGATGAATTGGTATGGTATAAAAATGTAGATGGTTTAGGAGCATTTGGTTCTAAAATAATCATTACAAATGAACTGGATGGTCCTTATGCTGTTATTGCAAATGACATAGATGGAGATGGAGATATGGATGTGATTTGTGGAAGTGAGTCATCTGGACTCGCATGGTTTGAGAATTTAGATGGTAATGGGAACTTTAGTACAAAAAAGACTATAAATGCCTCCCTACCCAATGCGCGCTCTGTCATGGCAATAGATATGGATGGAGATAATGATCTAGATGTAGTGTCATCCTCTTCTGGTTCGGTAACAGTTTCTTGGTACGAGAACCTGGATGGACAAGGAAGCTTTGGCCCACAAAGGGTAATTGCCGGTAGCGCCCTAACTGTGCAAGGACTATATGTAGCAGATCTTGACGGAGATCTGGACAATGATGTAATAGCTGCAACACCAGCAATGGATAAAGTAGTGTGGTTCCAGAATCTGGACGGTTTGGGAAATTTTGGGGATGAAAATGTTTTCTCACTTGAGGCAGAGGGTGTTAGTACGCTCTTTGCCGCAGATATTGACAATGACAACGATATAGATGTACTTTATCGCTCAACTCCAGATGTCACCCAAGAAACTTCTGAGGTATTATGGTCTGAAAACTTGGATGGTATAGGTACTTTTAGTCCAAAAAAAATTATAGACAACACACTTCAATTAGTTACACATGTAATTGCTTCTGATATTGATAACGACGGTGATATGGATATTTTTGCTGCCTCACAAAATAATGACAAGGTTGTTTGGTACGAAAACTTAACAATTTTAGATACCGATACCTTCTTAATACCAGGTTTAAAAGTATATCCTAACCCCGTAAAGGAAGTATTAATTATAGAAAGTCCTGTTGCGTTACAAAAAGTAGTTATTTTCTCCGTTTTAGGAAGAAAACTATTAGAAGTTACAGAGCAGTTTAATGAGGTTTCCATAGCTACTTTACCAAGCGGTTTGTTACTGGTTGAGGTACAAACAGAGAAAGGAAAAGTGGTTCAAAAAATAGTGAAAAAATAAAAAAAAGACCGCTACTCTTCGACTTCGCTCAGAGACCAGCGGTCTGTTCATTTTTATCTAGTAAATAATAACTCTCTATACTTAGTTAGTGGCCAAATTTCATCGTCCACCAATAACTCAAGTTTATCACAGTGATATCTAATTTCTTCAAAGAAAGGTTTTACTTTATCACAATACGCAAAGGCTCTCTTTTCTCCATCTTCAATTTTATTAGCTTTTTTGCGCTCCTCAATCATATTGGTAATATTGGTGTTGATTTTTGCAATATGCTCGCTAATACTCTCTATCAATTGCATTTGCTCTGAAGCCAATTTTTTGAAACCCGCACCATAGATTTCTTTTAACCCACGTACATTTTCAATTAAAATATTTTGATAACGTATTGCTGTTGGAATTACGTGATTTCTGGCAATATCCCCTAAGACGCGTCCTTCAATTTGGATACGCAGCGCATATTCCTCTACTTCAATTTCGTGACGTGCCTCAATTTCAATTTTATTTAAAATCCCAAGTCCTTCGTATAAATCAATAGTCTTTTTTGAAACTTGCGCTTTAAGTGCTTCGGGAGTAGTTTTATTATTACTTAAACCACGTTTTTTAGCTTCTTTTTCCCAGGCCTCACCATAACCATCTCCTTCAAAACGAATGCGCTTTGATTGCTTAATGTATTCTCTCAATACGTTGAAAATAGCATCGTCCTTCTTCATTTTCTTCTTTGCAATTAACGCATCAACCTCCTCTTTAAAGTCGATTAACTGTCTTGCAACAATGGTATTAAGCACCGTCATTGGATTAGCACAGTTGGCTGTAGAACCTACGGCACGGAATTCAAATTTATTTCCTGTAAAGGCAAAAGGCGACGTACGGTTACGATCTGTATTGTCGAGTAAAATTTCAGGAATTTTACCAACTACATTTAGTTTAAGATCGGTTTTTTCTTCTGGAGAAAGCTTTCCATTGGTTACTTTTTCAAGTTCGTCCAATACATCTGTTAATTGTGAACCAATAAACACTGAAATAATCGCTGGAGGTGCTTCGTTTGCTCCTAATCGGTGATCGTTACTGGCACTTGCAATGGACGCACGAAGCAATTCTTCATATTCGTTAACCGCTTTTATAGTATTGATAAAGAAGGTTAAAAACTGAAGGTTTTTCATTGGAGTACTTCCAGGACTCAGTAAGTTAACTCCTGTACTGGTTGCCAAAGACCAGTTGTTATGTTTTCCGCTTCCATTAATTCCTGCAAAAGGTTTTTCGTGGAAAAGCACTTTAAAATTATGTCTATCAGCCACTTTATCCATCACATCCATCAATAATGAATTGTGATCCACAGCGAGGTTGGCTTCTTCAAAAATAGGTGCCAATTCAAACTGATTTGGGGCTACTTCATTATGACGCGTTTTCACTGGAATACCCAATAACATACATTCGGTTTCCAAGTCACGCATATAATTCAATACTCTCGTTGGAATAGAACCAAAGTAATGATCGTCCAACTGTTGTCCTTTTGCCGAAGAATGTCCTAAAAGGGTTCTACCAGCTAAAGAAATATCGGGTCTTGAAGCTGCTAATGACTTATCAATTAAAAAGTACTCTTGCTCCCAACCAAGCGTTGCCACAACTTTAGAAACGTTTTTATCGAAGTATTTTGCTACTGCAGTAGCAGCATTATCCACTACTTGTAACGAGCGTAGCAATGGTGTTTTATTATCTAAGGCTTCTCCCGTATAGGCTACAAAAACTGTAGGAATACAAAGAGTAGTTCCATAAATAAATGCTGGAGACGTTGGGTCCCAAGCAGTATAGCCACGTGCTTCAAACGTGTTTCTAATTCCACCGTTAGGGAAACTTGATGCATCTGGCTCTTGCTGTACTAATTGTCCACCTCCAAATTTTTCGATTGCCATGCCACCTTCAATGGTTTCAAAAAAAGCATCGTGCTTTTCGGCAGTAGCACCAGTTAAAGGCTGAAACCAGTGTGTGTAATGCGTTGCACCTTTGCTAATAGCCCATTCTTTCATTCCCGTTGAAACGTGATCTGCAACTGCACGAGGAATTTTTGAACCATTTACAGTAGCATCCATTACACTTTTAAAGGAGTCCTTTGTAAGGTATTGACGCATTGCTGCTTCATTGAAAACATTTTTTCCAAAAATCTCCGAACGCCTTGCAGGTTCTTTTACATCTATGGGTTTGCGGTTAAAGGTTTCGCTTATTGCTTTAAATCGTAGGGTAGACATACTTCTGTTTTTTTTAGTAAAATAAAAGATTTAACAGCGCAAAAATATACCTATTTATAAAATACCCCCTATTTTTTTATAGTTATTTTATGGTAATTTGCATTTTTTTATCAACACACCCCCTAAAAAAGTTAATAAATATGGTTTAATTAGATATTTTTAGGAAAGAACCCTAATTTATGAATGCCATACTTGTAAAGGCAGCATAGGCAATAACGAGAATAAATCCTTTGGCACGACCAATTTCAAATTTCTTCGGAAGAAATACAAACGGAAGTAACACCGCAGCAAAACCTAGCATCCAAAAAATATCATTGGTAAGAACTTCTGGACTTTTAACAGCAATAGGCTGAATTAAAGAAGTAATACCCAAAACACAGGCAATATTAAATATGTTTGAGCCTATTAAATTTCCTAAGGATATGGCTTTTTCCTTTTTTAATGCGGCTATCACCGAAGCTGCCAATTCTGGAACACTTGTCCCAACGGCGATCATGGTAACAGCAATCACCCGTTCACTTACCCCCATGGCTGTCGCTAAATCTACAGCTCCCTTCACCAAAAGTTCACTTCCACCCCAAAGAGCCACACCACCAATTAGCAACCAAATAGCTATTTTAACATTGGAAACTGTGGCGAGTGATTCGTTTACTTCTTCAACTACTTCAGTATTTTTACCTCTCACTTTTCTAGCTCTTGAAATAAGCATCCAAAGGTAAATGCAAAGGAGCAACAATAATCCTGCACCCTCTATGCGTGATAATTTATTCCCAGATTGTAGTAAAATATAGAGTGCAAGAGAAATAAACATCATAATAGGCCAATTGAGTTTGTAAAAATCTTTATCAATAGCTAGTGGTCCTATGACAGCTGTTATCCCTAAAACAAGGCCAATATTGGCAATATTGCTTCCAATTACATTTCCTAAAGAAATATCACTAAACCCAGACAATGCAGCATTTAAACTCACTAATAATTCTGGAGCAGAGGTAGCAAAAGAAACCACTGTAAGCCCAATAACCATTTTAGATAAGTGTAGTTTAAAGGAAAGGGCTACCGAGGATCTAACTAAAAATTCTCCCCCAACTACTAATAAGGTAAGTCCTAAAAAAATGAAAAGTATGCTCATATTTTTAACTAAGTGGCGAAGATAAGAAATTGAATTTTCCGAATGAATATTGAATTCTTCTTACTTTTGAAGTATGAAAAAAAGATTTTTCAAAATACTAGCAAAACTGAATAAAAAACTACTTCCTAGTTATACGAAGAAAGGTATTGACTTGGCTAAGGCATCAAAATTACAACTTTTACTATTTGGATACCGTTTATGGGTCACTAAAAATGCATTAGACTAGTAATTTAATATCGAGGCTACAGGATATTTTCTTAATTTGTCTTTTCCGTCAAGAAAATCCAATTGCATAATAAAATTACATTGTACAATTTCACCGCCTAATTTTTCAACTAACTGGCAAACTGCTTTTGCAGTACCCCCAGTTGCCAACACATCGTCATGTACCAATACTTTTTCACCTTTGGAAATAGCATCTTCATGTATTTCAAGTGCATCCCATCCATACTCCAACTCGTAGGGTTGCTTAATTGTAGTAAAAGGTAGTTTTCCAGGTTTTCTTACAGGAATAAAACCAACCCCCAATGCTTGTGCTAAAAGTGTTCCGAAGAAAAATCCTCTGGATTCAACCCCTACAACTTTATCAATTTTTTGACCTTTAACTAATTGCACCAACTCTTTTAAGCATTGCGCAGAAGCTTCATGCGATGAAAGTAAAGGAGTAATATCTTTAAAGATAATTCCTTGTTTTGGAAAATCTGGGATAATACGGATGTAGTCTTCTAAATCAAGCATAGCTAAATGTAACTATAAAAAATTACATGTTATGACTCTGCAAGCATCGATTTTTCAAAAACCTTTAGTCGGTCAATTTCAACATTCGCATTTAAATCGTTTAAAAGATTATAAAGACCAAAAAAGGTGCGATTGATATACAGAAAATGTTCGCTCCCACGATTGGCATCCATTTTACGAAGGTCTTTGTCCTTTGAAAATTTTTCAGAAAGTGCTGTAATACGATTCCAAAAGTCTGGATTTCCAAAATCGAAGGTTTCATGCTGAAATGGCTCACTAAATAAACTGAGCATTTCTTTGAATAAATTCATAAAATAGGCTTCCTCTGCTAGTGAATCGGTTTCCTTAAGTAATTCCAATTGAAGCATTCGGGATTTTAAATTAGAAGCATCTTCAAAAGTGCTTTTTTGGGATAGCTGAAAATAAGGAATATAAAAACTGTTTGGAATTTCTTTAATACACCCAAAATCTATGGCAGCTAGTTTTCCTTCATTGGTCACAATAAAATTTCCGGGGTGTGGGTCTGCATGTACTTGTTTCAAAACGTGCATTTGATACATATAAAAATCCCAAAGCGATTGCCCTATAGCATTATTGATCTCTTGACTTTTGGATTCTTTTGTAAATTCTGAAAGGTGTTTACCATCTATCCAATCCATTACCAAAATTCTACCGTTTGAATATTCTGGATAATACTTCGGAAAAACCAATCCAGGAATTGCCTCACAAGCCTTTGTAATAAATTGACTGCGTTCTATTTCTAAATTGTAGTCGGTTTCTTCTAAGAGTTTTCCCTCAACTTCTTTGAAATATTTTTGAGCATCTTTAGCTTTAATATTGAACATTCTTGTGGCAATGGGTTTTACCATGGCCAAGTCTGAAGAAATAGCATCAGCCACACCAGGGTATTGGATTTTCACAGCAATTTGTTTCCCATCAATGGATGCCCGGTGTACCTGACCTATACTTGCTGCATTTACAGCATTTTTTGAAAAATTTTCGAATATATCTTCTGGGTTTTTACCTGTGTATCTTTTAAACGTTTTTCTAACCAAAGGAGCAGAAAGTGGCGGCACACTAAATTGAGCCAACGAAAATTGCTCTACATAAGCTCTAGGCATAATGCTTTTTTCCATACTTAACATTTGTGCTACTTTTAAAGCACTTCCTTTAAGGTCTTTAAGCCCATCGTAAATATCGGCTGCATTTGCTTCATCTAAAGTTTCTCTTTTGATGTCTGAGCCTATAGCCTTTCTTCCATAGTAGGATAAGTAATTTCCACCCAACTTAACACCCGTTTTTACAAGCGTTGTGGTGCGTTCTATTTTACCTGTTGGAATTTTATCTATTGTTTTCATAGGCTTACATGCGGTTTTCTTTCCAAAGAAACTTTCCAAAATCCAAAAGTGATTCTAAGGGTTTTGTTTCGAATAAATCGAAAGCCGTTTGAACAGATTTTTCGATAGCAACATCGGTTTTTTCAAATCCTGGGGAGGTATCTTTAACCCAAAACCTAAGTAAAAACATAAATTGAACCCAAACGGCTTCAGAAAAAATACTTTCAGAATGTTGAAATAGACTTGATGATTTATTTTCATTGCCTAGTTCTATGAGTCCTTTCGAAAATTGTTTTATTCTTTTTCTTAGAAAATCTAGCTGTGCAAGGTTTGAGGGCACCAACTTATGTGTTCCAAGTACTAAAAGACAATAACTTCTATTTGCTGTAAGAAGTTCGAATAAGGTAAAATAATACGTTAATAACTGCTCTCTAGGCGACATTGCATCTTTATCATTTTTCTCCATTAAGTCTAAGGTATGATCATGAAAAGTTGTCCAGACGGCCTTTTCTAAAGCTTGAAAACTACCATATTGACTGTAAAACTCATCCTCTTTAATATTGCTTTCTTTGCAAAATTTATAAATGCTCTTTGGGCCTTGTTCGTGTTCTAAAACATACTCCATATAATTTTTAATAATATTTAATTGAGCATTTTTACTTTTTGTCTTTTTTGTTTCTTTTACAGTCATGATTTCCAAATATTTAGTACACAAAAATACATAATGTTTAATCTTAAAATAAATTTATTAAACAAAATGTTTGTTAAATTTTGTAGGGTGAAAGTTTTACGGAATACTTTTGAGATTGATTGTAAAAGAATATATTTGCACCCCGAATGAAAATCGATTATTTTTGTAATTCATTTTCAAAATTGGCCTCGTGGCGCAACTGAATAGCGCATCTGATTACGGCTCAGAAGGTTGCAGGTTTGAATCCTGCCGAGGTCACGAATAAATAATTCAATTAGGAAAAACGCCAAGCTTGCTTGAGCGTTTTTTTGTTTGAATTATTTTCAAAGCGGAGCTTTGTCAGGAAAGACGTAGTCAATCCTATTTCTTCAAAGCGGAGCTTTGTCTGGAAAGACGTAGTCAATCCTATTTCTTCAAAGCGGAACTTTGTATGGAAAAGCTAGCAAATCTTTCCGAAGTCACAAAAATTATTCAAAAAAAAGCAAGCTAGGTAGCTTGCTTTTTTTATTCTTTAAAAATGACATTCATTATTTTTCCTTCTCCACTGTTACATGAAAACTTGGAGCTTTGTAGTCTTTGGGCAGATAGTCTGCTGGAATGGTGATGTTATTTCCATCCCTTGCTGCACGATAATGAGGTGATAGTATTTCAATCCCTCTTTCGTTACATACATTTTGGATATTCTGATTTAATTGCGAATAGATTAAAGCTTGTTTTGAGGCCTCTCTTGTATAGGCATTTATTTGATAAGAAACGTAAAAATCATCCAAGCTTGTTTGTAAGACAAATGGTGCAGGCTCTTGTAAAATCATTTCAGTTTTTAATGCAGCATCAATTAACACTTGATGCATATCTTTCCACGGAACATCGTAACCAATAGTTACTGTGGTGTGAAGTATTAATCCTTTATCGTTAGCCTCGCTAGTATAATTTGTCGTATTTCCAGAAAGCACCGATGAATTAGGTATTGTAATTATCTCGTTTTTAATAGTTCTTATTCTAGTCACCAATAACGTCTTTTCAATAACATCCCCTGTAACATCTGCAATTTTAATTCGATCGCCAATTTTAAAGGGACGCATGTACGTAATAACTAAACCCGCTACCATATTGGCAATTGCGGTTGAAGAACCTAAAGAGAATAAAACTCCAACAAAAACGGAAACTCCTTTAAAAATATTTGAATCTGATCCTGGTAAAAAAGGAAAAATAAGAACAAACATAAAAGCATAAAGTAAAAACTTTACTATGCTTAACGTAGGAGCTGCCCAATCTGCATGAAAACCAGAAATTTTGAGTTTTTCAGTTTCAATTTCATGAAAAATATACTTTACAAATTTGATAACATATTTCATCACAAAGTAAATCACCAAAATGCTGAAGAGATTTGGGAGGTATTCCCAAACGGCTACTAACACACCTTTAAAAGGAGACCATATAAGATCAAAAAGTCTGTCTGCCCAGCTACGTGAGACGGGGAAAATGCTAAATATTATAGGTAATGCTATATACACTAAAATGATAAACACAACCCATCTTAGTACTTTCAGAAAAAATAAAACTACTTGTAATTCTTGTTCTGCTGTAAGAAAAGTGTAGTCTTTATAGGTTAAATTTCTAAGCCATGAATCTTTCTTTATATCAACTAATTTTAGTAATCTTTGGTACCCTTTCCCTATAAGTTTAATGAAAAACCAAAGTATTCCTATCACCAATAGTGCAAGTCCTATTCTCAAAAGGATTTTCGATAAACTATTATCGGTTTGGCTTTTAATAATAGATTCTTCAATAATTTTTTTAAAGTCTGAAGCTAATTCCTCACTCGTTTTGTGATACCAGATAGCATCGTTTTCAGAAACACTCATAATGATGGTTTCATTGTAAACAATATCATAATTATCTTCGGCTTCAATTACAGTAATAGCTTCGGTTTCTAAAAACTCATCTTCATATAAAGTTTTTATTTTTCGGCTTACCGTAGCTGCCCTATCTGATGGAGTTGATGCGCCAATTTTGGAGTAAATTAAAAAAAGTGTGTCTTTATCTACTCCCAACACAGGAAAGCCTTTTGCAGTTTTACGCAAAGAGTCTATCCTCGCTTTTTTACCGTCATTAGTAATATTTTCCTGAGAGTTAATGGAAGCTATTTGCTTTTTTAATCGAGCCTCCTTAGCAGCATCTTCTATTTCAATTTTTGAAGAATCAATTTGCAATTGAGCACTCGAAACTGAATCTATGATACGCTGTTTTTCTGCTGCAATTACATTATTAATGGAATCTTTTGGAAATGAATCCGTATTTACCTGAGTATAAGTCTTTAAGCCAAATAGTAAAGCGGTAAATAGTATTACTTTAAAGAAAGTATTTTTCATTATAAAAAATTATCAAAAGGAAAGTATGAATGGTAAAAGTCGAAAAAACACTGATTGCTGTTAGGCATAGTAAACTTAATTTGTCTTTTTATTGGGCGTCAAAGGTATATATATTTCATTCACCTTGACAAGGGGCATCAATTTTTATGAAACATATAACATTTCTATTTTCTAATGTTTTTTAACAAGACAAGTAAGCTGAATAGATTTTAGAATTCAATAAAATAATTTAAACTGAAAAAGTATGATAAATTAAATTATTTCAGCACTAAGACCTGCTTCTAATAATTTACTGCAACGAGGTTTTAAATCTTCAAAAGAGCCAGACTTAACAGTACATTTTCCTTTATAATGCACAATGATAGCGCATTGTTCTGCCTGTATTGCAGTATGTTCGCAAGTGGCTACAAGCATTTCAATTACGTGGTCAAAAGTATTCACCTCATCATTGTACAATACAATCTGATTTTCCTGATCTTCCTGTTCGGCAACGAGGACGTCTTCTTGGTATTTTTCTTTTGTACTCATAGTTAGAAACTTACACTGCAACTAATTTACAAATTTTGCAGCAATCCAATTATTTTTTTGTTTGTTTTCAACGAATTGAAGTCCCAACTTATTGCAACAATCTGTAATGATTGGCAAATCTTCTTTGTAAAAACCACTTAAATACAATTCACCTTCTTTTTTTAGACAAGCTGAATAGATTCCCATATCATTCAACAAAATATTTCTGTTGATATTAGCAATCACAATATCGTAGGTTGGTATGCTAGGCAGTACCGAAGCATCTCCCAATGCTACTGAAATATTTTGACAATTATTTCTTTCAACATTTTCTTCAGAATTTTCCACACACCATTCATCAATATCAATAGCGTCTAATGTTGAAGCTCCTCGCATTTCGGCAAGAATTGCCAAAACTGCAGTGCCACAACCCATATCGAGTACTGTTTTACCTTCAAAATTGTTTTCTAAAATAAACTGAAGCATCATAAAAGTCGTTTCGTGATGCCCTGTACCAAAAGACATTTTAGGCTCAATGACTATTTCGTATTGTACATTGAAGGGATTATGAAATGGTGCCCGAACGGCACAGGCATCTGCAACAACAATGGGCTCAAAATTTTTTTCCCATTCCTCGTTCCAATTCACTTGTTCAATCTCTTTTGAACTGTGAGTAATTTCAAATTCATCAGATTCTAAAATCTGAATATCTTTCAGGATATACTCGTTCCATTCTCCTTTCTGAATATAAGCAAGCACGCCATCTTCCGTTTCGATAAAACTTTCAAAACCTGCATAACCTAGCTCAGCAATTAAAATTTCGGAAGCGGGTTGCAGCGGTTGAACTTGAAACGCGTACTCTAAATAAATCGCACTCATTACATGGCTTTTATTATGGCTGCAAAATCTGAAGCGTTTAATGAAGCGCCGCCTATCAATCCACCATCCACATCGGGTTTTCCAAAAATCTCAACAGCATTACTGGGTTTTACACTTCCGCCATATAAGATTGAAACTCCTTCGGCCAATGCTTCCGAATAATTATCTGAAATTGTTTTTCGAATAAATGCGTGCATTTCCTGTGCCTGCTCTGGTGTAGCGGTCATTCCTGTGCCAATAGCCCAAACGGGTTCGTACGCTAAAATGATATTTTCCCAGTCTTCTATTGTAAGATGAAATAAAGCTTTTCGCAATTGTTGCTCCACGACTGTAAAGTGATTACCACGATGCCTTTCGTCCAATTTTTCACCAAAGCAAAACACAATTTCCAACTCATTTTTTAAAGCGGTATCCACTTTTTGTTTAAGTAATTCATCCGTTTCGTTAAAATATTCACGACGCTCACTATGACCTAAAATTACCGTGGAAACGTGTACATTCTGCAACATTTTTGCCGAAACTTCACCTGTGTAAGCACCACTATCTGTTTGATGCATATTTTGTGCCCCTACTTCTACTCTACCGTCTCTTCCCGGAGCATCCTGTGCCCCTTGAATGCTAAGAAACGACGGAAAAACCATCACACGATTTCCTTTAATATCAACATTCTGAATTTCTGCACTAATATCATTTACTAATTGCATCGCTTCGTCGCGAGTGATATTCATTTTCCAGTTTCCTGCTACTATTTTCGTTCTCATTATTTAGTATTTTGGATTGTTAGATTATTAGATGGTTCGATTGTTAGATCGTTGGATGTTAGTTTGTTCATTACTTATTATTCACTATTCACTATTCATTATTAATGTCTACTAATTTTAGGATCTAACCAACCATAAATTATATCTACAAAAATATTGATTAAAATAAACAATGTAGCTATTACTAAAACGGCACCCATAATGATGGGCAAATCCAAGGTGTTTAGAGCATCCACTATTTCTTTACCAAGACCGTTCCAACCAAAAATGTATTCGACAAACACAGCGCCAGCCAACATTGATGCAAACCATCCCGAAATGGCTGTTACTACTGGGTTTAAAGAATTTTTCAATGCATGTTTCCGAATAATTCTCGCAAAAGACAATCCTTTGGCTTTTGCCGTTCGAATGTAATCTTGGCTTAACACTTCCAATAACGAATTCCGCATTAACTGCGTAACCACACCCAAAGGGCGAACCCCCAACACAATGGCAGGAAGAATTAAATTCTTCAGTTGTACATAGGTTCCTTCGCCAAAATCATCAACCTCGTACAAACTGCCAGTCATATTTAAACTTGTGTATTTGTGTAGCACAAAGCCAAATAACCACGCAAAAATAATAGCACTAAAAAAGGACGGAACACTCATCCCCAACGTACTTATTAGCTGAATGAATTTATCCAAAAACTTGTCTTTGAATAACACCGAAACAATTCCGAGAAAAACACCTAAAATCATTGCGATGGTGATTGCAGAAACAGCCAAAATAGCAGTATTGGGTAAAGTTTCGGCAATGACGGCGCTTACAGGTTTTCCATTTTTTTGAAAGGATTCTCGTAAATAGGGAAGTTTCAAAACAGTGGTTGTTTCTTCCGTTGAAAAAAGCTTGGTTGCTGCATATTTCCCTTTGGAAAGGAAGGTATAATCTCCTTCGGTTGTGCTATGAAACGAAAGTGGGGAGAGATCATTTAAGTACAACAAATATTGTTCGCCTAAAGATTTATCGAAACCGTATTTCTTTTTAACAATAGCGACTTGTTCTGCCGTTTCGTTTTGTCCCAACATCATTCGCGCAGGATCCCCGGGAAGAATATTAAATAATAAAAAAATGACCGTCACTACTCCAAATAATGTAAGTATAGCGTACCCTATTTTCTGAAGGACATATCGTAGCAATTTATTTTAGTTTAAAATCTTCAGCATCGTTCCAATGTAGTTTTTGAAGGATGGTTCCTTTGCTTAATTCTAAGATTCCTGGGTTACTTCGCACAATGGTTTTCAATGTCGTCATATCACAGAAATAGAATTGAAAATTTAATTTTTGGTTTGCAGCAAGCATTTCAGTTTCTGCTGTACTTGAAGCCGAAAGTCCAATGACTTTATAACCCTTCTTTAAAGCTTCATCCGTTACTTTTTTGATGTTGGCAAAACCATCAATCTCTGTATTGTCAAGATTATATGCAATGACAACCACAAGTTTATCTTCGGCTAAAAACTCTTCTGTAAAATCTTGGTCGTCTCTTTCAATAGTAAAATCGTGGATGGGTGGCTCGTAGGGTTCGCGGATGAAATCGGTTTCTACGCCTATTCGTGTTCCGCCTTCTGGTTTTGGGTCTAATCCATTTGTATTGGTAATCACTTTTTCTTTACCATTAATCTCGTATTTCCATTGGTATTCAATAATCGGTGGTAAAGCGTCATCTGGCACACTCATCCCTTCCTGAATATTATTTCCAATTTTATAGGCTCTAAAATCAACTATAGGAAGATGCATTAAAACGTGATAGCCCAGCCAAAGACAAAGGACAAAGGATATCATTACCGCAATACTCCTTAAATTAGCCGTAAAGAAAGGGGTTAATTGTTTTCTCCAAAAGAACACAATGAGTATTAAAATTAATAGCACTATATCTTTCCAAAAGGACTCCCAAGGCGTTAGTTTTAAAGCATCACCAAAGCATCCACAATCGGTTACTTTATTAAAATACGCCGAATAAAATGTAAGAAATGTAAAGAAAACGATCATCGCTATGAGACTCCAAAGCGTAAATCTTTTAGCATACCCTAAAATGAGCATTACTCCTAACATGACTTCATACACGACAACAAAAAGGGCAATCATTAAAGAATAGGGTACTAAAAACTCTAGGTTTAATACATCGGGCGCAAAATAATCCTGAAGTTTAAACGAAAACCCAACGGGATCATTCAGTTTTATGAGTCCACTAATGATAAAAAATATCCCTATAAAAATTCTTAAAAAACCAACTACGTATTTCATAATGTTAATAAATTTCAAATTTCAAGTACCAAAACCCAAAGGGTATCTAAAACTTGTTAATAATAGAAGAAATAATCTTACGTAATTCTTCTGATTCTTTTAATAATGTAATTATTTTCTCATTTTCAGGGTTAGACACATTTAGTAATCTAAGCCAATATCCAGATTCTTTAGCCTCTTTTCTGGCTATTTTTAATCTAAAGATAAAATCTTTATTCCCTAATTTTTCATTAGCTTCAATGTAATTAGCTCCTACTGAACCAGAAGATCTAATTAACTGTTCCATCTGCAATATTCGCTAATGTAGGTTTTAAATCCTTTATTAATGCTCTACAACTCCCTGCAAATTGAAATGTTCTTTCCTCTAAATCAAACTTCCTTTCCATTTGGATTTTGGAATTTTAGCTTTGGAATTTACTTTGAAGGTGAATCATTGCAAAAACACTATAATTTATCATGTCTTGATAGTTTGCATCAATACCTTCACTCACTAATGTTTTTCCTTGGTTATCTTCAATTTGCTTTACTCGCAATAATTTCTGAAGGATTAAATCGGTTAAAGAACTCACTCGCATATCACGCCACGCTTCACCGTAATCGTGATTTTTGTCGAGCATGAGTTGCTTGGTTATCGCAACTTTTTCATCATATAATTTTGTGGCTTCTTCCAAAGAAAGATCGGGTTGTTCCACCACTCCCTTTTCCAACTGAATTAACGCCATCACCGAATAATTAATAATTCCAATAAACTCGCTCGCTTCTCCTTCGTCCACTTTCCGTTCTGCATTTTGCTGAAGACTACGAATTCGTTGTGCTTTTATAAAAATTTGATCAGTTAAAGAAGGTAATCGCAATATACGCCAAGCGCTTCCGTAGTCCTTCATTTTGTTAATAAACAGTGTTCTGCACGTTTCAATAACGGCATCATATTGTTTTACTGTATCTGGCATTCGTTCTTTAAGATTTTGCGTAAATTTCGCTTAAATTGTTTAGAGTTCAAAGTTTAAAGTCCAAAATAGAAAAAATCTAAAATACTAAGTATCCAACATTCCAAAAATCCAACTAATGACCCTCAATTGTAATGGAACTCTTATCGACCTCACTACACCCAAGGTGATGGGGATTTTAAATATCACTCCAGACTCTTTTTACGATGGAGGAAATTTAACCAATGAGCATCTTATTTTGGCGCAAGCCGAAAAAATGCTGAAAGAAGGAGCTACCTTTCTCGATATTGGCGGCTATAGTTCCCGACCGGGAGCTGAAGAAGTTTCAGAAACCGAAGAATTACAACGAGTGATTCCTGCTGTAGAATCCATTTTAAAAAAGTTTCCAAAAGCTCTTATTTCTATTGACACCTTCCGAAGTGAGGTTGCCAAAAAATGTGTAAAAGCAGGTGCAGTGATGGTGAATGATATTTCTGCTGGGAATTTAGATTCCAACATGATGAAAACGGTTGCTGCCTTAAAAGTTCCGTATGTGATGATGCATTTAAAAGGAAATCCGAAGACCATGACATCACTTGCAGACTATAAAAATGTTACCAAAGAAGTTTTGTTTTATTTTTCCGAAAAATTAGCTGAAGCACGTGCTTTGGGTATAAATGATCTAATTGTAGATCCGGGTTTTGGCTTCGCCAAAACCCGACAACATAGTTTTGAACTGCTAAACAATCTCGAACTTTTTAAATCGCTTGAAGTTCCTTTATTGGTTGGTATCTCACGAAAATCTATGATTTACAAAACGCTCCAAACCACGCCCGAAGAAGCCCTAAATGGCACCACGGCTCTTAATAGTATTGCTTTGCTAAAGGGAGCTAATATTTTACGGGTGCACGATGTAAAAGAAGCGATAGAGTGTATTACATTGCTTGAAAATTTCAATAAACATTCATCTTAAATTCAAAAATATTATCTTCAAAAAGAGCATGGCAAAATGATAAAACTTTGTAATAGACCCCTCTTTTCAATGGGGTTAGTTCAATCAATAATTTTGAATACACCTTCGGGTTTTTCAAAATTAGATTTCACTAAAATTAAGTACATTTACAAAAACCCTTAACCATTGGATTTACTAGACATCCGTATTATTGATATTATCGATGTGGTACTCGTCGCTTTCCTTATGTACTATCTCTATAAGCTGGTCAAAGGGACCGTAGCGATTAATATTTTTATTGGAATTGTTATTCTTTTTGCTGTTTGGAAACTTACCGAATTTCTCGATATGTTATTGATGAGTCGTATCCTTGGCGGATTTCTAGGCGCTGGGATGATTGCCCTTGTGGTAGTGTTTCAGCAGGAGATTAGAAAGTTTTTATTAATGGTGGGGACCACGAACTTCTCGGCGAGAAAACGAGTTTTCAAAAAATTGAATTTATTTAACGATAATGAACACCTTACTAATGTACCCGTTATAATTTCAGCTTGTGCTAAAATGAGTAAAAATCACACGGGAGCTATCATCGTTTTAAAACGAAACAACAGCCTTGAGTTTGTAAAAAATACGGGAGACCCTATGAATGTGGAAATAAACCAACCCATTTTAGAAAGTATTTTTTATAAAAACAGTCCGCTGCACGATGGAGCCCTTATTATTGAAGACAATTTTATCACTGCTACTCGAGTCATTTTACCCGTTTCAAACGATAAAAATATTCCGCAGCGCTTTGGGTTACGACACAGAGCGGCTCTTGGCATTACTGAAAAAACCGATGCTGTTTGTATTGTAGTTTCTGAAGAAAACGGACAAATTTCCTATTTAAAAGAAGGAGATTTTGTGCTTTTTGAAGATATCGATGAGCTTCAAAAATTAATTGAACGCGATTTAAAAGACTAGTGTATGGAGTGTAAAAATTGCCAAAATTCACTTTCACAAAAAGATGATTATTGCAATGTTTGCGGAGCTAAAGTGATTAGAAACAGACTCACTATTAAAAATCTTTGGGCAGATTTTGTAGAACAATTTTTAAACTACGACAACAAATTTCTTAAAACCTATATCACCCTTTTTAAAAAACCCGAAGATGTTATTGGCAGTTATATTAACGGTACTCGAAAAAAGTATGTAAACGTTATTAGCTATTTTGCCATTGCAGTAACGCTTTCAGGAATTCAATTATTTATTCTTCGAAAGTTTTTTCCAGACGTGATGGATTTAACGGCATTAATGCCTGATAATATGCCGAATGATTACCCAAATTTCGACTGGATTTACGATTATTATTCCTTCATTTCATTAATTAACCTTCCACTTTATGCTTTTATTGGGTTTCTAGTTTTCAAGACGTTAAAAAAATTCAATTTTACGGAGCACTTAGTCACTATGACTTATATCGTTGCGCAATATTCTATGACGAGTGCTGTGGTCATCACTCTTCTGGGAATGCTGGGGGTCAATTTTTATATCGCTGGAAGTATTTTTAATGTGGGTTTAATCATCTACACTGCTATTTGTTATAAACGCTTATTGAAATTATCTACAGAAGGCATTATCCTAAGAACGCTGCTTTTTATAGGAATTATTATGGTAGCCTTACTCATTCAAGGGATGATACAAGCCTACTTTATGTTTAGGGATGGTACTTTTGAAAAAATAATCGAAGCCGAAAAAGCCAAAAGAGGGGTTTCTTATATAGCCTCTTCCTTCATAAACTGGACTTCGTAAAGATTTTTATAGAACCCGCTTTCTTTTTTAAGTAACTCTTTATGGGTTCCTTTTTCTACTATTTTACCATTATCCATTACAATAATTTGGCTGGCTTTTTTAATGGTAGCTAGACGGTGGGCAATAACTATTGAGGTGCGTCCTTTGGTAATTTTATCGGTGGCGGTTTGTATCATTTCTTCCGAATAGCTATCCACAGAAGATGTCGCTTCATCCAATACCAAAATACTAGGATTGCTTACGTACGCACGGAGAAAAGCAATCAATTGCCGCTGTCCCGAAGAAAGCATCGTGCCTCGTTCTTTTACATTGTAATGATAACCGTCGGGTAGTGAAGCAATAAACTCGTGCACCCCAATTTCTTTTGCTGCAGCAATAACGGTTTCTTCCGTAATAGTTTCATCACCAAGAGTAATATTATTCAAAATGGTATCGGCAAATAAAAACACATCCTGAAGCACTACCGCAATATGACTTCGTAGTGAAGGTAAAGTGTAATCCTTTATGGATGTCCCATCGATTAAAATATCACCGCCATTAATTTCATAAAAACGAGAAAGTAAATTAATAATGGTCGATTTCCCAGCTCCTGTAGCACCTACTAACGCAATGGTTTGTCCAGATTCCACTTTAAAAGAGATTCCTTTAATCACTTCTTCATCTTCGTTATACCCAAAATGTACGTCTTTAAATTCAATATCACCACGTGTTTCTTTCAATTCAATATCCCCTTCATCGGCAATATGCGATTTGGTATCTAAAATTCCGAAAACCCGGTTGGCAGCGACCATTCCCATTTGTAGGGTATTAAATTTATCGGCTATCATTCGTAATGGTCTAAATAACATTTGAGATAATTGTATAAACGCTGTAATAACACCCAGAGTAATATCCCCGCTCAAAGCAGCTTCATCTGCAATGGCATGTAAACCACCATACCAAACAATTAATCCCAAGGCAATAGAACCCGATATTTCGGCAATGGGAAAGAAAATAGAGTTGTACCAAACCGTTTTAATCCATGCTTTTTTGTGTTCTTCGTTTATTTCAACAAATCGTTTGTATTCGGTTTCCTCTCGTGCAAAAATCTGAACGATTTTCATCCCGGTAATACGTTCTTGTACAAATGTATTTAAGTTCGCAACCTGATTTCTAACATCTTCAAAAGCACTTTTCATCGCACGTTGAAACACTCTTGTTGCGTAGATAAGAATGGGCATAATGGAAATGGAGATAAGTGTGAGTTCCCAACTTTTATAGAACATCACTCCTAAAATCACCACCATTTTAAGCACATCACTTGCAATAGTAAAAAGCCCTTCGCTAAAAATACTGGCAATAGTTTCAATATCGTTCACAGCGCGAGTGGTAAGGCGTCCCACAGCACTTTTATCGAAGTACTTCATCCGAAAACTCATCATGAGTTTGAAAAGTTTTACTCTAATATCTCGAATCACTGTTTGTCCCAGCCAGTTGGCATAATAGATAAACGAAAACTGAAATAGCACTTCGCCCAACAGTACCACAATCATTAAAATTATATAGTACACCAAGCCATTCCAATCTTTAGGAAGAATACTCTCATCAATGGCTTTTTCAAGTAAAATGGGACTCAACACTCCTAAAACAGAAAGTGCGATGGCGGCAAAAGCCACAAAGGCAAACGTCCATTTATAGGGTTTGGTATACCCTAACAAACGTTTGAACAGTCTAAAATCGAATGCTTTTCCAGTGGTTTCAGACATGGATTGCCTACTTATATTTTTATTGTTTTGGGATATACTACTTTCGTTAAATATAACCCGTGAGCGGGTGCCGAAGCCCCTGCGTTACTTCTATTCTTACTATCAATTATCTGGTGAAAATCTTCCATCGTTAATTTCCCATAGCCTATTTCTAGTAGTGTTCCCACAATAGCACGCACCATATTTCGTAAAAATCGGTTCGCGGAAATAGTGAAAATCAGCAGATTTCCATTTTGCACCCAATGTGCTTTTGTGATAGTACAATGATACGTTTTTACATCGGTTTTTGAACGCGAAAAACATTGAAAATCCTGATAGTTCAATAACGATTGTGCTGCTTTATTCATTTTGTCCACATCGGGTTTACTATGAACAAAATACGCTAATCCTTCTAGAAAAGGGTCTTTCTTTAAAGTGATATGGTATTCATATTCACGCGCCTCAGCGTCAAAGCGTGCATGAGCATCTTCTTTCACTTGAAAAATATTCTGAACCGAAATATCCTTCGGAAGAAAAGAATTTATTCGGTGTACCAGATTTTGAATATCTTCAATTGCTGAAGTATCAAAATGGGCAAATAATTGCTTAGCGTGCACCCCAGCATCGGTTCTCCCAGCTCCAGTAATGGCTATATCCGTTCCTAACAATGTTGAAAGTGTTTTTTCCAAAACTTCCTGTACAGCAATTGCATTGGGCTGATTTTGCCACCCGCAATAGGCTGTTCCGTTGTAGGCTATGTCAATAAAATATCGCACCATTAAGTTTTTGGAAGCAACAAAATTACAACTTCTAAAAACAAAATAGTACCCACACTTAGTATTTACTTTGTAGCTTTGAAACTTTGCAACTTTGGTACTATGACAAAAATTCTCCTATTAAGTGACACCCATAGTTATATAGATGAAAACATCTTAAAGTATGTAAAACAAGCTGATGAAGTTTGGCATGCGGGTGATATTGGAGACTTAAAAGTAACGGATGCCATTAAAAAAATAAAGCCTTTAAAAGCGGTGTACGGTAATATCGATGATGCTAAAGCAAGACAAGAATTTCCTTTAGATAATCGTTTTTTTTGTGAAGGTGTTGAAGTATGGATTACCCATATTGGAGGCTATCCAGGTCGCTACGACCGAAGAATAAAAGAAGAAATTGCCAAAAACCCACCTAAGATTTTTATTTCAGGTCACTCTCATATTTTAAAAGTAATGCCTGATAAAAAATTGAATCTGCTTCATATGAATCCTGGCGCCGCTGGAAAACACGGGTTTCAAAAAGTGCGTACCATGCTTCGGTTTGAAATTGATGGGGAGGATATTAAAAATTTGGAGGTGATAGAATTCAAAAAATAAAAAAACCCCCAAAATGGCATGTTTTGAGGGTTTTCGCACTAATAGATACTAAGAGGTAGTTTAACGTAATCGATCTACTGATTTTACGAGATCCTCGTCCCTTTTGATGGCCTTATTGGCCAGCACTAGAAAAACGATAGAAATGATGGGAAGTAGCACCCCAATACCCTTCTCTGAAACCAAAGTTTCTCCGGATACCATTAGCGATCGATATACAAAAACGCCTAGTAATACAAAGTTTAATATGATAGATAAGCGATTCAATACAAATTGATGTTGTCGCTTTTTAAAGTTGAAAATGGAAATAAGTGTTAACACAACAGGTGCTAAGATAAGTCCTAATACCAAAGGTTCTGATGTATCAATAACCACATTTTTAGCCGCATCTTCCACTACAGGAAACCACATATACAATGCTCCCATCACCAAAATCGAGAGGATTAAATACACGGTTTGAATGCGCTGTAACATTGTTTTATACTAATTTTGGTCAAAAATAAGCTTTCTTTCACAAAAAATAAATACTACATTTAAATTTATTGTTGTAATATTGCAGTAACAATTCGTAACCATCTCAACAAAGGTTACTTAGTCTCCGACACATTTTCAACTAAATTACCCCTTTATTGAAAAAACACATATCTACTAAAATTTATCTATTATTTTAAATGTTTGAAATTTCTGAATTAAAAGAGAAAAAGCTTCCTGAACTACAGGAGCTAGCTAAAAATTTGGGTGTACCTAAGTTTAAAAGCCTAAAAAAATTAGACTTGGTGTATCAAATTCTCGATTACCAAGCTGCCAATCCGAAAGTGGCAAAAGCAGTCGTTCAAGAAGTGAAAAGTACTTCTGAGCCAGCTCCTGCAAAAACTCAAAATGCACCTAAAGCACAAGAGCAAGAAAAGAAGGAAGCCCCTTCTCAAGAAAAACCTAATAAGCCTCAAAGCAATCAGCGAGAGCGTCGTCCTCAGAACAATCGTAATGATAACCGAAACGACAACCGCAATCAAAAAGGAGGTCAAAAGCCACAGTCAACACAAAATGCTCCAAAATCTGACGGAGATAAAGGAAATACGCAAGACCAGCAGAAGTCCTCACATAAAAATAGTGGGAATCAAAAACCGCATCATAAAAAGCAAAACGATTCTAACGGGAATAAAGACACTCGTAATCGTTACCGTGAACCCGATTTTGAGTTTGACGGCATCATAGAAAGCGAAGGTGTTTTAGACATCATGCAAGATGGATACGGATTTTTGCGCTCTAGTGATTATAATTACTTATCCTCTCCAGACGATATTTATGTATCACAATCTCAAATTCGTTTATTCGGTTTAAAAACAGGAGATACGGTTTTAGGTGAAGTACGCCCTCCCAAAGAAGGCGAAAAGTATTTTCCGCTTATTAAAGTGAGTAAAATTAACGGATTGAACCCTAATGTGGTAAGAGACCGTGTTTCTTTTGAACACTTAACACCGCTTTTCCCTACTGAAAAATTTAACATAGCCGAAAGACAAAGTACTGTTTCTACTAGAATTATTGATCTTTTCGCCCCTATTGGAAAAGGACAACGTGGTATGATTGTTTCCCAACCAAAAACAGGTAAAACGATGTTACTTAAGGATATTGCCAATGCCATTGCAGCAAATCATCCAGAGGTCTATCAAATTATTTTATTAATTGATGAGCGTCCAGAAGAAGTAACAGACATGCAACGAAATGTAAAAGGCGAAGTGGTAGCTTCTACTTTCGATAAAGAGGCTTCAGAGCATGTACGTGTTGCAAATATTGTTATTGATAAAGCAAAGAGACTTGTAGAATGCGGTCATGATGTTGTGATTCTTTTAGATTCCATTACTCGTTTGGCAAGAGCATATAATACCGTGCAACCTGCTAGTGGAAAGATATTAAGTGGTGGTGTGGATGCTAATGCACTGCACAAACCAAAGCGCTTCTTTGGAGCTGCTAGAAATATTGAAAATGGAGGTTCGTTAAGTATTATTGCAACCGCACTTACTGAAACAGGTTCCAAAATGGACGAAGTAATTTTTGAAGAATTTAAAGGAACTGGAAATATGGAACTTCAGTTGGATAGAAAAATATCTAACCGAAGAATCTTCCCAGCCATAGACCTAACATCTTCAAGTACGCGTAGAGATGATCTATTACTTGATGATAATACTATACAGCGTATGTGGGTACTACGTAAATACCTAGCCGATATGAATCCTGTAGAAGCTATGGAGTTTATTAATGACCGAATTAAAAAGACTCGAAATAATGAAGAGTTTCTTATCTCGATGAACGGATAAAAAAAAGCCCCGCCAATGGCGGGGCTTTTTTATGCTTATTGTTTTATTACTTTCTTACTTACTACTCCATTTGAAGTTTCAATAGTAAGAAGATAAACGCCTGTTGAAAGTTGCGAAGTATTCATACTTCCATTAACTAGTTTCAATCCTGTGTCTTTTCCTAATATATTGTAAAGTGTAATTTTCTTTATTTCAACACTTGAAACTATGTCAATATTTAATTTTGAACTAACTGGATTAGGATAAACAGCCACTTGACTCTCTGTAAATTCAGTAGTACTCAATATAGTCTCACCAAACTCTAATTGTCCAATTAAATCTCCACCCCCATTAGTCTCTTCAATTTCCACTCTACTTATAGGCTCATTTGAAAATATTCCGAAAAAGTTTTCTGCACTAACAGTATTAGTAAGAGTATATACTTCCAATAAATCTCCAGAAGCATCGTACACTCGAAAAGCAGTTGTAGGGTCAGATTCGTTCCAGATATCCATTCCTACTGCGTAAACATCTACCGTAAAATTAACTACCGTACTTTCTGCAAAGGTATTAGCACCCACTAGGTGAATACTATTACCAACATTCCCTGTAGAAATTGAAATGGTAGATCCACCACCTGCATCCGCTGTGGATGTCACCGAAAAGCCTTCCACAAGTTCCCCAGGTAAAAAACAATCGTCTCCATTAGAGCTTATTACAGTCCCGCAATTATTAATACCAGAAGGTCCTGTTGAAAAATCTTCAGAGGTTAACCCTTGTCCAGATTGTAATATATAATCGTTTTGAAAAAGAGTTCTATCTGTATAAGTAGCAAAAACAGGCTGTTTGTTGCCAGAGGTCGTAAATGTTGTGGGTTTCACTTTTACATTTACTTGATTATTATTTGCCGAAAGCTGTGTGTAACTCTGTCCAATTACAGGATTAATCATTACAATGAGCAAAAATGAAGAAAGTAAAAAATGTTTCATAGGTCAAAGTTTGAGGATGTTTAAGACTAAAGATAATAGATTGATTCTTAAAATTTAAAATAAAGTTGATTAATTTTAGCCTTCTTAAAATACCCTATGAAAAAAATTCTCTTTATTTCGTTACTTTCCTTCCTACTTTTTTCGTGTAATAAAACTGAAAAAAAAGTAGATTTTGATTTCACAACACAGTTTGAAACT
Organism: Flavobacteriaceae bacterium; assembly: GCA_034670265.1. Taxonomy (GTDB): domain Bacteria; phylum Bacteroidota; class Bacteroidia; order Flavobacteriales; family Flavobacteriaceae; genus Halomarinibacterium. The sequence continues at coordinate 387,333 of JAXMNU010000004.1, read as the reverse complement.
TCAAAAGGTACTGAGACTCCTACCTATGAAAATGTTATTACATTTTACAAAAAATTAGCAGAATCTTATCCCACCATTGTCATGTATGAAATGGGAATGACCGACAGTGGTGAACCCTTGCATTTAGTCGTTTTTAATCCAAATCGGAAAGTAGACACTACCATTGAAACAGAATTTTCAAAAACCGAAAATAAAAATGTACTATTAATTAACAATGGTATTCACCCAGGTGAGAGTGACGGCATTGATGCGTCGATGATGCTCCTTAGAGATTTTGCCCAAGGCAACATTAAAAGCCCAGAAAATACTATTGTCGCAGTCATTCCTATATATAATATTGGTGGTGCCCTCAATAGAAATACTGGTACTCGAACCAATCAAAATGGTCCAAAAGAATACGGTTTTAGAGGGAATGCTCGTAATTATGATTTAAATAGAGACTTTATTAAAGCGGATACCAAAAACGCCAAGGCTTTTGCAGCAATATTTCATTTAGTAAATCCAGATATGTTTATCGATAATCATGTAAGTAATGGTGCAGATTATCAATACACACTTACCCATCTTTTCACTCAACACAACAAGTTAGGTGGAGATTTAGGAAAATATTTACATACTTCGTTGATGCCACAATTAGAAGATTCTTTAGTTCAGAAAAAATGGGATATTACGCCCTATGTCAATCTTTTTAATAGAACACCAGAAACTGGATTCTCTCAATTTATGGATTATCCGCGTTACTCAACTGGGTACACCACTCTATTTAATACGTTAGGAATGATGGTAGAAACCCATATGCTTAAACCCTATAAGCAACGTGTGGAAGGCACTTACGAATTAATGCGAAGCTTTATCAATATTGCCGAAAAAGATGTATCAAAAATTAAAGAGCTTCGAAATAATTTATCTGAGAGTTATACAATAGGCAATACCTATCCGCTTACGTGGACCATTGATAGCAGTAAAATGGCAACGCTTCAGTTTAAAGGATATGAAGGCACTATGGAACCTAGTAATATTACAGGAGCTAGCAGATTAAAATATCACAGGGATCAACCTTTCACAAAACCTGTAACGTATTACAATGAATATAAGGCTGTGGAGAGTATAACAATTCCTTCGGCGTATGTTATTCCAAAAGGTTATTGGAATATTATTGAACAATTGAAAAACAATAACATTACACTTTCAGAAATTGAGAATGACACTCTTATTTCTGCTGAAGTTTATAAAATTAAAAACTATGAAACCTTTAATAATCCTTACGAAGGACATTATCCACATTATAATACACAAGTGGAAACTTTTGAAGAAAATATTTTAGCAAAAAAAGGCGATTATTGGGTTTCAACACAACAGCCTGGCGTTCGGTATTTACTAGAAACCTTAGAACCTATGGCAGTGGATTCGTTTTTTAATTGGAATTATTTCGATACCGTTCTTCAACAAAAAGAAGGTTTTTCGCCTTACGTATGGGAGGATTTAGCCGAAGCATTTTTAAATGAACATCCAGAAATTAAAACACAATTTGAAACTAAAAAAAATACAGAACCCAACTTTGCAGCCAATTGGTATACTCAGTTAGATTGGATTCATAAACAATCCTCTAATTACGAAAAATCACACTTGAGATATCCTATCGTTAGGGTGCGAGGTTAAATATTCTTTTGGAAAAAGAAGCTTAATATTTTCATACGAATCCTGAAGTGCTTTTTGAGATTTTTCAAAATTTTTCCACTTTACTTTTTTGATTCCTTCAGAGGGTTCAGGAATTAAAGGTCCGTTGTAATCACTAAACATCTCAAACCAATACGTAATTTTTAATTTAAACTTCCCATTGCGTTTAAAAACGTGGTAGGTTTTGGTAAGAAATTTTCTTACCTCCAAATCTTTTACGCCAGTTTCTTCGATAGTTTCCCGGATGGCTGCCTCTTCATAAGATTCTCCTTTTTCTACTTTCCCTTTGGGTAAATCCCACTTTTTATTACGATAGATGAAAAGAATTTCCTTTTTACTATTATAAACCATCCCTCCACCTGCTTCCACAACAGGTAATTTTTTCCGAAGAAAGGTTTCCAGTTTTTCGGCATTTTTATGATAAATATTTACATATAAGAGCTCGCCATTATTAATCTTATTAATAAGTTTTTTAAACTTCACATCCTTTAAAGGTATGGAAGTATATTGTTTACCAATTTTTTTCTCTGTAGTGAGAATAATCGGAATCTCATTGACAAAAACTTTATACATTTGCAGTATGGTCTTAAAAAAAGAAACAGCTCAAAAAACAGCCGAATTACTTTTACAAATAAATGCAATTAAATTGCAACCACAAAACCCTTTTACATGGGCTTCGGGCTGGAAATCTCCAATTTATTGCGATAATCGCTTAACCCTCTCATATCCAACGATAAGAAATTTTTTAAGAGAGAATATTGCCAATCAAATTGAAGAACTTTACGGAAAACCAGATATGATTGCAGGTGTAGCCACAGGTGCTATAGGTATTGGTGCATTAGTTGCAGATTACCTTAACGTCCCTTTTTGTTATGTACGTCCTGAGGCAAAAGCACATGGAAGGCAAAATAAAATTGAAGGCCATCTTGAAGAAAATCAAAATGTGGTGGTGGTAGAGGATTTAATAAGTACCGGAAAAAGCAGTCTTTTGGCCGTGGAAGCATTGCGAGAAGCCAAAGCAAATGTTAAGGGTATGATTGCCATATTTTCTTATGGTTTTGCAGTGGCAGATGAAAACTTTGAAAAGAGCAACATTCAATTACACACACTTAGCAATTACGAAAATCTATTGGAGCAAGCTGAAAAAGCCAATTATATAACCCAACAAGAGGCCGAAGCACTTTCTGAATGGAGAAAAAATCCAGCAGATTGGAAATAGGCACGCATTTTGAATCAGCCAAATCTAACTACAAAAAAAATCTATGGAAATTAAAAGCAAAAAGGTAACCGTAAATAAAAATGCCGAAGGTTTATTCAATTTTTTGAAGGATGTAAAAAACTTTGAAGCTCTAATGCCAGATAACATTAGTAAATTTGAAGTAATTCGTGAAGACGCCTTTGTTTTTGCATTAAAAGGAATGCCAGAAATTGCCCTAGAAACCAAAGAAACAGAACCTTACAGCCGAATTGTACTGGGCGCCATAAGCGATAAGATTCCTTTTACTCTAGAAGGAACTATTCAGGATGTTTCAGATACTAAATCGGAAATTGAATTACTTTTTAGCGGGGATTTTAACCCTATGATGGCGATGATGATTAAAAGTCCCATCACAAAATTTTTAGATACGCTCACTTCAAAAATGGAAGCACTTTAGTATAGCAGTTTTATATCTTTTAACCGAAACTCTTTTATACTATCATCACTCAACTTAACAAGTAACATACCGTTATTGGAAACCCCTTCAATAATTCCGTTGAATTTTTTTCGTTCCAAATTTTCAAAAGTAGAAATTACACCTTTTCTAAAAAGGTTTGCCTCATATTTGGTTTTATACGCTTCAAAATTAGTTTCTTGAATATGCTCCAATTCGGCAAGTACCGCTTTTGACACCTTTTCAAAAACTTCATCCAAAGAGTACAATATTCCTGTGTTAAGTCTTAGCGAACTAGCTTGGGGATATTTGGAAAAGCTCGTGTTATTTACATTAATTCCAATACCAATAATACTATGTAGGGTTTCTGATTGCTGAAATTGATTTTCAACTAAAATTCCACAAACTTTTTTTCCGTCTGCCAATATGTCGTTAGGCCATTTAATAAAAATTTTTGGAATTCCCATAGCTTCCAGCCCATTTTTAACGCCTAAGCTTACTGCAAAATTGACCAAATATTGGTGAGAAATAGGAAGCCCTTCAGCCTTCTTAAAGATACTGAAGGCAAGGCTTTTACCTATTTCAAACTGCCATGACGCCCCCATTTGCCCCTTCCCATGAGTTTGGTGTAATGTTTGCACAACAGTTTCGTCATCTAATGTAGATGTTTTAGATAGTTTTTTTAAATAGTCATTGGTAGACCCAATGGCACTAATTTTGATTATTTTCAATGGAATTAATATTGTGTTAATCTCAAGAATTAAAACGTTTCAAGAAACAAAAAAGTAATAACTTTGCCCAAATAAAAAGTTTTTAATGCAAAAAAAGCAAGCTGGAACAGATTTACTCGTCGCAGAAATAATAAGAGGAATTGAAGAAGTTAAAGGTCAAGACATTCAAATTTTAGATCTTAGAGAAATAGAAAATACTGTTTGTGACTACTTTATAATATGTAATGGTACTTCAAACACACAGGTTAACGCTATTGTTAATTCCATTCAAAAAATTGTAAGCAAAGCCTTAAAAGAAAAGCCCTGGCACGTCGAAGGAAGTGATAATGCAGAGTGGATTTTAATGGATTATGTACACGTTGTGGTTCACGTTTTTCAAAAACATATTCGTGAATTTTACGACATAGAAGGTCTTTGGGGTGATGCAAAAACAGTACTAATAAAAACTTCATATTAAAAGAAAAGCCACATGGCAAACGAAAATAATAAGAATAATAAGCCTGAAATTAAGAAACCAAAGTTTAATGCCTATTGGATTTATATTGCCATTTTTTTGGTTTTTATAGGGCTACAGTTTTTTGGTGGAAATTCTCTTTCGGCTCCAGAAAAGACCACTCAAGTCGAATTTCAGAATATGCTTCGAGAGGGTGATGTTGAAAAAATTGAAATTATAAATAAAAAGCTAGCAAAGGTTTATTTAACTGATGCTGCACGTGAAAAGCAAGTTCATTCAAGCAAGTTTAAGGATAAATTACTAAAGCCAGGCCCCAACGACCCAAGCTATCAATTTGAATTTGGTGATCTTCAAAACTTCGAAAACAATACTACTCAAATAATTAAGAATAATAATCTTGACACAAAAGTAGGCTGGACGACAGAATCGAATATATGGGCAGAGTTTCTTCCTTCTATTTTATTCTTTGCCGTTATTATTGGAATCTGGATTTACATTATGCGTAGAATGTCTTCTGGTGCAGGAGGTGGCGCAGGTGGTCAAATTTTTAATATTGGAAAATCCAGAGCAAAACTTTTTGATGAAAAAACCGATGTAAAAACATCGTTTAAAGATGTTGCTGGACTTGAAGGTGCTAAAGAAGAAGTGCAAGAAATTGTAGATTTCTTAAAAAACCCCGAAAAATATACTTCTTTGGGAGGTAAAATTCCTAAAGGAGCCTTGTTAGTAGGACCTCCTGGAACAGGTAAAACATTATTAGCAAAAGCCGTTGCTGGGGAAGCGAAAGTACCTTTCTTTTCTTTATCGGGTTCAGACTTTGTAGAGATGTTTGTAGGTGTGGGAGCTTCGAGAGTACGTGACTTGTTTAAGCAAGCCAAAGAAAAATCTCCAGCGATTATCTTTATCGATGAGATTGACGCTATTGGACGTGCTAGAGGAAAAAATAACTTCTCAGGATCAAATGATGAACGTGAAAACACCCTGAATCAATTATTAACCGAAATGGATGGTTTTGGCACTAATACAAACGTTATTGTTTTAGCTGCAACTAACCGTGCCGACGTTTTGGATAAAGCATTGATGCGTGCCGGACGATTTGACCGACAGATTTACGTTGACCTTCCCGATGTTCGTGAACGGAAAGAAATTTTTGAAGTACACCTTCGTCCTATTAAAAAAGACGAAACTGTTGATATGGACTTTTTGGCAAAACAAACTCCAGGTTTTTCTGGGGCAGATATAGCCAATGTTTGTAACGAAGCAGCACTTATTGCTGCTCGAAAAGAAAAAAAGGCTGTAGGAAAACAAGATTTCTTGGACGCTGTTGATAGAATTGTAGGAGGACTTGAAAAGAAAAACAAAATTATTACCCCAAGTGAAAAGAAAGCCATTGCTTTCCACGAAGCGGGTCACGCCACAGTGAGTTGGATGTTGGAACATGCGGCACCTTTAGTAAAAGTAACCATTGTTCCTAGAGGGCAATCCTTAGGAGCGGCTTGGTATTTACCTGAAGAGCGCCTCATCGTTCGTCCAGAACAAATGCTGGATGAAATGTGTGCCACTATGGGTGGTCGTGCTGCAGAGAAAGTAATTTTCGATAAAATATCTACAGGTGCTTTAAGCGATTTAGAAAAAGTAACGAAGCAAGCTCGTGCTATGGTAACCATCTACGGGTTAAACGATAAAATAGGAAATCTTACCTATTACGATTCTAGTGGGCAAACAGATTATAATTTTAGTAAACCTTATAGCGAAAAAACCGCTGAAATGATTGATAAAGAAATTTCAGCAATGATTGAAGCACAATATCAACGTGCCATAAAAATACTAGAAGAGAATAAAGATAAACTTACCGAATTAGCCAATGAGCTTTTAGAAAAAGAGGTTATTTTTAAAGAAAGTTTAGAACGAATTTTTGGCAAAAGACCTTTTATAAAAGAGGAACCTATTAAAGAACTTCCAAAAAAAGAGGAACCTAAAGATGAAGTATCTAACGGTGAGGAATCTAAAAGTGAAGAATCGAAAGATGAAGTAAAGGAAGTTCCAAATTCTTAAATAAAATTCTTTTAGTTAAAAAAAATGTTATCGTAGGATAATTTCCCACAATTTCGTTGAAGATTTATTATATTTGAGGTTTAGCCCATTAACTCCTCAATGTTAGCATAAATGAGTCTATTTAAAAGACTTTTAAAAAATAAATCGAAGTCAGAAGTTAAACAAAATGACGCTGACCATAGTAAATATTACCCAGAAGAGAAACTCCCTATTGACGAGAAATTCACTTACCACTTCAATAAAAATGGAGGAAAGTTTTTATACTGCGAAAATTGGGATGAGGTAAACGAAGCTTTCGATAATATTCTTCTTGAAAATGATTGGTACGAAAAAGAAGTTTTTTGTTTTGACGAACAACTCATTTCAAAATTTAATGGATACAATTTAAGCTTTGGGACAAAGGGAAGCTCACAATTTTTCCTTACACGTTGCGAATCTTTAGTTGCCAATAATGGTTCTATACTGCTTTGTTCTAACCAGATAAAAGAAAAGAAGCTCCACGAATTGCCTTTTAACATTGTTATTTTTGCTACTACTAGCCAACTCGTTGAAAATATTAGCGAAGGTCTTCGCATTATAAAAAGTAAAAGTAAAAAGCACATCCCTACCAATATTACGACCATTCAAGATTTTGAATGTGACAAGGAAAAAGATTTTATGAGCTATGGAAGTAGTACGAAAAACCTATATTTGCTGCTACTAGAAGACCTTTAAACCAACTCATGAAAGAACTCATCGTTCGGGGAATCTCGGGAGTATTATACATTACTATTATCGTATTTGCCATGTTCGCTTCGAGAGAATGGTATTTGGTTTTATTCTTCATTTTAGGGTTGTTAACCCTTAACGAGTTTCAGAAATTGGTTCGATTAAAAAGCTATTTCTCTTTTTTCATCTTTGCCCTTTTATTTTACTTTTTAGGGTATAAAGTTCTTGACCAGGACCCCATCTCGTTATATGCCATTTTAGCCATTTTTGTCAATCTCTTTTTACTGAAAGACCTTTTGGTAACCAGTAAAATTCCTATGTTCCAAAAAAAGAAATACATTACAGTTGTCTTTTATATTATTGCTGGATTTGTATTTTTAGCTTTAATCCCTTTTAGAGGCGGGGTGTTTTTTCCAGAAATTATTATTGGAATTTTTATATTAATATGGGTAAACGATAGCTTTGCCTACCTTATTGGAAAAAACTTTGGCAAAAGAAAATTACTAGAACGCATCTCTCCAAAGAAAACCATAGAAGGCTTTTTTGGTGGATTTTTTGCAACCATAATTGCTAGTTTTTTTATTTCGGAATATGTAATTAACTTAAGCCTTACCAATTGGTTTTTTTTAGGGATAATAGTTTCGGTATTAGGAACCTTTGGGGATTTAATTCAGTCAAAGTTTAAAAGACAAGCTGGTGTAAAGGACAGCGGAATATTAATGCCCGGGCACGGTGGAATTTATGATAGACTGGACAGTGTGCTGTATGTGAGCCCATTTATTTATTCATTTTTAGAAATTATAGCCTATGTTTCATAAGGAAGGTTTTAAAATCATCTTGTTTACATTCATTTTTGTGACAGCAATTTTTATCATAACTAAAAATTTTGTCAGTATTGAATGGGTGCGATACCCCATTTTTGCAATTGCATTGGTCTTTTTAATTCTTATCCTTCAGTTTTTTAGAAATCCGAAACGTCCCATTCAAATAAATGAAAACCAAGTGCTTTCCCCTGTAGATGGGAAAGTAGTAGTGATTGAAGAAGTGTTTGAAAAAGAATATTTCAACGAAAAACGGTTACAAATCTCTGTGTTTATGTCCCCTTTAAATGTGCACGTAACACGGTATCCTGTGGGCGGCGATGTAGTCTTCAGCAAATACCATAAAGGGAAATATTTGGTCGCTTGGCATCCCAAGGCTAGTGAAGAAAACGAACGTACTACTGTGGTAGTTAAAAATAAATCCTTTGGCGATGTATTACATCGCCAGATTGCCGGTGCCCTAGCCAAACGCATTGTAAATTATGCCGAAGTAGGACAAACGGTACCACAAGCTAGCGAAAGCGGTTTTATTAAATTTGGCTCTAGAGTAGATGTATTTTTACCCTTAAATGTTAAGGTAAACGTTTCATTAAATCAAAAAGTTACAGGAGGGATTTCTGTATTAGCTTCGACTCATGACAGCTGAAGAATTGGAAACGGCTTTTACGAATGCTGTTAAGAGCATCAATAATCATGTGGAACCTTTTCCCGCGGATGTGCTTTTAAAGCTATATGCCTATTACAAACACGCAACAAACGATCATAACTCACCCAGTAGCAGTAACCCTTTAATTAATGCCTTTAAAACCAATGCGCTTTTTCAGGCGCAGGGCTTAACACCACAAGAAGCAAAGGAAAAGTATATAGAAACGGTACACCAATATTTTTTATATCGCAAATAATCCCCAAAGATTTGCTATTTTAGGGCTAATTTCAAAAACACCCCATGCGTAAGAAAATAAAGGCTAAAGGCACTCAAATTGTAAAGCAAATTGTTTTAAAAAGAAACATTAAAGATGTTGTCTTTATTACCTTAGGAGTTGTTTGTGCCAGTATTGGATTAAAAGGATTCTTGCTTCCCAACAATTTTCTAGATGGCGGCGCCATGGGAGTTTCGTTATTGCTTCAAATACAAACTGGACTAGACCTTTCTTTATTAATTGTACTGGTAAACCTTCCGTTTATTTTAATAGGGATAAAACAAGTTTCCCTTTCGTTTGCCATTAAAAGTGCTATTGCCATTATTGCCTTGGCATCCTTGGTTCATTTAATTGAACTCCCCACAATAACAGACGACAAACTGCTTATAGCTGTGTTTGGTGGGTTTTTTCTAGGAGCAGGTATTGGGTTATCTATTCGGGGAGGCTCTGTTATTGATGGCACCGAGGTTTTGGCCATTACCGTGAGCAGAAAATCTAGTATGACTGTGGGTGATTTTATAGCGGTGTTTAATATTGCCTTATTCGGAATCGCAGCATTAATGATTAGCGTTGAAACCGCTATGTATTCTATGCTAACCTATTTGTCGGCCTCCAAAACCATCGATTTTATTTTAAATGGTATTGAAGAATACATTGGTATTATGACGGTGTCTGACCACGGGGAACAAATAAAAGAAACCATTACCAACAAATTAGGGCGTGGGATTACGGTTTTTAGAAGTGATGGAGGCTTCGGAAAAAAAGGAAATGCGCATCCAGATCGTAAAATTTTATTTTGTGTTGTTACTCGATTGGAAGTGACTAAAGTCCTTTTGGAAATTGAAAAAATAGATTCTACTGCATTTACAATTCAATATCCCATACGCGATACCAAGGGCGGAATGATAAAAAAGCGCCCACTACACTAGCATAAAAAAGAGCCACTAAACTAAGTGACTCTTTACATTATGAAAACAATTACCTAAAAATCTTTCGGCTTTTCAACCTCAACTTTCATTGGGTTTTCCTTTGCCCAAGTATCTTGACGCGTTCCCGTAATTTGCCAACTCACAGTAATTTCTGGTGTGTTGGTTTTAATTACAAACGAATTAGTTTCAGTATTCATAGGCTCCCAAATAATCGCCTGAGCAAAAGATTTATCTACAATGGTTAATTGATATTTAAAATCGGTGTTTAAAGCACACATATACGCTGGAAGCATCACCGTGGCTAGTCCTTCAGTATTAGTGGTAACGTTACCACTATATATATTGATTCGTTCATTACTCTCTATGGAGTTGTGCACTAAATACATATTTGTAGGATCTAAAGGATGATCAATTTTAAAAGCCTTTGCAGCAGCAGTCATTGTACCTCCTATTAAAATATCTGAAGCGACTTCCACATTCCCCTCAAAAACCGCAGCCAGTTTTGTTGGGTCTGCCGGAATCACTCTTAACGCACTGCTCCCACCTGAAGTTGCCGTCGAGGTTATTTTTACTGCTGAATCTGCAGAGGTACTAGCCGATGTTAACTCAAAGTGTGCCGCATAACCTGTACCGGGTAATGCGGTAGAATTAGACTGTTCCACATGTATAGCATGATCTACAATAGGTAATGTTGCTCCAAAGCAATCAACGTGCAATCCATTTCCTCCACCCGCATTTATTATTTCAACTGTAGGTTCAATTGTATCTACATTTGGGGTTGTAAAAATACCCGCAGACCCAAATCCAAAATGTCTTACAAATAATGCGGGTTCTGAATTTATATCTAATCCTGTTTCAGTGTTTATTATATCAATATTTACTCCAACACCTAATCCATTTGAAACTACATTTACAGTAGGCATACTATTTACCTTTCCAAAAAGTTCATCAGTCGTAATAAATTCAGCAACTGTTCCTGCCCCCATATTATTACTCACAAGTGTGCTTGAAATATTTATATTATTATCATCCGTATTTAACATGGCGACAGAACCTAAACCCATGCTATTTGCAAGCAAAGCAACATCTCCATTTCCCGGTGCTCCATTAAAGACATGAAGTCCTTTTCCTAAACCTCCATTATCAACAAACAAAGCTGTTGCCAATCCTGCTTGTGTAACTTTTAAGGCTTCTGAAGGATTTCCAGGATTTCCATTAAAGATTTCTAATGCCTTGGCAATACCCGCATTATCTATTTTTACTGCTGAAGAGGTTCCGGCAGGATTTGTATTATTTACTTCTAAGGATTTTGATGCACCTCCATCATTATTTACTATAATTCCATTGCCAGTAGCACCTGCTCCACCAATATTTATCTCAACTGCTTCTCCCAACGCAAATTGGTCTATTTGCAATCCATCATCTCCCGCACCAACACTATTGTCAATATAGGCAGCATCTCCTGTTCCCATATTTAACACTTTTAATCCATTTCCTGTGCTTCCTACGTTTACAGTAGCATGAATGGCTTCTGCGGTTCCTGTATAAGTCACATCTATTCCATCAGCTCCGCCACCAGATATAATGGAAACAGCATCACTTGTTCCGTTATAGTTTACCTCAACAGCATCATTCACATTGGCTGCATTTGTACTTAATACTTCTAAACCTACACCTGTTCCTGCATTTGAAACTCTTACTCCTTTACCTGTAGCACCAGCTATAAGCGTAGTTTGAATTCCCACCGCTGTACCTGAATAAGTCACATCAATTCCGTCTGCTCCTGCCCCAGATATAACAGAAACAGCATCACTTGTTCCATTATAATTTACTTCAATGGCATCGTTTACATTAGCAGCATTGGTGCTTAAAATCTCTAATCCTGCACCCGTACCCATATGGCTCATAGTAATTCCTTTGTTTCCAGTTGGGCTCGTGTCAATATCAAGTGCATCACCACCAGTAGTAACACTAAGACCTAAGGCACCTCCAGCTTCTCCATTTACAATCATACCTATAATTGCTGGATCACTGTTAATTTCAAGTGCTACGTCCCCAAGAGCATCAATTTGAATTTTACCATCATCTGCATCTATTAATCTGGTAGAAGGCGACCCTCCTCCTTCTTGGTTATATGCTCCGTCCAATGTGTTTCCTAAAGCACCTGTATTATTCGCGTAGAATGCGTATGGAACACTTAATAATTGACTTGTTCCCTCAATAGCATAACTCGTTCCTCCCGTGGGATCTGTTTCTGTTTTTAAAAAGTATAATCCCAAACTCCAATCAATGGTAGTAAAATCTCCTAAAATAATAGTACCACCCCCTATTTCAAGCGAAACCAATCCATTATCGTTGGTTGTAGGTGTGTGGGTTTCAACATACACTTCTGTCCCTGTAGGAGAACCTTCAAGAATACTAATCTGCATTCCTACGGTGGTATTGGTTATTAGCACATCGCTAGCATCCCTAACAACTGCTTGATAACTCATTTTATCTGGTGCTTGCGCAAAAACGATAGTTGATGCAAAAAAGATGATAATTAGTATATATTTTTTCATAATTGTAATTTTTAGTGTTTAATAATTTTAAAGGTTTTAAGTAAATCCGTTTTGTTTATAATGTTGAGAAAGTAGGTAGCCGAAGCAAAACCATCCATAGAAATAAGGGTTTCTTCTGAAGTAATTTCATCTTGTTGTAAAAGTCTTCCCGATAGGTCATACAACACAAAGGTCAAATCTTCGAAGTTTAAATTCTCAAGCCGAAGTGTCACATTATGCTGTGTTGGATTTGGATAGACACTTACTTCTAAAATGATGTTTTCAAATTCGTCTGTTCCCAGTACAAAAATTTCGATAGGCTGTTGCACGCCTTGATTGGCAGTACCTCCTGTGCCTGTTGCCTCAATGTAATCTATTTGCCCAACCGAATAACTTACAGAGCCTTCAGCGCCAATTGCATTCCCCCCTGAAGCTACTGTGTTACTTTGTGCAAATAGACCTGTGCCTAAAAAGCAACAAATTGTAATGGCTAATACGTTGCGTCTGTTTTGTTTCATAATGGTGTTCATTAAAAGGTTATTCTTTGGTGTTTACATGAGTATGTCATTTTCAAAAATGCGTTTGTAACCACTTTTTCACTTTTTTTTGGTTATTTTTATTACAAACCGTATTTCAAAACTGACTAACTATTAAAGAAGCATTTTCAGATAAGGTCCTTATCGAATTGCTAAAGGGAACAACTCTTGAGCGAAATGACGCTTTACAGCATATATATGAAAACAATAGGGAGCGGATTGTGACCATGGTAGTATCCAATAGCGGTAATACCGCGCAGGCAAAAGATATTTTTCAAGAAACCATTATTGTGTTTTATGAAAACGTAACTCAAGGAATATTTAAAGGAGAGAGTGCCATAAGCACCTATCTCTATTCCATAGCAAGGTTTAAGTGGCTCAACCAAATAAAAAAAGATACCGTGAGAACAGACCACCATACAAAAGCAAGTGATATTCCTCACATAGAGGAAAGTGCCTTAAGTATGTTTGTTGAAAGCGAAAAACAAGCAAAAGTGCTGGAAGTACTCGCACTTTTAGGGGATAGTTGCAAGAAACTTTTAATTGCGAGTATCTATCACAATCAATCTATGAAAGAAATAGTGGCCGAACTAAACTACGGAAATGAGCAAGTGGCACGAAATAAAAAATACAAATGCATTAAAAGTTTGAAAGAACTCATTGCCGCAAGACCCAACCTATTAAAAATACTGAAAGCCCATGACTGAAGCAGATGAAATACTCATAGAACAGTACATTCAGGGGTCTTTATCTACTGAAGAAATGGCAGCTTTTAAACAAAGGCTTTCTAGTGATAACGCATTGGCCGAAGCCTTCGAAAACTCGCTTGCTGCACACGCGCTTATAAAAGAAGCCGGGAGAATGGAGCTTAAGGAAACGCTTGAATCTTTCGAGAAAAAGAAAGGTACTACCAAAGTGCGTCAACTACCTAAAAGAAGAGTCTCTCTGGTTGCTGCTTCACTATTACTCTGTTTGGGAATCTATTTTATGAGTGATTATTTTGGAAGCAAAACCCCCGAACAGGTGTACGAATCCTATTTTGAAATGTACGCTGCTCCTTCCACCCTAAGAGGTGACGCACCAGAAGAAACTCCGTATTGGGATGCTGCCGTGGCAGCTTATGCCAATGGAAACTACCAAGAAGCACTTACCAATTTTGAACGTGCCGAAAATACGATACCCAATGACAAAGTGGAATTTTACAAATCGGTTTGTCACCTTCAATTAGACGATAAATACTTAAATACGACCCTTCATTCTTTACAAAAAATTAGTAACGGTACTTCAGATTATAAGGAACAGGCGCTGTGGTATTATGCCTTAGGCACTTTAAAAAATGGCAATACACAAGAGGCCTTACACGCTTTTGAGCGCATTGTAAAAAATAAATCCTATGGTTATGAGGATGCTTCGGAAATAATGAAAATTCAATTAAAAGATTAAGCTGCCTTTTTCCTTTTAGTGCTTCGGAAAAACCAAACACTACCCAAAAGCAAAAGCAAACCGCCTATCACAACATAATAGAGGGTTCGGTCTTTTTGTAACGGATTGGTATTGCCCGTAAGCTTAAAACTACTCCAGTAAAAAGGATGCAACCGCTCTGGATTTGCCGTAGCCAAAAAAGTAATTTTAGCTTGTTGTAATGCTACATCCTTGGACTGTCCCTCTTTAATATTCTTCAAGAAGTCTTGAGTGATTTTTGAGGAAGCTGCATCGTCCACACTCCACAGCGTTGCTACTAAGGACTTACTTCCCGCATACTGAAAGGCTCTTTCCAAACTTAAAATGCCTTCCCCTGTTTGTAGCTTTCCCGAAGCCGTATGGCACGCACTTAAAATGACCAATTGCGCAGGAATACTTAAATTATACACTTCATACATATTGAGGAGTCCGTCTTCCTTTTCCGAAGTATTAAAATATAGCTTTGATAATAAAGGGTGCTCATCTTCCACCTCTCCGTGCATGGCTAAATGCAATATCCCTGCGTTTTTGGAATGTTGTTTAAGCAATTCTTCGGTTACTTGAGATCCCGTCCAATGTTGCCCCTTAAACAAATCTGCTGCAAATTCTACTTCGGGTTTTGTAAACTGAAGATTTGCCTGTTTTTTACGGAACTCACTTTCGGTTTCCTGCGAATAATCGGGGGCAAAACCATAATAGTTGATTGCTTTTCCGTTTTCAGCATAAAAATGCATGGCTACTGATGCCGATGGCGCATACGAAATAGCCGTTTTAGTAAGCACATACGGAAGCTTTCCGTAATTAGTTTCAGTGGTGCTTTCTGTTAGCAGTGCTTCAAACGGAATGTACGCCAAGTTACCATCTGGGATAATCATGAGTTGATTAGGCGTAAACGTACTCAACTCTGGCTGAAGTAATTTTTGATATACTTGAAAAGCCGTTTGGGTATAGGTTTTAAAAGCCTTGCTTGTATTATTTTCAGTAGGGGAACTCAATAGCTTGAACAAGGTTTGAATTTGTTGATGGAAGGCTTCCGTATTTTCTAAAACACGCACCGATAGTTTTTCGGAAGTCATATAAAAAACATAGGTGTGTGTTTTGCCTAAAAAGTAGCTCATTAAGGCTCTGTCGGCAGTAAGTAATCGCTCCTGAATCGTTTCAACCGAAGGAATTTCGACATCGTATTTTAACTGATAGTAGTCTGGGTACTTTTGGGAAATGGTATTGATAAGCACATCATATTCATTTTGAAGGGTATTCAATTTATTGTTGTAGAGTTTCAGCATTTTTTGCCGAACGGCCGCACAACGTTTTTCTTCACTTTCTATACGCCCCACATATTCGTTTATTTCGGCTTTAATGTCTTGTTCCTTTTCAATAATTTCCTTCGGGATGTTGGCAAATGCCGTAATTTCTTGATCGTATAAAGACGCCAACAACAAGAGTGCTTTGCTCCTTTCGCTCACCTTAAAAGCCTTTTCAATATACTTGCTATCACTTGTTTCGGCATACAGTTGTACGGCAGTGCCTAGGGCGCTTTCCATTAGGGTGCTTGTTTTTGAAGTCCAAAACACCTTAGAGGCTTCGGTCATTTGGTTATTCTTAATTTTTTCTAACAACTGAATCGCCAATTCCTGCGTTTCCCAAGCCGTGACTAAGTCTTTCAAATTGCTTGTTTCGGTAAACAAATCCTTTAATAAATCCCCCTTTGCCACAAGGGCTTCCAACAAATATTGGTAAGATTGAATATCCATAGCTGCCGTAGGGTTGGCATACCACGAAGCATCTTCAAAATCCTTTACCAAAATGATGATCGCTTCCTGATAGGCATCTAAGGACGCCTCCTTATCCCCTGCCGACTGCAACGCCCGAGCCACAAAATTTTTACACGCTCCCGTAAGCATATGGTTTTCGCCGTAGGTTTTTTGGCGCCATTTTACGGCCTCTTCATAATAATTAATCGCCGAGGCATAGTTCCCCTTTTCCAGAAGACTATCGGCTACTGTTACCGTAATTTCACTCGTGTCGTTATTTACCTTTTCTTCGTATACCACCGCATAGTTAAAATATTCCAAGGCTTTTTGATGGTTGTCCAGCTCCCAATACATATCGCCAATGGCTTCATTAAGGCTACGCATACGGTGGCTTTCGGGTTTAAAAACATCTTTCCAAACGGGATGCACCTGGAGGTAATGATCCAGTGCCTTCTGGTACTCAAGTTTTTCGTAATACACATTCCCAATGTTGTAATGGGTGATAGAAACATTAAAATGCGTTGTAGGATACAAGCTTTTCCACACCTCCATTTCTTGCGAATAAAACGAAATTGCTTTATCGAAATCGCCGTGGGTTCGTGCACCATTACCCAAGGATCTTAGAATGTTTCCTTTGTAATATATATTTTCGGAATGCGTTTCTGAAAAATACCCCAGAGATTGATATAGGAAATTGACGTGCTGTTGGGAAAAGCGTTCCCTATCTACCGAAAATTGTTTCAGGAAATAGAATCGGCCAAGAGTGGTACTATCATTACTTTGCAGCGCGATGGGTTCTATTTGAGGGAGTAAGACTTCAAAATTTTGGGGCTGATTGGTAAGCGCATAGGCTTCGGCAAGTAGCATGTTGAAATCTAAATTTGACGCTATCCCTTCCCTTTTTTGAATCGCTACCGCTTTAAGTAAACTTACCAATCCCCTTTTGTTTTTAAGTTGGTTTCTATGAAATTTATATACCCACGTATGCAACGCTATTTTATCTATGCTAGAAATATGGGGACAGGCGAGCAGTGATTCGGCTTTGGTAAGTCCTTCTTTAAAAGCGCCTTTTTTATTGAGAAGCGCAATGTTTTGTAGTTCTTTTTGGGCATTGCAGGACTGTGCTTGTAGCGGAACACAAACCAAAACAAAAAAGCTAAAAAGCAGTAGTTTATACATATAGCATAGGGTATGCAATAGCTTTTATAAAAATACAGTTATTTTTTTGAAGTGTTTTTAAAGGGGGTGCACAGGAAAAACCCTGTCTATTTCCACAGGAAAAATCCTGTATAAAAAAGGGGTATTTACCTCTTGACTCAAAAAAATCGATTTTTTTATTTAGTGATTTACTAATCATTAAATTTTTAAAATTATGAGTAATCTTACCGAAAATCGTCTGGACCAAGTACTAGACACCACCACCTTTACAGACTTGTTAAGTGCCATTAGTACACTTGAAAGTTTATTACCAGAGGGCTCTCTGGACGACGACCAACGCGCCAGTTACCGCGCTATTAACGTAAACAACAAGGTATTTACCGAGGACGTCCTTACCGAAATGCAAGGCAGTGGCGGCGCCATACTACCGCCCTACTTGAGTAGTACCTTGTTAAGTAACGACTTGCAGTTGTTCGAGCAACTAGACCAAGTAGATAGCAGGCTTTCCAATGCCTTACGTAAAGTAGCAGACCTTAAACGCATTGCAGGCCATGAAGCCTATAGTATGGCGTTAAGCGTCTATAAAATCTACGATGCCGCCAACCAAGCAGGCATCCCGGGGGCTAAAGAAAGCTACGAAAGGCTTAAAACCCGTTTCGAAAACCAGGATAAAGGAGAAGCCGAAGATCCTGTTGGCTAAAAAAAAGCACATTTTTTTTACGGACACACCGTTGTCCGTTTTTTTTGTAGTTACTAAAAACTGCGTTTTTAGGTTTTTAGACAATAAAATTATCCAAAAACCTAATAGTATTATGTAGAAAGCGAATAGAATTATCTAAAAACCTAATAAATAACGTTAAAAACCTAAACTAGTTTAAGGTTTATAACGAATAAAATTATCTAAAAACCTAACTCAATATCCTAAAAACCTAACTTAATTATATAGAAACCTAAGACATTTACTTAAAAACCTTAAAAAATGCAAAAAGGACCAAAATATAAAAAACGAGAAACCACCATGCCTCATATAGGAGATATGTTAAATACCTTTATTAAAAAAAACAGATGGCCCAAAAGTGTTATTGCTAGAAAAACAACAAGAACACCTAGTACCATAGAAGGTTTTTTAAAACGCCCAAGTTTACAAATAGCCATCTTATGGGAAATTAGCCATGCCACCCATTATAACTTTATTGCAGATATTGCCGCACAACTGCCTGCAGAGTATAATAGCAACGCACCCAACCCGTATGAGGAGCTTACAGAACGTATAGCCATGCTAGAACAACAACTGCAAAAAATGACGGACGAACGCGACTTATTAAAAGAGGTGTTGGGGAGACGGTAATTTGTTATCTTTGGAATTAGGTTACCGGATAACCATGATAAAAAACTTGTGTTATCCCCCCTAAATTACCCGGATAACCATGATAAAACTTATGATATAACGAGTTAGGTACAATTACAGCAAACACCAAGAATAAAAATATGGATACTAACAAAAAAGAAATTAGACACGAGAAAGAGCCAGATAAAAACCATTTTGATACTATTTTATCTAAATATGTTTCTGTTTGGATTTGGTCAATTTTATTTGGAGGAACAGCCACTATTACTCTAACATTATTCAATTTGGCACCAAGAGGTAGGGATTGGAATAATCTTTCAATTGTATTCATTATTATCCTTCTATACGGTTTGGCTTTTGTTTTTATGTCGTGGTATAGTTTATATAAGTATTTGATTTTTTATATCATTCCGAAATTTTTCAAGCTAGATGAAAAAAGAGATGATGACTATTCTAAAATGAAGAAATCACCATTTTATCTAAGAAGGTCATTTCTATATCTAATGGGAGGTTTAGTAGCAATATTTGCTATGAAAATTTCCGAATTATTATTAGAATCATCTTTATTCCAGTCTGGTAATGGGTTTTAAAAGCATAAAAATCTTTTTTTTACTGCTCTTATTTGCGTCTTGTGACTCAAGTAAGAAGAATTCTATTGCCTTTAATTCTGAAAGATTTTCTAACGATTATGAAAAGAATATTTTGTTTTTTGATTTATCTAATGACCAAAAAATCGTTAGCGGTATTCAGCTAATCAATAAAAATAACGAGCCCAATAGGAAACATTTAATTTTACCATTATCCATTGAAAATATGGATAAAAATATTTCATTATATAACTCTTTTTCGAATTTTAATGAAAATACAATCATAGACTATTCTATTCACAATCAACCCAAAGCTTTAGTTGGATTTGTACCAAAGTGGAGCACATCAAAAGACATTAAATCCAATTTGTTTTTAGTTTCTTCAGGTCTTAGACGAACATTCACTTATAACCACAAAAAGCTTTCAATAAATAATGAGGCTCTTTTAAGTAATGATTCAATAGTATATTCTGGCGTTTTTTTACCTGAAAATTCAAAGGCTTTTGAGATTGATAGTACTGAATCTGATTTTTTAAGACCTATTTCAGAAATAAATGAGGTCAGATATTATGATGTATCTAATAAAGGAAAAATAGAAATTGAATATATGGTAAAGGCTTCACCGTCTCAAAAAAAATATGTCGATTTCTTTTTAAAACTTGCTGGAATCCTTTTGATTCCATTCTTACAGGTAGTCTTTATTGATAAGGAAATCACTGATGTAAAGAAAAAAAATATTCGAAAGATTTTTATAAAAACAGCTATTGTATTACAAATCATAATATTTCTAATTATAGCATATTTCATTTATGCAGGTTATCAAAATGGCGAAGGAGTTAATATTCTTGATTTAATAATTTTAGGGATTATAGCTCTTTCAGAGGGTTATGTATTATTTATAAAAAAAGGAAGTAAATAAATAACTGTACCTAACAATGGCTATAAGTAATTGCTTGTTCTCGCCTACTTCTGAAAATCCTTGCGGATTTTCAGCTTGGTGTGTACTTGCAAAGTTAATTGCTAACCCACGCAACTACTCATAGCCGAGACCGTTAGGCAACATATAAACTAATCAATGACCAATTTTGATAAATTATTTGAACAACCGTTTTTAAAGACTATTCTATTAGAAGATATGGAATTTGAAAATAGAGATAGGAAAAATGACAAAAATTTTGATTTATTGAATTACTTGAATGATAGTATTTTCTTCACAATTCACTTAATGACTTTATATGACCAACTTCAAAATTCAATAGAATTCCTTTCTAATTATAGATATAACAAGAAAGATGAAATTGGTAGAGGAAAACATTTAGTTTATAATGTCGAAAATTATATCATTAGAATAACATCTGTTTCAGATAGGATGCTACAAATGATTAATGCTATTTTCAACTTGGGAATAAATGAAAAAGACGTAAAAGAGAGGTTAGTACTAAACAACTCTAAAGTTTTAAAAACGAGTATTCCTGAACATTTTAAAAATTTCAAAAAAATCCTTATCGATTTCACTGGTGACAGAAATGCAATTATTCATAGACATTCTTATATTAATAAGGAATTATTTAGACTTGAAAAGTTTTATAACCCTACAATAGTGGAACATTATTTTAAGAAAGCAAGTCCAGAAGAACAAGAGAAATTTAAATTCATAAGACAACAAACATTAACGAATTTTGTTAAAAAGACAAAATCTGACTTTAAACAAGTGAATGAATTATGTTTTGAAAAGACAATTCCGATATTTAATGTGTTAGAATCTGAATTTTCAAAACAGAAATCAATATTAAAATAAAATACGTTGCCTAACAATGGCTATAAGTAATTGCTTGCCTGCCTGTCGGCAGACAGGTTCTTACCTATTTCTTAAAAAAACTATGGACGCTACCCAAAACACACAACCCAACAATCCTTTACACGGGATAACCCTAGCCGTTATTTTGGAAACGCTTGTTACACATTATGGATGGGAGCATCTTGCTAAAAAAGTAAAGATTAATTGCTTTAAAAAAGATCCCTCTATTAAGTCTTGCCTCACCTTTCTACGAAAAACTCCTTGGGCAAGAAGCAAAGTTGAGCAGTTATATCTAAAATTGAAAAAATAATCTATTTACCGAAAAAAGATATTTATTTATTGTTTATCAATAATTTTTTATTGATATTTGCGACATACTATTTAATATTATTATTATGTCAATAAGTAACAACTTCATTTTTACAGCTCTGCATGTTATTGCTTGGATTATTTTTGTTGGCTTGTGTATAGAAGCAGGCGGATTAATTATCAACTTTATTTTTAGTGTGGTTAAACCCGAATATGTAGGGGATTTATACCAAAAGCTTGATTTAACAGCTATGTACCAGGAAAGTAAATGGGCTTTCTTTGGCTCATATAGTTTTGTTTTAGTTATTTCTGTTTTAAAGGCACATCTATTTTATATTGTCATTACCTTATTATATAATTTAGATTTATCAAAGCCTTTTAGCAGTTTTGCAGCCAAAAAAATTAATAGTATTGCCTATTTTACATTTTCTATAGGAATCCTAAGTCACATTGCCAGAGAGGTGACTAAAAATATGGAGCATCACGGATATGTTATCGATAAACTCCATGAATTTTGGGTAGATAGTCAGGCTTTTATTTTAATGGCTGCCATTATCTATATCATTGCCGCTATTTTTAAAAGAGGCATTGCACTTCAAGAAGAAAACGAATTAACCATTTAAGCTATGCCTATTATTGTAAATTTAGACGTCATGATGGCAACGCGAAAAATGTCATTAAATGAGCTTTCTGAAAAAGTAGATGTCACCCTTTCTAACCTTTCCATTTTAAAAACGGGAAAGGCGAAAGCGGTACGATTTAGCACCCTAGAAGCTATTTGTAAAGCCTTAGATTGTCAGCCAGGAGATATTTTGGCGTTTGAAGAGTAGCGTTATCTTAAACTCTCCAAACTCGCTTTAAGCGTTTCAATTTTAGCCAAAGCATCGGCCTCTTTTTGCTTTTCCATAGCAACTACCTGCTCGGGAGCTCCACTTACAAAGCGTTCGTTTTTAAGTTTTCCTTGTACGCTTTTTAAAAATCCTTGTGTGTATTGTAGCTCTTCAGATAATTTTGCTATTTCAGCTTCCACATCAATGGCACCTCCTATAGGAATAAAATACTCGTTACTCTTTACGCGGAACGTCAACGCACCGTCAAACTTTGTATCGATGTAATGTATTTCTGAAAGATTCCCCAATTTTAAAATTACAGAATCGAAGTCTGAAGCTGCTTTTTCAGCATTCATCACCGAAAGTGAAATTTCTTCCTTAAATGAAATATTCTTCTCCTTCCGAATGTTTCGTATTCCTGAAATTACTTCCGAAGCAAAATCGAAATTTTTAATCAGTTTTTCATCAAAATTTGTTTGCGTTGGCCACGAAGCGATTATCAAAGCTTCTTCTGGAGTTCTTTCAGCAATGTGTTGCCAAATATGTTCCGAAATAAACGGAACAAATGGGTGTAAAATCTTTAAATTATTTTCCAAAATGCCAATGATAGCTGCTTTGGTTTTGGCCGCAATAGGCTGACCGTATTCAGGTTTAACCATTTCTAATAACCACGAACAGAAATCGTCCCAAATAAGTTTATAGGTAGCCATTAACGCATCACTCATTCGGTATTTGCTGTAATGGTCTTCAATTTCTACTAATGCCTGCTGAAATCTATTTTGATACCAATCGATCGCAATTTTTGAACTTTCAGCTTCTTCAATCTCTGCAGTTTCCCACCCATCGATTAATCGGTAGGCATTCCAAATTTTATTCACAAAAGCACTCCCCTGCTTACATAAATCTTCATCAAACATGAGATCGTTTCCTGCAGGAGAACTCAATAACATCCCCACGCGAACCCCATCGGCTCCGTATTTTTCAATCAATTCGATTGGATCGGGTGAATTTCCTAACGATTTACTCATTTTTCGGCGTTGCTTATCGCGAACAATCCCTGTGAGGTACACATTATTAAAAGGCTTTTCACCTCGATATTCGTACCCAGCAATAATCATTCGTGCCACCCAAAAGAATAGAATTTCGGGAGCTGTCACCAAATCGTTAGTAGGATAGTAATAGTTTATTTCTTTATTATCGGGTTCTAAAATTCCGTTAAACACACTCATAGGCCATAACCACGAAGAAAACCAAGTGTCTAATGCATCGGGGTCTTGGGTTAAATCTTCTTTAGTGAGAGCCTTCTCGACTGCGCTCGAAGTGACACGTATCTTTTCATTTGCCAAATTAACAGCTTCTTCAATACTTTCGGCAACCACAAAATCTTCTTTTCCATCGCCGTAATAATAGGCTGGAATTTGGTGTCCCCACCACAATTGACGGCTTATGTTCCAATCCCGAACATTTTCCATCCAATGACGGTAAGTATTGATAAATTTTTCTGGAACTAATTGTACGTCTTTCTCCAAAACTGCATCCAAGGCTGGCTGTGCTAATTCCTTCATTTTAAGGAACCATTGATCACTTAATTTTGGTTCAATGACGGCTCCCGTACGTTCGCTGGTGCCAACTTTATTGGTGTGCTGTTCAATTTTCGATATCACACCCAAACCTTCCAATTCTTTTACAATCTCTTTCCTAGTAACAAAACGATCTTTTCCTTCGTAATGCATTCCGAAGCTATTCAAGGTAGCATCATCATTAAAAATATCGATGATTTCGAGATGGTGTTTATCCCCCAACATTTTGTCATTTTCATCGTGGGCAGGGGTAACTTTTAAACAACCCGTACCAAATTCCACCGAAACATATTCATCTTCAATGATAGGAATCACTCGATTACAGATAGGAACAATGACCTTTTTCCCTTTTAAATGAGTGTAGCGCTCATCCGTTGGATTGATACAAACGGCAGTATCTCCCAAAATAGTTTCGGGACGAGTGGTAGCAATGGTTACAAACTCGTTGCTTCCTTCAATTTTGTATTTTAAATAGTAAAGATTGCCTTGTTTTTCTTCATAAATCACCTCTTCATCGCTCAAGGTGGTTTGGGCTTGAGGATCCCAGTTTACCATACGGTAGCCACGATAAATATGACCTTTGTTATATAAATCCACGAAAACCTTGATTACAGATTCTGAAAGGTCATCATCCATTGTAAACTTGGTGCGCTCCCAATCGCAGGAAGCCCCTAATTTTTTTAATTGTTCTAGGATAATTCCGCCGTGTTTGTGGGTCCATTCCCATGCATGTTCCAAAAATTGGTCACGAGTAAGGTCATTTTTATCAATACCTTCATTTTTTAACTTCGCTACTACTTTGGCTTCGGTAGCAATAGAGGCGTGATCTGTTCCAGGCACCCAACAGGCATTAAAACCCTTTAAACGGGCACGTCTAATAAGTACATCCTGAATCGTATTATTGAGCATATGCCCCATATGAAGTACTCCCGTTACATTGGGTGGAGGAATTACAATGGTATAAGGGGGTTTTTCATTAACTTCACTATGAAAATACCCATGCTCCATCCAGTAGCTATACCACTGGGCTTCAACATTTTTTGCACTATATTTTGACTCCAAAGCCATTTTTGGTCTAATTTTTGAAATGTAATGTGCAAAAGTAGGTATAAGTTGAAGATTATAAAAGTGAATAACTTATTTTGCACTTTGTGTAAAAGTTACCTACTTTAGTGACTTAAAATAAAGAAACCATGAAAAAAATGATCTTAGTTGCGTTTGTAGCACTAGTAAGTTTTGCCGCACAGGCACAGGCCAAAATCGAGTTCAAGTCTGATACTATTGATTATGGCGAAATTGCCAAAGGAAGCGATGGTGTTCGTGTATTTGAATTTACAAATACAGGCTCTGAACCGTTAATTATAAGTGACGTAAAGTCCAGTTGTGGTTGTACGGTCCCAGAAAAGCCTAAAGATCCTATTGCTCCAGGAAAAAATGGACAGATAAAGGTGAAATACGATACCAATCGTGTAGGCCCTATTAGAAAAACAGTAACTGTATATTCTAATGCCACAGAGCCTATTAAAGCTTTAAAAATTAAAGGCGAAGTTTTAGATGGTAAAAGTGTCTTAGAAAACTAAACATATTATTATATTTTTACTAAACCGCTCAATAGAGCGGTTTTTTTATATAACATCTTTTAAAACAAATTTCTTTTTAAATATTCTCCCGTTACGTTTAATTTCTACAGAAATTTTTCTATTACTTTTTGAGGTGAAAAGCTCAGTAATTTCAAAAAGTTTGAATTTATAAGCCGCTTTGCCATTAAGGGTAAGTAATTCGTCCCCCTTTTCAATGCCAGCCAATGCTGCTGGAGAATCTTTTCGAACCTCTGCAATAATATACTTTGGAGCTAAAAAGAAATTAAGAATCGGGTTTACCCTTATTTCTATAGAATTATTGGCAGAATTTACACCTGGCTCCAAGCTTATTTCCTCAGTTTTTGAAAAACTACTCACAGAAACAAGTCCGTCATGTTCCACTACTAGACCTGCCATATTATAATGGAATGGTGATTTATAAAATCTATTTCTCCTAAGAATCATTTTTTTAGAACCATAATCCATAATGACGGTAAAACGTTTTAATATATCTCCCCCCAAACTACCGTCTCTTTCATCAAATAACACAATTTCTTCAAGAGCTTTATGCTCTGGAAAAGAAACATTCACCCTTTTAAAACTATAATCCCCAAATAAAATTCCATCTAATTTTGAGCGTTTCCCATAAATTCCGCCGCTTATTCCAAGTCCCAAAAAGTCATCGAAATAGTTTTTTGGTTCTTCAGTAATACTCCAGTCCTCATTAAATAACCAAAGGGCATCACTTGCACCAGAATCGATTAAGAGGGTAACTTCAGTAGTGTCATTATCGTGTACAATGGGTGTTTTTAAATACGGTTTATCATCCTTTAAAAAGATATCCATAGTTTCGCATTTTCTACAGTTTCTTTCTTGATAATGTCTGGGATTGTAAATGGTCAATTCTTCTCTACTATAATCTGTTTTTACAATAAAATCTTTAAAAAAATCATACCCCAAAATACCGTGAACAGGAATACCCATGCGTGGAGAGAAGTTAATTGATTCATCAAAAATAACAAATAGTGTATGGTCGTTATCAACGGCATCTCCAATTTTAATCTGGTTATTCAAACTCTTTAAAGCGTCTATTGTGCCCCCTGTTCCCAATCCCCTAATTTTTATTGGCGTAACATTTTTAACTTCAATAGAATCTATTTCTGAAAGACTAAAAAGCATAGAATTTCTCGCACCAGTGTCGAGTATAAATGTAAGCTCCTTACCGTTTACTTCAACTGGGACCACAACCAGATTATTTAGCAATTCAAATTTTATTCTATCCTTTTTTTGCTGATGTGGTAAACGAAAGCCATTTTGAGAATAACTTATACCTTGCCCCAGAAAAAGGAGTGTAAAAATAAGGAGCAAATAAGATGGAATTCTTGACTTCAACATTATTTGAAAAGATATAAAATTTATAACAAAAGGGATTTCATTTTCTTCACTTTTAATATTTATTTCGCAACTTTGTTGTCTAATTTCATAAAATATGCCTTCAATATCAACAAAAGGTATGCAAATGCCAGAATCTCCTATTAGGAAACTGGTTCCCTTTGCTGAAAAAGCCTATAAGCAAAAAAAGACCGTATACCACTTAAATATTGGGCAACCGGACATTAAATCGCCTCAAGTGGCTATGGATGCCGTGGCAACCCATTCATTGGAAATATTAGCATATACAAGATCTGAAGGCTCTGAAGAGTATCGAGCAAAAATTGCCAATTACTATAAAAACAAGTATATAAACGTCGAAGCAAAAGATATCATTGTTACCACTGGCGGGAGCGAAGCCCTATTATTTGCTATGGGAACGTTATGTGATGAAGGTGACGAAATTATTATTCCAGAACCTTTTTATGCCAACTATAATGGGTTTGCAACCGCATCTGGAGTGTCTATTGTTCCTGTTATTTCAAAAATTGAAGACAACTTTGCACTACCTCCCATTGCAGAGTTCGAAAAACTAATTTCCTCAAAAACAAAAGCGATTTTAATTTGTAACCCTGGAAATCCAACGGGGTATTTATACTCAAAAGAGGAAATAAAAACACTCTGCAATATTGTTAAAAAGCACGACTTATTTTTGGTGGCAGATGAGGTGTATAGAGAATTTACCTATGACGGATTGGAACACTATTCCATTTTACAAGAGGAAGGAATGGAGGACTACGGAATTATTATCGACTCCGTTTCCAAACGTTATAGCATGTGCGGTGCCAGAATTGGTTGTTTGGTTTCTAAAAACCCAAAAGTCATTGCAACTGCTTTAAAATTTGCGCAAGCAAGATTAAGTCCTCCTACTTTTGCACAAATCGCTAGCGAAGCAGCTCTAAGCACCCCTCAAAGTTATTTTGACAACGTTATAAAAGAATATAGCGAACGACGCGACACACTTGTTACCCATTTACAGGCTATCCCAGGTATAAAAGTTGGCGTTCCTAAAGGAGCATTTTACTGTATCGTTGAGCTTCCTGTAAAAAATAGTGACAATTTTGCACAATGGCTGTTAGAAACATTTGACTTAGATGGCGAAACAATTATGGTTGCTCCCGCAGCAGGATTCTATTCTTCACCTGGTGTAGGTCTTAACCAAGTTCGGATTGCATACGTACTAAAAAAAGAAAGTCTTATTAGAGCTGTAGAAATACTTAAAGTTGCATTAGAACAATACAACGATTAATGCACATTGAAGAACACAAATCGCTAAAAAACTTCAATACCTTTGGGATTGATTGTAAAGCACGCCATTTCGTGTCTATTCAAACCGAAGAAGAATTAACTAAAGTGCTTTCTTCAGAAAAAGAAAAACCGCTTTTTATCTTAGGGGGTGGTAGTAATATATTGCTCACAAAAGATATTGAGGCCTTTGTGCTTCACATAAACTTGAAAGGAATTTCAATAATTTCTGAAAATGATTCTGAAATTATTATCGAAGCAAAGGGTGGCGAAAACTGGCACGAATTTGTCCAATATTGCATTCAACATAACTGGGGTGGGATTGAAAATCTTTCACTTATTCCAGGTAATGTTGGGACAGCTCCTATTCAAAATATTGGAGCATACGGAGTAGAATTAAAAGATGTTTTTGAAAGTTGCAAAGCCATCAATAAAACGACTCTCGAAGAGAAAACCTTCAGCTTAGATGAGTGCCAGTTTGGATATCGAGATTCCATCTTTAAAAATGAAGAAAAAGGGAATTACATTATTACTTCGGTACGATTTCGGTTAACCAAAAAGAACCACAAACTTAAAACTTCTTACGGAGCCATTCAGCAAGAATTAGAAATGCGAAAGGTTGAAAAGCCTACTATTAAAGCTATTTCTGAAGCTGTCATTGCTATTCGTGAATCCAAATTACCCAATCCTAAAATATTAGGAAATAGTGGTAGTTTCTTTAAAAATCCTGTGATTTCTTTAGCAGATTTTAACCAATTTAGAATTAAATTTCCCGAAGCACCCTTTTACGAAGTTTCTTCTACGGAATTTAAAATACCTGCAGGGTGGCTCATCGAAAAAGCAGGTTTTAAAGGACAACGATTTGGGGATGCCGGTGTTCATAAAAATCAGGCATTGGTACTGGTAAATTATGGTGACGCCAAAGGTGCAGAAATTTGGGAATTAGCCATTAAAATTCAAGAAAAAGTAAAAGAACTTTTCGGAATATATATTGAACCTGAAGTAACAGTTATTTAATATTCAATACCGCATCAAGCGCATGCACTATTCCATTACCACCTGTAATGTCTTTGGTGCCAATTTTGGCTTTTTTACCATTGGCATCAGTAATAATAATATCGGTTCCTTCTCTGGTTGCCGTAAGCTTTGCGCCGCCTACGGTTTCAAGTTCTACTTTTCCAGAGCCTTTCATATTTTGCACTAAATCAAAGGAAGTAAAGCTTCCTTTCACGATATGATTTTTAACAAGCTTCCCAAAATTAGCTTTATTTTCTGGTCTTAAAAAGGGTGTCATTTTCTCTTTTGGAATGGCATCAAAGGCAGCATTGGTAGGTGCAAATATGGTATATGGCCCATCTTCTTTGGATAGCATTTCAGTAGCTTCAACTGTAACGATGGCACTAGCAAACGATTTTAATTCTGCAGTACTCATTACTTTAGCTAAAACACTTGCTATTACCTTTTTATCTTCTTCTGTTAGGATTTTCTTTTCGGCTCTTTTAGGCGTGGTTATCTCGTTGGTTTCGACAACTGGGGCTTCTTCTTTTTCATTGTTTTTACAAGAAATAAGTACGATACTTACTAAACTTAAGCCCAAAAATAATTTTGAAACATTCATAAAATTAGCGTTAAATAAGGTCTAAAAATACTCAAATTCTTACCAAAAGAACAAGAAAGATTGTATTTTTGCAAAACAATATTTCATTATGGGAATTTTACTATTAACACTCGTTTTATTACTACTTGCCGTTGCTGGAATTGCTATTAAGTTATGGGCAAAAAAGGATGGAAAATTTGCTGGAACTTGTGCTAGCCAAAGTCCTTTTTTAAACAAAGATGGGGAAGCCTGCGGAATGTGTGGAAAAACACCTGATCAATTTAGCACTTGTAACGAAAATCCTGAAAAATAACCTCTCGTAGCCTATGCTGCTACTCTACCTTTTTATCGCAGTAGTACTTGTAAACACTGCTTATTTTATACTTTTTTCTAAATTTTCTATGTCAATTCCCACTCAAATTGATACAGAAGAAAGTTATCCCGTTTCTATTATTATCTGCGCAAAAAACGAAGCCGAAAATCTAAAAAAAAACATTCCTGCTATTTTACATCAGGAGTATCCCAATTTTGAAGTCATTTTAATTAATGACGCTTCTATAGACGATACTCAAGATGTTATCGAAGCTTTTGCAGCTAGAGACCCAAGAGTCCACACTGTAAATATTGAAAACAACGAAGCTTTTTGGAGTAATAAAAAATATTCGCTCACTCTCGGAATTAAAAGAGCAGTGAACAAACGCATGCTTTTTACCGATGCAGACTGTCAACCTGCAAGTGACCAATGGTTACGACAGATGGTTTCTCATTTTTCCGAAGAAAAACAACTCATTTTAGGCTATGGAGCGTATCGCAAAGAGGCTGGGTTTTTAAATAAACTCATTCGTTTTGAGACATTAATGACTGCCATTCAATATTTTGCCTATGCAAAAGTGGGAATGCCTTATATGGGGGTGGGCAGAAATTTAGCATACACAAGCACACTGTTCTACGATAACCGCGGATTTATGAGCCATATGCGGGTTGCTTCGGGTGATGATGATTTGTTTGTAAACGAAGCGGCAACATCAACAAATACAGCACTGTGTTTTCACGAAGATAGTTTTACCTATTCTACCCCAAAAAGAACTTTTTCAGATTGGATTCGGCAAAAAAGACGGCACATCACTACGGCAAAACACTATAAACCCAATCATAAAACCCTGCTAGGTATCTATTATGTGAGCAACCTTTTGTTTTGGTTATTAGCAGTTGTTTCTTTTGCATTCTTGGATTGGAAAATTCCTTTAGCATTGGTATTTTTCAGAATTACCCTTCAATATATTTTTATTGGCAAAGGAGCGAAACTTTTAAAGGAGCATGACCTCCTTCCCTTTCTTCCGTTTTTTGAATTGTTTTTAGTATTGGTACAATTAACTATCTTTATTTCTAATTCTTTCTCAAAACCGAAACGTTGGAAGTAACCGAAGAAGATATTCTAAAGCAAATTAAAAGAGCAAAAGAAGGCAAACAAAGTGCCTTCAATTTTTTATTGGACCACTTTTGGAATTTAGTGTACGGTTTCCAACTGAAGCGCGTCAATAACGAACACGATGCTGAAGACATTACCATTGAAACTTTTTCGAAAGGATTTGACAGAATAGAAACCTTTGATGAAAAATACGCCTTTGGAACTTGGTTGGTTTCTATTTCAAAAAATATTCAAATAGATAAAACCCGAAAGAAAAATGCTTCCATTTATTCTCAAACTACGGATGCAAGTGCCGAAATAGTAAAGAAAATTCCAGACCAAAGTCCGTCGCAGGAAGACAAACTCATAACTGAGCAAAACCTGAACGAGCTTCTTAGATATATCAAACAATTAAAGCCTCATTACCAAGAAATTATCAATCTTCGTTACTTTCAGGAAATGAGTTACAATGAAATTTCCGACCAACTCGAAGAGCCGTTAAGCAATGTAAAAGTCCGTCTGCTTCGTGCCAAAAAACTATTGGCAGAAATCATTACCGAAAACCGTAAAAGTTGACACAACTCCTTAAAAAATTTGGCCCTGGTTTTTTATTTGCTGGAGCAGCAATTGGCGTGTCGCATTTAGTACAATCAACGAGAGCTGGTGCCGATTTTGGATTGGGTTTACTTTGGGCGTTGTTGCTTATCAATTTTATAAAATATCCTTTTTTTCAGTTTGGACCACGTTATGCTTCAGCAACGGGTGAAAATTTATTACAGGGTTACGCTAAAATGAGCAAATGGGTGTTGGTTGCCTATTTCATCATTACGTTTGCGACAATGTTCACCATTCAAACAGCGGTAACCATTGTTACGGCAGGCATTGCATCTTCTTTATTTGAAAGTGGCAGCTTGGTTTTTTGGACCACGGCAGTGACCTCAGGGTGTTTTTTAATTCTGCTTTTAGGAAAATACAAGGTTTTGGATTCGTTAATGAAATATATTGTCGTAGTGCTTGCCATAAGTACCATAGCGGCGGTAATTTTGGCTTCCGCAAATTTTGAAGCAAACATCTCATTTCAACAAGTTCTTCCCAAAGATGCTATGGGAATTGCCTTTTTAATTGCATTTATGGGATGGATGCCAGCACCATTGGATATTACCATTTGGCAATCGATTTGGACGGTCGAAAAACAAAAACTGAACGCAAAGATTAGTTTTAAAGATTCCCTTTTCGATTTTAACGTAGGGTATATAATGACCATTATCTTAGGTATTTGTTTTATTGCATTAGGCACCTTTGTCATGTTTGGTAGCGGCGAGAGTTTTTCAGCTAAAGGAGATGTTTTTGCCAATCAGTTAATTGGGATGTACACCACCAGTTTAGGTAGTTGGGCTCAGATGATAATTGGCATTGCGGCTTTGGCTACGATGTTTAGCACAACCTTAACGACATTAGATGCTTCACCGCGGGTAATGCAGATTACAACCCAACTGTTATTCAAAAAAACCTTTAAACATGGATATTTATTCTGGTTACTCATTTTAATTGCGGGAACACTATCCATTTTCTTCTTTTTTGTTTCAGAAATGGGTTTACTTATTGAAATTGCTACCGTACTTTCCTTTTTAACGGCCCCTTTTTATGCCATTATTAGCTATATCTTATTAACAGGAAAACATACCCCACAAGAAGCAAGACCATCCAAACCATTAAGAATTTTTAGCCTTGTAGGTATTGTGGTTCTATTAGGTTTTAGTGTTTGGTATTTGGTGACGTGAATCTTTATTTAAATTTTTAAAATTGTATCTTTGTCCTAGCTATGGAAACACAGATTGCAAACCTTCAAAAACCCGCTCCAAAGCCCAAATGGCTTAGGGTAAAACTTCCCACAGGTAAGAAATATACAGAGCTTCGTGGGTTAGTAGATAAATACGACCTGCACACCATTTGTACCTCAGGGAGTTGTCCTAATATGGGAGAGTGTTGGACCGACGGTACCGCCACTTTTATGATTTTAGGAAACATTTGTACGCGTTCTTGTGGATTTTGCGGGGTTAAAACGGGACGTCCTGAAACCGTGGATTGGGCAGAGCCCGAAAAAGTATCGCGTTCTATAAAAATTATGCAGATTAAGCATGCGGTAATCACCTCTGTGGATCGTGACGATTTAAAAGATATGGGCTCCATTATTTGGGCTGAAACGGTAAAAGCCATCCGTAGAATGAACCCCGAAACAACTTTGGAAACCCTTATTCCCGACTTCCAAGGGGTGACTCGACACATCGACCGTATTATTGAAGTGGCTCCCGAAGTAGTGTCCCACAATATGGAAACTGTTAAGCGATTAACTCGTGAAGTGCGTATTCAAGCGAAATACGAGCGTAGCTTAGAAGTTTTACGCTATTTAAAAGCACAAGGAATCAATCGTACTAAAAGCGGCATTATGCTTGGTTTGGGGGAAACGGAAGCTGAAGTCATTCAAACTTTAGAAGATCTTAGGGGTGTAGGTTTGGATATTGTTACCATTGGGCAATATTTACAACCTTCAAAAAAGCATCTTTCGGTTAAAGAATTTATCACGCCAGAGCAATTCAAAAAGTACGAAGAAATTGGCCTGGAAATGGGCTTCCGTCACGTGGAAAGTGGTGCTTTGGTGCGTTCTTCCTATAAAGCACATAAACACATCGCTTAAATGGAAGCGCCTATTACCATTGGTATTAACGGGTTTGGTCGTATTGGCCGAACGCTCTTCCGATTATTACTAAATCATCCCAACATAAAAGTTGTTGCTATTAACGATATTGCCAATGGCACCACGATGGCACATTTACTGAAATACGATAGCATTCATGGGGTTCTACAAAGCGACGTGTCTTTTTCAGACGGGCAACTTAGTGTTGATGGAAAAAGGTTTCGGTATTCTTCAGAATCAACATTGGAAAACTTAGATTGGAAGGGTATCGATATTGTGATTGAAGCCACTGGAAAGTTTAAAACATCCGTTTTGCTTCAAAAGCACATTGAAAATGGAGCAAAAAAGGTCATTCTTACGGTTCCGCCACTAGAAGATGATATAAAAACCATTGTTTTAGGTGTCAATGATGATATTTTAGAAGCTTCAGACCGTATTATTTCCAACGCTTCGTGTACCACAAACAATGCCGCCCCTATGTTAAAAGTTATCGATGAGTTATGCGGCATTGAGCAGGCGTATATTACCACAGTACATTCTTACACAACCGACCAAAGTTTACATGATCAACCGCATCGCGATTTACGTAGAGCTCGTGCTGCTGGGCAATCGATAGTTCCCACGACAACGGGCGCAGCCAAAGCATTGACCAAGATTTTTCCAGATTTAGCAGATGTTATTGGTGGTTGTGGGATTCGTGTTCCCGTTGCTAATGGTTCACTAACCGATATTACGTTAAATGTAAAAAAAGAAACGACCATAGAAGAAGTGAATAGGGCCTTTAAAAAAGCTTCGGAAACTTCTTTGCAACATATACTTCAATACACGCACGACCCAATAGTTTCTATTGATATTGTTGGGAATCCTCATTCATGTATCTTCGATAGCGATATGACCTCTGTTATTGGTAAAATGGTCAAAATTATTGGTTGGTACGATAACGAAATGGGTTATTCGTCGAGAATTGTAGATTTAATCTTACAATTTTCGATAAAATAACTATATTTATCGGCGAAGTACATAAGAGTAAATGATTTACCTCTTGAAAAAATATAAAACCATAGCCCCCCTATGGCTGTTATTTTTGATTTGCGGCAGTGTTTTTTCACAACAACCGAAGGATACACTAGCGCTTATACAAAAGTATCATGCTGATGGGAGAGCCTTTGTTCAAAATCAAAAATTTGACGAAGCCATTATTAGCTTATCCAAAGCTAATAAATTGGCATATGCTTCAAAAAATACTGAAGAACAACTTCAAGTAGAATTCAGTATAGCGCAACTTCACTATTACCTTCGAAATTTTATAAAAGCAGAAAAAGAAACCAAAAAAATAATTGCTGAATTAAAGAAAAGAAGCAAACAAAATGAGCTTGCCGAAGCCTATACTATTTTAGGGCTTATAAGTGTGCAACTCAACAAATTCCCTCAAGCAGAAGATGCTCTTAAACAAGCCGATAATTGGTTTACTAAAACCAATGACGAAAAGAATCGAGCCAACGTATTGTTAGGCTATGGAACATTAGAGCTTCATAGAAAAAATTACAAAGTAGCCATCAATTATCTAGATGCGGCCATTCCTATTTTTGAAGTCAATAATTTATCCTATCAAGAAGCCTTTGCAAGGCTAAGTAAAGCTGAAGCGCTTTTAAACAGTAATAGCACAGATATACCTAATGGCTTGCAGCAATCGAAACAAAGTCTTGAAAAAGCACTTACTATTATTGAAGCAAATAATTTTTCAAAACTAAAAATAGACAGTTATAAAATTTCTTCCTACATCGCTTTAAAAGAAAATAATTATGACTTAGCCGAAAAAAATATGGGGATCTTCGAAAAAAAGAATGATTCTTTGTATCAAGTTTTTTTAAGTGCAATTTCCAAAGGGATAGATTCTGAAGGGGATGCAGGCTATTACAGTGAGATTATAGACAAACAACAAACCGATCTTGATAAGCAAAGAAGGTCTATTAACTTCGGAAAAATGACCACAGGGCTTAGTATTGCCCTCATCGTTATTTTATCGCTGTTAACCCTATCACTTTATAAAAACAACAATTTACGGGCAAAGGCAAACGATTTACTCCAAGACAAAAACAACGAGTTACAACTTGCAAAAGAAAAGGCTGAAAAAGCATCTTTGGCGAAAGCACAATTTTTGTCTACCATTACTCATGAATTACGTACACCACTTTATGCCGTAACGGGATTAACACATTTACTCTTAGAAGAAAATCCGAAACCTGACCAAAAAGAGCATCTTAATTCTCTTAAGTTTTCGGGAGAATATTTATTGTCGCTTATTAATAATATTCTTGACCTCAACAAGCTTGAAGCCAACAAGGTTGAAATTGAGAAAACAAGTTTCGATCTTAAAAAGCGAATGAATGACGTACTCATCGCATTAAAGAAAACTGCCGACGATAAAAAGAATAATCTTCACTTAGAATACGATGAAACAATACCAAATAAACTATCTGGAGATCCGTTAAAACTATCTCAAATTCTCATCAATTTAATTGGAAACTCGCTCAAGTTTACACAGAACGGCGATGTCTTTATACGTATTAAAAAGATGAAAAAAATAAATAATCGGGTATTACTTCATTTTGAAATTGAAGATAATGGGGTAGGAATTTCCAAGAAGAAACAAAAGAGCATTTTTGAATCCTTTTCCCAAGCATCACTTCAAATTAATAGAAAATTTGGTGGTACAGGATTAGGTCTTGCCATTGTGAAAAACCTATTGGAATTAATGGGTAGTAAAATACAATTGGAAAGTCAATTAGGTAAAGGTTCTAAGTTTTGGTTCGATATTAACTTTGCCGTTTCTGAAGAATATTCTGAAACAAAAGATGCTAGAAGTGTTAAAGAATTAGATTTTGATTTCTTAGAAAACAAAAAGGTCTTGGTAGTTGAGGACAACAAAATTAACCAAATGATTACCAAGAAAATTCTTGAAAAAAATAAAATGGTTTGTGACGTGGCAGACAATGGAATGGATGCCGTTAAATTGGTGAAAGAAAATGAATACGACATTATTTTAATGGACATTCACATGCCTGGCATAAGCGGAATTGAAGCTACACAAGATATCAGAAAATTCAATAAAGGATTACCCATTATTGCACTTACAGCGGTTACTATTGACGAAAATCTAGACGATTTCTATCGCGCTGGGTTTAATGAAATTATTCCGAAGCCATTTAAAACTGAAGAATTTTTCGAGAAGATCTATCGTACGCTTGAAAACAAACAAATGCCTATAGAAAGCTAAAATTTCCTGTGGTATTCTATTCGGTTTAAAATTTCTCGCTCAAAAGCACCTTCTTCTTTGTGTAAAAATCTTGTGGTTATAGGTAAATAATACAAGGCTCTTTTTTGAAGTCGATTACTCAATCTTTTAAAATCTTTTTCAGTAGTCAAAATCAATTCCTCCTTTTGAAGGTTTTCAATTTCCGAAGTCGAAAAATGATGATGATCGGGAAATTTTTGATGCTGAAAATTAAAGTTTTTCTCTTTCAGAAAATCAACAAGCGGCTTAGGATTGGCAATGCCTGTTACCAAGATAAAAGATTTGTCTTTTAAGTAATCCAATGGAAGGCTCTCAGAAATTCCGTGGATGCTAGAATCATAACTAATTTTTGAAAAATACATGGATTGATGCTCCTTCAATTTCATTCTAAACTGGATTTTCTGCAGTTTAGCATAGGCAGTCCCATCGGGAATTTTGGTGATGACAATAATATCGGCTCGCTCCATTCCTTTTTTAGATTCCCGTAAGTTTCCTGCCGGCAACACCAAATCGTCCAAAAACAAGTTGGAAAAAGGTGTCAACAAAATACTTAATGCAGGTTTCACTTTTCGGTGTTGAAAAGCATCATCCAAGATAATCACTTCTGCTTTTTGCTTCAGTTTTTCGATTCCCATCCTTCTATCAGCACACACTGCAACGGTTACTTCAGGGAATTTATGTTTAAACTGAAGGGGTTCATCCCCTACTTCTTCTGTGGTTGAAGATTCCAAAACCTCTAAAAACCCTGAAGTCTTTCGCTTATAGCCCCTACTTAACACAGCTACTTTGTAATCTTCTTTCAGAAAAGAAATAAGCAACTCCACCATTGGAGACTTTCCTGTTCCTCCTACCGATAGGTTTCCCACAGAGATTACAGGAATTTCATATTCGGTGCTTTCTTTCCAGCCTTTATCATAGGCATAGTTTCGAAGCGTGGTAACGCCATCGTATAAAATAGAAAAAGGGAAAAGGATTTTCCGAAAGTTCATACTACGAAAATATACTTTTTTATCTTTACCGTAAATATAGCATATGACCATAAAAGAAGTAATTTCTATTTTAGAAGAATTGGCACCGCTTTCTTATTCTGAAGACTTTGACAATACAGGCTTGCTGGTGGGTGACAACAACACCCAAGTAAAAGGAATTTTAGTCACCCTCGATACCCTCGAAGCAGTTGTGGATGAAGCCATTGAAAACGGTTGCAACCTCATTGTGAGCTTCCACCCTATTATTTTTAAAGGACTGAAATCCCTTACTGGAAGGAGTTATGTGGAACGCACTGTCCTAAAAGCTATCAAGCACGATATTGCTATTTTTTCCATTCACACAGCGCTGGATAATGCTTGGAATGGTGTCAATGCCATGATTTGCGAAAAACTGAAGCTCAACAAACGGAAGATTCTTATTCCGCAGGAAGGCACCATCAAAAAATTGATCACGTTTGTTCCCCATGAAGCTGCCGAAAAATTGAGAGAAAGTCTTTTTGAAGCAGGTGCGGGAGCCATTGGCAATTACGACAATTGCAGCTTTAATATTAAAGGCTTGGGAAGTTTTAACGGAAACGAAGACGCTAACCCTACCAAAGGAAAAAAAGGCGAAACCCATTTTGAAGAAGAAACACAAATTGGAGTGACGTTTTCAAAACATTTAGAAAAGAAAGTACTTCACGCACTATTCGAAAATCATCCCTACGAAGAAGTGGCCTACGAAGTAACAACACTAGAAAATACGAATCAGCATATTGGTATGGGAATGGTGGGAGAACTTCAAAAAAGTGTTTCAGAAAAGGAATTTCTTCAGCTTTTAAAAAGCACTTTTCATACGGGTGTCATTCGGCATTCAAAATTATTGGGGAAACCCATTAAAAAAGTAGCCGTTTTAGGTGGAAGCGGAAGTTTTGCCATTTCAGCGGCAAAAAGTTATAAAGTAGATGCTTTTGTGACTTCAGATGTAAAGTATCACGACTTTTTTCAGGCTGAAAATCAGTTATTTTTAGCCGATATTGGGCATTATGAAAGCGAACAATACACAAAAGAGTTATTAGTTGCTCACCTTAGCAAAAAAATTACTAATTTTGCAGTCGTTTTATCAAAAGTAAAGACCAATCCTGTAAGCTATTTTTAAAGTATGGCAAAGAAAACTGAAATCACTGTAGAAGATAAGTTAAGAGCGTTATTCGATTTACAATTAATCGACTCGCGTGTAGATGAAATTAGAAATGTTCGTGGAGAGCTTCCTTTGGAGGTTCAAGATTTGGAAGATGAAGTGGCTGGGATGAATACCCGTCTTGAGAAATTGACCAACGATCTTGAAAGTATCGAGGAAGGTATCAAGGATAAGAAAAATTTGATTGAGGAAGCAAAAACCCTTATCAAAAAATATACTGCGCAACAAGATAAAGTGCGTAATAACCGCGAATACAATAGTTTGAGCAAAGAGGTTGAATACCAAGAATTGGAAATTCAATTAGCCGAAAAGCACATTAAAGAATTTAAAGCGCAAATCGAGCAAAAAAGTGCGGTTATTGACGAAACTAAAGAGCGTTTGGCAGAACGTGAAAATCACCTAAAACACAAACAAGGTGAGCTTGATGAAATTCTTGCTGAAACTGAAAAAGAAGAACAAGCGCTACTTAAAGAATCTGAAAAGTACGAGAAAAACATCGAAGAGCGATTGGTTAAAGCCTATAAGCGTATTCGCAGTAATGTAAAAAACGGCTTAGCTGTTGTTCCTGTAGAGCGTGGTGCTTCTGGTGGATCGTTCTTTACCATCCCGCCACAAGTACAAATGGAAATTGCAGGACGCAAGAAGATTATTACCGATGAGCACAGTGGTCGTATTTTAGTAGACCCTGCCTTGGCAGAAGAAGAAAGAGAAAAAATGGAGACTTTATTCAAAAAAGTGAGTAAGTAATTCATTTACAAACGATACCAAAGCCTTCACCATTGTGAGGGCTTTTTTTTGTACTTTTCTGAAAGGATTTTAGTTGAAACCGACTTATTTTAAAAATTTACGTGCTATGAAAAGATATATGCTGTTATTCCTATCTGTTATCTTATTAAGCTTTCAAGCCTCTTGTCAATCTAATGAGCGCAACAAAAAAGAAGAAGCCAAACTGCAAAAAGAAATACAACCTGTGCAAGTACCTGCCAAAGACGGATATGTGTTTGCCTATTTTGCCAGCGGATGCTTTTGGTGTGTGGAAGCGGTGTATGAAAGTGTAAAAGGGGTAAAAGAATCGATCTCGGGATATAGTGGCGGCCATACCGATAATCCCACCTACGAAGCCAGCAACACAGGTTTAACAGGCCACGCCGAAGCCGTTGAAATAGAATACGACCCTAATATAGTTTCCTTTGAAACCTTGGTGGATGTATATTTTGGTTCGCAGAACATCACCCAAGTAAACGGGCAAGGTCCCGACCACGGTAACCAATACCGAAGCATTATTTTTTACCAAAACGATGCGCAAAAGAAAATTATAGAAACTAAAATTGCTGACATTGAAAAAGAAATTGGTGAAGGAAAAGTAGCGGCACAAGTATTACCTTTCCAGAAGTTTTGGGTGGGTGAAGCGTATCACCAAGATTTTGAAAAACGCAATCCTACGCATCCCTACATCCAAAACATATCGATCCCACGGCTTAACCGCTTTAAAGCGAAGTTTCCGGAGTTGTTAAAGGAGGGTATTAGGCACTAAAAGAGGTATTGAACTCCATTTGGGATTAATGAGTATAAATTTATTTTTCTCTAAAAGATAGGCACAAACATTGTTGCAAGCGCCTACCTTTTAAAATGAATTATTAAACAGTTTCTGCCTCCCAAGCATATTTTTCAAAAGCGCTATCAACAGGGGTATTGGCAATATGATTTATATAATTACTTATCACTTTTTGAGATAATCCCAAAATAATTTCTAGCACTTGTTGCTCTTTATACCCTGCTGCATAAAAAACCTCTAGTTCTGTTTCGGTTACCCTTCCCCTATTTCTAACAATCGAAAGGGTGAAATCATGCAAGGTTTGTAGCTTTTCAGTAGGCATTGGTTTTCTATTTCTCAAAGCTTCAGTTATTTCGGGAGCTACATTCATCATATGGGCAATACCTGTATGTGCAGGCACACAATAATGACATTCGTGTTCCACATTAATAGTTTGCCAAACCACGGTAAGCTCTTCTTTATTGAATGAAGATTGTATGAACAGTTTGTGTAATGTTTGATATGCTTCTAATAATTCTGGCGCTCCTGCCAATACACCATGCAAGCCTGGAATTCTACCATTGGCTTTTAAGGATTGTTCTAATAAGGGTTTGCTCTTTTCTGGAGCCGATTCAACCGTGTGAATTTTTAATGTACTCATAGTTTAAATTTAATTGTGATAAAAAGGCAACATAACTAAACACTCGTTTAGTTATAGGTTAAAAAAAATGTTATATGTTTTTAAAGGTCATTTCAACATAGTCTTCCATTTCTTTTCGACTGTTAACTCTAGAAGCGGCAGCTAAGCCATGTTTTGCTAACAGTAAAAAATTGGCTTGTTTTATAATGGTTACTTCATCTTTGGTGGAATCCATTCGTAATTTTTCAATAAATAAATCTTTTAGGGTACTCATAAAAATATCCATTTGTTCTTTTATTAACTGGTCTTCCCTTTCAGAAAACTCATAATAGGTATTGGTTAATAAACATCCTTTGTGGTTTCCTCTTTTATCACAAATACGAACCGAATTGTAGAAAAATTCTTTTATATCTTCAACTCCATTATTTGAATTTCTGAATTGTTCAAAAATACCCTGCACTCGTTTTTTGTAGCTTTTTAGACTTTCTAAAAAGAGGCCGTGTTTACTTCCGAAGCTAGCATAGATAGAAAATTTGTTTATGCCCATTTCTTTTTCTAGCATGTGCATGGAAGTGGCTTCATAGCCGTTTTTCCAAAAAACTTTCATCGCTTTTTCTACTACTTCTTCTTCAATATAGGCTTTCTTTCTTGCCATTAGTTTTTATGAAACTCTTCTGTTTTAAGATGATTATTAAAGGTAATATTAGACCAAGTTACATTTATCCAAGGTTCTTCGGTTACTTGTGCATCCCAGGTAGATTTTTTGTATTGGCGCTTGGTAGGAATAAGCATCCCGTCTATCTCTTCATATTCCAATTGCATAAGCATAGGGTTTTCAACCACATTAAAATCTACCACCGTAAATAAAAATTGATCAACTAATTTTGTGTTTTGATTTATATATAAAAGATAAATGTCTTTAGGAGAATTATCTTCAGATTCGAAAGTCACTTTTACTAAGTCATATTTTTTAGTATTTACAACAGCTTCATTTAAATATTCATAGTGCAATCCTGGATCTAATAATTTTTGAAACATGGCAAACCAATAAAAATTGGTTTTTCGGTTAAAGACAACGCGTTTCATAGATGCTTCATCCTCAATATATACTTCGTTATGCCTTAGCCAAAATTCGTCACCATTAAACCCTTGTTCTATAACCCCTTCTAATTGGGATAACGTTCTTTCGTGCTGGTGGTATTGACCATAAGACAACTCTCCATTAAAAATGTATTTCTCTGTAGAAACATCCTTTTTACCATCTGGAGTTTCATATGTATAGGTATAGACAACATCTTTTTTTGCTGCCAAGGCATTATAGTCGCCAGTTTTTTGTGTCATTTCGTAAACCAATTCATGTCCTTTGTTTATAAAAATTATTTCGGGTGCAGTAGTTTGTAAAGGTTCACTATTGGAAACCTTTTCGGGTGTGTTTTTGCATGACAGTATAGATAGGGCTATTACAGGGACAATAAGGAACTGATATTTCATTTTACGTTTAAAATTGGGATAATGATGACACAAATCTAAACAATCGTTTAGTTATAAAAAACAATTTAACACAAGTTTTAAATTAAAAGTGAAATGACGAAAAAAAAGCTAAGTTTCCAGAGTGGTTAAAGGAAGATATAAGGCATTGATTTTGGAGGATTTAAACTTTCTTTATTTTCTTCGTCCTTCATATTTTAAGATTACTCCTAACTCTTTATAATAACTATTTCTTTGTCAATATTCCGTAGCGGTTATTCCCAAAGATACCAAAATTCCCATTTTGGGAGTATAGCCCTTTACAAACATTAAAAATGTAGCGACTTATGCTACTTTAATTGCGGTTTATGCTACATAAATTGCGGTTTTTAATATACAAAATGCGGGGTTCGCTACTTTAAATGCACTTTTTACTACTTAAATTGTGGAACTTGCTAATTTAATTGTGACTTTCACTACTTTAATTGCGGAACTCAATATTTTAATTGTGACATACACTATTTTAATTGCGGTTTATGCCATTTTAATTGGCATACTATGCGCGTAAAAAAACAAGTTGTGTTATGGGTAGTGCCTGCTTACTATTAGTGGTGGGTGTATTTATGATACTTTAATCTTTACCACCACCTTTTTTACTTTAGAAACTTGGTTTTCAGAAACACAAGGCATATGCAAATCATCTGGAAAAAAAATCATAAACATTCCCTCCTTAAAGCTCACCAAATCTGACTCCACATGATAAAAAGCATAGTCGCTTTCTATGTTAATTTCAAAAGGAGTTTCGGTGGTTAAGGTTTTAACTCCTACTAATTCGCTACCCGATATAATATATTGAAGATCGATATATGTATAATGGCTTTCATGATGTGTTTCGCTAATATCCTTGGTATCGTATTCCATAACGATTGCAAAAATTTCTTCCCCATCAATCTCGTATTTCCCCGTAGGGATTTGCTGTAAATCTGTAGCATCAATATAATTAAACCCCTTTGCTATGTTCTTATGCAAATTAGCATATAGCAAACTATTTTCAATTTTATCTATCA
The DNA here is from genome assembly GCA_034670265.1 of Flavobacteriaceae bacterium. Lineage (GTDB taxonomy): Bacteria > Bacteroidota > Bacteroidia > Flavobacteriales > Flavobacteriaceae > Halomarinibacterium. Next base: position 343,357 of record JAXMNU010000004.1, on the reverse strand, counting down.
CCATGGATTATATTTTTTATAGGGATTGTTTAATTAAGGTTTCACAAACTTCACCTCATATACCAAAGGATATAAGCCGTTTTCAAGTTGGTATAAACCTTCATTGTTTTTCACCAAATTAGGGAAAATATTATACGGACTACCCTTGTGTTCTCTAAAAAATTCCAATTGCAAACCCGCTTGCAGCAAGCTATCAATCACTTCGCTTAGGCTGTGATTCCAACCATATTCTTTACTGGTGATTTTGGTGGTGTCGTCATCGGCATAGGTACCTTCGTATTCTTCATAAATGGCTTCGGCTTGGTCGTAGCCGTATATCATTTTGGGAGGATTTACGGTATAATCAAACATCCAAGCAATGGGGTGAAATTCTACCATATAAAAAAAGCCCCCGGGCTTTAGCCGTTCGGCAATGATTTGTGCCCAGGGTTGTAAATCGGGTAGCCAGCCTATCACGCCATAACTCGTAAACACAATATCAAATTGTTTGTTTATGTGTTGCGAGGTATCCAACACATTGCAACACACAAATTGGGCATCGAGGTTTAATTCTTCATTTAATTGTCGTGCTAACTCAATTCCCTTGTCGCTTAAATCCACGCCTGTGCATTGCCCACCCATTCGCGCTATGCTTAGTGTGTCTTGCCCAAAATGACATTGAAGGTGTAACATGCTTTTGCCTTTGACATCGCCCAGTGCTTCTAATTCATACCGATGTAAAGAAGTGGCACCTTTTTTAAATGCTTCTAGATTATAGAAATCGCTTTTTGCATGGACGGCTACTTTTTGGTTCCAAGTTTCGCGGTTGGTTTCAAAGGCTTTTTGTAAATCCACTTATTTAGCTTTAAACATTATACCCCTTTGCCAAAAGTTTTTTCCATTCGGGGTGGCGCTTCATATAAGCAGCTACAAAAGGACACAAAGGAGCAATTTTCAAATCTTCTTTTTCAATCATTTCCAGCACTCCTTTTACCAAAGCACTCCCCACTCCTTTTCCGCCTAAGGCTTGAGGCACTTCGGTATGCGTAAGATAAATGGTATCTTTAGTGCTGATGTATTCTATAATGGCTGTATGTCCCTCTACTTGGGTTTCAAAACGTTTTCTTTCAGCATTATCGTTAATAGTTAGCTCCATTTACGCATTTTTATGGGAGCCATCGCAATACGGGAAATTTGCAGATTTGGTACAACGGCAAAAGGAGGCGCGACGTTCGCGAGTTTCTGTTTTTCCATCGGGATGCGTGATTTCACAAGACTCCATAACAATAGCAGGACCATTATCGATGAGGGTAACTTTTACATTTTTAGGAGTATATTCCATAGTTTCTGTTGTGTTTGAGGTGTTTGAGGTTTCGTACGTTAGGGCGCCACTTGGGCATTTTTTTATGGCACTAATAAGATCTTCGCCCGTGCTTCCTTCGGGTTGTACCCAAGGTTTTTCTTTCGGTTTAAAAACATTGGGCAAAGCACGCACGCAATTACCCGAGTGAATGCAAAGTCCCGGTTTCCAAATAACCGTTACATCGTCGTGTGTATATTTTTTTGTAATGTCCATGCTATAAAAATACTAAAATTATGAAAGCGAAAATAGTTTGCGTATTTTTACTGAAAAACTAATTCAATTGAACAAACTTCTCCTTTTTGCACTTCCTATTTTACTCATTGGTTGTAAAGACAATACTCCCGAAAAACCGAAGAAAGTTCCCACTCAGGAAGCCATTGCCCAAGCCTATGGGTTTAATCAGTGGGACAAGGTTAACGAGCTTACATTTACCTTTAATGTGGATCGCGACACCGCTCATTTTGAACGCACCTTTATTTGGGAGCCGAAAACAAAAAAAGTGACTTATATAAGTGCTACAGATACCGTACATTTTAGACAAGATAGTATTAAAAGAGTGTCCTTAATGGCAGATAAAGCATTTATAAATGACAAATATTGGTTATTAGCGCCGTTCCAATTGCTTTGGGATGAAGGGGTTACTTTTTCAGAAAAAGAAAATATTGCCGCTCCTATTTCTGGTGAAACACTAAACGTGCTTACCATTACCTATCCCGAATTGGGCGGATACACCCCTGGAGATGCTTACGATTATTACTACGGAAAAGATTTTTTGATTAAAGAATGGGTGTTCCGAGAAAAAAATAGTGCCACACCTTCGCTTGTTTATACTTGGGAGGACACCAAAGATTTTAATGGAATGAAACTGTGTACGATGCACAAAGATAGCACAGGAACTAAGAAAATATATTTCACGAATATTTCAATAAAATAATATGGAAATCACCACAGCACTCTTTACATTGGCAGGTACCTTGGTGGGTGGCGGTATTAGTTACTTTTTACAACATCAACGATTTAAGCAAGAGCTGAAGATCCTTCGGGAGGAATACAAAACCGAATTTATAGCCGAAAGTACTGCCAAACATTTTTTGAATCACAAATCGTACACCGATCGTTCTTTTGAAACGCTTCAGAAACATTTAGGTGGGTTTGAAGATGATGAACTTCGGAAAATTTTAGTGCGTGCAGGAGCTATTCGCAACTACAGAGAAGACGGAAGCGAATGGTGGCGATTACTTTCGCGAATGGATGAATTCATTGAAAAACAACAAAACAAATAGCTTACATGTACCAAAACTCGCTGGAATATGCGCAACAGTGCGATGCACAAGATTCACTAAAACATTTTAGAAATCAATTCTACTTTCCGAAGGATGAAAGCGGCAACCCACTTATCTATCTCTGCGGAAATTCCTTAGGATTACAACCTAAAAAGACTGCCGATTTTATTCAGGAAGAATTAAACGATTGGGCAAAATTAGGTGTTGAAGGCCACACCGAAGCAAAACATCCTTGGCTCCCCTATCACGAGTTTTTAACCAATAGTATGGCGAAAATCGTAGGTGCAAAACCCAGTGAAGTGGTGATTATGAACGGGCTTACGGCAAACCTTCATTTGATGATGGTTTCCTTTTACCAACCCACTAACAAAAGACATAAAATTATTATTGAAAGTGATGCTTTCCCTAGTGATAAATATGCGGTGGAGAGTCAGATAAAATTCCACGGATACGACCCAAACGAATCTTTAATCCTTTGGAAGCCACGAAAAGGAGAAGAATTATGCCACTTTGAAGATTTGGAAGCGATTATGAATGAGCAAGGTGACGAGGTCGCGCTTATTATGATTGGTACTACTAATTACTATTCGGGACAATCCTTTAACATTAAAAAAATTACCGAATTAGGGCATCAACATGGAGCCATTGTAGGGTTCGATTTGGCACACGGTGCAGGAAATATTCTGCCTAATTTACACGAAAACGGACCCGATTTTGCCGTATGGTGTAGTTATAAATATTTAAATAGTGGCCCTGGAAGTTTGGGTGGTGTCTTTGTGCACGAACGTCACGCAAATAACCCAAATCTTAACCGATTTGCAGGTTGGTGGGGACACAATAAAGAAACACGCTTTAATATGCGCCACGAATTTGATGTATTGCCTGGTGCCGAGGGCTGGCAATTAAGCAATCCGCCAATTTTATCCATGGCAGCCATTCGAGCATCGTTGAGTATTTTTGAAGAAGCAGAGATGGAGAATCTTCGAAAGAAAGCGATTAAGCTAACAGGATATCTTGAATATCTGTTAGACGAAATGAAGGATGAAAGAATTCAAGTTATTACCCCTAGAAACCCTGAAGAAAGAGGTAGCCAATTATCTATTCAAGTAAAAAGTGCCGATAAAAAATTGCATACAAAACTCACTAAAACTGGTGTGATAAGCGATTGGAGAGAGCCAGATGTGATTCGAGTAGCACCAACAGCACTGTACAATAACTTTGAAGATGTATTTCAATTTGTTGAACGATTGAAACAAGTTTTAAAATAAATGAATCAAAAAGACAACATACTCATTATTGGCGCTGGCCTTTGCGGAAGCCTTCTCGCTTTGCGAATGGCACAAAGAGGGTATCAAATTACCTTAGTTGAAAAACGCCCCGATTTACGAAAAGTCACTCAGGATGCTGGGCGCTCTATTAATTTGGCTTTAAGCGACCGAGGCTTAAAAGGTTTACGACTCGCAGGAGTTGAAGAGGAAGCCAAAAAATTGTGCATCCCTATGAACGGGAGAATGATTCACGATAAGGAGGGAAATACATTTTTAAGCCCGTATAGCGGTCGTAAAAATGAATACATTAACTCCATTTCTCGTCCAGGTTTAAATATGTTGTTACTCGATGCTATTGACAAAATGCCGAATGTAACCACCCATTTCAATTTGGGGTGTGAAGAAGTAGATTTGGAAAATGCATCAGCAAGTTTTAAAAATTACAAAACAGGAAAATTAGAAACCTATTCTGGAGCTATTTTAATTGGAACGGATGGTGCGGGGTCAGCTGTTCGGAAAAGTATGTTTGAACATCGAAAATTTCTTTTCAGTTTTTCGCAACAATGGTTAACCCACGGGTACAAAGAATTAGAAATTCCTGCTGCGGAAAATGGCGGATTTAAAACCTATAAAAATGCATTGCATATCTGGCCACGAGGCGAAGATATGCTTATTGCCTTACCCAATTTGGATGGCAGTTTTACAGTGACTTTGTTTTTACCGTATTCAAACAGTGACTATTGTTTCGATAATTTAATAACAGCTGAAAAAGTAGAGGAATATTTTCAGAAAGAATTTCCCGATGCATTGGAGTTGATTCCAAACCTTGCTGAAGAATATTTCAATAATCCAACGGGGCCTTTAGGAACCATTAAATGTTCCCCTTGGCATTGCTACGGAAAATCTCTTATTTTGGGTGATGCGGCTCATGCCATTGTACCGTTTTACGGGCAAGGAATGAATGCTTCCTTTGAAGATGTGGTTGTATTTGATGAGGTGCTCGAAAAATTTGAAGGCAATTGGGAAACTGTTTTTTCAGAATACGAAAAAGCGCGTAAAATAGATACCGATGCTATTGCCGATTTGGCTGTGGATAATTTCCACGAAATGAAAGAACACACGGCAAGCCCGTTGTTTCAGCAAAAACGGAAGTTGGAAATTGCATTCGAAACGCAATTACCCAAAGAGTATTTCAGTAAATATTCTTTAGTTACCTTTAACGATGCCATTCCTTATTCGCAAGCGATGAAACAGGGAAGAGCCCAAGACAAGGCCATTTTAAATCTATTAGACGATGGGAAATTAACCAATGATTTGAGTTTAGAAGAGAAATTAAAGCTAGTTATAAAAGAAACCAACACTATACTCCACGACGATGCCGTGGCAAAAAATTTATAATAATGAACAAAAAACAAGAAGATTCCCGCCTTCGCGGGAATGTAGTCGAAGGCAAGGCAACACCACGAGGCGCATACCCACATATAAAACGAGCGGGTGATTTTCTTTTTGTGAGCGGAACAAGTTCACGTTTACCCGATAATTCTTTTGCAGGAGTTCATAAAATTGATGAAATGGGTACGACTCACTTGGATATAAAAGAACAAACTCGAGCCGTATTGGAAAATATTAAAGATTACCTCGCCACAGAAGGAGCTACCATGGCAGATGTGGTGGATGTGACTACTTTTTTAGTAAATATGAATGACTTTGGAGGTTATAACCAAGTTTATAGTGAATATTTTAATGCAGCCACAGGACCTGCACGCACCACGGTGGCTGTGCACCAATTGCCGCATCCTAATTTGGTGGTAGAGATTAAAGCAATGGCGTATAAGCCCAAATAGCATGCATAAAATCCTAAACTACATAAACGGCGTTTATTGCGAACCAACTTTGGCTGAGTGGATTGATAATTACAATCCCAGTGAAGGCATTGTGTATGGGAAAATAGCAAATAGTTCTAAAGAAGATATTGAAAAGGCGTATCAAGCCGCTAAAGGGGCGTTTCCAAGTTGGAGTAACACTACCATTGAAGAACGTAGTCGAATTCTTTTAAAAATAGCCGATTTAATAGATCAAAATTTAGAAAGACTCGCTGAAGCTGAAGCACGAGATAATGGAAAACCTTTAAGTCTTGCACGAAGCGTTGACATTCCAAGAGCATCAGCAAATTTTCGGTTTTTCGGAAATGCGATTACACAGTTTTCGAGTGATGCACATGAAAGTGTGGGATTAAATACCATGAATTTCACGCTTCGTCAACCTATTGGTGTGGTGGGATGTATTTCGCCTTGGAATCTTCCACTCTATCTTTTTACTTGGAAAGTCGCTCCAGCTATTGCTGCTGGTAATTGTGTGGTTGCAAAACCTAGTGAGGTGACCCCAATGACCGCATATTTATTAGGAGAAATTTTAACGGAAGCTGGTTTACCTAAAGGGGTATTAAACATAGTTCACGGATTGGGTCCCTCTGCTGGACAAGCCATTGTGGAGCATCCTCACATTAAAGCGATTTCGTTTACGGGTGGCACTAAAACTGGTGAGCATTTGGCGAGAACCGCAGCACCCATGTTTAAAAAATTATCTTTGGAATTGGGAGGAAAAAACCCAAACATCATTTTTGCTGATTGTGATTACGACAAAATGTTAGCCGTAACTGTAAAATCTTCTTTTGCAAATCAGGGACAGATTTGCCTCTGCGGAAGCAGAATTTTTGTTGAAAAATCTATTTATGAGCAGTTCAAAAAAGATTTTGTTGCCAAAGTGAAGCAGTTAAAAGTGGGAAATCCCTTTGATGATGTGAATCTTGGAGCGGTTGTTTCGGAAGCGCATAGAGATAAAATAGAAAGCTATATTCAAATTGCCAAAGACGAGGGTGGAAAGGTTTTAACGGGTGGTAATCGTGTTTCAGTGAAAGGATTTGAAAAAGGATACTACTTGGAACCCACAGTAATTGAAGTTTTTGATGCCAATTGTCGTGTAAATCAGGAAGAGATTTTTGGGCCGGTAGTGACTCTTATGCCATTTGAAACAGAAGAAGAGGTTTTAGATTATGCCAATGGTGTAAAATATGGGCTCTCCGCCACACTATGGACAAGTGACCTTAACCGAACGATGCGAATGAGTAAACAAATTGAAGCAGGTATTGTTTGGGTAAACACTTGGCTTAATCGTGATTTGAGAACGCCTTTTGGTGGTGTTAAAGAAAGTGGTGTAGGTCGCGAAGGTGGATTTGAAGCACTTCGTTTCTTCACCGAAGCAAAAAATGTATGTATAAAATATGACTCATAAAAAATGGATTTAAGTCTTAAAGATAAAAATGCTTTAGTTTGCGGAAGTTCCGCTGGAATAGGAAAAGCTTCAGCTATGGAATTAGCTTCATTAGGAGCTACTATTACGTTGATGGCGCGAAATGAAGATAAGCTAAAAGAGGTTTTAAAAGAACTACCTAGAAATGAGAATCAAAAACACAGTTACTTAGTAGCCGATTTTTCAAAACCTTCAAAGTTAAAATCGACCATTATTGAAGCTACTTTCGATACTACGTTTCATATTTTAATCAATAATACAGGTGGTCCAAAAGGAGGTTCTATATTTTCAGCAGAAGTGGAAGAATTCACTAAAGCCTTCACTCAGCATTTGGTGTGTAACCAGATTTTGGTTCAGAATGTGGTTCCCAGAATGAAGGAAGCTGGGTATGGTAGAATTATTAATATTATTTCAACTTCAGTAAAACAGCCTATTGACGGGCTGGGAGTGAGTAACACCATTCGTGGTGCGGTTGCCAATTGGAGTAAAACAATGGCAAATGAATTAGGTGCCTTCGGAATTACAGTAAACAATGTATTGCCTGGGTTTACAGCAACGGATAGATTAGATGATATTGTAATGAATGCCTCCAAAAAAATGAATAGAACTGAAGCTGAAGCAAGTGAATTTATGAAAAACTTAGTTCCTGCCAAACGCTTTGCGCAACCCGAAGAAATTGCTTATGCTGTGGCTTTTTTAGCAAGCCCAGCTGCCAGCTACATTAACGGAATAAATGTTCCTGTTGATGGCGGAAGAACAAAATCTTTGTAATTTTATCTTATGAAACGTAAACTAAGAATTAACGGTCACTCGCATTTACTTCCTTATCCAGAGGAAATTCCTCAATTTATGAAGGATAAAGGGATTTTTTGGGTAGATAAAGACCGTAAGTTTATGCTTCAAAAAGATTGGAGTCGCCCAGTTACCGATTCTAGCTTTTTCTTAAATGAAAAACTGGAATGGATGGAGCGTTTTAAAATTGACCATGCTGTTGTGCTTAATCTTTCTCAATTATACGGAAATGGATTGCGAGTGGAAGAGATGAAGCAAGCACTTCGTTTTCAAAATGACTTTAATGCAAAAGTACAACACGACAATCCATCAAAATTTACCTGCGGATTTGTAGTACATCCTGGGTTTGTACGAGGAGCACTTTGGGAAATTGAACGATGTGTGGAAGAATTAGGACTTCAACTTTTGTGCTTACCAACCCACTATATGGATACTATTGGTACTTGGCGTTGTATTTTTGATGAAGAAAACGAACCTATTTTTGAACTCGCTTCAAAATATAATCTTGCAGTAGAAATTCATCCATACGATGGTGAAAAATTTATAAAACTAGAGAATACTTCGTGGCGCTTTCATTTAATTTGGATGTTGGCGCAATGCGCAGACGCATATCACTTCTTAACGTTGAATGGCTATGCAGATAAATTCCCAAATATGCGAACCTGCTTTGCTCACGGCGGGCAGTTAGCTCAAATAAACCTCGGAAGGCGTATTCAAGGGTTTGATGGACGCCCCGATTTATTTGAAGGTAAAGTACACCCAAGAAAAAGTGTAGGTCATAAAAACATCTTTTTTGATACCCTTGTTCATGATACTGGTTCTTTACAATTATTAGTGAAGAATCAAGGAAGCAAACAAGTTATTATGGGGCTTGACGATCCTTACCCGTTAGGCGAAATGGAAAGTGTACAACAATCTTCTTATCCAGGGAAAATATTGGATTTGGCACGTGACCAAGGCATTGTAACGCAAGATGATTGTGATGCCATTTGGGAAAAAAATGTGGTACAATGGTTATGTGGTGATGATGAAGCAGCAAAGAAAAAATTGATAGATAGAATTACTAGTTAATGGATTTTCTTCCCAAAAAAATAGCCCAATACGTTGTTGCCCATTCCCAACCCGAACCTCAACTTTTACAAGAATTAAGCAAAGAAACTTGGCAAAAGGTGTTAGCTCCAAGAATGCTAAGCGGGCATTTACAAGGACGGCTTTTGAGTATGCTTTCAAAACTTATTAGACCAAAAAACATATTAGAAATAGGAACTTACACCGGATATTCTGCTTTGTGTTTAGTAGAGGGCATGCAAAAAGTTGGAAAGCTACATACCATCGATATTAACGAAGAATTGTTTGATTTTCAGCGAAAGTATTTTGATAAATCTGGTTATGGTGAGCAAATCATTCAGCATTTGGGGAATGCATTAGACATTATTCCGGAGCTTTCAGAATATTTTGATTTGGTTTTTATTGACGCCGATAAAAGTAATTACCCAAACTATCTTGAATTGTTATTACCAAAACTTAAATCGGGTGCTGTTATTTTAAGTGACAATGTGCTTTGGAGTGGGAAAGTAATTGATAACGTAAAAGAGGATGATATAGATACTAAAGCTTTACTACGTTACAACAAAATGTTGAATGAAAATCCACGACTCGAAACTGTATTACTACCCATTAGAGATGGGTTAACAGTATCGAGAGTGATTTAATTTATGGTATAAATAATTTATTCTTTATGGCGTAAATTACCAGTCCTGTTCTATTTCGAAGTTTTAGTTTTTCAAAAATAGCATCGCGATATCCTTCAACAGTTTTTGTGCTTAAATACATTTTTTCAGCAATTTCTCGATAGGTCATTTCGGTACAAGCATATTTAATAAAAGTCATTTCTCTATCCTTCAACACAATTTTATTTTCTTCACTTTCTAATAAAGAATCCACAAGAACTTTGGCTACAGTATTGGTGTGGTAAAACCCTTTTTCCATTACCTCTAAAAGTGCTTTTTTAAGTTCGTTCTTTTTAACATCCTTCATTAAATATCCTTTTGCTCCAGCACGTAACATTTTAAGAATAGTTATTTCATCTTCTTCTATAGATAGTGCTAATACTTTAATATCTGGAAAGCGTTTGTAAAGGTGTTGGGTAGTTTCAATACCGTTTAAAATAGGCATATTAACATCCATTAAAACAATATCTGGGATTTTTTTTGGATTTTTTAATTGGTCGAGTAATTCCTGTCCATTTTTACATGTATAGAGTACTGAGAACTCTTCAAACCCTGCTACAAGCCCACCGATAGCTTGGGATAAGAGATTATGATCGTCGACTACTACTACGGAGTACTTCATGATTGTTTGTTTTTATAAGTTAAAAGAAATTGAGTCCCTTCCCCTTTTTGGGATTCAATAATTGCTTTAGCCCCAATAATTTTGGCTCTGTTTTTTATATTTGAGAGCCCGATACCTCTAGAGGGTTGTGTGATGTCGAATCCCTTACCATTATCGTTGGCTTTGATTTCTAGTGTATCTTGGGTATAATTTAGTTTTACGTTTAGTTTAGTTGCCTTAGAGTGTTTAATTGTATTGGTGAAAAATTCCTGTAGCATTCTAAAAATTATAGTTTCTACTTTTGTGTTTAAGTCAAAAGTTTCTTCATTATACTCCAAAGTTGTTTCAAGGTATTTCATTCTATTAAATCGTTGAATCTCCATTTGCAAAGCTTCAATAAGTGTGAGACTTGTAAACGTATCAGGGTTTATTAGTTTGGAAAGACTTCTAAGCTCCTTTAGACAATGACTAATGGTTTCAGAAGCTTCAGAAACATTACCACAGGTCTCATCGGCTTCATTTAATTGAATTTTAGCTAATGTGAGTAACTGTCCTATATTATCGTGTAACTCCCAACTTATATTCCGAAGTGTTTCTTCACGTATCTCTATTTGAGTTTCAATAATCTCCTCTTTAAATTTGTTTTCAGTCTCTTGCTGAAAACGCACCAATTTATTTTTCCTTTTCTGAAAAATAGCAAATAGTAAAATGACAGTTAATGCAAGCCCAAAAGCTATTACCGAAAAAACTATTAAAAACGATTGTACTCCTTCTTGGTCCATAAAAATCCGATAATATAACAACCGTAAAGTATTACATTTAAACTCAATAAAATTATTTGATAGCTAAGTCCTTTGATACTGGTATATTCTGCAAGGAAAAATAGTGGTATCATCCCTACATAAAAAAGTAGTAGCGCTGTAGATATCCAAAAACTGAGCTTGTATTTTACAATTAAAACTTCATCACTATTTAAAAGTTGATGAAAATGAAATAACGTTAATACCATTAAAAATAAAGCTCCAGTTACAAAAGTATAGCTGTGGTATTCATTCCAATTCTCAAAACATAGACTTAAAAATGCTACAATACCAAATAATATACTAAAAACGATGACGGTTTTCTTGAATACCTGTTTTTTTAAAATAGAATAGTACCAAAAAAAGTAAAATAACATACTCGTTATGGTATAGGCGTTATACACTCCATTATTGTTTACGTAAAATATATCTCCTAAAACTGCTCCTAATATATCTATGAGTAAGGTATACCATAGAAAAATTAAAAAATATTTTTCATTTGAATGCCTATATTTAGCATACGCAGCTAAGGCTATTAAAGCTGTAATAAATTCGAGTAAAGTAACTAAATAAGGCAATGTATATTAGGTTTTAATAATCCTTAGGAGGTTTACCTCCATGACCATAATTAAGAGCATTTATACTATCAATATTTTCTTGAGTTTCTTCCATAGGGAAAAAACCTTGTTTTAAAGGGTTTCCTTTACTTTTTGACGTAGGCACAATAAAGACAGTACTGTAACCAGGATCCGGATAATTTCCCTGGGCAGGATAGGCTCCTAAATAAATACGTAAACCTAAATTACTCTTACCCATTCTTGCTCCTTCCTGTTCTACGTAAGAAATATATTTTTTTAAACTATCCAAGGAGAACCAAAACTCTCTTGTGTCCTCATATCCTAAGGTATCATTTAAGATGGCAGCTCGAGTTTGCTTATACGTTTCTTCTAACCTATTTGCCTCCTCGAAAGAAATAGTCTGCGCAGGGGGATTTACCACAACTTCTTCACAAGATGAAAATAATGTAATTGAAAAAAAAGTAATTGCAATTAGTATTTGCGACGGTGTGCTTAACTTCATAATAATGATTTTTAAGGTTTACGTAAAGTTAGATATTATTTACTTAAAAATACTATAGATGTAATGTATGAATTCAAAATGAAAATATTTATTTATTTGATTTTCAATTACTTAAAAATTATTCAGTTAAAAAAAAGGGGAAATAAGTCAGAAAAAAGGGGTATTACCCTTTTTAAAGTACAGGTAAATACCCTTTTCAGATTTAACTAAATACTACAATGTATTTGTAGATTCTAACGAAGTCTTTTTTATTACATAGTACATCCCAATTCCTATCCCAAAACCTAAAAAAGCACCCACAAGTATATCACTTGGAAAATGTACCCCAACATAGATTCTACTTAATGAAAAAAGAATAGGCCATACATAAAAAAAATACACCCACTTAGTGAATTTTCGTAAACTGAAAACCACAAAGGTTGTCACTGCAAAACTTACAGAAGCATGCCCCGAAAAGAAACTAAAATCCAAAGGAAACTGAAGCACTCTAATCGTTTCTGAAAGTTCTGGAACATTATTAGGCCTTAACCGTTGTACTGAGGTTTTAGTGATATATTTTAATCCAAAACTCACCAAAAAAGTAAGAATGGTAAAAGTAGCAACCCAAAAGGCTTTCTTCTTTTTATAAAATTTAAAAATGATGAGAATAAAAAAGACAAAAAGAAATGTCCAACTTTCAATTTTTGTGACAAAAATCCAAAAAGCATCAAAATTATCCGACCCTAAATTATTGAGGTATATAAAAAGTTCTTGATCCCATTCTCTAAGGGTTTCAAACATCTAGAAGTTTCTTTTAATGGGCCCCGTAATATCATCTACATCTTCCTTTACTTTGTCTATTTCCTTTGTGACATCCTTAGAAATATCTTTAAAATCAAGTCCTTGTTTTTCGGCACTTTTGGTGATTTCATTTTTTATATCGTCGGTAGCATTTCTAATCTGACGCATCCCTTTTCCTAAACCACGGGCAATTTCTGGGACTTTATCAGCACCAAAAACCATAAGCACAATAAACAGGATAAATCCTATTTCTGCGCCGCTAATAAATAAAGGAAGTACTTGCATACTGCAAATATAATCAAGTTAAGGTTTATAAATTAAAAAGCCCTGCTAAACTAACAGGGCTTTTTAATTATTTAGTAAAAAAGGGTTATTCTCCTTTTACTTTATTTTTAAAAGTATCGAACTCTCCCGTTTTTTCTTCTTTTGGCCACGAATTGTTTGACGTATCAATATCGGCAGTTTCTTCATCTGGATCCACTACTATTTTTGTGATCTCCTTTTCTGAAGCAATTACTTTTCCAACCGATTTGTCATTCTTTCTCCAAATTTGAGCAGGATAGGTCACGCGCTCTGTACTACCATCAGAATAGGTATACTCTGCAATGATTGGCATGGGAATTCCTCCCGGTTTCTCGAAGGTAACTTCGTAGAAGTATTTAGGATTTTTTAGTTTTACTCTATCAGCCGGATCCATATTGTCCATAATATATTCCTGAAGAGTAACCACATCATTTAAGGTTGCGGTTTTCATTCCTTCTTCAAAATCTTCGCTTCCTTCTTCTACTAAATAAACTAATGGAGGTAAATCGCTTTCTTTCATTCCACGTGCTTCCATCATTTCACGAACTTCTTTGTTCATTTTTGAAGTCACATAAAACTTCTTAACGCCTTCCACTCCAATATCGGTATAATCTGTAGTATAGAACCAAGCTCTCCAAAACCAATCTAAATCTACTGCCGAAGCGTCTTCCATAGTACGGAAGAAATCCTCTGGATTAGGATGCTTAAACATCCATCTTTGAGAGTATGTTCTAAAAGAATAATCGAACAAATCTCTTCCCATAATGGTTTCGCGAAGAATATTTAATCCTGTGGCAGGTTTTGAATAGGCATTCGCTCCAAAATTATGTGTGTTTAATCCTTTGGTCATAATAGGTTCCAAATAGTCTTGGTCTCCAGCCATATAATCAACAATATGCTTGGCGGGTCCACGACGTGAAGGATATGCTTTGTTTGGCGCAACAGCCTCTGGATACCACTCTCCAAAATCTTGTTCGGCTACATACTGCACAAAGGTGTTAATCCCTTCGTCCATCCATGTCCATTGACGCTCATCACTGTTTACAATCATTGGGAAAAAGTTATGCCCTACTTCGTGAATAATCACACTCATCATCCCATATTTGGTTCTGTCGCTATAACTTCCATCTTTATCGGGACGTCCGTAGTTCCAACAAATCATAGGGTATTCCATTCCTTGATTTTTTGCGTGTACCGAAATAGCTTTATGATACGGGTAATCAAACGTCATTCTTGAATACGACTTTAACGTACTGGCAACTACTTTGGTTGACCAATCTTCCCATAAAGGATTTCCTTCTGGAGGATACACCGATACTGCCATGACATCTCTATTTCCAATCTTCACAGCCATCATATCCCAAATGTATCTTCTTGAAGTAGCAAACCCGTAGTCACGTACGTTTTCTGCACGGAATTTCCACGTTTTCTTAGTTGTTGCAAATCCTTTGGATGCAGCTTCTGCCTCTTCCTGAGTAACAATTACAACGGGCTCTGTGTAACTTTTCTTGGCTCGCTCGTAACGATCCATCATCTCTTTTGAAAAAACTTCTTTTCTATTCAATAAAACACCTGTTGCATCCAAAGTATGATCTGAAGGAACGGTAATACTTACGTCAAAATTCCCGAAAGGCAATGCAAACTCATCTCTTCCCCAAAACTGGCTATTTTGCCATCCTTCCACATCGCTATACACTGCCATACGCGGATAAAACTGAGCAATTACATAGCCTTTGTTTCCGTCGTCAAAAACTTCATATCCACTTCGCGCACGATCCACGGTGTGATCTGGAATATTATACCACCACTTTATAGAAAAGCTAAATTTTTCACCTGTTTTTAAATGCTTTGGCATCTCAACACGCATCATTGTTCTATTAATGGTATGAGGTAATGGTTTTCCGTTAGCATCCTTAACCCATTCAATTTTAAAACCTCCATCAAAGCCTTCTCCCATATATTTTCCAACAAAACTTGAAGCCATTTCAGCAGGGAAAGCACCACTAGGCTCAATCAATGGAGACTTAGAATCACGTGCACGCACGTTTTGATCTAGTTGCACCCAAAGATATTCTAAGGCATCTGGGGAATTGTTTGTATAAGTAATAGTTTCTTCGCCGTAAAGTTTAGAATTTTTATCATCCAGCTCAAGATTCATGACATAATCTGCTTGTTGCTGATAATAGTTAGGTCCAGGGGCACCGTTGGGAGAACGGTACATATTGGGAGTAGAAAACTCCTCGTACAATTGTTTAAAACGATTGTTATTATAATGTCCTGGTTTACGCTCTTCTTTTTTCTCTGTGTCTTCTTGTGCAAAGGAAGTCCCCGCTACTAAAAAAACAACTACAAGAGAAAAGTACTTAAATAATTTCATAGTGATTTAGTTGTTGATTATTATTTTTTAAAGTGTCTAAAAATAGTTTTTATTGTTCAGTTTTTTGGGTTCTAATCGAAGTTTAACAAACCCTTAGGATTATCTTTATCAATGAGTAAACTCTTTTTTTCTCCATGACTTTTAACGTGCACAATATTTTGTTGATTTGGGCTTATTTCAAATAAAATTTTATTCTCGATTTCAATGGCTTCAAAGTTTGATACCTCTTTTGCTTCTAAATATATTTTAACTACATCAATATCGTATTCTCGCCCAATATAGGTAAGCGGAATATCCTTTCCGTCGATGGTAACAATAAACTTTTGAAGGACATATTTTTTCAGAAAATCTTCGGAAGCTTTGGTTTCCTTTTTTGTGGCTAAACGTATGGACGGACTGTAGCGCTCTTGCAATACATCTTCAATATCATCAATAAACAATTTGGTAATTATTTGAAGCGATTTCTTATCCTCTTTATACTCCACTTTGGTGGTACTTACATAAAATTTATGCACTCCTGCTGCCATTAAGCACGGAAGTACCATAACAAATAAAAGCACCTTAAATTTTTTAACCATAACTTTCTTGAAAGTTATAAGACTCTTTTTAGTCTTATACGTTACACATTTTATTCTTTTTTTTCTGAAATACGTTCCACATATTCTTTTCCCTTTTCCAAAAAAATAGTCAACACTCTGGAATAATTTTCCTTATTAAAATCATTTTGCAAGGTACTTGTTTCTATGCAAAACAATAAAAAATCGTAGAGTCGATCTTCGGGAACTTGATACGATTCAAAGAAAAAATGGGTGCCGTACAAATTTATAATTTTTGCCACTGTCACATTTTGAGCCTGCCATTTTCGCTTGATGCGCAGCTTTTTATAGTATCCACTTAGATGTTTATAAATAGCTTCTACATCTACTGCTAAAGGAGCTCTTAAGGTATATGCAGGTACAATTTTCTCCGCAGGAATGCCTTTAAATCCCGGAATTCCCACATCGTCAAAATTAATTTGCTCTTCCGTTTTAATCGTTTTAATATCCTGTTCCAAATTCCCCGTAAGTCGGTGCCCCAAAAACACTTCATCCAGTTCATTTACCAAAGCTTCAAGCGTAATGGAAATGTGCCCACTATCATAAATTTCCTGACTAATAACAACTTGTTCCGGCACATAGGTTACCGAAGAAATTATCAAGGTATCCAATGGTTTTACAGTAATGTAAAAAATACCTTCAGCATTTGTAATAGCATTAAAACGTGATGTGGTATTCAAAATATGAATCCCCTCTGCATCGATTTCATTTTCAATTTTTCCAGAAATTGATTTCTCTTGCCCATTTACAAAAAGAAAACTTCCTAAAAACAAACTGAAAAAAACAACAAAGTTTCTACCTATGGTTAGCTTATTTTGAAACATCGCCTAAATATAAATCTACTTTTCTTACCATAATCTTAAAATGCCCGCTAAGGTTTTGTTAAATTTGAAAAGTAGTTCCCTTCATTTATAAAAACTATATGAAAAACCTTATTGTCGCCAGCACTTCCACCGTTCACGGAAGCGGTTATCTCGAATATATCTTACCGCATCTTTCCCAATTATTTCGGCATACCGAAGAAATCCTCTTTATCCCCTATGCACGCCCTGGCGGGATTTCCCACGACGATTACACAGCGATTGCCCAAAAAGCCTTTTCAAAAATGGATAAAAAAGTAGTGGGGCTGCATACATTTAAAAATCCTGAAGAAGCCATTGAAAACGCAAAAGGCATCTTTACGGGTGGCGGAAATACCTTTGTTTTGGTAAAGCAACTCTACGAAAACAGAGTCATGGCTCCCTTGCGAGAAGCTATTTTTTACGGCACTCCTTATTTAGGAACGAGCGCAGGAAGCAATATTTGCGGCGAAAGTATGCAAACCACTAACGATATGCCCATTGTGTATCCGCCTTCGTTTAAAACCCTGGGAGTATTGCCGTTTAATATTAATCCGCATTATTTGGACCCCGACCCTGCGAGCAAGCATATGGGCGAAACTCGCGAAACTCGAATTAAAGAATTTCACACGCAAAATAGCTTGCCTGTTATAGGGTTGCGAGAAGGGAGTTGGTTACGCGTGCAAGGAGACGACATTGAGTTACAGGGAATTTTGGAGGCACGAGTTTTTGAAAAAGACAAAGCACCCTACGAAATTTCAAGCGGTACAAAAATTGATTACTTTTAAATTATGAACCGAAAAGATTTTCTAAAAACCTCCCTCCTTTTAGGCGGAATCACCCTACTCCCCTCTTTTTCTGAAGATAATTTGCCTCAGGAGTTTACACGAAATCAGCTAATAGGGAAAGGCAACCCTGATATTGTAGGCGACAGCTACCTTACTAAAATGCACAAAGAAACGGCGGTAGCGCTTCATAAAATGAAGGATGCCGCAGCCAAAAAAAACATCAAGATTGAAGTGGTTTCGGCATACCGAAGCTTCCAACGGCAAAAAGAAATCTTTGAAGGGAAGTACGTAAAATTCACTTCCGAAGGGCTTACACCCATGCAAGCCATTGAAAAAATCATTGAATACTCGACCATTCCCGGAACTTCCCGCCATCATTGGGGAACCGACCTCGATTTAATCGATGGCAATGCGCCACGACCCAAAAATGTATTGATGGCCAGCAACTTTCACGGGACGGGGCCTTTCTGTAAAATGAAAGAATGGATGAACAAACACGCTGAATCCTTCGGGTTTTTTGAAGTCTATACCAATAACAAAAACCGAAAAGGCTTCCATTACGAGCCATGGCATGTTAGCTATGCCCCTGTTTCGGTTCCTATGTTACAAGTCTATAAAAAGCTCGATGTAAAAGCCATTCTTTCCGAAGAACAAGTAAAAGGAAGTGATCATTTCACAGAAGAATTCATCCAGCGATACCGCAACGAAAATATTTTAGACATCAACCCCAAACTTTTGTAAATTTAGCTATCACAAATTCATGACACTATGAGAGGAAGTTGGAAAATCAGGATTATTATTGGCTTGCTTATTGTTGCCTTTGGTTATTTTAAGTATTGCTCCAGCAAAGAAACAAACCCTTATACAGGTCGTGAACAAGCCATTGCTCTTGACCCACAAGAGGAAATTGCCATGGGCTTGCAAAGTGCGCCACAAATTGCACAAGAATACGGCGGACTCTACAACAATCAGCAAATGCAAGACCAAGTGGATTTGGTTGGGCAAAAATTGGTGAATGCTTCGATGGCTAAGGGCAGCCCGTATCGTTATGAGTTTCATTTATTGGCAGACCCCAATACCATTAATGCCTTTGCACTTCCTGGGGGGCAGATTTTTATCACTTATGCCTTGTACTCCAAATTAGAAAACGAAGACCAACTGGCAGGGGTGTTGGGTCACGAGATTGGGCACGTGCTCGGTCGTCATTCCAGCGAACGTATTGCCGAAACCGATTTCTGGCAAACCATTGCTCAAGGAGCCAATGTAGGTGCCAATGCAGGTGATATTGTGGCCGGCATTGGGCAAAACACCTTACTCACCAACGGACGCGGCGACGAGTTGGAAAGTGACGATTTGGGCGTACGCATTATGATGAAAGCCAACTACGACCCTTACGAAATGATTGATGTGATGGAAATCCTAAAAGCTGCTGCGGGTCCTAGTCGAGTACCCGAGTTTCAAAGTACCCATCCCGATCCCGATAACCGTATTGAAAGAATACGAGAGAGTATAAAAAAGTATGGGGGTGAGTAAACTTATAATATCAAATAAAAAAGCCCCCAGTATAAGGAGGCTTTTTTTATCTACTTACTTTTTACTTTACACTTTTAATATACTTTATAGCTTTGGTGGCACTAGAAAGCTCTGCATATTTTAAGGCGGTGTACCCTTTATCACATTTTTCGTTAATATTAGCTCCAGCTTCCACTAACACTTTCATAATTTCAACCTGGTTGTAACGCGCCGCATAATGTATAGGGGCCATTCCGTTAGATTTTGTGTTTACATCCACACCTAATTCAACTAGTTTTTTTACCCCATCCAGATCGCCTTTAGCAATGGCAGTACACAATGGGGATACACTTTTAACACTAGTTTCAAAGGTCGTGTTTGTAGTAATGGGTTCGGTTGTTGCATATACGCTTAACGCAAAGCAACTTAACATAAATACAAGGATTAATTTTGTTTTTTTCATGATGAATGAATTTAAAAGGATTTTTGATTACAACTATAAAGACGCAGAAAACTTAATGATTGTTACTCATAAGCAATGCTAATAACAAAAGTTTAACAAAACTACCCCTATAGTGTTAAAGAAAATGTCAAATAAAATGTTTTAAAACACGCTTTAAATCAAGATTAATTACCTTTGAACCACAGCATCTTTTTATGAATAAAAAAGTCATTTTATTAATTCTGGACGGTTGGGGCATCACCCAAAACCCAGAGGTTTCTGCCATTGCCAAAGCTAACACGCCCTTTGTAGATTCGCTCTACCATAAATATCCAAACGCCCAACTCCTAACCCACGGGATGAATGTAGGCTTACCCGACGGACAAATGGGTAACAGCGAAGTAGGCCATATGAATTTGGGTGCGGGGCGCATTGTCTATCAGGATTTGGCAAAGATTAATTTAGCGATAGAAAAAAATACACTTCGGGATGAGGCTACCTTAAAAGCAGCCTTTCAGTATGCCAAAAAAAACAACAAAAAAGTACATTTTTTAGGCTTGGTCTCTAACGGCGGGGTGCATTCACATATCAGCCATTTAAAAGGATTATTAACCGCTGGAAGTGAGTTTGGTGTACAAAATATGTTTGTCCATGCCTTTACCGACGGTCGTGATGTGGACCCCAAAAGTGGCGCTGGGTTTATTCAGGAATTAGAAAAACATCTCAAAAAAACAGGCGGAAAATTAGCTTCGGTGATTGGGCGTTATTTTGCGATGGATCGTGATAAGCGTTGGGAACGTGTGAAGAAGGCCTACGATGTATTGGTTCACGGAAAGGGAAAAGCTTCCATCAATGCTTCAGAAAGTATATTGAATAGCTACGCCGAAGGCACCACCGATGAATTTATCGAGCCTGTCGTAATGACAGAAAACGGACAACCCGTTGCCACCATTTCCGAAGACGATGTTATTATCTTTTTCAATTTTAGAACCGATCGCGGAAGAGAGTTAACCGAAGTACTTTCACAAAAAGATTTTCCAGAATTCGGAATGAAAAAATTACCGTTGTATTATGTTACGTTAACCAATTACGACGACACTTTCAAGAATGTAAAAGTGGTGTACGACAAAGAAAATCTTACAGACACGTTGGGCGAAACCATTGCCAAAGCTGGAAAAACACAAATTAGAATCGCCGAAACTGAAAAATATCCTCACGTTACCTTCTTTTTTAATGGCGGTCGCGAAGCCCCTTTTGAAGGTGAAAAACGCATTCTTTGTCCTTCTCCCAAAGTAGCAACTTACGATTTGTATCCGCCCATGAGCGCGTATGAAATTCGGGATAAAATCATTCCCGAAATCGAAGCAGAATCGGCAGATTTTATTTGTTTAAACTTTGCCAACCCAGATATGGTAGGACATACCGGTATGATGCAGGCAGCGATTGAAGCTTGTGAAACGGTTGATATTTGCACCGAAGCTATTGTAAAAACGGCTCAAGAAAAGGGATACACCACCATCATAATCGCAGACCACGGAAATAGCGAAACGATGATCAACCCCGATGGTTCGCCAAACACTGCACATACCACCAACCCCGTTCCATTAATTTTGGTGGATCGAGATATTAAAACCATACATCCGGGCGTTTTAGGAGATATTGCGCCCACTATTTTAAAATTGATGGGTATTGAACAACCCAAAGCGATGACGCAAAAACCGCTTATTTAAATTCTATTGTTATGAAAAACCTAATTTATGTATTTGCTTTATTACTAATCGTTTCCTGCAAAAATGCTTCGGAAAAAGAAGACTTAGGAAAAGAAGCAATTGAGGAACTTTCTGAAATGAGTTTGGAAGGTTACAACACCCGTGTCCCCGATGAAGAGGACGGTGGCGAAATGCTCCTCGGAAAAATAACCTGTAAAGGGCTTCAGGAAGCACCATTTAACAAATGGTTTGTGGAAGGATTTAATAATCATAGCTTAGATTCCGCTCGTGTGGATAGTATTAAGCCACTGCTTAAAAATGTTTCTATTAAAGTCTTTATGGGAACTTGGTGTGAAGATAGCCAGCGAGAAATTCCTGCGCTTCAGAAAATATTAGAAGCGGCCGATTATAAAGAAGAGCAAGTAGAGATGATTGCTATGACGCATGACAAGGACACCCCTCAAGGATTGGAAGATGGATATGAAATAGAATATGTGCCTTCCATTATTTTCTTTAAAGACGGTGCCGAAATGAACCGTATTGTAGAATACCCGCAAGAAACCTTAGAAAAGGATATGATGAAGATTTTAAGCGGAAAACCCTACAAACATTACTATGCCGAATAAACTTTAAATTCCTTATTATTCTTCGTATTTTTGCGGCTTTAATGCAACTGCCCTAATGGTATCTGAAACTTTAACAATTGCCGTAGACTTTGATGGGACCATCGTAGAAGACGAGTATCCAAAAATTGGTAAGCCTGTTATTTTTGCTTTTGAAACACTTAAAAAGCTTCAAGATAAAGGCCACAGACTTATTTTATGGACGTATCGCTATGGTAGAGAATTGGATGATGCCGTGGCTTTTTGCAAAGAAAACGGAATTACCTTTTATGCTGTAAATAAAAGTTTTCCTGAAGAAGAATTCGACCCAAAATACAGCCGAAAAATCAATGCAGATTTATTTATTGACGATAGGAATTTTGGAGGTATGAAAGGCTGGGGAGAAATTTATCAAAAATTAATGGGTGGCGATGCAACGCAACTTAAGCAAAAGAAAAAAAAGAAAAGCTGGTTCGGATTTTAAGCTATGATTATACCAAAAACACTTGAAGAAATAGAATTAATGCGTGAAAGCGCTTTGGTCGTTTCCAAAACCTTAGGAATGCTTGCCAAAGAAGTGAAGCCAGGCGTTACCACAAACTATCTCGATAAAATTACTGAGGAATACATAAGAGAAGAGCAAAAAGCATTGCCTGGATTTAAAGGCTTGTACGATTGTCCTTCTACCCTTTTGTGTAGTGTCAATGAAGCGGTGGTTCACGGACTCCCTACCGACATTCCTTTAAAAGAAGGTGATATTGTAGCTATAGATTGTGGCGCTATAAAAAATGAATTTTACGGTGACCATGCCTACACTTTTGAAGTGGGTGAAGTTGCTCCAGAAACAAAAAAATTACTCGAAGTCACCAAAGAATCGCTGTACATTGGAATCCGTGAGTTTAAACACGGAAATCGTGTAGGTGATATTGGTTTTGCCATTCAGCAGTATTGTGAGTCTTTTGGGTACGGAGTGGTGAGAGAATTAGTAGGTCACGGATTAGGTAGAAAACTACACGAAGACCCAGAAGTTCCTAACTACGGAAAACGCGGAAGAGGAAAAAAACTCGTGGAAGGAATGACGATTGCAATCGAGCCTATGATCAACTTGGGGACGCATAAAGTGAAGCAATTAAAAGATGGTTGGACCATTGTTACCCAAGACGGTAAGCCTAGCGCCCATTTTGAACACAATATCGCTTTGGTTAACGGTAAACCCGAATTGCTTTCTACTTTTGGGTATGTGTATGAAGCCCTCGGGATTTTGAGTGATGAAGAAAATGAATTCCGTCAAAAGGCATTGGTTTTGTAATTTAGTGCTGTGCAAAAACTCTTTAAATTTTTTCTGAATTTATTTCCCCGTACTTTTTTAATTAGAGTTAGCTATTGGGTGCGTCCTATGATGGCGTTTTTCTTAAGAGGAAACAAATACACCGACCCTATCGACGGAAAATCCTATCGAAAATTTCTTCCTTATGGGTATGAGAATGTTCGGGAAAATGTGTTAGCACCAGGTACGCTTTCATTAGAACGACACCGATTATTTTGGTTATACCTTAAAAATGAAACTACTTTCTTTTCTGAAAAACATAACGTACTTCACTTTGCGCCAGAGCAAGCTTTTTTGAAGCGTTTCAGAAAGTTAAAAAACATCGATTATACCACTACCGACCTCAACTCGCCCATTGCCGATGTAAAAGCAGATATTTGCAACCTTCCCTTTAAAGACAACACTTTCGACTTTATTATTTGCAATCACGTTTTGGAACATATTCCTGATGATACTAAGGCCATGCAGGAATTGTATCGTGTTTTAGCACCTAATGGCACAGCGATTGTTCAAGTGCCTTACGATAAAAACAGAGAGATAACCTTTGAAGATGATTCCATAACAGACCCAAAAGAACGCGCTAAAATTTTTGGGCAGTATGATCATGTTCGCGTGTACGGAATGGATTATTTTGAAAAATTAGCTTCAGTTGGATTTAATGTTGAAGCTGTTGATTACACGGCTACACTTTCAGAGGAAGAGATTGAAAAATACCGTTTGCCCAAGGGCGAATTGATTCCTGTTTGTAAAAAGCTAGTCTAGTATTCGATTCTGAAAACCTTCGGTCATGAAAACTTGTGATTGGTGGTTTTGGTCCAAGTAAGTAAGATACGCCTCAACTCCCTTCATTTTTGAAAGTAGTTTTTTAGATTTCTCCAATCCCATCGCCATAAATGCTGTGGCATAAGCATCTGCCTCAGCACAAGTAGCAGCAATAACAGAGGCACTGGTAACATCACTTTCTTCAGCTTCTCCTGTTAAGGGATTGATGGTATGCACATATTTTTTACCCGATAATGAGTCAATTCGAAATTTTCGATAATTTCCGGATGATGCCATTCCTTCATTTTGAAGGGTAACTGTAGCCGTATAACTTCTCTCTTCAATATTGGAATCAATAGCTTCAATCCCAACCACCCATGGTTTTAGTTTTTCGAGGTTTACACCTTTTGCGAGTAATTCTCCTCCAAGTTCAATGAGATAGTTTGTGACTCCTTGTGATTCTAGATAGCGTCCCAAGCAGTCAATTCCGTAGCCTTTTGCCACAGCATTAAAATCGAAATAAATTTGTGGCAACTCTTTTTGAATGGTCCCATCCTCCAATAACTTCACTTTTGAAAAACCTACAAATTGCATTAACGAATCTAAAGTCGTGCTATCCATTTTCTGAAGGGGTTTTGTGTCTCCAAATCCGTAGGCATTGCGAAGTACTCCAATCGTGGGATCGAAATAGCCTTGCGACTGATTGTGAATTTTTTCGGAAAGCAAAAACACTTCACTAAAAATAGCATCCACTACGATTGTTGAATCACCCTGATTAATTTTTGAAATATCGCTATTAGGCAAATAGGTGCTTACCGATTTATTCACTGCATAAAACACCGAATCAATACCTTTCTCTGCTTCAAATTGATTTTGAGAATAATACTGAATAGAATAAGTCGTACCAAAAGCATTTCCTTGAAGAATATTAATTTTTTCAGAAGTGTCTTCACATCCAAAGAATAGTATTACACTAAAAACGAATAGTAGTTTTCTTATCATATTTCCTGTATTCCTTTATAGACCACCGTATAGGGTTCGTTTTTAATTACGGGTTTTCCGTAGTCATCGCCATAGCCCAAGCCCACACCTGCGTAATACATTTTTGCTTCAAATTTTAAGGCGTGTTCCTTCATTGTTTGCATAAACACTGGGTCGTAACTATGTGCATCTTTTGGGTAGGAAATCGCTCGAACGATAACAAAATGAAGGATTTTATCTTTTAAAGCAACAAATTGAGGGTTCTTTTTCAGTTTTGAA
Source organism: Flavobacteriaceae bacterium (assembly GCA_034670265.1). GTDB lineage: Bacteria > Bacteroidota > Bacteroidia > Flavobacteriales > Flavobacteriaceae > Halomarinibacterium. Next base: position 317,855 of record JAXMNU010000004.1, on the reverse strand, counting down.
TTTACTCCTAAAAATTCAAATCCTTGCGATTGCAAATCTTCGCCCACAATATTCATAGCGAGGTTGTGTAATTCTTGCTCTGTTAATTCTTTACTCATAAAAGAAAAAAGAGCTTAAAAAAGCTCTTTTAGAATAAATTATCCACCAAAGTCGTCAAAACGAATATTCTCATCTGGGATTCCAAAGTCTTCTCCCATTTTCTGAACAGCTTGGTTCATTAATGGGGGTCCACAGAAATATAATTCGATATCTTCTGGTGATTCGTGATGATTTAAGTAATTTTCAATCACACAGTTGTGAATAAAGCCTACAAATCCGTCACCTGGTGCATCAATGTTTTCTTTAATTTTCCAATTGTCTTCTGGGAGTGGTTCAGAAAGTGCCATATAGAATTTGAAATTTGGGAAATCTTTCTCCAAGTTTCTGAAGTGATCTATATAAAATAATTCTCTTTTTGAACGTCCACCATACCAATAGGTTACTTTACGTCCAGTTTTTAGCGTACGGAATAGGTGGTATAGATGCGAACGCATGGGTGCCATTCCAGCTCCTCCACCTACGTATAGCATTTCTGAATCTGATTCGTTTATAAAAAATTCACCGTAAGGTCCAGAAATCACCACTTTATCTCCTGGCTTTTGTGCAAAAATATAGGAGGAAGCAATCCCAGGATTTACTTGCATCCATTGATTCTTAGCTCTATCCCAAGGTGGCGTGGCAATACGAACATTCAACATAATTTCACGTCCTTCGGCTGGATAAGAAGCCATAGAATAGGCTCTTTCCACCGTTTCGTTGTTCTTCATTACTAATGGCCAAAGACCAAACTTATCCCACTCTGCTTGAAACTTATCTGGTGTTTCGTGCTCTTCAGGATGCGCCGTAATGTCAATGTCGCTGTATTTTATTTCACAAGGCGGAATTTCAATCTGAATATATCCACCTGCTTTGTAATTCATGTCTTCAGGAATCTCTACAACAAATTCTTTAATGAATGAAGCCACGTTGTAATTCCGAACTACAGTAGCATCCCATTTTTTTATCCCGAAGACCTCTTCAGGAATATGAACATTCATATCCTGTTTTACTTTTACTTGACACGATAAACGTGCACCTTCTTTTAATTCTTTACGAGTAAAATGAGGTGTTTCTGTAGGTAAAGCTTCTCCTCCACCTTCTAACACGTGACACTCACACTGAATGCAAGTTCCACCGCCACCACAGGCAGATGGTAAAAATATTTTTTGACTCCCTAATGTAGAAAGTAAGGTTCCACCGGAAGGGACTTCGATTACTTTTTCATCATTGATTGTAATCTTTACTGGCCCTGACGGGGAAAGCTTTTGCTTTGTAAATAAAAGTAAAGCCACCAATAAAAGAGTTAATACAAGGAAAGCAGCTACCGTTGCTAAAATGACACCTAACGTACTAGCTAAAATCATAGTTTATTCTGTTATTGTTGAAACTTCCGCAACATCTTCGGCAGCTTCAATTGTTGTGTTAGTATTTTCTTCTTGCTGAATTGCAGTTTTTGTCTCTTCAGTTTTAGGAGCATCGTCTCCTCCCGTTAACATTCCGCCAAAACTCATAAATCCAATAGCCATTAAACCTGTGATGATGAATGTAATTCCCAATCCACGTAATGGTGCAGGCACATTAGAATAACGTATCTTTTCACGAATAGCGGCAATTGCCACTATGGCTAAAAACCATCCAATTCCTGAGCTAAATCCATAATTTAATGCTAAACCAAGAGTTTCAATATCACGAGATTGCATAAATAAAGATCCACCTAAAATGGCACAGTTTACTGCAATAAGTGGTAAAAATATTCCTAATGAATTGTATAATGAAGGTGAAAATTTTTCAACTACAATCTCTACCAACTGCACCATCGTTGCAATGGTGGCAATAAATAGAATGAATGAAAGGAAACTTAAGTCGTAATCTGCAAATTCTTCACCTAGCCACACCAAAGCACCTTCGCGCAATATGTACTGGTCTAACAACCAGTTAAGCGGTACCGTAACTGTTAATACAAAGATAACTGCAGCTCCTAGTCCAACAGCAGTGCTCACCTTTTTGGAAACTGCGAGATATGAACACATCCCGAGGAAATAGGCAAAAACCATATTATCCACGAAAATCGATTTAAAAAATAATTCTAAATGCTCCATAATATATTTTTTAGACTAGTTGCCTAGTTCTCTTCAATTAAAGCTTTGTTTTTACTACGCTGTACCCAGATAATTAATCCTACCACTATTAACGCCATAGGAGGTAACACCATAAATCCGTTATTTTCATACCCTATAGCATATAATCCTGTTTTTTCTACAGAATCACCTAATACTTTAAACCCTAAAAGTGTTCCAGAACCTAAAAGTTCTCTAAAGAATCCAACAATTATAAGGATTACACCATATCCTAATGCATTTCCAATTCCGTCGAGGAAGGAACGCCACGGTCCGTTACCCAAAGCAAAAGCTTCAAAACGTCCCATAATGATACAATTGGTGATAATTAGTCCGATAAATACTGAAAGTTCCTTACTTAATGTATAGGCAAAAGCCTTTAATACTTGGTCAACTATAATTACAAGCGTTGCAACGACAATTAATTGAACGATAATTCTAATTTTTGAAGGAATGATATTTCTCATTAACGAGATCACAACATTCCCCACTCCAAGTACAAATATTACTGAAACGGCCATCACAATAGATGGCTTTAATTGTGCTGTAATTGCAAGTGCCGAACAGATTCCCAAAACCTGAATAGTAATTGGGTTATTATCGGCTAATGGGTCTAGGATTAATTTACTGTCCTTTTTTGATAGTAGTCCCATAGAATTAGTTTAGAGATTTGAAATAAGGTACATACATACGAATGTCTTTTCTAAGCATAGCAGTAACGCCATCACCAGTAATGGTAGCACCTGCAAGTGCATCTACCTCGTTATCGGTTTTATCTTCATTTTTAGGATCGTTATTTCCTTTAGCTACTTTAACTCCTTCAAAGGCACCGCCATCTAAGAATTTTTCACCAGTAAAATCATCCATAAAATATCGTTGTTTAATTTCTGCCCCAAGTCCAGGAGTTTCACCTTTGTGGTCAAAATAAACCCCTTGGATGGTCATCGCTTTATCCACTGCCACAAAGCCCCAAATGGCATCCCAAAGTCCTTTTCCTCTAACAGGAATTACATACACTTCCTTCCCATCTTTCTCACCAATAAACAATGGCAATCTTCTTTTGTAATTAGGGTCTTTAGCTTTAGACTCTTCTTTTTTTAAGTCGATTAAATAAGCGTTATCATCTTCAGTTATATCATCACCTTGAATAACAATTTGCTTTGTGATGTATTTATTGAATTCTGCCTCAACCTTATCTGTAGAGATAAATTCTACGTCACTTGCTCCTTCATTAGCGTTAACTCCAATGGCGTACAAAATGTTTTGTTGCTTTTCGAAGCGCTCGTTTGCCTTTACCAAGGGTTTAAGCCCACTGGCAAATCCCGCTAAAAGAGAACCCACTACCACCACCATAATGACGGCAAATAGGATGGTATAACTATTCTTATCTGTGTTTATTCCCATAGTTATGCAGTTTTTACTTTTAATCTTTTTGCTCTACGCTTAATATTCCCTTGAAGCACATAATGGTCGATAGTTGGAGCAAATACGTTCATTAATAATATTGCCAAGAAAACACCTTCTGGGTAGGCAGGATTAAATACCCGAATCATAATTGAAATAAAACCAATCAAGAATCCGTAAATCCATTTACCCTTATTCGTTTGTGATGCAGTAACTGGATCGGTTGCCATATATACAGCTCCGAAAAGTATGCTTCCTATAATTAAGTGTTGCCAATACGGAACACTCATTAAACCATAGAATTTTGATGTTTCTGAAATTAATCCCGAATCAACTACTAGGTTAAATATTGCTCCCATTGCCAATGCTCCAACTAAGGTGCTAAAGATAATCCTCCAACTTCCTATTTTTGTAAAGATTAGGAATAAGGCTCCAAATATGATTAGCACTTTTGAAGTTTCACCAACCGAACCTGGTATAAAGCCCCAGAACATATCCCAAAGACTATATATAACTTCCTGGTTTTGCGCATAGCTTCCTAAGATAGTTTCTCCTGAAATAGCATCGGGTGTTCCAGCACGTTCCACGGCACCATGAACCCATACCTTGTCACCACTCATCCACGTAGGATACGCGAAGAATAAAAAGGCACGAATAGTAAGTGCAGGGTTTAGAATATTCATTCCTGTTCCTCCAAATACTTCTTTACCAATAACAACACCAAATATTACAGCCACAGTTAACATCCATAAAGGAATATCGATAGGTACAATTAACGGCACTAACATTCCCGTAACCAAGTATCCTTCCTCTACTTCATGACCTTTAATTACTGCGAATACAAATTCAACTGCTAATCCTACACCGTAAGAAACAATTACTAGTGGAAGGACAGTCCAACAACCCAAAATAAAATTATCCCAGGTGAAGAAATTTTCCCAAGGAGCAGCTCTTAATATGGGGTCTATTGCTGCATAATGCTGGTATCCTGCGTTAAATATTCCAAAGATTAAACACGGTACTAATGCCATAATAACCGTATTCATTGTTCTCTTTAGGTCATCCACAACCTTTATATGAGTCCCACCGTGAGTAGTCTCATTGGGTGAATATAGAAAGGTATGTAAGGCATTAAAGGCGGGTGCCATCTTTTTACCTTTATACTTTTCTTTAAGCGTATGTAATTTTTGCTTCAATCCCATATACTAACTATTTTTCATTTTTTCAAAATGAATAATTATCCAATTTCTTTATACATTAAGTCCAAACCTTCTCTTATAATTTTCTGGTGTGGTTGTTTTGATACACATACAAACTCTGTGAGTGCAAAATCTTCTGGAGCCACTTCATACATTCCTAAGGCTTCCATTTGATCAAGATCCTTAACCATACAAGCTTTGAGCATTTGCAGAGGATAAATATCTAGTGGAAAAACTTCTTCATAGTTTCCAGTCACTACAAAAGCACGATGCTCTCCGTTTGTGTTTGTGTCTAAATCGTATTTTTTATTAGGCATCATCCAAGAAAAAGTCAACGCTCTTGATGGAGATATTTTGTTAAAAACAGGCTTGTTCCAACCAAACAATTCATAATCATCTCCTTCAGGAATAATACTCACAGTATTAGCATAAGAGCCTAAATGTCCTTTAGGGGAAATTTGAGTTCCTGTTAAAACATCCCCGCTAATAATACGACAATTATCTTCGGTTAAACCTGAGTCGTAAACAAAGGTTGAAACCTCAGATCCAATCTTTGTTACATAATATTTAGGCGTTTTAACACAAGAACCTGCTAATGCAATAACTCTATCCGCATTAAACTTTCCAGTTAAAAGTAAATCACCAATAATCACTAAGTCTTGCGCAGCAACTGTCCAAACTGTCTCTCCTTTATTTACAGGGTTAATTTTGGCAATTTGGGTTCCAACATTCCCAGCAGGATGCGGCCCACTTACTTGGTGTAACTCGCAATTGGTCATTCCTTTTAGGGGAGAGTTTCCTTTTTTTCCAACTGAAACATGCACCGTACCCTCTGTTAATTTACTTAAGGCAGTGATAGCAGCTTGCAATTGACTTTCCTTACCCTGAAGGGTGAAATCTAAATCGGCTGCTAAAGGAGCAGTGGTATATCCTGAAACAAAAATAGCTTTAGGGCTTTGATTTGGATTTGCAATTACATCGTAAGGTCGTTGCTTAATAAAAGGCCAACAACCCGATGACAGTAAGAATTCTTTAATGACATCTGCATTAGCAGCATCTGGATTTAAAATTCCGAAGTCTTTGAAAGAGTCTTGTTGATCTGCTTCAATTAAAATCTCTGTAATAACTCTTTTGGCACCACGTTCTATGGCGGTTAAAGTTCCACTTACAGGAGAAACAAACTTGATGGATTCTTCAGTTTTTGAATAAAACAAAACGTCACCAGCGTTAATTTTGGCTCCTTCTTTAACGACCATTTTTGGTGTAATGAGGTGGAAATCTTTGGGTCTTATGGCAAAGGTTCGGGAGCGGGGTGCTTTGGATAGCGCTTTTTCTGCTTCGCCTTTAAGATTTATACTAAGACCTTTTTTAATCTTAATGTCTTTGGACATAGGATACTTATATTAAAGTTCTCTTTTGTTTCCCGTCTGAAAAAATCCTCAGATTTTGGGACTGCAAATTTATAAATTAAAACATGCTTTCCATAATAAAAGCTCATAATTTTATACTAAATGTACCGATAACATTTTCGGAAATAAGTAAGGCACAAAAATTGTTTATATTTATCGACTAAATATATATGAAGTATGCTTCAAAGAACACTTCTAGTGTTATTCACTATAGCTTTTATTACAAATGTAAAATCGCAAATAATTGAAAAAATTGAGCCTTTTTATATTCGTACTATTCAATTTAAAGGAAACACCCAACAAAGTCAGTTACCCATTATTCGATTAGGTGAGCGATTAACACTCACTTTTGATGATATTAATGGAAATGAAGAAGACTATTATTACAAAATTACGCATCACAATTTCGATTGGAGCAAAAGCGACCTTTCAAAAGGAGAATTCCTTGATGGTTTTGATGATGTGCGTATTGAAACCTATGAAAACTCCTTGAATTCACTTCAACTATACTCACATTATATTCTTAGTTTTCCGAATAGAGAAACACGGGGAGTTACCAAAAGTGGTAATTATTTAATTAGCATTTATAATGATGAGAATATTTTGATTTTCACTCGAAAATTTATGGTGGTGGAAGAACAAGTAGCCGTGGGTGTTGAGATAAAAAGATCTCGTAACTTAAAATATATAGAAAGTAAACAAACAGTTCAGTTTTCCATAAATTCAAAGGATCAATTACTTATAAATCCCAATCAAAGTCTTAAAACATTGGTGCTTCAAAATAGTAATTTAAAAACAGCAATTACAGACTTAAAGCCACAATATACTTTGGGTTCTGAATTAATATATCGATACGACCAAGAATCTTCCTTTTGGGCTGGCAATGAGTTTTATAATTTTGATAGTAAAGAAGCCCGTGCAGCCAATAATGGTATTCGTTTTATAGAACTTACAGATCTTTTTGAACATTATTTATATACTAATCTCTCTCGAGCCGATAGACCTTATACCTATTACCCAGACATAAACGGAAATTTTGTGGTGAGACAATTTAGTGCGGAAAACAGTGATATTGAAGCTGAATATATTAGAATGCATTTTGCGCTTCAATACTATGAAGATATTGGTGACAAAGAACTTCATATTTACGGCAATTTTAATAATTGGACTATAGACGAAAGCACCTATATGCGCTACGATGAAGCCACAGACACTTTCAGAAACACACGTCTTTTTAAACAAGGATTTTATAATTATAGATATGTTTTAGTAGATCGTGATGGCAGTATTGACCAAGGAGCCATTGACGGTAATTTTTGGCAAACTGAAAACGACTATACGGTTTTGGTGTATTATCGAGGCCCAGGTCAGCGCTATGATAAAATTATAGGAATGGGAAAAGGCAACTCTACCGTTATCACCAACAATTAACTTTTACAAATTAAAGATGGACTACATTAAGGAACTTTCCTTAAATTTACCCTATGAGCAATAGTTTACCAGAAAAGCAAACTGGGAGAAAAGCCGTTAAGTACCGTGGTGTAAAATGTCTCAACTGTAGCCACCCACTAGACTTAAGTGATGTATATTGCTCGTATTGTGGTCAAATAAATTCTACAAAAAAATTATCACTTGGGGATTTCTTTAAAGAGTTTTTTAGCAGTATTGTAAACTACGATTCCCGTTTACGATATACTTTAAAGGACATCCTTTTTAAACCCGGAACCATTACCAAAAACTATGTGGGAGGGCAACGTTTAAAATACGCTAATCCTTTTCGGTTTTTCTTAAGTGTTTCTATTATTTACTTTTTGCTTCAAAGTCTTATTACGACCTTGTCTGGCAGCAGTAATTTTGTCAATTTTAATAACAATGATGAGCCTATTAAAATTGAAAATGACAATGTTGTAACACTTAATAATTTTGATCTACCAGAAGAAAACCAACTTAAAAATATACAGGACTCAATAGCTATTGAAAGAGATACGGTAATTAAAGAAACAGATAACGCTCCGTTTAAGCCAAAGGAACCAAAAGAAATTACATATTATACAGAAACAGAGTTGGACACCATGTCATTAAGTGACCGCTTGGGTAAACGCTTTGGGTTGTACAGGGATTTTTATAACGAATACGATATAAGAAATCCAGCGAAAGCTTTAGATAGTTTAAATCATAAAAATACCCGATTTAATAGATGGCTTTACAGTAAGAATTCTTCTATAGATAGAGTAAAAGAGAATCCTTTTGGTTTTGCTAATTATATGATGGGTAAAGTGCCCTTTTTCTTATTCTTTTTTGCACCTTTCTTTGCTTTATTCTTATGGCTTATATATTCCAAAAAGAAGTATAGTTATATGGAACATTTAATATTTATTTTCCACATTTTTGGCTTTGTCTTTCTTGGGATGCTCATTCTTTTGCTTCCAGATTTATTAATAGGAGATGAAATATTAACAGGAATTTTTTTAATGATTATTGGCCCGATATACTTTTATAAAGCATTACGGAATTTTTATGAGCAGAATAGATTTATTACAATTATAAAATTCTTATTTTTAAATATTGTTTTCAACTTTAGTGCTACCATTATAGCAATACTATTTTTTGCAATTACGGCAGCAGCATATTAAATGGTTCAACAAGTTACACATAACATAAAAGTTTCGGTAGAAACATATTTTGAAGGCTCCTTTTACAGTGACCATAAAAAGCAATATGCTTTTTCTTACGAAGTACTTATAGAGAACCAAAGTCAGCACCCTGTACAATTAAAATCTAGATTTTGGCTTATAAAAGATGCTTTAAACGAAACTGAAACTGTTGAAGGTGAAGGTGTCATTGGCGAACAGCCCATTATTGAGCCCGGTGGAAAGCACCAATACAATAGTGGTTGTGTATTGGTATCTCCTTTTGGAAGTATGCAAGGATATTACAAAATGAAAACGCCTTTTAGTGAGATTGAAGTCTCCATTCCCCTTTTTAAACTGAATGCCTCTTTCGCAATGAATTGAATCTACTATAAGTTGATAGACGTATCAACTTAATTTTCTTACCCTCCTGAAGCACATGACAAAAAGCACAGTGAGAATCGTAAGTAAACTGAAAAGGTTTTGTGTGATTGAATTCTTCTGAAAAATAGACTCCATCAAAATCTTCAACTAACAAATCGTTATAGCGTTTTATTCGGAAATGATACTCTGGTAGTGTTGTTTCATTCAATATTTCGAAATAGGCACTACTTCCAATGCCTTCCAACTTTTGAAGATTTTCATGAGCCTCATAAAAAGTGGCTTTTTCAGTATCTGTTGATTTCTTTTTATGAAAATAATTCTTCAAATTTTCTTTAAAAGCACTTCCTAAAAAAGGTTTTACAGTTCCATTAAACACTTCAAAAACCTTTCCTAAACCAGCTTTTTCAACATTACCTACGCCACTGGGTGTAAATTTTTTATTGAACATCAATGCCTTTTGAATTTTCTTTTCTGAAGTTCCAGCTAAAATTGTTTCAGCGACAAAACGGGCGCAATTGCTTCCCTTTTTATCAAAAGCTCCATAAGGAATACTCCCCATATTTTGCAGCATATCTGCATACGTTTTTGCTTTTTCAAAATCAATGGGCTCGCACACCGAAGCCAGCATCCTGCCATCTCCGTGTGTTTTTTGGGGATGTGCCTCTAACCAAAGTAGTAGTTTATTTAAGTTTGCCATCGACCCTTCATTATTCCATTCAATTTTAAACGGAATTTTTAACTCGGCATCAGTTTTTGCATTGCGAACCCTTCCAAAGCCATTGGGTGTAATATAGCGTCCAAAATCATAATACAGCGCTTCTCCATTTTCTGTATTTATTAAAACTTGTGCTGCATGACCCGCTTTGATATACTCTTTGGTGCCCAATCCTACCAATGGCAAAAATTTACAAACCCATTCGTCACTCATCTTTACAAAGGTGTCGGGATATGCCAAGACTACTATTTTTCCTGATATTTTCAATAGCGTAATATAGTTCTGAAACATACAAAAAGAATTTCATTTTACCGTTTGAATTTTATTATGAGTTAACAAAGATTTACAGATTGAACCCTTCACAAAACCTTCAGAAATTGCTACCTTTGCAACTCTTTTAAAAACAAAAAAACAAACCCATGGGAAAAGGATTTTTTGAAGTTCCAGTAGCTGTAAACGAACCTGTTAAAAGCTATGCACCAGGCAGTGCAGAACGCAAAGAAGTTTCAGAAACATATAAAAAAATGTATAATAGTACTGTGGAAGTACCTTTATACATTAATGGAAAAGATATTAAAACCGGTAATACGGCAACGATGTCACCTCCGCATGATCACAAACATGTGTTAGGAACGTATCATAAAGCTGAAAAAAAACATATTGAGGAAGCCATAAGTACTGCCTTAGAAGCAAGAAAAAAATGGGCAGTGATGCCTTGGGAGCAACGTGCCGCTATCTTTTTACGTGCTGCGGAACTACTTGCCGGGCCTTACCGTGCAAAGATAAATGCTGCAACGATGTTAGCGCAATCTAAAACGATTCATCAAGCAGAAATTGATGCAGCTTGTGAGTTAATAGATTTTCTCCGATTCAATGTTCAGTTTATGACTGAAATTTATGCCGAGCAACCAGAATCTACTTCAGATGCATGGAACCGGTTAGAATATCGTCCGCTGGAAGGGTTTATCTATGCTATTACACCATTCAATTTTACAGCTATTGCAGCAAATCTTCCTGCGAGTGCCGCTATGTTAGGAAATGTAGTTGTGTGGAAACCAAGTGATAGTCAAATGTACTCTGCCAAAGTCATTATGGATGTGTTTAAAGTAGCAGGGGTTCCTCCCGGAGTGATTAATGTGGTGATGGGTGATCCTGTTATGATTACTGACACGGTATTAGCAAGTCCAGATTTTAGTGGTATTCATTTTACGGGTTCTACGCATGTGTTTAAAGATATCTGGCAAAAAATTGGAACTAACATTCACAATTACAAAACCTACCCAAGGATTGTAGGCGAAACAGGTGGAAAAGATTTTATCGTAGCGCATAAAACTTCAAATCCTAAGCAAGTAGCTACCGCTATTGCGAGAGGAGCGTTCGAATTCCAAGGGCAAAAATGTAGTGCAGCGAGTCGTTGTTACATTTCGAAAAGTATTTGGAATGATGTTTCAACATTCCTTAAAGCAGATATAGCATCCTTTAAAATGGGATCTCCAGAGGATATGAGCAATTTTATCACTGCTGTTATTCACGAAGGCTCTTTTGATAAATTAGCAAGTTATATTGACCAAGCTAAAAAAGATGCTGATGCCGAAATTATAGCTGGCGGAAATTATGATAAATCCAAAGGGTACTTTATTGAACCTACTGTAATAAAGACCAACAACCCTAAATACTCAACCATGTGTACAGAGCTTTTTGGTCCTGTTGTAACTATCTACGTATTTGAAGATGATGCCTGGGAAGAAACGCTACACTTAGTAGATGAAACTAGCGAATATGCCTTAACAGGCGCTGTATTTAGTGAAGATAGATATGCCTTAGAATTAGGGGTAAGAATTCTTGAAAATGCTGCAGGTAATTTTTACATCAATGATAAGCCAACAGGAGCCGTAGTTGGACAGCAACCTTTTGGAGGTGCTAGAGCAAGCGGAACCAATGATAAAGCTGGAAGTAAATTAAACCTATACAGATGGCTTTCTCCAAGAATGGTAAAGGAAACTTTTGTAACTCCAACAGATTATCGCTATCCATTTTTAGGGTAAACTTAATTATGATTCATTAAAAAAAGCCTGAATGCATATTCAGGCTTTTTGTTTTTTATATCAGTGTTTATTATTCATAGTATTTTTCAGTATTCACATGGGCATGTTGCGAATTAATTGCATTGTTATCCATATCAACAACCATGACTACTAAACTTAAATTCTCAACTACAAAGTCACCAGGCAAACTATAATTGTAATTTGCAGTGTAGTCTATAAGTTCTGCTGTATTCGGGATTACGTCTCCAAAGGCATCACTAATAGTGGCACGTAAAACGTGATTTAATTCAAAATCTACAATGGGATCTCCTAACTGGTAATAAGGACTGTCTGAATCATTATTAAAATAGTTAGTTTGATCTCTTATAATACCATCTTCAACAAGGTATACGACTAGTTTTCTATCTTGAAGTGAAGCTTCAGACGCTACATTAATCTCAACATTTAAGTTTCCAGATTCTACAGAAGATTTTATACTAATAGCAGTATTTACGTTCTCGCCCGCAATATCTAAAACTTGATTCTCTGGAAAGTTAAGTGCAGATCCCCAAATAGTCGTTCTATTTATACGTCCTGAAGGAAAACCAAATACTCCAAATTCTTGTCGTATGGTAGGCTCAATAGCTAAAGCCAAATCATCATTATTATGAATAGCAACAACACTTATGTGGTCTGTTTGTTGTGCCACAACATTAATAGCTGCATCTAAACTAGGACAGTACCCACACCACGTACCTGTATAATCTTCCAGCACTATGTTTCTTTTTGGAGTTACTACTGAAAAAGTTTCGGTGTCGGTTACAATCACCTGATCCTCAATGGTGTATTCAGCATAAACTTCAAAAGTTCCTTCGGTACTAGATTGAAATGTATTTGCATCTAACATAGTTCCGTCAACAAAAAAGGAAATATTTTCGGTAATTTCATTTCCAGCATCGTCAAATACCTTAAATTCTATATTTTGATTTTTTAAGGAAGCTTTTCTGAAAGTAAGACCTATTTCAATTTCTTCAACTTGTTGGTCATCTTCAGCTGTAAAATCCTCCTTTTTACTACACGAAGTAAATGCAATTGCAATAGCAAAAATGAAGACAGGAATTTGTAAAAAAGATTTTTTCATAACAATATTTATAAAAAGGCATATTTTTTGTAAATGCTAAAGTAATTATTTTTTTTGAAAAACCTGATAATCCCAATAAAATCAATACTATATCGAGTTAGTAGGGTATTAAAAAATTAGGTATTTCTAGTAAAAATTCACTAATATTGTCGCAACTTATTAAACACCCTAACACAATGAAAAAAATTCTTGCACTTACTTTCTTAGCAATATCACTTCAAGCTTTTGCTCAAGACGCCTTACCTAATGTAAATGTTACCACAATGGATGGAACTACAATTTCGTTACAAAAAGCCTCTAAAAGTGATGCCCCAGTTGTTATTTCACTTTGGGCGACCTGGTGCGTACCTTGTTTAAAAGAGCTTGATGCTATTAGTGAAGTTTATGAAGATTGGCAAGATGAAACTGGTGTGTCTCTTATCGCTGTATCTGTAGACGATAGCCGTACCGTGAGAAGAGTTAAGCCTTTAATCAATGGAAAAGGCTGGGATTATACAATTTTATTAGATACCAATAATGACGTAAAACGCGCCTTAGGCGCTGCCACAGTTCCATTAACTATTTTGGTAAAAGATGGAAAAATTGTATATCGCCATTCAGGTTATAGTCCTGGTGCAGAAAACGAATTGTATGAAAAAATCAAGGAGTTTTCTAAATAAAAAATACTAACAAACAACCAACATAAATGAAAAAGTTTTTAATCATTGCCATACTCATGGCAACTGGCTTAACGTTTGCACAAGAAGAAACAAAAGGTAGCTTTTTTGGGGGTTTTGAGTCTAATTCGCAATGGCTTTTAGACGATGACGGACTAGGCTTTGTAGCTCCCGAAGACCAATTTCGTGCAAATAATTACCTTCAGTTAAATTATAATTACGGAAAATTTACGGCAGGTATTCAATACGAATCCTACCTCCCTTCTGCTTTACTTGGCTTTAGCCCAGATTTTGACGGCAACAATGGGGTCGCCAATTACTTTTTAAATTTCAAAAATGAAACCTTAGATATTACAGGTGGATATTTTTACGAACAATTTGGAAACGGTCTTATCTTAAGAAGCTGGGAAGACAGACAGCTAGGAATCAATACCGCCATTAGAGGGGTAAGAATTAAGTTTGACCCGTTAGCCGATTTAAGTTTAACTGCCTTATTTGGTCAACAAAGAAACGGCTTTGAAGTCTCTGAAGGTACCATAAGTGGTTTAGATGCAAACCTAGACGTAGGTTCTGCTGCCGAATTAGGAAGTGTTGATTTACGCATTGGAGCTAGTTATGTTTCTCGTTACCAAGATAGAGGTACTAATGAAGAAATTCCGAGTACTGTTGCTGCTTATGGAGGAAGGTTGGATTGGGGAATTGGAAACTTTTATGGAGGTTTTGAAGGAATTATTAAAGATAGTGATGTTATTGCAAATGAAGGGGCATTAGTCTCTAATCGATTGTATGATGGCACCGCATTGCAAATAAACTTGGGATATTCACAAAGAGGATTTGGAATTAATTCTACTTTCAGAAGATTAGAAAACTTTAGTTTCTACGCAGATAGATTAGCTGAAGGAAATCAATTTAACCAACAGCTTATAAATTTTGTTCCTGCCCTTACAAAGCAACAAGATTATTTGTTAACCAACATATACGTGTACAATTCTCAACCGAGATTATTAACAGATGCGTTAGAGCAAAGAGCGGGAGAAGTAGGTACTCAAACCGATATTTATTTTTCATTTCCAAAGGAAAGTTTCTTTGGAAAATACAGTACAAAAGTAGCTGCAAACTTTTCATATTGGGGAGGCTTAGAAACAACCTTTTACGATGATTTTTCGTATGACGTAGAATTTATAGGAAAAGGAAACAATTACTTTAGAGATATCAATTTTGAAATTAAAAACCGTTGGTCTTCTAGTTTTAACTCTGTATTAACTTACCAAAATGTTATGGCAGATAAAGGAGTTGTATTAGGCGGCCCCTTAGGAGGTCCAGATGATATTGAAGCCGATGTAATAGTTGCTGAAGGGACTATAAAGTTTGAGGGCAGTAAATCTTTACGTGTTGCTGGGCAGCATCTGTGGACAAAACAGGATCGTAAAAATTGGGCAGGTGGTGTTGTTGAATATAACTTTAATTCTCACCTTGCACTCTATGTAGCAGATGCCTGGAATTATGGTGGTGAAGGAGAGTTACATTACTACAATTTTGGTGGTAGCTATACTAAAGGAAGAACCCGTATGGGAATGAATTACGGTCGCCAAAGAGGAGGATTAATATGTGTGGGTGGTGTATGTCGATTTGTTCCTGAAAACAATGGCTTTAGCGCAAATCTTTCAGTTAATTTTTAAACAAAATAAACACATAAAAAAAGCCCGAAGCATATCTCTTCGGGCTTTTTTTATAAAATCTTTTCAGTTTATCTCTTTACAATTTTAACAGCTTGAGAAGCTCCTTTTTCATTAGTTAATTGAACTAAATAAACTTGAGCAGGTAAACTCGCAACATTAATTGTATTTGTTCCAATAATCAATTTTTGATTTGAAACAGCACGACCACGAATATCATAAATCACTACTGAAGCTTCTTCAATAGCTTCAATTGTAATAACATCACGAACAACTGTACTAGTAATGTTTGCCTTCACTTCTTTGTTATCGTTAATTCCTAATGCAGGATCATAGCGATATGTAAAAGTTAAATCATCACCTATTTCATTTCCGCCTGCATCAACTTGATAAAAACGGAACACATAATCAATAATGTTTCCACCACCATCATTATAATTTAAGAATTTATCACCGTCTGAATCTTGATGCTGACCAGGTTGAATAGTTACAACTTCATTTCCAGGAGGGTAAACTTGACCAACTGCAACTGGGTCGTAACATAATCCAAAACATAATTGCATATCTACACCATCATAATTTATAGCACTTACAAATTCACATTTCATGTATATTTCATCTGTTGTAGATTCATTGTTTACATAAAAAGGAAGTGGATTGTTTAACGCACCTGCAATAACCAATTGTCCATCTACAATAGGGTCTCCACTATGGGATTCTACATTAAATTGTGCAACAGCTGTTATTGTAGCAAAAGCACAAAAGAGAGTAAATAATTTTTTCATTTTAAATAAAATTAGAGTTAAAAATCTGTTGCAAGATATAAATTACATTTCTAAAAAAAGAAAAATAAAAGCCAAAGCTTTTCTGTAAATTAGAATAAGTTAAGTTTTTGAAAATCATCCCAATATACATAGCATACCCCATTAAATTGATAGGAATAACAGAACGAAAATTATACTAAAAAAGTAAAATAAGAAAAAATTATTATTTTATATTTGAAAGTTAAACCTAATTATAGAACCTTAAAAAAACACGTTATGTTAAAAAAATTACTTGGTAGTGTTGCTTTTCTTTTAATAGCATCAACTGCATTTGCACAAACCATAGTATCTACAACGCCAGAAAACAAAAAAGTTATACTTGAAGAGTATACAGGTATTAACTGTGTGTTTTGTCCAGATGGTCATGCTATAGCAAGAAACATTCAAAATAATAATCCAGGAAATGTATTTCTAGTAAATATACACGCTGGAGGTTTTGCTGTTCCAAATGGCAATCAACCAGACTTTAGAACTACAGAAGGTAATGGGATTAGAGCTTTTTTTGGCGCTAACTTTTATCCTTCTGGAATGATAAATCGAACCCAATTTAACGGAGACTATGTATTAAGTAGATCAGTTTGGACTAGTTCTGCAAATCAAACACTAACTCAAAGTTCTTATGTGAACTTGGCTGTTGAAGCAGACATCGATGTGCAAACAAATGAAATTACAGTTCACGTTGAAGCTTTTTACACTGCTAATAGTCCACAATCGACTAACAAATTAAATGTTGCCTTGCTTCAAAACAACACCCTAGGCCCTCAAACAGGAGGTAATATGGGTAACGAATATGTGCATATGCACAGACTTATTGACATGATTACGGGTCAATGGGGAGATGATGTTACTACAACAACTACGGGTACTTTTGTAGACAGAACATACACAATGACAATTCCAGCAGACCATAACGGTGTACCTATTAAAATTGAAGATCTTGAGCTTGTTGTTTTTATGGCTGAAGGCAATGCAGAGATTATTAGCGGAAATGGAACATACCCAACATATTCAAACTTTGAATTTCAAAACGATATAACGGCAAAACTAATACAGGAAATTCCTGACCAATGTGGTATTGATTTAGCTCCTATAATCGAAATTCAAAATACAGGAGAAAACGAAATTACATCACTTTCTATTGAGTATTCTATAAACTCTGGACCTGTTGAAACTTATAACTGGAGTGGGAGTTTAACTTCATTACAAACTGAAACTATAGAATTACCTGCAATTTCATATGACCTTCAAGTAGCAAATACAGTCTCTGTTACTATTGAAAATGACGACGATAACTCTAACAATACAATCACTCAGAGTTTTAATCAAACATTTGATTTTGCAAATGAAATTCGATTGGTATTAAATACAGATAACCAAGGTTCACAATGTACATGGGAAATTGTTAATATTGATGGAGATGTTGTCGAAAGTGGAGGTCCTTATGGTAACAATATGGTTATCAATGAAATTTACAGTATGCCAAGTAATTGTTATGTATTTAACTTATACGATTCTGGTGATAACGGTGGTGGATCTGTAGCCTTGCTAGACATAAATAATGAAGTAATTTATTCTTCAAGTGGAAATTATGGTTCTGGTGAATCTGCAAACTTTTCAACTGAAGGCTTCTTAGGAATTGAAATGAACACCTTAGAAGAAGTAGCTATTTACCCTAACCCAGCAAAAACAACTGTAACTGTAGCAAATGCTGAAAACGCTAATGTGATTATTTATGATGTATTAGGAAAAATTGTTGCATCTCAAAATAATATTGCATTAACTCAAGAAATTGATGTAGCCAAGTTACAAATAGGAACCTATTTCGTTAAAATTGAAAAGGAAGGCTACACGTCTGTTCAACAACTTATTATTAATAAATAATGTTATTTCTTGAAATTTAAAAGAAGCCCAAAAAATTGGGCTTCTTTTAATTATAAAACAAACCTAAAAACGTAAAACCATGAAACAAAAATCACTTTTATCTTTTTTTATTTTACTTACTAGTGCTTTTTCATTCGCACAAACCATTGTAAGTACCACGCCAGAAAACAAAAAAGTAATACTTGAAGAATTTACAGGTATAAATTGTGTATTCTGCCCAGATGGTCATGCCGTTGCAAATAGTATTCAAAATAACAATCCAGGTAATGTTTTCTTGGTAAACATTCATGCTGGCGGTTTTGCTGCTCCTTCTGGTAGTCAGCCAGATTTTAGAACTACTGAAGGAAATGGAATCAGAGCCTACTTTGGTGCAAATTTTTATCCATCAGGAATGATTAATCGTCACTCGTTTGGTGGTGATTATGTTTTAAGCAGATCAATTTGGGCAAGTTCAGCAAATCAAATACTTGCCGAAAGTTCGTATGTTAATATGGCTGTTGAGGCAAACATAGATGCTCAAACTAATGAAATTACAGTTCACGTAGAAGCATATTATACTGACGATAGCCCAGTAGGAACCAACAAATTGAACGTTGCTTTACTACAAAATAACACATTAGGCCCACAAACTGGAGGTAATATGGGCGACGAATACGTGCATATGCACAGACTTATTGATATGATAACTGGACAATGGGGGGATGATGTTACTCCTACAACTTCAGGAACCTTTGTTGATAGAACGTATACCATGACAATTCCAGCAGACCATAATGGTGTACCCATTGAAATTGCCAACTTGGAATTAGTAGTTTTTATGTCTGAAGGAAATGAAGAAATTCTAAGTGGAAATGGGGCTTATCCAACATTTACAAACCTTGAATTTCAAAATGATGTATTCCTTAAAGAGATTAAAGAAATTCCTGAACAATGTATTAATGCATTAAGTCCCGTGGTTGTTATTCAAAATATGGGTGAAAACCCAGTAACATCTGTAGATATCGAATATGGAGTAAATGGTAGTTCTTATACTTATACCTGGACTGGTAATTTAACATCACTACAAAGTGAAACTGTTACCCTTCCAGAGATTCCATTTGTCTTTTCTGGAACTAATAATGTAACAGCTAGTGTACCAAGTGATGAAAACAATAATAATAATCAACAAGTTGCTACATTTGACGACGCTCAAGAATATACTGGTGATTTAACCTTAGAAATCAATACAGATAACTGGGGAGGTGAGTGCACCTGGAATGTTAAAGATTGGGAAGGTACTACCGTTGCTAGCGGTGGCCCTTACGGAAACAACCAAACATACACCGAAACTATTTCCTTACCTACTGAAAATTGCTACACATTCAACCTTATAGACTCTTACGGTGATGGTGGTGGAGCAGTAACTTTAACAGATGCTGCATCGAATGTAATATATAATACCAACGGAAGCTATGGCTCTGGAGCATCAAAGAATTTTGGATACCAGCAAATTGTATTAGGAACATCTACCAATAAATTACTTGGAGTTGTAGTATTTCCTAACCCCGCTAAAACTTTTGTTACTATTGCAAATGCTGAAAACGCTAATGTGATTATTTATGATGTATTAGGAAAAATTGTTGCTACTCAAAGCAATATAGCACTTAACCAAGAAATTGAGGTTTCCAGATTTGGAACTGGGACTTATTTCATTAAATTAGAAAAAGATGGTCAATCGAAAGTTGAAAGATTGATTATTTCAAAATAATTACAACTACACCATAAAAAAACCCAAGCTTGGCTTGGGTTTTTTTATGCTTTCTTTTTAAATTTCAACGGAATGTGCACAACACTTTTTGTTTCAAAAAAATCTTCTTCAAAATAATTTTTTAGTTCAAAAATAGTGGCCTTTGGAAAAGAAGCTAATTCATTTTGTAAATCTCCTCCTTTTAAATATAGAATTCCATTCTTCAATTTGTGATTACTCTTTTTGGCAACTTTGTTCTTTACCCAGCCTGCAAACTCATCCATTTGTGTAACAGCTCTACTTACAATAAAATCGAAATTTCCTTTTACCGTTTCTGCTCTTAGATGTGAAACTTTTACATTTTCCAACGCCAAACTCTCTTTTACAGCCTCCACAACTTTAATTTTTTTCCCAATACTATCAACCAAATGAAATTTACTTTCAGGAAAAAGAATTGCTAAAGGAATACCTGGGAAACCTCCTCCAGTTCCTACATCCAAAACAGTACAGCCAGGTTTAAAACTTACCACCTTTGCTATCCCTAGCGAATGTAATACGTGTCGTAAATACAATTCCTCAAAATCCTTTCGAGAAACCACATTTATTTTTTGATTCCAATCTTTATAAAGATCATAAAGCTTTGAAAATCTTTCAATTTGAAGCTCAGTGAGGTCGGGAAAATAGTTAAGAAGTATGTCCATGAAAATTTATGAACAGCAAAAGTAGCATTTCATTCATAAAATTAGCATAATCTATATAGGATTTACGTTTTAGATACGTATTTTTACCAACTTAGTAATAAACCTATTTGAAAACCTAATTTATTGTGAGTCATTCATCTATAAAATTTTCCCGAACAGATTCTGCGCAATTTTTCCGTACACTAAATAAAAGAGTTAACAATTACTTCAAAGAAAACAATGTTTCTCGTAATGGTAATTGGAGATTGTATGTTAAAACATTTGTCATGTTTGCGTTATATATAACCCCCTATTTTCTATTGTTTTTATTTGATGTCCCTGGTTGGTTACAACTTATTTTAGCAGTAATTATGGGTATTGGGATGGCTGGAGTAGGCATGAATGTAATGCACGATGCCAACCACGGAGCTTATTCTTCAAAAAAATGGGTAAATAAAATATTTGGAGGAAGCATATACATTCTTGCTGGAAATGTGTACAATTGGCAAGTACAACATAATGTGCTGCACCATACCTATACTAATATACACGGCCATGATGAAGATCTAGATGCGGGTCGCATTTTACGATTTTCAAAACATATGAAATGGCATCGCTTCCATAAATTTCAACACTTTTATAGCATTTTCTTGTATGGTTTATTAACGATAAACTGGGTTCTAACTTCAGACTTTAAACAAACAAAACGTTACTTATCTCAAAAATTATCTTACGGAAAGCTACCTACTCCACTTAAGCAATGGAGTACACTCATTATTGCTAAAGTGATATATGCTATCATTTGGTTGGTAATTCCTATCCTTTTCTTCAATATTGCTTGGTGGAAAATTTTAATAGGCTTTTTTATCATGCACTATGTTGCTGGACTTATCTTGAGTGTTGTTTTTCAATTAGCGCATGTGGTTGAAGAAGCAAACACCTATTTGCCAGACCCTTCTGGAACGATGAAAAATACGTGGGCAATTCATCAACTTTTTACTACCGTAAACTTTTCAACAAAAAATCCTATAATGAATTGGTTTACAGGTGGATTAAACCATCAAGTAGAGCACCATATTTTCCCAAATATTAGCCATGTTCACTATACTAAAATTTCTAAAATTGTAAGAAACACAGCTAAAGAATTCAATTTACCTTACTACGAATACGAAACTACTCGTAAAGCTGTTATAGCACATTTTAAACATTTAAAAGAAATGGGGGCAAAACCCGCATTATCTGCTTAATTCTCTATGAATCCAAAACTTTCCAACCGTGTAAACGAAATGTCAACGTCTGCTACACTCGCTATGGCAGCCAAAGCACGTGAACTTAAAGAACAAGGAAAAAATATCATTGGACTTAGCTTGGGAGAACCAGACTTTACTATTCCAGAATTTGTAAAAGAAGCAGGAATTCAAGCAATAAAAGACAATTATCATTCGTACAGTCCAGTGGATGGCTACAGCGAATTGAAGCAGGCTATTATTACTAAATTTAAACGTGATAATAACCTAGCTTACAAGCCTTACCAAATTGTAGTTTCTACTGGAGCAAAACAATCATTGGCAAATCTAGCGCAAGTATTATTAAACGAAGGAGACGAAGTACTACTTCCAGCTCCTTATTGGGTGAGTTATGCAGATATTAGTAAAGTTGCTGGGGGTGTCCCAGTTGAGATTCCCGCGTCGATAGATACCGATTTTAAAATTACTCCAAAAGCACTTGAGGCAGCTATTACCCCAAAAACAAAAATGATGATTTACAGCTCTCCTTGTAACCCAAGTGGATCTGTATATAGCAGAAAGGAACTACGAGCACTAGCAGATGTTTTAGTTAAATACCCAGACATTATTATTATAAGTGACGAGATTTACGAACATATCAATTTTACGGGTGAACATGTATCCATGGCTGCTTTTGAAGATATGTACGAACGTACCGTTACCGTAAATGGGGTTTCAAAAGCATATTCCATGACGGGCTGGAGGATTGGCTATATTGGTGCTCCTGAATATATTGCACGTGCCTGCAACAAAATGCAAGGTCAAGTAACCAGTGGTGCTAATTGTATTGCACAAATAGCAACCATTACTGCCTTAGAAAGTCCGCCAAGTAAAATCCAATATATGGTGGACGCTTTTAAAGAACGTAGAAAGTTAATTTTAGGGCTACTTTCTGAAATTCCTGGGTTCAAAACCAATGAGCCCGAAGGTGCCTTTTATGTATTTCCAGATATTTCGTATTACTTCGGAAAGTCTTTAAAAGGACATACTATTAATAGCGCCCAAGACTTTGCCATTTATCTTTTGGAAGAAGCCAGTGTTGCCACCGTTACGGGTGAAGCCTTTGGTGATCCAAATTGTATTCGTATCTCCTATGCAGCTTCGGAAGCGGATATTAAAGAAGCGATGGATCGAATTAAAACAGCATTATCATAAATAAAAAAGCCTTCAATAATTGAAGGCTTTTTTTATTTGATATAGTTTATTTATTACCGAACTATCAATCCTTTGTTGGATACTCCAAAATCAGTTTCAACTGAAACAAAATAAGTTCCTGCATCTAGATTATGTTGAATTTCAATTTGGTTTGTACTATAGGTATTAGAATAAACTTCCTTCCCTAATACGTTGTAAATTTTAACTTCAGACTGTAAATCAGTGGCAAGTGTAATAGTTAATTTTTGTGAATTTGATATAGGGTTTGGATACAATAAGAAAGAGGCATCAACATTTGCATCCTCAATGGAAAATGTTCCACATTCCATAGGCTCTGGTTCAAACCCAGCTGGTAATGCATTTTCATAAGTACTTACATCACTTATAGGCCAAATATCTAAATTTATTATCTCGTTATCAGGGTTTATTAAACAATAGGTTGGATATGCTGTAATACCAAAATTGTTATCAACTGCAGCACAGCCACCTTCAATTCCAACAGCAGGGGAATGATTAAATGGCCCGCCAAATTGGTTTTCAAAAGCGATTACTTCTGCATTAGTGTCTGTTCCATTATTAATTGAAATTACAAAAATATCACCTTCATTACAGCCATATTTGTCATGCAATTCATTGTAAATTGGTTGTGTTTGTTGGCAAGGAGGACAAGTGTCAAAAAAGAAATCTAAATACACGTATTTACCAGAAGCTGTAATTTCATAAAGGTTATGCACTACACCCTCAGTATCCGTTACTGTAAAATCATCAACTACATCATTAAGATTGTAGTTTTGAACTTGGGAATGCCCTAAAAAAGTAAAAGCAAAGAAGCTTAAAAATAGTATTGTTTTTTTCATAATAGGTTTGTTTAAAGTTGTATAAACCTACTAATAATAACTCTATAAATAAAACAAATTTTTACGTTAAGTACCTGTAAAATGGGATGTTAAAACGTTTTGCTCTTGAACCTCTCTTAAATAAAGGTACCCCACTTTTTAAATAGGATATTTATTTTTTTTTGAATTTGCCTTTTTATTAGTCTATTTTCGTTCAGGAAGTTTAAAATACTCTTTAAATGTCAAAAATACTACTACTTGGATCAGGTGAATTAGGTAAAGAATTCGTCATCGCCGCCCAACGCATTGGACAAACCGTTATCGCAGTGGATAGCTATCCTAATGCTCCAGCGATGCAAGTTGCTCACGAGTTTGAAGTGATTAATATGCTCGACGGTAATGCCTTAGATGCTCTTGTATCTAAACACCAACCCGATTTTATTGTCCCCGAAATTGAAGCCATCCGTACAGAACGTTTCTACGATTATGAAAAGCAAGGCTACACAGTAGTTCCTTCAGCCAAAGCCGCGAATTTTACTATGAACCGAAAAGCCATTCGGGATTTAGCTGCCAAAGAATTAGAGTTAAAAACAGCCAACTATCGGTATGCTACCTCAGCTTCTGAATTACAAAAAGCAGTTTCTGAAATTGGAATGCCCTGTGTGGTAAAACCCTTAATGTCTTCCAGCGGAAAAGGTCAAAGTACTATTTTATCTGAAGCAGATATTAAGAAGGCTTGGAACTATTCGCAAGAAGGTTCTCGGGGTGATGTAGCCGAAGTCATTGTAGAAGCTTTTGTCAACTTCAACTACGAAATAACCTTACTTACAGTGACTCAAAATAACGGTCCTACCCTATTTTGTCCTCCCATTGGACACAGACAGGAACGAGGTGATTACCAAGAAAGTTGGCAACCTGCCACCATGGAACAAAATCATTTAAAGGAAGCTCAATATATGGCAGAAAAAGTTACTGAAGCCCTTAGCGGTGCTGGGCTTTGGGGCGTTGAATTTTTTGTAGCAGATGACGGTGTGTATTTTTCCGAATTGTCTCCACGACCTCATGATACTGGAATGGTCACCCTTGCCAATACTCAAAATTTTAATGAATTTGAATTACATCTTCGTGCCATTTTAAGCCTTCCTATTCCCGAAATTACACAAGAGCGCATAGGAGCTTCATCTGTAATTCTTGCGGAAGGTCATTCTGAAAATCCTTCCTATGAAGGTATTGCTGAAATTGCTTCGGCCCCTAAAAGTGATTTCAGAATATTTGGAAAACCTACTTCACGACCCTACCGAAGAATGGGTGTGGTTGTTACTTATGATTCCCTCGACGGTGATGTTTCCGCAGTTAAAAATCGAGCGATTGAATTGGCTAAAAAGGTGAAAGTCAATTTGTAATTCTTCAGTTTTCTTATAAAAAAATCATTTTCTCATTCTTTCTCATTAATTTTAATGGATTGTAAGTCATCATCCTATGAAGGTCTTCGGCTATATTCTAGTATTTCTTTCTCTCTATGCTTCGGCTCAAGAAAGCGAAAAAAAATTCTCATTGTATTACGAGAACGATAAGTATGAGCTTACAACAGAGCATTTTCAACTTTTGGATAGCTTAAAAAGTTTAGAAAATAAATCGCTTTTCGATATACACATTAAAGGCTACACCAATAGTGTTGGTGAAGAAAGTTACAATATGGAGCTCTCCAGAAAAAGAGCGGAGAATGTAAAAAAAGAATTACGTGAATTTACTATTATATCTAGCCGAGGATTTGGTCAGTTGGAAGGAGAAACGGCTAATAATAGGCGTGTCGATATTCTTATTCATTTAAAAACAGATCATATTCCAGTTGATGGTGAAATTATGGAGTTACCCATGGTAGAAGAAGCGCAACCTTCTATTGTAAATCTTGTGATCCCTAAAAAAGGGGATAAAGTTACGTTACAGGGGATTATGTTTTATCCCGATAGAGATGTGATCATGGATGAAAGTAAAGAAGCTTTAGAAGAACTGGTTTCTTTTCTGAAAAAACACCCCAAAGTACGATTTAAGCTCATTGGTCATATTTGTTGTGGTGATGATGAACGTCGCTATATAGATTTAAAAAATGTACGAACTGGCAAGGATAACCTCTCGGAAGCCAGAGCACAATCCTTATACAATTATTTAGCAAAACACGGCATCGATAAAAGGCGCATGCGATACATAGGGATGGCATATCGATATCCTACTGGAAAAGGTGATGAATTTGATCGTCGTGTTGAAATAGAAATTACAAGCGTTGATTAACCTCTATCGATTTCTCCAAAAGAACGGCGTAAATAAGATTAAAACCGTAAATAATTCCAGCCTTCCAATAAGCATTAAAAAGCTTGACCACCACTTAGCTACAGAAGGCAAACCACTATAATTTTGAACGGGACCTAAGTCTCCCAAAGCAGGACCCACATTTCCCAAAGAGGATGCCGCTCCACCTAAGGAAGTTTCAAAATCTAATCCCATCGCAGAAAACACTAAAACCCCGACAATAAAAGATAACATATACAAAATGAAAAATGCCAACACATTAAATACAATAGGTTGCTGCACAGCTTTATTATTATACCGAACGGGTAAAATAGCATTAGGATGGAGGGTTCGTTTAAACTCCAAAATCCCGTTTTTTATCATAATTAAATGACGTACAATTTTAATCCCTCCCGCGGTTGAGCCAGCAGAGCCTCCCAAAAACATGAGTCCGAAAAAGAAAATCGTTAAAAAGGGTGTCCAAGTAGTAAAATCGGCTGAGACAAAACCCGTAGTGGTTACTATGGCTAACACTTGAAATAGACCATGTCTAAAAGCATATTCTAACGGCCCAAATACCATGGGGTCTTGAATTGCAGCCGTTTCGTGATTTGCAAAAAAGTAAATAAATAAGGCGGCCACAATGGTTAGCCCTACAATAAATGAAGCATATAATTTAAATTCTTCATCTTTTAATATTTTCTGAAACTTCGCCTTAAAGGCAAAATAGCTCAATACAAAATTAGTTCCTGCTAAAAACATAAATACCATAATAATGTATTGAATTATGGGTTGAGAATTCCAATGCGCTACACTGGCATTTTTAGTTGAAAAACCTCCTGTACTTAAGGTACTAAGTGAATGATTTATCGCATCAAAAAAGGACATTCCTGCAATCCAGAGTAATAATGTTTCGGCAACGGTATAACCAACATATATAAGCCATAATCGTTTTGCTGTATCGGTAATTCTTGGGTGAAGCTTATCTCCTCCAGGACCTGGAGCTTCAGCTGCAAAAAGTTGCATCCCTCCTATTCCTAATAATGGCAAAATAGCAATAGCAAGAACAATAATCCCCATACCACCTATCCAATGCGTAATACTTCGCCAAAAGAGCACTCCCTTAGGGATAATTTCAATATCATTTAAAATGGAAGCTCCCGTGGTTGTGTAACCACTCATGGTTTCAAAAAAGGCATTGGTAAAACTTGGAATAGCTCCAGTAAAAACATAGGGAAGCGTTCCTACAAGTGCCATAAAAATCCACCCAAAAGTAACAACGATGTACCCTTCTTTCTTCTGAATTTCCTTTCTATGCTTTCTGGTAGCCAACATAATAATCCCCCCCGCAAAAATCGCGACCATGGAGGCAAAAACCATTTGGGTAAAGACGCCATCCTCATAAAGTAAGCTCACCAAGGCGGACAACAGCATAAAGCCTCCATTTACCATGAAGAGAAGCCCCATAAGGTGAAAAATAATTCTAAAATTTATTTTGGAAAAAACGCTCATTACGTAAAGAGATTTTCCACTTTTTTTATGGATTGAGGAAGGCAACAGACTACAATACGATCCCCGCTTTGAATTTTAAAATCTCCAAGCGCTATTATGCCTTCACCATTTCTAATCACTCCCCCAATAATAGCGGATCTTGGAAAATTAATTTCCCTTATCAATTTATCACAAACCTGCGATTTAGACGAAACCACAAACTCCAGTAGCTCTGCGTTCATGTTATTCAATCTGGTCATGGCTACAATTTCACCCTTTCGTACATATCTAAATATATGATTTGCCGCTAGTAGCTTCTTATTAATTAATGTGTCAATACCAATAGAATGCGAAAGTTGAAAATAATCCATGTTTTCAACCAATGCAATAGCCTTCTTTACACCTTTAGATTTTGCCACAAGGCAAGACATGATATTAATTTCACTATTACCAGTTACAGAAATAAAGGCATCCATTTCGGTGATAGATTCTTCCTGAAGTAATTCAACATTTCTTCCGTCACCATTAATCACCAGACAATCTGGGATATCATCTGCAATTTCAAAGGCTTTTTCTTTGTTGTTTTCAATCAGTTTTACATTAAACTTACTTTTGCAAAGGTCAATAGCTGTTTTGCATCCAATATTACTTCCGCCCAAAATCATGACATTTTTAATGTCTTCTTTTATTTTGCCAGATAGTTTATAAATATGTTCCACGCCTTCTTCGGTGGTTGTAAAATACACTTGATCCCCTTCTTTAAATTGTGTATCTCCACGTGGAATTAAAGTATACTGAGTTCCATAGCGTTGTATGGCAATAGGAACATAATCTAACTCGGGATATTTTTCCCCTACTTCCTTTACTGTTTTTCCAACAAAAGCCGCTGTTCGAGAAAGGTATAAACCAATCATGGTGAGTGCCCCATCTTCAAATTTATAGGTATCGTTAAAGGCACTTTGATTTAGCAATAATTCTATTTCATTAGAGGCAAGTGCTTCGGGAGAAATTAGCTCATCAATACCAAACTTGGTAAAACCTACTTCTTCTTTATTATCTAAAAATTCTGTATTCGAAATTCTAGCAATGGTTTGCTTTGCCCCCAATTGCTTTGCCAATACACAACAAGTAATGTTGGTAGTTTCACTAGATGTAACCCCTATAACCAAGTCTGTTCTATCTACTTGGGCATCTTTTAATACGTTTATTGAGGTAGCATCTCCACGTATAACCCGTATATCCAAATGGGTATCTGCATACGCCAATGAATCTCTGTTAGTATCTATTAGGGTGATGTCTTGCGACTCAAAAGAAAGTAGCTTTGCTAAATGAAATCCTACCTCACCGGCACCGGCAATAATAATTTTCATAAATATGAATGTGCAATAAGGGTACAAAGGTACAAAAAAGAAGTATCCTATTGGGTTTTAGAAACTTCATTTAAAAACCTCCAAATTCTATCATTCCATTAAAAAATAGTAGTTTTGCATCCGCATTTATGGAAAAGAAAGTAACCCCATATCAAGAATCTTCCTTGAATAAAAAGGAACAAGTTGAACACATGTTCGATACTATTTCTGAAGAATACGACGGTTTAAATCGCGTAATTTCTTTAGGCACCGATGTTTCATGGCGAAAAAAAGTAGTAAAATTTGTCCAACAAAAAAATCCTAAATCCATACTTGATATCGCAACAGGCACTGGGGATTTAGCACTTCAATTTGCAGAACAAACAAAGGCCGAAAGGATTGTAGGTCTAGATTTATCTGAAGGAATGCTCTCCATTGCAAGAAAGAAAGTTTCAAAAAATACGGCTTTCGGAAAAGTTGAATTTGTAAAAGGGGATAGCGAAAATCTTCCTTTTGCAGATAATAGTTTTGACGCTATTACAGTTTCGTTTGGAGTCAGAAATTTCGAACATTTAGAAAAAGGGCTTTCAGAAATACATAGAGTACTGGCGCCAAAAGGAATTTTTGTGATTTTAGAAACTTCGGTTCCTTCAAAATTTCCATGGAAGCAGGGTTACCATATTTACAGTAAAGGAATTTTACCTATTATTGGAAAAGTTTTTTCGAAAGATAAAGTGGCGTATCGTTATTTAAGTAAAAGTGCGGCTGCTTTTCCTCACGGAGAAAAACTAAACAATATTTTAAGGAAAATTGGGTTTATAGAAGTGGAAAATAAGCCTCAAACCTTAGGCGTAGCGACCATTTATTTGGCAACTAAATGATTATGAAGAAACTATTTTTACTTTTAGCATTGTGCCTTTTTGCGCAACAAATGAATGCACAGTTGTTTAGCAAAGAACGTCTTGCCAATCTAGAAACTTTCGACAACAGATTTCTTACTTGGGGATACTTTTTAGGTTTTAACCAGTACGATTTTAAGTTTGAATACGCCAACCAAAATACCGACTTAGATACTGATGTTGAAGTTGAACAACAACTTGGTTTTAATGTTGGGCTTATTGGCGATATGCGTATTAACCGCTATATAAACCTCCGTTTGGAGCCAGGAATCTACTTTACCCAACGTAATTTAATATTTCCAGGTTTTGAAGAGGAATTAGACTTTTTTAGAGAAGTAAAATCTACCTATATCCACGTTCCTTTATTGCTAAAGTTTTCTACCAAGAGGTTAAATAACATAAAGCCATTTGTGGTGGTAGGAATGTCACGGTCTATTAATTTAGGTAGTAACGAAAAAAACCCAGAGGACAATAACGAAGGGCAATTTAGAATGACCCGTGGAACCAATTATTTTGAGCTAGGCTTTGGTATCGATTTGTACTTATTCTATTTCAAATTTACACCTTCAATTCGCGGAGTATTTGCAACCAGTGACGAATTGGTGCGCGACGACGACCCTAATAGCCCTTGGACTTCGAATATCGATAAAATGTCTACTAGAGGTATTTTTCTAAACTTTACTTTTCAGTAGTTCTTCTAAATTCACTTAAAAGAATCCCTGTAGCGGTTGCTACGTTTAAACTTTCTGTTGCACTATTTTTACTGAAATTTGGTATCGTAATTCTATGTTTTGAAAGCTGTAGAATTTCTTCTGAAACACCATTAGCTTCATTTCCCATTACTAAAAGTGCACTTTTTGGTAATACTTCTGAATACACATTGACACCATCCATAACTGCAGTATATAGAGGTAGTTCTGTTTCCTTTAAAAAAGGCATTAAGTCTTTATACTGCACAGAGACTCTCGCAACAGAACCCATGGTCGCCTGCACCACTTTAGGATTGTAACAATCTACCGTATCTAAGGAGCAAATAAGTTGAGAAACCCCAAACCAATCGCAAAGTCTAATAATGGTACCTAAATTTCCAGGATCACGTACCGAATCTAAAACTACCTGTAATCCTTCAGTTTTAATGGTTGATTCAGTTGGAATTTCAAAAACGGCTAAAACGCCATTGGAGTTTTTTAATGCGCTAATTTTATTTAAATCAGCCTCAGTAATAGTTTGGAAGTTTTCAGAAATTTCAGAAACATCTTCTGTGGCAAAGAGTGCATGTAGTTTTACACCCCCAAAAACCAAATCGGATATAATTTTTTTTCCTTCGGCAATAAAAAGTCCGTGTTTATTTCGGTACTTTTTTTGTTGTAGACTCGTTATTAATTTAATTTCGCTTATGCTTATCAAAATTATCCTATTTTTGAATTGAGAAATACACACTCTTTGACTCAAACTCTCACAAAAATATCATTATTTTTAGGAATACTCGTGCTTTTAGCATCGTGTAATGCCGTTAAACATTTAGAAGATGATGAGCTTTTACTGGAAGAAAATTTTGTAGTCATTAATGGAGAAAAAAGCAAAGATGCCGAGGTGTATAGCTTGATTTCGCAAAAACCAAACCCGAGGATTCCTGTATTAGGCATTCCTTTTAGTTTACACATTTATAATCTGGCAGAACCTAAACCCGATTCAACCTTTCAAGCTTGGTTAAAAAGAAAACCCAATCGCGAAAAAAGATTAAATAATTTTTTGTCGAAAAAACAAGTGTTAGCTCTTGATAGCAGTAAAATTAAATTTAACGAATGGCTAAAAAGAAATGGTACTGCTCCTGTTATTATTGAAGACAAAAAAGCCGAAAAATCCCTTAAACAAATCAAGAAATATTTTTACAATAAAGGATGGTTCAATGTGGATGTAGACTATACCATTTCAAAAGATTCAACCAAAGAAAAAAGAGGGAATGTAACTTACTCCATACAGAAAAGAACACCTTATATAATCGATTCTATTTCGGAAAAAATAAGTTCGCCAGTAGTAGATTCGCTTTTTCAGAAATCTAAAAGCAGAACATTTATAAAATCTGGCGAGCAATATAATGTGGCCAATTTTGAAAATGAACGTTCTAGAATTACGCTTCAGCTTCGCAATTCTGGTTTGTATTACTTTGATCAAGACTATGTAAATTTTGAAGCAGACACAAACAATGTAGGACACAAAGTACACATAGAATATATTATCCCGGACAGGCGTATTCGAAGAGGAGATACCACCGCCTACGAACCATTTAAAGTACATACCATAAATGAAGTTCGCGTTATTACAGACTATAAAACCGCAAACAGAAATAATGCATTTAAAGATTCTGTTCAGTATAAAGGCTATAAGCTTTTTGGGTATGACGAATTAAAATATCGTCCCAAGGCTATTACAGATGCCATTTCAATTAATCCGGGTGGGATTTTTAAAGACATTGATAGAACGTTAACCTATAACCAAATTAGTGAACTTAGAAATTTTAGATATCCTAATATAACGTATCAAGAAGACCCAAGGGATACCACGGGGACAGGTTTAATTACTACTATTCTATTAACACCACGAAAAAAATATACCGTTGGGCTAGATTTTGACGCGTACACCTCTACTATTCAACAATTTGGAATAGGTTTTAGTAGTAGTTTTTTAATTAGAAATGTATTTAGAGGAGCTGAAAATCTTGAAATTTCGGCAAGCGGAAGTGTGGGGTCTTCAAAAGATAATGCAGACTCAAGCAGTAAGTTTTTTAATACTTCGGATGTGGGATTTGATGTGAAATTGACATTCCCATCTATTCTTTTTCCCATTAATACTGAAAAATTTATCCCTAAATACAATTCTCCATTCACAACCATAAGTACGGGTATTAATGTTCAAAATAATATTGGGCTAGACAGACAAAACATAAATGGAATTTTTAGCTATCGCTGGAAACCTTCCACCATTAGAACCAATAGGTTTGATTTGGTAAACCTGCAATACGTAAGAAATCTAAATCCAAACAACTATTTTAATGTATACGTTTCTTCTTATGATAGATTAAACGAAATTGCTGAAGAAGTGGAGTATAGTTTTCAAAACGAAAACAATGAGTTAGTCATTCCCGACGAAACAGATATGTTTATTAATTCATTCTTTGCACCCGGAAACCCTTATAACGCATCCAGCGACTTAGTTGAAGAAATGACCTCCATAGTTCAAAGAAAGAATAGACTAAGTGAAAACAACCTAATTCTAGCCACTAATTTTACTTGGACAAGGGATGGTCGAGAAAATATTAATGATAATAGTTTTTCTAGGATTCAGTGGAAGGTTGAGTTAGCAGGTAATTTGCTATCGGGAATTGCATCTTTGGCCAACCTTGAAAAAAACTCTGAAGGAAATAACGAGGTCTTGGGTGTTGTATTTTCACAATATGCAAAATTTGAAACAAGTTATATTCGTCACTGGCAATTGGCAGGAAGTTCTTTATTGGCAGTAAGAGCCTTTGGTGGTATTGCCATCCCATATGGAAATAGCAACTCTATTCCTTTTACCCGAAGTTATTTTGCCGGAGGAGCCAATGACAATAGAGGATGGAGACCCTACGATTTAGGCCCTGGAAGTAGCGGTAGTTTGCTCGATTTTAATGAAGCCAACTTTAAATTAGCTTTTAATGCTGAATATAGATATACCTTATTAGGAAGTTTTAAAGGAGCCTTTTTTGCCGATGCAGGAAATATTTGGAATGTTTTTGATGAAATCGAGAATGAAGCATTTCGTTTTGATGGTATAAAAGATTTAAAAGAAATTGCCCTAGCTACTGGATTTGGCTTAAGATACGATTTTGGATTCTTCGTTATTCGTTTTGATGTTGGGTTTAAAACACACAATCCCGGAAGAGCCATAGGAGATCGTTGGTTTAAAGAATACAATTTTGCTAATGCTGTTTACAACATAGGCATCAACTATCCGTTCTAAACCATTTTAATTTTTTATTTTTGTTAATTCATATCCCATAAAACTATGAGTCACCATATTCCCAAAGGCGTTGTCACTGGAAAAAATGTTCAGGAAATTTTTAAACTAGCAAAAGAAAAGAAATTTGCTATGCCCGCAGTCAATGTTGTTGGATCTAATACAGTTAATACCGTACTAGAAACAGCAGCAGAACTAAATGCTCCTGTGATGATTCAGTTTTCCAATGGAGGCGCTCAATTTAATGCTGGAAAGGGTCTTTCTAACGATAATCAAAAATCTGCCATTGCTGGTGGAATAGCTGGAGCCCTTCATATCCATGAAATGGCAAAAGCCTATGGAGCAACCGTGATTCTTCATACCGACCATTGCGCAAAAAATTTACTCCCTTGGGTAGATGGACTGCTTACTGCAAGTGAAGATTATTATAAAAGAACAGGAACCTCCTTGTATAGTTCGCATATGTTAGATCTTTCCGAAGAACCTATCGAGGAAAATATAGAAATATGCAAACGATATCTTGAGCGAATGAGCAAAATGGATATGACCTTAGAAATTGAATTAGGAATTACTGGTGGTGAAGAAGATGGTGTAGACAATAGTGATGTAGATAGTTCAAAATTATATACCCAACCCGAAGAAGTAGCGTATGCTTATGAAGAATTAATGAAAGTAAGCAATCAATTTACAGTAGCTGCTGCTTTTGGAAACGTACACGGAGTGTATAAGCCTGGTAATGTGAAATTAACTCCCATTATTCTGAAAAATTCTCAGGATTTTGTTCAGAAAAAATTTAATACAGGATATAATCCAGTAGATTTTGTATTTCACGGCGGTAGTGGTTCTACCCTTGAAGAAATAAGGGAAGCTATTGGCTATGGAGTGGTTAAAATGAATATCGACACAGACCTTCAATTTGCCTTTACAGAAGGTATTCGAGATTATATGGTAAACAACATTGATTATCTGCGCACTCAAATTGGAAATCCAGATGGAGCCGATGTTCCTAATAAAAAATATTACGACCCAAGAAAATGGCTTCGCGAAGGAGAAGTTACTTTCAAAAAACGATTGATTCAGGCTTTTGAAGACCTCAACAACGTAAACACACTATAAAAACAAGACAAACTCCTCTATATGGCTTGGTTTAAAAGAACAAAAAAGGGAATTCAAACTCCTACAGATCAAAAAAAGGATGTCCCAAAAGGGCTTTGGTACAAATCACCTACGGGTAAAATTGTAGATGCCGAAGAGCTAGAAAAAAACTTTTATGTGAGTCCAGAAGATGGCTATCATGTTCGTATTGGCAGTAAAGAATATTTCGAAATTCTTTTTGATGACAACAAGTATAAAGAATTAGATAAAAACTTAACCTCTAAGGATTCACTTAATTTTGTGGATACAAAAAAATATCCAGATCGTTTAAAAGACGCACAGGAAAAAACAGGTTTAAAGGATGCTGTTCGAACAGCCGTAGGTAAATCTATGGGAAATGACATTGTTATTGCTTGTATGGATTTTAGCTTTATTGGAGGATCTATGGGAAGTGTCGTTGGCGAAAAAATTGCTCGTGCTGCAGATTACGCCTTAAAAAAGAAATTACCTTTTATTATCATTTCAAAAAGTGGTGGTGCTAGAATGATGGAAGCAGCACTTTCTTTAATGCAGTTAGCAAAAACAAGTGCCAAATTAGCACAGCTTTCTAAAGCCAAAATACCGTACATTTCGTTATGTACCGATCCCACCACAGGAGGAACCACCGCGTCTTTTGCTATGTTAGGAGATATTAATATTAGCGAACCAGGAGCCTTAATTGGGTTTGCTGGACCACGTGTGGTAAGAGATACTACTGGAAAAGAACTCCCAGATGGATTTCAAACGGCAGAATTTGTATTGGAACACGGTTTCCTAGACTTTATCTCTCATCGTAAAGACTTAAAACGAAATATTAATCTGTACATAGATTTAATTCAAAATCGACCCTTAAGAGAAAAAGAGTTAGCATAAAAAAACCCGCCAATTGGCGGGTTTTTTTTATATTTATTAAATGAAGACCTGTTTAATCACTTTTTTATTTGCCTTAATTGCTACTACAGCAATTAGAGCTCAGGACCCTACTATATTATCTCAATATTCTTTTGGAGGTTCAAGTCATGATGCATGTATTAGTACAGTAAATACTCTAGATGGGGGTTACATTATGGCAGGAAGTTCTATGTCGCCAATCTCTGGTGTAAAGACAGAGGATAATATAGGAGAACAAGACTTTTGGATAATTAAAGTCGATTCAGATTTTACTATTGAATGGCAAAACACCATTGGTGGTACGGATACTGATGTAGCAAGAAATATAATTGCAACTAATGATGGTGGTTACATCGTAGCTGGAAGTTCATTGTCTGATAGCTCAAGTGATAAGGCTGAAGATAATATAGGGATTGGTCCAGACTATTGGGTAATGAAACTCGACGCTACTGGAGAGATTATCTGGGAAAATACAATTGGTGGCGATGGAATTGATAGTCTTGATGAGTTGATTCCTGCTAATGATGGTGGATATATTTTGGCTGGATATTCTTATTCAGATATTTCTGGAGATAAAACAGAAAATAGCATTGGTGCTGGATGGGAATCCGATTTTTGGTTAGTTAAAATCAATGATGATGGTGAGGTTTTATGGGATAAAACTATTGGTGGAGATGCTTCTGACTCTCTTTTTGATATAAATTCTACCGCAAACGGATATATTTTAGGAGGGTGGTCTAGATCTAATATCTCAGGAGACAAAACAGAAGATAATATAGGAGAATTAGATTATTGGGTTGTGAAAACGGATAATTTTGGAAACGTAATTTGGGATAACACCATTGGCGGCACTGATAGAGATAGATTAAGTACTATTACTCCTACTAATGATGGAGGATATATGATTGTTGGATCCTCGGAGTCAAATATCTCTGCTGACAAAACAGAAAACAACATTGGAGACCAAGATTATTGGGTGGTGAAATTAGATGAGTTTGGAGCTATCGAATGGGATAATACTATTGGAGGAAGTGGATATGATATTGGCGGAATGTTTATTGAAGTAAATGCAAACAAGTATATTGTTACAGGTTATTCGGAATCTAATATTTCTGGTGACAAACTAGAAGATTCTTATGGACCTGGAGATATTTGGTTGCTTTCCTTAAACGCACAAGGTGAAATTATGGATCAAAACACCATTGGTGGTAGTGGTTCTGATTCATCAACTGCTATTCAAATTGAACCTTCAGATACCATTTTACTGACCGGTAATTCAAGTTCAGATATATCTGGAGATAAAACTACTATCAATTATGGGAACCTTGATTTTTGGATTATAAGGTTAAGTGACGTCATTGGCTGGTCGCTGGGAACTACTGAGTATGATTTTTTATCACCATCCATTTACCCCAACCCTATATTACAGGAGGCTTACATCACCCATCAAGAAATTATTAGTGAAATATCTGTATTTGATAACTCAGGAAAAATAATTGAACAATTACTTCCAAATGAAAAATCTTTAAAGCTTGACACTTCAAAATGGAGTTCTGGTTTCTATTTAATAAAAGTTAAAATTGGGGATAAAACGTATTCAAAAAAAATAATAAAAAAATAAATAAAAACCCGCCAATTGGCGGGTTTTTTAGTTTATACATGATGTCTTTTTAGTTTCCTAGAATAATTGGGAACTCTTGTCCATTAAATGTTATCGTGGCAAATTGATCACAAACTCCGTTACCAAAATCTAAAATTCCAGTTAACCCTTCTTGAGTTACCGTAATTTTACCGCTTACTAGATAAGGACAATTCGCTTTACGCACTAAGGTTTGAGTGACTTCTCCTGTTCGAGAAAAACCATTACTTAAATTGGTTTGCCAGTTTCCTTCAATTTCAAAAACATTGTCTGTCCAAGTACCACTACCATAACCTTCTACCCATTCGGTAATTCTAATTCCAGTTCTGGTCCCGGTAATAGTAGTTCCAGTAAATGTAACCACAATATCCTCATCAATAATTGATTTAGGAACATTGGTACTTATATCTCTTGTAATGGTTCCTCCTCCAGATACTCCGTTACCATTATATGTAAAGTCTTCATATTGATAATCAATATTTCTTATACCAGCTGTAAGAGCGGAATATTCTAAATTAATCTTCCCCGAAACAAGAGCACCATTTAATAATTGACAACTTGTTCCAAAGTCAACAACAATAGTCCCTGAACCATTCCCTCCTCCACTTATTTCGAAGGTTGGACAAGCCGAAGGGAAAAATGAACTTGCTAATTGTGAAGGTTCTTCAATTTTTATATAACCACTTTCTGCTATATTCCCAGAAGCTTCTACAATATTATCCATTTGAGCAACACGAGTCGTATTTTCTGCAGAATAGTTTATCACATCTGGTTCATTACCATCATCATCTTTTTTACAAGAGGTAAAAATTAGCGCTGTGGCAGCAAAAGAAAGTAGGGCAATTTTCTTTAGTAGGGTTTTCATAGTTAAGGTTTTAAATTATAATTGCTTGTATTAGTAACGTAAAAGTATATCCTAAATGTATTTATTAAGTGTAAAATTAAAGAAAAGGAGCAGGTTACCCTACTCCTTCAAAAAAAACTATTAACCAAGTTATTAAGGTAAAATAATGATGATATCTTCACCATTAATGGTTAAAACAGCTAGATTATCACACGTTCCATCGCCAAAATCCAGTGCTCCATTCCCATTGTTTCTTGTAATTTCTATTACGCCACTCACAAAATGGTCGCACGTTACTTCTCTACGAAGTGCTTCAACCACAACTGCATGATGTGTAAAACCTGTACTAAACTCAATATCGCGATCCCCCGTTATAGAAAATACATTATCTAGCCAAGTACCACTGCCTACGCCTTCAATCCATTCTGCCACACGGGTTCCTTGCACATCTGCAACTGTTCCGTTTTGAAAAGTTACATCAATATTCACATTCACAGTTGATTGCGGGTTTCCTTGAGCATTGTTTCTTTCTCTGTAAATAGTTCCACCTCCAGCTATCCCTTTGTTATTATGTGTAAAGTTATCAAAGGTTACGGTAATAGTGCGTGTTCCAGCCACAATTTGACTATACGTTAAATTGACAATCCCAGTGACAAAAGCTCCGTTATTGAGTTGACATCCTAAACCGAAGTCCAAGGTTACAAAGGTTACTCCATTTTCCGAAGAAATAGTAATAGTGACACAGTCTGGAAATAAGCTGGCATTTCTACCTTCGGCTTCTTCAATTTCGGCATATGCCATTTCGAGCATAGTAAATACATCATTAGACGTTGCGTCTGCTTCAGCACTTTGCTTAGATTCTTCGGCAGTTAAAGATGCCGTTTCACTTTCTTCAGTTTGCGATTCGTCTTTACTACATCCCGTAAACAGAAATCCAACAGTAAAGAGTACTATCATTCCTACTTTTAAAAAATTTGGTTTCATACTATTGTTATTTATTGTTTTCGGTATTATGACTTGCCAAATTTGTAAAAGTTTAATTTTTTGTTAATTAAAATGAATTTCAACAGATTACTTGCAAGTATTTTGAAAAGAAGTATCTTTGCACGCTGATTCATTTAAAACGAGTCGCATACATAAAAATCATTTAAAATAATATTGGCATGTATTTAACATCAGAAAAGAAACAAGAAATTTTCAAAAAGCACGGTAAAGGTGCTAATGACACAGGTTCTGCCGAAGGTCAAATCGCTTTATTTACACATCGTATTGAGCATTTAACGCAACACCTTAAAAGCAACCACAAGGACTACAACACAGAGCGTTCTTTGGTGAAAATGGTAGGTAAGCGTCGTTCTTTATTAGATTATTTAATGAAGAAAGATATTTTAAGATACCGTGCCATTGTAAAAGAATTAGGATTACGTAAGTAATACAGTAAGGGGCTTTATGCCCCTTTTTAGTTTTTCAGAAGTTTTCTGAAACACTTTTTTTGAAATAGAAAAAGCTACCCTTAGTTTTTCATTGGTCAAACCACAACAACACAACAACACGACTGAAAAACAGTCAAAAGACCATTAATTAACCGTACTCTTTTGCATATATGCTACAGAGTACTAATGAAAAACAAATGATACCTAAAGTATTTAAAGAGGTCATAGACCTAGGTGACGGACGTACCATTACGCTCGAAACCGGAAAACTAGCAAAACAAGCGCACGGCTCTGTTGTTGTACAATCTGGTAATTGTATGCTGCTTTGTACCGTAGTGTCTAACTACAAACAAGCAGATTTAGACTTTTTACCCTTAACGGTAGATTATCGCGAAAAATTTGCCGCAGCAGGACGCTACCCTGGTGGATTCTTTAAAAGAGAAGCCAGACCAAGCGATGGGGAAGTGCTAACGATGCGTTTAGTGGATCGTGTATTGCGTCCATTATTCCCAAAAGATTATCATTCTGAAACCCAGGTGATGATACAATTAATGTCACACGACGAAGACGTGATGCCAGATGCCATGGCTGGATTGGCTGCTTCTGCCGCCATTCAGTTGTCCGACTTCCCATTTGAGTGTGCCATTTCTGAAGTACGTGTGGGACGTATTAATGGTGAATTTATCATTAACCCTTCTTTCAAGCAATTGGCAGAGTCTGATATCGACATGGTAATAGGTGCTTCTGCAGATTCAGTCATGATGGTTGAAGGTGAGATGAATGAAATTTCTGAAGAAGAAATGACAGAAGCTATTAAAGCCGCTCACGAAGCCATTAAAGTACAATGTGCTGCACAATTGAGACTTGCCGAAGCTTTTGGCAAAAAAGAAGTGCGTGAATATGAAGGAGAGCGCGAAGACGCAGACCTTGAAAAGAAAGTGTACGATATGGCGTACGATAAAGTATACGCTATTGCCAAAGCAGGTTCTGCAAAACATGAACGTAGCTTGGCATTTTCAGAAATTAAAGATGAGATTATTGCATCTTTTTCTGAAGAAGAACAAGAAGATTTTGGAAACCTAATTGCTAAGTATTACTACAAAGCAGAGAAAGAGGCCATTAGAAATCTAACCTTAGACGAAGGATTACGTCTAGATGGTAGAAAGACTACCGATGTTCGTGATATTTGGTGCGAAATAGATTATTTACCTTCAGTTCACGGTTCGGCTATCTTTACAAGAGGTGAAACACAAGCTTTAGCCACGGTAACATTAGGAACCTCTCGTGATGCAAATCAAATTGATATGCCATCACAAGAAGGAGAAGAGCGTTTCTACTTACATTATAACTTCCCTCCTTTTTCAACAGGTGAGGCACGTCCAATTCGTGGAACGTCTCGTCGTGAAGTAGGACACGGGAATTTAGCACAACGCGCCCTTAAAGGAATGGTTCCTAAAGACTGTCCTTATACCGTAAGAGTTGTTTCTGAAGTACTAGAAAGTAATGGTTCCTCTTCTATGGCAACCGTTTGTGCTGGTACTATGGCGTTGATGGATGCGGGAGTACAAATGATAAAACCAGTATCGGGTATTGCTATGGGATTAATCTCTGATGCAAAAAGCGGAAAATACGCTGTATTATCAGATATTTTAGGGGATGAAGATCACTTAGGAGATATGGACTTTAAAGTAACGGGTACAGCAGACGGTATTACCGCTTGCCAAATGGATATTAAAGTAAAAGGTTTGTCTTACGAGATTTTAGTCAATGCCCTTAAACAAGCTCGAGACGGTCGTTTACATATCTTAGGCAAATTAACAGAAACCATTGCAGAGCCTAATAAAGATGTAAAATCGTATGCGCCTAAAATGGTTACTGTAAGAATTCCAAACGAATATATTGGAGCGCTTATTGGACCTGGAGGAAAAGTAATACAAGAACTTCAAAAAGAAACTGGAACTACCATTGTCATAAATGAAGATCCAGAAACCGAAGAAGGAGTTGTTGAAATCCTTGGTACGGGACAAGAAGGGATTGATGCTGTTTTAGCGAAGATAGATTCTATTACGTTTAAGCCAGAAGTTGGCAGCATATACGAAGTAAAAGTGATTAAAATGCTTGACTTTGGAGCCGTAGTAGAATATACCGAAGCACCCGGAAACGAAGTATTATTACACGTATCTGAATTGGCTTGGGAACGCACCGAAAATGTAAGCGATGTAGTGAAAATGGGCGATGTGTTTGATGTAAAATACTTTGGTATAGATTCAAGAACACGCAAAGAAAAAGTATCTCGCAAAGCAATATTACCAAAGCCAGAAGGCTATGTAGATCGTCCAAAACGTGACGATAACCGTTCTGGAGGTAGAGATAACAGAGGTCGCGATAACAGAAACCGCGATAGAGATAGAAAAAGAGATTAACAAATTCCTGCGAACCTGCCTATCGGTAGATAAGGGCAGGAATCTCTTACCATAATACCCAAAACGCCTCTTACTACTAAGGGGCGTTTTTTTATTTTATGGTTTAAACCGAAAGATAACACATACGTACCCGCAACTATTCTTATTACAAACTCGTTGACAACAATAGCAGAAAAATTTGCTTTTGATTCGTTTTTGGTGTAATATTACATCAAAATAAAGATTATGTCAAGACAAAGTATTTCATTTACTAAGCCAAATGATGAATGGTTAAAAGCACAGGTTAATAAAAATGAATATTCCAGCAAAAGCGAACTTGTGAATGACTTAATTCGACAAGTTAGAAAACAACAAGTGCAAATTGATTGGATAAAAGCTAAAATTGAGCAAGCTGAAAAAAGCGGATTTACAACCGACAATAAAGAACAGATCCTAAATCAAGCCAAGTCAACTCTTAATGAATAATTATAAATTAAGTAATACTGCTAAAGCAGATTTAATTAGAATTTATCATTATGGAGTTGAAAAATTTGGAATTCAACAAGCTGAGTTATATTACAATTCATTCTTCGAATATTTCGAAATCATTGCACAAAGACCATTCTCATTCGAATCTGTTGATTTTATAAAAAAAGGATACCGGCGTTGCGTATGTGGATCGGACAGTATTTACTACAAATTAAATAATAATGTTGTCGAAATAATGACTATTATTGGAAGGCAAGATTTAACCAATATTAAATAATATAGTATTTGTTACCACTGTTGCCAAAAACCTATAACGCTAATAGCGGTTTAATCGCTAAACCCAATTTCCACACCTATTTTAGTGGCACAGAATTTTCAAGAAATCAAGGTAATTCTTGTTTTACTTATGAAGTAATCGAATAAAAGTTTTACACTCTACATTAAAATAAAAACGCCTCTTACTATTAAGGGGCGTTTTTATTTACATGATACCAAACAGGAAAAACCCTGTGTAAAAACAGGAAAAACCCTGTCTATTTCCACAGGAAAAATCCTGTATAAAAAAGGGGTATTTACCTCTTGACACAAAAAACTCGATTTTTTTATTTAGTGGTTTACGAATCATTAATTTTTAAAACTATGAGTAATACAAGTCAAAACCTACTCAATCAAGTACTAGACGGTGCCGTAATCACTCAAATTATGGACAGCCTTGCGGTAATAGAAGCCGCTTTACCAGACAGCACCCTTACGCCAGAAGAACGCAGTAGCTTGAATGCTATAAGCGTAAACAACAAAGTCTTTGCCGAGGAAGTGCTGGACGAGATGAACACCAACCCACTTCCAGGCATTACAGCAACCTATAGCAAAGATTCCCTTGCCAACGACTTACAGTTGTTTGAGCAGGTAGAAACCATTACCAGCCGTACGGCAAACATTGTGCAAAAGCTAGACGACCTTAAGCGTGTAGCAGGACACGAAGCCTACGGCATGGCAACAGGCGCGTATAATATGTACGAGAGCATGGCACGTACGGGTATCCCGGGTGCGCAGAATAGTTACGACAGGCTAAAACCACGCTTTGCAGGACAAGGGGGAAGACCAGAGGACGACACAGAAACTCCCTAGTTTTTTTACTCCCCCAAAAGGTACGGGCTTTGCCCGTATTTTTTGCGCATAGTTTAAAAGAAAAAAGGATGCTTTTTGCAAGTTTAAATATGATATTCCATACTTAAAATAGTACTAACCATAGTTTATCTATCATATTTCATAATTAAAATACCATTCTCCATAGTTAAATTATTAAAAACCATTATTTAACTACTATTTTCCATAGTTAAACTCCTAAAAATCATCATTAAATATCTAAAAACCATCATTTAACTCCTATAAACCATCATTTAACTATTAAAAACCACCATCTATGGCTTACAAAAAATACACCCTACAAGACTGCCCAATGCCTTCGATAGGCAAAGAGTTAAAAGCGTATTTTAAAAAGCATCGTACCCGTAAGGCCACACTTAGTAAGATTATGGGCAAAAGCTCAAACAGTATCATGCGGTACCAAAAACAGGATAGTGTAACGTGCAGGATTCTATGGCACCTCTCTTTAGGCTTAAACCACAACTTCTTTGCAGACCTTGCCGCACAACTCCCCCCAGACTTTACCACCAACGCCCCAGACCCTACGCTTGCCCTGCAAGAGGAACTGGAACAGCTACGAGAAGAAAATAAATTACTACGTACCCAAGTGGAAACTTTAAAAGAAGTGATGCAAAAAGGGTAATTTGTTTTCTTTGGATAAGACAATCTGTATATCGACGATAAAATAGTTTATATTATGAGTTCCAACTAATTTTTCAAATTTTGGCAGGATATTTGAATTTTGAGTATTTTAAGAATTTAATTACTATATTTACATATGGCCAAACGTACTAGAAACGCAGCAACGGGTAAAATAATTGCCCAATCAAATAGAGTTACATCAAAAACAATTTATGTCCCTACTAAATTAAGGGCGCACGTGCAAACAAAGTCTACATCTTCTGGAACTAGGCTTTCCAAAGGACAATAATTACTTTCATTTGAATCTCTATTCAGAAAACGATTACGAAAGATTCGGTAAAGAAAACGAATCAACTCTCGACCCTGAAGTCTATAGGTCAGAGTATTGGCGTGACTATGCTAGACTTCTTCATAGTCCCAGTTTTAGAAGATTAACTGGTAAAACCCAATTATTTCCTCATAATGAATCAGATTTTTTCAGAAATCGACTTACTCATTCACTAGAGGTTGCAC
This sequence comes from Flavobacteriaceae bacterium, assembly GCA_034670265.1. GTDB lineage: Bacteria > Bacteroidota > Bacteroidia > Flavobacteriales > Flavobacteriaceae > Halomarinibacterium. The sequence goes on along the minus strand of JAXMNU010000004.1, from coordinate 272,880 downwards.
AAATTGCAAAATCAATTGCTCGAAAAATTAATTATGAGCATAAAATGAAAATCGATGAAGATCTAATTTCTTTTGCTTCCTTAGCACATGATTTGGGTCATCCCCCCTTCGGTCACCAGGGTGAAGAAGCCTTAGATGAGTGTATGTTAGATTTTGGCGGGTTTGAAGGAAATGCACAAACCCTTCGTATACTAACTAAGATTGAAAAAAAGCTTATTGATGAGCAATACCTTTCTGGCATAAATGATGATCAAAATGATATACGTAAAGGACTAAATTTAACCTTAAGGTCTATAGCTTCAATTCTAAAATATGATAATGTTATTCCTTTTTCAAGAAAAGAAAGAGAAGAATACCATAAGGGGAGAAATGAAAAAATAAAACCTGTCAAGGGATTCTACAAATCAGAGGAAGATATAATTTCTAAACTAAAAGAGAAGTTAGTCGGTAAAAATAAAAATTCTAAGTTGAAAACATTGGAATGTTCGATAATGGATGTTGCTGATGATATTGCTTACTGTAATTACGATTTAGAAGATTCATTTAAAGCAAACTTTTTAACTCCGATTGATCTTCTTTACCCTAACCCTGCATTGTTAGAAAGAGTAGTGAAATCAGTTAATTTAAGGACCAATTTGAATCTAAACGCAGATTCAATCAGTGAGGTTTTAATTTCAATGTTTGGTGCAATTTTAAATTCTACTGAAGAAATTGATAAAATAAAAATTACAGAGGATAATAAAGATGAAATTATTTATTTCCATGTCGGTAACGCATATAGGAGCTCACAGAATATTGCTTCAAATGGATCATTCAGAACTCAATTTACTTCACGACTTGTTGGAAAATTTATAAGAAATGTATCAATTAATATTAATAATGAAAATCCAATTCTTTCTAGTGCATTTATAGATAATGAAACAAGGGTAGAAATTGAAGTTTTAAAGACGTTAATTTATGAATCACAGATACTATCACCCAAATTAAAGATTGCTGAATTAAGAGGAAAAGAAATTGTAAAAAAAATTTTTGACACTATTTATAAAGAAAATGGATTTCAACTACTCCCAAAAGATTACCAAGAAATATATACTCAAGTTAACGAATTAGAAAAACCCAGAGTTATTTGTGATTTTATTGCTGGAATGACAAACAAATATGCTATTAGTTTTTACGGTCGACTGACATCAGAAAATCCTGAAACAATTTTTAAACCTTTATAAAACAATCTACAACACCCGTATATACCCTATAAATTCCTTCAAAAAATCCTACAAAAATCACCCTCCTTTTAAAATAAAACCCATCCTATTGTAACATTTAGGTGCTGTTTTACGTATAACCCTATACGAAAGGAAAAATTTAACTTAAAAGCAAGGAGACCCTTTAATGAGACAACTTAAAATTACCAAGCAGGTTACTAACAGAGAAACCGCTTCCTTAGACAAGTATCTACAAGAAATTGGAAAAGTTGACTTAATCACCGCAGACGAAGAAGTAGAATTGGCACAGCGCATTAAAGCGGGTGACCAACGCGCCTTGGAAAAATTAACCAAAGCCAACCTTCGTTTCGTTGTTTCGGTTGCAAAACAGTACCAAAATCAAGGTTTAACCCTTCCAGATTTAATTAACGAAGGAAACCTAGGGCTTATAAAAGCTGCACAACGTTTTGACGAAACAAGAGGATTTAAGTTTATTTCGTATGCCGTGTGGTGGATACGTCAGTCCATTTTACAGGCCTTGGCCGAACAATCTAGAATTGTACGTCTTCCTCTTAACAAAATTGGAAGCATTAATAAAATAAACAAAACCTTTGCTTTCCTTGAGCAAGCACACGAACGTCCACCTTCAGCCGAAGAAATTGCAAAAGAGTTGGATATGACAATTAACGACGTAAAAGAGTCTATGAAAAACTCTGGACGTCACGTATCTATGGATGCGCCTTTGGTAGAAGGAGAAGACTCTAACCTATACGATGTATTGCGTAGCGGGGAGTCGCCTAATCCAGACCGTTCCTTATTACACGAGTCGTTACGTACCGAAATTGAGCGTGCCTTGGAAACCTTAACACCTCGTGAGGCAGATGTAATCCGTTTGTACTTTGGTTTAGGGAATCAACACCCAATGACCTTAGAAGAAATTGGTGAAACGTTTGATCTTACCCGTGAGCGTGTGAGACAGATAAAGGAAAAAGCGATTAGACGCTTAAAGCATACTTCAAGAAGTAAAATCTTGAAAACGTATTTGGGCTAGCCTTCGACACCGCTCAGGCACCGACCCATAATAGCAACAACAGTATATAGTTTCCTTCTTGGAAATAAAGACTGTTCGTTTTTTGATTGATGAATGACCTCCGGCTGATTACCGGAGGTTTTTTTTATATCTTTATGCTAACAACACCTACCCATTATTAATGAATCATACTATTTGTTATATAAGCAAGGCTAAAGAGGGCTTAACGGACCTAGAAATTGAGGACATATTTGTTACTACGCAAACAAATAATAATGCTAATGACATAAAAGGAATTCTCTTGTATGGTTTTGGAAATTTTTTTCAGGTTTTAGAGGGTAAAAAGAAAGTAATTGAAGACCTTTACCTCAATAAAATTTGTGAGGATGAAAGGCATACAGATATTGTGAACATTATTAATTATCAAATAAAGTATCCTATTTTTAGTGCCTACAGTTCAGAGTTTAATATTGTTAAAACCAACAGTCAATTAGACCAAGTGAAGACCTATTTAAGCAAAAATGACCTTCATCATCTATCAAAAAATATTCAACGCATGTTAAATCCCTTTCTTCTATAATTATGAGTAACACCCTTATTGCCCCTTCTATTTTAGCAGCCGATTTTGCCAATCTTCAACGTGATATTGAAATGGTGAACCAAAGCCAAGCAGATTGGTTTCATATTGATATTATGGACGGTGTTTTTGTGCCTAATATTTCGTTTGGAATGCCGGTATTAAAAGCCATTAGCAAACACGCCAACAAAACCATTGATGTTCATTTAATGATTGTGGACCCCGATAGATATATTAGCACATTCGCTTCCTTGGGTGCCAATGTACTCACAGTGCATTATGAAGCATGTACCCATCTTCACCGCACCCTTCAAGCTATAAAAGCCGAAGGAATGCAAGCAGGAGTGGCATTAAATCCGCATACGCCTATTCATTTATTGGAGGATATCATTCAGGATATCGATTTGGTGTGTTTAATGAGTGTCAATCCAGGATTTGGCGGGCAAAGCTTTATTGAAAATACCTATTCTAAAGTAAAAGCCCTAAAAAAGTTAATTTCTGAAAAAGGTGCTTCCACCAAAATTGAAATTGACGGTGGCGTTACCAATAAAAATGCCAAACAACTGAAGGATGCCGGAGCCGATGTATTGGTTGCTGGAAGCTATGTGTTTGGCTCACAAAACCCTACCGAAACCATTGCCGGACTAAAGGAAATGACGCAATAAAGGTCAATATTTATAATTTTAAACTTCTTTTAGTAGCTTTATTGTAATTTTCAAACTAAATCTTGAAAATGCAAGCAACGCCTTCTTTCGATTCTTGGACATCACTATTCCTTTTAGCTGTGGCTATGGGATTGTTCCTTTTTATTTCCATCTTATTTATGAAAGACAGAAAAAACCTCCCCATTGGGTTTTTGGTTTTGGCGTTTTCAGTGATTCTTTTTCAGTATGTGTTGTATTGGACTCGGTACGAGCAAGTTTTTCCCTATTTACAATTACTCCCACATGTTTGCTATTATACTGCTGGACCGTTGCTCTATCTCTATTTTTTAAACCTTCATAAAAAGGAAGTATCCTTCAATTTTGGGTTACATTTTTTACCTGCCTTTTTAGTATTGGTCACCTATCTCGCCATATTAGCCAATCAGTTTAACATAGCTGAAATACAAGTCCCATGGCGCTGGTTTTCCATGAACCCATGGTTTATTGCCATCCATATGGGAGTGTATTCACTATTAATTTTTCTTCAGATTTATAAAAGAAAGGCCACGACTCAATTTGAAAAACTACGGTCTCGCTGGAGCAACGTATTGGTTTTGCTATTCGTCATCTTCACCTTAGCCTATATTTCGTATTATGTTTTGGTGCAATTTTCATTTTTTAATAGCGAGTGGGATTATATGATTTCTATCACTATGAGCCTGTCTATTTACGCTATTGGCTTTTTCATTATAAAACAACCGGAAGTTTTTGATGGAGAGTTTTTTGCAGAATTATTCCTCCCCAACAAGGATAAAGACGCCTCTTTTGAAGAATCGTTAATGAATGAACTCTTTCAAAAACTCACCAAGCACATGGAAACCGAAAAACCTTTTATCGACAATGAACTTCGGTTGGTTAATTTAGCCGATGACTTAGGTTTTTCTACGCATTTACTTTCAAAAGTGATTAATAAAAAATCGGGTAAAAATTTTAATCAATTTATTAATGATTATCGGTTACAAGAGGCAAAACGGTTATTAATAGAAAACCCAGACTACAGTATAAAAAGCATCTATTTTGATGTGGGTTTTAACAACAAAGCAACTTTCTACAATGCCTTCAAAAAAGAATTCCACTGCACTCCTACCCAATTTAGAGATACTGTGCTCACCTCTTAGTTTATAAAAAAAGAGTCCATTTTTATAAATCTGAACCCTTTACTATTTGTATAGTAGGATATTAGCTTTCAGAAACATTAAAAACTATACTATGAAAGCAATTAAACGTATTCTCTCGGTATTTATACTGTTAATGACAATCGCTATTTCTGCCCAAACCTCACATTATATCTATGTAAGTGACGCAGGAAATTTCAACATTCCAACGTCACAAATTTTACGATATGATTTGGATGGAAGTAACCCACAGGTGTTTATCTCAAGTGACGCTTTTGCTGCTAATAATGTAGGTTGGCCACAAGACATTCTATTTTTGGAAGATCAAGGAGTCGTGCTTATTTCTTGTTTAATAGGAAACAAAATCATGAAGCACGATGCAACGACTGGTGCTTATATTGAAGATTTCGCAGCTGTTCCCGGCGGCCCAACCCGTATGAAAATAGGACCCGACAATACCATTTATGTGGTACAATGGAGTAATTCAGACAACAAAATTTTACGATTTGAACAAGATGGCACGCCTCTAGGAGAATATACAGATACTGGCGTTGGACGCAGTGTTGGATTGGATTTTGATTTGGCAGGAAATATCTATGTGGGATCTTATGGAAGTAATACGGTTACTAAGTTCGATAGTGCTGGAAATTCTGAAGGTGTGCTAATTGACACCAATTTATCGGGTCCTACAAATGTCTTTGTGGAACAAGGGGGAAACATATTAGTTTTAAATTGGAATGGTGGAAATATTGAGCGTTTTGATAACAATGGGAATCATATTGAAACTTTTACAACATCGGTTACACAACCTGAAGGATTTGCCATACATCCAGTTAATTTTAATTATGTGGTTGGAAACGGAGGCCCTGGTCAAATAGATGAATTTCTCAATGACGGAAGTTTTGAAGGGAGTATTGTAAGCAGTGGCTCTGGCGGTCTATTGCAACCCAATGCTGTGGTTTTTCGAGATGCTACGCTGGCTATAAAAGATTTTAAAAAAAGTAAAGTTTTAGTAAGCCCAACAATGGGCTCAGAATTTAAATTAAATACGATTGAAACTCAATTATTAGATTCCATAGAAGTATTTACCATATTAGGTCAAAAGGTAGACACCATTACAATTTCACAAGAATTATGGAGTGCAAATAGGCTAAGCGAAGGATTGTATATTCTTATAGCAAAGCAAGGCAATAACACTTTTACTCAAAAAATAATGGTGAAAAAATAGTTCCTTTTCATAATAATTAGATGCCTGTTTGATAGCTCAAGCAGGCTTTTTTTATCTTTGCTTCAAAGATTAATTTTGAAGAAAGAAAAAGACGTACTTATTATTGGAGGAGGCCCCATTGGCATTGCTTGTGCTCTGGAATGCCAAAAGAACAAATTGGATTATGTGGTTTTAGAAAAAGGGGCTTTGGTGAACTCGCTTTTTAATTACCCTCTCAATATGACCTTTTTTTCTACTTCGGAAAAGCTTGAAATTGGAGGAATTCCTTTTATAAGTAACAATCCAAAACCTCACAGAGATGAAGCCTTAGAATATTACCGAAGAGTTGCAAAATCCTACGATTTAAACATCAATCTGTATGAAAAGGTACAATCTATTGAAAAGAAAGGCAATCTTTTTCAAATTGAAAGCAACAAAGAGCATTACACTGCAAAAAATATTATTATCGCTACAGGCTTTTACGATATCCCAAATACCTTAAATGTTCCTGGTGAAAATTTACCAAAGGTGAGTCACTATTACAAGGAAGCACATCCATTCGTGATGCAAAAAACGATTGTGGTGGGAGCCAGTAATTCGGCAGTGGATGCAGCGCTGGAAATTTGGCAAAAAGGTGGCGATGTCACTATGATTGTTAGGGGGCCTAGTATTGGACAAAGAGTGAAATATTGGGTAAAACCGAATATTGAAAACAGAATTGAAGAAGGAAGCATCAAAGCCTATTTTAATGCCGAAATCAAAGAAATTAAGGAAACTAAAGTCATAATTTCCACCCCAGTGGGAGATAAAGTTCTTGAAAATGATTTTGTTGTGGCACTCACCGGCTATCAACCTAATTTAGATTTTCTAAGAAACATTGGAATTTCACTTTCTGAAGATGGTAAATATTTACCTCAATATAATCCTGAAACCATGGAATCGAATGTAAAAGGAGTGTATTTGGCAGGGGTTATTTGTGGCGGTATGGAAACCCATAAATGGTTTATAGAAAACTCTCGTGTTCACGCAGAAATTATTGCTTCAGATATAATGAAAAAGATTTAATAGCCTGCAAATCTAAAGTTTAACATCTTTTTCGTAGAGTCATAAATATCAGGGAAGTGACTTTCAAAATCTTTGGGCGATTCAAAGAAATATTCAGCTAAAACAGCCATAAATTCATATTGGTTGGTAAAAGCATAATCTCTAAAAAAGCGAGTGGCATCCAACTTATCTTTTACTTCCTGCTGTGTCAAACTTTGCAAAATATTCTGAAATTGTTTCGAAAAACGAGTGGAATCAATATCTGCACTATTTTTAGATTCCAATTGCATCGCATGCATAAATTCGTGAATTCCCAAATTAAGATTATCGTTAGAAATTTGATAGCCTTCTTCAAAATGTTTCCAAGAAAGCACCAGCGCTCTTTCCCTCGGGTTGAACTCTCCCTTGTGATAGCTATCATTTAATTTGCTGAAAAATTCATCGGGATAGACAATGATATAGTTTATAAGGTGATAATCGTAGTTTTTCCTTCCAAAAGAAAGCATACAACCCACCGCTGCTATTAGGGTTTTTATACGGTCTGTAATTTCAAGTCCTCCTCTTCCTACAAACTTTTTATCTTTTAAAAATACGGCAACACGATGCTGAAATTGTCTTTTTTCCTTTTTAGTAAGCAGGTTATAAAAATCAAATTCATTTTTAAGTACAGAGGTTTGATGAGAGGATAGTTTACGAAAAACAAAATAATGCCTATAAAAAGGACGATCGTATTTTGATGCGTACCAATTTTCAAAAACCCGAAACAGAAAAAAACAAAACCCTAATAATACAATGGTGTAGGCATAAGGTGCCAACCAGGTTGCATTTTCGTCGGTTTGTAAAAGTAGCATCATACAGATTTGGGAAGCGAAAGGTACTAATTATTTGTAAATCCTTGCTAATCTGTATAAAACGCTAAAATATTCGGTTTATTACTTGCTACTTTCTCCTTTAAATTGCTGCGAATTATTTTTAAATAATACATTAAACGTAGTTAAACTTCCGTAGCAACGCGTAATATATTGCTGCAAATCCACTTTTTCTTGATCGTCAAGATTATTACTAGAATTTATTTTCTGTTCCATGACACGGAGCCTGTCGCGTAACATCACTATTTTATGAAAAAAGGTTTCTATAGGAATTTCTTTATTCACTAAACTAGTATCCTTAGGCTGAAGGATCATCGTCCCACCTTTATACTTATCGGCAATGGGTACAATTTCACTTACATCGCTCCACTTCTTTAAAATACTGCGTAAGGTTTTCTCTACTTCATAAAAGCTCACGGTGTCCAAATCATCTTCGGAAGCTTCAATAACTTCAAAATCATCGTCCAACGGAATGGTTTCCAATCCATTTTCAATAAAAGTCACCCAATACATTTTAGAATCTACATTGGTCACTACTCCCTTTCCGTGTTCGGGGTGATTAATTCGGGAACCTACAGCAAGTATTTTAGTCATTTTGTGTTTTTAAATTATAAAGCATAAAAATAGAAAGTTAATTTGATCTTCAAAAAGATTTGTATACTGTATTCCTTTATTTTTTGAAATTGAATTTCCCTATCTTTGCCACCTGAAATTATATTTCTTATGAGTTTACAAACACAAATCATGGACGCCTTAAAAACGGCAATGAAAGAGAAAAATACGGTTGCTTTAGAATCTTTAAGAGCAGTGAAGTCGGCATTATTATTAGCACAAACCGAAAGTGGCGCAAAGGCAGAATTATCTGAAACCGAAGAAATAAAATTATTACAAAAATTGGTAAAGCAACGTAAAGATAGTGCTGCCATTTTTACAGAACAAGGAAGGAATGATTTAGCCGAACCTGAATTGGCTCAGGTAGCAGTGATAGAACAATTTTTACCAAAACAGTTAAGCGAAGCTGAAGTTGAAAAGGTAGTGGAAGATATTATTTCAAAAACGGGTGCGAGTTCTATGGCAGATATGGGAAAAGTCATGGGAATGGCAAGTGGTCAATTGGCTGGAAAAGCAGACGGAAAAACTATTTCTACCATTGTAAAAGCTAAATTATCATAAACACAAATATACTTACCAATAATTAAGGCCGCGTAGTTCAACTGTCCCTTGCGGGATTTAGTTGAACTCCTAAGCCAACAAATAAAGGCCGCGTAGTTCAACTGAATAGAATATCAGATTTCGGCTCTGAGGGTTGGGGGTTTGAATCCCTCCGCGGTCACGACAAGCAAGAAACCACACTTTTACAGTGTGGTTTTGTGTTTTTCAGAAGTGTTAAAAGGCTTTGGCTTTTATAAACGAATGAAAATATAAAACACGTATCGCATTTGTGCGGTGCGTAGTTTCTTATTTGCAACATTGAGCACCAATGGGAAATTTAATCCCTCCGAGGTCACGACAAGCAAAAAAGCCGCTCCAATGGAGCGGCTTTTTATGTAAGTAAAGTCCAGTTTAATCTACATTATCGTGCAAAAAAGAATTGTTTGATCGTAAATCTATGTCATCGTCATCGGTATTTACTGTCGTACGAGATAGGTTGGTGTCGCTACTATCTGTTTCATCTAGTTCAATACCCATTCGCTTATACGCGGGTTGCTTTTCAATTTCATCAATTTTAGAATTACTATTTCTAAATTTATAATTGAATTCCTTCATCTTACGTTTACGTTCCTCGGTGCGGTCGCTTAATAATTTTGAAATGGGCGAATTAAGAGGGTCTGCAGGCTCATCGCTATCTTTTTCCTTAGTAGGTTTTTCAATCGTTTTAGTTTCAAACTTCAACTCCTCTTCGGTTACTTCCTCTTTCTTGGGAGCAGGTTTTGCTTGATTAAGTTTGGCTTCCATCTCTTCATAATCGTCTAGGCTATAACGCTTCACTCCTTTATCTGAATGCTCAGTTACAGGAATTACCTCTACTGCTTTCACTTCAATATCTTCAATATTCTTAACCAATAATTCTGGCTCTTCTTCCTCTTGCTGCTTTTCAAAAGAAGCCACTTTTATAATTTCTTCTTTTGGTGTATTTACAGGAAGATCGAACATTAAAATTTGATCGTCCATTTGCGTTTCTATTTCATTTTCTTCGGAAGGTGTTTCGGCAACAACCTCTTCTTCAGCATTCATTTTACTTTCCACAATCACAAAATCGTTTACATCAATTTCATTAATTTGAAGTTGCTGAAATTCTGCTAAAAAATGAATATCCACACGTTCGTAATCCACCTGAAGATTCTTGATAAGCTCGGTAGTTTCAATATATCCTTCAAACGGAAGCTCTTTAGTTGTTTCCTTTTGCTTTTTCTCTGGCATCTCTGCATCTTCCTCAAAAAGCACATGTTTTACCACAGGTGCTTCTTCTTTCATTTTGGCTTTTGGTTCTTCAAAAGTGAAATTAATAGGTGTTGCTGTAGGGTTTGCACTTAAGTTGTGTTCAGCTTTTTGCTCCTCTTCAAGAGTATGAATGATTTTTTTGCTTTCGGTATTTACAATTTCGTGTTGCTGCTCGGCATTAAATCCTGTAGCAATAACGGTAATAGAAATGGCTTTTTCCAATTCCTCATCTTCACCCACCCCCATAATAATATTAGCACTGTGACCTGCTTCATTTTGAATGTGATCACTAATTTCTCCTATTTCATCAATAGTGATTTCTTCAGAACCAGAGACAATAAGCAACAGTACATTTTTGGCTCCGTTAATTTTATTATCGTTAAGTAATGGTGAATCTAAGGCCTTTGTAATTGCCTCATGAGCTCTTTGTGAACCTACCGCTGTAGCACTCCCCATAATGGCTGTGCCACTATTAGCCAATACCGTTTTGGCATCTCTAAGGTCAATATTTTGGGTATAGTGATGTGTAATAACTTCAGCAATACCTCTCGCTGCAGTAGCTAATACTTCATCAGCTTTTGAAAACCCAGCTTTAAAACCTAAATTCCCATAAACCTCGCGTAACTTGTTGTTATTAATAACCACCAAAGAATCTACATTCTGTCTTAAATTTTCTACCCCAATCTGGGCTTGATCATTTCTAATTTTTCCTTCAAATTGAAAGGGAATCGTCACAATCCCCACTGTTAAAATATCAAGATCCTTCGCCATTTTTGCAATGATAGGCGCAGCACCCGTTCCGGTACCTCCTCCCATTCCAGCAGTAATAAAAATCATTTTGGTATTGGTAGATAACATATCCTGGATTTCCTGCATACTCTCAACTGCAGATTGCTCTCCAATTTTAGGATTCGCACCAGCACCAAGACCTTCGGTAAGGGAAACCCCTAGTTGAATTTTAACTGGGACTGGACTATTCTCCAAGGCTTGCGCATCGGTATTACAAATAACAAAATCAACGCCTTTAATCCCTTGGCTAAACATATGATTAATGGCATTACTACCACCGCCACCTACGCCAATGACTTTTATTACGTTTGACTGATTTTTGGGCAGATCGAATGAAATATTATCAAATTCTGTGTTGCTGCTCATAATTTTATTCTTTTTGAGAGGTTGATGTTTTCTATATTATTCTAAGAGGTTTCTTTAATTATTCTGCGTTGTCCAAAAATTCTTTGAATTTTTCGGCCCACTTATCAAAAAATCGTTTGCCCCCTTTGTTTGTTGCTACTTTTTCTTCCTTTTCATCTTCTTCACTTTCTAACTGTTCTGCTGCTTTGGGCAGTTCTTCGTTCAATGCCATTTTTGGATTTTGACTTTTACTCTTGCCAGTTAAACTATTTAGCACCAATCCCACAGCAGTTGCATACATAGGGCTTGTTGTTTCACTGTCACTATCTCCAGCTAAATGTTCATTAGGGTATCCAACACGGGTATCCATTCCAGTGATGTACTCTACTAATTGTTTTAAGTGTCTTAATTGCGCTCCTCCTCCTGTTAAAACAATCCCAGCAATTAATTTCTTTTTTTGTTCTTCGTGACCATAGTTTTTTATTTCCAGATACACTTGTTCAATGATTTCTACTACCCTTGCATGAATTATCTTGGAAAGATTTTTAAGCGTAATCTCTTTAGGTTCTCTTCCTCGTAATCCTGGAATTGAAACAATCTCATTGTCTTTATTTTCCCCTGGCCAAGCCGAACCAAATTTTATTTTTAATAATTCGGCTTGCTTTTCAATGATTGAGCAACCTTCTTTTATGTCTTCTGTTATTACATTCCCCCCAAAAGGGATAACAGCGGTATGCCTAATAATTCCGTCTTTAAAAATCGCCAAATCGGTAGTTCCACCTCCAATATCAATTAATGCTACGCCTGCTTCCTTTTCTTCTTGACTCAACACTGCATTGGCTGAAGCTAGAGGCTCAAGTGTTATTCCAGCTAATTCTAATCCAGCACTTTTAACACACCTTCCAATGTTTCGGATGGAAGAAACTTGCCCCACTACCACATGAAAATTAGCTTCCAATCTACCGCCGTACATACCGATGGGTTCTTTAATTTCAGCCTGTCCATCTACTTTAAAATCTTGCGGCAATACGTGGATTATTTCTTCCCCAGGAAGCATAACCAACTTGTGAACTTGATTACATAAACGATCAATATCTTCATCGTGAATAACTTCATCACTATTGGAACGCGTAATATAGTCGCTATGCTGAAGGCTTCGAATGTGTTGCCCAGCAATACCTACTACCACTTCAGAAATTTTCATTCCTGAAGACGTTTCGGCATCTTGTACAGCTTGTTGAATAGATTGAATTGTTTGAGTAATATTGTTAACTACTCCACGATGTACGCCTAGACTTTTGGATTTTCCAATGCCCATAATCTCCATCTTTCCGTAATCATTGGTACGCCCAATCATTGCCACAATTTTTGTGGTTCCTATGTCCAATCCAACCGCTATGTTCTTATTTTCCATGTCCTATTTTTTTGTAGCCACTACTTGACTTCCAAACTGTAAATCCACTAAACTATAGGTAGTTAACCTGTTATCTTTTTTTGCCTTTTGATAAAAAGCCTTAAAATTTTGAATCTTTTTATCAATATGTTTTATATCTCCAAACTGTACTTTAAAATCTTCCTTTCTTAAAATAAGTTCAACTTCTCCGTTCCATTTTTTATGAAGACCTGTAACAATTTGCTTCATAAAAACGTCATTTTTCAATTTTAGGAGCAATGGAGTGAGCTCTGTAAAATTGGTTTTTGAATGGCCCGATATTAAGGGGACCCTTGCTGAGTACACTGTAGAAAGTGGCATTTTTTTACCATCTTCATCAATGTAATAATGTTCTGACCCTACTACTCGAGCAATGGGATTGCGTTGTTCAATTTTGGCTCCCAATCCACCATCAATTGTTATAAATACCTGTGCATCACGCACCATAGGATTATTTAACAACCTACTTTCCATCTCTTTCAAAACTAAAGTTTCTTTAGGGATGCTCGTAACACTGTCGTTATTTTGTATTAACAATTTATTAACCGACGTTAATGTGATAAACGGATTATTTTCATCGGTAAACTTTACATCAATTTTCGATAGGGTTCGAGCATTATTTCGCTCTCTCGCAAAACCAAACAATACTCCTGCCAGTACCAAGACAAACAACAACTTGACATATCCCCACTTACCTTTCATTGTTTCAAATATTGAGTTACTTTTTCTACTTCGGATCCAATATCACCAGCTCCGACTATCAATTTCACTTTGCAGGAGGATGATTTGAGCGTTTTTCCCAACGCCTGCTTATTTATTAACGCCTTTTTTGGGGTCAAAATTTTATTTAAAAGCCATTCTGAATGTATCCCATCAATAGGTAATTCACGTGCTGGATAAATATCTAAAAGCAAAACTTCGTCAAATTGCGAGAGACTTTTGGCAAATCCATCGCCAAAATCACGAGTTCTACTAAATAAATGTGGCTGAAAAACTATCACCTTTTTATCGTTAGGATACATTTCCGAAACAGCCTGAAATAAAGCATCAATTTCAGTTGGGTGGTGTGCATAATCATCTATTAAAACCAAGTCTTCCGTTTTAATTTTATACGAAAATCGTCGTTGCACACCCTTAAAAGATAATAAAGCTTTGGGCAGACCGGGAGTTGGGGTTCCCGCAGAAATGGCCATACCCAAAGCTGTTACCGCATTATGCAGGTTATGATGACCAGGGATAATAAATTGTAAATTCTTTATTGTTTCTTTTGGTGTTTTTAGGTCAAAAACATAGGTGCCATTTTCTATTCGAACGTTTTGCGCTTCAAAGTCGGCATCTTCCTCAATAGCAACTGTTTGTCCATCTAGTGGAAGTCCTTTTTTATGTAATAAATAATTCTTATTCTGAATTAATTTTGAAAATTCTTTGAAGGAATCTTCTATGGTTGAAGCGTCCCCATAAATGTCTAAATGATCGGCATCCATCGAAGTAACACAGGCGATATCCGGTTGTAACTGAAGGAAGGAACGGTCAAATTCGTCTGCCTCAACTACGGTAATTTCCGTTCCTTTACTTATAAAATTGGAGTTATAATTTTCTGCAATGCCTCCCAAAAATGCTGTGACTGGCATATTACATTCTGCCATTAAATGCCCTAAAATTGCCGAAGTAGTTGTCTTACCGTGAGTTCCTGCTACGGCTAAACACAGCGTGTTTTTAGTAACTTCCCCTAATAGTTTGGCGCGTTTTACTACCTCAAATCCTTCAGAAGTAAAATGGTTTAAAATGACGCTATCTTTAGGGATGGCTGGTGTGTAAACCACCAATGTATTATCTTTCGATAATTCCTTCGAAATTTCAGAAATTGAATCTTTAAAAGTGATTTTCATCCCTTCTTTTGATAATTCTTCCGTTAAGATTGTGGGGGTTTTATCATATCCATAAATCGATTTTCCCAACAGTAAAACATAACGAGCCAAGGCGCTCATCCCAATACCGCCTATGCCCACAAAATATACGTTCGATATGTTTTCTAAAGGTTTCAATTTGAATTATTTAATAATTTTTCAATTTCCTCAACGATAGCTTTTGTGGCATTAGGTTTCGCTAGTTTTTTTATGTTTTCTGAAAGTTTTGATTGTAATTCTTTTGATTGAATGAGTTCAGAAAATTTAGTTTCAAAATCCGCGTCTAAATCGGCTTCTTTAATTAAAATGGCAGCAGCATCTTTAACAATAGACTGTGCATTCTTGGTTTGATGATCTTCTGCCACATTGGGCGATGGAATAAAAATTACAGGCTTCCCGACGAGGCATAATTCGGAAACGGAAAGAGCTCCAGCTCTTGAAATAATAATATCTGCTGCCGCATACGCCAAATCCATGTTATTTAAAAATGCATGAACTTGTATGTTTTTTGAAGCAAAATCTTTGTACTGTTCGTAATAAAATTTACCGCATTGCCAGATAACTTGTAGACTGTTATCTTCAAAGAATGGAAGCTCTTTTTCAATAAGTTGGTTAATTCTTCTAGCACCCAAACTTCCTCCCAAAACCAAAAGCGTTTTCTTAGTTTTATCAAGTTTGAAATAAGCTTGCCCTTCCGCTCTTTTTGAATGTACTTCTAACAGATCTTGCCTTACTGGGTTGCCTGTTAATACGAGCTTTTCCTTCGGAAAAAATTGTTCCATACCTTCATAAGCTACACAAATGGTTTTTACTTTTTTACTTAACCATTTATTGGTTATACCCGCATGACTATTCTGTTCTTGAATAAGTGACGGTACTTTCCTGCGGGAAGCGACACGAAGCAAGGGTGCGCTTGCATAACCACCTGTTCCAATAGCCGCATCTGGTTTAAAATCCTTTATAATTCGCTTTGCACGAATGAGGCTCGAAGCCAACTTTAATGGAAACATCAAATTACTCACTTTAAGGTTTCGTTGTAAGCCTGAAATCCAAAGTCCTTCAATGTTATAACCAGCCTGCGGAACTTTCTCCATTTCCATACGATCTTTGGCTCCCACAAATAAAAATTCGGCTTCTGGATAACGAACTTTTAATTCGTTAGCAATAGCAATGGCCGGGTAAATATGTCCCCCGGTTCCTCCTCCCGATATGATGAATTTATAAGGCTTCACTTAATATATCTAATGGATTTTCTTCTTCTTGTTCTTTAATTTGAACTTCCCTTTTGGCACTTACGCTCAATATCATTCCTAAGGCTAAGCAGGTCATCCAAATAGAAGTTCCACCACTACTAATAAGCGGTAATGTTTGTCCTGTAACTGGAAATAATTCGACCGCAACACCCATATTTATAAGTGCTTGAAATATGATGGGCAATCCTACTCCTGCGACTAATAATTTTCCGAAAAGCGAGGTACTTTTATAAATGACAATGATTAATCTGAATAGTAATAACAGATATAAAAACAATAATATTAGTCCTCCTACCATTCCAAACTCTTCAATAATGACTGCATAAATGAAATCTGAAGAGGATTGCGGTAAAAAGTTTTTCTGAACACTTTTACCTGGACCTAAACCCACTACACCACCAGAAGCAATGGCAATTTTGGCTTTTTCTATTTGGTAATCTGCTTCCGTATCTTCTTTATCAGCAAAGTTTTCAACTCTGCTAATCCAAGTATCCACACGATTTGGAAAAACACCCGGAAAGGCTTTAGCTGTCAAGACAAATAGTGTTAAAAATAACAAGCCTGCACCGAGGATAATTCCAAGGTATCTAAGTGGGTAACCCCCAATAAAAACCAAAACAACTACCATAGCAAAAAGAATGGCTGTTGTTGAAAAGTTAGCAGGAAGTATTAGTGCCAATATCACAAATACTGGCAACCAAAGGGGCACCAATGTTTCTTTAAATCGCACTTCCTTGTCTTTAATTCGAGATAAATAACGAGCCACATACGTCATTAACACAACGGCTGCCAATGCCGAAGTTTGAAAAGTAACCCCAACAAAAGGAATACGAATCCATCTACTCGCATTAGCTCCTTCAATAGTAGTTCCCTGGGCAAGCGTCACTAACAAAAGAATAATAACAATAGGTAAAGCAATAATAGAAAGTCCTCTAAAATAATGATAGGGAATTTTATGTACGCCATACAAAATGGCAAAGCCTAAAAGCAAATGCGCAAAATGCTTTAATAAAAACTGAATCGTATTTCCATTCCCGTATAAATAGGCCAAATTGCTACTCGCGCTATACACAGGTAAAAAAGAAAATAATGCCAAAAGCGCCACTACAGCCCAAATAGCTTTATCTCCTTGTAAATATTGAAATACGCTTTTCATTACTATAAATTTCTAACTGCTTCTTTAAATTGTCTTCCGCGGTCTTCATAATTTTCAAATAAATCAAAACTCGCACATGCAGGTGACAGCAACACCGTATCTCCTTTTTCTGAAAGACGATATGCTACTTGAACAGCATCACGCATACTTCCAGTCTCAACCATAATATCTACCACATTCCCAAAGGCTTGGATAATTTTATCATTATCAACTCCCAAACAAATTATGGCCTTTACCTTTTCATTTACCAATGGTAGTAACTCTTCATATTCATTGCCTTTGTCAACCCCTCCAACAATCCACACTGTAGGTGATTCCATACTATCCAAAGCATAAAATGTAGCATTTACATTGGTTGCTTTAGAGTCGTTGATGTACACCACATTGTTTATTTTAAGGACTTTCTCCAAACGATGTTCTACTCCTTGAAAACTCTCCAAGGATTGCCGAATGGTATCTTTTCGTATCCTTAGAAGGGTTGCTACCGTAGAGGCCGCCATCGCGTTTTTTAAGTTATGATTTCCAGTTAATTGTAGATTTGTAATTGGCATGGTATGTGAGTTTATTTTTGTTTTTATAATGATATTTTTGTTTTCTAAATAAGTGCCTACTTCAAATTTTTTATGCAATGAAAAAGGCAATAATTGTGATTGAATTGGGTTTTCTGAAAGCCATTTTGCAATGACCTCATCATCTGCATCGTAAATGAAATAGTCATCCTTTGTTTGGTTCATAGCTATCCTGAATTTTGAAGCGATATACTTATTAAAATCATAGTTGTATCGATCCAAATGATCTGGCGTAATATTAGTTAACACGGCAATGTGCGGTCTAAAATTTTCAATACCGTCTAACTGAAAACTACTTAACTCCAGCACATAATTTTCATAGGTGTCTTCAGCTACTTGTTTGGCAAAACTCTTCCCAATGTTTCCTCCCAAAGCCACGTTTAATTCATCTTTCAGCAATGCATAAGTCAAACTAGCTGTAGTAGTTTTTCCATTACTCCCAGTTATTCCCACGATCGTTGCCTTGGTATATTTTGAAGCAAATTCAATTTCAGAAATTACCTTCAAGCCAGCTTCCTTTAGTTTTTGTATTAAAGGTGCTTTTTCCGGAATTCCTGGACTTTTCATAACTACATCTGCTGAAAGTATTTTAGCTTCAGAATGACCTTCGTCTTCCCATTCAATCTCATGATGTAAAAGAACTTTTCTATATGTTTCCTTTATTTTTCCGAAGTCTGAAACAAAGACTTCAAATCCTTTTTTCTTCCCTAAAATGGCCGTTCCTACACCACTTTCACCTCCTCCTAATATGACCAACCTTTTCGCCACCTTTATCTAATTTTCAACGTCACAATAGTTACTACGGCAAGTACAATGCTTACAATCCAAAACCGCGTTACAATTTTACTTTCGTGATATCCTTTTACTTGATAATGGTGGTGTAAGGGTGACATCCTAAAAATTCTTCGCCCTTCTCCGTATTTCTTTTTGGTGTATTTAAACCAACTCACCTGCATCACTACCGATAGGTTTTCCATTAAGAAAATTCCACAGAGAATAGGTATTAACCATTCTTTCCGAATAGCAATGGCAATTACGGCGATAATTCCACCAATCGTTAAACTCCCCGTATCTCCCATAAATACCTGTGCGGGATAGGCGTTGTACCATAAAAATCCAATGAGTGCCCCCACAAATGCCATTATAAAAATGGTTAACTCTCCTGTATTGGGGATATACATAATGTTGAGATAATCTGAAAAAATAACGTTACCCGAAACCCATGCAAAAATGGCAAGTGTGACTCCAATTATCGCCGAAGTCCCAGCAGCAAGGCCGTCGATTCCATCGGTGAGGTTGGCTCCATTAGAAACTGCTGTAATGATAAAAATGACAATGGGTATAAATACAAGCCAAGCGAAATCTTTATAATCATCTCCTGCCCAAGTGACCAGTTTTTCGTAATTAATTTCGTTGTCCTTTACAAAAGGAAGTGTTGTTAATAGTGTTTTTTCTTCGGCATAAAAATCTTTATCCGCCTTTTGAGTAATTTCTGTTTGATTTGGGTTTTTATCCATCTTTTCTCTTCTCACGGTGATATCGTCGTGAAAATACATGGTAGCTCCTATGATAATTCCAAGGCCTACTTGTCCAAAGACCTTAAACTTCCCAGGTAATCCCGCTTTGTCTTTTTTGAATTTTTTAATGTAATCGTCAATAAAACCAATAGTTCCCATCCAAATTGTGGTGACCAACAGCATGATGACATAAATATTCTCCAGTTTGGCAAATAGCAATACTGGAATTATCGTAGCCAAAATGATGATGATCCCTCCCATAGTAGGTGTTCCAGCTTTTTCATTTTGACCTTCCAGCCCTAAGTTTCTAATGGTTTCACCAACTTGTTTTTTCTGAAGAAACACTATGATTTTTTTACCATAAATAGTAGCGATAAATAGGGAAAGCATCACTGCTAATGCCGCTCTAAAAGTGATGAACTGAAAGAGTCCAGCACCTGGCAAATCATAGGTTTTATCGAGAAAATCAAACAAGTAGTACAGCATCTTATTTATGTAAATCGGTTAGCATTTGGTTTACTATTTTAAAATCATCAAAATCGAATCGCTCCCCCTTTATTTCTTGATAAGTTTCGTGTCCTTTTCCGGCAATCAACACAATATCTCCTTCATTCGCCATTTGACAGGCTGTTTTTATGGCTTGTTTTCTGTCGGTTATGGAAAGTGTTTTTTTATAATGCGCAGGCGAAACTCCTTTTTCAATAGCTTCAATAATTGTTTCAGGATTTTCATTTCTTGGGTTATCACTGGTAAAAATCACTTTTGTACTTAGCGTAGCGGCGATATTTCCCATTTTTGGTCTTTTTTCAGCATCACGATTTCCGCCACAACCCACTACGGTGATTAATTCTTCATTTCCCGTTCTTATTGAATTAATGGTTTCTAATACATTTTTTAATGCATCGGGAGTGTGTGCATAATCTACTATGGCTGTTATATTTTTTGAAGAAACCGCATATTGAAATCGCCCATCTACACTTTCTAAAGTACTCATCAACTGAAGCGTTTCCATCGTTTCTAGTCCCAACAAATCGGCAGTTCCATAAATAGCTAAAAGATTGTATGCATTAAAGTTTCCTATGAGTTTTACCCACAACTCTTGGGCATTGATTTTTAGCAACAGACCCGTAAACTGATTCTCTAAAATCTGCGCTTTATAGTCTGCCATGGTCTTTAAAGCATACGTATATTTCTTAGCTACAGTATTCTGAAGCATAACTGGACCGTTTTTATCATCCACATTTGTCAATGCGAAAGCCGATTTTGGCAAAGCATCAAAAAAGGATTTTTTTACATCACGATACTCTTTAAAATCTTTGTGATAATCCAAATGATCGTGTGAAAGATTGGTGAAAATTCCACCTGCAAATTGTAAAGCTTCCGTACGTTTTTGGTGAATCCCATGAGAGCTCACCTCCATAAAACAATATTCCACACCTGCATCGACCATTTCACGTAAATATTTATTAATGGTAAGTGAATCTGGCGTAGTATGTGTAGCAGGATAGGTTTTATCCCCCACTTTAATATTTACAGTTGAAAGTAAGCCGGTTTCAAATCCTGCTTTTTTGAAAAGCTGAAAAAGCAAGGTTGAAATGGTTGTTTTTCCGTTTGTCCCTGTAACACCCACCAGTTTTAAATTTTCGGAAGGATTTTCATAAAAATTAGCAGCCATAAAGGCAAGTGCTTGTTGAGAGTCTTTTACCTGAACGTATGTGATCCCATTAATAATGATTTCGGGAAGCGTTTCACAGATTATAGCAATAGCTCCTTTTTCTGAAGCTATTTTAATAAAGTCATGACCGTTTGAAAGTGTTCCTTTTATTGCTACAAAAACATCATTGAGGCCTACTTTACGAGAATCGAATTCTATATTTGTGATGGCCACAGAAGTGTTGCCCACAACTTTCTCGAGGGTAACTTTATACAATATGTCTTTAAGCAAAATCACGATAAATTCAATAATATTTTTTTTCCTTTTTGTATTTTTTCGCCAGATGGAATCGATTGTTCTTTTACTGTTCCATTCCCTTGCGTAATCACTTTTAATCCTAGATTTTCTAAAATTGAAATAGCATCCATCCCAGTCATTCCTACAACATTTGGTACTTTTGAACCTACTTTTTGCACTTTTGCATAGTAGGTTTCAAAATCTCTTGACACAGAAGGAGCTTTTGGGTTTTCTTCATTTACTTCATCTATTAAAGGACTATCGGTAAATATTTTTTGAGCTATTCTTTTGAAAACAGGGCCCGTTACATCGGCTCCGTAATAGCCTTTTTTGGTACTAGGTTTATGAATTACCACTATGCAAGAATATTTTGGATTATCTGCTGGGAAGTATCCAGCGAAAGATGAAATATATTTTCGATTTTTTTCCCAGCCTTCAACCCAATATTCGGTTCTAGCGGTTCCTGTTTTTCCAGCCATGGAAAAATTTTCAGAATACAAGCTTTTTCCCGTTCCCCTTTTTACTATATTTTTAAGGATATCTTTTATTTCCGCTAAGGTTTTATCTGAGCATATTTTAGGGTTGACCACTTCAGCTTCAAAAGTTTCCACGCCTTTATTCATACTTCTTATTTCTTTAATGAAACGAGGCTTTACCATGACACCATTATTAGCAATGGCATTATAAAATGCTAATGTTTGCAGAGGTGTCATTCTAAGGTTATAGCCATACGCCATAGAGGGCAGGGCATTTTTACTCCACAATTTATGCCCAGGCTCTGGTAATATGGGTTTTCCTTCTCCAGAAATAGGAATGCCTACCTTTTGATCAAGGCGCCATTCCTTTAACCTATCAATAAGCTTATTAGGGTTTTTACTATAGTTATCGTCAATAATTGAAGCCAACCCAATATTTGAAGAGACCTCCAATGCTTTTGCAGCACTAATTTTTCCGTAACCACCGTGTTTAGAATCGGTGATGTTTCTTCCGTAAAATCTTTTACTACCTTGTTTGGTATCAACAACAGTGGAAGTATCAATTACTTTATCTTCCAACGCCGCCATAAAAGCCATCACTTTAAATGTGGAACCAGGCTCGTGGCTTTCTCCTACGGCATAATTTAGCTTCTCATAATACGTTCCCACTTCTGTTTTCCCTAAATTAGAGATAGCTTTAATTTCACCAGTTTTTACTTCCATCACAATAACACTCCCATGCTCTGCCTCATAAAACTCCATTTGTTTTAAGAGTGCATGATGCGCAATATCTTGGATATTCACATTGATAGTTGTAACAATATCAAACCCATCTTGGGGCTCAATTTCATTTTCATCAGAAACTGGCTTCCATTGCCCTTGCGCAATTTTTTGTTTAAGACGACGTCCGTTTTTTCCTCTTAAGAATTCATCGAAAGCGCCTTCGAAACCTACTTCATACACTCCTTTTTCTTGATTTTTTTCGTTACCAACCAATCGCTCACCTACTTTCCCCATGGGGTGTTCTCTTACGGTATTTTGCTCGACAATAATTCCACCTCGATATGGACCTTTATTAAACAAGGGCATTTTTTTAACTTTTACATAATCTGAATAACCAAGCCCTCGAGCGATTAGCAAATAGCGATTTTTATCTGCTCTCGCCTTTCTGAAAAGATTTTGATAGTATGAAGATGGTTTTTTAAAAAGCCTACTTAACTCTTTCGAAAGTGGCACAAGGTTTTCGTCGAAATCAGCTTTTGAAACGGTTACAGCATCAAAACGGATATCGTACTTTGGAACTGAAGTAGCTAACAAACTTCCATCATCGGCATACACATTTCCTCTATTGGCTTCAATGGTGAAGTTTTTAGTAGTATTGTGTTCTGCAAGCTCGCGATATTTATCCCCTTCTATAAACTGAATACTCACCAACTTAAACACGATGAGAAACCCGAAGATAAACATACCTCCGGCGACAAAGTAGAATCGGTTTAATATGTTCTTTTCTTCTACTGGCACGTGCTATTCACTTTTTTTAATGATGATTTTTTGCGGTGGGATTTCAGAAGGAAAAAGTTCTCTGCCTTCCATCGCTTTTATAATTTTACTTTCCATTTTAGCCTGCATTAATAGCATTCTAACATCTACATACTCACTTTTTAATTCTTTTACTTGATTACTTAATCGAGCAATTTGGTGCACTTTTTTATCGGCTTGGTGCGAACTGGCAATCATCATTAAAGCCAATGCCGAAAGAAAAATGATGAACCTCCAATTTTTGAAAGCATCGTCGCTCACCAAAAATTTTCCTTTTATGATATTGTAAAAGTTCTTTTTCATTTCAATTTTTCAGCAATTCTTAATTTGGCGCTTCGAGCTCTATTGTTTTTACTTATTTCTTCCTCTGAAGGAATGATGAATTTCCCAACCGGCTTAAAGGGAACATCCACTCTTCCAAAAACATCTTTTTCTGGCTCTCCTTCAAAAAGCCCGCTTCGCATAAAACGTTTTACAAGTCTGTCTTCAAGAGAGTGATAAGATATTAAGCTTAATCTTCCACCTGGTTTAAGCACTTCAGAAGTTTGCAATAGGAATTCTTTTAAAACTTCTAATTCTTGATTCACTTCAATACGAATAGCCTGAAACACTTGTGCTAAAATTTTATTCTCTTTATGCTTGGGCAAAAACCTTCCTAAAACTACTTTCAGCTGCTCGCTAGATTTTATAGCTTCTTTTGCTCTCCCTTCAACAATTAATCGCGCCATTCCAGCAGCCGTTTTTAATTCGCCGTACTCACGTAAAACATTCCGAAGCATTTTTTCATCATAATCATTTACTACTTGATACGCAGAAAGCAGACTATCCTGATTCATTCGCATATCTAAATCAGCCTCGAATCTTGTAGAAAATCCACGCTCTGGAACATCAAACTGATGTGAGGAAACACCAAAGTCTCCCAATATTCCATCAACTGTTGGATGACCATAAAACCGTAAATACCGCTTTAGGAACCTAAAGTTTTGATTGATGAGCGTAAAGCGTGGATCATCGATAGCATTTTTAAGAGCGTCTTTATCTTGATCGAAAGCAAGTAGCTTTCCGTTTTTTCCTAATTGTTTCAATATCTCTTTAGAATGTCCCCCGCCGCCAAAAGTTACATCCACATATACACCATTAGGCTGGATGTTGAGACCCTTTACTGTCTCCACTAGCAATACCGGATTATGATATTCCATTAACATTGTCGTCGACGTCTCCCATGACTTCTTCGGCTAAATCCGCAAAGTCACTGGCAGCGTCATCTATAGCTTTTTCGTATTTATTCTTATCCCAAATTTCCACAATACTTATGGCTGAAGACACTACAATCTCCTTGTCAATACAGGCAAAATCCATTAAATCTCGTGGAATGTTAAGCCTGCCAGCAGTATCCATTTCTACAGTTCTAACCCCAGCAGTAAAACGGCGAATGAAATCGTTGTTTTTTCTATTGAAACGATTTAACCCACTTACTTTCTGCATCAATTTTTGCCATTCTTCCATAGGATACAACTCTAAACACGGCTGAAATACGGCGCGTTTAATTACAAATCCCGAGGGCGCCACAGTAGCCAATTGTTTTTTTAAATCGGCTGGCACCATCACCCTTCCTTTCGAGTCGGCTTTGCAGTGGTATGTCCCAATTAGATTGAGCATGTGTTTAAACTTGAGTTTGATTTATTAAAACCAAATATAATTGAATTTTACCACTTTTTACCACATTTTACCACTTTGTTGATAAGTTTTACCACACTCTTTAGATATTTTAAAACACAACATGCTAATTGCACTGATTTTGAATAGGTTAAACCATCAAATATTATTAAGTTTTTAACAATATGTTGAAGCTCATCTTTTCGTTAAAATTTGTTTACTTTTGTTTAAAGTTTTAAAGCACTTTATGACTCGTTCGCTTAAGAAAGAAGATAAATATTCCTACTTAGAAATTGGTGAAGGGACACCCATTGTAATTATGCATGGTCTTATGGGAGGATTAAGTAATTTTGATGGGGTAGTTGATTTTTTTCCAAAGAAAGGGTACAAAGTAGTTATCCCAGAATTGCCTATATATTCTATGCCAATTCTTAAAACCAATGTAAAAAACATAGCAAAATATGTTTCGGGTTTTATTGATTTTAAAGGATATAAAGAAGTAATTCTATTAGGAAATTCATTAGGAGGTCATATTGGTTTAATGGTGACCAAATTATATCCTGAAAAGGTAAAAGCACTAGTAATTACTGGTAGTTCGGGGTTATATGAAAGTGCAATGGGTGAAACATACCCTAAAAGAGGTGATTACGATTATATTCAGCAAAAAGCTCAGAATGTATTTTATGACCCAACTATCGCCACCAAAGAGATTGTAGACGAAGTGTATGCAAGTGTAAACGATAGAAACAAGCTTATTAGAACCCTCTCAATAGCTAAAAGTGCCATTCGCCACAATATGGCAAAAGACTTGCCTCATATGCACAATCCTACGTGTATTATTTGGGGGAAAAATGACAATGTAACTCCTCCCGAAGTAGCCGATGAATTTCACGAATTACTACCCGATTCAAACCTCTATTGGATAGATAAATGTGGGCACGCTGCTATGATGGAACACCCAGATACTTTTAACGACTTGCTTTATAGTTGGTTACAGGAAAGAGGCTTTTAAAATTCTTATCATGAAAATTACTTCGGCAGAATTTGTCATGAGCAATAGTGATGTTGCAAAATGCCCAAAAGATAGACTACCAGAATATGCTTTTATTGGTCGATCTAATGTGGGTAAATCTTCCTTAATTAATATGTTGATGCAGCGTAAAAGTCTTGCAAAAACTAGTGGGAGACCAGGAAAAACACAGTTAATAAATCACTTTTTAATTAATAAAAATTGGTACTTGGTCGATTTACCAGGGTACGGATATGCGAGAGTATCAAAATCCAGTAAAAAAACCTTTCAGAAATTTATTACTGATTATTTTGAAAAACGACAACAGCTTGTGCTAGGCTTTGTTTTAATAGATTGCAGACACGAGCCTCAACCTATCGATTTGGAGTTTATGCATTGGATGGGTGAAAGTCAGATCCCGTTTAGTATTATCTTTACAAAAGCGGATAAATTAAAACCTAACGCACTTACAAGAAACCTGGAAATTTACACCCAAAAATTGCTGGAAACTTGGGAAGAAATGCCTCAATATTTTGTTACTTCTTCAAGTAACGGTGATGGGCGTGACGAAGTATTAGCCTATATTAATCAAATCAATACCGATTTAATCGCTGGGTAATTAGAGCGATTAAAGACTCTGGAGTTGAGAGTTCATTTAACTCTTCTGAAGAGATAAAAATCTCTAAATTTTCATCTTTTATTATTAAAATTACTGGAAACTGAAACTTGGGCAACCATTTAGATTTGTACTGTTTCTGAAACTCATCACGGTGCAGAAAAACCATTTCATTTTTAAAATTCGTTCGAAATTCTTTCCAAATTTTCTTTTCAGAAAAAGAACCAAAAGTAATCGCACAAAGGTTACAAGAATAATTCTTTGGACTTAAAATTTTATACGCCGTATCCCAGATTGCATTTACCTTTCCAGAATTAGCATTGTAAACAAAAAGGAGTTTCAAGTTAGTTTTTCTTCAATTCAAGTTTTTCAGCAAAGTAATCACAAAAGTCGAGCATCGTCGCACTCATTTTTTCATCGTTGGTAGCTCGTTTAAAGGTATTTGCCATAGCGGTTAGCGTTTGATGAAAAAACACCTTCATTTCGTCCAAGGGCATATCTTTGGTCCACAAATCAATGCGCAATGCTTCTTGCTTTTTATGATCCCAAACCGAAAGTAACATCGCTTTTGTTTCCATATTATCCACGCCTCCATCCGGTGCAGTCCAGTGCAGTTTTTCTGGGATTCGGTTTTCGTCCATCCCTACTTTTAGTTTAATTTCTGAAGTTATTTTACTCATTTTTTTGGCTTGTATTTTGAATCATTAAAAATATCTTCGGCACGTTTATTCATTAATTGATTTACCGAAACTGTGTTTTCTTCCATATACGATTGCACTATTTTCCAACCTATAAATCTTGCTATCATTCCTGGAGATTCGTTGTCAATTTCCAGATTAAATTTCGAAAATGGTGCGGGAGTAATAAAGCGTTGAAGCAATTTAACATCTGTACTATATAACAACTCATTTTCTATAAAATAACGCCATACTTCAACTTCATTTTCAACCGCCCAATTCATTTCTTCTTCGGTATATCCCATTTTTTCAGCATCGGGAGTATTAGGAAGCCACAAATCCTTTAAATAGAGTTCTTTTCCGAAATAAATCATTTGCTCCAAAAACGACCGTTGGGTGGGCACCGAAATATATTTTTTAGCATAGGCTGATGCCACATCTGGCATTACCTGTGAAGGCTTCATTGTTTTGGAAATGTATTTTGAAATTCCTTCATAAAAAAAGTGATCTTCTCCTAAATACGTGTCAAGTTCGATAACCAAAAATTGGTCATTGGCGATAACTTTGGTTCTATAATCTACATCCGAAGTCGTGGTATACACTTTTGGCACCGAAAAATCTGGAAAATAGTATTGAATATGTTGAAAAAGAGCCGTTAAATCATCTTCCAAATTTTCTTCGGAAGGAAATGTCTTTAACACCTCATCATTTAACTGTTGTTGAAGCGTATCCTGCATTTTTTCCACCCAAATACTATCGTGATATTGCTCTGGAAAGAATAAAGGATATTCAAGCTTAAGAGTTTCTAAATCTGAAGGATTTGCATTAGCAAAAACTTTGTCAAAACGCACTAATTCAAGATCTACTGGAATTTTTTTAATTTCCTCCTCTGTTTTAGACTTAGATTGACATCCCAAAAGCAACAGAAACAAGAAAAATATTGAAACCAGATATTTCATAAAATTTAAATTCTTCATTAATAACGGTATTCCCTTTTTTAAATTTTGTTTTCTCTATTTTTGTGACGCAAAGGTATCATTAATCTTGTTTAAATTACCCTAAAATGAACACAGAAAAGGTTACAAATCATATTGTAAATTGGTTAAAGGATTATGCTGTAAATGCTAAAATGGATGGTTTTGTTGTGGGTGTTAGCGGCGGCATAGACTCTGCAGTAACCTCGACCCTTTGCGCTATGACAGGTTTGCGTACTTTATGTGTAGAAATGCCCATTCATCAAGCAGCATCACAAGTTACACGCGCTCAAGAGCATATTTCTCAATTAAGAGGTCGTTTTGCCAATGTTACCGATGTTCGAGTGGATCTCACTCCTGTTTTTGAAGAATTTAAAAAACAAGTACCCCAAACCGAAGCAGATGCTTTTCTAGATTTAAGTCTTGCAAACACTCGAGCTAGATTACGAATGACTACGTTGTATTATTTTGCGGGTTTACATCGCTATTTAGTTGCTGGAACAGGAAACAAGGTGGAGGATTTTGGAGTAGGTTTTTATACAAAATATGGCGATGGCGGCGTAGATTTAAGCCCCATTGCAGATTTGCTTAAGAGTGAAGTGTACGACATTGGACGTTTTGTTGAAGTCCCAGATTCTATCATGAAAGCGGCTCCTACCGATGGACTTTTTGGAGATAGCAGAACCGATGAGGACCAAATTGGTGCTAGTTATGATGAATTAGAATGGGCTATGAAAATGCAAGAAGAAAACAAATCTCCTGAAGACTTTAGTGGCCGTAAAAAAGAAGTACTCAAAATATACTCACGGCTAAATAAAGCCAACCAACATAAGATGAAACCTATTCCAGTTTGCGAAATACCCCTTCGTCTTAAACTTTAATAGTCCTTCAACGAATTTTCGTACAGTTCGACGAAAAAACTTAGTCACTGAACTTCTTTTTTATAGTTTTGATTTGTAGTATAAATATTACAAAAACCTCACACTTATAATAATCCCCTGTTTTAAGTGTTTTCTTTAATAAAATGAACAAACAATGAAGAAAATTGTTATTGCAGATCACCATCCGGTTACCAGAAAAGGGATTGCTTGTATGTTAAAAAAGTCGAAGGATTATTCCATAGTAGGAAAAGTAAATAATGGTGATGAGCTTTTTAAACATTTGGAAGAAATAAATCCCGATATATTGATTATGGAAATTGATATGCCACAAATAAATGGGATTAATGTATTACGAAGCATTAAAACAGAGTATCCACAAACAAGAGTGCTTATTTTCTCTACACATCCCGAAGAAATTTACGCACTCCGTTCTATAAAATCTGGTGCTGCTGGATATGTCCCAAAAACGGCATCCACAAAAGTGTTCTTAAAAGCGCTAAAACGTATTGCAAAAGGTGGAATATTCCTTAACGAAGAACTTACCTCAACATTTACTAGTAGAAACGTTGGAGAATCAAGCGCAATTAGCCGTTATAAAAAATTATCATCTCGCGAAATAGAAGTATTAAATTTATTATCGAGCGGAAAACGCAACAAGGACATTGCAAATGCACTTGATATTAACGAAAAAACTGTTAGTACTTACAAAACAAGGTTACTGAAGAAACTTAAAGTAGATAACTTGGCAGACTTGATTAACCAATCAAGAATGTTTCAGTTTGGGTAATTATAACACCCTGTTTAATTTTTCGGATAAGACTTTCTTTAATGTGATATAATCCATAATATCTTGAAGACTTTCTTTGTTTTCAGAATTTTCAGGATTTTTTACAGCCTCACTTAAATCCATAATTTTTTTAGTCACCAGGTGACGACGTAAATTCAAAATGGTTTCACTTACCATTTGTGATATACCGTGCTTTTTTTCTTTAACGTAAATATCTTTTCTATCCCAATGATGTAATTGATGCTTTTCTTCATCCATAACAACATGGCTAGCCACTTGAGCAATTTCTGTAGGGAGCTGATTAATTAATTGGTCTATTTTCAACGCACCCTCCTGATTATAGGTATTTATTACGGCGTAATATAATTGCTGAAAGTTTTCATTGGTAAATTCCACTTCATCCTCTTGTAAATCCAAATAGATTTTTTCAAAAACCTTTGCGGTGACCCATTCGGGTTTAAAAATTATTTCCCCTTCTTCTGAAGCTTCAATAATTAATTCTTCAAAGCGTTCTTCTTCATTTCCGTAGAGTAACAACAATTCAATTATTTTTTGTTCTAACTGAAACTGGACATCTACTTTTTGAATAACCTCCTTTTCCTTAGGCACCACTTCCATTTCAGAAGATTCCCTTTTGGGTTTTTTCGAAGCATCTCTCCGCTCCTTTTGAAGCATTTGTGCCAGCGTAGTAAAAAGCACCTCTTCGCTAATATCCATGATGCGAGAGCATTCTTTTAAATACACCTCTTGCTTAATCGAATCTGGAATTTTAGAGATACTTGTCACCATATCCCTAATCGTTTCAGCTTTTTTGATAGGATCATTCTTTGCTTCCGAAGCTAATAGTGACGCTTTAAAATTGATGAAATCTTTAGCGTTTTCCTCTAAGTAAAGCGTGAGGTCTTCTAATGAATTATTTTTTGCGAAACTATCGGGATCTTCTCCTTCTGGGAAGGTGCAAATCTTGACATTTAATCCTTGCTCCAAAATTAAATCCACCCCACGAAGCGATGCGCGAAGGCCTGCTGCATCTCCATCGAAAAGTAACGTAATATTCTTAGTTAGCCGATGTATGAGTCTGATTTGTTCAGACGTGAGTGCTGTACCCGATGAGGAAACCACATTTTCAATGCCGCTTTGATGAAACTGAATTACATCGGTATATCCCTCCACCAAATAACAATTATCTTCTTTGGCAATGGCTTGTTTGGCAAAATAAATTCCGTAGAGGACTTTACTTTTATGATAGACTTCGCTTTCTGGAGAATTGAGATATTTAGCTGCTTTTTTATCGTTTGTTAAAATACGTCCACCGAACCCCAAAACGCGCCCACTTAGGCTATGAATGGGGAAAATAACACGTCCTTTAAAACGGTCGAATTGCTTACCCGTTTTTACAATGGTTAATCCTGTTTTTTCAAGGTAGCCAAGCTGGTATCCGTTTTTTAATGCTTCGGAGGTAAAGGCATCCCACTCGTCTGGTGAGAATCCTAATTGAAACTTTTTAATAATAGCTTCGGTAAATCCTCTCTCTTTAAAATAGCTATAACCAATGGCTTTCCCAGCTTCCGTTTCAAATAGTGTTTTTGCAAAAAAGTCGCGCGCAAACTCATTAACCAAATACAAACTCTCACGTTCGTTTGCTTCCTCTTTAGCTTCAGCACTTTGCTCGGTTTCTTCAATTTCAATTCCGTATTTTTTTGCCAGATATTTAATGGCTTCTGGGTAGGAAAAATGCTCGTGCTCCATTAAAAATGCCACTACATTTCCTCCTTTTCCGCTGGAGAAATCTTTCCAAATTTGCTTTACGGGAGACACCATAAAACTGGGTGTGCGTTCATCGGAAAAAGGGCTTAGCCCTTTAAAGTTACTTCCCGATTTCTTTAAGTTTACAAAATCACCAATAACCTCCTCGACACGGGCGGTCTCAAATACTTGATCTATGGTGGTTTTTGAAATCAAAAGGAGGTAAATTTAAAACAAATATACTAAATGAAGGATTGTTGGAAGCATTTCGACAAGCTCAATGTGACAATAAAAAAGACACCCGAAATCGAGTGCCTATTTAAATAATATTTGAAACATTTGGCTAATCCATATCAAAACGCAATCCTAAAGATACATTGCGGAGATCTGTGTTATTATTCTTAAAAATTGGATTAAGGTCATATTTAACATAAAGTGCTGTACCACGCCAACCAATATACCCGCTTAGTCCATAAATAACATTATTGGTGTTATAATTGGCTTTTAGTTTTTGCTTGACACTTTCACCATCCTCATCGAACTTTAATTTTTGGCGAGCTCCTAAATTTAATCCAGCGTATCCCCCTAGCCCCACTTTAATTTGGTTATGACTATCGTACCTAAAATAGGTGTCTTTTTCAATCTTTTTTGAAGGACCAAACTCAAAATGAACTGGAACAACCAAGTTATCCATTCTAAATTTCGATTTATCCAAATCACCATCAAACGTTTGCAGCTCAGTCATATCACCAGTATCGACAAAGAATCTATTATCCGTTGGCTTTAAACCGTTAAACTGAAATGAAAATCCGTATTTAATTCGAAGCCAATTGGTTTCTTTAAACACTCTGGTTTTCCAAGCCCAACCTATTTCGGCAAAACGGCTTCCACCCACTTTAAAATTACTGTCGTTTAGGGATTGTCCATCGCCTATGGCATTGTTTAATCCAAAAGCAAGTACAAAGTCACTGGTTGTGCGCCGATCGTATATTCGTTCTTTGTATTTTGTTCCAAAGTATATAAAACCATCCTTGTCTTTTCCTCCAAAGCCAATACTTAAGGTAGTCCTGTCATCGTCATCAATAACTTCAACAGAACTATTTCTTTCAATTAAGGCAATTTTATTGTCGATAATCGCTAATCTGTTTTCAATATTAAGAGCGTGCTTTTCGGCAGCAGCTTGTTTTAGTTGTTCTGCTTCAGTTTCTGAAATTTCACTGTTTTCCAACCTTTTATTAATATTTTCAACCTCGTCTTTTAACAAGTCTTTTTCTTCATTAATAATAGCTGTTTTTGAAGCTTCTAGAGTTTCCAAAGTCGTTTCCTGTGCGTGGAATTGGCCAATAGTTAGTAGCCATACCGCCAAGGCGGTACTAAGTGTAATAAGTCTCATAATGTTCGTGATTTTTGTAGATTCCCGCCTTCACGGGAACTGATTGATGAATTATTTATTGTCTAGTTATTGCGTTCTGCTACGGCAGACCGCACTTTGTTGAATCCCTCCCCTAAGGCATCGAAAACCCGATCTCGAAAACTGCGTTCTAGTTCGGTTTCCACATCCATCAGTAGGGCTGCAGCGTCTATTTTTTGGGTGTTTGCCTCTAAGATTCTATTATTGGAGATGTCACGTTGTGCTTTGGCCAAAAGCGCATCGATTTCATCTGGGGTAACATTCTTGTTATTTTTCTGAATTTCTTGAACCGCAACCACTACCTCATCTACTTTTTTATTGATGAAGCGTTCTTGGTTTGTGGGTTCTTTTTCATTCTTAGTTTCGTTTAAAGCAATGGCTTCTTTCTCTTCATTTTGAATTTCAATTAACGGATTAATAGTCTCTTTTTTAATAGAAGTGGAATGTTTTTCTGTTTTAGCTATTTCAGTTTTCGGAATATTGACCTCGTCTATTTTTTCATTAGAAACTTTATTTACTTGTTCTTCCGAAGCAATTTCTGAAGCAATTTCACCTTCATTTTGAAGATTTTTATATGTATCCAAAACCTCTATTGGATTTTCGTTTACTAGTTGGGTATTTACCTTTTCTTTACTGAAAAACAAAGTGGTAACTAATAATAATCCCACAAAACTCGCAGCAACAGCAAACCAAATAAAGGTGTTGCTCTTTTTTTGTGGTGCCTGAGCATCCAATTGTGCCGAAAGTTTTCCCCAAGCATCTTTGCTAGGCGCAAGCTCCCTTTCTTGCAACTTTTCTCTAATATTTTCTTCAAATTTAATGGGTGCCATAACTTAATTTGTTTTCTTGATTAATCATATTCTGAAGCGCCTTTCGCGCTTTGAATAATTGTGTTTTTGAGGTGTTTTCTGAAATCTGTAACAGCTCTGCTATTTCACTGTGCTTGTATCCTTCCACTGCATACAACACAAAAATTGTTTTGTAACCATCTGGTAGTGTGTCAATCATTTTTTGGATTTCATTCACTTCCAATTCTGTTTCTATGTAAGCTACGTGGTCTGTGGATTGCTCCAATACTTTCTCATCTTCAAAAAACAAAGCCTTCTCTTTTCGTAACTGTGAGATGGATTCGTTGACCATGATACGGCGTATCCAACCTTCAAAACTTCCTTCAAATTTGTAAGAACTTAAATACGTAAATACTTTTAAAAATCCTGTAAGCATCACCTCTTCCGCAATATCATCTCTTTTAATATATTGTCTGCAAACGCTTAACATTTTGGGTGCAAAAAGTTCATACAATTCCTGTTGTGCTTTTCGGTTACCCTCTTTGGCTCTCGAAATAACACTTTTATAATTTTTATGTAATGAAACTAATCGCATACAAGGTTTTAAAAAACGCTTCTATTATAAAGACGCAAGTTTGAGAGAAATGGTTGTCTGGGGTTTAAAAAAATTATTTTTTTCTTTCAATTACGTAATTTACCATAAGCTCTAGTGAGTCTCTATATGGGGACTTTGGGTAGTTTTGAAGAAGTTCAAGTGCTTGTTTTTGGTAGTCCTTCATTTTTGAAATAGCATAATCCAACCCTCCAATTTCCTTTACAAAAGCAATCACTTCTTTAACTCTTTGCTTATCATTATTATGGTTTTTTACTGAATTAATAAGCCAGCTACGATCTTTTTTTGAAGCTTGATTGATGGCATAAATTAATGGAAGCGTCATTTTTTTCTCTTTAATATCGATTCCTGTAGGTTTTCCAATGGCTGTTTCGCCGTAATCAAACAAGTCATCTTTTATCTGAAAAGCGATTCCTATAAGTTCTCCAAACTTTCTTAAAGTTTCGACATCTTCAGCCTTTGCATTGACAGATTGGGCTCCCATGGCACAACAAGCAGCAATTAGGGTTGCTGTTTTTTGACGAATGATATTAAAATATACATCTTCGGTGATATCCAGTCGGCGGGCTTTTTCAATTTGAAGTAATTCGCCTTCACTCATCTCTCGTACCGCAACCGAAATAATCTTCAGTAAATCGAAATCATCATTATCTATTGAAAGCAACAACCCTTTTGAAAGAAGGTAATCACCAACTAGTACGGCAATTTTGTTTTTCCAAAGGGCATTAATTGAAAAGAATCCCCGTCTTCGGTTACTATCATCTACAACGTCGTCATGTACCAGTGTTGCTGTATGAATTAACTCAATAACCGAAGCTCCTCGATAGGTGCGCTCATTCACTTTACCGTCATTGCACATCTTGGCAATAAGAAATACAAACATGGGGCGCATTTGTTTTCCTTTTCGGTTTACTACATAATGCGTAATTCTATTAAAAAGTGCCACTTTAGTAGACATGGATTGAGAGAACTTTTTCTCAAAAAGTTCCATTTCTTCCTCAATAGGTAATTTTATTTGGGAGACGATTTTCATTAATACTTCAAATATAAATAATCTTTATGGAGGTTTATAAAATAAATAAAGCGGCCAATGCCGCTATATTTATTTTAATTTTACCTTTTTATTTGACCTATTTCGGTATAATGATTTATCAATTACTTGACTCATTTTTTCTTTTTGCAGTTTAATGCCTATAAATTTTTCAATGTGCTCAATATATTCTTCTGGCTTATTAAGTAAATTCTTGTAATCTACATATAAAATCTCTACGCCAGGCTCTTTCTTATTCCAAGTATTTACATTGGAAAGTAATTTTTGAAATTCATTATAAATTTTTACTGGGAAAACATCTTCATTTTTACCTAACATTTTTTGTTGTGATTGTATTACTTCGTTTAGGTCTCTGTTCATAAAGACAATTTTATATCTAAACTTTGGGTCTAAATATTTTAAAAGGGGCGCAACAATTTTCACAGCTTTATTTTGTCCTTTATCTAGCCAAGAATTATCCTTATACAATGACATAACTGGCTCATATTCAAAATACCCCTTAGGGTTCGATATGTCTGCTTCTCGCTTATCATCTTTTAAAATATCCATACCTCCAATATCAAGCATTTGCATCATAAGGGAAGTACCAGATCTAGGTAAGCCGGAGACTATGACTATTTGGTTTTCCCAATGGGTATTTGACACTTCATTGTCAAACTTTAAATCTAGTTCAATTTTTTTAGTTACGTTTTCTAGCGATTTTTGGGCTTGATAAAACTCTTTTGGCTTAAGTTTAGTTGCCATTTCAAAAGCTAATTTTGCGTTTTCTAAATCTCCAAGTTTTTCTAAAGCTTGTCCTAATAAAAAATGTGCTTTTGGAAAATATTTAACTAATTCTATACTTGTAAGTGCATATTCTGCAGCTTCCTCGTAATTATCTAATTGTAAAAGAATCTCGGCAATTGTGGCATGAAAATTTGCTTTTTGAGGCTCCTTTTCAATAGCTAATTCTAATAAATCTCTTGCATTTTCATATTCTCCTAATTGATATTTTAATTTTCCAATTAAAAATAATACCTCCCCAGATTCAAATCTTTCTCTTTCCTTTATCAATATTTCTAGCGCCTCTTTTGGCCTACTCATCTCAGTTAATATTTTGGCTTCAGTAAATGCAAGGTTGTAATCTATTTCTGTTTTTGATTTTTTTACTAAATCTAAATACTTTTTTGCTTCTTGAAAATCTTTTTCATGCAAAGAAATGGTTATTAAATCCATGTAAAAAGGAGCCAAATCTACATCCTCTTTTTCATTGAGAAGTTCAATTAGATATTTTTTGGCAATTGAAAAATCTTTCTTACCCATATAAACACGTGCTAAATTGTGCTTTAAATCAATACGTGTCTTTTTTATTGCAACCTCATATTTTTCATCTAGTTTTTCAACATATCCTAATTCGATTAACTGTTGCATTGTTTCCTCGTCGGAAAGGGCATCTG
Source organism: Flavobacteriaceae bacterium (assembly GCA_034670265.1). Classification (GTDB taxonomy): domain Bacteria; phylum Bacteroidota; class Bacteroidia; order Flavobacteriales; family Flavobacteriaceae; genus Halomarinibacterium. Next base: position 236,111 of record JAXMNU010000004.1, on the reverse strand, counting down.
TTTCTGAACTTGTATCAAGTTCTGCAAAATCTCCAACCTCTTTGTCCCAACTTTCAATATATTTTGGAGGTTCTGTGTTTTCAAATATGTCAAGAATTACTTTACCGTCCATATCCTTACCAATTGGTAAGCCATAATGATGTAAAATTGTGGGGGCCACATCAATAAGTCCAATTCCAAATACTTTTTTATTTTTCTTAATATTTGGTCCCGAAGCAACAAACATTCCAAACTGTCTATGCTCTAATGATGGTGCTGCCTGTACTTTAGGCATATTAAGAATGCGTTTTGATCCAGATTCGAAACCATGATCTGACATTATTATAACTGTTGTATCACTATCAATTAATTTCATTTTACGCTCTAACATCATATCCTGAAAGATATAAGCACCAGTTACAGCTTCTTTAAAAATTTCATAATTATTTTGGTCTACAGCCGGTAGTTTAGGTGGATGATATTTCATAAAGCTATGACAAAAATGATCTATCATATCATAATAAACTGCCATAAAATCCCATTCTGTAGTCCTAAGTAATTTGGTAGCTGCATTATGAACGGAAGTATTTTCTGAAACTATTTTTGCAATAGCATTTAATCCTTTATGATTATCTTGATCCACATCGTGAGCTTTAGGCACAAAAGGATATAGATGTGCTTCTGTTATTTCAAAAGGAAACATTCTTAAATTTTTGAAGTCATCTTTTTTCCCCCATGGATGTATTGCAAAATCACTCATTGGTGTTTGCTTTTTTGGATCCCTATGGGTTTTTTGATAACGATCTGAAATAACATAACCATTAATAGGCTCTGCTGGAAAACTTGGCCACCAACCCACCAAGTTACTTTTTAACCCTTTATTATGAAATATATTCCACAACGCTCTTGTCTTTCTTGAGGTAGTTGTAACTGGTCTTACCGTTTTTGCATCTGGCGTTACTTCAATAAAACCTAGAATTCCATGCTTATCTGGTGTTTTTCCTGTAGCTACCGAAGTCCATAACATAGGTGAATAAGGAGGGCTCATGGTGCTCATGTTTCCATACACTCCATTTTCAATTATTTTTTTTAATGCAGGCATTTTACCCTGAGCAATAAGCGGCCAAATTACATCCCAATCTGCAGCGTCCCAACCTATTAACAATAGTTTATTCTTTTTCATCAAACTCTTTACTATTATTTTTTATTTTAACTTTTCTCCACGCTTCAAAACCAATATCTCCTAATGCTAATATTCCCAAAGAACCTAATACTGTTACATTATCAGGGTCAAAAAATTCTCTTTGTGTTTTTTTTTTATTCATTTTAAATTTTTTATATCTCTGAAATCAATATATATTTACGAATATTAATTCAGTAAAACTGCAAAAGTTTTATATTAAATCCTATACAAAATGAAAAAAATTACTTCAAAAAATTTATCAAAAAGACTCGTACAATACGGTGCGCTTTCTGCTGCTGCCCTAGGTGTTGCAGATGCTAGTGGACAAATTGTATACACAGATCTTGATCCAGATGAAGTCCTTAATGTTGGGGACGACTATCTATTGGATTTTAACGGAGATTTTCTTACGAATATAACTCCTACCAATCCCGATGGCCTTACAGGAGGAAACGCAGCAATTGTTTTTCCAAGCTCAGGTGGTGCCTTTGTAGGTATTACTGCTGGGGGGTTTGAATATCCCGCGTTAATGGCAGAGGGTGAAATGATTGATGGTGCTGCAGGATATACAGCTACAGGAATTCGTGGAGATTTAAATTATTATGGTTGTGCATACTCTAACAGCCAATGGTGTGATGCAGTTGTTGATGGTTATTTAGGTGTTAGATTTACTGTTAGTGGTAATACTCATTATGGATGGGTTAGAATGGACACTGACGTAAATGGTACAAATATAATGACAATTAAAGATTTTGCTTTTGAAGCAACTCCAGATACTGGCATTGCTGCTGGAGATATGGGACCTATAGCAGGAATTGAAGAAAATGCTTTTGAAGGATTTTCATATTTTGTTGATGCAAACGACAATTTAAATGTTAAGTCTTCTGTAAGTATTGACAATGTTGAAATTTATAATATTACAGGACAGTTAATTAATACATCTCGTATTGATGCTTCTAATGGAAATATTTCTTTAGCTACTTTACCAACTGGAATATATGTTGCTAAAGTTTCAATCGAAGGACAATCGAAGTCTTTTAAAATTGTTAAGAAGTAATTTTTAGTAGTTAATTATACTTTTAAAAGAGCGGCACAATTGCCGCTCTTTTTATTTCTTATTTGCCAACTGCCCACATGCAGCATCAATATCTTTTCCCCTACTTCTTCTCACAGTTACAGGAATTCTATTGGATTCTAATTGTTGAATATAGTTTTGAATAGCATTATCATCAGCTTGTTGAAAGTCACCATCATCAATAGGATTATATTCAATTAAATTGACTTTACAGGGTACATATTTACAAAACCTTATAAGTGCTTTTATATCTTCATCCTTATCATTAATACCTTTCCAAACGACATATTCATAGGTTATTTTTTTCTTTGTTTTTGAATACCAATATTCTAAAGATTCTTGTAAATCTTGAAGCGTAAAGCTCTTTGCAAACGGCATGATTTGTTCACGAGTTTCTTGAATAGCAGAATGTAATGACACGGCCAAGTTAAATTTCACTTCATCATCGGCTAATTTTTTTATCATTTTGGGTACACCAGAGGTAGACAAGGTTATTCTTTTAGGAGACATCCCTAAACCTTCATCACTTGTAATTTTTTCAATAGATTCGAGCACATTTTTATAGTTCATGAGAGGCTCTCCCATTCCCATAAATACAATATTTGTAAGGGATCTATTATGGTATAGCAAACTTTCGCGATGAATCGCTACCACTTGGTCATAAATTTCATCGGGATTTAAATTACGCATACGTTTTAATCGAGCTGTAGCGCAAAAATTACAATCCAAACTACAACCCACTTGTGAAGACACACAGGCAGTGGTTCTTTTTGAGGTAGGAATAAGAACTGATTCAACTATGAGCCCATCGTGTAATCGCACAGCATTTTTAATTGTTCCGTCTTTACTTTTTTGAAGGGTGTCTACTTCAATATGATTAATCACAAAATTCTCCTCTAACTGTACACGAGTTTCCTTTGAAATATTAGTCATATCCTCAAAAGAATGTGCTCCTTTACTCCAAAGCCATTCATACACTTGATTCCCTCTAAACGCTTTATCTCCATTGGAAACAAAAAAATCTCGAAGTTCTTCTTTAGAAAGTGCCCTTATGTCTTTTTTCTCAGAAATCATTTGGCAAAATTACCATATATTTTTGGGTATAATAAAAAACCTCTTAAAATTAAGAGGCTAAATACTATTGATATGTAATTTGTTACTAATGTTTAATAACTATCTTTTTTGTAATACTATCCTTTGTGTCTTCATCTATTAAATGAAGGAAGTAAATACCCTCAGGATAATTTTCTACATTCATTCTATTTTCAGAACTAGACATACTACCAGCATTTACCTCTTGTCCAAGTATATTATAGAATCGATAACTTAAATTTGGGTATCGTGTATTCATTACCATGACATAATTTGAGGCAGGGTTTGGATACACAAATAATTGTCCAGTGAATTCAAAATCTCCAACACTTAATGAATTTTCAATAGTGTCAATTTGATTTTGTCCACTGTTAAGAGGATCTAACCAGTCGCGAAGTCTAGTTTCTGGAGTAGTCCCACTGTTCCAAGAAACACCTATCCTTCCGTAGAGATCATAATCGCCATTATTTTCAGTTCCATTACAAAATGATTGACCTGCATAAAGCTGTCCAATTATTCTTCCGTGCTCATTAAAAAGTGGTGATCCAGAGGATCCACTTTCTGTTGTTCCTATTTCCCAACCATTACCATTTCCTACCGAAACTCCTTTAATAAGCCATACTTGTACGCCATTTGCATTCTCTTTATTAGCTGGATCATTATCTCTACAAACTTTCATAATATCACCATTAGGGTGATGAATTCCTACCTGAAATTGAGGTTGAGTATCACTTCTATCCCATCCTGCAAATGCTACATCCCACGAAGCGGGAATGGGGTTGTAAAGTTCTACTAAGGCAAAATCTGTAACCGCATTGCTAGCCTTTAATTCGGCTCCACTCATTGTAAAATTTGACTGAATATCTGCACTTTCTCCTTCAAATCCACAAACTGGATTTGGACTCACCCAATTAAAACGAACTGACCATAAAGCAGGGTCTGAATTATCCAAACAATGATTAGCGGTTAGTAAATATGGTTTTTTATCCTGAAGAGTATTATTTATAAGGGAAGCGGAACAAAGGTGACCATTCCCTAAATTTAATAGGGCTACTGTTTTTTTAAGCATCTCTTTTTTGCTTTCATAATCGCTTCCTATGGAACAGTTTACATCAAAGTTACAATCACCAGAATCACCAAGGCCTCTTTCTCCTCCCAACATTTGCCTAACTCTCCCCATACGATACCCATGAATAATACTCCCTATTTCTAGGAAAGTAGGGCTTGAAACGTATGCCGGTTGGAAATATTCTACCACTATTATATCGCCTTCAATAAACCAGGATCCAAGCACATTAGAATTTCTATTATTATCTCCTGTATAAACTCTAGAAAAATCTGATTTATCCTGATTATACATTTGCAATGTTGCACCATCGGGTAGCCGGAAATTATTAAAATTGACTCCCATATTAAGTGCTTCTGGAGATTTTATTGCAACTCTCCACAGTTTACTTCCATCGTCAAGAAACGTCCATACACCACTACTTTCAAAGTCTAGTGTAATGTTTCGTGAAACACCATATCGCCAAGGAAGTGATTTATCTTGATCATTAATACTATCTTCTATAGCTAAGGCTTCTAAATCTAAAGGAGGTAATTCTATTGGAGCAATATTATCAAGCTGTAACTCCCAACTCAAAGGAGTTTTACCCTCTTGTGACATTACTGAAAAAAAGGGAATAAAAAAAAAGAATAATAGCGTAGCTCTCTTCAATCTAAAAATGGTTAGTTATCAACCATCTAAGATAGCTTTTTCTTTTGAAACTAAAAAAATTGAGGTGCAAAAAAGCCCTATTAAAAAATAGGGCTCTTAATAATTATGTATTAAATGTTATATTATTAACATGGCGTCACCATACGTATAAAAACGATATTTTTCTTTAATGGCTTCAGCATAAGCTTCCTTAATAAATTCATGTCCAGCAAAAGCAGCCACCATCATTAACAAAGTAGATTTTGGTGTATGAAAATTAGTAACCATACTATTGGCTATGCTAAAATCGTAAGGAGGGAAAATAAACTTATTAGTCCAACCAGTATAAGAATTAAGTGTTGCTCCAGAAGAAACTGAACTTTCAATAGCTCTCATAACTGTTGTCCCAACAGCACAAATTCGTTTTTTATCTTTTATCGCTTGATTAATTGTTACAGCGGCAGGATCTTGAATAATCATTTCTTCAGAATCCATTTTGTGTTTAGAAAGATCTTCTACCTCAACTGGGCTAAATGTTCCTAAACCAACATGTAAAGTCACTTCTGCAAAGTTTACACCTTTAATTTCCAAACGTTTCATTAAGTGCTTTGAAAAGTGAAGTCCAGCAGTAGGGGCAGCCACAGCTCCTTCATTTTTAGCAAAAATAGTTTGGTAGCGCTCTGCATCTTCTGGCTCTACGTCTCTTTTAATATATTTTGGAAGCGGAGTTTCTCCTAATTCGGTAAGTTTACTTCTAAATTCTTCATAAGATCCATCAAAAAGGAAACGTAGGGTTCTCCCTCGAGACGTAGTGTTGTCTATTACTTCTGCAACCAACGATTCGTCTTCACCAAAATACAGTTTGTTTCCAATTCTAATTTTACGCGCTGGGTCTACCAAAACATCCCAAAGACGTGTTTCTGGATTTAACTCACGCAATAAAAAGACTTCAATACGAGCTCCTGTTTTTTCTTTATTTCCAAAAAGTCGCGCTGGAAAAACCTTTGTGTTATTTAACACCAGTACATCATCTTCATTAAAATAATCGATTAAATCCTTAAACATTTTATGCTCAATGGTTTTCTCTTTTCGATTTAACACCATAAGACGGGCATCGTCTCTATTTGGTGCAGGGTATTCGGCAAGTAAATTGGCTGGTAATTCAAAGTTAAAATTGGATAATTTCATTCCCATAAGTGATGGCTTTTAATTTAGAAGCGGCAAATATACAACCTCGAGATAGGGGTTGTCAAGTAAATAGGGATTTATTATTGCAAATTGACCAAAAAACCTAAAGTTTTTAAATCTTTCCAAAACGTTGGGAACGATTTTGAAACAACCTCACACTCATTTATCTGTAGCGGTGTTTTTAATGCCAAGGGCGCAAACGCCATGGCCATTCGGTGGTCATTATATGTACCTATAGAAACGTCTTTTATAAAATCTTTGTTGGAAGATAATTTGAGGCTTTCTGTATCAATTTCAACAAAGGCACCCAATTTTTCTAATTCTGTTTTTAATGCTGAAAGCCTATCTGTTTCTTTAATTTTTAAAGTATGAAGTCCATTAAGTTCGCAACCAATGCCTAAACCAAAACACGTCACTGCAATAGTTTGAGCAATATCTGGCGTGTTCACTAAATTAAAATTAACTTTTTGAGGAATTTCATATTTGCTTTTTGAAAGTTTAATGGCGTTTTCTTTCGGTAAAAATTCAGTATTAACTCCTAAGTTCGAATAAATTTCTGAAAGTGCTGCATCGCCTTGAAGGCTCCGCTTTTGGTAACTTTTTAAAACTATTTCTGTAGCGTCAGAAAGGGCTACAATACTGTAAAAATAGGAAGCCGAGCTCCAATCTGATTCCACCACAACAGTTTGCTTTTCAATAGCCTTTTTATTTGAAATTTGAATACTATTTTCAGAAAATATACCTTTAATTCCAAGTTGATTGAGTAAAGCCAACGTCATTTTTATATAAGGCACAGACGTTACTTCTCCTTCTAATTGGATTTTCAATCCGTTGGGTAACGAAGAAGCCATTAACATAAGGGCAGAAATATATTGACTACTTGTATTAGCAGCAATGGATACACTCTTTTTGACTAATTTTTTACCCTTGATTTTTAGAGGTGGATAGCCTTCATTTTTTACATATTGAATATCTGCTCCCATCTGCCGTAAAGCATCGACTAAAATCTCAATAGGACGCTCCTGCATTCTGTCGCTTCCTGTGAGAATGACTTCAGAATTTTCTTTACAAGCAAAATAGGCTGTTAAAAACCGCATCGCAGTCCCAGCATGATGAATATCTATTATTTCACCTTTTGAATTTAATGCCTTTTGAAGGTATTGGGAATCGTCACTTTCAGAAAGATTCTTTATGGTGATGTTGGGATATAATGCTTTAAGAATAAGTAAACGGTTCGATTCACTTTTTGAACCCGTTATCTGTATTTCAAATGTTTTATTAGGAAGACTTGTATGGTTTAGTATTGCTTTCAAATTACTTCTGATTCTCTTTCAATTTTTTCCAAAACTTTCCGTAGGTAACAAAAAATCCATAGATAAATCCACCCACTACTATGGAAAGGATAAAAACAATGGGATCGCGGGAAATAAATTCGAAACTAAAACCTTCTATTACCCATTTAAAAATGCAAAACAACAATGCAAAGGCAATCGCTAAAGTAACTACAGATCTCCAAAAGTTCTTATGGTTTATAATTTTTTTGAACATTCTATTTTAGCTTTTCGTTATTGTGATGACGATCGTGGTCGCGTTTAGTTTTCTTCTCCATTCTCTTATCGAATGCTGCTTGTAAATCAACTCCTGTTTGGTTTGCCAAACAAAAAACTACAAAGATTACATCTGCCAGTTCCTCGCCCAAATCTTTGTCTTTATCACTTTCTTTTTCACTTTGTTCGCCGTAACGACGGGCAATAATACGGGCTACCTCTCCAACTTCTTCGGTTAGTTGAGCCATATTGGTCAATTCATTAAAATAACGAACACCGTGTTCTTTTATCCAATCGTCTACTATTTTTTGAGCGTTTTGAATATCCATTACTCTCTGTTTTTTGAATCTATTAGTATTGTTACTGGACCATCATTTACTAAAGCAACATCCATCATGGCACCAAATTCCCCCGTAGCTACTTTTTGATGGCTGTCAATTTCAAGTTGTTTTACAAATTTTTCATATAGTGGTATAGCAGTCTCAGGTCTTGCGGCTTTAATGAATGAAGGTCGATTTCCTTTTTTAGTACTTGCGTGCAGCGTAAACTGACTTACAACTAACAACTCTCCTTTTATATCCAACAACGATTTATTCATAGCACCATTTTCATCAGCAAAAACACGAAGTTGAACAATCTTTTTACTCAACCAATCTATATCTTCTTGTGTATCTTCGGCTTCTATACCAAGCAAGATAAGAAACCCTGTATTAATTTCTGAAATTACTTTTCCTTCAACAGTTACGGAAGCTTTTTTTACTCTTTGGATAACAACTCTCATTCTTTATTATAAATATCTTTTCGGTAAGTTTCGTCTTCGCCTTCCAAAATTTGCAAATAACTTTTATATCGTGACCAAGCAAGTTCATCTTTTTCCAATGCTTCCTTCACAGCACATTTTGGTTCTTCGAGATGCAAGCAGTTATGAAATTTACAATGCTGTTTTAAAGCAAAAAACTCTGGGAAGTAATCTGCTAATTCTTCTTTCTCCATCTCCACAATTCCAAATCCTTTTATACCGGGCGTATCGATTATTTGCCCTTCAAAAGAGAGATCATACATTTCGGCGAAGGTAGTAGTATGTTGTCCTTGGAGGTGTTGTTCAGAAATTTCGGAAGTTTTTAAATTTAATTCAGGTTCGATAGTATTTATCAATGTAGATTTCCCTACCCCACTATGGCCAGAAAACATAGTTACTTTATGTTTCATTAATGCCATTACTTTTTCAATATTTTTTCCAGTTTTTGCTGAAATACCAATACACTCATAGCCAATACTTCGGTATAAATGTGCCAAGTATTTTATTTCTAAGAGTTCTTCTTCATTATAAGTATCTATCTTATTAAATAGTAATACTGCTTTAATATGGTAGGCTTCGGCAGTGACCAAAAAGCGATCAATAAAGGTTGTAAACGTAGGAGGGTTGTTCAATGTAACCAATAAAAAAGCAATATCGATGTTGGCCGCGATGATATGGGTTTGTTTTGAAAGATTGACCGATTTACGGATAATATAATTTTCTCGTTCTTCAATTTCATAAATTATACCAATGGTTTCATCGCCTTTAGTTTCCACTTCGAATAAAACAACATCACCTACGGCCACTGGATTGGTACTTTTTATTCCTTCTATACGAAACTTACCTTTTAAACGACACTCGTAAAAAGCCCCATTAAGCGCTTTTACGGTATACCAGCTTCCAGTTGATTTATAGACAGTGCCTTTCATTATCACAAAAATCTGAAAATTAAAGGAAACGACCTCACATAAATTTTATATTTGCAATTCCACAAAAAATTAAACACTTTAATATGAAAAAATTTGCAATTCTACTTTTGTTACTTGTTTTCATTCCTGAAATAAATGCGCAGGTATATGAATTTAATACAGTAACGGTTATTGAATCTATTATCCCTAATGGATTGGGACGCTCTAGAATGATCTCTGTAAATGATGAAAGGGATTATAAAGAGTTTACATCTACCCGCTCCGAAGAAGACAACGACCGAAACAAATCTGACCGCAGTGATATTCGAGTAAAAGGATTCGACGAAACCAAACTACTAAATTTCTTTAATTTGGGCGGAATCCGTTTCCAAAACATTGCTGCCAATGATGCCATTGTAACCTCAAAACTTAATGCAATGGCTGAAGAAGGTTGGGAACTAGCTTTTGTAAACAGTGGTGTTGAAAGTTATGGAGGAAAGGGTGATGATAATGGAATCTATATTACTCGATATATTTTTAAAAGAATAAAACAATAAAAACACTTTATAAAAAAGCCTGCTAATGCAGGCTTTTTTCTTGTTGTGAAACAATTTTATTTTGATGATTAATGGATTCTTGATGAATGGCTTTATAAATTCTAAGGATAAATTCTTCACTTAAACGATGTTCCTCACCTTCTAGAATCATTTTACCAAGGATTTCATTCCATCGTTTCGATTGTAAAATAGCCACATTGTTTTCTCTTTTTAATTCTCCAATGGCATCGGCAATTTTCATTCGTTTTCCTAACATTTCAATGAGCTGATGGTCAATCACATCAATTTTTGTTCTTAGGGTAGCTAGTTTATTATTAAATTCTACAGCATCTCCTTCTTCTTTTCTAATTTTTAAATCCACTGTCATCTTATCCAAGGTTGCGGGGGTAATTTGTTGTGCTGCATCACTCCACGCATTATCCGGATCGTAATGGGTTTCTACCATTAAGCCATCGTAGTTTAAATCTAAAGCTGTTTGACACAAATCGAAAATAATATCCCTTTTTCCTGCTATATGCGAAGGATCTAAAATGAGTGGCAAATCTGGGAAGCGATTCTGTAAATCGATGGCTATTTGCCATTCGGGATTATTGCGGTAACGTGTTTTTTCGTAGGTAGAAAATCCTCTGTGAATCACCCCTAGGTTTTTTACATTTGCGCTATAAAAACGTTCTACTGCGCCTAACCAAAGTGATAAATCTGGGTTTACAGGATTTTTAATAAGTACAATTTTATCGGTCCCTTTTAAGGCCTCTGCAATTTCCTGAACAATAAAAGGCGACACCGTAGATCGTGCTCCCACCCATAAAATATCTACGTCATGTTGTAATGCTAATTCCACATGATTTGCATTAGCTACCTCTGTAGTTGTTAGCAATCCCGTCTCTTCCTTTGCTCTTTGTAGCCATTTTAGTCCTAATGCCCCTACCCCTTCAAAATTTCCTGGACGAGTTCGAGGTTTCCAAATACCAGCTCTAAATACCGTAGCATCTGTATTTTTAAGTTCATGAGCAATTTTAAGCACTTGCTCTTCGGTTTCTGCACTACAAGGTCCTGCAATCACCAATGGGTGAGCCAATTTCATGGCATCTAACCAATTTCTTAATTCTCTTTTATTCTCCATCTTGTAATACGTTTATTAGTTCGCTTGGTACATTTTCTATGTTTTGAGCATACGTCCCAAGTATTTTAAAATTCTTTACAAATTGTTTTAATGACTCAATTGCAGAATAAAAATCTTGAGGGTCCGAAAACGTAACGTCTACAAAAAAGGCATACTTCCAAGGGGTTCCCAAAACAGGTAAAGATTGAATTTTTGTAAGATTTATATTATGCAATGCCATAACTTGAAGTGCCTTGCTTAAAGTTCCTACTTCGTGACCCAACTGAAATCTTATGGAAGCTTTATTAGGTGTTTTTTTAGTTGCCATAGCTCCCTTATTTCCAATAAGCACAAAACGGGTATGATTCTCTTTTATATCTTGAATATTACTGTCCAAAATTTTTAACCCGTAACGTTCTGCAACTTGTTTACCCGCAATAGCCGCGACTCCTTGAAGATTATTTTCACGAATACGTTTGGCTTCACTAGCCGTATCGTTCCCTTCAATTATTTTGAATTGCGGCGGGAATTTTCTTAAATAATCTCTACACTGAAGCAACGCTACTGGGTGTGAATGCACTTCAAAAATATCGATGATTGATTCGGTTTCAAGGGCCATTAAATACATTTGAATATTGAGAAACACTTCATCCAAAATTTCAAAATTGCCTTCCTCCACCAAATTATAATTTGGCAGTAGTGACCCCGTGATGGTATTTTCAATAGCCAGCACCCCAAAATCGGCTTTTTTGTTTTTCACACTTTGGGTTACCCCATCAAAGGAGTCACACATAACTAAGTCTACTTTCTCATTTGGAAATAACTTCTGTACCGCTTCGTCGTGGAAAGAACCTTCAATTCCTTGTATTGCAATTTTCATAATTCTACTAATTAAAATGTTCCATAAAAAAACCCAGAAACAAGTTCCGGGTTTTTAAATTTATAATTTAACATAAATTACATAGTCACCCGTTTCTTACTGTAAAAGTAAAAAAACCAAAAGTTGAAATATGTAAAAAATGTTTTCATTGCTCTATTAATTGTTGCTAAAGTAAACAATACTTTATAACAACAAAATCTTTTTTGCGTTTTTTTATTTGTGTAGCTTTACCTTTTTAAAATTATGTCGATAGAAGTACAACATATTTCAAAATTCTATGGCAGTCAAAAAGCCTTAGACGATGTTTCATTCTCCATTAAAAAAGGAGAGATTGTAGGATTTCTTGGTCCAAATGGCGCTGGAAAATCTACTATGATGAAAATTTTAACAACCTATCTAGAAGCATCAAATGGGAGTGCCTCTGTAAATGGATTTTCGGTTAAAAAGGAAGCTTCAAAAGTGCAAGAGAGTATTGGTTATTTGGCAGAGCACAACCCTTTATACTTGGATATGTTTGTGAGAGAATATCTTCTATTTAACGCTGAAGTGTATGGAATTGCTAAGAATGAAGTAGAAAATGTAATAGAAAAAACAGGACTTACTTCTGAAGCGCATAAAAAAATTCAGCAACTTTCAAAAGGATATCGTCAACGTGTGGGGTTAGCAAATGCATTATTGCATAATCCTGATGTTTTAATTTTAGATGAGCCAACAACGGGTTTGGATCCTAATCAATTAATTGAAATTAGAGAATTGATTAAAAATGTTGGAAAGGAAAAAACCGTGCTACTTTCTACCCACATTATGCAAGAAGTTGAAGCTATTTGCGATCGCGTCATAATTATAAATAAAGGGACTATTGTTTTAGACACTCCTTTAAAAGAGCTGCAAAAGAATAAAACCCAGATTATTGAAGTGGAGTTTGATTACCGCGTTGAAGAAGTAGCATTACAGCAAATTTCGCTCATTAAAAAAACTGAAAATATTGAAGGCTTTTTGTATCATTTACACTTTAGTTCTGGAGAGGATATGCGAAGTAAAGTTTTTGATTTTGCTCACGATAATGGATTGAAAATTCTTCAATTGCATCAAAAAAATACTTCACTTGAAAAATTATTTATTGAACTAACTACTCAAAAATAAGTGTGCCACTATAGAGTTCTTCAACATCTACAATTGGAGGACGATTTTTAGCAATAATATCACCAACACTTACAATTGTTCCACGAATAGACTCTGTTGGATAGCAAATAATTTTATTGGTGCTTCTGTGGAAAACCTGGATAGCTTCAACTTCTAAATTTTCTGCTTCAATTCTAGCATCACCATCAAAAAGACCAAATATTCCATTTCTAGATTTTCCACTCAATCGGAATGTGGACAATCCGTTGGCATTTATTGTTACTGTTGAGACATTGATATTATCTAAATTAAAATCACCATCAATATGAAACTCATCTTCTTCCTCTCTATCTTCAGAAATCAAAACAAGTTTTACATTAGTGATTCTCCCAATATTTTCTACCGTTAGTCCTGAACTATTTCTAATGTTTAAGGTATCGACAGGTGCCGTGACAAAAACGGTAGTTCCTTCATCCAATTCACGAACAAAATTACAACTGTTTCTATCGCTCACTTTAAGGATACTATCTTCAACTCTTACCCTAATCTCATTAAATAAATTTTTACCAGTTCTAACCATCACTCGCTTTTCTGGACCTTCTACCAGGACCAATTTCACTCGATCCCACACGATGATACTGTTAAAGTCTTCAACATCATATACCTCTTCAACCATATCTCCGGCTTTTTGAAAGCAATCTGGAGCGTTTTCAGAATCACACCCAAATATTAATAACAAAATTGTGATATAAATTAAATTTTTCATCATTTATAATCTTACGCCCAAGCCAAATTCTACTGCTTCAGCCTTAGCCCAGTGTGCTTTTACTGTTATAGCCAAAAACATCTTATCATTAAACATATAACGTTTTAAACCTAATCTATTATATGTAATATTTTCGAACTCATAAGGCCAATAAATATATCTTCCTAATTGTGAAACAAAAGCTACTTTATTAAATCGAAGTTCATGACCTATAAACACTCCAACTCTTCTAAAATCTTCATCTCCCGTAAGATTATCCCCAGGATAAGCTATTTCTCGATACCGAATTAAATTAAGCAAAAAGTACGAAAAATAAACATCTACCCCAGCCTGAAAGGTACTTTTATAATTAATTCTTTTATCTGCAAAAAAGGAGAAAGTATAAAAAGGGAATTGTCCCAATCCATTTACGTCGGCTTCGTTTACACCTGTTCTAAAAACGGCATTATAATGTATTCTCTCTGCATAGTTTGTACTTCTCCAACCCCCCACTGGAATTCTAGCAGGAAAGTTTGGCGCATCAAATTGATAGCTCAAGCCGGCACTTGCAAATAAAGTATTGGTACTATTATTAGGTGCTTTAAAGTTAGCATTGGAATAGTGCAGCACCCCCAAATTCAATTGAATTCCCAATCCATCTACAATATTTTCTTTTACAAAACCCGCTTTTAAAAAAGTAGAACTTAAAAACCTACTTCCATAAGCACTATTTTCATAATTATCATCCGGATGATATGGGTTTGAAGCGTATGCAATTCCTTGACCCACTGTAATCCTTAAATATCTATTCAAAAAATACCAGTTAAAATGCCCGTAAAATCCATAGTTTTCACCTAGGTTTGGGTTTTTTAAATCTTGATACGAAAAAGTAAATCCCCAATCTGGGTAGTTATATCTCCCTTCCCACTCATTCCAACCGTATGTTTTGCGGTTATAAGAAAGCCATAAACCATTTGGGAAATCGGTTATTAAATGAGAAATATCTTGATTGTGTTCTAAAATGCTTCCGTAAAAATAATCTGCCTCTATAGAAAAAGGTTTTACCTCATTTTGTTGTCCTACAGCAACATGGGAAACAAATAGAAATAAAATCAGATAATAAAAATTTCTCATAGCTTTTAAGAAGCCGTAAATATACATTAATCTTCAAATATTAGCCGTCCAGTATAGAATTCTTCGACATCAATAACAGGGGGTCGATTCATACAAATTACATCTCCAGTTCCACGAATAACACCTCTTATTCTGTTAATAGGATTTACAATCATTTTATTGGCACTTCGCTGAAAAACATAAAGATCATTAATAACTAAATTTGCTGCTTCCAATCTCGGCACCTCATCTTCAAAAGCAAAGGTGGCTTTTTCTGAAAATCCATCGATATAAAATCCGCTAAAACCGTTTGCTTCAATTCTAAAATCATTACAATTAATCGTCATGGTAAAGTCACCACTTTTACGGGAATCTTCAATCCCTTCAGTAGTATTGCTTACCAACCTTAAAAAAGGAAAACTTAAAACACCTTCTCCTACAACATCAAATTCTGAGCTATTTCTAATTTCTTTCAAATCTGGAGTGGTTACAATAGCTTTGGTAATGCCATAATCTCTCACAAAATTACAACGGTTGTTATCCTTTATTACTAATATTTCATCAACTACTTCCACAGAAACATCGCTCAATAAATTTTCGCCCGTTTCAATAATAACTTCTTGAGCTTCTCCCTGTCTAATAACTAACGAAACATCATCCTCTATTCGTATTTCTGAAAAAAAAGGAACTACCATAGTTTCCCTCATAGTTTTCCCTTCAGCCTGAAAGCAGTCAGGGGCGTTTTCGCCATTACAACCCACGAGTAGTAATACAAATAATAAATAGATACAGTTTTTCATTTTTATAATCTTACTCCAAATCCAAATTCTATAGCTTCGGCATTAAAGGCATGTGTTTTAACTGTAGCCACACCGAACAATTTATCTAAAAAATAATGCTTCACTCCCACTCGAGTGTAAGCACGTGTTTCGTATTTATAGGGCCAATAAAAATAATAGCCAAGTTGCGTTGGTATGGCAAATTTTCCTAATCTAAATTCATGTCCAACGAATATCGAAGCCCTTTTATAATCTTCATCTCCAGTTAAACCACTATTGGGAAAAGAAGCTTTTCTATATTCAATTTCCTTCTTTAAAAATTCTGAAATAAAAAATTCTACTCCCAACTGAATGGTACTTTGATAATTTAAGCGTTTGTCTGCGAATGCCGAAAACACATAGAAAGGAGACTGTCCCAAATTGTAAAAATCTCCTTCATTTACGCCGGCACGAACTAACAAATTGTATCTAATTTTTTCAGAATAATCCGTATCGATTTCTGAAGTTACATATTGTTTTTCCTCTTCATCTACATTGTATTTAAGCCCAACATTAAAACCTAAAATATTCGTGCCAGAATTAGGCGCTTTAAAGCTTCCATTAGAATGGTGCACAAAGGAAACTCCAGCTTGTAACCCAATATTTCTGAAAATATTTTCGTGACTATAGTTAAACATTAAATACGTCGAAGCTACTAAATGACTACCATAGGAAATGTTTTTAAAATTTGTTTCTAAATCAAACGGATTGGTATTATAAGCAACTCCTTCACCAATTCTAAACATAAAACGACGCTTCAAAAAGTAAAAGTTGTAGTGACCGTACAGACCAAAATTTTCACCTAAAGCTTCCGTTTTAAAATCTTGATAGATAAAAGAAACTCCCCAATCTGGATAATTATAAGATTGTTGCCAATATTTCTCACCAAATGTTTTGTGATTATAACTTACAATGTAGCCAATAGGATGATCTTTCACCAAATGTGCTACATTTTTATTATGACGCAACATCGTCCCATAATAGTAATCTACCCCTATAGTAAAATTAGAGGTATTAGATTCTTGGGCAGTCAATGTAAGAGCGCAAAGCACTAAAAGAAGTAACCATTTTTGGGACATGCCACAAAAGTACCTTTTTTAAAATATTTGAGAAGCGATAGTTTTAATATTGTTACTTTTTCCCATTGAGTAATAATGTAGGACGGGCACACCTTTTTGAACTAGCTCTTTGCTTTGAGTTATACACCACTCGATTCCCACTTGCCTTGCTGCTTCGTTATCCTTGCATTTTACAACTTCCATAATTAAATCATCTGGAAGATCTACATTAAAACGATGCGGAATTAAATTTAATTGTTTTTTGGTGGCAATGGGTTTTAGTCCAGGAATAATAGGTACTGTAATTCCTTCTTTTCTACATTTTTCAACAAAGCTGAAATATTTTGAGTTATCAAAAAACATTTGCGTTACAATGTATGTGGCACCTTTGGCAATTTTCTTTTTCAGAAAGTAAATATCACTATCCATACTGGGTGCTTCCAAATGTTTTTCCGGATAACCTGCAACCCCGATGCAAAAATTAGTAGGTGCTGTATTTTGAAGTTCTTCTTCGAGGTACTTTCCTTTATTTAAATCTGAAATCTGAGAAACTAAATTACTAGCATAACTGTGTCCATCCTTTTCTGGTGAAAAATACGTTTCGCTTTTTACAGCATCCCCACGGAGTGCCATTACGTTGTCGATTCCCAGAAAACCCAAATCAATCAGGAAATTTTCGGTATCCTCTTTACTAAAACCTCCACATAGAATATGCGGAATGGCATCCACATTGTATTTATTCTGGATTGCAGCACAAATTCCTACCGTTCCAGGACGCTTTCGCACTACCTGTTTTTGAAGCAGTCCGTTTTCCAATTCCTTATATACATACTCCTCACGATGGTAGGTTACATCAATAAATGGCGGATTAAACTCCATTAATGGATCAATTCCATCTAAAATAGACTGAATATTTTGCCCCTTTAAAGGAGGCAATATCTCAAATGAAAATTGTGTTTTTCCGTTCGCTTTTTCAATATGTTCGGTTACTTTCATAATAATGCCTGTGAAAGCAGGTATCTTTTTTAATTTATTTTCTAATCTGCAATATTGGGTTGAAGCCATTTGGTAGCTTCGGTTACTGATATATTTTTTCGCTGGGCAAAATCGGTCACTTGGTCTTCTTTTATTTTTCCTAAACCAAAATATCGAGCTTCGGGATGCCCAAAATAATACCCCGAAACCGATGCTGCAGGCCACATCGCTAAACTTTCCGTTAAGGAAACTCCAATGCTTTCTTCTACGTTTAAAAGTTCCCAAATAGTTAGTTTTTCCAAGTGATCGGGACAAGCAGGATAGCCCGGTGCAGGGCGAATGCCTTTATAACTTTCAGCTATTAATTCTTCGTTTGAAAGATTTTCATTTTTGGCATATCCCCAGTGTTTTGTTCTAACTTCTTTATGAAGATATTCGGCAAAGGCTTCAGCTAAACGATCTGCCAAAGCTTTTACCATAATAGCGTTATAATCGTCATGTTCTTTTTCAAATTTTTCTGCCAATTCTTGTGTTCCAAACCCTGCCGATACACAAAAACAGCCTATATAATCTTGAACACCTAAATCCTTTGGAGCAATGAAATCAGCTAAGGCAATATTGGGTCGCCCTTCAGCTTTTTTGCTTTGTTGGCGAAGGGTTCTGAAAATATAGTTTTCGCCAGCGCTCGAATTGATATTTAATTCAATATCATCATCGTTAATTGTATATGCTTCAAAAAGTCCAAAAATGGCATTTGCTTTCAGCAATTTTTCTGAAATAATTTTCTGAAGAAGTTTCTGCGCATCTTTATACAATTCGGAAGCTTGTTCTCCGACGACCTTATCTTTGAGTATTTGGGGAAACCTTCCGTGTAATTCCCAACTTCGGAAAAAAGGTGTCCAATCGATATATTCTTTCAAAAGATTCAAATCAAAATCTTCAATAACTTGAATCCCTAACTCATTCGGTTTTATTATTTCAGAAGCTTTCCAATCAATTTGAAATTTATTGTTTCGAGCTTCTTCAATAGGCAAATATTCCTTTACTCGTTGTCTTTTCGTAAAGCCATCTCTAAAAACTTTATAATCTTCTTTTAGCTTTATTTTATAAGCATCTTTCCGGTCTTTTTGCAGTAAATCTCCCACTACCGTTACTGCTCTGGAAGCATCATTTACGTGGACTACGGTTTGTTGGTATTCTGGGTCAATTTTTACAGCGGTATGCGCTTTGCTGGTGGTAGCACCTCCAATAAGCAAAGGCACTTTAAAGTTTTGACGCTGCATTTCCTTGGCAAGAAAAACCATCTCGTCTAAAGAAGGAGTTATCAATCCGCTTAGGCCAATAACATCTACATTTTCTTCTTTGGCAGTAGCGATGATTTTCTCTGGAGGAACCATGACCCCTAAATCGATAATTTCATAATTATTACACGCCAACACTACGGATACGATGTTTTTTCCAATATCGTGAACATCGCCTTTTACTGTTGCCATTAAAATTTTTCCGTTTGAGGAAGACACATGATCTTTTTCAGCTTCAATATAGGGCAGTAAATAGGCAACGGCCTTTTTCATCACCCGAGCACTTTTTACCACTTGGGGCAGAAACATTTTTCCGCTACCAAAAAGGTCTCCCACCACATTCATCCCAATCATTAAGTGTCCTTCAATTACTTCAATAGGTTTTGAAACAGATTTTCGTGCTTCTTCAATATCTTCCAAAATAAAAGCATCAATACCTTTAACCAAAGCACGTGTAATTCTATCCTGCAAGGGTTCTTCACGCCAGGATAAATCGGCTTTCTTTTCTTCTTTAGTGCCCTTTACGGTTTCAGCAAATTCAAGCAATCTTTCGGTAGCATCTTCCCTTCTATTTAAAATAACATCTTCTACTCGCTCCAATAAATCCTTCGGAATGTCATCATACACTTCCAACATGGCAGGGTTTACGATGCCAATATTCATCCCAGCTTGAATGGCATGATACAAAAATACAGAGTGCATGGCTTCACGAACATTATCATTTCCTCTAAAACTAAAGGAAACATTACTCACTCCGCCACTTACGCTACAATGTGGCAGATTTTCTTTTACCCAACGAGTCCCTTCGATAAAATCTAAAGCATTTTTTTTATGTTCATCCATTCCCGTGGCAACAGGAAAAATGTTTAAATCGAAAATGATGTCTTCTGGAGGAAAATGTACTTTGTTTACTAATAAATCGTAAGAACGTTTCGCAATTTCTATTCGGCGTTTATAATTATCGGCTTGTCCAACTTCATCGAAAGCCATCACAATTACTGCTGCACCATAACGCTTAATGAGTTTTGCTTGTTTTAGAAATTCAACTTCACCCTCTTTCAAACTAATGGAATTTACAACGCATTTGCCTTGTACCACTTGTAAGCCTGCTTCAATAATTTCCCACTTGGAACTATCAATCATAATAGGAACCCGAGAAATGTCAGGCTCTGCAACGACCAAATTGAGGAACTTGACCATGGCTTCTTTTCCGTCGATAAGCCCATCGTCCATGTTGACATCGATAATTTGTGCACCGCCTTCCACTTGATGACGTGCAATGGTCAAGGCTTCTTCAAAATTTTCTTCTTTTATAAGCCGAAGAAATTTACGGGAACCCGCAACATTGGTACGTTCACCAACATTTATAAAGTTGCTTTCTGGTGTTATCACCAAAGGCTCTAAACCGCTTAATTTTAAGTATTTTGAATTATTTATTTCCATAATAACCTCTCGACTGCGCTCGAGGAGACATTTTTAATTAAAAAGGTAACTTCTTTACATCCACATTTCCCCCTGAGAGAATTATCCCTACATTTTTCCCTTTGAACACCTCTTTTTGCTTTAAAACAGCCGCCAATGGAACTGCCGAAGAAGGTTCTACAATTATTTTCATGCGTTCCCAAATAAGCTTCATAGCTTCAATGATTTCATTTTCTTCAACGCAAATTATCTCATCGACCAACTTTTGAATTATAGGAAAGTTGACATCTCCTAAATTTGTCCGCAAACCGTCTGCCACAGTATTGGTGGTTTCATTTGTTTCAATTTTGCCGGACTTTAGCGAGCGATAGGCATCATTCACAAGTAAAGGTTCGCCTCCAATTACTTTACAATTTTTTCCGAAATAGTGCACCGAAAGTGCTGTGCCTGCAATCAATCCACCACCACCCACGGGTACTAAAACCACATCTAAATTTGGATATTCTTCAAGCAACTCAAAAGCTGATGTTGCATTTCCTAAAATCACATTCAAATCATTGGAAGGATGTAAAAAAGTAGCTCCTTTTTCTTGCACAATAATTTCCGAAGTAGCTTCTCTAGCCTCAAGCGTAGATTCACAAAAAATAACTTCTGCACCATAACCTACAACCGCTTCTTTTTTTACTGAAGGAGCATTTTCTGGCATCACGACATATGCCTTTATTCCTAAATTTTTGGAAGCTAAGGCGACAGCTTGTCCAAAATTCCCAGAGGAATGTGTCACGACACCTTTTTGTTTTTGTTCTTCGGAAAGATTTTGAATGGCATTCACCGCACCTCGCATTTTGAAAGCGCCCATTTTCTGAAAATTCTCGCATTTAAAGAATATTGAAGCACCTGAAAGTTCATTAATCGCAGAAGAAGTTAAAATTGGTGTACGATGAATGTGAGGTTTTACCCTTTGATACGCATCTAGTATGTCTTGCTTGGTTGGAGTCATGCTACAGTTTCTAAATTTGGTAGAGGTCTGGGAGAAAATTTTGAAGCTATCTCTGCAATCGCTTTAATATGCGATGGCGTAGTACCGCAACAACCGCCAATTATATTCACTAGGTTTTTTTGAAGGTATTCTTCTATTTGTTTTGCCATTTGCTCGGGCGATTCGTCGTATTCACCAAATGCATTGGGCAATCCCGCATTGGGATAGGCAGAAACAGCCAAATTAGTCCTGTGTGCCACCGCCTCCAGATGAGGAGTTAACTGCTTTGCCCCTAAGGCACAATTAAATCCAACACTCAATAACGGAATATGTGAAATGGATATTAAAAATGCTTCGGCGGTTTGACCTGAAAGCGTCCGTCCCGAGGCATCGGTTATTGTTCCGCTGACCATTACTGGAATATTGATGTTTCGCTCTTCCTTAATTTCTTCAATTGCAAAAAGGGCAGCTTTCGCATTAAGGGTATCGAAAACAGTTTCCACTAATAATAAATCACACCCACCATCGATTAAGGCTTCAGCTTGTTGTTTGTAGGCAATTCTTAATTGATTAAAAGAAATAGCTCGAAAACCTGGGTCGTTGACATCTGGGGAAAGACTTGCCGTTTTATTTGTTGGCCCTAATGCCCCAGCTACAAATCTGGGTTTGTGGGGTTGTTTTTTGGTAAATTCTTCGGCAACTTGTTTCGCAATTTTGGCACTTTCAAAATTCAATTCATAGACTAAATCCTGCATATCATAATCTGCCATGGCAATGGTGGTTCCCGAAAAAGTGTTGGTTTCCACAATATCGGCTCCTGCTTCAAAATATTTACGGTGCACTTGTGCAATTGCTTGGGGTTGCGTAATGGAAAGCAAATCGTTGTTGCCTTTCACGGATTTATGAAAGTCTTTAAATCGTTCGCTACGAAAATCTTCTTCGGTAAATTGATACCGTTGCAACATGGTTCCCATAGCGCCATCGAGTACTAAAATTCGCTCTCGAAGTATTTTTTCAATTAAATGCATAACAAAATGAGTCTATAAATTAGACTTTAAAAAATGCTATCGTAAAAGAGAGGTAATTGGGTTTTTGTTATCTATTCCCGATGTAAATTAGGGATAGAATGTAGCACCTTCATTGCATGGCAAAGGGTTGCTAAGGTTTCAAAGGGTCTAATCCCTCCACCTTTCTTGATAACGTTTCAAAAAGTGTATGAACTGGCACAAAGAAAAGGCATAAAATTGTTTTTACCAATTCTTATTGTAAAAAATTAATGCTTCAAGTGAATTCCGCATTCCCGATTTTCTAATGCTTTTACAGGATCGTAGTAATCGAATTCTAAAGGTAATTTTTTGTCTTTTATATAGGCTTCCAATGCTTGGTCATTAAAGTGATAAAAAGGGCTAACCTTTAAAATTCCTTCTTTACTAAAACTAAAAACATCCAATCCGTTACGATGCGCTGTTTGTCCTTTTCGCACATTGGTAAACCATACATCGGGTTGATATTTTTTAAAGGCTCTATTAAAAGGTTCCAACTTTACTTTTTCCGAAAAAATAGGATGATTTGGGTTGTTGATATCGGGTAACCCTATTCTGCTTTTTATATAGGCCGTGGTATATTTTGGACTGAAAATTTCGATATTTAATTGAAGGCTTTCAATTAAGTAATTTGCGTGTTTATAGGTAGCTTCAGTGTTATATCCTGTATCACACCAAATTACTTGAATATCCTTTTTTACTTTACCACACGCCCATAATAATGCCGCTGAATAGACACCAAAACTAGTAGTTACCAATGGTTTCGTTCCTTGATCTAATGCAAATGTGATAATTTCCAAAGGGTCTTCGAAGCGCACATTTTCGTTAAATAAATGAATATTTTGAGGTGTGATTTGATTCATTCTATTATCCTATCGATTTAGT
This sequence comes from Flavobacteriaceae bacterium, assembly GCA_034670265.1. Classification (GTDB taxonomy): domain Bacteria; phylum Bacteroidota; class Bacteroidia; order Flavobacteriales; family Flavobacteriaceae; genus Halomarinibacterium. The sequence continues at coordinate 212,644 of JAXMNU010000004.1, read as the reverse complement.
AGAGTTTGCAAACATACAAACTTTAATCAAAACACTTTATGATTTATATCAGTTGATTTTTTACAAAATCTGATAATGTAGTAGTCTCCAAAATAGACAGCGTATTATCCCGAACTTGAATCATGAGGCTGTGAACACTACATAAATCTTCGTCTGGACAGTCTTCACATTTTTCATAAAAGTTAAGGCTTACACACGGAACCATTGCTATAGGTCCTTCCAGAACTCTATAAAAAGAAGCTATGGGAGTATCCATGGACTTTTCTAACAAGTAGTATCCGCCTCCTTTTCCTTTTTTTGCACCTAAATAGCCCGCTTTTTTAAGTGTTAAAAGGATACTTTCTAAAAACTTTTGAGAGATGTTTTCGGCTTCAGAAATCACAGAAATTTGAACAGGTTCATTCCCTTCTCGCTTTGCAAGATAGCTTAATGCCTTAAGTCCATATTTTGTTTTTCTTGATAACATTATAGTAAAGTTAGAGTTTCGTTCCGTTTAAAACAACATCATACGTGATTTTTACAGAATTTTCTAACGTAATAGAAACCGAACAATAATTTTCAAAGCTTAATGAAGCTGCTCGTAAGGCTTTTGCTGGAGCAATATCTCCTTCTAAATGAACTGTCACGTGAATACTCTTAAATGGCTTAGCGCGCCGTACTTCGGCACGTGTTCCTTCCACTTCCACTTTATATGAATCTACCACTTGCCGTTGTTTTTTTAAAACATAAATAATATCAATAGCATTACACCCTCCTACTGCCATCAATAAAAGTTCCATTGGACTTGCCCCCATAGCAATATCGTTGGTTTTATTGTCTATTAATACAGCAACTTTATTGCCGCCTTTACCTTCAAATAAATAATCGTCGTTAATTCTGTTGAGTGTAACTTTCATTTTAGTTTATTTTATCACTTAATCTTAAAATATCTCCAAATACCCCTCTTGCTGTCACTTTTGCACCTGCACCTGCGCCTTGAATAACAATGGGATGATTTCCGTAATTTTCGGTATAAATCTCAAACAATGAGTCGCTTCCACTTAGATTTCCTAACGCACTATTTTTAGGGACCGAAATTAAGTTTACATCCAAAATAGCACCTTCTTCTTTAGACAAATCACCATGTAAATCACCAACGTACCTTAAAACTTGATTCTTTTTGATATTTTTCTTTTTAATCTGAAAAGGTACATCCAATGCTTCCAAATTTTGCAAAAACGATTGCTTAGGGATTTTACGTAATTCTTTCGGTATTAAATTCTGTACGGAAATATCTTCAAACTCATTATGCAAATCTAATTCTCTTGCTAAGATAAGAAGTTTTCTAGCCACATCGTTGCCACATAAATCTTCCCGTGGATCGGGCTCAGTATAACCAGCTTGTATTGCCTTTTTTACCACCGAACTAAACGTAGTATTTTCTTCAGAAAAAGTATTAAAAATATAACTTAGCGAGCCTGAAAAAACTCCTTTTATTCGCGTAATATTCTCACCCGAAAGGTGCAAAAGTTTTATGGTATCAATAAGCGGAAGCCCTGCACCCACATTGGTTTCATATAAATATTCCTTTTCGTTTTTAGTGAGTAACCCTCGTAGTTCTTGATAAAATTTTAAACTCGAAGTATTGGCAATTTTATTGGATGAAACTAAATTAAATCCTGAATTTATAAGCTCTGGATACCTATTTACAAATTCTGAGGAAGCTGTATTATCAATAGCTATAAGATTTTTAAGTTGATTTGTTTTAGCAAAACTAATTACATCAGTAATCGAATAAGGTTGTGCTTTTCCTAAAAATTGTTCCTTCCAATTTGCTGCAATTTTTGAGTTAAAAAGAGCGTTTTTGGAATTTGCAATGCAAAAAATATGTAAGTCTAAATCGCGTCTTTTGGAAATTTCATTTTTTCGTTCAAAAATTTGATCAATTAATGTTGAACCCACATTTCCGCTACCAAAAATGGCAATGTTAATTTGCTTCTTTTTTAAGGCACCCAAATTGATGAGTGCCTTAGGTTGTTCTAAAATTTCTGTGCTCATGATGTTAGGGTTTAAACAAATAAAACTTCAGCTTCTTTTTGAACACTTTTAAAGGCTTCATTTAAGTCGTTAATTAAATCGTTTGCTTCTTCAATACCACAGGACAATCTTATTAACGAATCTTTAATTCCAGCTTGTAATCTCTTCTCTCTTGGAATGGAGGCATGCGTCATTTGTGCTGGATGACACAACAAACTTTTTACACCCCCTAAACTTTCTGCCAATTTGAAATATTCCGTATTTGTGACAAATTCATTAGCAGCATCCTGCGTATCATTTTTTAAACTGAAAGAAACCACTCCGCCAAACAATCCATTTTGTTGTGTTGCAGCTATTTCGTGGTTTTTATGGTTCTTTAAACCTGGGTAGTAAACTTGATTAACCGCATCGTGTTGCTCTAAATACAATGCCACTTTTAATGCATTTTCGCATTGTTTCTTGAAACGTAAATCTAAAGTTTCTATTCCTCGAATCGTTAAAAAGCAATCCCAAGGGCCTAATACTCCTCCCGAAGCATTTTGCACAAATTTTACTTTTTCGGAAAGTTCTTTTGTTTTGGTCACCACCAAACCAGCTACCAAATCAGAATGACCCCCAATATATTTTGTACCACTATGGATAACAATATCGGCTCCTAAATCGATAGGATTTTGCGCTATGGGAGAAGCAAAAGTATTGTCCACAACCAAAAATGCTCCCACACTTTTGGCAATGGTTGATATCGCTTCAATATCTGAAACTTTTAAAGTAGGATTTGTTGGGGATTCTATCCAAACGAGTTTGGTTTTGGAAGTTACTGCCTCTGCTATATTTTCAACTTCGGTTGTATCTACATAATGAATTTTAATGCCTAATTTTTCATACACGTGGGTAAATAAACGATAGGCTCCACCGTAGATATCATCAACAGCGACAATTTCGTCACCAACAGATAGTAATTTTAAAACTGAATCAATGGCTGCTAATCCTGTTGCAAAGGCAAAACCGGAATGACCATTTTCAAGTTTTGCAACCAGATCTTCCAACACTTTTCGAGTAGGATTGTTACTTCTTGCATAATCGAAGCCTTTGTTTATACCTGGGGCTTCCTGAATAAAAGTAGATGTTTGGTACACTGGTACCGAAATTGCACCCGTTAACGGGTCGCTTGGAATGGAATGAATAATTTTTGTTGCACTCATTTTTCTAATTTTTTTGAGTTAATAAATAGATTAAAACAAAAAATTCAAATACGTCTTTGGACGGATCTACTAGAAAAATGTTATTAAGAAATTGAAAATCCATTTCTGGAAAAGAAATGGGTTTGTCGTTATCTATCAGCTGCCATTTGCAGTGTAGAATGTAGCACCTTCTTTGTAAAACAAAGGGTTGCTAAGGTTTCAGCGGGTCTAGTCCCTCCACCTTTCTTGATAACATTTCAGTAAGTTATTGAACTTTGTGAGCACAAATATTTAGAAACAAAATTGACTTCTCCAAATCTTTTTTGAAAATTCTAAAAAACTACTATCAAAATATTGCTTTTGTATCATTATTAAAATACTTACATTTGCCCAAAATTAAGAGGAAAGATTTGACTGATTGCAACCTCGCAAAAAAATGCTAAAGGCAGTACCTACTTCCTTCCTAGCTTTATAAACAAATCTTTCCATAGAAATGTAAACTATGGCATATTTATTTACTTCCGAAAGTGTTTCGGAAGGACATCCAGACAAAGTAGCAGATCAAATTAGTGATGCATTAATTGATAATTTTTTAGCTTTCGATCCAAATTCGAAAGTAGCTTGCGAAACGTTAGTTACTACTGGACAAGTTGTTTTAGCAGGTGAGGTGAAGTCGAATATCTACTTAGACGTTCAGAAAATTGCACGCGATGTTATTAACAGAATTGGGTACACAAAAGGAGAATACCAATTTGATGGGAATTCTTGCGGTGTGCTTTCTGCAATTCATGAGCAAAGTGATGATATTAACCGAGGTGTGGATCGTGCAAACAAGGAAGAGCAGGGTGCTGGTGACCAAGGGATGATGTTTGGTTATGCTACCAAAGAAACCGAAGATTATATGCCTTTGGCTTTAGATTTGTCGCATAAAATATTGTTAGAGTTAGCTGCATTGCGAAGAGAGGCAAAAGAAATTCCATATTTACGACCAGATTCAAAGAGTCAAGTAACTATTGAATATGACGATGACAATACGCCTATTAGAATAGATTCTATTGTGGTTTCAACACAACACGACGATTTTAATAAGGATGAGGAGGCAATGCTTACCAAAATTAAAAGTGACATTATTAATATTTTAATTCCTAGAGTAAAGGCGCAATTAAAGCCTGAAATTCAAAAATTATTTAACGATAAAATTAAATATCACATTAACCCAACTGGTAAGTTTGTAATTGGTGGGCCACACGGAGATACAGGACTTACAGGAAGAAAAATAATTGTGGATACTTATGGTGGAAAAGGCGCCCATGGTGGAGGTGCTTTTAGTGGAAAAGACCCAAGTAAGGTTGACCGTTCTGCCGCGTATGCAACCCGTCATATTGCCAAAAACTTAGTTGCCGCTGGTGTGTGTGATGAAGTGTTAATACAAGTGAGTTATGCTATTGGTGTCGTGGAACCTATGGGGCTTTTTATAGACACCTATGGTACTTCAAAAGTGAATATGTCCAACGGAGAAATCGCTAAAAAAGTTTCTGAAATTTTTGATATGCGACCAGCTGCCATTGAAGAACGATTAAAGCTTAGACAGCCTATGTATTCTGAAACAGCTGCGTATGGGCATATGGGAAGAAAGAATGAAGTAGTTTCAAAAACATTTTACACCCCAGATCAACAATCTAAAACGCTAGATGTAGAATTATTTACTTGGGAAAAACTAGATTATGTGGATAAAGTGAAATCTACCTTTGGAATATAGTTTAAAAACTTAATAACATCCCCCTAAGCCCCCCTTCAAAGGGGGATTTTTTTTATATAATGTTATGGCGTTTTGCCTTTTGGACAGCTTCAATTTTACTGTGTACTTGTAGTTTTTTGTAAATATTTTCAATGTGTTTGCGAACGGTACTTGGCGATAAGAATAAATTTTCTGCAATAACTGTGTAACTTAAGCCAGTGCTTAATTGTTCCAAAACCTCAACTTCGCGTTTACTTAAAGAAATATCTTCTTTGTCCTTTTCATTTTCAATCGATAATGGATTCCGAAGCAACTTCAATGTTTTTAAAGCAATAGATGGATTCATAGCCGCTCCTCCGTTCAAGGTTTCAATAATGCCATCGTGTAAATCTTTTGGGTTAATTTCTTTCAGTAAATATCCATCGGCACCTGCTTTTATTGCATTAAAGATATTTTCATCATTATCAAAAGCAGTTAGCATGATAATTTTGATTTGAGGATACTTTTGTTTTACCACCTGCGTAGTTTCAATTCCATTTAAAACAGGCATTTCAATATCCATTAAAATTAAATCGACATTATGATTATCCTCCAGTTTTGAAAGTAACTCGCTTCCGTTTAAAGAAGTATGTTTTACCGTAATATCTTCAAAAAAAGAAAGCTTTTCCTTGATAGCGTGAATGAGAAATGAGTTGTCATCTACAATGGCTATTTTAAGGTTCATGCGAGTAGTTGTTGGTTATAGTATAAAAGTATGATTTTTTGCTAAGTCACCAATAGGGCATCTGTCGTATTAATTTACGTTTTTTGGAATTATTAATTGTATAGTAGTTCCTTTTTTATCTGAATTGATTTCGAGTTCTCCTCCCAAATCACGTGCTCTTTTGGACATGTTCTTCAATCCATTTCCCATCGCAACTTTTTCCTTATTAAAACCTTGGCCATCATCTTGAATGGCAATTCTAAAACTATCTTCAGTTTCATGAACAGCCACATCAACTTTTGATGCCTTAGAATATTTTATCGCGTTATTCACTCCTTCTTGAATAATACGATAGATATTCATCCCTTGAATGGATGTAAAAGTTTGGTTACCATCTATTGTTGGGTCAATTTGAAAGTCGAACCGAATCCCCGAAGCTGCCACTTTTGCTTGATTAATAAAATTTGTAATTCGGGATTGAAGATCTTCGAATGAGATTTCATTTTTATTCATTGCCCAAATAGTATCGCGTAATTCGTAAATGGTTTGCGTTGTAAATGTGCTAATTCCCGAAAGTTTGTCGGCTAGTTTTTCTTTTACATCAGGGAATCCAAATTTTATATTATCGATACTCGAAATGATAAAAGTAAGTTGCGAACCAATGTTATCGTGCAAATCTCTGGAAATTCGCAACCGCTGCTCTTGCAATTTATTTTGTGTTTCAATACGAGCTAATGCTGCTTTAAGTTCCCCTTCTTTTTGAAGTTGGCGATTTTTCAACTTTTGCTGATTATATACTAAGTACCCCAATAATCCTAACACTAACGCCAATCCAAATCCACCAAAAATCCATGTATTTTTTTGTCGAACTTCTAAATCTTTTTCGGCTAATTGTGCGCGTTGTTTTAGAATTTCATTTTCCTTTTTTTCGGTTTCAAACTCAATGGAAAGTGCTGCGATGCTTTCGTTCACTTTAGTGCTTTGAATACTGTCTTTAACAGCTACATATTGTTCAAAATAGAATAATGCCGAGTCTGTATTTTTTTGTGTTTTATAAATATCTGAAAGCAATTTGTAATTGTAGTGGGTAAGATTTCGGTATTCTTTTTTTATGGAAATTGGGAGTGATTTATGAATATACGGGATAGCATTTTTCCAATCTTCTTCTGCCATATATACTTCTCCTATTTGTGTGTAATTTTCTGCAATACCTATAGAATCTGCACGTTTTAGCCTGTCTTGAAGTGCTATATTAAAATATTCCCGTGATTTATTATAATTTTTTTGTAGCCCATACACACCAGCAATATTGCTAATGCTATAGGGTATACCCACGGTATCTTTCAATCTTCTTTTTATTTCTAATCCGCGGTTATAATAATATAAAGCACTATCCAACTCGTTATTAATTTCCTTTAAGACACCATAATTATTATAAATATCTTTAAGTACATCTTCAAGATTATTTTTTTCGGCAACATTTTTACCTTTTTGCATATAGTACAATGCCTTTGGGAAATCTTTATACTTCATCCCATACCCCATACCCGCATAGTGATAGGCAATCTCGTCATGCATATTCAATTTTTCATATATTCTTAATGCATCAAAAATACTTTTTGAACTCTCTTCGTACTTCCCTTGATACCCATATACCAACGATAATTTTGCCAAAGCATCAGCTACGCCTACTTCGTAAGATATTTGTTCTGCGTCCTTTTTATTTTTTTGAAATAAATTAATTATAGAATCCTGCGGAATGTTTAACCCCTGCGTGTAAAGATTATTGATAGAATCTATCTCTTTTTCAGTTTGTGAAAAAAGTAAAGAGGTAACTAAAAAAATTGAAGCTGTGAGGAGGTTCGTTCTGGTCACGTTAAAAAATATTTTCAATAAAAATACTCAAATATTTATTTCAGACTGCACAACTAACGATTCGTCTAGATTATAACGAAGAAAATGATACTTATTGAGATTGGATTGTCTCCATTGAATTTGATTTCTGTGTTTAAGAGTTTCTTCAATTAAATAGACCTCTTGAGAAATAGCGAGATGTTTGAGGTTTCTATTTTTATATTGAAAATACAATCCCAAAGTCACACAAACCACAACGGTTATGCAAATAGTAATTAGCACAATTATTCTATGTTATATTAATGAGATAAAAGTAGAGAATTAAGCCTTATTTAAGAATAGGGCAAGTGTCGTATAATTCGGATTTAATATCTTTGTTTAGGCCCTAGAGAAACTAACTATAATTTTAGTTCCAACACCTTTAACCGACTCTATTTGCGCTTTCCCATTAAGCTCTCTGGCTCGCTTCTTAATGTTAGCAAGCCCGTTGCCCATTTCGGCGGAAGAAATATCGAATCCCTTTCCGTTGTCTGAAATGCTAATTTCGTAATTATCATCTATCTGATTGAAATTGACTTTTATCTCTGAAGCATCTGCATATTTTAATGCGTTATTTACACCTTCTTGAATTATTCGATACACATTCATTCCTTTTACTGAAGGCAATAGTAATTGGTTTGAAATACCTTCAGAAACTTGAAATGTAAATTTTACTTTAGCATCGGCAATGCCAGCTTTTTCAATAAAATTGGAGATACGAGCTTGCAGATCTTCAATAGAGATTTTCTCCTTGTTCATAGCCCAAATGGTATCCCGAAGCTCATAAATAGTTTGTGTAGTAAAGGTGCTTATACTGGTAAGCTTATCTGAAACTTTATCATCTTTTTCTTGCAGTCCATACTTTAAATTATCTACCGATGAAGTTACAAAAGTTAGCTGTGCGCCAATATTGTCATGTAAGTCACGAGAAATACGTAGTCGCTGTTCCTGAAGCTTATTTTGTGTTTCAATTTTAGCTAAAGCCTCTTTAAGTTCGGCTTCTCGAAGTAATTGATTATTTTTTAATTTTTGCTGATTATAAAAAAGATATCCTAAGACTCCTAATATAAGTCCAAAGGCTAGTGATCCGTAAATAAATTTGTTTTTTCGTTCATTTTTAAGCTCAGATTCAGCAAGATTAGCGCGGGTTTCAGCAAGGTCTCTTTCCTTTTTTTCAGTTTCGTATTTAGTTTCAATTTCTGTGACTTTTGCAGCTCTTTCGTCATTAAAAATTGAATCCCTCAACTTATAGAATGTTTCCTGTTTCTCTAAGGCATTTTTATAATCCCCAATTTTTTTATAAAACCAAGCTTCCTGCTGCACAACATCCCTTATTTTCTCTATACTTTCACTTTCTTTAGCATATTTATTAGCTAGGATAAAGTTCTCTTTTGCTTCTGTATTTCTACCTTCTTCATAAGCAATAGTAGCAAGATTAGTATAATTTGTCGCTAAATTATAAATGTTCCCTTTAAGTTTATTCATTACCAAAGCCCTATTAACGTATTTTTTGGCTTCAGTAAAACGCTTGTTTTTTAACAGGGTATTCCCAATATTGTTAAAAATAAATGTAAACCGAAGAGAATCATCTGCTTTTTTAAGTAGTTCTACATTTCTATAATGATAAAATAAAGCACTATCTGCCTTTCCCCAATCGTCAAAATTTATAGCGGTAGCATTATTAGCAAAAATGAGGTACTTGTAATTTTTATTTTTAGCCTCATCCATAATTTTATAGGCTTTTTTGCCATAGGCAACTCCTTTTTCGTAATCTTCGAAATCATGATATACAATAGATATGTCTGAAGTATGAAGTGATACTAAACCTGTATCTTTCATTTTTTCTGCCATTGAGAGCGCTTGCTGCGTAAAACTTAAAGCTTCCTCATATTGCCCCGCTCTTAACTCTTGATAATAAAGGCGTTCATATATTTTCCTAAGTCGTTCTAAAGAATCCAACGATTTTAATAGCGGAATGACCTTTTTTGAATAATAGCTTGTGCTATCTGTAATTCTTTGCACATCATTTCTGAAAAATCTGAAATACAAATAATTAGCTGTATCTGCTTTATTTTTTATAAGCTTTTTCGATTTTGAAAAGTAATACTCTGAAGAATCGTTGCTTTTAAATGCCTCCAACAGTAGTGTATCCAAGTTATCTGAAGTTTGTGCGAAAACATTTCCAGTATACCACAAAAACAGAGAAAGTAAAGAGAAGAATTTCATTGAAGGTTAGTTATGTAAGGTTGAAAATAGAAAAAACACGGCAATTGCCGTGTTTTTTAATGAAAATTCTTCAAAATTTAAAAGGCTCTAACTAGTTTCCCGTTGCTCCATTCGCCAATTTTGGTTTCGTAGTTACTGTTGTGAAAATAACCTCGCCCGTGTTGTTGGCCATTGCTCCACTGACCTCCATAATATGAATTGTCTTTAAAGAAAAAGCGTCCTTCCCCATGAAATTGATTACTGCTATTAAACATTCCTTCATATTTATCCCCAGAGGCAAATGTATAAGTTCCCATGTACATTTTTCCGTTCTTGAAGAAGCCTGTAAACTTATCACCATTACTCCATATATAACGACCATACTTATCTTGGCAATCTCCAGCAACACAACCAGTATCTACTTTATTGTCATAAAAAGTATAGGCCGTATCTACTAAATAGTTTTTGAAAATACCATACTCCCATTTGTCGTTTTCAAGTTCATGAGTATAACCTACCCCGTTCATCATTCCGTTACGGTATTCACCAATTAAGTTCTTTTCTTTTCCAATATAGCACCCATAGCCGTGCAGTTCATCAACACTCCAAAAACCCATATAGCTACCAGAGGTTGTCCAATTAAAAAGTCCGTATCCATGGCGGTTTCCATTCATAAAAAACCCTTCATAATATCCATATTCATATATTTTCTTTCCCCAGCCATTTGTACAATCTCCACTTTCACAATATGGAAATTGCTTTTCTGTAGTAGTTTTAGGAGCGCTGGGTTGTGGCACACCTTGGGCATATACTATTGAAAAAAGTAAGAACCCAATTATTGTTAAAATTGTTTTTAATTTTTTCATCTTAATAAATTTTACATTTTTTTAATTAATGTTCCATTAGACCATTCACCTATTTTTTGTTCTAGGCTAGAGTTATGGTAATATCCTCTTCCATCATACTTTCCATTACGCCATTCTCCTCCGTAATAGGCATCGTCAGCAAAGAAAAATCTTCCCATTCCATGAAATTGATTATCGCTATTAAACATTCCAGAATATTTATCACCACTTGCGAAACTGTAAGTTCCCATATGTAATTTTCCATTTTTGAAAAATCCAGTAAAGGTATCTCCATTACTCCATTTAAACTTTCCGTACTTGTTTTCACAATCTCCAGCGGTACATCCGGTATCATTTCCAGTTGAAAAGAAATCGTAGTGCGTACTAATGTTTCCATCATAAAAAATCCCTTGATCCCACTTATCACCAGTAACAGTAATTCCTAATCCATTAAGCTGTCCGTTTTTATATTCTCCAATAATATTATCATTATTATCGGCTATATAAACACCGTAGCCATTCATATTATCATTTTGCCAAGTTCCTATGTACTTTCCAATACCATCCCATTTATATAAGCCATAGCCTTCTTTTTTACCGTTTCTCCAAAAGCCATCGTAATATCCATTATCATATTGGTACTTTCCCCAACCATTTTGGCAATCTCCATCAACACATCCTGAAGTAGCATTGTTTGTAGGAATTGAACTCGAAGAAGCCATTTTTACTGGCTTAAAAACCAATGAAGCCATAGTGTAATATCCAGGAAGTATATATTTATCTACTCCATTTACTTTTACTACTAAATCATTATCTCTTTTTTCGGTAGAAGCGTTTGAGTAATCCATCGATTCTCCTTTTTCAACTACGTGATAGCTGTTACTATCCGCTACTCTACACCAGTAGGTGTTGTTTGAAGAATAATCCAATTTCTGAGCGGATTTTGCACCCCAGTTTGAGAATGTTCTAATATCTGGAAGGTAATATGTGGTATTCTTTTCTTCCACATAATATACATAACTACCTCCAATATTAACAAAGGGGCCCGAGATATATTCATCGTCTGAATAAAAAACAAAAGAATTCGGGTTAGTAAGGTAAAAGTCTGTCCCTACACTTCGTGCTAAAACAGAAGCACTCCCAGAAGCACCAATATTGGCATTTTTAAAATCTGCCAATAAATAAATATTTCTAGAACTTTTGTCTAAAACAGCTAATGTATCTGTGCTTAAATATTTTAGGTCCTTTACATTAGTAAGGGTGCTGCCATTTTCCCTGAGCGTATAATCGTAATCACTAGTTTTGGTCCAAGTTAGTCCAGAAGTATTACTATTAACTCCTTGTGGCGTTGGAACTTGTGCAAGTACCGCTAAATTGAAGCTGAAAATAAGGCCGAAAATTAGGGTTAAAAATTTCATAATTAAAAAGGTTTTTAAGTGTTTTAACAAAGTACTAAAAAAAAATTAATTTCTAGAATAGGGCAATTGCCCTAAAAATTGATATCGTTAATAATAGAGTAATAGAAAGCAACCACATATCTGAGACAAAACGTACATTGAAAACGCTCTTAAATTTTCTTAAAATAAAAAAAGTGATAAAGCTTGTTGGAATTGCAACATAAACGGTTTCGGTATATGTCCCTTGGTAAAAAGTAAAGAGAATTATAACAGTTAATATCCCCGCCAAAACACCATAAACAATAGATTGTTTTTTAAAGTCATTTTTTAGTGATTTCTTAATTATAAAATCTATTATCCAGAATCCCGTTAATAGTACTAAAAAGACCACTATTGCTGGTAAAAGCATTAAAAGATAACCTAAATATCCGTAGTCATTACTTTGCAAAAGAAATACCATTATTCTATTTTTTTATCATTAAAAACCCCATTGATATCAATGGGGTTTATTTTGTATTTACTCAAACTCCTCATTTGAATAAACACGATTAACTTGGCTAGTTAATTACTTTTTAAGATCGTAAGCGTAGATAAGATCATCTTTGGCTTTGTAATACAATACACCGCCATAATCGTCTACCTCATATTCTGGTTTTTTATCTTTTAAAATGATTTCTTTTTCTGTGGCACCTGTGTCTTTATTTACTTTTACCAGACCTACTCCATCATCAAGTTTGGTAAGTATAAATTGAGCATTTTCGGTAGCTGCAGTCGCTTTAAATCGTTGCGACATAAATTCGAAAGAAGCAGACCCTATTGCTGAAAACATTTGTGCCTGTCTATCATATTCTCTACCATAAGAGTTATAATCCCCTAAACTATTTCTATTGGCACCTGCGGCTGCTGAAGCAGAAACTGCCATTGCAGTAGAAGCTACCGCCAATACCCCACCTACAATTTTAGCAAACGTACTTTTTGAAGGCGATTTATAATATTGGTGATAAACTCCTTTTCCATTAAAATCGATTAGTGTCATATTTTGGTCCGAACCTAAGTAAACTCCACCATTTCTCATTTGAATTGAACTGGGTTGTTCTTTTTCATCAAAATCTGTTTTTGCGAATTCAGAAACACTCCCTGTAGTAGGGTCTACCGACATAATTTCATCATCCACAGAGATTAAATATCGATTATTACTTTTATCGAATGTGGAAGCCACAGAAGTAGCTCTTTTATACTTTAATGGTTTATCCCAAACTTGATCTCCCGTTTCGAGGTTTACAATATTAGCGTCTTCGGACGTAATATATATTAATCCTTGGGGGGTATGAGCCATTACCATAATATTTTCACCCGTTTTTAATGGCTTTTTGAACAATGTTTTTCCATCAAAAGAAATTTTATTAATTCCTCCTTGTTGTATTCCGAAGAGAATTCCGTCATCCATAATATAAAAATGCTGCACATATCCTTTCGTTTTAGGTGCTTTATCCCAAAGATCCTCTCCAGTTTGCGCACTTAGAAATCCAATTTCCGATTCGTCTTTAGCAGCTAAAATACTATTGCTTCCACCACTACTTTTGTTGCTCACCACAGCCAAACCTTGAGGTAAAATTTCAAAATTAACCACCTGTCCTTTTACTTTAGCAGCATCTTTCCAAAGCTCAGCTCCGTCGGCTCCAATTTTATAGATTTCCATACTGCTCCCAGAAGTATTGCTTTCAAAAGCGTAGATTTCTTTTTCGGAAGCATCTGCTGTCATCCAGTTTACATTCTTTATTTTATTTTCCCACAGCGTTTCACCTGTAAAAGTTTTTGCAATAATCCCTTGACTGGTTGGGATAAGCATTTTGTCTTTTAACAATAATGGGGCACCTGTAACCATATAGCTTTTCATAGTAGTTTTTCCAGGAGGAAATAAATAAAACGAATAATCTTCATTTCCAGTTCCTAAATCATACACTGCAACTTTAGGTGTGTTATTTTCAGCCATTCCACCAGTTTTTTGAAGCCCGCTTACTATAAACTTATTTTGGGGCATTGCCGTAGAAGATGTAAATACTTGTTTCCACTGATTCCCTTCTGAACTAAATAGTGTTTTTCCAGAAACAAAATCAATTACTGTTTTTTTGGAACTTAAATTAGCAAAGCCACCCTGTACCACCATCACATAGGGTGATGCCGGAATAAAGGTGAGCTCTTCTGGCTTTACTCGTCCATAATCTGTGAAATTAAAAAGTAACTCATTACTTCCTGGTTTAATCCCTACTAATCCGTCATTACTTGCAACTACCAAAGTTCCAGCTTCCGTAAGGTACATTTCGTTTATTTTTCCGCCTATGTTATAACTCCAGTCGGGTTGTTCGGCTTTTTGAGCTATCACCGTTAAGGTGCATAAGACTGCAAAAAGTGTATTAAAAAGTGTTTTAGTGTTCATAATCGTGGTTTTTAAATTTGAATAAATCAAAGGTGTAAAAGATTGCCTAGTAGTTCAATAGGGCAATTGACGTATAATTTTTATTAAGCGCGAAAGAGACAAAGATCCAAAGGGAAAAGACACAAAATGGTAAAGTTGCTAATGAAAAAATTTAGAAACTCTGAATCTTTGAAACTCTGAATCTTTGCAAAAAAAACCGAGAGCAAAACAATAGCTTCACTCCCGGCTCCACGTAAAAACCTCAACACTTCGACATGCTCTGTGCATGCACTTGAGATTTTTTTAAATGGGATTTAGTTTTGAGTTAATTCAAGATCGAAAGAACCTTCAGTAATAGAGACAGTATCCGCTGGATCATTCATATTATACCCTGTAAAAGAAAGGGTTCCTTTTACATTTGTTTCAGAATAACTTGAAATATTGATTTCTCCAACAGAGGAAGTTCCATTGACAGAAGAATAAATAACCACCGTATTTGGGTCTGGATTACTAGGATCTGGTAAATAACTATAGGTGCCAATATTTGTAAAGTTGATACTATAAGTTCCTTCACCATCAAAATTGGTAATAATTACTTGAAGATTTTCAGAATTTACCGTACCTGCAGATACAGCTAGTACTCTTACGCCACCAGAATTAGTTTCTTGAGCCATAGCAGTACCTTCTAAAGATTGAAAGTTAGCGCCATCTACCTTTGCGGTCATTGTGCCAGCAGCAGCTTGAGGATCATCACCTCCATCATCATCTTTTTTACAAGAGGCAAGCACTAAACTTGCAAAAAGAAATAAAGAAAGAATTTTTAACGTTTTCATAATTGTTGAGTTTTGGTTTTTGTTAGGTACAAAGTTGTCCTAAAACCAAAGCGCATACAATACGGCAATTGTCGTATAATAATGAAAACTATATAAAATAAAAGATTTACTTGTCCTTTACTTTACAAGTACTAATCCCAAAAGGAGCATATAACGGACAAAAACTCACAAAACTAGTTAGTACAAAAATTCCTGCAAGAATTAGCAGTATAAGCCCCAATGTTCCTGAAATGACATTGGTAAAATAAAGAATCACAACTATAGCAGCAAGGATCACTCGAATGGCCTTATCTGCAGTTCCCATATTTTTTTTCATAGTAATAGCTATTAATTATTAAGTTAAATATAGGGGTTTTACTTTATTGATAAACTGATAAATATCAGTGGAAGTCCATAAACGGAAACTGTGATTGCAACTTTTCCATCTTAGTTTGAAGATGCTTTTTAAAGGTTTTATGCTCCTCACTTTTTGGATTGAAAGTCTTGTGACTTAATCCCTTCTGAATGTATTCAACCTCCTTTTGGGTATCTTCAGTTTTTGAAGAAATCCAAACATGTTTAAACTTTTCCCAGATATAAGCTATGGCAGTTTCATTAGGATGAAGCATATCATTTTTATAGAATCGATAGTCGCGTAATTCGTCCATCATCAATTCATACGAAGGGAAATAGTGAAGACCTTTCGATTGCACTTCGACAGGCTCAGTGTGACTCACACCAGTAGACAATACAATAGCATTATGTATTCCAGTTAATAAATGTGCCTTACTTAAGGCATTTTCTTCAAAACCATCTTTAATGTGCCGTACTGGGGAAACCGTGAAAATGAAGGTTGCCTCTGGATTTAGATTGCTCACTACCTCCACAATATGCCTTAAGCTTTTTGAAATAATTTCAGCTGAAAGCAATTGCTTAGTAAATGCTTTTTGAGGCACTTTATGGCAATTAGCCACTATAGAATTCGAATCAATATGGTGATACACCCAAGCTGAACCTAGCGTTAAAATAATATGAGAACTTTCGGTAAGTTGTTTTTTGAATACTTTAAGCTGTGCATTTAATTGAGATAATAGATCATCTTTTTCAACTGCTGAAAACGATGAATGAACTTCAAAAGAATGCCATAGTTCGTTATGCTGAAAGACATCTTTTTCAGAAAAATTCTCTTCGTGTAAAGCCCGAAAGACTAAATTTTCAATGGAAACTGGATTGAAAATAATACCAAACGGATTTTGAGTATTCTGAAACTTAAAATAATCCAATTTACCCCCTATGTTTTCCGTGAAACAAGAACCCAACAATAATACCTTTGATTGATAATCTATCTGGGGTTCTTTTTGCGAAAGTGGTATTTGAGTTTGGAAGTTCATTTATTTCAAGTAATCTTCAGCCGCTTTTAAGGCCTCAGTAATCCCTTCAGGATTTTTACCTCCAGCCGTAGCAAAGAAAGGTTGTCCTCCACCACCGCCTTGAATGTGCTTTCCAAGTTCACGAACAATTTGTCCAGCATTTAATTCTTTTTCGGCAACCAATTCTTTTGAAATATAACAGGTTAATAAGGCTTTTCCGTCGGTTGAACTTCCAAAGAGCAAAAATAAATTTTCAACTTCGTTACCCAATTCAAAAGCTAAATCTTTTTGCCCAGAGGCATCTAAATCAATCTCTGTAGCTAAAAAGTTGACGCCATTAATCTCTTTCACTTCAGCTTTTAAGTCACCTTTTAAATTCTTTGCCTTATCCTTTAATAATAACTGAATTTGCTTTTGTAAATCGGTGTTTTCCTCCTGTAATTTTTCTATAGAACTCACAGGATCGGGTGCATTGTTTAATAATTTTTGAACTTGTTTAAATGACGCTGCACGTTCTTCAAAATATTGTTTGGCTGCATCGCCTGTAATGGCTTCAATTCTTCTAATTCCTGAGGCTACCGCCCCTTCCGAAGTAATGATAAAATGCCAAACATCATTGGTGTTTTTCACGTGGGTTCCCCCACATAATTCCATGGACTTTCCAAACTTAATGGCACGCACTGTATCTCCATATTTTTCACCAAAGAGTGCCAAAGCACCTTCGTCAATGGCTTGTTGATGTGGAATATTGCGTCGTTCTTCTAAGGCAATCCCTTCGCGAATACGTGCATTGACAAAATCTTCCACCTTTTGCAACTCCTCATCTGTTACCTTACTGAAATGCGAAAAATCGAATCGAAGATTTCTACTATGCACCATCGACCCTTTTTGGGCCACATGCGTACCTAAAATATTGCGTAATGCCTGATGTAATAAATGCGTTGCTGTATGATTTGAAGCTGTTCTATTACGTTGTTTTGAATCAACAACCGCTTTAAATGTAGCTTCGGGAGTGCGGGGTAAATTCTTTGCGAAATGTACTATAAGATTGTTTTCCTTTTTTGTATCAATAATATACACGACCTCTCCGTTTTGAGCTTCTAAGTATCCTTTATCACCCACTTGTCCACCGCCTTCAGGATAAAAGGGTGTTAAATTAAATACCAATTGATAAAGCTCTCCCTCTTTTTTGCTTTCGACCTTTCGGTAACGTGTAATCTTTATTTGCGTTTCCAGCGTGTCGTACCCTACAAATTCCTCGTCGGCATCATCACTTAAAACAACCCAATCCCCTGTTTCTACCTTGGTTGCCGCACGAGATCGTTCTTTTTGTTTTTGAAGTTCTTTTTCGAATCCTTTTTCGTCAAGTTCGTAACCCCGTTCGCGTAAAATCAATGCTGTTAAATCAATGGGAAACCCAAAGGTGTCATACAATTCAAATGCTTTTGAACCTGAAATAGTTTTAGTTTTTGCTGCTGAAATAACATTCTCCAACAACACCAACCCTTGGTCCAAGGTTCTTAAAAACGAAGCTTCTTCTTCTCTAATAACATTAGTAATCAAGTTCTTTTCTCGTTCCATTTCTGGAAAGGCCTTACCCATCATTTTGACTAAGGTTGGAACGAGCTTATAAATAAAGGGTTCTTTGGTATCCAAAAAGGTGAATCCATAGCGAATAGCACGTCGCAATATTCTTCTAATTACATAACCAGCACCCGAATTGCTTGGCAATTGTCCATCTGCAATTGAAAAAGCCACCGCACGAATATGGTCGGAAATCACTCGAATGGCTACATCCTTTTTTTCGTCTTTTCCGTATTGACTTTTGGTTACGGCTTCAATCTCACGAATTAAGGGTGTAAACACATCAGTGTCGTAATTACTCTGTTTGTTTTGAAGCACCATACACAAACGCTCAAAACCCATCCCTGTATCTACGTGTTGTGAAGGGAGTTTTTCAAGCGAACCGTCTGCTTTTCGGTTATATTGCATAAAAACCAAATTCCAAATTTCCACTACTTGCGGATGGTCTTGGTTTACTAGGGTATCTCCAGAAATCTTTTCTTTTTCTTCAGCAGAACGGATATCCACATGGATTTCGCTACAAGGCCCGCAGGGTCCTTGTTCGCCCATTTCCCAAAAGTTATCTTTTTTATTTCCGTTTAAAATTCGGTCTTCGGGAACAAATTGTTTCCAAAGATTATATGCTTCAGTATCGCGATCTAATCCTTCACTATCGTCCCCTTCAAAAATGGTAACGTAAAGTATGTCTTTGTCAATTTTGTATACTTCGGTTAATAATTCCCAAGCCCATTCTATCGCTTCTTTTTTAAAATAATCTCCAAAACTCCAGTTGCCCAACATCTCGAACATAGTGTGGTGATAGGTATCCATCCCCACTTCTTCCAAGTCGTTGTGCTTTCCACTTACACGCAGACATTTTTGCGTATCGGCAATGCGATTATTTTTAGGTTTCCCATTCCCCAAAAAATATTCTTTAAACGGTGCCATCCCACTATTTACAAACATTAAAGTTGGGTCGTTCTTCACAACCATAGGCGCCGAAGCCACAATATCGTGGGATTTCGATTTAAAAAATTCTAAAAACTGCTGACGGATTTCTACCGAAGTCATAAAAAATTAGTATTTGTAAGAGTTTATTTACTATAAAAGCAAACAATTTCTATCTTTGTTCTGCGTTACAAAAAAGGCTTTTGCCTTTAATCACCGCAAAAATAGGACTTTTTAAGATATGTCTAAGGTAAAATATTACTACGATAGCGAAACACTATCCTACCGAAAAATTGAACGTAAAAAAGGTAGACGATTAGGCATTTTCTTGTTATCCCTTTTAGGGTCTTTATTAAGTGGCTTTTTGCTTTTACTCCTTTATTTAAACCTTCCCAATGTTGAAACGCCCAAAGAGCGAGAATTAAGACGAGAATTGGCGCAGATGGAGCTTCAGTTTGAATTACTGAACAAAAAAATGAATCAGGCCGAATCTGTTTTGGAACAAGTTGCGGACAGAGATAATAATATTTACCGAGTTTATTTTGAAGCCAATCCTATTCCAGAAGAGCAACGTAAAGCTGGTTTTGGAGGGGTAAACCGTTATAAAGACCTCGAAGGCTTTGACAATTCTAAACTCATTATTAATACCAGTAGAAGACTGGATATTTTGACCAAACAGATTGTAATTCAGTCTAAATCTCTAGATGAAATAACGATACTCGCCACAGAAAAACAGAAATTATTGGAAGCAATTCCAGCTATCCAACCCGTAAACAATGAAAATTTAACTCGAATGGCGTCTGGATTTGGATACCGAACCGATCCTTTTACCAAAGAACGTAAATTTCACTGGGGAATGGATTTTACAGCCCCACGCGGAACACCTGTGTATGCCTCTGGGAATGGTGTGGTGAGTAGAGCAGATAATAGTGCCGCAGGCTATGGAAACCACGTTCGTATTGATCACGGATTTGGTTATGAAAGTTTATACGCACACTTATTTAAGTATAATGTGCGTGTGGGACAAAGAGTAAAGCGAGGTGATTTAATTGGTTTTGTGGGAAGCACAGGCCGAAGCGAAGCACCCCATTTACACTACGAAATATTTAAGGACGGGGACCGTATTAACCCTATTAATTTCTACTACGGAAACTTAACGCCTGAAGAATTTGCTCAAATTTTAGAGAAATCTCAGTTAGAAAACCAATCACTTGATTAATGCATGTAGACCTTCCTGAAAAACTGTATTATACCATTGGCGAAGTAGCCAAGGCGTTTGATGTGAATACATCACTTATACGATTTTGGGAAAAGGAGTTTGATATGCTGAAGCCTAAAAAGAATGCCAAGGGCAACCGAAAATTCACTCCCGAGGATATTAAAAACCTAGAGTTTATTTATCACTTGGTAAAAGAACGAGGCTTCACCTTGGAAGGTGCCAAAATCCACTTAAAAGAGAACAAACACAAAACACTCGACAATTTTGAAATTATTAGAAAATTAGAAGGTGTAAAAGCGGAACTGCTGAAGATAAAGGATAATCTTTAGTAATAGCTTGGCTACTTATTCAGAAATTATTTCAATGTCACCAACGACCGAACACGAGGATGTAACGGTGTTAACTATAGTTCCAAATTTTTCAATATTCTTTTTAAGTAAATTCTTGTTTAAAGTATGGTCTTTACTGTAAATTTTTAAGGTATACTTTATTTCGTCCATTCTCGGTGGTTTTTCAAGACGCGTTGCTGTAACAGTTATATGGGCATTTGAATAGTCAAAATTTATTAAAACAGAAAAGCGTTCCACATTTTTTAAAATGCAAGCTGAAAATGAACCTAAAAATAATTCGGCTGGGTTGGGAAGATTATCAGCAGTTTCAGGAGTAATTCCAAAAGGAATTTCTTGTGTCTTTATGCTGATTGTAGCACTATCTTTTGAAGATGAATTGGCTTGCACAGAATATTCCATAGTTTAAATGTTGTTATTATTATTCAGTTTGATTATTTAAGCAAGGGCTTTCCCATAGTATTTTTTCCGTAACCAAAAGGACACTCGTACTAGTAAAATTAAGGCAGGAACCTCAACCAAAGGACCAATAACTCCTGCAAACGCTTGTCCAGAATTCAGTCCGAAAACAGCAATGGCCACGGCAATGGCCAATTCAAAATTATTGCCGGCTGCTGTAAAAGCAACTGAAGCCGTTTTGTCGTATGTTGCCCCCATTGCTTTGGTAAAGAAAAATCCAATAATGAACATTAAGGTAAAATAGATAAGTAACGGAATGGCAATAATGACAACGTCCATGGGTATTTCTACAATCAATTCTCCTTTAAGTGAAAACATGACTATAATGGTAAATAGTAAGGCAATTAAAGTCATTGGAGAAATGGCAGGAATAAACTTTTTGGTGTACCACTCTTCTCCCTTAAGTTTCACTAATATGATTCTGCTCAATATTCCCATGACAAAGGGAATTCCTAAATAAATAGCGACACTCTCTGCAATGGTAGCAATAGAAATATCCACAATAGCTCCTTCAAAACCAAAATAAGGCGGAAGTACTGTAATAAAAATCCACGCATAAAAACTGTAGGCAAACACTTGAAAAATACTATTTAATGCAACCAAGCCCGCTCCATATTCGCTACTTCCTTCTGCAAGGTCGTTCCATACCAAAACCATGGCAATACAACGTGCCAGACCAATTAAAATAAGCCCCACCATATATTCTGGGTAGTCTCGTAAAAAGGTAATGGCCAAAACAAACATTAAAACGGGGCCAATTATCCAATTTAGAATAAGGGAAATGGAAAGGATTTTGGTGTTTCTGAACACCTTTGGGAGCAACGAATAATTAACTTTTGCCAATGGTGGATACATCATTAATATTAAACCAATGGCAATGGGAATATTGGTTGTCCCGCTACTAAAAGAGTTGATAATATCTGGAAATGTGGGGATAAAATACCCAAGCCCCACACCCATTGCCATAGCTACAAATATCCACAGCGTTAAATTACGATCGAGAAAACTTAATTTTTTTACTGCCATTTTTTAGGGATTTACTTGAGAGAAAACGTAACATAGTTCGGTGGCAATTTGCAGACTTCGCTCCTTATATTTTTCGGCTTGTTGCGGGGTGCCATCAAATGCTTTAGGGTCTTCAAAAGTGATAGGAATACGCTTCTCTGCACCTGGCACAAAGGGACATGCTTCGTTAGCAGCATCGCAAGTCATAACGGCTGCAAATTCAGATGTTGGGTTAAAATCATGGTCTAAGGTTTTTGAAAACCCCATAATAGGATGTTCATTCGCTGCATATTTAATGCTGTAAATAGAATTTTCACCTTCTGAAATGGTATTAATTTGAAACCCAGAATCTTGTAAGGTTTTTAAGACCCTTGGGAAAAGGGCTGTAGCCTCCGTTCCGCTTGAATAACAGAATACATTTTTAATGTTAAAATAACTAGCTAGTGTTTGCGCCCAAACCTGCGATAAATGACTTCTTCTTGAGTTGTGTGTGCAGATAAAGTTGATTCTAACTACATCCCCATTAGCAACTTTAGATTGTATAAAATCTGCGAGGGGCTTTAATGCCATTTTACGATCCTCTGAAATAGTTTGAGGATGTAATTGACTTATTTCTTTCTCAACTTCTGAAAATAGGCTAGGTTGTTTAATCATCGTTTTATGGAAATTAACTTCAATTAATTACAACAATTCCCCTCTGGCGAACAGCAAGGCTCATCATGTAAGCTAGATAAACTAACTTTTAGTTTTTCAGCTGGAATTCCGCAATTATCCTTTGCCAAACAATCTGTTTGTTTTGTGGTTAATAGGAAGTTTTTTCCGTCAAACTCAAGTCCAAATTTTTCTATGGTTTGTCCTTGGTATTCTACTTCAACTTCTTGGTCTGAAAGCCCTAATGTTTTTTCAGAAAGTTCGATGATATGAATTAGCTTTTCTGGGTGTAATCTGTGGTTATAGTCATTAGCATTCCAAAGTTGTAGACTTACTACTTCTTCATTTCTTACTGTGCCTCCACAATCAATAAAATGCTTTGTGATTTTTCCCACTTCGGTCACATGAAAATGGCTAGGTACTAAGGTTCCGTTAGGTAATTGAAACCCGATGGTTTCCAATTCTTCTAAAACTAGTTTTACTTGTGATAGTTTCATCTTTTTATCTATTTATTGCGATTATACGATTAATGAATTCAAATTTTTTTAACAGCAATCTGGGTTTTGGGTTAGGTCTTGATTTAGGAATTGTGTCATTACCTCTTTCATTGCAGTCCAATTTTCTTTATGGATGCAATAACAAACACTGGTTCCTTCTACATTCCCTTTTATTAAACCTAAATGCTTTAGTTCTTTTAAGTGTTGCGAAATGGTGGGTTGCGCTAGGCCAATCTCGTTTACTAGATCCCCACACACACAGGAATTAATCTTAAACAAATGCTGCAAAATTGCTACTCTTGCTGGATGCCCAAACACTTTTGCAAACAAGGCAATTTCGTTTTGGAGGTCTGTAAACATTTCTGTTTTAGCTAATCCCATGGGTTCATTTATTAGTTCATTGCAATATTACGATTAATAGTTGAATAAAAAAATAATTTGGTGTAAAAAAATACAAGTTTATAGGTAACGAGGGTTGGGTGTGATGGTTTTTGGAACTATTAGAAAACCAAGCAATTATTATTAATTGTTGGCAATAGCTTTTATTCAGGATTATATTCTTCCCCATTAATGAAAACTTTACCACCAAGCTCCTTGACCTCATAACTAAACCAACCTCCTGAGGTCTTTTTCCAAGTTTCTTTATGTTTTTGGTTGGTCAGCACCGTGTCTGTTGTTACTCCATCTCTTTGGAACATAATTCTTTCCCATTCTTGATAAGTATATACGATGACGCTATCTTTTTTGACAAATTGAATACTATCAATTTTCATCATTATTTGTAAAGTCGTATCGATAATTGCCCAGTCCCTTAAAGCATATTCTCTTTGTTTATCTTTTGATATTATTTCTCCGCTTTCATCATAGATTACCAAATCACTTGGCATTTGACTCATATATAATTCTATATCTTTTATTCGAGTAGCCTCAATTCCTTCGTCTATTTCATTCTGTATTATCTTTTTGATTTCAGATTTTTCAATTTCCGATAGCTCCGTAGATTCTTTCTTTGAATTACATCCAAAAAATATAATAAGGAGTATTATAAGGTAGCATTTATTTAGTCGATTCATTTCTATAGAATTTTATCATTGGTAGTGGTTTGACTTAATGAAGCACAACGTTTATATATAAGGTTAGTTGCGCCTGCCTGCAGGTAGGCAAGCTTTCGTTATTTTATTTCAGTTTCAGAATCAATAATAGCAATAATATTTTCAATGTATGTCTTAAACGATTCGTACTCATTCAATATATATATCAAGTTTATGGAATGCCAGCCAACTAAATTTTCGAATTCTAAAGAACTCATCAATTTTTGATAATCTACTTCAAAGCTGGATATTGGTTTCGATTTTATATTTAAATTTTGCACAATCTCATTTGTTATAGGAAAATTACTGATTGTTCCATTTTTGGACAAATACATAACCATATTATCAAATGCATGTTTATTAGCAATATCACCATCTCTTTGAGTATCTTCAACTAATCCTGACCAATTTGAAATTTGATTTTTTAGTTCTTCGTTTTTAATAATATTTAATTGCCCAGAATTGATAATCTCGTAAATAGCACCACTATTAGCATCAAATGAAAAATAGTCAAACATAATACTTGTTAAACTGTCTATTTGATTTGTATTTATCTTGTTAGCATTTGGAGATATTAATTCATGTATATTTATAGAAGCATTATAAGCATCAATGGTTGATTTATTCGCTAAGCTCAAAAGTTTAAGATTTTCTTTTAGATTAACTTTTAAGGATTTTAATATAAGTTGTTCCTTTATTCCATCCTTTCTGCTTTCATTCCAAGTATTAATACTTAACGCAATCAAAATCCCGATAACAACAAGCACAATTTCTCCAATGGCGTACTTTAAATATTTTCCTGTTTTACCTTCTGAAAGTAAGTTCTGTCTAATTGTACGGAAGAATTTTATCATTTAGGTAGCCATTAGTTTTATACTTTGTTGTACCTACCTGCATTTCGACTTGGCTCAATGACCACGGTAGGCTTTCGTTATTTTAAAAGAATTTAACTTATATCTATTCTACAGATGTTTCTTTAAGGATCTGATTTATTAATTGTTTAGCCTTTACAGACATGTTTTTGGTTTCTTGTAAAACATATAATTTATCGTCTATATAGTTTTCAAATTGAGGATTTTGTAGAAGTGACAAATTATCTATGTTTAATTTTGAACGTTCGTACATAAAATTAGGATCCGATGTATCTACATTTCTTAAAGAACCATGAATTTTTAAAAATTCCACGATATCTATACTAGTTTTTTCCGTTTGTGTGGCCATTTCTTTCATTTCATAATAATAGCGAGTCCATTGAAATAATAATTTTTTCAGCTCCTTATTACGAAGTTTTGATAAACCACCTGAGTTTTTAAGATCATTTAAAACAAATTCACTGGGCTTCCAAGTTGGACTTGTAAGTACCTTACTTATAATGCTGTCTAAAGTTCTTGAAGCATATTGACTCTCTTGTTTATTAAACATAGCAAAAAGTTGTTCCATATTAGCTATGGTATTAGACAATTTGGCGTTAATGGAATCTAGATCTCTTAAATTATCTTGAAACTCCTCATTAAGGTTTGAAAGTGTTATTTTTTCTTGATTTGCCTCAAGTCGTTTTTCATTCCAATTATTAATCTGCAAAGCAATGAGAATACCAATAACAACAAGAATGATTTCACCAATGGCATAAATCAAATACTTACTGAACTTATTTTCAGATACTAATTTTTGGCGGATGCGTCTAAAGAATTTTATCATTGGTTAGCGGTTTGTGAAAATGAAGCACAGCGTTGTTGTGCCTGCCTGCATTTCGATGCTTCGACAACACTTCGATGCTTCGACAAGCTCAGCACAGGCTAGCCTGCCTGCCGGAAGGCAGGCTCAATGACCACGGCAGGCAGGCTTTCGTTAGTTAATTTCGTCATTTAGAATATCCAATATGCCTATAATTCTGTCTCTTAGAATAAAAGCTTGTTGTTGTGTATTTCTATTTGTTGTAATACATCTTACGAGATGATCCTCATAATCAGGATTATCTAGAAGAATATTAATATCAGAAAAGTGTTTTGAATTTCCGATCTCTTTTATTTCTGACTCCCTGTTTTCTTGATTAATTAAAAATGTATATAACAGATTGGTTTTCATCGCCTTATTTCGAAGTGTTCTAACCTGATAGTTTTTAATTAAAAAAGGTATGTAGACTTCATTTCTGTATTTAGCCCAAGTTTGTTCGCCTTCCGTGACTTGAACAATTTCACTAGTCCATACAGAGAGCAAGGCCTTTAAACTGTCATTTTTAATCAATCTTAAATTTCCTGAAGTTGCTAAATCATTTAGAATAGGGTCAAAAGTTGTATAAGGAATTGTTTTTGCTAAATGCATTTCTATACTATCAATATTTCTGGTGCTCGGATTATCGATAGTAGCTAATAATTGAATAGCAGAATTCATCATGTAGTCTCTTATTCCTATTTTTTCATCCAATTGCTTAAGATTACTATTAAATTCTGATTTTAGCTGTTTCAAAATCACTTGTTCTGAAATTCTATCTTTTCTTGATTCATTCCAATTATTAATCTGCAAAGCAATGAGAATACCTATAACAACAAGAATGATTTCACCAATCGCGTATTTTAAATACTTGCCGGTTTTATTTTCTGAGAGCAGATCCCTACGAATGTTTCTAAAGAACTTAATCATAATAGTTGCTTTTTATTTTTCCGCAAGCGGGTATCTCAACCAAAGGTCTACTAGACCCTTGATTTTGCTTCACAAAATTAGGTTTCGATAATCTAAAGAATTTTATCATTGGTTAGCGGTTTGTGAAAATGAAGCACAGCGTTATTGTGCCTGCCTGCTAGCTGTTAGGCAAGCCTGCCTGCCGGCAGGCAGGCAGGCTTTCGTTATTTTTCTGCATTTATTTTATCAATTTCAGTTATAGCTAATTTTAGCTGTTCTAGATACCAATCCATTTGCGCATAATGATGATATATGTCGTCAAGAAATTCGGTCAATTGTTCAGGTTCCATATCACGAAATTTTCCAGTCCTTCTTTCGTAGCTATACTTTTTACTTAAAAAAGCCCATCTCTCGTCTATTATCCGACCGTTATCAATCAATCTATCATAGGTTGAATTATATAATTTAATTACTTTTTGAAGTAGTTCTTTATTTCTAAAATTAGTGAGTTGATTTCCTGCCACAGCAGATTCGTAAGAGCCAAGTATTGGGTAAAATGTACGTTGACTTCTAAAATAAGCCTTAAATATGGAATCCAATGATTTTCTATCATTATGATAGAGATTTACCAAATCATTATTTAAAGTTTCATAAGCTACAATTCTCGGCTCTAATTGTCCTATTATTAGTTGAATAAAAACTTTGTCTTGTGTTAAGTCTTTTTTTACGCTTGTTATGAATTCTATTTCTTGTTTTCGTTCCTTTCTATCTTCATTCCAATTATTAATCTGCAAAGCAATGAGAATACCAATAACAACAAGAATGATTTCTCCAATAGCATAAATCAAATACTTACTGAATTTATTTTCAGTCAGAAGTTTTTGTCTAATTTTTCTAAAGAATTTTATCATTGGTTATAGGTTGGTCATAATGAAGCACAAATGGTATTGTACTTTCGTTATTTTTCTAATTCTTGATCAATTAATTTGAGGATTTCCAAATTGTTATTCTTAATAATATTTAGTTCTGCTGCATATTCATAGGCATTGAAAAAGCTATAATTTACATAATCTTCAAATGAAACATCCTTAACAAAACCTGAATAATCTGATGGAAAATTACTTTGAATTGTTTCAGGAAAATATGGTTTCCACGTATCCGAAATTCGAATATATTTATCATAAATAGGTTGAGAATCATACTGATATTTCTTTAACTTCTGTATTTCTTCCTCAGAATCTTCTACTATATCTTCCCAACTAAACAACAATTCGATGAGTCGATCATTATTGATTAGATGAATTTCTCCAGATGAAATTCCAGATCGGAGAGCTCCATTAATTGGGCTAAAAGACCAAGTATAACCTAAAGATAGAACTGCTTCATTAAATGTCTCTTTTGTAACATTTTGATTATTGACGAGTTTTATTGCTTTAGGATATGCATCTCGTGTTTTTCTATTATAATAAAGTATTGTGTCTAGTTGCGATAAATTGGAGTAAAACTCTAACCGTAACGCTTTTAGAACCTTTTGTTTTTGTTGGTTCCTAGTATTTTCATTTCGCCATTCATTTAATTGAATAGCTATTAAAATCCCAATAACAACAAGTATAATTTCTCCAATTGCGTAAAGAAGATACTTACTAAACTTATTTTCAGAGAGCAGTCTTTGTCTTATGTGTCGAAAAAACTTAATCATATTTCGGGTGTCTATTTTTTCCGCAAGCGGCTATCTCAACCAAAGGTCTACCAGACCTTAGATTTTGCTTTGCAAAATTCTGCTTCAATAATCTATAGAATTTAATCATTTGTTAATGCTATCGTTTTTCTTATTCTTTAATATCTAAGTTATTATTGATAATTTCCAAAGTTTGAGTAAAAAATTCTTTCAAATCATACTCATCTAGATTTACGAAATCGTTATTAACTTTATGTATTGCGAATAAATTTTCGAACTGAAGCAAATCAATTTCCTGATACTTCTGTTTAAGAGGTGAATCATCTAATTTATTTGATTCATAAGTTTCGGACCAACCTGAAAAATCCATGAATTTGTCTTGGTTGACGATTGAAATATATTTACTCAAGTATGGAATGATATGATTATAATAATAGTCATTGCGAATTATATAGTCCTCTTCAAGATTATCTAAAAGCCCAGAAACACCAGTTAATCTACTTCGTAGCTCAATATCTTTAATAATCGATAATTTCCCAGAACTGATCACTTCATTAACAAGTCCTGTTTGCGCATCGAATGACCCAAACATGTAAACTTCATTTAAAAGACTATCTAAATATCGCTGGTTAGCAAAGGGGGCATCAGTATGAATAAGTTGGATAAGAGCGATTGTTGATTCTCTAGTTGAGGTATTTAATTTAATGTTTCTGCTCACTTCTGCGAGATTGGTTTCAAATTCTTGCTTTAATCCTCCAAGTATTCTTGTTTCTTCTCCTTGGTCGGCAAGATCTTCCTTCCAGTTATTTAGACTTAGTGCTATTAAAATTCCAATAACAACAAGCACAATTTCACCAATTGCATATTTAAGATATTTACCAGCTTTATTTCTTTTCAAAAGGTCGTACCGAATTTTCCGAAAGAATTTAAACATGAGAGATTGGTTTTTCTAAAGGTAGGCTAATTAATTTTGCCAATTTCAATATAAAGCTCTTCAATTGCCTTGATATTGTCAGTGGCTATTTTTTCAATACCCCTGAAATTAGAAATTTGATAAGTAACAATACTCGATAATTTATTGTTTGTCATTTCATTTATCACCATTGTAGGATTTGTATTTCCATCTATATCCAACGGAATATGTTCCGTAGTGTAATTTTCAATATTAGTAACAACAAAATTCCTATGCCAATCAGTGTATTGGTTATAATCTACGGCTAAATCTTCATAATAATGAACCATCTGTTTTCTTAATTCTTTATTATTAATACTAATAAGTTCTCCATTTTCTTTTAGAGCATAATATGCTGAACCAAAATTTCTAGTCGCAAAATTATAGGCAATATTTTCTAGAGCATCTTCTAAATTGAGATTTTCGAAATTTCCACTTGAGAGTGATATTAAATAATCTAATCTGATTTTATTTTCGGAAATGAGTTTAATATAAAATAATTTGTCTTGTTGTAATTCTTCTCCCATTAATTCCAAATAATTATATAGCTCAATATCTGATTTTCGATTTTCATTCCAATTATTAATAGACAATGCAATCAAAATCCCAATAACAACAAGCACAATTTCGCCAATGGCGTACTTTAAATACTTTCCAGTCTTTCCTTCGGAAAGTAAGTGCTGTCTAATTTTACGGAAGAATCTTATCATTTAGGTAGCCATTAGTTTTATACTTTGTTGTGCCTGTCTGCATTTGGTTTAGAAGCATTAAATATTTTATCAATAAGCACTTGAGTTTCTTCAAGTCTATAATTAAGGTTTTGCTGATGCCATAAGGAATTTTCTATTATATTTTCGAATTCAACTTTTTGAAATAATGGGTAATAATCAGGTTTAACTTTAGATTTGCCTGACCATCTAAGATTAGCATTGGCATCCATTTCTTTAAAGGATATATAAGGGATAAGATATGGTATGGCATATCCATTAGTCCATGAGTCAAGTTTATTTAAACGTGTTTCTCTAATTTCAGAAAGCGAATTCCATTGATTTAGTAAAGTAGTCATTTCTTCATTTTTAAAAAGATTTAAATATCCTCCTTCCACAATGTTTTTTGTGGCATTTTCAGTAAAGGCAAGTTCATATCCTTGGTATGTTTCATAAAAAAGACTATCTAAATTTTGCTTTGAAAGAACTTCTCTACTCTCACCAATTAGACTCAAGAGTGCAATATTAGAATTCATCGACGCCTCATTAATCAGTTTATAATCTTGTAATATTTTTTTATTTAATTGAAATTCTATGTGCAGCTTAGAAAGTATTTCTTTTTTATCTAGTTGGTCAAGTCTATTTTGATTCCAACTGTTGATGCTTAACGCAATCAAAATCCCGATAACAACAAGAATGATTTCACCAATGGCATAAATCAAATACTTACTGAATTTATTTTCAGATACTAATTTTTGGCGGATGCGTCTAAAGAATTTTATCACAAGCGGTTAGTTTCCCTAAATGTATGATAATAAATTAAATACTGGGAGATTTTGTATCATGAAGCGCAACGGGTTTGTATAAGATTCATGGCGTCTGGCGCAGCGTGCGGCTTGAAGCGGCGAGCCCAACAAACACTCTTCTTTTTCTCCAAATTAACCGAGCCGCGTGCGAATCAGCAGGGCAAGCGAGTTCGTATTTTTCGGAAAGTACAAGTTACTAATATTTGTTCAAATTACTCAATTATTGATAGGTAAGCGCCATGAATTTTATACGGTGTTAGCCTTTCGTTATTTATTGTTATAGTTGATAAATTTTCAATAGAGGTTTTATAAAATCAGGGTTTATTATATTGTTTTTTTAAATTTAACTATCTTTAAAACAAATAGTTATTACGAAGTTAAAGGATGATTGGCTTTATGAATTGGCTACCTCAAACAATTGCTTTTTTTTTAATTCTAAATTAACTATTAATTTACTTATTATGAATTATACACTATCCCTCGTTTGTGTTGTTTTGTGCGCTGTCAATGTATTTTCACAACCACTTCAAGTAATTGGGACAAGTCCCGTTGCTCAATCTTTGATTACTGCTCCGGGTGATGCAATCTTTATCATGTTCAATGAGCCTCTCGATGAGGCAACGGTCACTCTAAGCACTTTCCAGGTTTACGGCAGATGGTCAGGCCCTATGGAAGGCACTTATAGCTTTCTCACTGGTGGAACTGTAGTCAAGTTTACACCTCTAAGAGACTTTTTCTATGGCGAATGGGTCAGAGTTGGATTATCAAGCGGCATTCAGAATACGGCAGGTATGCCCCTTACAAATGGATTTAGCTACGGCTATTGGACAAAATCATTGCCAGCTTCACTCGACCTAGAGTTGGTGGGCCAGATCGATATGAGGGAGCCAGGAGAGGGTCATATAACATGTTATGGAGCCTATGCCGGTGATGTCAATGATGATGAATTTTCGGATTTGGTAGTCATTACCGAAGATTCAGACGACATACGCGTGTTACTAAGTGATGGTGCTAATAGTTATGATCCATTTATAATTTTTGAATTACCGCCAGTCCAAGGACCAAGTACGAATGCTGGAGCTGATTTTAATCATGATGGTTTAATCGATATAGCCATTGGTAGTACATATGCGGATCAGGTAAACGTCCTGTTTGGAGATGCCACAACTATTTTTGGCAGTGAATTCAACTACCAAACCGGTGAAGGGGTTCGTGGACTTACCGTGGCCGACTTCAACGGAGATGGCTGGGAGGATATAGCTACGGCCAACCGTGCGGCCAGCACAATTTCGATACTCATGAATGATGGAACAGGCCTTTTTGAACCGGCGATAAATATCGATTCGGGGTTTGCTGGTGAAACTTCCATAGCTGCAATAGATCTAAATGGTGATGGCTATGTGGATCTACTCGTGGCAACTCATGATAGTAATAATGTGGTGAGTTTATTGAACGATGGAACAGGAAACTTTACGGTATTCGATTCGGTCTCTGTGGGTACTGGCCCTTGGATGATGGCAATTGGAGATGTAAATGGTGATGGTTTTGTGGATATTGCGATTGCAAACAGGTTTACCGACGACATTTCAATAGTCAGAACTGATGGGTCAGGTGGACTGCAATTTGATGCGCAATATATAGTAGGTGATTTCCCGGTAGCCATCGATCTGGGTGATATTGATGGTGACGGCGATCTGGATTTTATTTCAAGTAACGTAAGTGAGTCCAATTATGTGCTGATGGAAAATGACGGCTCAGGGACTTTTATAAATCCAAGAATTTATCCAACTGTGCCGAATGGGATGGCTGCGTGCGCCACAATCCACGATCGAAATAATGACGGAACCATGGACATTACGATGATTGATGAGTCAGAGGATGTTGTTTTACTCTATAATAATAACATTAACCTTGGCTATGATGATCAGAAAATAAATAAGGACTTAACGCTTTATCCAAATCCCTTTCATTCCACAATTTACGTAGATGGGACTGTTATTGGTCCAGTAAAATTAATATTGTACGATATTCACGGCCGACAACTACTTTCTAAATACCTGGGAGATTCGAAACAATTTTATATAGGTGAAATTGGATTATCGGAGGGTATCTATATTGCTGAACTATATCACAATGGTAATTCTCAAAACATCAAGATGTATAAAATGCCTCAAAATTGATTGCATATTCATTAAAATTTATTCAGATTCATATCTACTGAATTTATTTTCAGATACTAATTTTTGGCGGATGCGTCTAAAGAATTTTATCACAAGCGGTTAGTTTCCCTAAATGTATGACTTTAAATCAAATAGTGAAGTTTAAATAATGAAGTACATGGGAATTGTATATGGACCGCTTTAATGACTTATATACCTTGTTAGGTTTTCGTTATTTTTTATTCCTTTAATTCTTCCATATCAGTTATCAAAATTTCAATTTTATTTCCAATTTTGTTATTAAACTTTAAATAGATTAGATATAATCCGTGCGCAATTAGCATAGCAATTGGAATTAATAAAAACATATAGGACTTTGATAAGTCAATATCTATTCCAAAAATTTGGCCTAAGGTTTTATCTTGATTATTATAATAAGTATAAACTAACATTGGAAATAAAATTAATGCAACACTTAATATTGTATTTTTTGCATTAATACGAGTTATTTTTTTAATCTTTTTACTAATTTCTATAAGGTATTCGTAGCAACTACTATTATATTTTGTGTCTTTCAAATCTTTTAATTGTTTTTTACTAATAATATACCAGACAGAATTGATAAGTAAAATTAGGATACCCCATATGATATGATTCCCTGCAATTGTGCTAAAAATAGCAATAAAAAATCCCAATATAATTACAGTAAATAATTCTACTTTCATATTATTAATAAGCCTATCTACCAAGTATATAGATTTTTGGTTATAAAGCGCATTAATTTTAGGTGCTTTAAGTTCCTTATCATTGATAAATCCACCCTTCCAAATTTGTTCTATTGATTTTTCCATTCTAATCGTTTTATTTAGTTAGTATTATTTTTAATCGTTCTTTTATTCTTTTAATTTTCACACCAATATTATTAGTGTTTGTCCCAATAATTTTTGCAATTTCTATATATGGTCGTTCTTCTAAATACAGCAGTATAATGGCTCTGTCTATTTCAGACAATTGTTTAATTCCATTATAAAGTTGTTGTAAGTCTTCATCAAAAAATACTTGGTTGTCTTGTATCAAATTTGCTGGTAAAGCGTCAGAAATAAAATATTGTTCATTCCTTTTTTTATCTTTTTTTAGAAGAGTTAGGCATACATTCAATGACAATCGATAAATCCAAGTTGACCATTCAGAATTACCATTAAAGTTTTTTCTGCTTCTCCATATCTGTAAACATACTTCTTGATAATAATCTTCAAAATCCTCTTGTGAATTGCTATATGCTCTGCAAATCTTAATGATTATTCCAGAATATGGCAATATAGATGTGGTGTAAAATTCGTTGCTCACGTTTCTTTTTACTTATTTAGTGGTTGAATTTAAAGTTTATTACACCTTGGTAAGAAAAAAATAAAATTTGGTTAATTATTTGTGACTGACCATAAGAAGGGTAAGAACAAATGGTTGATTTAATGAAACCTAACTAGTTTATATTTCCATGTTTTATCTGTTTACTAAGAACATTTGGCATGCTATGCCCAAGTTTTAACAGTTTAAATAAAACATAGTTCTCCCAAATATAACAAATTACACTTTTTGTATCACCTCTTTTAAAAGTACAACCTAGTATATAAGTATGTTAAAAAAGTTGCACAAAACACTAATAGAGTTGTATAGAAAAGTACCTAAGTTGAATACATTATAACCTAAGTAGCATAAAACGCCACCTTTTACAATTGTTTATGCAACTCAAGTTGCATTAGAACTTAACTTAGTTGTAATAGAATACAACTACGTAGGATAAATCATATCCAAAGTTGAGTAAATAATAAACTTAGGTAGGGTTTCTTCCTATTTTCGTATAGTATTTTATAAACTAAGTATATTGTTTATTGAACGATGTTGAATCAATTTTTAATAAGTTGAAGAGAAAGTAAACTTTGTTAAAAAAAAACAAAGACATAAAAAAGATTACTTCTTTCTAATAAAAATAGTGACTGGCACCCCATTAAAGTCGAAATGCTCACGTAATTTATTTTCCAGAAACCGTTTGTACGGTTCCTTTACATACTGCGGTAAGTTGGCAAAAAACGCAAAGCTTGGAAACGGTGTAGGCAGTTGTGTACAGAATTTAATCTTTACGTATTTTGCTTTTATGGCTGGCGGCGGATAGGCTTGTATAATAGGCAGCATCACGTCATTAAGCTCGCTGGTTTTAATGCGTTTGCTTCGGTTTTTAAACACCTCAACTGCGGTTTCAATGGCTTTGTAAATTCGTTGTTTGTTGGTCACCGAAATAAATACAATAGGCACATCTACAAAGGGTTCAATCTGTTTGCGAATGTAGGTTTCAAACTCCTTAGTGGTATTGGTTTCTTTTTCTATTAAATCCCACTTATTCACCAAAATCACAATCCCTTTGTTATTGCGTTGTGCTAACCAAAAAATATTCTGTACTTGCCCATCAAATCCACGATTGGCATCACACAGTAATATGGCGACATCACAATGCTCTATGGCGCGTACACTTCGCATCACGCTATAAAACTCAAGGTCTTCTTTTACCTTGCTTTTCTTTCTAATTCCAGCGGTATCTACTAGGTTAAACTCGAACCCAAACTGGTTGTAGGTGGTATCAATACTATCTCGGGTAGTTCCCGCAATATCGGTCACCACAAAGCGGTCTTTCCCAATAAGTGCATTGATAAACGATGATTTTCCTGCATTGGGACGCCCCACGACGGCAAAGCGAGGAAGGGTGGTTTCTTCTTTTTCTTCTTCTTTTGGTAAGGCTTCCACCAAATCGTCTAGGAGTTCTCCTGTACCACTTCCGTTAATACTGGAAATGGTATAATATTTTTCGACACCTAAGGAATAAAACTCCATAGCATCGTTTACTCGATTGGTATTATCTACTTTATTTACCGCAAGAAAAAAGGGTTTTCTGCTTTTCCGAAGCAATTCGGCCACTTCTTCATCCATTCCCGTAACACCATCTTCTACATCCACCATAAAGATGATGGCATCTGCCTCATCAATAGCCAATTCTACTTGCTTATCGATTTCAGCTTCAAAAATATCATCACTCCCCACAACATATCCTCCCGTATCGATTAACGAAAATTTCTTTCCGTTCCAGTCGCTCTTTCCATAGTGACGGTCACGGGTTACCCCACTCACGGCATCCACGATGGCTTCACGACGCTGGATTAATCGGTTAAAAAAGGTAGATTTACCTACATTGGGTCTTCCTACAATAGCTACTATACTCATATTCTGAAAAATGGACTGCAAAGGTAGGGGTTTAAATTGAAGAAAAAATAGTAATTTCCATCTGTTTAAAATTATTATCCATTGGAATTAGGTGAAGAAATTGTGTTGCGCCCTCGGTTTACTTTCGATCTGGAAGTAACTCCCAATGAGGCTATTAAGGCTTTTGAAGCAAACAAGAATAACACAGAGGATGTTGTAATTACCCATGTGGACCACCACATATTCTTAAAAATCCCGAAACACCTACAGCATTTTTGGTCGCCACAACTCGATTTGGAAATCACCAGTTTTGAAGAAGGAAAGACTACCCTACGCGGCCTTTTTGGCCCAAAACCCGCTGTTTGGACCATGTTTATGTTTTTTCACTTTGCAGTGGCTTCGCTGTTTATTGCATTTGGCATTTGGGCATACACCAATGCATCCTTAGACACCCCTTACCTATTGCAATTGGTTTTAATGGGGCTTATGGTAATAGTCTGGTTTGTGCTATACTTTGCTGGAAGGATGGGCAAACAGGCAGGAAAAAAAGAAATGCTGAAACTCTATGGATTTATGAAAAAAACGCTTCAGCTTTAATTATTATAGCCAAAACGCTTTAGCTGATTTTGGTCGTTTCGCCAGTTTTTATTCACTTTTACATACAGCTCTAAGTGAATATGCTTTCCGAAGAATTTTTCTAAATCTTTACGCGCTTCAATCCCTACCCACTTTAAAGGTTGCCCTTTGTGACCAATCACAATTCCTTTTTGAGATTCCCGTTCCACCATAATGATTGAACGAATACGAATCATTTTTTCGTCTTCAAAAAACTCTTCTGTTTCTATTTCTACCGAATACGGAATTTCCTTTTTGTATTGCATTAAAATTTTCTCACGAATGGTTTCATTCACAAAAAATCGCTCGGGCTTATCGGTTAATTGATCCTTTGGGTAAAATGGAGGTGATTCTGGTAATAGTTCAATAATCCGCTGAAACACTTGCTGTACGCCAAAATTCTTTAAAGCAGAAATGGCAAAAACCTCTGCATTAGGCACTTTTTCTTGCCACATTTTTACGGCTGCTAGCAGGGATTCCTCATTCCCCATATCAATTTTATTGAGTAAAAGCAACACAGGAATTTTGGCACTTTTAATTCGTTCAAAAAAGGCTTCGTCTTTTAAATCTTTTTCGCCTAGCTCAACGATATAAAGTAGCACATCGGCATCATCAAAAGCAGATTTTACAAACTCCATCATACTGCTTTGCAGCTCGTAGGCAGGTTTAATAATCCCAGGCGTATCACTCAACACCACCTGGAAATCTTCACCATTCACAATACCTAATATTCGATGCCGTGTGGTTTGTGCTTTACTGGTGATGATAGACAAGCGCTCTCCCACAAAAGCATTCATTAGTGTGCTTTTACCCACGTTAGGGTTTCCGATAATATTTACAAATCCAGCTTTGTGAGCCATAAAAAATGTTTTTGCAAAGGTAGGTTATTACAATTTGTTGAAAAGGAAGCGCAAATATTTATTTCTGAAAATAAAAAAAATAGGTAGCCAATAAATTGACTACCTATTTCTCTTGCATAGAAACCTTTATAAAGGCTTTCTACCCGATATAATATTGTACAAAATTGCAATCACTGCAATCACTAAAAGAATATGAATTAAACTTCCGGTTCCTATTCCGGCAACGATGCCAAAAAACCCTAGCACCCAAATAATAATACAGATAACGGCTACAAGCCATAATAAACTTCTCATAATATTGGTTTTAATGGGTTGATATACCTAAAGATACAGTAACTAAGGTTAAGTAGTACGCCTTTTAATAATTCCTTCACAAAAGATTGGGACAGATTAACGTTTGGAGAAATAAAAAAGCCCCTTGATTTCTCAAGAGGCTTTCATTGTAGCGGGAACTGGACTCGAACCAGTGACCTTCGGGTTATGAGCTCCAATCGAGAATTAACAAACCCCCTATTTACTTGGATTCCCAGCGACTCACTCCTGCTATTTAATCAAAATCGTATGCGTTAGCGTATGCGCAATGATTAATTTATTGGGTAAATATAGGTATTAAAATAATAAGAAAAGAGAATTAACTTTTTAACTATAATTTACTTTAAAAAGATTTACAGTTTCTAGCTTCCCCTTTAATGAAATGTCTTCAAATGGAATAAACTCAAAGTAAGATTTATCCCTAACAATATTTAACAAGCTTTCGGAAACCAATAAATTTGTTTTAAAATCATTACATAAAGATTGCATTCTTGCCGTGGTATTTAAAACATCTCCTGTAAAAAATATTTCTTTCTTTAGTGCGCCAATTTCACCTGTAGTAACCTCCCCCACATGAATAGCTGCTTTAAATTCAGGAAAAAAATCAAATGTTTTCATATACCAATCTTTTCTTTTTTCTAAATCGGTTTTCATATCATAAAAGCATTTAATACTTGCATCGGCACCTTTCACTTTCTTAAGATTCCAAGTAATTACAATCTCATCGCCAATGTATTGATATACCTCCCCTTCATTATTAATAATGGCATTAGACAAATCGTTGTAGTAGGATCTTAATAGTTCAAAATATTTTCGATTACCTAACTTTTCTGCAATGGTTGTGGAGGCTTTCATATCAGTAAACATAATTACTCGTCCCTCGTTAATGGGATTATGATACTTTCCAGTAAAAAAGTTTTTAAGCACATTTTGACCTAGGTTTTCACTTACTTCAGCATATAGCAGAGAAATTAAAAGCGAAAAGCCAATTTGCATTAGGGTGCTTAGGTGGGTAATACTAAAGAAAAAGGTGACATATTTATTCCAAACTTGTACGTCAAAAATTGAAGTATTCATTTCAATACTAGCGGCAATCATAAACATTACGAATATGATAATGCTTAAAAAAACAGTATAAATAATGAACTTATAAAATATCTTAGCTTTAAAACTATAGGAAACAAAATGTTTCTCAAGATATACTAACTCAATAATTCCAACTAAAATACCTACAAGGGTTACACCAAAAGAAGCAAATATAAATACCTGAAAATTAACATTAATAGCAGAATCTAAGGTGTTTCCTTGAGCTCCTGATACGGCATGCTCTGAAAACAAAAAGACTAAAGAGAGCATAAACCATATAAGCCCAAAAGGTATAATTCGATTAATATTTCTCTTAGTTCTTGGTGTAAGCTTAATCACAATTATTAAATATTATTCAACCATCTTTAATATCTAAAGTTATTAATACTTTTTTATCTTAGATAATTATTTATGAAAATCAATTATTTCAAACAGATGATCGATCTGTTTAACGGTTTGCAGAATGGATTCTAAAGATATATTTATAGAACATTTAAAAAAGAGCATTACGATTTCGGAAAACGATGAAAAACTCATTAGAAAGTATTTTAATGAAAAAGAACTAAAGAAGAAGGAGTTTTTACTTTTTGCCGGAAAAGAATCCTGTCATATGCAGTTTATTGCAAGAGGATCATTACGTGCATACTATTTGGATGAAGTTGCAAAAGAGCATATCGTTCAATTTGGTATTGAAGAGTGGTGGGTTAATGATCTCTATAGTTATCTTACACAAACACCCGCAAAACAATATATACAAGCCCTTGAAGATAGTATCATTATTCAAATACATAGAGATAAGTTAAATGAGCTCTACGATTTAGTTCCCCCTATAGAGCGTTTTTTTAGATTGAAATTTGAAAGGGCATATGTTGCATTCCAAAATAGAACCATAAATTCTATGAGTAAAACAGCCGAAGAACGTTACGAAGAATTTCGAACAAAATATAGAGCCATTGAGCAACGTGTTCCACAATATATGATCGCTTCATATCTTGGCATAACCCCTGAATTTCTAAGCGCTATTAGAAAAAAAACAATATAAGTTCCTTTCTTAAGGTATCTTAATAATAAAATTTCAATCGAGGCTTAGCTTTGTACTTAATAAATATGAAGAGTATGAATGCTAATATCATAAATAATTTATTTGAATTTTGGGAACAAATAGGAATTTCTGCACACTGTTTTGCAGAAGAATTAAATTTTAAATTCACAATGTTAGAGGACAATTCCTGGCCCTCTAAAATCTTTTCGGTTAACCCCCAAGCTATAAATTTAAAAGATTTACAAAACCGCATACATACCAAAGAACTACCAAATGCTATTGGTGTTATTGAAGAAAAAAACACAGATCAACTATTTGTAAAACATTGTTTTAAAAAGACAAGCAGTGTAAAAGCGATGGCTTTAAATATTTCACAATTAGAAGAGCCAACAAATAATTTTGACAATATAAAATACATTGAAACTGAGGAAGAAGCTTATCATTTTGCCGAAATAGCCACTAAATCATTTGGATATGAGGTTTCACCTAACATTATTAAATCCATTCTAAAAAATTCAAAAATTAAAATGTTTTTAGGTAAACACAATAATGAATATGCAAGTTGTGGAATGATTTTTTTAGACACACATGGGCAATCTGGTATCCACATGATTGGTACACTTGATCTTTTTAGAGGACATGGACTAGGAAAAGCTATGACACAAAAACTTATATCGGAAGCATTCCGCAATAATAGTGACTATATTTTTTTAGTAGCATCAAAACTTGGAGAACCCATTTATACAAAAATAGGTTTTAAAAGCTATGGTACTCTTGCTACTTATTCTATATAAGTACCATAATTTGACCTATATTTTTTAGTAATTTTATTATATGAAAATTAAAGAATTACAACTTCTTACCAACAATCTTAAGAATACAAAAGAATTTTATACCAATATTTTAGGATTGAAAGTAATAGATGAATCTTCAAATGAAATTACTTTACAAGCAGGTTGGAGCGAACTCACTTTTATAGAAACCAAAAGCACTCATATTTATCATTTCTGTTTTTTAATTCCTTCAAATAAAATTTATGAAGCATTAGAATGGTTCGAAAAAAGAGGTAATATTCTTTTAATTGAAAGCCAAAGAAAAATACAACACTTCGAAAGTTGGAATGCCCACTCTTTCTATTTCTTTGATCCAAGTGGAAATATTGTAGAATTTATTGCAAGACAAGAATTGAAAAATGAAAGCAATGTTGCTTTTGACTCAAACAGTATTCTTTGCATAAATGAAATAGGAATGCCAACAAAAGATATTCTTGCCACTAATGAATTATTAGAAAGGGAATTACATTCTAAATTCTGGAAGGGGAACTTAGATTCATTTGGCACTCATGGATCACAAACAGGCTTGCTTTTGTTGCCTAATTACTTATTAAAAGCAAAATGGTTTCCAACGACAATAAAAATAAAGCCAGAACCATTTAAAGTTCAATTAGATATAAATAAAATTTCGTATTCAATGGAGTACAAAAATGAATTTATTTCTATTTCAGTTTTGGAATAATTTTACTACAAGTCTTTCTTAAGATACCTTAAGTTTTTTCACTTTTATAGCCCATAACTTTGTCTATATCAAATAGATATAAGTTATGAAAACAATTTTACAATGTATAGTCTTTATCCATTTGGGTTTGTTTCAAATACACGGGCAACAACTTTCTTATACCCCTGAAATTGTATTAGGAAATAGATCTTATTCCTACCAACACTCTATTAATTATAAGTTGGATAGCATCTGGTCTATAAATAATATTAGCCTGTTTGATACTGAATATTACACAGATACAAATACTATTTTTTTTATCAGAAATATGCTAGGATATAATGTAGGCAAACACTACAAAATTAATGCAGGAGTTGGTGTTAAAAATCCAGGTACATTTTCGACAATTAATGGACAATATCAATTTAGTAAATCAAACTTGAGACTTAATTACTCAATAGGAACTACTTATCAAAAGGGCTTTACACTAGAGCAAAATATATCTTTAAACTTCACTCCAAAACTTACAAACACCTTAGATTTTTATATAAATGTTTTTGCTGTGATGAATACCGATTTTAAGCTCATAAATCGAGGTATTCAACAAGTAAAAATTGGGGTCAAGAATAAAGCTACAATTTTTGGATTTGCTGCTCATTTGGATCAATTTAACAATACTTCAAGGACGCTAGAAAATTATGGAGTATTTCTAAAATATAACTTTTAAAACTAAATATTATGAATCACAAACAACACATCGGATTATTCTTATTAAGGACCAGTATTGCCTTTACCATGCTTATATATGGCATAACTAAAGTCATTTTTGGAAATGGTTTTATAAATAGCATCCTTCTTGATAAAGGACTCCCACAGTTTTTAGGCTATGGAGTTTATGTAGGAGAAATTATT
This sequence comes from Flavobacteriaceae bacterium, assembly GCA_034670265.1. Lineage (GTDB taxonomy): Bacteria > Bacteroidota > Bacteroidia > Flavobacteriales > Flavobacteriaceae > Halomarinibacterium. The sequence goes on along the minus strand of JAXMNU010000004.1, from coordinate 169,797 downwards.
GCACCATTACTCATCATACTAGGGGTTAGGACAAAACTAGTAGGTATAGTTTTCTCTTTTAATTGCATTGTAGCTCTTATTTTGGCGCAATTACCCAACGTATTCTCACTAAATCCCTATGGAGGTTGGGCCATTGGCTTACTATTTATTTATATCGTTTTTGGGATTGCTTTATTTTTTTCTGGAGCAGGAAAATATGCCGTCTCCACAAAAAGCAAATGGGATTAATCATTTAAAAAGTAAACAATTATGAAAATATTCTCTTTTTACATTCTAGCGCTAATGGGTGGTGTATTTTTGGCGGTTCAAGCTGGATTTAACTCGCATTTAGGAGGACTGTTAAAACAACCGATTCTAGCTGTAATTGCGACCTCTATAAGTAGTGTAGTATTTGGGAGTATTTTATTCCTCCTAATAGGAAAAATAAATTTCCACACAATCTCATTTACAAATATCCCTTGGTATTTATGGTTTATTGGAGGTCTTTTTAGTGTAGTCGGAATTTCGCTGTATTTCTACACCATCCCACGTCTTGGAATATCAAAAATGATAGCATTAGGTTTATTTGGCCAACTCATCTTCTCCTTAATTGCAGGAAAATTTGGTTGGTTGAATTTACCTGTAGAACCTCTTACCATAAAAAGAATTTTAGGAGCAATAGCAATGACTATTGGAATTATATTAATTAATACAAAATAAAAAAATGGAATTATTAAAAAACCTCGAATGGCGTTATGCCACAAAAAAATTTGACACATCAAAAAAAGTGTCGAATGAACATTTATCCAAACTTAAAAAGGCAATTCAACTTTCTGTTTCATCATATGGATTACAATTGTATAAGGTATTTATTATTGAAGATCCTGAAATTAGAAAAAAACTCTTGCCAGTTTCTTGGAATCAGAGTCAAATTACAGATGCCTCTCACCTTTTTGTGTTTTGCTACTACAAAAATGCCAATCCAGAAATGATTGATGCATTTATAAAGCAAACCGCAGATGAACGTCAATTAGACTTAGAAAGGTTAAATGGGTATGGAGACTTTATAAAGCAAAAAATTGAAGAAAAATCTGAAGAAGAAAAAATAAGCTGGTTAAAATCTCAAACTTATTTGGCGTTGGGAAATTTGTTAAATGCTTGCGCCGAATTGAAAATAGATGCCTGCCCTATGGAAGGCTTTGAAGCAGAATCTTATGACGAAATTTTAAACCTAAAAAAAGAAGGTTTAAGCACAGCTGTAATTGCTCCTGTAGGTTATAGACATAGTGAAGACCATACTATTGGGCAAGTAAAAGTGCGAAAGCCTATGGAAGTGCTTTTTGAAACAGTTTAAATTAATTTTTACAATATAAATTAAAGGTTTGGGTTTGTATCCAAACCTTTTTTAATTTAGCTAAGTTTATACATTATCACGATTACAAAATGGAAAATAAAATTTCCGATCTTATTTCTAGATTTTTAAGCCTTACTAAGGAAGAACGGAATGCCTTCGAAGAATGTATCCCCATTAAATCATTTAAAAAAGGTAAAATACTTTTAAAAGAAGGTCAGATTTCTAGGGAATCTTATTTTGTCATTAAAGGTTGTGTAAGAAAATACTATTTGGTAGAAGGAGAGGATAAAACTACCGCCTTTTATATTGAAGACGAATCTGTAGCATCATTACAAAGCTATAAGAATAAAACACCCGCAAATCATTACTTTGAATGTGTTGAAGATTGCAGATTAGCGGTGTTAACTTATGAAAAAGAACAAGAATTGTTTCAACGAGTTCCTAAATATGAAACCTTGTGTAGAATGACCATGGAAGAAGATTTTGGTGATCAACAAGAAGCCCAAGCAAAGTTTATTACCTCTAGTCCGGAAACTCGATATAAACTTCTTATTGAAACTAGACCAGATTTAGTACAACGTGTACCACAATATCATTTAGCAAGTTATTTGGGGGTAAAGCCAGAATCTTTGAGTCGTATTAGAAAACGACTAACAAAAAAATAATTTTTTAATCCAATATTCTCAAATAACCCATTTACAAGGTAACACCTTCCTAAAACTTCCTTCACTTTATAAATTATTGTACTGAGTAGGAATATTAATTCGTATTACAAACACGTTCTCTTTTTACTTACTTCTTAAACTATCTTAAGGAATAAGAATAAAATCTACGATAAATTTATCATTAATTATTATTAATAAAACATACAATATGAAATCAAAATTTCTTAGAAAATTCATTGCATTTACTGCTATATTCATAGCCTTATTAATTACTTTTCAGCTCTATAGTTCGCCTTTTAAAAACTCAGAAAATCAAAAGAGAATTATTAATTCCTCCTTTATGACTATGAGGCTAGAGTTATTTACATCGGATATCAACAAAACGGTTAATTTTTATCAAGACGTTCTTGGTTTCAAATCCTTAAAATCTAATAGCTCTACCTATCAACCTATTCAAAAAGGACAAGTTATACTTGGGATAGGACTCTTAGAAAGCCTTGGAAGCAATCATTATTTTAACTCCAAGCAGGGTGATATTCAATTTGGTTATGGTGTAGAAATAGTATTGGAAGTAGACGATATTCAATTGGTTTATAATAAAGTTAAAGAAGCAAATATTGATATCGAAAGTGAACTTAAAAAGCAGCCATGGGGGCTAACGGACTTTCGTATAACGGACCCCAATGGATATTATATTAGAGTCACTTCAAAAGAGTAATAATTATACTAACACAATCTAATTTTATTTTTATTAAAAGGAAAGCCCTATAGATAATTTATAGGGCTTCCTTTTAATTGGTAGTAACCAAAGGATTTACTCTTCTCTTTTAATCACTTTTACTGTTTTATGATCTACCATCCCTAAGGAAAGGATTCTGAGCCATAAACTAGATTTTGTTTCGATGGTATACTTTTCAGCATCCAACTCTTTAACAATTGCTTTTACATTACTTTCTTTTACATTAATGCCAATTAGATGTAAATCACTTGTCTTTTTAAAGGTTAACTCCTTTGTCTTTTCCCCAAACACTTTACCACCATTTTCAAATGGTTGTGTTTCTGTGTTCACCGCAAATTGTTGCACCGAACAAGATGTTATAGCTAAACATACTAACATCCCTAATCCTGCTTTCTTTAAATTCATAATAATTACTATTTATAATGATCAAAAGTATTGTGGTGTAAAAAATTATTCATTGACTTAAGTTAATAATGAAAAACTAATCCAAAAAAAAAGCCGGATATAATACCCGGCTTCCTCCTTAACTAACCATTAATCAAAAAATCACTAATCAAAACTCAACTAGTTTTCTTTTAAAGCCTCTATTATTTTATCACTTTTAATTTTTTTTATTTCAATCTCAATTAACCCTAAAGTGTGCTTTTTAGCTGTAGCTAGAGTTAAAAAAATAGGTAGATAGCCATTCATTCTAACAAATCTTTCAGTTCCTTTTTTTACCACGGCGTAATAATATTTCTGATTTATGGTTGTCATAACTTAACTTGAGTTATTGTTTTATAACTCGATTAGTGAATAATTCACCCGAATCTGTGATAACATTAAGCAAATAAACACCTGAAGAGAGCTCAGATAAATTTATTTCGGTAGTATTAAAAACTTCCATTAGTTGCTTTCCAGATAAATCATACACAGTAATAGTTTTAGGATTACCTCTGGAGACCATTACAGAAACCAAATCGTTTGTTGGGTTTGGAAAAACAGAAATATTTTGGTTTGAAAAAAGATTCTCCTCAATACCTAATACCTGAAGATCAATTGTGTATTTTAATAATCCCAAATCTACACTACCTATATAAACATCTGCACTTTCTTCATTAAATTTAACCGCAGAAGTAGCCGACCCAATAGATAATAATTCATCATTATCTATAACATCCCAAGTCTGTCCCGCATCTTTTGAATAGATTAATCCAAATTCTGAATCTCGAGAACTGTGAATCATTCCAACCAAATGTCCATCATTAAAACTTGAATGATGAATTTGATGTACAAGCTCATTGTAAATTTGACTCCAGGAAGCACCGCCGTCTAATGATGTGAAAATTCCTCTATTGGTTGCAATAGACAATTGTTCATTATTAAATGGATTTACATCTAAATTTAAAATGAGGTCCATGTGCGGATCTAAAAATTCGATACCAGTATTAGATGGATCCCAAGTGCTACCATTATCCTCGGTTTTATATACTTTGGTGCCCAAAGTGATAACTACATGGCCTTGATTATTTGGATCAAAATATATTCCTCTAATTATTCCACTTTCAGGTAAAGAAATATCACTGGTAATGATAGCATTTAAGTCACTTACATCTGCACGCTTTAGTTGTACATTTCCACTTAAATCTGAAAAGGAGAACCAAATAACGCTTGTATCAAAAGGATCTGTTCCAGTAGCATCCAAAGAATTCATCCAAGTATTAAGTACTTGATGTTTATTTTGACCATGGTCAATACTTATTTTAAGATCTGATCCAAACCATCCTCCACTTAATGTGAATATTCTACCCTCTATAATTTCATCAACAAAAAGTTTTGGTGCATTTCCTTGAGTATACCAATCAATCGGAATAATATCAAAAGTAGCTTCATTTTCAGTAGTCAAATTTCTGTTTATATATCCATATTGAACTCCATAATACAAATGCCCCTCACCTTCTGGAAATAAACCTATAAAACCGGTAGATAAGTAGAAATTGTTTTTTGCCCAAGTTAATGTGGCACCTCCATCATTTGAGTATTGTGGATGGTAATTGCTTGTTATAAAAATTTCACTCTCATTGAAAGGGTTAAATGAAAGGTTGGTTCCGTAGTAATACCCATGAACATTACTAATATCGTGAACATAATTCTCCCAAGTAATTCCGTTATCCGTAGAAATTGCAATTTCATTTTCTTCTAATACAATGATACTATTTTCCACTTGTGGATTAAATGCAATAAAGGTAATATCATTCAATTGTTCATCTGTCCAAGTGATAGGGACTATTTGCCAGTTTTCTCCTCCATCTACAGAGCGATATAAGTTTTCTATTGTACTCCCAAAACTTATTCCTGTACCAGCATAAATTACGTTTGTATTATGTGGATTGAAAACAACTGGAGCTAATACAATTCCTTCTAGTTTTTCTACCCAAGTTTGTCCTCCATCGTAGGATTGAAACAATCCTCCATCAACACCTGAAGGACCTAATCCTCTTGTAAGAATTAGGTGGTCTGGATTATTTGGATTTATTGCTACACTATTAATAGCAACATTATCATGCTCAGATTTTGTATAAACTAACTCCCAATTTTGACCACCATCTGTAGTATAGTAAGTATTTTCTAGTGTCCCAAAATCAATTTTTGTATTCATCAAGATGACATTGGGATCTCCTTCATAAATACTATATGACTTTATGTATTTATCTCCAGAAGTGTAAGGAATTTCGATTTCATCAATAATAGTATTTGAGCTTAAATCAAATATTAAAATGGTATTGTTTGATGACCCTTGATTGTACTTAATAAAACTCAATGCAGTATTATTACGCGTTAGTTTTAAATTTTTAAATGTGGTTACATCTTGTACCGACATAGAAAATAACACTTCCCAGTTTTGACCATTATCGTGAGACACCAATATATGGTTGTAAAGTGTTGTTGCGTATAATTTGTTTTCGACTGAAGGGTCGTATGTAATATTAAAAATCCTTCCGTAGTCTGATGACCCTACCGCTTCCAGTTGGGAGAATCCATTCTGGTAAAAGGTGAGAGCCAAAACCAGAAATAACCAAGTAAATTTGTTTTTCATTGTTGTTTGTTTTTAAAAATGATTTTACGAGGCGAAATTGAGAAATTGTTAATTCCAAGGAGAATTTTGTACACGAATTAATAGGACATACTACAATAAAAAGTGTGACATGTTATTTTTTACTGTAATTGAGAGAGGTAATGGTACAAATTGGAAGTATCATTTAACCCTAGTTTTTTTCCTATACGTTCCTTTCGTTTTCTACACGCATCCGGGGTAATGTTAAACATGGTTGCAATTTCTTTAATGGAAAGATTCATATACAAATAAGAAATAAACCGAATATCGTTTGTGTTTAAAGCTGGGTGCTTTTCTTTCAAAGTTTTTAAAAATCCATAGTTTGCTTCTTCAAAATGAATCAAAAAATCATTCCAACCTGCATCATTTTTTAAATGTGTTTTTAATTGAAAAACTAATTTTTTTAACTCACGATTACTTTCTAAATCTTTATAAGACTTGATGGTTTGCAAAACTTCTTGAAGCAATTCATTTCTACTTGCCATATTCAAGGCTCTGACCGTTAGTTTTCTATTTTTAGACTCCAACTCGCTTTCAAGCTCCAACATTTTTATCTTTTGGTCTCTTTCAGAAATGATTTTCTTTTGTTTGTATTTTGATATATGCATTTTCCATGCCCAAATAGAAAGTAAAAGCAATAAAACAAAAGAACCTATTAGTATATAAAACACCTTGCGTTCTGCATTAAATTTTCGAGTATTATCTTCAAGTTCTTTTTCGTAGCGCTTGATGTCGAATTTGACCTTGTTTCCTTCAAACTGATTTCTACTTTTAACTCTAAATAGGCTGTCTTTTAAAATAATAACCGAATCTCTATAAAGACGTGATTTTTCATAATCGTTTGTAGTAAAATCAAGCAAGGAAAGCTGTTCATAAATTTTAATTTGGGTTTCCAAGCTACTATTGCAGCAGTTTGCTTCTCTACCATACTGTTTTGCAGGTGTTAAATCTCCTTGTTTATAGTAAATTTTTGAGAGAAGCAAATAGGCTTCAGATTGATGCTCTAAAAGCCCAGCATCTTTTAATTCTGGAACCAAGGTTTGTATTAATTCAATTGCGCTTTCCAAATCTCCTTTTAAAAACAAATTCTCTGCTAGGGCATATTTACCTTGAAGCGTTATGTTCTCTTCATTTTGAAGAAGGGGAAAAGCAATTTCTAAATAATGATGTGCTTTGTCTAAATCGCCTAATTTATTATAGACAAGACCCAAATTTATAGCATAGGTGCCTATTTTTACCGTTTCATTATATTCGTTTGCAATATTATATGCTTTTGAAAAATAGTTTTGAGCTTCTTTATACTTCTTCTCCTCAAAAGATAAAATCCCTACATTATTTAAGACAACCATTTCCTTTTTGGGATTTAGATAATCAACTGCGACATTATATGCAGCCAAATAGTTCTCCAACGCCTCTCCAAAGTCTGAAAGTTGGTAATAATTATTCCCTTTATTATTAAGTGCTAAAAAAAGTTCATCATACCATTTATAAGTATTGGCCAAATTTTGAGCATTAATAAGTAATTCTAATGATTTACCATGTTCTTTTTTGTGCATGGCCTCAATGGCAGTTTGGATCATTTCTTGACACTGCTCCTTAGATTGTTGAATGGGAGTAATTGCTACTAAAAAAACAATAAAAAACAACTTCATTTACTCTATAATTCTACTTACCAACTTCTAACTTTTCCGTTGCTCCAAAACTGCCCTGATTTCACATTGCCATTAAGTAAAGTAAAAATATCACTTGCTGCTTCTTGAGGTGTACGTGTTGCTTCCTGCCCTCCCATATCGGTTTGCGTCCACCCTGGATCTAAAGAGGATACGGTTATACTTTTATTTTCTAGTCGCTTGGCCAACAATTTTGTATACATATTTAATGTAGCTTTAGACATTTTGTAATGTGGTTGAAATTCATCAAAATTAGATTCACTAAAAGAACCCCAATCAGAGGTAATATTTATAATATGCGCATTGGTATTTAACTTTGGCAATAATTTTTCGGTTAACTCTATAGTCCCAAAAACATTAATATCAAAAGTCTGCTTTAATTGTTTCAGGTTAATTGCTGAAACATCCCATTTTTCTAATAAAATTCCTGCATTATTAATTAAAAAATCAATTTGAATATTCCCTATTTGCTCAACAAAATTAGCAATAGAATTACGGCTCGACAAGTCTAATTTTATACATTGAAAATTTGGATGAGTAAAGGTATGATTCCCAGATGTGGAGCTTCCAATTATTTTAAAATTTTTAGAAATTAATGTCTCTATAGTAGCTAAACCTATTCCTCTACTACTTCCTGTGACTATTCCGTATTTCATAATATGCTTTTTTAGTTCTCTTATTTAAAATAAAAATTGCTATGATATAGATAAATACTATGCAAATTGGGATTACAACAAATCTTCGGTCTGGAAACACAAACCATAAGATTACAATTGAAACTGTCCTCAAAACCGCATGAAATATAACCACCGAATCCTTTATAATCCAAGAAAATGGAACCCAAAGAAATCCGGTAAGGATACCAACAGATAATAATAACGATGTATTATCTATAATAAAGAATGGTATAACAATTGCATAAATTAATGCAGCTTTTACTAGGGCATATAAAACCAAATAGTTGAATAGATTTTTAGGCTTTGTTTTATCCAAAAAGTTTTCACCGGTATATTTTGAAATAAATAGAGCTAAATACACAATACTTCCTGGGGCAATAAATAACACCCAAGCCGTTATTTTATTTGATAAAAAGAAGTCTGAAATAACCACCAATAACCAAGCAATTAACCCAGAAAGTGGTGTTGCTAAAAATTTTCTGTTTGCAAATTCGGTGCGTTGTTCTTCTAATGTTTTATTCATGACTTTAGTCAAATACACTATTTATGAATTTAAGGTTTATTCTAATTAACTTCAGAAGCTTTGTTAAAACCAACAGTTTCTCTATAAAGTTGTGGAGAAACATCTGCATTTTTTTTAAAAAATCTGCTAAAATAGTATTCGTCATGATAACCTAATTCATAAGCAATTTCCTTTACTGTTTTATTAGTTAAGTATAATTCTCTTTTAGCTTCAATTATTATACGTTCAGAGATTAAATCGGTTAAGGTTTTATTAAAATGAGCTTTTGTTAGTCTTGTTAATGCTTTTGGCGTAATCGCTAGCATATTAGCATATTCACTAGCTGTATGCTTTGTTTTATAGTTTGTTTCTATAAAATTTTTAAGATTTTGTAACATAAAAGGCATGTTACTTGTATCATTTAATTTTTCTACATCTTCTTGCTGACTTGCTTTTAATCTTGATGCGTTAATTAAGAAAATCTTTAAGTAAGAAATCAACAATTCATACTGTGCCAAAGCTGGATTTTGCAACTCATTTTTTAATTGTACTATAATCCCTTCAAAATTGTTCTTTGTTTGTTTGTCAACTTTTACCAACGGTGGGCTATAAATATTATTGAATAAAACTCCATTACAAGCTACTTCCTCATGATGCTTGTGGATACAAAAGAAATCTGGATGAAAGTTAATACACACCGCTTGTACTTCATCTGAAGTGTTAATCATAAAGGGTTGATAAGGCGAAAAAGAGAGTAATGTATCCTTTTTGAAAGTATATTCAGAAAAATCAGCCTTTACAGTACCCTCTCCTTTAGTAATCCAAATAAGTGAATAATAATTCATTCTTTGAATATGGTCATAAGGATTTTCTTTTTCAATAAAATGTAATTTGAATGCTAGATTTCCTGTTTTTGGATTGATAAGTGTGTAGTTGTTTTTCTGCATCATACTTTAAATTAAAACTCTATCAGTTTCTTCAATCTTTAAATCATTTATACTGGCAAAACGTTTTTGCATCAATCCATTTTCGTTAAATTCCCAAAGTTCATTGCCATAGGCTCTGTACCATTGGTCGTATTCATCTTGAAATTCATACTCAAATTTAACTGCCATTCTATTTCCTTTAAAACCCCAAAGCTCTTTTTTCAATTTATAATTTCGTTCTTTTTTCCATTTTTTAGTTAAAAATTGAACAATTTCTTCTCTTCCGTTTATAAATTGGTTTCTGTTTCGCCATTCAGAATCTACGGTATAAGACTTTGATACTTGTATTGGATCTTTAGAATTCCAAGCATCTTCTGCTTTTTGTACTTTTTCAAGTGCAGTTTCCATTGTAAATGGTGGAAGTGGATATTTTTTTTCCATAATAAAAGGTATTATAATTATTAATGCTTTAGAATTTAGGCCGCACAAAACTGGAGTGTTAATTATACGGCCTATAAAAAATTTTAAGATTTATTAACCTTGTCCCAATTTTTATGAGCAGCTTTCATCAATCTTGAGGTTTCCGCCTCCCATGGGTCCAAAGTATTGAATGGTGTGCCATTAAAAGGACCGTTGAAGAAGAGGTATAACTTCCCATCCACAATATCAAAGGTCTCTGGATTGATCGGGAATTTTGTTTCTTTTTCTCCTACGCCCCATGCACAATATCCATCAAACTGAGGAAGGTATTTTTTAGGTGCTTTTTTGAAAGCATTACTATTTGTAATGTTGGCAAAATAATAAGTAACACCATTATATTTTGCAGAATAGCTCTCAAGACCCTTTTCAGCTTTACCTGAAAAATAGGCTACAACGTCATATCCACCAATCGCCAGACCGTTATCATCTACAGGAGCGATTTGCGCCAGTGAGATAGAAGCCATTGAAATGGTAATTACTAATATTATATTTTTAATCGTTTTCATTATATTTGATTTTTAAGTTAAAAAGTGGGGAACATGAAAATTTCTGTTTGCCACTCTAAATTATTATTTGATTTACAAACTTTCCGCTATTGGAAAATCTACAGGCACTTTTGTTAGATTGTGCAAATAGTTCATTGCAGTTTTATCACTTATTTGAAGGATTAAATCAACCAAAGTTTCTTTGGTATATCCTTGAGCAAAAAAGTCATCTACATTTTCATCGCTTGCATTACCTCTGTTTTTAGTAATATCAGCAGCAAGCTTAACCAATGCATTTAATCTAGCATTTTCGCTTTTACCTTTACGAATGTTTAATAATTGCTCATCGTCAAATCCATTCATTTTTCCCAAAACTATATGTGCACTTTGGCAATAAATACACCCATTGACCTGGCTTACAATTAGGTTTACTGCCTCTTTTTCCTTATTCGATAATGAGGTTTTGGCGTTTTGAAAATCTAAATACCTTTTTAATCCGTGGTCTGAATATGCTATCGTTGCATAAAGGTTTGGTACAAATCCCAACGCTTTGTTTAAACCGTCGAAAATTTCTTGGTTAGTTAATGATACTTGTTCTCTTGTAGGAACTTTAAATTCTGTTTTTACTAAATTTTCCATTTCTATGTATTTTAAAATTGTATGTCAATATTGACGCTACAAAGTTGATGAAGAATACAGTGGCTTAAAATGGATAATTCTCGTTAATGGATGGACGATTTTCCTTACCTAAAAAATAATTTAGCAAATTTCTTTTTGCAAATTCTATATGTTGATCTGCCAAGCAATCCAAAATAAAAAGTATGATTTAATTACTAGACTTTAATTTTTGAAGTTGTGACGAAGCGTTTTCACACCAAAAACAATCGTCTTTTTCTGGTTTTAATTCTATGGCTTTAGTAAATGCTTCCATAGCTTTATCGTTTTTATTTACTTTGATATAGGCATCTCCAAGGGAATCCCAGCTGTTACCATCTTCAGGAAATAATTGGGTATTAAGCTCATAGATTGCAATGGCTTTTTCCATTTGATCTTTTCTGTTATATAAACCTCCTAAACTGTTTAAATGTCTTGGTGAATCAATAGTAGCTTCAAATTTTAGTTTTAGTTGTTTAATCAAATCATTAACAGACCCCTTGTATGCTTCAGTAAACTTGTAAAGCTCACTGACACTATATTTTGGAAATTCGTTAGGCACATAGGTTTTATCAAATAATAAGTTTTCAATTTCTATGGTCATTCTTCCTAATGGTCGAATAAAAGCATTAGATGCCAATAAGATCAGAGTATCTTCTTCTGGAAACCATACAAACTCATAGTAAGAAATCCCGTTAAATCCATTATGTGTGATGACTTTAGTCTCTCTTTTGGATGTAAAAACAGCCCAACCATAAGCATAGTGACTGGACTCATCTTCATATTCGGCTACATAAGGCTTTGTGAGTATTTCAAAGGACTCTTGAGATAAAATTTTATTAGACTTTAATGCTTGATACCACTTATACATGTCATTATTCGTGGAATGTATGCCACCATTTGCCAGTACGGTTCTTGCGATTTCTCCATCTTTTTTATACTGTGCAATATGTGAGCCTTCATTAGAAACATTAAGCAAATATACATTAGCAACAATTGTGTTATCCCAATCTGGCAATAAATAACCTGTCTGTTCCATTCCTGATGGTTGGAATAAATTTTCGTTTAGATACGTTTCATAATCCTGACCAGAAACAAGCTCAATAATTCGTCCTAAAATGCTATAGCCTGAATTTGAATATGAATATTCTGATCCTGGAGTGAATAATAACTTTGATTGAAATACAGCAGAGAAATAGATATCTTTTGGTGTTACATCGAAATCATCGGTACTACCATGACCAAAACCAGCAGAATGGGTTAATAACTGATGAATGGTAATGTCTTTTTTATCCTCTGGCAGATTATCAAAGAATGTACTGATAGGACTCTCCAATTTTAATTTGTTATCTTCAGCTAATTTCACAATAGCAGCACCCGTAAATTGTTTTGACACAGAACAAATATCATACACCGTATTAGGATTATTGAGTACATCATCTTCTTTACTGGCGAGTCCAAATCCTTTATTGATAATAATAGAATCGTTTTTGGCTACTAAGACAGCTCCTGAAAACCCATTGGTTTCGCCTTCCTTTAAATACTCACCGATTCGACTGCTCAACAAGTCAGATTCATCTGTCGTTGTTTTGTTCGTTTGGCAGGCAACACTTATAATAGCTATTAAACAACCTAAAATTAGGCTTGTGTATATTTTAATTTTTGATGTTTTTAATTTATTGTTCATTATAATCATTTTGAAAATTATCATTATCAATTTGTCCTATTCGCCATTTGGCTAACGACTTATTTATTAGATCAGCTCCCAGCTTTTTATAAAAACGAATCGCTTTTTCGTTATTACTTTCAACCTCCCATTTTATGAGTCCAATATTTTTTGAAATACAAATGTCTCTGGCATATTGCATTAATTTTTGACCTATCTGCATACCTCTAAATTCCCTACACACAAAAACATCGTCAATAGCCATATAATTGCTTCCATTCCAAATAGAATAGTTCCATATATAAGTAACATAACCAATTAACCCTTCTTTGCTTTCTGCTACTATAGCTTCGAATTTTGGATACTTTAGATTTGAAAACCCTGATTCAGTTATTTGGTCCAAATCAGTTTTGAGGTATTGCAATTGACCTTCATAGTTAGCTAGTTCCATTATTAAATCGAATAATGCTTTTGCATCTTCCCGGGTTGCTTTTCTTATGGTTATCATTTTACAGGTATTATTCTACCAAAATTCTTTGATCATAGAAATCTTACCATCCTTAAATTCAAAAAGAGCCATTTGCGCATTACCTTTAACCACTTTACCATCTTCTTTTGTGATGAAGCGTTTGCTTACTGTAATAGCATTTAAGCCATAAATACTATTCTCGATTTTTATGTCAATAACACTCCCATCGTAGCCTCCATTCTCTTGATTTCTTTTGTAGCCATTATAAAGATCTTCTCTTGTATAAACACCACCATATTTTGGATGCACATAGGTGAAATCGTCTGTAAACAGGGCAAAGATATTGTCAATGTCTTCTGTGGTTGAGTTTTGTTGAAATACTTTTAAGTTTAGTTTATAATACTGATTTAGTGCATAGTTAAGCGAATCTTTATGAGTGGTTAAATTGTTTTCTTGTGCTTGAATTATAGTAAGGCTACTAAACAACACTGTTGTTAAAATGATAGATTTTAGTTTCATATTTTATTATTATATTTTCAATCGATTGAATTTTTAACCATTTCTTGATTACTATATATGGTTTCCTCAAAACCCTAAATTTTTACAAGCAAATTTATAGGCTTATAAAATTAACTTCATTGACTTTAGTTAAGAACTAATCCTTTGAAAAATTGAATTTTGTTTATAGTTTTTTTGGTTAGCAATTTGTCGTGCTTGCACATTAGTTTCAATTCCTAGTTTTTGGATAATGTTTCGCTAAGCAGCTTGATTTCTTTTATATAACCTTCCTCATACCCTAATTCGTATTTTTTTTGACGCCTCAAAAGCTGAATTATAATTGGATATGGCTTGTTCTATTTAATTTTTTTAAAGTATTAGTAGCCAGCGAGTTTTATTATTTCATTCGGCATAAGGTTGCTTAACTCTACAATGCTTTTTCTTGATCTTTTCATAGCTTGTCTTGCTAAAAAATTTCCAGTTCGATATCCTATATATGTTCTTCCATCAGGATGTTCACCCATTACCCACTGAGCATAATTTGCATCTAGGGGAAGGGACAAAATCTCTTTTACCCAACTATCAGCCTCATTAGAATAAGAGTTTACATCATTTATAATTCCTGTATGTATTTCTGTAAACGCAACTGCCAAACCTTCATTAACCATTGCATTAGGAATCCCGTAACTAAATTTGTTATCTTGAATAGCCCAACCACGTGACAAATGATGGAATTCGTGATAAATTGTACTTTTAATCCCTTGAAATAGCGAATCGATTATGCCATCTTTATAATTATTTGATATTTGAAGTAGAACAAGAGGAGGGTGATTAGTATCTGTTCTTCCAGTTACTCCATTTACAATATCAAGATTCCAATCTACTTTTTCGACAACAACTTTTATACTATCAGGTAGGCTCGGTAAAAGTTTGCGAACTTCATCCTCTGATTTGCTTATCACGTTATTGATGAAAACTTTTTGTGATTCAGTAAATTTGAGAGAGTCTTTTTGAAAAACAACATTTACTTTTGCTATTGGTGGTTTTTTCGCATCTGTAGCGCAGGAAAAATTCCATAATACCATGCCAATTAAAATTAGATATCTAATTTTATAATATTGCTTTTTAGTTAGGGTTAATGTCATGATACAATTTTTAAGTAATCTTTTTCTTGTGTATTGACTTTTTAAGCCAAAGATTTGACAGTTAAGAACAAAACAGTTTTTTAGCTATTATTTATATCAGTTCAATTCTTTAAGTAAATTTTCTGATTCTTCCTTTAGTAAATTTTTAGAAATCAATTCGTTTAATATCGGTTTTGCTTTTTCTTTTTGATCTATTGAAGCATACGTTTTAGCTAATAAGAACTGTAGGTTTTCATTAAAAAAGTGGGGTGAGGTTAACTCAACTATTTCAATACCTTTTACTAACTCTTCTTGATTTTCGGTTGAAGCCAAAATTTTATAATAGCCATAAGCTGCAATTAATGGCATATCATATTTGGTTTTGTTTGTGGCTAACTCTTCTTCTGCCCATGTATTAGTTTTTGTTTTATCTAATAAATCTTGTAATAAATAGGCACTCCTTTCATCAGAATACAACGCTCTTTCAACTGGTATCAAACCTAATGCTCTAACAACTGCTTCCGCAGATCTTGTTGTTGAATAGGGATTTTGACCTGTAACAAACTTACCTGAAACCACAACTTTTGACAACATAAAATCGGTTTGCTTAAAAATAGCTCCTCTAGCTTTTAATTTAGTTTCTAAGCTAAAAGGGAATTCTTTTACCCATTTTTTACCAAAAAGCTCTTCTTCTATGTTGCAAAACCCTGTTAATTCTACACCATTTATAATATAGTCATCGTTGTTTTTGATATTTACAAAAGCTGCAGGCCCATGGCAAACAGAAGAAATAACCGTATGATCTCTGTTGTATAAATTCAATATAATATCTTGAAGGGAAGAGTCAAAAGGCAAATCGAACATAGCACCTTTACCACCTACAATATATACTGCGTCGTAGTCTTCCGCATTTATACTTGCTGTAGTTTTTGTATTGTCCAACAAACTTAAAGCGTACTTGTCGTCTAAAAGTAATTTGTTATAAGGTTTATCTTTATTGTATTGGTCTGGCTCTGCCTTACCACCCTTCGGACTAGCTACATCTATAGATAACTTGTTGTTTTTAAAAATCAAATAGGCTTGAGAGAATTCATCAAACTCATAACCAGGTCGTGTGGACCCCATATCTTTTCCGTAGCTGCTAACGACCATTAAAACTTTTTTCTGATCATTATTTACTTGAGAAAAAAGTAAAATGGGTAATAAAAGTGCAATGCTTAAAATAAGTTTTTTCATTTTCTAAAATTTATTGTTATTGATTATATAAAGACGACGAACGACATTGAATTTTATTACTTCTAATCGATTTTATTTAGAAGCGAATTTCAGATGATTTGAGTTTTTTTAATTGACCATTACAATCATCATTATACTAGTTCGTATATTGCTGTTCAAAAAGAACTAGCTTTTGATATAGTTCTTGGTTTAATCCTTCATCAGTTATTCCTTCTTCTGAAAAATTATCATAAAAAGAAGGCAATGAAAACGTATCTGTGATACTAGCGCCCAAAAACGGAAAGTAGGTACTTGCCGATTGTAATACAGTTGTACCACCTCTGCCTCCTGGTGAGGTTGCCATTAACAGCATAGGTTTTTCTCTCCATACTTTCATATTTACACGAGATAACCAGTCTATAATATTTTTAAACACTGCAGTATAAGACCCATTATGTTCTGCAAGAGATACTATAAATCCATCAGCTTTATCAAATAAGTCGTTTAGTCTTTTTATAGCAGTTGGAATACCATTTTCTGCTTCAAAATCAGCACCATAAATTGGTAATACATAATCATTTAAGTCAACTGAAATAATGTCTGCTTTTTCTAATAAATTAGCAGTATAGGTAATTAAACTTTTGTTGATAGATTTTTGACTATTGCTTCCTGCAATTGTGATTATTTTTTTCATGATTATTGTTTTTTAGAGATTAATTTATCTATTGACCATTTTCCACTACCATTTATCATAATGGACAAGGCAAGACCGATTATTAGAAGCGAATATTCATAACCTTCACCAGCTTGATTACCAAACCAATTCATGAAAAAGCCATGTTCTAATTGTGTTGTATAGATGATCCCTATAAACATTCCTGCTAGCGATACTGCCCAGAACCTACTAAAGAATCCTAGAATTAATGAAATAGAGCCAAAAAACTCAATCATTATTATTGAAAATGCAATAATACTTGGTAAGCCCATTTGAGTTGTAAAGAAATCGATTGTAGCTGAATAGCCTTGGCCTCCAAAAAGACCTAATAATTTCTGTGCCCCATGTGGAAATATTACTAACCCAAGGGTTAATCGTGCAATGCTAAATCCAATATTTGGATGTGTTGTTAAAAATGTTTGAACTAAATTTTTCATAATGTTTAAGATTTAAAATTGTTTATAAAGTTTTTCGGTAATACAAACCGAAAGATGATTTTTCTATAGGGTTAGGTCCATACTGGTCAAAGTCTAAACCAATACCCAATTGGTGCCCCTTAAAAGACACACCTACACGTAATTGCTGAAAACTTCTTGAATGCGTTTTAAACTCGTCCCAGACCGTTAAAAACTGTCCATTTAACCAAATAGATACGTTGTCATTTATAGGCATGTTAAATTGAAACTGCGCAAAAGCCTCGGCATAGCTAGCATTCTTTTGATTGGAATGAGCAATTGTAGGAATAATTACTAATAGTACTCGTGAACTTTTTAGTGTGAACTTTGCAGACAAACGTTCAGAATACCCAGCAAAACTGTTGTAATATAAAGAAGGACCAATTGAAATGTTCTCATTAATATTCCAAAATACCGTTGGCTGTACACCGGCCTCATCAAAGACTTGGTTTTCTTTATGGTTAAATTTTTGAAAGAAAGCCAATGTATTAATGCTTAGAGTCTTTTTCTGATTAATAGTATAGCTTGAGTATGATGTAAAATCTGTTTTATCAAAACCTGAAAACAGTTCGATCTGTGTAAATTGAGCTTGCAAATAGTTTGCAAAACCAATTGTTAAAAAAGATGTAATGATTATTATTTTTTTCATACTTCAAATTTCCGATAGGAACGCATGAAAAAAAATGAACTAGTTTAAGACTTTTACATTCGATTGACTTTCGTAATGATTTTACTCATGAATTCTGGCGTTACGCCAATATAGGCCGCTAAGTCTTTCTGGGTAATTCTATTGATAATAGTGGGATATTTATTTTTGAACGCGATATATCTTTCCTCCGCGGTGAATGATATGCCGTGATTAGAACGCCTTATGTAACTGATGAGAGATCTTTGATATAGATGACGATAAAACCGTTCGAATTTTGGTATTTCCTGAAAAAGCAAATCATAATTAGCTCGAGAGATTCCTAATAATTCTGAATCTTCAGTAGCTTTAATAAAATAACGGGAGGGTTCTTTGGTCATAAAGCTGGCCAGATCTCCTGTCCAATAATCTTCCACTGCAAACATTGAGATGTGCGGAGAGCCATCTTCATCAAGAGTATAAACTTTCAGGCATCCCTTGGTAATAAAGTATTCATACCTTGTAATTTCACCTGCTTGCATTAAAAATTCTTTCCTCTTGACTTTCATTTCGATAAGCAAAGAAAGATACCTTTGTTTTTCCAGCGTGGTTAAATCGATAAACCGGCTGACATTACCTATAATTAACTGTTGTGCGTCGTTTAATTTCAAGATGGATGTACTACTTTATTCAAAATTAAGCATTTAGCTATTTGTGTTGAAAAAACTTTGCATAATTTCTCAACAAAATTTAAGATTAAAAATTCAGTTCAGTATTTATTGGTTATGTTTTATATACCTTATTACCAGATTTTTTATTGCGTAACGACTATTCCGCCATCAATTTCTTTCTCGCTTGGTTTCTCAAACCAACTTTCCATAAAGTCGAAATTTTCTTTTGTTACCTCAAATTCGTAGGTAGTTTCTTTTTCGTTATTTCTTTTCATTATTCTCTTCCAACGAGTTTCTTTTGAAATGTCCAAAAAATGAATTTGTAGTTCATAGCCATTTGATTTGGCAAAATTTCTAAATTTCTCCCGGTGCTCAAATTTCGACAAACCCAAGTCTAGAATAGAGTCAGTTTTTATGTTTTCCAATTGATGAACTAATTCCATAATCATTTTTTCAGCTCTATCAATTCTTTCTAGAAACCAATTCAATCCGTCATCCGGCTTTTTATCGGCAAGAAATAATGTACTATTCCACTTGTCAATTGAAAAAACAATACTATTTGTTTTTATTTTCAATTCCGCCGAGTAGGTTGTTTTTCCAGAACCTGTATTTCCAACTATTAAGTGTATCATTTAGTTTTTTTCAAATGTGTGGTATTGTGTTTCCATATAATACGGCAGGCAATAAGCGGCGGATTCGAATGTGTTCAAATGCTGATTGGCAACGTCATGCAGTGTTTAACAGTTGCACTTGTGACGCAACCTTAAAATCAGCAAGGCAGAGGCGACAGCTCTATTTTTATTCGCTTTAATTTTGTTTTGATAAAGTTAGGAATTTTAATGGAGGTCGAAAGTAATAGCTGCGGTATTTACAAGCTAGTAACTGGTTTTTGTTTCAATAGTGTATAGGTCTATAGAATCAATGGTTTGAAATAAGTGATGTCTCTTTCTTTTAAAAACCGATGCGTTATTCTTACAGATGCTTCCCAAACATCTATAACTTTATTATATTGAAAACTTTCTTTTTAATCTATTTAACGATTCATTTTATATTTTTTTAAATAAAGTGTCAATATTAGATTTGACGACCTCATTTGGTGCAGCTTTATAAAATTCCTCAAGCAAATCTAAAGTTGTAGGCTTTTTAGGATATTGATTATTTTGAAGGAAGTTTTTGAGTGCTATGTTTACTTTGTCTTCTCCAATTAACTCACTTAATTTTACCATAACGATTGCACCTTTGGAATAGGCAATATGTGAATTACCATAAGTAACTTTGTATAAGGGTTGATCTGCACTTAATCCTTTTTCGTCATCGTAAATTTGCTGATGAATTTGTAATCGTTCCATCATTTTTTCTTTGCCATACATCTTTTTGTACAGCATCATTTCAGTGTACATCGCTAAAGTTTCTGTAAGCATTGGAGCGCCTTCTCTTTCGTCTGGATTGATTTGACTATTTCCCCACCAAAGATGGGAAAGCTCGTGTCCTGCCAATTCATTAATAACATCCTGTTTTTTGTCGGTTTGAAGATTTGTATGGAAAATCATATCCTCGGTCATAAAGATTGCTGAAGGATAGGCCGTTGCTGCAAATCCTCGGGTAAACGAAGAAATTTCAATAAAACTAATGCTTTTAAATGGATATGCTCCAAAATTATCTAAGCAATAGTCCAATGTTAACTTAGCATTATCTAGTAAATGATCTACATTTTCAAAATGATTTTTGGAATAATACACATTGATTGCTATACCTTTATGTTGAATTGTCTTATGCTTATATATAGCAGAGGACACTGCAAATCGAAATGGAATTTTTTCAGCTTTGTAGGTAAAATAATTTCTATTAGAGTGGGACCAGCGTTTTACAAGATCCCCCGTACCAATGGCCGTTTGAGAAGCTTCTGTAGAAATGGTCATGTCCAAATTAATAAAATCGTTCTTAAAAACTTCCGGCGCTTCCAATTGCTTTATTCCTGAAGCCCTTCTTAATTGATATTCTTTCCTTTTTTCTGATTCATTAATTTCTCTCTCTGTTTGATACCCTAAAGCAGGAAAATAGTTGCTAATTCGCATAAAGGAACCATTTTCAATAATGGCATTAAACGATTGATGACCGTTTACAGCAAACCATTGGTACGATAACTTAAAGCTCAAAATTGCTTCTTCATTAGGTTGCAATGAGGTTTTCAATTTGATTTCGGTAACATAATCCTCTATTTTCAAACTATCATTACCCCTTATATATATAGCAGATTCTATTTGTAAATCGGGATGAAAATTTACCAATATATTCTCAATTGGTTGTTCCGTTTGATTCTTTAAAACATAATCTCCGTGAATTTGATACGCATTTTTGGACGGATAAAGCTGAATATCTGTATTTACTTCGGTAATAGTGGGTTGAGGCAGTATTTCGTATTTTCGGTAATCCTGTTCATAACGAACTGCTTCTAAAATTGATTTTTCTTCATTTTTTGGAAGGTAGCCCTTCATAAAAAGAGTACCACTAAAAGCTGCTAAAATCAATACTATTGAAACGACAATAGTTTGTCTAATAGACCATACCTTAGTTTTAATAGATTGGTTTATAAACCAAAGAAGTGCCATTAAACTACCCCCAAACAATAGACGTTGTACAAAGGCAGAAATGTAAATTCCATAGCCATTAAACTCGCTAAAGCTACCTTTGAAGCTTGAAAATATTTGTAAAAGTGGATACGGTATAATTGATTTGGATATAGGTGTTGCAAAAACTAAAACCGCTACTGTAGAGACCCCTAAAGCGACAAATCGATTCTTGAAATTATCGTTTATTAATAACAAAAAAGCCGAAAAGAGAAGTAATGGAATTGTATTAAAGATAAAGACTCCTAAATATGCATTCCAATCAATACGAAGGTAATTAAAACTAAATTGGAATATCAAACCTTCAGAAATTAACAGTACAGTGAAAAAACATACCAAAATGCTGATTGAAACAAAATGCCCTATCATCTTACTTTTGGAAAAATAAGTGCTCTTTTCAATCAAATTGAAGCCCGAAGAATGACTTCTCCAATACACATCATTGATGAAGTAGACTAAAATCAATAATCCAAATAAATGAAAGCTTTCAGATATTGAGGTGGCTAAAAGTCCGGAACTTGCATATTTTTCCGGTAATCGAATGCCTTTATCTATATCGGCATACATTTCCATTCCTGTATAAAACACAAGAAGAATGGAAACGGCTACAATAGTCACACTTTTAAAGAGATATATTAAATCAATTTTTGCAAATGATAGCGTTGATTTAAAACTTGAAATATCTCCAAAATGAAGTTGAGGAATTTTGTTTTTTTTAGTAGTTTTTATAGAATAAGTTGAAGGCAATTCTATTTTTTTATGGGCTTTTTTAGTATTCTTTCCAGAAAAGGAAAATAATCGATAGCTCATCCATAGAAAGAATCCCGATAAGAGTACGATTACAAATCTGTTTATTAATAACAGTCCGGACAACGGAACAATAAGTTCATTCTTTTGTTGTACTGAAAATGTCCTTGCTTCAAAAAAATAGGCAGATAAACCAAAGGGATCCAATAAGGCCGAAATTTGTTGTACTTCTATAGATTGGGGTAAACTACTAGACATAAATGGAGAGTTTGAAAAAACCAAAAGCACCATATAAAGGACATAAAGTAAAAGTCCACCTACAACTACTAATAACTTTTTACGAGTTGTATAGGCTATTAAAAACAAAAAACTGCAAACAAAGAAACAATTGAGTAATCCGAATAGAAGCAGTGGGTACAGGTAATGCAATACATTAAATCCTGCTTGCATTTCGCTTCCAACTCGCAAATTTTGACCAATCACAAAGCCTAAAATAAGTTGCCCAAAACCTAAGAATGTTTTTAGAAAGAGAAATCCAAATTTCCCCTTTAAATAGGACATTTTGGTGACAGGTAGTGCAAAAAACATATTGTCGAATTTTACATCCCATTCTTTAAAAAGGAGTTGGTTTGAAAACAGAATGGCAAAGAAAATAATAGACAAACTTAACATCCCCATCATAAAACCGATGGTGTAAGGGGAATTAAGATATATACCTTCTCCAGCAGTAAGATTAAATTTATTACCACAAAAAACCCCTATAAAGAGTAGAATTAAAGCAGTAAGATAAGTCACCCAATGCTTTGAACTTTGCTTTATTTCAAATTTAAGCAGGGAGTTCATAATTTGCTATTTTGAGAAAGTGCATAAAAATAAACGTGCTCCAACAAGGGTGTAGTTGCTTCAAAATCACTGGGCTTTTCTTCTGAAAATACAGTAATCTGTAACTGTCTTTCAATGAGTTGCTGACTTATAACATTGAACTTTGTTTCATAAAGCTCCAATTCATCCTTTTTAATTGATTTTGACCAGATCTTATTTTTCAGTTCCGAAATCAATTCTTTTGGCGTCCCAGATTTTAATATTTGCCCCTTATTCATAATGGTCATTTCTGAACATAAATTCTTCACATCTTCCACCAAATGTGTAGAAAGAATGACAATTACTTCGGTGCTAATATCATTTAACAAAGTATTGAAGCGGTTACGCTCTTCTGGATCCAATCCTGCTGTTGGCTCATCTACAATAATGATTTTTGGTTTTCCAAGTAAGGCTTGTGCCACGCCAAAACGCTGTTTCATTCCGCCAGAAAATGTATGAACCTCCTTGTTTCTATAATCCCATAGATTTACTTTTTCTAACAAATATTGAATTTGATTTGAACGTCCAGAGTCATCCTTCACCCCTTTTAAAATGGCAATATGGTTTAAAAGGTTATAAGCACTTACTTTAGGATACACCCCGAAATCCTGTGGTAAAAACCCTAAATTCTTTTTGATATAATCCAAATTACTGACGATATCAACATCGTTAAATTGAATACTTCCTGATGATGGTTTTTGAAGCCCTACAATTGTTTTCATAAGAGAAGATTTTCCCGCACCATTAGGACCCAATAATCCAAACATTCCATTTTTAACTTCCAAAGAAATATTGGTTATAGCTTGGTAACCATTTTTATAAGTAAGATTAAGATCACTGATTTTTAATGTGTTCATACTTTAATCTTTTTAATGACATTTGTTCTTCATTTATTATTCTTAAACCATTTCTTTGTTGCAATAAGTAGCTCTCTCAAAATCCCTTATGTTTATAGAAATAATAGGAACCTCAGGAAACATTGTTTTAAGTTCTGAAACAATTTCCTTTGAAAGTTTAGCTTTCTGTTCTGTGGTTCTCCCTTCCATAATATTTCCAAAAACATGGATGAAGTTATCCTTTGAATTACCAGTTGTGTAATATTGAAATGGATTAATTCTTACTTTTATTTCTTCTGGAATAAACAATCCCGTGGCATTTGCAGAGTCATATACTTTCTGTATAATCTCTTGTGGCGATTTTAATTTTACAATCTGTTCTGAACAGTCTACTATAAAATGTGGCATATCGTGTTGTTTTATGGTTTATTGTTAAAATTATTAATTAATAAAGCAGCAATATCTCTAGTGACTTTAGTTGGTGAGTTACAATCACAATTACTAAACCCTATTACGTAAATGTCTAAACTTGGAACATAAACGCCCATGGATTTAAAGCCAAAAATGCTGCCGCCATGTTCTCTTGTAGGTACACCATCAATATTCTTTAAATGCCAACCATAACCGTAATTAATAGAATCTCCATTATTTAAAGTGTAGTTTGTAAACACTTTTTGTAATGTTTTTTCATTTAACAACAGATTATCATTGATGGCATTTTGCCATTTTAGCATATCGTCTACAGTTGACATTAATGACCCAGAGGCATAAGGAATACTTAAACTTACCTGCATTTTGTTTGTAAACATCCCTTTATTGTGATAGCCATAGGCTCTATTCTTTACAATTTCCCTATCGCTTGCATAACGGGAGTTGTTCATTTCAAGCTTTTCGAAAATGTTTGTTTCTATGAAATCTTTATATGTGTTTCCGGATACCAATTCTATAATATATCCTAATACGACATAACCAGAATTATTATATGAAAACTGCGCTCCTGGCAGAAAATCTACGGTTTCATCTTTAAAAAAGTCCACTAACTCCTTTGGGGTCATGTCTTTCTTTGCTATACCCATAATCGATTTCATTTTAGTAAAATCTTTTATACCTGACGTATGCGTTAATAAATGATGAATGGTGATTTTGCTTCCGTTAGGATAATCTGGAATATATTTTGAAATCGCATCACTCAGATTTAACTTTCCCTGTTCTTCAAGCATCATTATTGCCGTGGCCGTAAATTGCTTAGTTATAGAGCCTATTTGGAAAACATTTTCAGGCATCATATTTACATCGAGTTCAATATTAGACTTACCAAATGCCTTTCTATAAATAGGCTCACAATCTTTGGAGACTAAAAAAACTCCTCCAGGCTCTTCTTCTTCAAACATAGGCTGCAAGAGACTATCAATTTTTGATTCAATTGTTTGTGCAACAGCTAATTGAATTGAAAAAATTAATACTATTAGAAATTGTAAGCGTATTATTCGATTCATTTTATTCTTTATTTTAATGTCTGTAATCATAGTCCTGTTCTTTAATATCAATTCTCGATGATCCAATTTGAAATTTCATCTAAAAAATTGTCAACAAATTTCTTTTCAAGAGTTTCATATTCTTCTCTCTTCCCAGTTGATGCCTTTTGAAAAAAATGATTCGCATTTTCAAGTGTTACAAAATGGTAATTTGTTCCTGATTTTAAAAGGGCGTTTTCCATTCGATCCTTATTTTGGTCAATAGTTACCTGAAAATCTAAACCTCCAAATAAGGCTAATACTGGCACTTTCAATTTTTCAATATCTTTTGCAGGGTCGTAGTACAGAAATGAAGTAAGAGAAGGTAACCCATAGATTATTTTAAATTCATCAGCTTTTTCAATAGCTTGTTGTTTTATTTTTAAAGAGTCTATCTCATGTGACGAACTCATTTTATACAAAATAGTTTCGGTTGTTTGTCTGAATAATTGGTGTGCTTCATCAATATTCTTATCATCTTCAATAGCTCTCATCAATTTATTATGTACTGAAACGATGTCTTCAATAAATGATTTAGAAATAGTTGCCTCACTATATTCCTGCCTTACCTGATACAAAACAACTTCTACAAGTGGCACTGCAGGGGCACCCATTAAAATCACCTTTTTGACTGACGTATTTCCAACAGCAACCTTTGATGCAAGAATACCTCCCTGACTATGCCCAAATAATATAAAGTCATGGAAGGGATGCTTTTTGTTCGATTTAAAATAATCCATTATACTTTTAAGGTCGTTTGAATGGTCCTCTATGGTACTGTTCACAAAATCACCTGTACTTTCACCTACCCCTCTATCATCATAGCGAAAAGAAGCGATTCCTTTAGAAGCAAGGTGGTCGGCGATGACCTTTAGTATTTTAAATCCCTCTAATGTTTCATCTCTATCTTGATCCCCACTTCCAGAAATTAGTATAACGAGGGAGGAAACTTCTGGCTTAACTGGTCTAGTGAGTGTTCCACCAATTTGAGTATCACTGGTTTTAATGATGAGATTAATATCTTCTTTGTTATTATTTAAAGTTGAACCAATTCTTGTATTTGGTTCAGGCTCCAAGTAGGTTTTATTGGTGATAGCATGACAAGCATGGATCATGATTAAAAACCCCATAATGCTTAACAATTTTATACTTCTTCTCATTATTTGTTATTTATATTATACTCTTAAGTCAGCTTATTTTTTTATGCTTTGATAAAATTAGAGGGGTTTAGTTTATTAAATCTTAAACTACATTAAGAAAAACCAATAGTATCTTATATTGACGATATCTTATTCAAAAAAGTTACAATGATTGGCTGGACTTTATCTGGTAAGCCGTTTTTTTGAAGCCTTTGAAAAATAACCAAATGGTAAATGACAGCTCTCCAATTAAACCCGTTAGAATAACACCCATCTCAAAATAAGACTTAAATTGACTATAATTTTCTAGAAATAATTTTGCTGAAGAATCAATAAAATATCCTAGAGCAGCCATTATTAATAATATGCCTAAAGTGCTAGGAATTGTTGATGATTTTAAGCCAAGATATCCTAGAATCAATAAATGAATCGCAAAAAATAGTAATCCAATTGTCCATAGAATATCGAAATTCACTAATAAAATCATTATTTCCTCTTGTAAAGGATTTGAATTAATCGCGTTTGAAGTTTGGAGGTATATTTTAAATAAATAAATCAAACCGATAATAAAAATAAGAGCGTGCAATAATCTTAATATTGATGCCAAATACGAAAGCCTTTTACTGACTGTTACCGTTATTTTAAAAAGTGACCAAACCAATAACAAATCGAAAAAAACCATCACAACAAATCCAATTAAACCATAACCAAATTGTATATGGTTATTTATTATATTAGTTGTAGTAGTTATGGGGTCTTTCAAATCCACAAGACTTTCAAGTATTGCAAAGTTGGCATAAAATCCTGCTATAAAAATTAATAAATATGCAATTCCAGAAATTTTAAACACTTGCCTCATAGTACTTTATGTTATTTTGAGACAAATATATAAAGTAAGAATTTTGGAAAAATTGACTTTGGTTAAGAAATATAAAATCAAATAAAAAATTAACTTTAACTAAAAATATATAACCATTTTAGTTTCATGATCGAAATAGGGTAATCTACCATCTGGTTTAGATTCCATATTTAATATCCTATGATATCTCTGTAATTTATTTAATAATAAATCGATATCTCCTTTAGTTGCAGGCTGGTTTTGTTTTGGGGTAAATACTTTTGTTAATAGATCTGCAGCAAGAGTACCTGCGGCGGCGTTTCCAGCTCCAGCGAAACTCATTTTATCTATTTTTGTTTTTTCTCTTTTTTTAGATTTATCCTTTTTAATTTTTGGAGGTTTCTTTTCTTGTATTTTATTTTTATTTCTTTGATGATAGGCTTTAGACCTACAACTGTTAGAGCAATACTTTTGGGCAAATCTTCTTTTAGGAACATACTCTTTATGGCAATACTCACACTCATATGTATGATTGTTCGTCAAATAATCGTTCGTGTTACGCATAATGATAGATTTTAGTTCTTTATATTAAATACTTGTTTTAGTATAAATGCATCGGACTCCCCCCTTGTGATGAGTCCAACTTTTTTAGATTTTGAGGTCTTTAACCCTTTTACAAAATCCTTTTCCAACATGGCATATAGCTTTATCAGCTCTTCATCTGGAAGAGCTTTTGCAACACTATATACAATATTTGAATTCAATTGTTATTCTAATTTTTTTTATTACAATAGCTAGAATAATAATTTTTAAGATTATCATGTGGAGTATTGGGTACCTTTAGGCATCTTTATCTTTATACATCTTTAGGCAACATTAGGCAGCATTAGGCAGCATTGGCTAGCATTAGGTAGCATTGGCTAGCATTAGGTAGCATTGGACTAAAAAAGAGAGAAAAAGGTAACATTGCAGAGAACAATAATTTTTTAAGGAAGCTGGGGTTTTAGGGTACTTTGCACCTAGTTAGATATCTTTGTAAGTAGGAGGTTGAATAGAATTGAATTGAAACTAAAGTTTTAGCTAGACCCTTAGTATTTACTCTTTTTGCTAAAATAATTTGAATAATCCTCTGGTAAGGCTGCGTCAATATCCCTTAAATATTTTTCCAGAGATTGCATACTTGAATGTCCTGTTATAAGCATTAACTTACTTTTTATTTCAAATGGGGTAAGTTCTCTCGCCATTTCCATATAGAGCTTGGTGATAAAGGTATGCCTAAAAGAGTATAAACCATATTCAACACCTAAATTGAAATGTTCTTTTACAACCGTTTTAAAACGTTTTGAAAAATAATCTCTTCTATTTACATCTGTTGCCTCCCATTGCCCACCAATTTTATTTGGTGTAAATAAAAAACTTTCTTGATCTAGCTTCGATAAATCTGGAATATATTCGAGCATTATATCTGGTATAATTTTAACCTTCACAGGTTTGGTTTTTGCTCTAATATAGATTCGTTTATCATTTACATCTATATCTTTAATTCTCAGTCTACAAACTTCAATGGGTCTCAAAAAATTATAAGATATAAATTGAATAAACAATAACAAATTTGGATCTTCTTTTCTTAGATATTGATAAATCTCCTGCTGTTGGCTTGAAGTATAGGTTTTATTTCGCTCAGGAGTTGCCTTTAATACATTTATACTATGAAAATAATTGACTTGTATGATTTCATTGTCAACCAAGACCTGAAATAAGCTACCCAATTCTGTTCGTGTATTATTTCTCGTCCTTGGACTTGTTTTTGACAGTACTTCATTTAGGTATTCTACTATCAATTTTTTTGTAACCATGTTGATAGTGGCATTTTTTGGTAGTTTATCCTTTAACCATATCTCAAATCTATTGAGCTTACTCTTGTAATTGTTAATGGAACTTCTAGAGACTATTTGTTGTTTTATTTCTATATTTTAGAAAAGGATTCCTCGATAGTAGGATAGGTAATAGTTGGTTTTGGTTGTTTAGAGGAAGAGAGGGCAGAACTTTCTGGAATGATTCGAGTGGAATTATCTTGATATGGGTTAAACCCCTTTTTTAGGAAATCTGATAGACTTTTACGGTACATCGAAAGTATTTCTAAACGTTCTCCTTTAGTATGATAACGATTAGCTCCTCCATATATAGGAGTTTGTCTTTTCATTTTACCAGTAGCAGGGTTTCGAAAAGAAAAATAAACATACCATCTTTTACTTAAGTCACCCCCAGCATCAAATATTTTAGGCTCAGAATATTGTTTCTGTTTAGTCAAATCGTATGCGTTAGCGTATTCAAATGTAAGAAAATCCGTAAATTGAGACATAAAAAAAGCGGTTTAGCTTGCGCTAAACCGCTGTATCATAAGACTTATGACTTAGTAGCGGGAACTGGACTCGAACCAGTGACCTTCGGGTTATGAGCCCGACGAGCTACCTACTGCTCTATCCCGCGATATATGTTCTAAAAACGAATTAAAATCGTTTGTTTTCTTCTTTTTTGTTTCTCAAAACCGGTAGGTACCCTGTCCTGAGCCTGCCGAAGGATACAGCTCTATCCCGCGATATGGACGGCAAAGATACAACGAAATTTATACTCCGCAAAAGTTTATCAAGAAATTATTGTTCGATACTAGTGGCTTCAAAATGAGTTAAGGCACCATCCTCAAAAGCTACTGTTACTTCTATAGGGTTGCAACAAATTTCGCAATCCTCCACATACGTTTGTGAAACACTCGGGTCTAACAACATAGATATTTCTTCCCAACAATAGGGGCACTGAAAGAAATGTTCTTCCATTACAGCTCCACATTTAATAATTGACCTGTAAGTTGAAGCAACTCCAATTCAGAAAGTTTGGCTTGGTACTTTGCCAAATTTTTACTGGTTTGTACATTCAATAAATTAATCTGCGCTTGCCGAAGTTCAACAGATGAAATCTGACCCAATTTATAGCGTTCCAAAGAACGCTCATAGTTATTAGTTGCCGTAATCACATTTTGCTCCTGAAGCTTATAAATTGCCAATCTATTTTGATAATTGCCGTTAGCATTGGCTATATCTCTTTGTACTTCGGTCTTAATTTGATTGTACAGTATTTCCTGTGAATCTAACTGAATTTTAGCATTTTTAACGGAGGTAATTCCGCGACCGCCATCAAAGAGATTCCAACTTAAACTCACTCCCGCAGAAAGCCCTGTAGTATTATTGACTGCTAAAAAGCTGGTAGACGGGAAAAATCCTTCGTTCCAACCATAGGAACCCGATAGTCCTACAGTAGGCAAGAAAACCGACTTACTAGCTTTTACATTATACTCGTTTATTTTAGTATTTTTTTGAGCTTGCAACAATCGAATGTTAGTAGTATCTGCCGTTTGAATAAAACTTTCCATTTTTAATGTTCCTAAAAACGAAACTGTCGTGTCTACTTCAAATCCACGTTCAAGTTCACCATTAAGAACCACCATTAAATCGCGTTTTGCGTTTAACAACTGTTGGTGTCCATTCATTAAATTGATACTGTCTGTTACTAAATCAACTTCGGCATTTAAGACATTCAATTTGTTTACTTGTCCATATTCAAAGCCGTATTGCGCACGTTTTAAACGATCTTTTGTATTCTGAAGGGTTTGTTTTAATACTTCTTCATTTTCGGTAAGGCGTGCTACTTCAAAATAGACTGAAAATAATTGCAGCAAAGTCGTTTCAATAGTTTCTCTGGCTTGCAGTTCGGAAAGATTATATTCTTCTTTTAACCGTTTATAATCGTACCACCTTCCTAGTCCGTCAAACAGGGTATAATTTAAATTTAATGAGGCATTGTAACGCTTTGTTTCGGCACCATCCACAGTATTTACCGTACCATCTTGAAAGGTTACCTCTTGATTTTCTTTATTATATGAAGCCCCTGCATTTCCTGTTAATGAGGGAAGAAATCCAGAGTTTAAAACCCCTTGATTGTTATCTGCAATAGCCACATTATTTTTTGCGAGAATCACTCCAAAGTTGTTTTCCAATACTTCCGAAACTGCTTGCTCTTTGGTAAGTACTTCCAAACTTTGAGCATTGGAAACAATACAAACAAAACTTAAAATGAAAATAAAAATTTTAGATTTCATGTGTTTCTTTAATAGATTGCCATTCTTCCTCTTCTTTCTTTTCTTTAATAGCCCTTTCTACATCCTCACGCTTAATATGCTTTCCTGTTCTAAGCCAAGCCATTTTAGCTTTAAATTCGTTGGTTGTAGATAATAATACTGGTAAAATAATTAAGGTTAATACAGTTGCAATTCCAATACCATAGGCAATAGAAATGGCCATAGGTTTTAAGAACTGTGCTTGCCTACTTTTTTCGATTAGTAGCGGGGCAATACCCGCAATAGTGGTTAAAGAGGTAAGAAATATAGCTCTAAAACGTGCGCGTCCTGCTTCGTATAATGCATCTTCAAACTTTAATCCTTCGCGTAAAAACGAATTAAATTTACCTATAAGCACCAATCCATCATTTACCATAATTCCAATTAAGGCGATAATCCCTAAAGCAGACAAAATATTAATAGGAAAATCATGTATCCAATGTCCCCAAGCTACAGCAATAAAACTAAAAGGAATCATGAATATGAGCAACAGTGGCTGACTATAACTTCGGAACGTAAATGCGATGGTAATATAAATAAGTAATAATACAATAGGAACTACTGTTTTTGCAGACTTGGTCAATTTACCCGCTTCTCTATTTTGCCCTTCGTACGAAACACTTACTGTTGGATATTTTGATAGAATATCTGGCATGACATTATTTTCAATATCAGCTAAAATTTCAGTAGGACTACCTTTTGGGTCTTTTAAATCGGCATTGATTTGAATTTCACGTAACCCATTTAAATGACTAATAGACTCATCGCCTCGTCTAATTTCATAAGTTGCGATCTCTCCAAAGGGCACGCGTTGTCCCGTGGGTGTAACAATACGCATATCATCCAAATTATTTATCGACTCTCTATTTTCTCGATTATACCGCACCCAAACTCTAATTTCATCTTGCCCTCGTTGAAATCGTTGTGCTTGAAGCCCAAAAAATCCAGCTCGTACTTGGCTCATCACGTCTCTAAGATTAAGACCAAGGGCATAAGCCGTTTCATTCAATTCGACGTTAATTTCTTTAATTCCTTCGGGGTCGGTATCTGCCACATCTGCTAATAATGAATTTTCATCCATGATTTTCCGTAATTCCTCTTTTGCTGCTTTAAGTTCTTCGGAATTATTCCCCAAAAGAGAAACCGATACTGGACTTCCTCCAAAGTTCCCTCCCGATCCAAAAGTGAGCCTTTCTACACCATAAACCTCACCCACTTCGGCTCTAATGGAGTTTGTAATTTCTGGAGAACCCATGTCACGTTCTTCCCCTGGCAATAGATTTACAGCAAGAGAAGCTTTATTGTTTCCAGGACCTACTCTTTTGATTACATTTTCTATTACTTGCTTATTCCCTGTTTGCTTAGCGGTATACTCTTCATTAACCCTCCAAACGGCATCTTCGACCATCGTTATTATGGAGTCCGTAATCTTGGGATTTGTTCCCTCTGGCATTAATAAATTAATACTTACACGATCACTGGCAATTTGTGGAAAGAAAGCCCCGCGAATAATCCCACCGTTAAAAGAGCCTATCGTGAGAATCATTAATGCCAATAAAATAGCAAATGTTATAAAGCGTTGTTTTAAAGCAAAACGAAGGACTGGACTGTATAAATTGTCTCTGCAATAGGACATAAATCGATCTCCTATTTCATTAAACTTTCGCAGTTTCATAAAAAATCGATCTATCCCCTTTTTGTCTTTCTTTTCTTTTTCAGATTCGTGTAATAAAGCTTTTGAATGTGCTATATGCGCAGGCAGAATAATAAGTGCTTCAATAAGTGACACTGCTAGTGTTAGAATAACAACGACAGAAACTTCACTAAAAAACTGACCTATTCTTCCGTCCAAAAAAAGAAAAGTAGAAAACGCTAAAATGGTAGTGATAATGGCAGATACAATAGGCGACATTACTTCCATAGTACCATCTATTGCCGCTTGAACACGGGGCTTCCCTTTTTCAAAATGCTGATAAATATTTTCTGAAATTACAATTCCATCATCCACCAAAATACCTATCACTATAATCATTCCGAATAACGATAGTACATTGATGGTCACACCAAATTGGGCTGCGAAAATAAACATCCCTAAAAAAGATATAGGGATTCCCACTGCCACCCAAAATGCCAAACGTGTATTTAAAAAGAAAGAAAGAAAAAAGAGGACCAAACAAATACCCACACCCCCATTTTCCATCAATAATATTGTACGTTGTTTTAATGAAATAGACGAGTCACTTACCACGTCTAATTGAACCCCTGTATATTTTTGATTGAACTCTTCAATATATTCATTAACCTTGTCTGCTGTGGAAATTAAATCCTCATTATTGGTATTTGTAATTTCAATATTGATAGCAACATTCCCATTAAAATAGGACGCATTTGGTGTTTCAGAAAAGCGATCATTTACATCTGCTACATCCCGAAGTCTTACCACAGTTCCATCTCCGCTAGCTCGAACCACTAAATTATTTAACTCATCCCCATAATAAGAACGATTATTAGCGCGAATTAAATAATCTTCGGCTTCTGTTTTTATATTTCCTCCTGTCGTTAGGATATTGGCTTGTGAAACGGCGTTAGCAACTTCAGAAAAGGTAAGATTATAAGCTAACAAATCATTTTCTCGAACGGCAATTTCAATTTCCTCTTCTGGATAACCCGAAATAGAAATTTGAGAAACACCTTCCATTCTTCTAATGTCGTTTTCAATTTGGCGACCTATTTGTTTTAGCGTAGCAAGATTAACATCCTTTCCACTTAATGAAAAATCGATGGTTTGCCGTACGTTTTCTTGCTTAGCTACTACCAAGGGTTCCATTCCTGTTGGAAAGTTAGGAACACGATCTACTGCATTTTTTACTTCGGCAAGCATAGCATCAATATCACGACCTGTTTCAATTTCAACAGTGATACCGCCTCCATTTTCCCGGGAGACAGATGTTACACGATCTACGCCTATTAATCCTTTTAAATTATCTTCAATTTTAAGTACAACGCCTTCTTCAATTTCTTCGGGTGCGGCTCCAGGATATGCTATGCTAATAGAAATAATTTCTGGGTCTTGAAGTGGGAAAAAGGAGGATTTTAACTGAAATACCCCAATAATACCAAAGAGTGCAAAGGCAATGATAAATATATTTACCGCTACTTCATACTTAATAAAATAACTGATAACCTTTCGCATCTATTCTGAAGTTTTGGTTGATTCTTTTTCGGAATCTTTTTCTTTGAAAACCTTTACCAACATACCAGCATATGCCCCAGGTACCGAGCGTGATAGCATTTGAGTGCCATCTGGAACTCCTTTAATCACCATTTCTTTTGAAGAAAAATAAACAGGTTCAATCTCTAAAACGTCTAAAATACTATCGCGCACAATGAAAATTTCAGATTCGTTTACCAATAGCTTTCGCGATAGTTTAATAGCATTGGGTTCTTCCTTCGCTTCCAGTTGTGCTTCTAGATACATTCCTTCCTTTAAACCTTCTCCTTTTACTTCTACATACACTTTAATGGTTTGTGAAGCTTGGTCTATTCGGCTATTTATTCGAGCTACGGTTCCTGTATAAGTTTCATTCCCATCGATAGTGTTAAGGGTTACTTTTTCACCTAGTTTAAGTAAATCGCTATAGGTTTTTGCAATGGATAATTCCAACTCATAAACCGAGGTATCGATAAATTCACCTAGTTTTTGACCTTGTCTAATGAGTGTTCCCTTGTTTACTAAAGCTTCGGTTAAGACTCCATTAAAAGGAGCGGTAATTCGGTATTTACCAAGTCGCTGCTCAAGATTTTTAATATTATAATACGATGAATTTATGCCACGACCAGTGATAAAATAATTTACTTTTTCTGAAGAAATATCTGGAAGTGGTGGTAATGATTTATTGATATTAATACTATTTAAATAGCTTTGCCACACTGGAAATGCTTCGGGGTAATCTAAACGTAAGTCTGGCATTATAGAAGTTACTAAGTTGTAAAATTCACTTTTTGCAGCTTGAACGGATGCATAATATTCCGAGGCATCCATACCCAACAGTGTCTCTCCTCTATTGTATGCTTGCCCGGTTTTAAAATCGTGTGCACTATTCTGGAAGACGCCTTGTACTTCGGCATAGAGTTCCAGTCGGTTCTTTGCAATTAAATTCCCATTGGCCGGAATAATAATAGGAACAATGCTATTTTGAGCCGTTTCGGTAAAGACAGTCTTTACTTGTTTTTGAATTTCGGGTTTTGGTTTATTACTATTTTTTATAATAAGATAGGCTCCTAAAAGAGCCAAACCAATAATAACCACTCCAATAAGGAAGAGTAAAATTTTACGCACGAATTTTAATTTAGGTTAGATTATCAAAAGTAACAACCTAAAGTTGGCTATTGCGTTAAACTAATCTTAAAAAAATAACTAATTCAATTGGTCAATTTGCAAGGTAATATCTTCCCAATCTTGCATCAATTTTTGAAGTTTGTTCTTCTTAGCTTCATATTTCTCAAAAAAATTGGATTGACTTATCGTTTTTTCGTAATTCACAGCTAATTCCACGTCTATTTCCTTAATTTCTTTTTCAAGTTGATGAATAGTAGCTTCCGTTTTGCTTAATTTATTTTGAAGAGATTTATGCTTTTTTTGTTCTTCGTAGGCTTCTTTACCACTTTTGGATTTTTCAATTTGTTTCTTTTCTGAAACACTTCTCTTTTCGGCTTCGCGTAAATTCTGAATATTCCTTTGTTCTAAGAAATAATCTATATCTCCTAAATATTCTTTAATTCTATGGTCTTTAAACTCATATACTTTATTGGTTAAGCCCTGAAGAAAATCCCTGTCGTGAGAAACAACAATTAAGGTTCCAGTAAAATTCTTTAAAGCTTCCTTAAGTACGTTTTTAGATTTAATATCCAAGTGATTCGTTGGCTCATCCATCACCAACACATTAAAAGGCTGCAACAACAATTTTGCTAATGCTAATCGGTTACGTTCCCCTCCAGATAAGACTCGTACATATTTATCTACTTCCTCCCCTCTAAACAAAAAAGCACCCAAAATATCACGAACCCGTGGACGCGATTTTTCATCTGCAGCATCGATCATGGTTTCTTCTACAGTTTTGTTACCATTGAGATATTCGGCTTGGTTTTGAGCAAAATATCCAATTTGCACATTATGTCCCAATTCAATTTTCCCTTGATAATCAATCTCACCTACAATCATTTTTGCAAGGGTAGATTTTCCCTGTCCATTTTGCCCAACAAAAGCTGTTTTACTATCGCGTTCAATCAATAAACTTACATCTCTAAGTACTTCTTTTTCACCATAACTTTTTGAAGCATTTTTAGCCGTAACCACCACTTTTCCTGGAGTAACGGAAACTGGAAAACGTAGAGTCATAACCGAATTATCATCTTCATCCACTTCAATACGGTCAATTCTATCCAACTTTTTAATAAGCGATTGCGCCATAGATGCTTTACTTGCTTTGGCACGGAATTTTTCGATAAGTTTTTCGGTCTGATCTATTTGTTTTTGCTGATTCTTTTGTGTTGCCAGTTGTTGCTCTCTAAGTTCTTTCCGAAGAACTAAATACTTTGAATATGGCTTAGGGAAATCGTATATTTTACCTAAGGAAATTTCGATAGTTCTATTGGTCACATGATCCAAAAACATTTTATCGTGACTCACTAGTACCACTGCACCCGCATAATTTCGAAGGAACTCTTCAAGCCATAAAATAGATTCAATATCTAAGTGGTTGGTAGGCTCATCGAGCAATAAAATATCATTATTTTGAAGGAGCAATTTTGCCAACTCGATTCGCATACGCCATCCACCCGAAAAAGTATCGGTTACCTTTGCAAAATCTTCTCTTTGAAACCCTAATCCTTGAAGAATACGTTCTGTCTCGCCTTGATAGTTATAACCTCCGTGAATTTCATATTGATGCTGAATTTCGTTTAAATCCACCATTAATTGATGATATCCATCACTTTCATAATCGGTTCTTTCAGCTAACTGAGTGTTAATTTGTTCAAGTTGCTTTTCAAGTTTTTTAATTTCGGTAAAGGCTTGGTAAGACTCCTCCAAAACAGTACGACCTTTTACAAAATCGATGTCTTGCTTTAAAAAACCAATAGATACTTCTTTATCGGTAGCGATTTGTCCTGTATCATATTCTTGTTCTCGAGAAATAATTCGCAACAAAGTAGACTTTCCTGCGCCATTTTTCCCTACCAACCCCACACGGTCACCCGCCTTAAGTTGAAAGGTGATTCCTTCGAATAAATATTCTCCTTGAAATGAAACAGAAAGATTATGAATGTTAATCATAGGATTAATCTAAAAAAGTATTAGAAAAAGTTATTTAAAAGTCCTTAATTTATTTGCAAAGATGCTTAATTTCGAGTCAGAAAAAAAATGCATATGGCACTTAAAGGAAGTAAAATTTACAGCATATTGACAAGTACTTGTCCTGTTTGTCAATCTGGTAAAATGTATTCAAATAAAAATCCTTATAAAATTTCCGAAACACTAAAAATGAATGAGCGTTGTCCTCATTGTAACACCAAATTTAAAATAGAGCCTTCTTTCTTCTATGGTGCTATGTATGTAAGTTATGGTGTTGGTATAGCCTTTGCAATAACGGCATTTGTTATATCCTTTTTTGTACTTGACCTTGGAAGGCTTAATTCATTCTTTGTAATTATTGGGACATTGGTTGTTTTCCTTCCAGTAATTTTAAGGCTTTCAAGAAATATTTGGATTAACTTTTTCTTTAAATTTGACCCAGAAAAAGCTATTTAGAGAATCGTTTAATATTAATTTCTGAAGGTAGATCAATACCATTCTCCATAAAATCAAACAAAAATTTTGAAAGTAGTGGTGCCATTAATAGCCCACGCGTACCTAAACCGTTTAAAAAGTAAGCATTTTCATTTTTAGGCAAACTTCCCACTAAAGGCCTCCTATCCTTTACTGTTGGACGCATTCCAACTTCTTGATCAATGACTTCAAAAGGTACTGAAATGAGTTTCTCAATGGCAGTAACTAATTCTTTTCGTCCTTTTTTAGTAGTTTTTAAGTCATAATCATTGTGTGCAAAGGTGGCTCCTACTTTATACATATCTTTCCCAAAAGGAATGACAAAAAACTTGCTCTTTAATACTGAATGACAATGGAGGTGAGGAGCTTTAATGGTTATATATTCTCCCTTTTTCGGAATTAAAACCTCTTTTGAAAAAAATGGATTATGTATTGCTGAAGCACCTTCAGCAAAGACAATATTAGTAGCCACAATATCGCCGTAAATAATTTCATTAGCACCAACTATTAATGCATCATAGTCAAAAGTGGAAGCTTTTAAGCATCCAGAATTTGCCAAAAATTCTCGATAGTTCTCAAGAAGAATTTTAGTATCTATTTGAAAACTATGGTTCACTTTTCCTAATCCAAAATGAGCGTTAAGTCCTTCATTTGTGTTTTTAATGGGTTTTTCTTCAAGATAATTAGAAAGCTCTTTTCTATCACTCGCAACACTCCAAAGATTTTGCTCTTCGTTATTATTAAAAACTTTTAGAATGGGAGTTTCAGAAATAAATTCTGAGTTAAGAAAAGATGCTAACTCTTTATAAAACGGAAGCGCTCGAGATAAGAAGGCGCTTGCTTCCCAGACAGGAGTAAAATGTTTTAACACACAAGGGTTTATGACGCCTCCAGCGACACTTGTTGCAGAAGTATTCGCATCAAATACCACAAAACTTTTATTGTTTTTACGAAGTTGTTCGCAAATAGAAATTCCTGCAATCCCTAGTCCAACAAGTATGTAATCCTTTTTATCCATAAAAAAACCCTCCAAAGGTAAGGAGGGTTTTTAATTTTATCACTTGGAATGTATTAATAATTCCAAAGATCAATTTCTATATTTCTAATTTGTTCTTTGATACGGTCAGACTCCAATAATTGCATCAATGCATTATCGCTAATATAATCTGCTACGCCTCTATCTCCTTGCACGTTATCTTCTCTATAGATTACGGCACTAAATCTTCTTGAATTTAACAAATGATCGAAGGAAATAGGTTGTGATGTGTTTTTACGGTTAAATGCCATAGATTGGTTTAACACTTCTCTAGTAGAAGGGAACCATACCCAAAATAATTCAACTTTTGCATCAACACCATCATCTGGATAGGCTTTAGAACGCGCTTCATTTGCTACTGGACAAAGCCCAAGCAATCTGTAACGAAGTTCACCTTGACGCTTATCAAGATACCAGTATCCTCGTATTCTCCACTCTTCAACATCACCAGCATCCAAAGTAAATTTACGAATGTATTCTGGATCTACGAAACCTTCAGCATTGTACTGCTCGATACCTAAATCGGTAGTGTCACTATACACCAAAGAAGCTTCGATGTCTTTAAGAGTACGCTTTTCAGTAAAATAAGAATCGGCATACACTTGATCTATTTTTCCGTTTTTGATATTCTTTACCAATACATCGTACAAAGAACGTCTGTCTGCTCCAATGTTGTTGGTATCGATTGGGTAATACAATGGAAAATTCACTCTTTCATCAAGATCTATAATTTCCCAAGTGGTTTTGGACCATAACACATCACGCTCGTCAACGTACCCATAAGGTAATGGAGTATCGTTATCGTAGGCAATCTGAGCTTCGGTCTTTACGCCTATCTCGTCGGGTGTCTTCGCATTAAGGATATTGATTTGTGCAGCAGCACTCATCCCTAACAGACCCATTATACATAAAACAACATTTTTAAAACTCATAGTTTAATAATCTTAGTTTGTTAATTCGATACAGATTGGGGAAATCTTTTTAAGCTTATATCCTGAATTACCAGAAATAGTAGCATTGATATCGAAAATTTGAACAGTTTCCCCTCTTTTGGCTCTACCAAGCGCACTCTTTGCGTTGGAATTTAATTTATTTCCACTCACCACAACAGTTGGTTGTCCAGAAACTTTAAAACTAAATCCAGTTACACTAAGCGCTAGGTCGAAATCAAAATCTTCAAGAGCTGCACCTACACTAGAAATTTCCAGTCCCTGACGTTGCATTCGCACACAACCTCCATCACCTGTTTCTCCACGAATAGATCCAATGGGACGCGGGATGTCTTTAATACGGAATTCTGAATTTGTGCTAATTTTTTGACCATCTGGTAAAGTACCACTTGCATTAATACTTACAGTTCTACCTTGACCAGGACGCATCATATATTTACTACCTGAGCCTTTAGTAAGACCTGCTGCAGAAGCTGATACTTTATTATCTGGAATACCAGGAATAGAAATTGTCATTGGGTTATCTACACCACGATAGACCACATTCATCTTATCTGCAGAAATTACAGCCGAATTTGGCTTTGTAATGGTAGCAAATGTGGCACTTACAGGAATTTCAACTTCTTTACCATCTTGTAAGAAAATTAAGTTTCCTTCAATTTTATGATCTCCAGCAGCACCCGCACTTATATTTAATTTTACCTTACCATTTTCAATGGTGTATTGACCTTCAGTTAATGGTCTTCCATCCAATGTTAGCTCAACACGATTAGGTTTAGTATTTGGATCCTTACGACCTAAAACTATACCCCCATCAAAAGGTTCACCTGCATAAAATGCAGACTTAGATTGCTCAAGTAACGTATTATACTGAGTAAACGATAATGCCGTAGCTTGCTGTCCAGCAAGCATTTTAGCTAGTAACTCATTTTTAATTACTTGAATATCATTTTGAAGAGACGTTAACTTTGTTCTAGAAGCAACCATAGGAAAGCCTTCGTAGTTATAATTTAACCAATCTATCTCTTTTCCATCTCTTCTTGTTACTGGAGCGGTAGAGAAATTGCTTTCAACTGAAGACTTAATGTCTGGATAAGTGTCGCCAAGTACAGCTACCATATCGGTTCTATACTTATTGATTTGATCTAGAAACTCTTGTCCTTCTGGTTTTAACTTATCTCCTTGGAAAAATAATCTATCCAAAAAGTCTGGCTTATCTTGAACCTCATAATCATTTTGCTCTTCTGGCTTTACTGTAGCCATCATGTCGCTTTTCAATTTCCCTAAATAGCTATCTAAGGTTGCAGAAATTTCGGTTACTTGATCTGCCTTTGCTTTTACAGATGCATATTGTTCTGGTTGTTCTGAAGCTTTTGTAGCTAAACTCTCCATAAACGCAGTGTTTCTTTGAGTTGTTGCTGTGGTAGCATCAGAAATTTTTTCGTCTAATAATCCAAAGGCAGATAATACTTCTTTGGACATATTTAAGGCAAGCATCGCGATGAAAACCAAATACATTAGGTTAATCATCTTTTGCCTTGGTGATAATGCTCCTTTAGCCATAATCTTTTAGTTTTTTAAGTTATTAAAAGTTAGTCTAATGGACATTAGTTTCTATTGGTCATTGCAGAAAGCATACCACCATATACTCCATTTAATGAAGATAGGTTTGTTGCTAAATGCTCCATTTGTGCTTTTAGTTGCTCTGCATTTTCTACTACACGCTCATTCACTTCTGCTTGACGGCTAGTAGATTC
This sequence comes from Flavobacteriaceae bacterium, assembly GCA_034670265.1. Taxonomy (GTDB): domain Bacteria; phylum Bacteroidota; class Bacteroidia; order Flavobacteriales; family Flavobacteriaceae; genus Halomarinibacterium. Next base: position 127,832 of record JAXMNU010000004.1, on the reverse strand, counting down.
TACTTGTACTTTATAAAGACTATTTAAAGACTCCATTTGCGCAGCGGCCAGCGCCATTTCTTCGCTATATTTTTTGGTAGAACTCATTGCTTCAGCAGTTGGGGCCATGCTTTTAACAGCGCCTTCAAAGTTACGAATACCGTTTCCTAAGCTACTCATTAATTCAGAATCAATCTTAGCTTCTTTTAGCATTTCATCTAATTTCTTAGATAAAATTCCTTGGGCATCTTTTGGGGCTTCTTTTTCTTTTCCTTTACCACCAGCTAATTCTGGATATACTAAAGACCAGTCCAAATCGTCTTCAACTGGTTCGAAAGCTGAAATCGCAAAAATGATCGCTTCGGTAATTAAACCAATAGCAAGAAGAAGTCCACCATTAAGGGGTCCTAATTCCCAGTGAAGAATTTTAAAAAGTGCTCCTAAAATTACAATAGACGCTCCAAGGCCGTAAGCCATGTTAAAAAGTTTCTTGGATGATTTTGATTGTGCCATAATAAAATATAATTAAGTTAAGTTAAGTTTAAAGTTAGATGTGTTAAATAGAGACTATCGAGCGTCTCCAAAGTTTTTGTTTAAGGTTACGTCTGTACCCATATAGTCTTGCACAGTTCTAAAGCCTATATAACTTCTTGCAGAATCTGCATATTCATAATCACGGGTACTAACTTGTAAGAAATATGCAACGTCTTTCCAAGATCCTCCTCTAACGACTTTACGCATATTTTCGTCATCATTAACATTAGGGTTCATTGTGGAAGAATATTCATAAGAGTCCGGATCATAAGAAGAAGCCACCCACTCGCTAACGTTACCCGCCATATTGTAAAGGTTGTAATCGTTTGGTTCGTATGCATCTGCTTCTACAGTATATAATGCTTGATCTGCCGCATAATCCCCTCGTAAAGGTTTAAAGTTTGCCATAAAACAACCTCTGTCATTTTTAGCATATGGTCCACCCCAAGGATATGTAGCAGACTCTAGGCCTCCACGAGCTGCATATTCCCACTCAGCTTCCCCAGGAAGTCTAAAGGAGTTTACGTGAGGTCTTTTCTTAGATTTTTGGTAGGCATTTTTATATAAAGTTCTCCAAGCACAAAATGCCTTAGCTTGCTTCCAATTTACACCAACCACTGGATAGTCACCATAGGCTTCATGCCAGAAGTAATCATTATGCATTGGCTCATTATATGAGTAGTTAAAATCTTTTATCCAAACAGTAGTATCTGGATAGATGTTAATTTCTTCTTTCTTAATAAAGTCTTTTCTTCTTTGACCCTTAGCACGTGCCGCAGCTTGGATATCCATGTAGGTATATTGAAAGTTCAATTTACTTACATCAATGGTTCTTTGTCCATTATAAGCTTCTTCAGCAGGGATATACATACTATCCATTACTTCAGAATAATACTCATCTGGGTATTCTTCAGTGTCTGTAAAAAGGTCTACGTCACGGTTAATCTTTCTACCGGCGTAGAAATCTTCTCCCATTCCGTAGTAATTGTCATAATTATATTGCTCCCAAGGAGTCATTTCTTCATTTTCTTGATCCACGAAGGCAAACTCACCAATTCCTTCATCTCCAGGAGTTGCACCAACCTCATCTGCAAGAATAGCAAGTTTTAGTCTAATGGTTGAATCACGCACCCATTCTACAAACTGACGATATTCTGCATTAGTAATTTCTGTTTCATCCATATAAAAGGAACGAACAGTAACGGTACGAGTAGGCGCATCGTTAACAGCAACAAAGTCGTCGTCTGCTTTACCCATGATGAAAGATCCACCAGGGATAAGCGTCATTCCATAAGGTTTCTCGGGATACCATTTTTTGCCTTTAGCTCCAACTAGTTCTCCTCTATCTTTTTTAGAGTTACAACTGAACAACAAGGCAAGTACTGCAGTAATTGCAATTAGCTTCTTCATAGGTAATTAGGTTAAATTTTATCAGATTTAAGGGCGTAAACCTATTTATAATATTCCAAAAAAACAACATTTTTCTGAAAAATCCCCTAAATCCTGATTATTTAATTTTTTTGGTTATACTTCATTCTTTTGGCGGGCTTTATACCACCTCTCAGGAATTTCCTGATTTGTTGCACTCAAATAATCGCCATAAGTGCAAGGTAATAACGTATGTGTTTTTAATTTATTATTAACTTTTGAAATAAATGGCAATTCTATCCACCATCTTCCTGTTTTATTACTCTTTTTAAAGGTTAATAAATCATCTCCAATAGGAACATTGAAGGTTTTAAAGTGATTTTCGTTCTCAAAATCATCATCCTCCACTCTAAAATTAACTCCTTCAATAAAATACCAAATCACTTGAGAAAGCAGCATTGCTAGGCTTTCTCCTTGGGTAAACTCTTTTAATTCATATAGACCAAAAGAACTTACACGGTTACTAATGCCAGCATATCTAGCAATAGCACAAATCTCTCTGCTATCAAATCCATTAGGACTATTGTAGTATTTATAACTTAAATCTCCATATTTTATTGTGGCAGCGTCCATAGCTACTATATCGGCATCTCTTAAAATAGGTTCCACTTTTGTAATATCCTCTGTAACACTCCCTAAGCGAAACGCATCAAAGTATAACTTATCCATTAAAGCAATCTCTGCCGGAGGATTAAAGAAAGATTGATACCCCAAAACACTATAATTAAAAAGATTATATGGTTTATCTACGATTATCTTTCCTACATATGATTTATTGGAAATAGGATTCTCTGCAACGCCTAAATCAAAACGATTATCAACATTAACAAGATTAATCATCTTTTTATGAGAATCATAAGCACGGTAATGCGAATAGAGTAAATCTTGACTACCCCCTAGTATAATAGGTATGATATTTTTTTTAAGTAATGCTTCAACCACAGTTTTGAAAGCGAAATAACTATCTTGTACTGTTTCCCCTTTTTCAATATCGCCAAGGTCTGCTATATGTAATGACCAATTTCCTGGATATAAACTGTAGAATGATTTTCGGAGGGTTTCAAAAGAAATATCTTCGCCTAAAAAGTTTTCATCATTTCTATTTTCCTTTACTCCTAGAATGGCTAACGAAATATTGTTTAAATCGGGGAGCTCGCCTTTCTTTTTATGTATGGCAATTTCTTTACCTATGGTTCCAATGGGTAAAACCTCAATATGAGCTACAGCAGATTTTGAAACCGGAGAGAGAAATTCTATCATTTCTTTTTAGCGGGAGCTTTTTTGGTTCGAGTTTTCTTTTTGGGAGCTTTCTTTTCTAAAATTTCCTGTACTTGCTCTAGTGTTAACTTGTCTGCCTTGGTTGTTTTTGGCAATTCTACTTTTGTCTTTCCCTTTATTAAGTTAAAACGACCCCAACGTGCTTTTTCAATTTTAATACCCTCTGAAGGCCACTCTTGCACCAGTTTATCTATTTCCTTCTGCTTTTTATCTTCAATAAGTTCAATAATATCTGCATCGGACAAATTATCGAAGTCATATTTTTTATTCACATTAATGAACATATTATTCCACTTAATAAATGGTCCAAAACGACCTGTTCCTTTTTGCACAGGCAGTCCTTCATATTTATAAATAGGTGCATCTGCCTTTTTCTTTTCTTCAATTAATTCTTTTGCTTCAGCCATTGTTACATCTAGAGGATCCATTCCTTGTGGAAGCGAAATAAATTTCTTTCCAAAACGAACATACGGACCATATCTTCCGTTAGCTACTTCTACTTCTTCGCCATCATAAACTCCAAGAGTCTTTGGCAGCTTAAACAAGTCCATCACTTCCTCGAAAGTTACCAAATGTAATTGTTGGTCTGGTCGCAGACTAGCAAACTTCTTATCTTCATCATCGGGTGCTCCAATTTGTGCCATAGCACCAAATTTTCCTAAACGAACCAAAACGGGTCTTCCAGTTTCGGGATCTTCACCCAGAATACGCTCACCACTTTCTCTATCTGCATTTTCTTGAACGTCTTCCACCTGCGGATGAAACTTTTTATAGAAATCTTTCATCATCTTGGTCCACTCCTCTTTTCCTTCGGCGATTTCGTCAAAATCTTCTTCAACTTTGGCGGTAAAATTATAATCCACAATATTTTTAAAATGCTCCACCAAAAAATCTGTAACAATCATCCCTATATCTGTAGGGACTAACTTTCCTTTATCACTACCTACCGTTTCGGTGAGGTTCTTTTCTTTGATTGCATCTTTTTCTAACTGAAGTTGCGTATACTTTCTTTCTACTCCTTCAACAGTACCCTTTTCAACATAATTACGATTGATAATTGTAGAAATGGTAGGCGCATAGGTAGAAGGTCGTCCAATACCTAACTCCTCAAGTTGTTTCACTAAAGAGGCTTCGGTAAAACGATAAGGTGGACGTGTAAAACGTTCTGTAGCTGTAATATATTTATTTTGAAGCGCCTCTCCTTCTTTCAAGGTTGGCAACATGCCTTCCTGTTCTTCTTCATCAAAATCTGTGCCTTCCAAATATACTTTTAAGAAACCATCAAATTTGATCATTTCTCCATTTGCAGCAAATTGTTCTGAAATTTTTTCAGAATTGCCTGCCGTGGCAGGAGGAAGTATATCTATCTTTACATTAGTTCTTTCTAACTTCGCATCACTCATTTGGGACGCAATGGTACGTTTCCAGATTAAATCGTACAGACGTTCTTGATCCCTGTCTCCAGAAATTGTATGCTGCGTCATATCGGTAGGACGAATCGCCTCGTGAGCTTCTTGAGCGCCTTTGGACTTACTTTTATAATTACGCGGCTTGCTATAATTGTTTCCGTAAGAAGTTTCAATTTCCTTTTGAGCAGCTTTCATTGCATCGTTAGATAGGTTTACACTATCGGTACGCATATAGGTAATTAACCCAGACTCATACAATCGTTGTGCAATTGTCATGGTCTTTCCTACTGAAAAATATAATTTTCTTGATGCTTCTTGCTGAAGGGTTGACGTTGTAAAAGGTGCTGCCGGAGATTTTGTTCCAGGCTTTTTGGATAATTCACCAACCTTATAATTGGCTTTTACATTTTTCTGAAGAAATGCTTTCGCTTCAGCTTCTGTATCAAAATTTTTAGGAAGCTTTGCCTTAAACTTGCTTCCATCTTCCGCAATAAACTCTGCATCAATTCTGAAAGATGCTACGGGATTAAAAGATTCTATTTCTCTTTCGCGTTCAACTATTAATCGTACAGCAACGCTTTGCACTCGCCCAGCAGAGAGTCCTCCTTTTACTTTTCTCCACAAAACCGGAGATAACTCGTATCCCACTAATCTATCCAAAACACGTCTAGCTTGCTGCGCGTTTACGAGATTATAATCTATTTTTCTTGGATTCTCAATAGCTTTAAGAATGGCAGACTTTGTAATCTCGTGAAAAACAATCCGTTTTGTTTTTTCATCTTCAAGATCCAAAGACTCTGCTAAGTGCCAAGCTATCGCTTCTCCTTCTCGATCCTCATCACTCGCTAGCCAAACCATTTCAGCTTTATCGGCTAATCCTTTTAATTCTTTTACAAGTGCTTTTTTATCTCGAGAGACTATATATTTAGGTGTAAAATCACCCTCGACATCCACTCCCAACTCCTTGGAAGGAAGGTCTGCAATGTGCCCAAAACTTGAAGTTACTTTAAATTCTTTGCCTAGAAATTTCTCTATAGTTTTAGCTTTTGCGGGAGACTCAACGATCACTAAATTCTTTGCCATAATGGTAAAATTTGGATTACAAAAGTATAGGAATTTTTTAATTCGGTACGATTTAACCTATAAATTAGAATTTTCACCGATAAAAAAGGGTGATGAAAATCAACTTTTTTCATCACCCAAAATTTATTTTTTGAATTGAAATATACTATCTATTATTCGATAGGTTTTCCAATACTAGAAATACCATCAACATCTTCAAAACCAATGGTATCTCTATACGTAACGTAGGTTGCTATATAAGTAAAAAATAACGTAGCAATCATCCCTATATAACAAGCGATTGCACCTAAAGATGCAATAATAGAAACAACAATTCCTATCCCTGCAAAAGTTAACCAGTTTTTATTTCCGAATTTAAAAGCCGCTTTTATGGTATCTCCAACACTAAGTTTATCATTAAAAATAAGGATAGGAAATGCCCAATGCAAAGGAATCATCACATAAAATATAGGAAGATAACAAAGCAAAGCTGCTAACAACGCTATCCCAACCGTAGCAAGAGAAAGCAAAAAGAATTTATTAAAATGTGTCTTTAAAAGGGTAAAATAACCTCCAATCTCTTCATTGGTTCCGTAATCCATTCGTTTGAGTTCTTTAAAAAAGTGCCCATAAATAGACATATTCACCATCTGCATTAAAAAAGAAAAAAGAAAAACTAAAATCACCCAGCCTACTATCATGGCAGGTGCAAAATCCTCCATAAATGTGGGTTGATAATAAGGATCTCCTGCATTTTGTAGCATTTCTACATACATGGGTATAAGAGGTATGTATATAATTAAAATGAAAGGAATAATGACAACTAAAGAAATTAAGGTATGCGTTAATCCCTGTGTGAATGTTTTTTTATAAAGTTCAAAACTTTTACTAATTACATCCCCAAAGTCAGGCTTTGGTGATCGTTGAATCTTTTCAAAAATTGGGTGGTCCATAGTTTTTTAATTTGGTTAAAGAAGGGTTAAATATACAAAAAGAAGTCTGCCATTTTGACACTTTCTTCATGAATATTGTATCTTTGCAAAGCCTTTTGAAGGCAGGCATATTATTTGACAAATAAAGTATCATTCCGTTACAAACAAACGGCAAACTCTATGGAAGAGAAAATTATAGAAGAGAGCAAACAAGGCGAAACCTTAGTGATTGAAGGTAAAGAAACTAACACTCGAAAGTTATATATCGAGAGCTACGGTTGTCAAATGAATTTTAGCGACAGCGAAATTGTTGCCTCCATTCTTACCGAACAAGGTTTTAACACTACTCAAAACCTAGAAGAGGCCGATTTGGTATTAGTAAATACTTGCTCCATTAGAGATAAAGCAGAGCAAACCGTTAGAAAACGCCTTGAAAAATACAATGCCGTAAAAAAAATCAATCCCAAAATGAAGGTGGGCGTTTTAGGCTGTATGGCAGAGCGTTTAAAGAGCAAGTTTCTCGAAGAAGAAAAAATTGTGGATATGGTGGTGGGACCCGATGCCTACAAAGACCTACCTAATTTGCTTCAAGAGGTCGAAGAAGGACGCGATGCTGTAAATGTAATTCTTTCAAAAGATGAAACGTATGGCGATATTTCTCCAGTACGATTAGGAGGAAATGGCGTTACTGCATTTGTTAGCATAACCCGTGGTTGTGATAATATGTGTACCTTTTGTGTAGTCCCTTTTACTCGTGGTCGCGAACGAAGCCGAGACCCACAAAGTATTATTGAAGAAGTAAACGATTTAGCTGAAAAAGGATATAAAGAAATAACCCTTCTAGGGCAAAATGTAGATAGTTATTTATGGTATGGTGGCGGACTGAAAAAAGATTTCAAAAATGCCACAGAAATGCAAAAAGCTACGGCGACTAACTTTGCGCAATTACTAGAAATGGTGGCCACAGCACAACCCAAAATGCGTATTCGGTTTTCAACAAGCAATCCGCAGGATATGACCGAAGATGTATTGCATTCTATGGCAAAATTCGATAATATCTGTAATTACATCCACTTACCTGTACAAAGCGGAAGCTCTCGAATTTTAAAGGAAATGAATCGGCAGCATACCCGTGAAGAGTATATGCAACTTATTGATACCATTCGTACTATTATTCCAGACTGTGCAATTTCACAAGATATGATTTCTGGATTCCCAACGGAAACTGAAGAGGATCACCAAGACACCCTTTCATTAATGGACTATGTAAAATACGATTTTGGTTTTATGTTTATGTATTCTGAAAGACCTGGAACCATGGCAGCTCGAAAATTGGAAGACGACATTCCCGAAGCTACAAAAAAACGCCGCCTAGCAGAGATTATAGACCTTCAGCAAAAACATAGCGGTTATCGTACACAACAGTTTGTGGGCAAAACGGTAGAAATTTTAATTGAAAAAGAAAGCAAAAAAAGTGATACCGAATGGAGTGGCAGAACACCACAAAACACCGTAGCCGTATTTCCGAAAGAACACTACAAAGTAGGTGATTTTGTAATGGTAAAAATTGAAGATTGTACAACGACCACCCTATTAGGGAAAGCCGTTGGTTTTTCTGAAAATAATTAAGGTATGGAAAGTATTCAAGCCGTAAAACAACGATTTGAGATTATTGGGAACGATCCCAAACTTAACCGTGCAATTGAAAAAGCTATCCAAGTAGCCCCTACCGATATTTCAGTATTAGTGACGGGTGAAAGTGGTGTTGGGAAGGAAAGCATTCCAAAAATTATTCATTCACTATCTCATAGAAAACACAATAAGTATATTGCTGTAAACTGCGGTGCTATTCCCGAAGGAACCATCGATAGTGAGCTTTTTGGTCACGAAAAAGGAGCTTTTACAGGAGCCACTTCTACCCGTAGCGGTTATTTTGAAGTAGCCGATGGCGGAACAATTTTTCTAGATGAAGTGGGTGAACTCCCTTTGCCTACCCAAGTGCGTTTGTTACGTGTTTTGGAAAATGGCGAGTTCTTAAAAGTAGGTTCTTCACAAGCACAAAAAACCGATGTGCGAATTGTCGCTGCTACCAATGTAAAAATGGGCGATGCTATTGAAAAAGGAAAGTTTCGCGAAGATTTATACTATCGTTTAAGTACGGTGGAAATAGGCTTACCACCCCTAAGAGATCGTGGTGAGGATATTCATTTATTGTTTAGAAAATTTGCTTCAGATTTTGCGCAGAAATACAAAATGCCGACCATTCGATTAGCAGATGATGCGGTGAGTTTATTGCTTCAGTATAACTGGGGAGGAAATATTCGTCAGTTACGAAATATCACCGAGCAACTTTCAGTATTAGAGCAAAAAAGAGAGGTGTCATATAACACCTTAAAACAATATTTACCAAGTGTTGGTAGTAATTTACCTGCAGTAATCAACACTAAAAAACCTGAAAGCGATTTTAGCAATGAAAGGGAAATTTTGTATAAAGTTTTATTCGATATGCAGCGTGATATCAACGATTTGAAAAAATTAACCATGGAGTTAATGAATTCCGGAAGCACAGCAAAAGTAAAAGAACAAAATGCTAGTCTAATAAATAAAATTTATGCCGATGATGATGACCGAGAAGCGCAATTAGCTGCCATTGTTGAAGAAGAGGAAACACCAGAGAGCCATAATGTTGAAGTATTAGAGACACAATCTTTTGAAAATTCTTCAAATGCCCTTCGACAATCTCAGGGTGACAAAAAAGGAGATAAATACCATTTTGCTGAAGAAATTGAGGAAGAAGAAAGCCTCTCTATTCAGGATAAAGAATTAGAACTCATTAAAAAATCACTCGAAAAATACGATGGAAAGCGAAAAGAAGCTGCTGCGGAGTTAGGAATAAGTGAACGAACATTATACCGAAAGATTAAGCAATATAATTTGTAGATTGCAAACAACTAATTCCCTTTTGAAGGGGGATAAAGTGGGGATGTTAATGAACCTAAATAAAATACTTGTATTATTTTTTATCGCCACAGTTATTCTTGGCTGTGGTGCATATTCCTTTACAGGTGCCGATATTGATTATAGCACTACGAAAACTTTTCAAGTAAATAATTTTGCAAATAACGCCCCTATTGTTGAACCAACGGTTTCTCGAAATTTTACGATTGAATTACAAGATTTACTTTTAAACCAAACCAGTTTGGATTTAGTAAACAATAATGGTGATTTAATATACGAAGGTGAGATTGTCCAATATTACATCTCGCCTATCACAGCAACATCACAAAGCACAGCGGCACAAAACCGTTTAACGGTAGCTGTTAACGTTCGGTTTTTTAACACGAAAGATGCAACTAAAGATTTTGAAGAACGCTTTTCTTTTTACTACGATTACAGTGGAAGCACCCAATTAATTGGCTCTGCCCTTGATGATGCATTGTCCATTATTTTCGAAAGAATTACCCAAGACATCTTCAATAAATCCTTGGCAAACTGGTAGTATGAATACGCAAAAGTACATATCGTTACTAGCAAAGCCACAACAAATCTCTCAGGAAGATCTTTCAGATTTAGGAACAATTATTTCAAAATACCCTTATTTTCAAAGTGCTCGTGCGCTTCAGTTAAAAGGGCTTAAAAATGAAAACAGTTTTTTATACAATGATGCCCTAAAAAAGACAGCAGCTTACACGACAGATCGTGACGTGTTGTTCGATTATATTACTTCGGAAGCATTTATTCAGAATGAAATTTCAGAACATATTTTACAACATTCCGAAGCCATCCAAGCCATGGAAGTGGTTTCTGAAAATGTTTCGGAACAAGTAAGTCTTGAAATCGACAAACAATTAAAGGCCGAAATTAAAAAAGCAGAAGCTATCTTAAGTCCGAAACTTTTTGAAAGAAAAGAGAAAGAAGAAGAGGTTGAAAAGATGATTAATGAACCACTTTCATTTACAAAAACCGAAACCCACTCCTTTACCGAATGGCTCAAACTTACCAAAGCGACCCCTATCGATAGAAGTGACGAAGAAGTTGAAGCTGATACAAGCAATACAAATAATGATGTGGAACGCAAATTTGAACTTATTGAAAAGTTCATTCAGGAAAAAAAGAAGCCTGCGGCCGCGTTAAAATCGAAGTCAGAGCGTGACACAGAAGAAAATATAAACCTTGCCGAACCTTTTACAAAATCTTCGGAAAGCTTGATGACAGAGACTTTAGCTAAGGTGTACTTACAGCAAAAAAATTATACAAAGGCAATTCAGGCCTATAAAATTTTAATTTTGAAAAATCCCGAAAAAAGTGGTTTCTTTGCAGACCAAATTCGGGCAATACAAAAATTGATAAAAGAATAACAATGAGTACGTTTTCAATATTTCTAATCTTGATTATTTTCGTCGCCTTTTTATTGGTGATAGTAGTAATGGTTCAAAACCCAAAAGGAGGGGGACTTTCTTCTGCCTTTGGTGGTGGCGGAACGCAACAATTGGGTGGTGTTAAAAAAACATCAGACTTCCTTGACAAAAGTACTTGGACGTTAGCAGCTATTCTATTGGCGCTTATCTTACTTTCTAATATGTCGTTATTTGATGGTAGCAATACCGATAATTTCTTACAAGATCAAGTTGAAAATGTGACGTTACCAAATACAGATACGCCGCCTGCAACTGACAATACTACGGGTGATACACCAGAATAATCGTCATTTATAAGAAAAAATGTAGATGCCAACTTGTGACAAGTTGGCATTTTTTTTACCCATTTTTAGCAAAAATTGGGATGGCATAATTTCTGCCTAATTGAAGGAGATTAAACAATCATTAACAATTAAAACATATAACAAAAATGGCTTTAAAAATTCAACCACTTTCAGACCGCGTTTTGGTCGAGCCACAAGAGGCAGAAACTAAAACCGCATCTGGACTTTATATTCCAGATTCAGCAAAAGAAAAACCACAGCAAGGAAAAGTTGTGGCAGTGGGTAAAGGAAAAAAAGATCACAATATGACAGTTAAAGTTGGTGATGTTGTCCTTTACGGAAAATACGCTGGAAACGAGTTAAAATTGGATGGAAAAGATTATCTCATTATGCGTGAGGATGACATCTTAGCTATTATTTAATAACCCCTAATTTATTTCAAAATAAGTTAAACAAAATTTCAAAAAACTAACAAAATGGCAAAGGATATAAAATTTGATATTGAAGCACGTGACGCAATTAAACGTGGTGTAGATGCATTGGCCAATGCGGTAAAAGTAACTTTAGGGCCTAAAGGACGTAATGTAATTATAAGTAAATCTTTTGGCGCTCCTCAAGTAACTAAAGATGGTGTTACTGTAGCAAAAGAAATTGAGCTAGAAGATGCGCTGGAAAATATGGGAGCACAAATGGTAAAAGAAGTAGCTTCAAAAACCAACGATTTAGCTGGGGATGGTACAACAACGGCAACCGTCCTAGCACAAGCTATTGTAAAAGAAGGATTAAAAAACGTAGCTGCTGGTGCTAACCCAATGGATTTAAAACGAGGTATTGACAAAGCGGTTGAAGCCATTGTAAAAGATCTTGAAAAGCAATCGACCAAAGTAGGTAACTCGAGTGAAAAAATAAAGCAAGTTGCTGCTATTTCTTCAAATAATGATGAAACAATAGGCAGCCTAATAGCTGAGGCTTTTGGCAAAGTAGGAAAAGAAGGTGTAATTACTGTAGAAGAAGCAAAAGGAACTGAAACCTATGTAGATGTAGTGGAAGGTATGCAGTTTGATCGTGGGTTCCTTTCACCATATTTTGTAACCAATAGTGAAAAAATGATGGCAGAAATGGAGAATCCAATGATTCTTCTTTACGACAAGAAAGTAAGTAATATGAAAGACTTACTTCCTATTCTTGAGCCAGTGGCACAACAAGGAAAATCGTTATTAATTATTGCTGAAGACGTTGAAGGAGAAGCTTTAGCAACTCTAGTGGTAAACAAACTACGTGGTGCGCTTAAAATCGCCGCTGTAAAAGCGCCTGGATTTGGCGATAGAAGAAAAGCGATGCTTGAAGATATCGCCATTCTAACAGGTGCTACCGTAATTGCTGAAGAAAGAGGATTCACCCTTGAAAATGCAACGATTGATATGTTAGGAACTGCTGAAACAGTAACTATTGATAAAGACAACACAACAATTGTAAATGGAGCTGGAAAGAAAAGTGATATTCAAGCACGTGTAGGACAAATTAAATCTCAAATTGAAACTACCACTAGTGATTATGATAAAGAAAAATTACAGGAACGCTTGGCTAAATTAGCTGGTGGAGTTGCTGTTCTTTACGTAGGAGCTGCTAGTGAAGTTGAAATGAAAGAAAAGAAAGACCGCGTAGATGATGCACTTCACGCAACACGTGCGGCTGTTGAAGAAGGAATTGTAGCGGGAGGTGGCGTTGCTTTAGTGCGTGCTAAAAAAGTACTGGAAAAAGTAACTACCGATTCGTTAGACGAAACTACAGGAGTACAAATTGTAGCTCGCGCTATCGAATCTCCACTACGTACTATTGTTGAAAATGCTGGTGGTGAAGGTTCTGTTGTTATTAATAAAGTGATGGAAGGCAAGACTAGTTTTGGATACGATGCTAAAAATGACAAATATGTAGATATGCTTAAAGCAGGAATCATTGATCCTAAAAAAGTAACTCGAGTAGCATTAGAGAATGCTGCATCAGTTGCGGGAATGATTCTTACTACCGAGTGTGCCTTAGTGGACATTAAAGAAGACAGTCCTGCTATGCCTCCAATGGGAGGTGGTGGAATGCCAGGAATGATGTAGACCGAAATCCGGCTAAGCGATAATAAATTAAAACCCTTGATTCTTTTCAAGGGTTTTTTATTTGTAAAGTTCAGGATGGCTTAAAAAATAAATACCACCTTTTTTAAGGGTGGTAGCTTTTTCAGAAAAGGTTTATACGAAATAAACCTAGGTTACATTACTTCTTTTTTGAAGCTGGTGTAGTCTTCTTAGCAGGAGCTTTTGCTGGTGCTTTTTTTGCAGAAGGCTTACCACTTGACTTTGATGTTGCCATAGCGATATTGTATTTAAATTACTATCTAAAGTTAGGAAGAAATCTTTTTTTTTGATCTTTTCTATAATAAGTAATTAACCAAGATATGAACATAAAAAAACCGCCCAAATTAATTATTGGGCGGTTTTAGTTTTAGTATAAATGTTTTGAATTATTAATTCTCACTACCATCTTTTCCGTGGGCATCTACTACTTTAGGATCTCGGTATTTGCAACAGTCGTCAATTCCATTATACACTTCGTCAGTAGCTTTAAATTCATGGGTGTCATGTCCCACAGCGGCAATATTCTTCTGAATAGCTTCCAAATTTGTTTTCCCGTCATTATAAAACAACGTTAATACATTCGTTTCGATGTTCCAATTGGCAGATTTTACTCCTTTGGTTTTTAGCGCAGCTTTTTCAATACGCATTTTACACATCATACAAACCCCATCTACTTCGAGTGTTGCAGTTGCATTTTTATCTTGAGCTTGCATTAAGCCGCCTGCAAATAACATGATTATTACTAGTATTTTTTTCATTTTTATTGATTTTATAAATTAATCTATTTTATATCGTAATCCTGCGTAATACGTACTACCAAAAATTGGACCATACACAAAAGTGGTATCGAAATAGGTCGAAAATGGATTTTCAGCATTTGTTACTGGATTACTTTGTCTAACGTTAGTAATATTTTCTCCTCCCAAATATAATTCAAATTTTGGAGAGAACACTTTAGTAATTTGAGCATTTAAGGTAGCCACTGTAGGCGAACGTTCTTCCAACTGAAATGCCTCGGGACTTGATGCCGTTGAAGGAAACCGTTGGGTGTCCAACCAATTAAACGTAGTATCAAACTTCCATTGCGAGCCACCATCTGTTATATGCGTTTCATAACTCGTATTGGCAAAAATTCTATTTTTTGGCGTAAGTGGTTTTTCTAATTTTCCCGAAATATAATCGGTTTGAATATCATAATATTTATACGCCAATCTAATATCAAAATGTAAAAAAGGATTGTAATTAAATTCAGCTTGAAAGGAGTTTGCATAACTCTCCCCTCTTAAATTATAAAACCGAATATTCTGCGGATTCTCCCAATCCACCACAACTTGATTAATAAAATCGGTGCGATAAAAATCGAAAGTCACGTCTGCTTTTCTTCCGAATAGATTGAAACCTTGCAAATATGAAATTCCATAATTCCAAGCCTGTTCTGGGTCCAATCCGTAAATCTTTCCATCTTTATCTAAAATATTGATGTTTCGATTGGTTGAAAATAACTGCTGATTTTCAGTAAAAATATTAGCACTTCTTCTTCCGCTTCCTACCGAAAAACGCAACGCAGATTTCTCCCAAGGTGTGTATTTTACATGCAATCTAGGCGTAACAAAAAACCCAAGTACATTGCTGTTGTCTACGCGAACCCCAGCCGTTAAATTCAGCTTTTCTAAGTTGTCATAATTATATTCAAAAAAGGCTCCCACGGAGTTTTCAATTCTTCCGTAGGCATCTTCATTCACTACCTCATCGTATTTATCGTACGTAAAGCTTACTCCTGTTTTAATCTTGTGTCGAGAATCGCTAATGATTGAATTATACATAGCATTACCGTAAAAACTAGTATGTACAATATCATATTCGTTTAATCCGAAAAAAGAATCTTGATCGTGATATCCAACTGCCGTTTGCACGCCCAAACTTTGATACGGGATTTCAGGATTTACCCAACCCAATTTTGCTGAAACATCAAACCGTTGTGTATTGATTTCACTCTGCCACAATTCCTGTATTGCAGACCCTCCACCGTGTGAATCGCCGCCATCACCATCGCTAGCTCCGTGGGCGTCCAAAGTTTGACCCGATTCGAGAAAGTCATCCATAAATCTAAAATTTATAAAACTCACAAATCCTTTTTCTGGATTGGTGTATTGCCAACGGTTCATGACGTTTATTTGCTTTCCTAAAGGCATATCGAGGAAACCATCATTATTTCTGTCGTGAACCCCATCACGTAAATTTCCGTGTAGATAAAAGCCTGTATCCCACTTTTCTGAAACCTTAGTATTGAGATGCGTGTTGGATTCCCAACGACCATTGTTTGCTCCGTAAAAATTTTGATAAAAGGAATAATCCGTTGTAGGTTTTTGAAGCTCTGCATTGATCTGTCCTGTAATACTTTCAAATCCATTCACCACGCTTCCGGCACCTTTGGTAATTTGAATACTTTCTACCCAAGTCCCTGGGATAAAACTAAGCCCGTAGCTTTGCGCTGCCCCACGAATTGCTGGAATATTTTCGGTAGTAATTAAAATATTTGGGCTTTTTAAGCCTAACATCTGTATTTGACGTGTTCCCGAAATAGCATCGGCAAAATTTACATCGATGGACGGATTGGTTTCAAAACTTTCTGAAAGATTACAACAAGCAGCCTTTAGCAACTCTGCACTACTTATGTTAATTACGTTTTGTGAAGAGATAAACGATCGCGCCGAAGCTTTTCTTCGTGCTGAAACCGTGACTTCTTCCAAATTACTTGTGGCAGTTAACTTATGTACAATCCGTTTATTTTCAGAAACTTGAATCGTATCGGTTTGGTATCCCACATAACTTATCACTAAATTTTTGTAAGATGCTTCATAAGGAATACTAAAATTTCCTTCAAAATCGGTTACGGTTCCAACATTGGTATCCAACCAATACACATTGGCACCACCTAAACCTTTAGGTTCTTCGGCTGCGTTGGCATCTTCAATGCGTCCTTCCAAAGTTTCTTGCGCATACAACGAAAGAGGAAGCAATGCTATAAATAATAAATACTTTTTCATCTTATACAATATTTAAAAGCATTAATACAGCCATCACAATCATAATGGCATTTTCAATAAAGGTAGCTTCGGTCATGGGCAATTTTAATGCCGTTCCTAAGCAAGCACATCGAATGGCTTTTTTATCTAGCAATGTTTTGGTTACACCCACAGTGGTTATTCCTAAAACAACAAGGGTAATGATGAGTGCAATTGTGATTTCAAAACGCATTAGGAACATTAACCCTAAGGCTACTTCAATAAAAGGATAGATCCATCCGTAGGCTGGGACCACTTTTGCTAGGGGGTCGTACATTCTAAAAGATTCTGGGAATCCCTTTAAATCTAAAAGTTTGAAAAAGCTGAAAACAATATAAAAGAGCCCCATAAAATCGAGCATCGCTTGGGTAGTATTCCAATCTTTATAATTGAGTAAAATAGCGGAAGCAAATAGATAGCCAAATATTAAAAATAAGGGTTTTAATTGCTGTAATTTAGATTGATTTTCTTCAGTTTCTTGAGCTGAAGCAAAGATATTTTTGGATTGCTGCTTCTCTGAAATTGAATATTTATTGGGCAATGCTTTTTGAAGTACCTCCAAAGAGATGTGATGTTCCATAGAAACGGAGGCTTCACCTTTGTCTAAATGTACTTCTACTGAAGTAACTCCTTCAACAGCGCTTAGCTTTTCTTCTACAGATTTTTTGCAGCCATCACAGGTCATTCCTGTGACTTGATATGTATGTTTCATGATTTTTTTATTTAAGGTTTAACTTAAGAACATATGTTGTTTTTAAATCATCCGCCATTGGCGTGATACTCAAACAACCTGAGTTATACCTTAAAAATCAAATGAGGAAAGTTTCGTACAGAATTTGTAAATCCTGTTCTAATGGAGGGGGGCGGTAATAATTACGGACAAATTCTTTTTTTGAAAGAACTATAATTTCTTGAATTTCTAGCGTTTCTACTGGGATAAAAATCCATTCTCCTTGAAAGTCAAAATCAAAAGCCACTTTATTAAAATGGTCGTCTGTAGTTACTTTCAGGTATTTATTACTACAGCAACTATGACTTTCTTCCTTTTCATCTCCACAAACTGGGTCGTAGATCTTCATGTTCATCCCACAAGAAAGCGATTCTTCTCCAAGGGTCACTTTTGCAAGCATTTCGAAACTACCACAATAGTGTTTGGCATACGCCAAGCCACTACTACTTAGTAGTATTAAAGATGAAAGAAGTATGGAAACAATTGTTTGCACAGCACAAATTTACAAAAAAATAAGGCTTCCCATCTGAAAGCCCTACTTCTCTAACGTATTTTTAACAAATTAGTTGTTTAACAATTTTTCGGCATTGGAAATAGCATTCTCCATAGAGGATTTTAAGTCATTTACGCTATTTTGAAATGTATCAAGTGCTTTTTGTTTTTCTACAGAAAGTTCTTTTCCGTCCAAGACTTCGGCACTATCAAAAGTATCTCCAAACGCCATCATCCAAGTCATCATTTCTTGATTGGCTCCTTTTAAATTTTGAATGGCTGTCACTTTCATAGAATCTACATTGGTAGAATCTATAGATGCTTCCAATTTCCCAATAAGTTCGCCAATAGTACCCATTTTTGGCATGAGTTCGTCATGAACGGCAATAACCTCTTCCATTTGAGTAGGGCCTTCGGGCTCTTTTACTTTGTCTTTACAAGCAGTAAGACTTAGGGTTAAAATAGCTATAAAAAATAGGTTTTTCATTGTGTGAAATTTAGAGTGTAAAGATACTCTATTTCACATTCCGCTGAAAATAAAACGCTGGAATTAAAAGTAGTAAAAAGATAGGATGAATTAGAAATCGGCGTACATAAAATAGCAGCATATACGATTCATTTTCAGATGTTTTTAATAAAACATAAAATACACTAATCAAGAGGATAAAAGTGATACCGAATAAAAAAGCAGAAAGCTTTACAATGTCCCTTTTCTTAAAAAACACCCAAAGAATCGCCAAGGAAATTACGGTATTAAGCCAAAATCGAAGCGACAGATTGAGTAACAATTTTGGAATATTCATTTCTGGTAATGCTTCTGTGATGTGATTCGTTTTAAAAAAGGCAATTAATGGATCATAAAACAAGGAAGACGCAAAGGCTCGAATGGCAACCAGACAGACTAAAAGTATTACAACGAGTACTATTTTTGCTCCTTTACTCTTCATACATCCCCCTTTCTCCCCCTTCAAAGGGGGAATTATTTCTTTTACTTAGGTTTAAATTTCTAACCCAAACAACCCAAAGGATAAACACGAGACTATAAATAATGCCGGGGAAAACAACGGTATGCAACACCTCTTGATATTCGGGATATTGATACAAAGCAATTGCCAAAATAGCAATCCGAACAATATTAACTGCATAAATTAAAGTAGCTCCTGCAAAAAGAAATACTAAAGTTTTTTTAAAAGATGCCGAAAACGCAATGATAAAAGATGCAAATAAAATGATAATACTTATGGCATTACAGCCTTCAATAATGCGTCCCACCCAAACGCCTTGCACCCAAAGCTGCATACTTGGTAAGGCTTCGTTTGCAATGACTTCAGCATTATAACCAAGGGTATTCAACACAGCACTACTCTGCTCTGCCACCAATTGCGTAATAAAATCTGAAGTGTTGGATTCCCCTTTTGAAAGTGCGAGATATCCTCCATAGATAAGACTCAAAATAATATACGAACCCAAGAAAAGTAGTAAAAATCGAAGTACCGATTGATATTTTCTGAAAAGTTCCTTCATACTTCAAAAATAGTTAAATAGATGTTCCCTTTGGTTTTCAATTTTAAAATACCTTTGCTGAAAATTTTTGCTATGTCTTTTGAAACCTTAAAACCACAAATAACTGCGCTTCTTTCTACGGAAAAATCTTCCGTAAATGAAAAGTTAACCCAAGTTTGCGAAATTCTTCAAAACAATATCGATTATTACAATTGGGTAGGCTTTTATTTTGCCAATGAAGCTGAAAGAACGCTACATTTAAAGGCCTTTGCAGGAGAACCCACAGACCATACGGTGATACCTTTTGGAAAAGGAATCTGCGGACAAGTAGCCGAAAGCAATACCAATTTTGTGGTGCCCGATGTAAAAGCACAAGACAATTATATTGCATGTAGTATTACGGTAAAGTCTGAAATTGTGATTCCGTTATTTAAGGATGGAAAAAATATTGGGCAAATAGATATTGATTCGCACACCATAGACCCTTTTACCAAAGAAGATGAAGTATTTTTAGAATGGGTAAACGAGCAAGTTTCTGAAATTTTATAAAGAACTACATTCCTGTACGTATCGCCTCCACTGGATCTAATTTTGAAGCTTTAATAGCAGGTAGTATTCCTGAAATTAACCCTATTATGGCGGCAATGGCAGTACCAATAAACATATTCCATGGGGAAAGAATAAACTCAAAATCGCCCGTAAACTGGGACACTATAAGGGAAGCAATAAAAACCAATAGGAGTCCGATTAAGCCTCCAATAATTGCTAAAATCATCGCTTCAAATAAAAATTGATATAAAATAAACCTTCGTTTTGCGCCTAGCGATTTTTGGATGCCAATTAAGTTAGTACGCTCTTTTACACTCACAAACATAATATTCGCGATTCCAAAACCTCCCACCAACAAAGAGAATAGACTAATAATTCCACCTATCACATTCATGCTTCCGGTGATACTGTCTATGGCATCAGTAAATCCTTGTAATTGATTCACAAAAAAGGTGTCGGTATCTTCCGCTTTTAAACCGCGTTTTAAACGCATTTTTTGTTTCAGCATGGCGATAAATTCGGCATTATCCACATCCTGTTCAGGTTTAATAATAATGAACGGAAAAAGATTTTTATCGTTGGTCCCAAACATTTTCCGAAGCACATTAACCGGCAGAAAAACGGCAGTATCTTTAGAATCTCCTAAAGCAAAACCTTCCTTTTTCAAAACCCCTATCACTGTAAATTTTTGGCCGTATAAACGCACTTTTTTACCAATAGCTTGCACCGAAGAACCAAATAAAGAATTTGAGATTTCATGACCCAAGACCACCACATTGGAACCACTGTTTGACTCTAATTCATTATAAAATCGGCCTTCTTCAATTTTCAAATCTTCAATATCGTAATACTCAAAGGTTACTGCACCAATATTGACATTCTCCACAGATTTGTCTTCATACTTCATCGTTTCGTTAGGAACATTCAATGTGTAAGAAATGGCTTCAACATCTGGCATTGCTTTTTTAAGATATTGGTATTCTTCGTAACTTGAAGTTGGAAATTGCTCCCACTTCCAACGTGGCACATCGGTGGGACCAAAAGAAAAGTTCCCCAAATAAATAGTGCTATTATCTAATCCGCTAATGCTATCTTCAATTTCGCTTTTAAGCGAATCCACAGAGGCAAGCACAGCAATAATTGAAAAGATACCAATGGTTACTCCCAATAACGACAAAAACGTACGTAGTTTGTTGTTTTTTAATGCGTTAATTGCAAAATTGAAGCTTTCTTTTAATACTCTAAGGTAGATTATCATAGCTTGAGAAACCTATTTTTTTGGTAGCTTAAAGATAGGTCTTTTTAGGTAAAGATATGTTACAAATTTCCTTAGGAATTATGTACTTTTGCAACTTAATTCAGCACTTTTTATTTTCATGGCAAATTCACTTAAAATCCAATCGGCTTTAATTTCAGTATTTCACAAAGACGGCTTAGCCCCCATTGTGGAAAAATTAGACCAATTGGGTGTTACACTTTATTCTACGGGAGGGACAGAAAAATTTATTAATGATATGGGAATTAATGTTATTCCTGTGGAAGAAATTACCGATTACCCTTCCATTTTAGGAGGTCGCGTAAAAACGCTTCACCCTAAAGTTTTTGGTGGAATTTTAAATAGACAAGACAACGAAAGTGATGTTGCCGAAATGAAACAATACGATATCCCTCAGTTGGATTTGGTGATAGTAGATTTATATCCTTTTGAAAAAACGGTTGCTTCTGGAGCGAGTGAACAAGACATTATTGAAAAAATTGATATTGGAGGTATTTCTTTAATCCGTGCCGCTGCCAAAAATTTTAAAGACACCCTTTGTGTTTCTTCGATGGAAGATTACGAAGAATTTCTTCAAATATTGTTTGACGAAAACGGTGAAATTACTTTGGGACAGCGTAAGCATTTTGCAGCAAAAGCCTTTAATGTTTCTTCGCATTACGATTCGGCTATCTTCAACTATTTTAATAGCAACCACGAAATTGCTTCATTAAAAGTGAGTGAAACTAACGGAAAGGTGCTTCGCTATGGTGAAAACCCACATCAAAAAGGATTTTTCTTTGGAGATTTTGAAGCTATGTTCGATAATTTACACGGAAAAGAATTAAGCTATAACAATTTACTGGATGTAGATGCTGCGGTAAATTTAATGAATGAATTTGCTGGCGAGGCTCCTACTTTTGCTATTCTGAAGCATAACAACGCATGCGGAATTGCTCAGAGAAATACTGTAAAAGAAGCCTACGTTGACGCCTTGGCGGGTGATCCTGTTTCGGCCTTTGGCGGAATTTTAATTAGCAATACTGAAATTGATGAAGCTACTGCCGAAGAAATTCATAAGTTATTCTGTGAAGTAGTGATTGCACCATCTTATTCCAATACAGCGTTGGAAATTCTGAAAGGTAAAAAGAACCGAATTATATTAGTTCAAAAACAAATTGAATTACCCAAAACGACAGTGCGATCGTGTTTAAATGGTGCCTTAGTTCAGGACCGAGATCACTTAACAGACACTTCAGAAAA
This sequence comes from Flavobacteriaceae bacterium, assembly GCA_034670265.1. GTDB lineage: Bacteria > Bacteroidota > Bacteroidia > Flavobacteriales > Flavobacteriaceae > Halomarinibacterium. The sequence continues at coordinate 105,525 of JAXMNU010000004.1, read as the reverse complement.
TTTAACCGAAGTCACTCACAATAAACCCACCACAAACGAGTTAGAAGATTTATTGTTTGCTTCAAAAGTGTGTAAACATACCAAGTCCAACACCATTGTACTAGCAAAGAACAAACAACTTTGCGCTAGTGGTACGGGACAGACATCCAGAGTAGATGCCCTGCGTCAAGCCATAGATAAAGCAACTTCTTTCAAATTTAATTTAAAAGGAGCTGTGATGGCAAGTGATGCCTTTTTCCCTTTTCCAGATTGTGTGGAAATTGCAGAGAACGCGGGAATTACAGCTGTAATTCAGCCAGGCGGGTCTATAAAAGATGAATTAAGCATAGAATATTGCAACAAAAATAACGTCGCAATGGTATTTACTGGCGTAAGACATTTTAAGCACTAAAAATTATTACATTTGTAAGAATACCAAGCCATTAAATAATTATTGATACTTTAAACCATTATGGGATTTTTTGATTTTCTCACCGAAGAAATAGCTATCGACCTTGGAACGGCCAATACGCTTATCATTCACAACGACAAAGTAGTTGTGGATGCACCTTCTATTGTCGCCCGTGACCGCATCACTGGAAAAATTATTGCTGTAGGAAGAGAAGCTGCCCGAATGCAGGGAAAAACCCATGAAAACATCAAAACTATTAGACCGTTAAAAGATGGTGTAATTGCCGACTTCGATGCGAGTGAGAAAATGATTAATATGTTCATTAAAGACATTCCAGCTTTAAAGAAAAAGTGGCTTACTCCTTCCTTACGAATGGTTATTTGTATCCCTAGCGGAATTACCGAAGTAGAAATGCGTGCGGTAAAAGAAAGTGCCGAAAGGGTAAATGGAAAAGAAGTATATCTTATTCACGAACCTATGGCTGCAGCAATTGGTATTGGAGTAGATATTATGCAGCCTAAAGGAAATATGGTCATAGATATTGGAGGGGGTACTACCGAAATTGCAGTCATTGCCCTAGGCGGAATTGTTTGTGACAAATCTGTGAAAATTGCGGGAGATGTTTTTACCAATGACATCGTCTATTATATGCGCACCCAACACAATTTATATGTAGGGGAACGTACTGCTGAAAAAATAAAAATTCAAATTGGTGCAGCCACGGAAGACTTAGAGTTACCACCAGACGAAATGGACGTACAAGGTCGTGATTTGCTCACTGGAAAACCAAAACAGGTACAAACTTCCTATCGAGAAATTGCGAAAGCCTTAGACAAGTCTATTTTGCGTATTGAGGACGCCGTTATGGAAACGCTATCGCAAACACCTCCAGAATTAGCCGCAGATATTTACAATACAGGTATTTATCTAGCTGGTGGAGGATCTATGCTACGTGGTCTAGACAAGCGACTATCTCAAAAAACTGATCTTCCCGTCTATATTGCAGAAGACCCCTTACGCGCAGTAGTTCGTGGAACAGGAATTTGTTTAAAAAACCTTGCAAAATACAAGAGTGTATTGATTAAATAAGAAATAACGTAGAATGCAACAGATTATCTATTTCTTCATTCGGAATAAAAATTTCCTGTTGTTTTTTGTGCTTTTTTTAGTTTCGGTTTTTCTTACTATCAATTCCCATTCGTATCATAAGAATCAATATGTAAATTCTGCCAATTTTATATCGGGTGGTGTTTATTCGGTAAAAAGTTCGATTACAGATTACTTCGATTTAAAAGATCAAAATCAAACCCTTACTGAAGAGAATAGGTTGCTTCGTTTACAACTTCAGAATATGGAAGAAATTATTCCTTCTTTAGATTCCATTCAGCCTGTTAACGATACTCTTTTTTCAATAATTGGAGCGAAAGTAATTAACAATAGTTATTCAAAAACCAAAAACCAATTGACCATTAATAAAGGAGCTGGGAATGGTGTAGTTATAGATATGGGGGTCATTTCTTCAAAAGGTGTTGTGGGTATTGTAAGTCATACATCTAAGAATTATGCTTCGGTACAATCAATTTTAAATTCGAATAGCCAAGTGGCTGCGAAGTTTAAAAAATCGAATCATTTTGGCACTATGATTTGGGATGGCAAAAACCCAAATGTTGTTCAGTTAAAGGAAATACCAAGAGTAGCCAATGTTGCTTTGGGAGATACTATTGTTACTGATGGTCGCTCTACTATCTTCCCCGAAGGTGTTTTAATTGGTACTGTTAAGGATTTTGTCATTGAAGATGTTGGTGATTATTATAATATAAGCATCGACCTATTTGCAGATATGACAAGTTTGAAACATCTATATCTTATCGCTCGAAAAGATGCAAAAGAAATAAAGGAATTGGAAAACGAAGCGGCAAATGTGGAATAATGAAATTTTTATAAACGCGCTGCGATTTATTGTGTTGGTCTTGCTACAGGTAGTACTTCTTGACCATATTAATTTCTTGGGATATGTTAATCCGTATTTGTACATTTTCTTTATTATAATGTATCCACTTACAGGAAATAAAGGATTGCTCATTTTCATGAGTTTTTTATTAGGTTTAAGTATCGACATGTTTAGCAACTCCGGAGGAATTCACGCAGGAGCTTCGGTATTTATTGCTTGGATTCGCCCTTTGGTTTTAAAATACTCCTTTGGAGTGAGTTATGAGTATAATACTGTCAAGATTAACACCGCTAGCTTTTCTCAGCAATTAGTGTTTATAGTAAGTATGGTTTTTTTCCATCATTTGGTGCTTTTTTCTCTGGAGATTTTTAACACAAGCCAGATACTTTTCATCTTAAAATCTGCGTTATTTTCTGGGGTATTCACTACAATACTAATATTTTGTACTCTTTATTTATTTGGTAAGAAAAGTTGATGAGAAAACTATTACTTCTTTCTATTGTTTTAATAACAGGAGTTGTTTTTGCAGCTAGGCTTTTTTATCTTCAAATTTACGATACCAGCTATCAAAAACTTTCCGAAAATAACGCCGTAAAAGTAGTTTACAACTACCCCCAAAGAGGTTATATTTTTGACAGAAAAGGCAACTTATTGGTTTCAAACCAGCCATCTTATGACGTTATGGTTATCCCGAAAGATGTAAAACCATTAGACACATTAGAGTTTTGCAAACTTCTGAAAATTGAAAAAGAGGACTTCACAAGAATCCTCGAAAAAGCTTGGGTGTATTCTCCAAGAATTGCTCAGGTATTTATTCCGCAGTTAACCAAAAGTGAATACGCTGCATTGTCTGAAAAAATGTATAAATACCGAGGGTTTTATATTCAGAAAAGATCTTTACGGAATTATCATGTGAGGCACTCTTCCAATGTGTTAGGATATATTTCTGAAGTAAACGAGCGCATCATCAAACAAAACCCATACTACCAAATGGGAGAACTCATAGGTATGGGTGGCGTTGAAAAGCAATATGAAGAAGTGTTACGAGGAACAAAAGGGGTAAAATACATTCAAAAGGATCGATTTAACAGAGACATTGGTCCTTATAAAGAAGGAATTTTTGATACGCTTCCAACTCGAGGAAACGACATCATGTTAACGATTGATGCAGCACTTCAGCAATATGGAGAAGATTTAATGATTAACAAACGAGGGGGTATTGTTGCTTTGGAGCCAAAAACTGGAGAGATATTAGCATTGGTCGCTGCTCCTAATTATGACCCTGCACTGTTAGTTGGGAGAGAACGTTCAAAAAACTTCACCAAATTATATTACGATACCATAGCCAAACCTCTTTTTGACAGAGTATTACAAGGTGAATATCCACCCGGATCACCTTTTAAAGCACTCACTGCTTTAATAGGTCTTCAGGAAGGCGTCATTGATTTGGATGAGCGTATTTACTGTCATGGTGGCTATCGCTATGGAAATAGAACTTTAGGTTGTCACCATCACAGCACTCCTTTAAGTATGATTCCAGGAATTGCAAATTCGTGTAATGCTTATTTTGCAACAGTTTACCGAAGAACAATAGATAAATATCCCACACCCCAAGAAGGGATTGATCACTGGAGAGAGCATTTGGTAAGTTTTGGTCTCGGAAATTATTTAGGATACGATCTTCCTGCTGGAAATAAAGGGTTAATTCCCGATAGTGACTATTACAATCGAGCCTATCAATACCCAAAATATAAATGGTATACCCCGGCCACCATTTCAAATTCTATTGGTCAAGGAGAGGTTTCTTTAACTCCTATGCAAATGGTTAATTTTACTGCTGCCATTGCCAATAGAGGCTATTATTATAGGCCACACATTATAAAAAATATCGTGGGGGCCGATAGTATTCCTGAAAAATATACTGAAAAAAATCATACAACAATTGATCCTGAATACTTTGAGCCTGTAATTCAAGGAATGTTCGATGTTTATAATTATGGAACAGCAGCCTACATACAAATTCCGGGAATAGAAATCTGCGGAAAAACAGGAACTGCAGAGAATTATATTCGGGTAAACGGAAAACGAATGCAGTTAACAGATCATTCGGTTTTTGTAGCTTTTGCTCCTAAAGATGACCCAAAAATTGCCATTGCTGTTTTTGTTGAAAACGGCTATTGGGGCTCCCGTTGGGCTGGAAGAATTGCTGGGCTTATGATAGAAAAATATCTGAAAGGAGAAATCACCCGAAAAGACATGGAAGACTTTGTCCTTAAGGGTAGTTTAATGGATGAATATAACAAGCCTTACAGTGGCGAACCTTTTAAAATCAATCAGTAATGGGAGATTATAAAAGAAATGTGCAGTTAGATTGGTTGACCATTTTTTCATACATAGCGCTAGTAACCATAGGATGGCTTAATATTTATTCTGCTTCTTTAAGTGACTCTGCTCAAGGCTTCTTCGATTTTAACCAAATATATTTTAAACAACTTATTTTTATTGGATCAAGTATTGTCTTAATCATCTTCATTTTAGCGATTGATTCAAAATTTTACGAACGATTTTCAAGTATTATTTATTTAGTGTCATTGGCTTCATTATTGGGTTTATTTATCTTCGGCAAGAATGTAAACGGAGCCACTTCGTGGTATTCCTTTGGCTCTATTGGACTTCAGCCAAGTGAGTTTGCTAAAGCAGCCACCGCATTGGCTTTGGGGAAATATGTGAGTGATATTCAAACCAATATGAAGGAGTTGAAACACCAGCTTCGCACCTTTCTTATTATAGCTTTACCTGCGTTGTTTATCATTCCGCAACCCGACCCAGGAAGCGCATTGGTGTATGCCGCTTTTGTGTTTCCATTATATCGAGAAGGGCTTAATTATATTTTTGTGCTAATTGGTTTTATTGCTTCGCTACTTTTTGTAGGAACACTTCTTATTGGGATTCAATGGATGATTTTGATTATCCTAATTGTCTTAGCCATAATCCTTTTAAAGAAAAAGAAACGTAAACGAGTTAATTGGTCTCAATATGCTATCGTTACTGCAGCTTGTATTGGGTTTACATTTTCGGTGAGTTATGTGTTTAACTCTGTTTTTGAACAACGGCACAGAGACAGATTCAATATTGTATTAGGTAAAGAAGTTGACGAAAAAGGAATTGGATACAATACCAACCAAAGTGAAATTGCCATTGGTAGTGGTAGTTGGACAGGAAAAGGATGGCTTCAAGGGACACAAACAAAAGGAAATTTTGTGCCAGAACAACACACAGACTATATTTTTAGCACCGTTGGTGAGGAATGGGGTTTTCTGGGTTCACTTACGGTAGTGGGTCTTTTTGTTTTCTTAATTATTAGACTACTTATACTTGCTGAAAGACAAAAAACCACCTTTGGAAGGGTATACGGGTATGGAATAGCCTCTATTCTATTTTTTCACTTTTTTGTAAATGTGGGAATGGTAACAGGATTATTTCCTACCATTGGAATTCCGCTTCCTTTTATTAGCTACGGAGGATCCAGCCTATGGGGCTTTACTATTCTACTCTTTATTTTTGTGAAATTGGACGCATCAAATTACATCAATCGTTAAGATTCAAAAAAAATTGAATCCTACTCTGGGGTGGCGAGCACCTTATTTTTTGTAAATTTTATAATACAAAAAATAAGTGCGAAGGCGTATTAATAAATCTTCATTATTTGAATAATAGCATCGTTAGCGCTTCCCCCAGCCTTTCAATTCAATAGTTGTTTCTAACTTATTTTCTACAGAATCTGGTAATTCTGAAAAGAAATCGATACCTGTTTTTTCTTCAATTTCGTCAACTGTAACAACAAATTCATAAAATGAATTACTAGTGGGTTTATTCGGAATTAAAAAAGCCAATACTTTGTAACTTCCATCTGAAGCATCCAAAACAATTTTATAAAATTCCTCTGGAACTGAAACGTTTTCATCACCAATAGTAGTTAAACCGTCTTTTAAAACACCTCCCGTTATCACATAAATTCCATCGTATTTATTTGCCCAATAGCGAACTTTTTGTTCTAAGTAATTCCATACTCCCGAATTAAACTCTCTATCCTGCGGACTTATATTACTCGTTAAAAATGTTTCGTGATATGCTTCATAAGAAAAGCGTCTGTCTCCTGCAGGGCAAAGATGCCCACGATCATAGCCCGAGTTTTTATAGTTACGCCAATCTGCAGAACCCGTTTTTACTTCTCTATCTTCTACAAAATAAGGGCGGTCGAATTCGTTTTTAGAAAAATGCGATGTTGTGAGTTCGTAAGCGACCCATTCGGCTTGTTCATGAATTTCAGAATAGGATAAGGTAAAAAAGCCGTGTTCCACTATCGCTCCGGTAGTTGATGTTGGCAATAGATTTTCAGAAAACTCTGAAGAAGATTCAATCTCAACTTTTGATGTGTCTGGATATGCTTCCGTTTGTTTGTCTACATATTTTTCAGCAAAATAGAGAACACTAACTACAAGGATAATTAAAATAGGATACAGATATTTTCTATTCATACATTAATTCTTCACATCTAACACATCTCTTAATGCATTTCCAATAAGCATAAAAGCAGTTACCAAACTCATAATGGCAATTCCAGGAATAATGGCTAAATAAGGTTTTCCTAAAATAATATACGAATAGTGATCCTTTATAATACCACCCCAACTAGGCATAGGAGGTTGCGCACCAATTCCTAAGAAACTTAAACCACTTTCAATTAAAATTGCTCCTGCAAAATTAGCCGCAGAAATAATAATAACAGGGGCTAAACTATTGGGTAAAATATGATTCGTAACAATACGCCAATGGCTAAACCCTAAAGACTTAGCCGCTATAACAAACTGCATTTGCTTTACACCCATTACTTGCCCTCTAACCACACGAGCCACCTCAACCCACATGGTAAGTCCAACGGCAATAAATACCTGCCAAAATCCTTTCCCTAGGGCTAATGTAATAGCGATTACTAAAAGTAAGGTTGGGATAGACCAAGTAACATTTATAAGCCACATAATGGCCGCATCTATTTTTCCACCAAAATAACCTGCTGTTGCCCCTAAAGTAATTCCTATTATTAGTGAAATAAACACTGCTACAAAACCAATAGCTAGTGAAATTCTTATACCAATTAGCATTCTACTTAACAAGTCACGCCCGTATTTATCAGTCCCTAGAAGGAATTTTTTTTCTGAAATATATTCTGAAGCAATGTCTTTTGATGTAGAAGCATTCGGAAATAAAGTTAACGTGTACTCTTTAGTTAATCCCGCAGTTCCATCTGAAGTAAATTCAGTTATTTCAATGGAATTTTCATTCAATGAATAATTGGAAATTGGAATTTCGGTATCGGTTGTTTTCTTTCCTAGGAAAAAAACAGATAATCCACTTTGTGCTACTTCCTTTGATGGCAATGTTAGCATCTTAACTGTAAAGCCTGGTGGTTTCGAATGAATGGAAAGATGCATTTGATTGGCATTTTGGGAATTATCTGGAGCCAAAGCATAGGCAAAAACGGCAACTAAGACACAAATCATTAAAAATGAAAAACTAAAAACGCCCCAAAAGTTTTTCTTAAACTTTTGGAGCGCTATATTTCCCAATGATTTGGAGGGGACCATACTATTAGTTTTTAATCTTGGCCACTTTTCCGCTTCTAATATTGTTTAGTTTTAAATCTTCAAGCACATTAACAGCCTCTTCAATATAAATATCTTTAGCCAAGTTTTTATGCCATCTCTTTCTTTTTTCCTGAAGCGTTGTATCCTGTCTCATCAGAGCTATTTCATTAGGAAGTGAACGATAACTTAGCTTATTATCATATTCACCAATAGCATCAAATTTCTTGGTTTCTTCTTTTCGTCTTTCGATATCTGCAGCATATTGATTGAAATTAAGTGTGACAAAATTTTCGTCTCTAGATTTCTTAATGTACTTCGCATTTTCATCTATTAATCGAAGTTGTTCACTTTTCGCCATTCGCTCTTTACTTCTATTAATAGTACCTTCGTAATCGATATAGCCATCCCAAGCTTTATAGGTTGCTGGACTTATTTTATCGTATGGCAAAGGATTATCGTAATCTCTTTCTCCAATTTCGATATAGCTATATCTGTCTGGCATCACCACATCGCTTTTTACACCTTCAAGTTGGGTAGAACCTCCATTAACTCGATAAAATTTTTGAGTTGTTAACTTTAAGGCACCCATATCGCCCATATCATTTTGACGTAACCATTGATTAAGGTCAATCATATTTTGAACCGTTCCTTTTCCGTAAGATTGTTCACTACCAATAATAATGGCTCTTTTATAATCTTGCATGGCAGCGGCTAAAATTTCAGAAGCCGAAGCAGACAATTCGTTAACCAATATTACTAATGGTCCATCCCAAACAATTTCTTCATTTTCATCTTCTAGTACTTCTTTCTTTTTTCCTCCCGAAGCCACTTGTACCACAGGTCCTTCCTTTATAAACAATCCGGCAATATCTACAGCAGTTCGTAACGAACCTCCTCCATTATCACGAAGATCTAAAACCAAACCTTCCATTCCTTCGGCTTTCAGGCTTTCGATTTCTTTTTTTACATCGGTTGCAGAATTGCGCTCCCCATAATCTTTCATATCGAAATAAAATGCAGGAAGATTGATAAGTCCATATTTTTTATCTTCTTTTTCAATAAGACTTGATTTTGCATAGGTTTCTTCAAGTTCTACCACATCACGAGTAATGGTTTCTTCTTCAATGGTGCCATCAACTCGCTTTACAGTTAACGTTACCTTAGTTCCTTTTGGGCCCTTTATCAATTTAACTGCATCGTCCACTCGCATCCCAACAATACTAACAGGTTCTTTTTCATCTTCTTGCTTAACTTTTAAAATAGCATCCCCTACATCCATATGTTCACCTCGCCAAACAGGACCACCACTTATTACTTCAACAATTGTGATATAGTCATTTTTCTTTTGAAGTCTTGCTCCAATTCCTTCGAGTTTTCCACTCATTCGTAAATCGAAACGATCTCTATCTGGTGGTGCAAAATAGTTGGTATGTGGATCAAATTCTTCAACAATAGTATTTAGAAATACTGCAAAGTAATCTTTACGTTCAAGATCATTTGTAAAGTCATAGTAATCGTCTAAGGCAGTGATAGAAGTTTGACGCGCTTTGGCTTCCATCTCTTCAAGAGTCAACTTAGCATTTTCACTTTCAATATACGTTTCTCCTTTTTCTTCTGCTTCTTTTTTCTTTTTAGGAGCATTATTTTTTTCTTCAACTAAATCATAATAATTGGAGATAGTAGAAAACTTTAATTGTTGTCTCCAACGTTCTTTTAATTCCTTTTTTGAAGTTGTGTATGGGAGTTTATCGTAATCTACATTAATTTTTTCATCTACAGAATAATCGAACGGCTCGCTTAAAATTTCTTTATAATACACTTTAGATTCTTCAACTCGCTGCATATATCTATCGAATACAGCACTAAAAAAGGTAAGGTCTTTATTTCGAATTTGATCATCAATTTCAGTTTCGTACACACTAAATTCTTCCAAATCTGAATCTAAGAAATAACGTTTCAAGGGATCCATTGCCTCAATAAAGTCTTTGTAGACACCTGCAGAAAAAGCATTATCCATTTCTTTGGGGTCGTAATGTCCTTTGTCAAGAACGTATGTAATTAAATCGATTAATAATTTATCTTTTTCGGGATCGTTAAACTCTTTGGTTGTAAAACTACAAGATGCTACAGCTACAAAAACAGCAAGCAATAAAATTTTGAGATTCTTTTTAATCATTCTTGATAAATTTTTCTTTAATGGTATGATTGAATGCCTATTAAATTTTATAATCATAAATCCGTTAATTTTCGAGCGGGCATTTCATAAAACGCTTATCGTCATTTTTTAAGACTTCTAAATTAGCTAAAAAACCGTGCCAAGAAAGCATAATGATACTAATTTTTTGTTAAACCACTCTTCTTAAAAATTTAAAAATCAAAATTTAGAATTCAGAATTAATAACTGTATTTTTATGACATTAATAAATTCCATGAAAAAAGACAAACCCCTTATCCTTGTTACTAACGATGACGGAATTACAGCTCCTGGCATTCGTACACTTATTGAAGTTATGAACGAAATAGGTACCGTTTGCGTTGTGGCACCAGATTCTCCTCAAAGCGGCATGGGTCATGCCATTACCGTAAATGACACCCTATATTGCGATAAAGTAATTATAGATAAAAATGCACCGCAAACCGAATATAGCTGTAGCGGGACACCAGCCGATTGTGTAAAACTCGCCACCAATGAAATCTTAAAACGCAAACCCGACCTTTGTGTAAGTGGAATTAATCACGGAAGTAATTCTTCCATTAATGTGATTTACAGTGGAACGATGAGTGCTGCAGTAGAAGCAGGAACAACAGGCATTCCTGCTATTGGATTTTCATTATTAGATTACTCATTGAATGCTAATTTTGAACCTATTAAATCGTTTGTGAAGAAAATTACTTTAGAGTGTTTGGAGAACGGATTACCAGAAGGTGTCGTACTCAATGTAAATTTTCCTAAACTTTCAGAAAAAGATATAAAAGGAATAAAAGTTTGCAGACAGGCAAACGCCCATTGGATTGAAACTTTCGACAAACGGAAAAGTCCGCTAGGTAGAGAATACTATTGGCTCACAGGCGAGTTTGTTAATGAAGACAAAGGTGAAGATACTGATGAATGGGCTTTGAAAAATGGATATATTTCGGTGGTTCCCGTGCAATTCGATTTAACAGCACATCACGTAATAAAGGATATAAATTCTTGGGATATTTAATATGAAGAAAGAAATATTTATTGGTTTTTTAGTCGGAATTATAAGCAATACCTTAGGTGTTATTGTATGTACTTTTATTGTTGCGCAGCTAAAGAATCAGGAATTTGTTCACACGTTTAACCTTTATTTAAATTCGCAAAATCTATGGATGCTATTAACCCTTGGAGCACTACCCAATTTGGCAGTATTTTTTGGATTTTTGAAAATTAATAGAGAATATCGAGCTCGCGGAGTATTATTAGCAACATTTGTAACGGCAATTACAGCCTATTTAATTTATTTTCTTTAGATGAAATATTACCTTCTTGCTGGAGAAGCTTCTGGAGATTTACATGGCTCCAATCTTATGAAAGCGCTTAAAAGAGAAGACCCTAAAGCACAGTTTCGGTTTTGGGGAGGCGATCTTATGGCTGCTCAAGGAGGAGATTTAGTAGTTCATTATAAAGACAGAGCTATTATGGGCTTTGCCGAAGTAATAAAAAACCTTCCAAAAATTAAGAAACTCTTTGCCCTTTGTAAAAAAGATATTTCAGCATATAACCCAGATGCTTTAATATTTATCGATAACTCTGGTTTTAACCTTCGCATTGCAAAATGGGCAAAACCAAATGGTTTTAAAACACATTATTATATAAGCCCTCAAGTGTGGGCGTCCCGAGCTAGTAGGGTAAAAACGATAAAACAGACCATAGGCCATATGTATGTGGTGCTTCCGTTTGTGAAGGATTTTTATAAAAAATACGATTATCCTGTTCATTTTGTTGGGCATCCATTGCTCGATGCTATTTCTAACAGAAAACAGGCACTTCCTTCTGTTTTTAGAAAAGAAAATAATCTTGACGAAAGACCCATTATTGCGTTACTTCCTGGTAGTAGAAAGCAAGAAATTTCAAAAATGCTGAAAGTGATGCTTTCTGTGGTGGACGATTTTCAAGAATATCAATTTGTTATTGCTGGGGCACCAAGTCAGGAAAAGGAGTTTTACCATCAGTTTATTGAAAAGGACAATGTGCATCTATTGCTTAATAAAACCTATGATTTATTAAGCCTATCCCACGCTGCTTTAGTTACTTCTGGAACGGCTACTTTAGAAACTGCTTTATATAAAGTTCCTCAAGTGGTTTGTTATAAAGGAGGGTGGATTTCTTACGAAATTGCAAAAAGAATTATCAAGCTGAAATACATTTCGTTGGTAAATCTTATTCTTGATAAACCTGCAGTTACAGAACTTATCCAAAATGATTTTACTTCAAAAAACCTAAAAAAAGAGCTTACTAAAATTTTAGATGAATACCACCGCGCTGTACTATTTTTGGATTATTACGACCTAGAAGTTGCCCTAGGCGGTAAAGGAGCCAGTAAAAAAACAGCAAAATTGATAGTTTCTACACTTACTAAATAATTTTTTTCATAATTTTAGCAGAACCAAATCTATTGAAATTATGAAAAACCTCACTCTACTGCTTTTCATAACCATACTTATATCCTCTTGTGGCTCGTCAAGAAAACCAACCAACACTACAATTATTGGTGATAGTTCTGTGCCGGTTACAGCAAAAAAGGCATCAAAAATTGTGAATTACGCAAAGTCCTTTAAAGGTACCCGATACAAATTTGGCGGTACTACTAAAAAGGGAATGGATTGCTCAGGTTTGGTCTATGTCTCTTTTAAAGAAGAAAATATTGCACTGCCAAGAATTTCGAGGGATATGGCAACTAAAGGAATCCCTATTTCTATAAAGGAAACTGCTGAAGGTGACCTCCTTTTTTTTCAAACTAATAAAAATAGAAGAGTGATAAACCACGTAGGATTGGTGATAGAATCCAAAAAAGGTGAAATTTTATTTATCCACTCTACCTCTTCCAGAGGGGTAATTGTTTCATCGTTAGAAGAGGATTATTGGAAAGATGCCTTTGTTGAAGTGAGACGAATTATTTAATTTTTTTTTATCTTTAGTTTACTTCCCAGTTACTTATTTAGGCGAATAAGATTCGCTAGAAGTGAAATTTATTCATTTTACCATGATACAGTTAGCTATTGCCTTAGTTATAGGTATTGTGCTAGCGTATCTTTTTCCAATGTCTTTTTCATTAGTTTACTATTTAGCAGTAGGTATTCTAATTTTGTTTGGTATTTGGTTTCTATTTCGAAACAAGTTAAAGCCATTTCCTTTCTTCGAAATTTTTACACTATTGCTTTTTGTTTGTATTGGTTACACTAATTTTCAACTACGCCAACCCCAATTTCAACAGAATCACTATTCAAAATTTAATGCTGAAAATCAGTTCGAAATACTTCAGGTTAAAATAAAAGAGGTTTTAAAGCCTTCGCCTTTTCAGGATAAATATATCGCTGAAGTATTTCAGTTAAATGCTCAAAAAGTCGAAGGAAAAATTCTATTAAATTTTCAAAAAGATAGCTTACTAACTCCTTTAAAAGTAGATGAACAATTGGTGCTTTATTCAGAAATAAAAGAGATTCGAAAACCTTCAAATCCACATCAATTTGATTATAAAAAATATATGCAACACTTGGGTGTGTATTACCAAATTGAAGCTTCAAAAAATGAAATTATTCACGTGGCTGAAGGATCTCCAACTCTCAAAGGGCTGGCAGAGCAATTTAGGAATTACCTCATTTCAAAACTAAAAGAAACATCTATAGAATCTAACGAAAGAAGCATCATTGAAGCACTTGTTTTGGGGCAACGCCGTAATATTGATTCTGAAATTTATAAGGAATATGCGGCGGCCGGAGCCATCCATATTTTGGCAGTTTCGGGTTTACATGTTGGGATAATATTTCTTATTCTCTCTTGGATTTTAAAGCCGCTTAGCTATTTCAAATTTGGAGGCATTATAAAATCCTTTTTAATCGTGATACTTCTTTGGGGTTTTGCCTTTCTTGCTGGGCTTTCACCCTCTGTTATTAGAGCTGTGACCATGTTTTCATTCTTCGCTTTAGCAACATTGACAAACAGACCCAGCAACTCTTTTAATGTACTATTCCTTTCCTTTTTCTTTTTATTATTAATCAACCCGAATTGGTTATTTCATGTTGGTTTTCAGCTAAGTTATTTGGCTGTGTTCTTTATTATTTGGGTTCAGCCAAAATTAAGTAGGCTATATCACCCAAGGTTTAAAATAGGCAAATTGTTTTGGGATATTCTCACGGTTACACTTGCCGCCCAACTTGGTATTGCTCCATTGAGCATTTATTATTTTCATCAATTTCCGGGATTATTCTTTGTGAGTAATCTAGTTATTCTACCCTTTCTAACACTGCTTCTTGGGTATGGCATTTTGGTGGTTTTGTTAGCTGGAATTGGTCTTCTTCCAGAGTTTATTGCTTTGGGATACAACTATCTTATAAAATTCTTGAACCATTTTATACACTGGGTAGCCGAGAAAGAAACCTTTCTTTTTCAAGATATTTCTATGTCACTCCTAAAAATGATAGGATTCTATATATTAATTATTTTCATTATTATTTGGTGGAAACAGGCTCAAAAAAAGTGGGTATATTCAGTATTGGGAAGTCTCATTCTTGTTTTAGGGATTGCTCTTTTTGAAAAAAATACTGAAAAAGAAGAACTTGTTATTTTTCATAAATCGAGAAAAACTTGGTTGGGAGTATCGACTAACGATTCATTGAAAATTTTTCAGAAAGATACTTTTTCAATACATAATAACTATCCCATTAAAGAATATCGAATAGCAAAAAATAGAAAAAATAGATTCATTAAAAACTTTCCTTCGGCATTTAAATTTAAAGAAAAGACCTTTGTTGTAATGGATAGCTTGGGAGTCTTTCCATCTGTGAAAGGAGGAATTATTCTACTTTCTGAAAGTCCCAAAGTTAATTTGGAACGATTAATTGATAGCCTACAACCCGAGATGATTATTGCAGATGGAAATAATTATACTTCGTATGTAAAGCGGTGGAAAAAAACCTGTAAAAAGAAAAATATTCCTTTTCATTCAACACGTGAAAAGGGAGCGTTTATATTTAATTAAACGTTCCTTTAAACTTTTTTTGATAGGCTTCCCAAGCTGCCGCCGTAGTGAGTGTTTTGTAGTCATCATTGGCAATCATTTTAAGATAAATCTCTAACTCTTGGGGTGTTTTATAACCAGGTACTGCTTGGATAAGTTTTCCGTTTTCTTCAAAAAATACTAAACTTGGATACCCTGGAATTCGAAGTGCATCGGCAAAAAAGTGGGTAGCATTTCTTCCTTTACGTTCTGGCTGATAATTAGGGTTGGTATAAGTAAAGTCTTCAAAAGTAATCTCCTCGGTGCCTTCGGCATTAAACTTTACTGAGTAGTAATTTTTATTAATAAAATCAATAACATCTTTATTACTCAAAGTATTTTTATCTAATAGTTTACACGGGCCACACCAAGTAGTGTAAACGTCCATAAATATTTTTTTTGGGTTCTCTTTTTGCGCTTCCAAAGCTTCATTCATGGTCATCCACTTAATTTTATCCTGAGCATAAATAAAAGTTGAAGATAAAAGTATAAGTAGTAAAAGTAGGTTTTTCATGATTTGGGTTTTTTCTACCCTTTAAATTGAGGGGTAAAATTATCTAAGTATTCTTGATAAGCCTCTTGAGTAGTAATACTTTTCCATAAATCTGTCCCAAAAAGCTTCAAGTAAATTTCTAACTGAGGTGGGGTACGATATCCTTTCACTCGATTTATTAAATTCCCGCTTTCATCAATAAATAAAACCGTTGGGTATGCGTTGACCCCCATAAATCTTGAAAACTGGTGTGCACTATTTCTTTTTTTTGCCTTTGCAGGATCGTATGTAGGGTTTTGATACACTTTTCCTTTATAATTGACAATTTCATTTCCTTCGGCATTAAACTTTACCGCATAAAAGTTTTTATTAATAAATGCTATTACATCTGTATTACTGAAAGTATTTCTGTCCAATAATTTACAAGGGCCACACCAGACCGTGTACATATCGATAAATATCTTTTTAGGGCTCTTAGCCTGTGCTTCAAGTGCCTCGTTCATCGACATCCACTTTATTTCTTGGGCTGAAATAACGCCTACCGAAAGAAATATAAAAAGTATGGTAATTTTTTTCATTTTTTAAAATTTGAAACAGGATTTCAATATAACAAAAAACGTTCCACAATGGGAACGTTTTTTTGTTAATTCTATTGTAAACTAACGTACTCCATGCATTAACTTTTTTATGACGGGATAAAGCAAAGCAGAGATTACTCCGAGAGTAACTGCCACTGCAGTAAGCAACCAGAAAAAATAACTTAGCCCTTGTTCTCGTGCAATACCTTCGGATGCTTCCCCAAAAACTCCGGCTAATTTCATTCCTATAGCAACAGCTAAGTACCATATACCAAACATCATCGCAATCATTCGACCAGGAACCAGTTTACTTACGTAAGAAAGTGCTACAGGAGAAACACATAATTCACCCATAGTATGGAAAAAATACACTAAAATAAGCCAAATCATACTCACTGAAGCTGTTTTAGCTCCAACAGGAATATCTGCTGCACCAATGGCAACGCACGCCATACCTATCCCCAGTAATATCATACCAATAGCATATTTCATATTTGCATTAGGGTTGTACTTGCTTTCCCACCATTTTGAAAATAGGGGTGCAAAAGTAATAATGAAAAGAGAATTTAACACTCCAAACCAAGATGCTGGAACCTCTGCAATATCTTTCATATATTCTGTATAAAGCATCCAAAGAGCAATACCCCAAATAATTACAAAACTGGTTGCAAGAATCACATTAGAAAGAGCATATTTTGCAAAAGTTTTTTTGAATAATAACCAAAGCACCCAAGTAATAATTCCAAGAGGAATTAATGTCATTAAAGAATTGACAACTTTAAAAATTAAAGCAGAGTCACCTTCCAAAACTCTTTGGGTATAATCACGTGCAAAAATTGTTAATGAACCAGGAGCTTGTTCAAAAATTGCCCAAAAGAAAATTGTCACAAAGGCAAAGAAAATAACAGCCAACATACGGTCTCTAGTGATTTTGGCATACTTTGGAATTCTAATAATGAGTAATAGAATAAACAATGCCAAAGCCAATAAAATAGCAAAATTACTACCTGATAGAGATCCTATATCAAAATTAAATAGATTATAAGTTCCTTCGGAAATTTTTGAAACAGGGTCATTTAAAATCCAAGCTAAACCAAGAACCCCAGCAATAATTATTATAAATACTTGTATCTTGGTAAATGGATTTAATTTTCCTCCAGAAGCTTCAGAGATTTCGTTTAAATCTTCAATTTTCTTTTCAGGTT
The DNA here is from genome assembly GCA_034670265.1 of Flavobacteriaceae bacterium. Lineage (GTDB taxonomy): Bacteria > Bacteroidota > Bacteroidia > Flavobacteriales > Flavobacteriaceae > Halomarinibacterium. Next base: position 88,021 of record JAXMNU010000004.1, on the reverse strand, counting down.
TTAATCCAATCTTTCCAAAAATATTTTGAGCTAACCAAAATTGGAGTAACCCAAATAGCATAAAAATTCCGGCAACACCAAAGCCCCAACTCCAACCTACTTTTTCTCCTAAATATCCACAAAGTAAAATACCAAGAAAAGCTCCTGCGTTTACTCCCATATAGAAAATGGTATACGCTCCATCTTTCTTTTCTTCTTTACCTTCATACATTTCAGAAATAATAGAGGTCATATTAGGCTTAAAGAAACCACTGCCAAATACAAGTAGTGTTAAACCTGTATATATAAAAAATTGAGTTTCTAACGCCATACATGCATGGCCTAGAGTCATTAACAAAGCACCAATGACCACAGACCAACGATACCCAATTTTTTTATCGGCCATATACCCACCTAGTAAAGTAGATAAATAGACAAGAGATGTATAAGTTCCAAAAATTGCAAATGCATGTTCTCTTGGCCAGCCCCAACCTCCGTCGAGTAAAGAAGCCGTAAAAAACATTACTAGTAACGCACGCATTCCATAATAGGAAAAACGCTCCCACATTTCAGTAAAAAAGAGTACAAACAGGCCAGCAGGATGGCCTAAAACTTTGTCTTTAAATAGATTTTCGATATCAGTATTCATAACTTCTAAATTTTAAAAATCTATTATTAGTTAATATCTTTATCTGCTATTTCATATCCTTCAGTTTCTAGCATTTCTCGTTCATTATCTTCTGCTCCATGTGTTAAATGCTCTAGTTTTTTTCTGAATAACATCACTAATAATCCAAATCCAACACAGAAAACGGCAATTCCGGTAAAGATGGTGTACTCTCCTAAGCTTTCCGAAGCTTCCCCAAGTAATCCAGCTAGTTTGTTCCCAAACCCAGTCATAGCAAAATAAACCCCCATCATTAATGAAGCATATTTAAGCGGTGCTAATTTCGTGATATAAGAAAGTGCTACTGGAGAGATACAAAGTTCTCCAACTGTATGAAATAAATAAGCCAATACCAACCAGTACATAGCAGAAGACCCATTGGTTTCATATTGTCCTGCAGCAGCAGTCATAAAGAAAAATCCAGTACCCATGATGATGAGTCCAATTATCATTTTAAATAAGGATGTTGATACTTTTCCTTTCAGTTTTCTATGTGCCCAGTAAGCGGCAACAGAAGTACCTAAGAAAATGATAAACATGGCATTAAGTGATTGGAACCAAGAAGCAGGAACCTCCCAACCCATAAGCATTCTATCGGTCTTTTCAGAAGCATAAATATTCATTAAACCTCCGGCCTGCTCAAAAGCACCCCAAAAAACAATCACTAATAAGAATGAAATGAATAATACAACAACTCTATCTTTTTCAATCTTAGTAAGCGGACGTTTCATGGCTGCTTTTTCTTCTTCATTTTCTGAAGTTCCAGAATAATTACCTACATATTTTAAATGCTTCTGACCCGCTAAATACTGAATAAGCCCTAGTGCCATCCCAATACCTGCTAATCCGAAACCGTAATGCCAACCGTGAACTTCCCCAACATATCCAACAATTAAACTGGATAGAAAAGCCCCAATGTTAATTCCAATATAGAAAATAGTAAATCCTTTGTCTCTTCTAATGTCGCCTTGTTTGTATAAGCCCCCTACCATAGTAGAAATATTTGGCTTTAGCATCCCTACACCAGCGATAATTAATCCAAGACCTGTGTAAAATGCCCACATTTGCTCTACTGCCAAAATACTATGTCCTGCAACCAGCAAAATTCCACCATACAACACAGATTTTTTCTGCCCTAAAAACTTATCGGCAATCCAACCCCCAGGTATTGATGCCACGTACACTAACATCGTGTACCAACCATATAATGCTAGGGCTTCACCGTTTGTCCAACCTAAGCCACCATTTTCATCAGTGGTTTGTGCTACTAAGTAAAGTACCAAGATGGCTCGCATTCCATAATAGGAAAAACGTTCCCACATTTCTGTGAAAAATAAAACGTAGAGCCCCACTGGGTGCCCAAATAACTCTTTTTGTTTTTGAATTGTCGCTGACATATTAATTGGTTATTAGTTGTTTATTAATTTTTAATCTCCATAAGTTGCTCTTTGGGGGTTCCCAAAGATTCTTTTACGAAGTTGGTCATTTTTTTGTATAAGTGTAATCTTGTGTTACCGCCATAAATCCCATGGTTATCATCGGGATATACCAACCAATCAAAATCTTTATTGGCTTGTATTAAAGCTTCCGTTAAACGCATGGTATTTTGGAAATGTACATTATCATCCGCACTACCATGTACCAATAAAAAATCCCCTTTCAAATTATCAACATAAGTGATGGGGGAATTATCATCATACCCCGAAGGGTTTTCTTGTGGAGTCGTCATATACCTTTCGGTATAAATAGTATCATAAAAGCGCCAGCTTGTCACTGGTGCTACGGCTATTGCCATCGAAAAGACATCGGGTTCTTGAAACAAACAGTTAGAAGACATAAAACCACCATAGCTCCAACCCCAAATTCCAATTCTATCTTCATCTATGTAAGGTAGTGATCCTAATTTTTTTGCTGCTTCGGTTTGATCTTCAACTTCATATTTACCCAATTCTTTTTGGGTCATTTTTTTGAAATCTCTCCCCTTATAACCCGTTCCTCTTCCATCGATACACACAATAATGATATCGTCTTGTGCTAACATTTGATGCCAATAATCATTGGCTCCATTCCATCTATTTGCTACTTGCTGTGAGCCTGGCCCAGAATATTGATACATAAACAAAGGATATTCTTTGTTGGGATCAAAATTCTTCGGTTTTATGGTGTACATATTTAAATCTTCCCCATTGATGTTAATAGTTGAAAATTCCTTTTTAGACATTTTGTAGTCTTTCAAGCTTTCTTTCAACTCATTATTATTTTTTATTTCACGAAGAGGTTTTCCTGTTAAACCGTCATGTAACGTAAACGTATGAGGCGTTTCGGTGTTGGAAAAGGTATTGATAAAATAGGTGAAGTCTGTACTAAAAGAAGCACTATTACTACCTGTATTTTGTGTTAACCGAACTTTATTTTTTCCTGTTTTGGTAATGGAATAAACATCTCTATTAATATTACCATTTTCTGTACTTTGATAAAATATTCTTCCCGTTTTGGAGTCGAATCCATAATACCGTGTTACATCCCAATTGCCATCGGTTATTTGTTTGAGTAATTTTCCCGTTCTGTCATAATGATAGATATGATTCCAACCGCTTTTCTCGCTCGTCCAAATAAAACTGTTGTCATTTAAAAATGTGAGGTCATCGGTGATATCCACATAGGCTGCATCCTTTTCTTGATGAATTAATTGCGTCGAATTATCTGTTGCATTTACAAAAACCAAGTCTAACACATTTTGATGGCGATTGGTTAACTGAACACTTAAAAAGTTGGCATCTTCGGTCCACTTAATTCGTGGAATGTAATAACTGTTGTATTTTGAAACATCTACTTGGGACATTTTCCCTGTGGCAACATCGTACATATGAAGCGATACTTCAGCATTTTTCTCTCCTGCTTTTGGATACTTAAAAGTGTTCTCACTTGGATATAATTCCTCGCCATAAATATCCATTGAAAATTCTGGAACGTCGGTTTCATCAAAACGGATAAACGCAATTTTATCGCTGTTTTTGTTCCAATCAAAGGCTCTTACAAAGGCAAATTCTTCTTCATAGACCCAATCGGTAATTCCATTAATGATGGCATTCTTTTTTCCGTCATTGGTAATTTGAGTGGTGTTTCCTGTAGTCAAATCCTTTACATACAAATTGTTATGGTACCCATAGGCAATTTTGGAACCATCGGGACTAAAAGTAGGTTCTTGTACTTGGTTTTCAGAAAGTAATGTGGCTTGCTTTGTTTTTGAGTCATACACATAATAGGTACCCAAAGATGAATGACGATACACCTGTTTCAAATTGGTTGCCAAAAGCACTTTAGATTCATCACTACTAAACTCATACGAAATAAAATAATCTACCTCTGGCAGATTATTGCTACTCACCAAGGTTTTTACTTTTTCGCCCGTTTTATAATCATACACATCGATGGATGAGGCATTGGTAGTTCTATTGTAATCCAATACAGAGTATTGTTTTCCGTTGTTCATGGAGTGTAGCACGTCCATAAATTGAGTTCTAAAAGCGCCTCCCCAAATATCTTCTAAGGTTATCTCTTTTTGTTGTGCTTTTGAAGAAGTAAGCGTTAATAGAAACGTAAGCACAGAGATGGATAGTATTTTTTTCAAAATAGTCTGGTTTGTAATGTAGATTTTACTAAAAATAAAGCGAAATATAAGAGTTTTTATCCTAATTACAGCAATATTGAAAGTTCAATTACTAACACCAAAATGGTTTAATGCCTTATATTTGTCTTAGTTTATAAAATATCTCATGTCCAAAACGGTATCTGGCTTTTCCAAAAAAACAAAAGAAGAAAAAATTGACTGGCTCGTTGAACGATATTTAGATGGAAATTTAACCTACAAAAACACCTTAAAAAAGTATTGGAACGTTGACAAGACGCTGCAAAACCTACACGACGATTTTATAGAAAATACGCTCACTAACTATTATTTACCGTTTGGGATTGCACCTAATTTTAAGATTAATGGAGAAGTGTATGCCATTCCCATGGTGATTGAAGAAAGTTCTGTGGTAGCCGCAGCAAGTAACGCTGCCAAGTTTTGGAAGGATCGTGGCGGATTTACAGCCGAAGTTATTTCCACACAGAAAAACGGGCAAGTGCACGTTAATTTCTTCGGAAAAAAAGAAGATATTGAATCGTACTTTAAGGTAATAAAACCTACCCTTATTGATGCCATTGCTTCCCTTCAAAAAAACATGCAAAAAAGAGGCGGAGGACTAGTAAATATTGTACTTAAAGATTGCACTCAAAAACTGAATGGCTACTACCAACTGCATTGCACTTTTGAAACATTGGATGCCATGGGTGCCAATTTTATTAATAGCTGTTTGGAGCAATTTGCTAAAACTTTTGAAACGGAATCACAACACTTTGAAGCTTTTAAAGAAAGTAATCAATTTCCGGATGTGGTGATGAGCATTCTCTCCAACTATGTTCCTAATTGTTTGGTAAAAGCCGAAGTGAGTTGCAAAGTAGATAAACTTGCTAATAACGAAATGGATGGAAAAACCTTTGCCGAAAACTTTGTGCGCGCTATCGAAATTGCCAAAGTAGAACCACATCGCGCCGTCACCCACAACAAAGGAATTATGAACGGGATTGACGCAGTGATTTTGGCTACTGGTAACGATTTTAGAGCCGTAGAAGCTGGGGTGCATGCCTATGCATCTCGTCACAATCATTATACAAGCCTAACCCACGCCAAAGTAGAAGACGATACTTTTACTTTTTGGATTGAAATTCCGTTGGCGTTGGGAACCGTTGGCGGACTTACAACTTTACATCCTTTGGTGAAAGTTGCGTTGGAGATATTGCAAAAGCCAACAGCAAAAGAATTAATGCAATTTGTTGCCGTAGCAGGATTGGCACAGAATTTCGCAGCGGTGCGTTCGTTGGTCACGACTGGAATACAAAAAGGGCATATGAAAATGCACTTAATGAATATTTTGAACCAACTTAATGCTTCGGAAAAAGAAAAAAAAGAAGCAATCAGTCATTTTAAAAAGCATACCATCTCGCATAGCGAAGTAGTGAATTTTATAACTCATCTTAGAAATTAATTTGAACTCTTTTTACAGCAACGGAAAGCTTTTACTCACTGGAGAATATGTAGTGCTGGATGGCGCGACTGCACTTGCTATTCCTACCAAAAAAGGGCAGTCTTTAGAGGTTGAAACTTCGAAAGGGAAAGGAATTCATTGGAAAAGTCTGGATGAAAAGGGAGCTGTTTGGTTTGAAGCCTCCTTCAGTTTAGATACATCCATTTCTGAAAAAGAAGACAAGGTGTTGTTTCAGCTAATTCAAATTTTAAAAGAAGCACAGAAACTAAATCCTTCTTTTTTAGCTGAAGAAAATTGCAAGGTAACTACAAAACTAGATTTTCCAAGAAATTGGGGTTTAGGCACGTCATCGACGCTTATTAATAATATTGTGCAATGGGCACAGGTGGATGCGTTCAAATTACTACAAAATAGTTTTGGCGGTAGCGGATACGATATTGCAGCCGCACAAAACAACAAACCCATTTTATATACTTTACTTAATGGAAAACCCAATGTGGAAACTGTTAACCTCAATTGGAATTACACTGAAAGCTTATTTTTTGTCCACCTCAACAAAAAACAAGACAGTAAAGAAGGAATTGCTCAATACAAAAAGTCTAATAGCGGAACAGCCATTTTTTCTGAAATAAGTCAAATTACTGATAAACTGGTCGCATGTAAAACCCTCAAAGAATTTGAAGCTTTAATAGAAAGACACGAGGAGATAATTTCAAAAACTATTGGTCTTCCAACTATTAAAAATCAACTTTTCATCGATTATCCTAAGGCTATAAAAAGCTTAGGTGCTTGGGGCGGAGACTTTGTTTTGGCTACAGGAACTGAAACAGAAAAGTTATATTTTAGAGAAAAAGGGTTTATGACCATTGTCCCTTTTGATGAAATGGCGCTATAAAAAAACCCGCTCGATGAGCGGGTTTTTTTATTCTTTACAAATAATTTTTAGTAAAAATCGGCGCGATTATCTTCGATATCGGCTGTCTTTTTAAGTGCATTAAATACTCTAACATTAACCGAAGAAGTATTTATACCACTTTTTAATTGACTTATATAAGAGGCATAGTTGTCTAGGGCAGGTGCTTCAGTTTTAGAAAGCACACGTACTACAAACACTCCAGTCTCGCCATCAATTATTGGAGTCGTTTCCCCAGCTGCTTTTCCAAAAGCCATACCTACTACTAGAGGCTCTGTTCCTGCATCTGCAATGGTAGGTGTTGAACGTGTTAGTGCGCTAGCAGTTTTAACACCTACATTTTGACTGGTAGCCATTTCTTGTAATGTACTTCCAGAAATCCCTTCACGAATTTTCTGAGCTTTTTTCTGTTTTCTTAATATTGGTGTCACTGTTACAGAAGCTTCAGCAACACTCATTAATGCTTTTTTATCACTCTTACGTGTTAATTGTACTACTACATAAGCATCGTTAATATTGAAACGTTTTACGTCACCTACTTTGCTACCTTCTTCAAAGGCCCAATTAACAATGGTACGGTTGTTACCAATTCCAGGAATATTAGAATCCAATTCCCCAATTTTGTTAACAGGTTTTGGTGTTAATCCTTTTTCTTCAGCAGTTTTTGTGAAATCTGCATTACGAACAGCTTCTTCAAATTTAGCCGATTCGCTAAATACTTGAGATAATGTAGCTTCAGAAGGTTCAATTTCTTTAACAACAGTAGCTATTTTATAGGCTTCCTTTTTGTTTTTTTGCCCTTCTACTTCAATTAAGTGATATCCAAATTGTGTTTCAACAACGCCCATATCACCCACATTTTTTTCGAAACAAAAATCACGGAAAGGTCCTACCATCGTATTGTAAGCAAACCAATCGTAATGACCTCCTTTTTCGATACTACCTTGGTCTGAAGAATACTTCTTTACAAAATCTCCAAACTTCGATTTGTTCTTTTTTAATTCGGTTAATAGACTATCGGCAAGTGCTTTTGCTTGTTCTGGAGTACGATCAATACTATCTGTTCTACTTAAGCCTACAGGAATTAAAATATGTCTTGCCTCAACAGAATCTGGTAATTGAATGGTTTTAATTACTTTAGATAAATTGAGTGTTTTATCTACACTAAAAGGACCATAAACTGTTCCAGTAGGAATGTTTAAAATGGTATCCTTTAGGGAAGGAGGTAAATCTTTTTTAAAGAACCAACGGTCAACAAAAGGATTTTCAGATTCGTTATTTACAAATTGTATAGGGTCTTCGGCATTGGCAAAAGATTCTTTTAATTCATTCATATCTCCTTTTGCAGCTTCAATATCTTCTAAAGAAGGTTCTTCGCTAAAAGAAATATATTGAATATCCACAATAGGATCCACCTCATATTTAGAAGGATTTTTACGAATATAAGCTTCAATTTCTGCATCGGTTACAGGAACATCTTCATCTGCAATCTTAGTATACGGTACCTGCACATATTCAATGTTAATTTTATCATTTTCAAAATGATATTGTTGCTCCCCTTCTGCAATAGTAACAGCAAGTCCGCTTACTACCAAGTTAATATAATTTGTTTGCAGTTGGTTCTCCCTTACCCCGTCAATAAAATCGTCCCACTGTTTTTTTGCAGTTGGATTATTTTGAATACTCGCCACATACTCAATCACTCTTGCCTCGCTATAAATTCCATTTTCATCTTGAAATGTTGGGTTGCTTGACAAGCTTAATGCAAGTGTTTCGTTTAGCTGCTCTTCGCTAACATCAATGCCTAATTCTTCGGCTTGTTGCTTATATAAAATATTTCTAAGTTCTGTTTCCCAAACAGTATTCATTGCTTGATATGGGTTTGCAGTAGGCCCAAGTGATCTTTGGCGCTCATCTACTTTCCCCATGAAGTCCTCTCTAGAGATTTCGGTTCCATTTACAGAAGCCACAACATTTTGGGTAGAAGCACTGCTTCCACCTTTGTTAATGATATCACTTAAAATGAATGCGAATAATGCTAATGCTATAATTAGAATAAGGAAAAATCCTCTTTTTCGAATACTATTTAATATTGCCATTTTCTTGAAAATTAATAGGGGGCGAAAATACCATTTTCAAACGATTTATAAAAAATCTAGGGTAAAAAAAATAGGGAATATTGAAAATTTAATTTTGTTGCTGTTTTTTTAGCTCAACTAGTTCAATTTTAGTGTTAGATACTTCTAAAATTTTAAAGGTATATCCTTCGATATCAACAGTTTCGTTCTTTTCTGGAATTTCTTCTGTAAAGTTAACAATAAGCCCACCTAAGGTTTCGTAGTTTTCACCTTCTGGGAGATCAAGATTATATTCTTCATTTAAATAATCTACTTCGAGTCGTGCAGAAAATTTATAATGATCTGTGGCAAGCTCTTCTTCAATTAATTCTATCGAGTCGTGTTCGTCTTCAATTTCACCAAAGAGTTCTTCAATAATATCTTCAACAGTAATTAAACCTGCCGTTCCTCCATACTCATCGATTACTACAGCAAGACTTTTTCTTTTTCTTGTTAAAATATTGAGTATATCTTTTGCCCAAATAGTTTCTGGAACAAATACAACAGGCATTAGTACTTTTTTTATGGTGGAAGGGTTTTTAAACAGTTCGAAACTATGCACATAGCCCATAATATCATCGATATTATCTTTAAAGACCAATATTTTAGAAAGCCCTGTTTCCGTAAATATTTTTCCAAGCTCCTTAGGGGTGGTTTCAACGTCTACGGCAATAATTTCAGTACGAGGGATCATTACTTCTCGAGCTTTCACTTCTGAAAATTCTAACGCATTTTGAAAGATTTGAATTTCGGTATCCAATTCGTCCCGTTGTTCAAAACTTTCCATTTGTTCGGTAATATAGTTCCCTAACTCTACCTTACTGAAGCTTAATTGCACTGCATCGCCTTCCGTTTTGAAAAATACTTTTAAAACTAGATCCGATATCCAAATAATAAACTCTGAAACGACCGAAAATAATTGATAAAACAGATAAGCCGGCAATGCAAATATCTTTACTAATTGGTTAGCATAAATCTGAGAAAATACTTTTGGAAGAAATTCTGCAGTTATTAAAATGACGATGGTAGAAATTACCGTTTGCAGTAATAATCCAGCAATCCCATCTATAGGGATGGCGCGCATTAAAACATCTCCCATAAAAAAACCATACACTACCAAGGCAATATTATTACCCACAAGCATAGTTGCAATAAATTTTGAAGGGCGTTTGGTAATTTTTTTTAGTACGGTGGCAAGAAAATTATTTTGTTTTTTTTCAATTTCAATATGGATTTTATTTGCAGAAACATAGGCAATTTCCATCCCTGAAAAGAATGCTGAAAAAATTAAAGAAAGTACAATAATGAGTATGGAGTAGTCCATTTATTGGTCCTTATTTCGTTGTTTCTCTATATTCTTTCTAAACTTACGTTTAAAGAAAAACATAAAAATAGCAACTACGCCAAAGAAAACAAAGATATACGCACGCTCTCTATTGGTATTCCAATTTGTAGCTACGAGATAGGCAGAAAATAATGCCACGGCAATATATGCAAATTCGAAAAAGCGGTAAATTTTATTGCCCATTGGGAGTATCGTTTTGGTTTTGATCTATAAGTTGAACACCATCGTTCTTTCGGGACAAAAATACGGTAAAATCTTCATTTGCATCAAATCGGGCTCCATCATTAAATGAACCATCGCTAAAAGTGATTCTGTAGGGCTGATCTGTAAACACCCATTTGTTATTTTGATCCCAGTATAATTGCTGTGCATTTAACACATTTCCATCCGCAGTTGTTAACACCACATTTTCTCGAAGGTCTACAATTCCTGTTTCATTATAGCGAATGGCATAATCTGAAATTACAGTACTTTTTTGATCTTCATCAAAAAAATGGACTTCAATTCCATCAGGGAATTCTTGATATGAAAATTCTAGGTTTGAATAATCTAGAAGTATTGGTGCCATTAAATTGGTTACTACTTTTCCAGAGTCTGTATAAAAAAGATTGACCTCAACACCTTCGGAAGAAGGCATACCATCTTTTAAATTAAGTTTTTGGACGTTTTGATAATTTCCTTCACAAGCAAAAAGCGTGATTGTTATTAAAATAACCACCACGCTTTTTAAACTATAAAGGTTTTGTTTCATATTATAGGCTAGGTACTCTTACGCTTCCACCAACCCAACAACTAAAGGATATTGTTTGTCCTGCCTTTCCAGCACTAAAAATATCACTTTTACTAGGGGCTCTTTGCATATAGCTACTAGCTGCTGCTCTCGCTGTTGAAGCAATAGAACCATCCACTCTTGCAGCTTTATTAGCCATTTCTGCAGCTTTCCAGTTAATTGCTCTTTTTTCAAAAGGAGAGTTTCCACAGTCATTTGAACTTTGCGAGTACATTTGAGCTATTTTTAGGTAACATACCCCAAAAGATGGTTTTTGTTCAACAGCTTTTAAGTAATAGCTTCTTGCGCTTCCAAAACTTCCTTTTTTACGATAATCTTCTGCTATAGTATAAAGATATTTTGCTTTATCGTTAGGGTTTGTTTCCAACTCAACGGCTTGATCGTAATACTTTCTTGCTTCGCTTCCTTTACCATCTTTTTCTGCAAGTCTTCCTAAATAGAAAGCAGATTTAGCTGAAGGATCCAAGCTGTGCAATTGTTGCACCATCTGAAAAAATAAATTGGTTTCACAATCTTTTGCATTTAATTTTCCTGCTGCACTTCGTAACCAAGCTACATCGTTTTTACGAGCTTCAAAATTTCTTTCATATAATGGGATAAGGTTATCACAATCTGCAATAGAACCCAATTTTGCGTCTACACTTCCTTTAATTTGACCATAATACCCTACGTTTTTTTCGTAAGCCTCTAATTTGTCATTTTCCTTTTTAGTAAGAGTTGCACCATTTTCCTGCTTATCTAACAATTCAGTAAGTTTGGCAGCATAATACCCTTCTTCTTTTTCAATTTTTTCTGTAATAATATCATAAAGATCAAATACTTCCTGAATATCTTTCTCTCCAGAGTCGAAAAGGTCTTTTGCTAACGAGAAATATGTATATATTCTCTTTGGACTTTTAAAGTTTTCCTCATCTCTTTTAAATGCATTATCAAAGGCTTTAAATTGTTCCATTTTAGTACCAATACCATTATCGTATCTTATTTGAGCAATATCAGATAAGATATCTCCCTCTTTACTTTTACTGGCATAGTACTTTAAACGTAAATCGTAAGCTTTTTCAAGATCTGTAATTTTACCTTTATCCCCCTTTTCAATAAAATATTCGAACATTTTTACTGCATACTGGTATGTTGCCAAGCTGTATTGAGGACAATCATTAATTACTTTTTCATAATGTGGCAGCGCCGCTTCATAATTTTTTGCCTTCGCAGGCTCAATAAATAATGAAGCAGTTGTTACACAAGGGTCTTGTGCTTGTACTTTTCCTATTAAAGAAAAAGCCAATACTGCAAAAAATAAAGTAACTTTCGTTTTCATTTTGTTAGTGTTTATTGTATTAATCATAAAGTCTTTTTTCAAACCATTTGTCGTTTAAGGAAAGGCTAATAAAGATATTAAAAAATGATTCTTCTACTAGCTCATTGTTCTTTGTTCCTCTTTTTCCTAGTTCAAATCCTAAGTTAATATTGGAGAACGTTCTTCCCATTGGTAAACCCATTCCAAAAGATATGCCAAACTCATTAATAGATTCACTATTAATATTAAGTCCAGTTTCCTCAAAACGGAACCCGCCTCTATAAACAACTCTTTTCCAATAACTTGAAAAAGAATTATATTCTGGTATATAAAAACCTCCTATTCTAAATTTAGAGGCATCTTCAAAGATAACATTTTCCAATTCAAAAGTTCTATTGGTAAGATTACTTGTTTTTTGTGTTGAAAATTCTCCTCCTATAAACCAATTTTTAGGTGCACCAATACCTGCACCTAGTGTGATTTGTGAAGGAAAAGTAAAATCGGTATCCGCAACTACAATTTCTCGTAAATCGATATCGGCAGTATTACCATTTCCTAAAACTAAAAATGTTGAAAGGGTTCTTCCGTTTTCCGATTTAAAATCAGTTTCAGGTGTATAAGTAGCCGAAGCCATAAATTCTAACTTCTCCGAAACCTTCTTCTTATAAAGGGCTCCAAGATTAAAACTGAAACCTTTCAAGTCTGATCGATTTATTTCTTTGGTACCTAATTGTATATCTTCTTGCGTAGAAAGGGTTGTGTTTTCAATATTACCAAAATCATAATTTGCCTCAAGACCCACGCTCAATTCTGGTGTAATCTCATAGCCCAAAGCAAAAAATGCTTTATTAAGCCCTCCTTCTCCAGAGTATTGCGTTGTTGTTGGACCATTTACATTTTCTAGTTTATATCCTGTAGAAGTGTACGGAATTAACCCAAAGCTAGCTCCAAATTTCCCCATTGGAATTCCAATGGCAAGATAATCTAAGGTAGTTGTTGTCGCTTTTTGGCTTTCTTCTGAAGTCGCAATTGTATTTGTACGGTGACTCCCCGAAATAGAATAGTTTACCAAGCGCAACCCAGCAATCCCAGCTGGATTTTGAATATTGATATGAATACTATCAGAATACACTCCAATACCACCCATACTCCTATTTTCTACCGTACCCTTAAACTTTAAGTTTCCTATTCCAAAAAAAGAATATGGAGACGTGGTACCTTGCTGTGCTACAGAAAGGGTTGTAATTAAAAGAGCAATACCTATTAAAAAGTGCTTCAAAATGAGTCTTTGTTAATTTCTAAAATATGATTTAATCCTTCCAATAGAAAATTTGAGTTGGCAAAGATGTCATTTTTTATGCTATCTCGCAAAAAATGAGTGTCACCACCTGTTAAAATTGTAGTTAAATTTGAAAATTGTGCTTTATACATTGAAATAAAACCTTCTATTTCATGTATAACGCCATTTACAACGCCCACACTCATAGAAGATTGCGTAGAGTTTCCAATAAATTTTTCTGGGTTTATTTTCTCTAATAACGGTAAATTAGCTGTAAAGGTATGCATGGCCTTATATCGCATGGATATTCCGGGTGAAATAGCACCTCCTAAATATTCATTTTTAGAGTTTAAAAAATCATAGGTAATACAACTCCCTGCATCAATAATTAATACATTCTCTTTTGGAAACTGAAACGCAGCAGCACTTACTAACGCTATTCTATCTACACCCAACGTTGTGGGAGTCTCATATTTATTAATAAAGGGTAATTTTGAAGCATGTGACAGATTATGTACTTCCATCTTCTTTTTTAAAAATGAAAGATTTTCTTCTGAAAAATCGCCGACCGAAGAGACAATAGCACAGTCCAACTTAGGAAAAGCTTTAAGAAACTCTTCCAATTGGAATATAAAATCCTTTTCAGATGTAGTTTTTTTATCAACCAGCTTTCCATTGTCAAAAACAGCTAGCTTAAAAAAACTATTCCCAACATCTATTATTAAATTCATTTATTGGTTTTGTTGAGGCTAAAAATACAATATGTTCCCGCTTTACTTTGTTAAGAGCGTATTAAATTGATAAAAAGCAAAAACCCAAGCAAATTGCTTGGGTTTTTGTGGTACCTCCAGTTATTCCTTCGGCTTCGCTCAGGATAAACTTCGATTCTTTATGCTTAGGCATAAAAAAACGCCCCACCAAAGTGAGACGTTTTCTGTCGACACCCCTCGCAGGGCTCGTGGTACCTCCAGGAATCGAACCAGGGACACACGGATTTTCAGTCCGTTGCTCTACCAACTGAGCTAAGGTACCTGCTTAAAGCGGGTGCAAATATAAATTTATTTTAGCTTTCCCAAAACAAAAATATAAAATTATATCCCACTTTTAATTTTTAGTCTCCAACAGCATCTCTTTTATTTCGTTTTCTGTCAATTTACAATTGGCTCCAGATTTTGAAGCAACCAAGGAGCCCACAGCACACGCCCTCGCTAATGCTTGTTGAGGAGCTGTTTTATGGAAAAACAATTCTCCAATCAAGGTGGCTAAAAAAGAATCTCCTGCTCCTACAGTATCTTTAACAATTATCTTAAATCCATTATGACTATAAAAATTGTCTCCATATAAAATAAAAGCTCCTTTTTCTCCTAGAGTAATACAAATTCCTTTTAAATTCATTTTCTCCATAAACCAAGCAGCACTCTCTTTTAATTCTGAAAAAGGACAATGTAAATTGGAAGCAATTTCTTGTAATTCTTCATCGTTCATTTTTACAAATTGCGATTCTTTTGCCAACTGAAGGATTAAATCGATACTATAAAACGGTGAACGTAAATTAACATCAAACACAGAAAACTTGGAAAGTTTAAGAAGATTAAGTAATGTGTCTCTGCTTACTTTACCTCTACAAACTAAGCTACCAAAAATAAAGATTTCAGCATTTTTGACAAGTTTTTTCGCCAAGCTAGAAAACTCAATAGCATCCCAAGCAACGGGTTTTGTAATTTCATAACTCGCCGTCCCTTTCTCATTTAATGAAACTAAAACCTCTCCTGTTTTTAAAGTATCATCTTTCTGAATATCATTTAAAAGAAAAGCCTCGCTTTTAAGGTAGTTTAATGCCTTAGTTCCGTTTTCATCATCACCAATTCTGCTAATTATTCCCACTGAATGTCCTTGACTATGCAACCGTAGTGCAACATTAAGTGGTGCGCCACCAATTACTTTTTTATTTGGAAAGATGTCCCAAAGAATTTCACCAAAACATACAATTTTGGGACTATTCTTCATCTTCTGGAACTAATTGTTTTTCTAAATCTTCTAAAGAGACTCCTTTGGTTTCTGGCATTTTAAAAATCGCCCAAAGCAATTGCAACACCATCATGGCAGCAAAGAAATAATAGATAACTTGAAGATTATCTTTAAAAATGCCTTCGCTTTTATCAATAAAAAATGGGGTTATTAAGGTAATAATTGCCGCAAAAACCCAATGGGTACTAGTCCCCCAACTTTGCCCATAAGAGCGAACCCTGTTTGGGAATATTTCTGAAATAAAAACCCAAATCACTGCACCTTGCCCAATGGCATGAGACGCCACAAAAAGACATATAAAGCCTATAAGCATTATAGGGCTTAAATTATATTGAAAACATACCCCAACCATAATTAAACTTACAATATATCCTATAGAACCAATAATGATAAGCTGTCTTCTTCCTAGTTTATCGATTAGTCGTATTCCTATTAGAGTGAATATTAAGTTTACAACTCCAATGGAGATGGCATTAAATAGAGAATCTGTACTTCCAAGTCCTGCATCCTCAAGAATTCGAGGCGCATAATACAAGACAAAATTAATTCCCGATAATTGATTAAAAAAAGCAATTAAAAAACCTAACCAAAGTACTTTACTATACTTTTTCTGAAATAAATTATCACTGCTTTTAGGTAATGTAAGGTCAAACTTAATTTCTTCGAGTTTCTCTTTTGCAAGCTGTGTGTTCTTATAAATAATTTCAAGTATTCCAAGCGCTTTTACTTCATCTTTCTTTTGCAATACTAACCACCGTGGGCTATTAGGAACGGTTAAAACCATTAACGTATAAGCGAGTGCTGGAACAGCTTCTATTCCTAGCATCCAACGCCAATCGTTTACTCCTCCAATGCCTTCAAATAACCAGTTTGAAACAAAAGCGATGAGTATTCCAAATACCAAACAAAACTGATACATCCCTCCTAGCTTCCCACGGTTTTGTGGGGAAGTGATTTCAGAAATATAAATAGGTGCTGCTACCGAAGACGCTCCTACACCAACCCCTCCAATGAATCTAAAAAAGGAAAAAGTATAAGGGTCTTGAGCGAATGCACTTCCTAGAGCTGAAACAAAAAATAGTATTCCTATCCATAAGAGTGTTTTCTTTCTTCCTATTTTTTTTGCTGGAATTCCACCAGTTAGCGCCCCTATTACGGTTCCCCAAAGTGCCATACTCATGATGAAGGTTCCATGAAAAAGTGGCGATGTTTCCCACAATTGCTGAATGGGTTTATCGGCTCCACTAATGACAATGGTGTCGAAACCAAAAAGAAAGCCTGCTAAGGCTACGGTCAATGACCATAGAAAGATTTTATTTTGCATTGTAGGAAGGTTTCATAAAGAGGAAAGTTAGTTTAATTTACCTTGTCGAGTTTCTTTTAATAACATAGGTATCCAAAACCACTGTTTTTGGCTCGAAAGGAACACCTTTCTTTTTGGCTTTCATTTCTTTGTAAAGAAGTTTGAAGCTTTTTTTCCCCATTTCAAAACCTGGCTGATCGACAGTGCTTAAAGAAGGAGTAATGGCTTGAGATAAAAACCAATTACTAAAGCCCATTATGGAAATATCATCTGGCACTTTAATACCCTTTTCATTAAATACCGCAATAGCTCCAGTGGCGGCCATATCGGTTATAGCAAAAATACCATCCACTTCTTTTTTATCTTTTAAAAGCTGAATTGCCGCATTTCTTCCATCTTCATAATCTACATTCTCACATAGATAAACCAAAGACTTATCGTACGTTAAGCCATGATCTTCCAAAGCCTTTTTATATCCCAAAAATCGATCGATGGAGTTTTGAGGTTGCAATGCCCCTCTAAAATGTGCAATCTTAGTACATCCAGAATCTATTAAATGTTTTGTTGCCTCGTATGCTGCCTTACGATCATTAATAATGATTTTAGAGCAAGTGACCATTTTTGATATTTTATCAAACATCACCAACGGTATATCGTGGCTTTGTAATTCTTTTAAGTGAGCAATATCTACACTTTTGTTTGCTAACGACATCATAACCCCATCTACTCTTTTTCGAATAAGGAGATCTATTTGCTTTTTTTCAAGCTTATACGATTCATTAGACTGAAGAATAATAACTAGGTATCCTTTTTTTTCCGCTTGTTCAATTATTCCGTTTACTACACTAGAGAAGAAATGATGTACCACTTCGGGAATAATAAGTCCAACGGTTTTAGATTCTTTTGTTCTTAAATTTACAGCAAAGACATTAGGCTTATAATTTAATCTTTTAGCTTCTTGTTTTACCCGTTCTTTCGTACTTTTACTAACATCTGGGTAGTTCTTTAAAGCTTTAGAAACTGTGGTAATAGAAATACCCAAATTTTCGGCTATTTGTTTTAAGGTTACTTCTCTCATTAAGAAAATATTGTGTTGTTACAAGGCAGTTATTTGTCAATATTACTCAAAAATACTCTTTTATTAACAATAAAACTTTTTACGAAATAAAAAATCGAAAACGTTTTCGCTTATTAAAAAGGTGATTTTAAACTCATTTCCTTATCAATTCAAAAAAAATAAATGAAATTAGCACAACGAAAATTTTACTATTTAATAAGGTTTTCATAATTAAAGTCAAGTATTTGTTTGTTAAACCGTCTTGCCTTTTTAAACGAAATTGATTAAAATTTTGTGAATATTAATTGAGAGCTATAAGCGAAATATATTTCTCAACAGTATTAAAGGTAAGTAGGAATTTTTTAAATCAATCCCCTTTATAACAACAAAGCTTAAGTAAAAATTAAGTTTTAAAGGGTGCGAAATTGGAATTAGCTATATTTTAAAGGGGATTGATTTATTTTAAAAATGTGTAATAAAGTAAAATAATGATCTTTCTGGGATGATGGGCATCTCCTGTTATCTTGGAAAATTATTGTATATTTCATAATTAATCATTAACATTAAAAATTAACTTTTAAACCTAAAACTATATGAAAAACAAACTACTAACTAAACTTTTGCTACTCCCTTTATTTATATTAATGGGTAGTTCTGCATTAGCGCAAATTACTGTTGGTGGAAATGTATCTGATGCTAACGGACCGGTTCCTGGAGTAAACGTAATTGCTAAAGGAACATCGAACGGTGCACAAACAGACTTTGATGGTAACTATTCTCTTGATAATGTTGCCTCTGATGCTGTGCTTGTTTTTAGCTATATTGGGTACACCACGCAAGAAGTTTCGGTAAACGGAAAGTCTACTGTAAACGTATTTTTACAAGAAGATGTTGAGTCTCTTGCTGAAGTTGTGGTTATTGGATATGGTACAACAACTGTTAGAGATGCAACTGGTGCTGTTACCGCTGTAACTTCTGAAGATTTTAACCAAGGGGTTATCACATCACCAGAACAATTAATACAAGGTAAAACTGCTGGGGTGCAAATTTCGCAAAGTAGTGGTGAGCCTGGTGCAGGTATTGACATCCGTATTCGTGGTGCCAACTCTGTACGTTCTAACAACAATCCATTATTTGTAGTGGATGGTATTCCATTATCTGGTGGTAATACATCTGCAGAAGGAGCAAATATTGGGGTTGGTACTACGGCTTCTAAAAACCCTTTAAGTTTCCTTAACCCAAATGACATTGAAAGTATAAGTATTCTAAAGGATGCTTCTGCTACTGCTATTTACGGTTCTAGAGGAGCAAACGGGGTTGTTTTCATTACAACTAAATCTGGTAAAGGTTCTCGCGGAAGCTCTTGGGACTTTTCTTCAAATTTAAGTATTGCATCTGTTCCAAAAACATATGACTTACTATCTGGAGATGAATTCTTAGCACAAACTGAACTTGCTGGATTTAATGTTGCAGAAAAAGATTTTGGTTCAAATACAGATTGGCAAGATTATATTTTTAGAACATCTGCTTCTACCAATAATGACCTTTCGTATTCTAATAATTATGGTAGTGGTAACCTAAGAGCTACTTTTGGATACGGCAAAACCTTTGGAGTTGTTGAGAATAGTGATTTAGAAAGAATTACTGGTCGTCTAAATATGAACCACAGGTTATTAAACAATAAACTTAAATTAGGTTTACAGTCTTCAATTTCTCGTGTAAATGATGAGACTGCACCACTAGGTGGAAGTGCAGGTTTTAGAGGAGATTTAATTGGAGCAGCTTATTCTGCAAACCCAACATGGCCAACAGATCCTAATTTTGACGGAACTGGAGGTCTTTTAAGTCCTGCAACGGCATTAGCTTACACTCAGAATATTTCTAACACTAACCGTGCTTTGATAAATTTCTCTGCGGAATATGCTATTATTCCAGAACTTTCAGCTAAAATTAACGTAGGTTACGATACTTCTGAATCTACAAGAACAGCTGTTGCATCGGGAAGAGCAAGAAACTTTGACCAAGGAGCTTTTGGAAATGGTATTGGTGCAATCAATGACCTAAATACTGAAAGTAAGCTTCTTGAAGCAACGCTTAACTACAATAAAGATTTCTCTAACTCATCTTTAGATGTGCTTGTAGGTTATTCTTTCCAGGATTTCCAAAGAGACGGAAGAAATATTAGTGGTTTTGGATTCTTCACAGATGACTTAAATGAAATGGGTGAAGATTTAGAAAATACGGCTAATAGAATTGAAAATAACATTACTGGTGAGTATCAACAATATGGATTTGCCCCTAATATAGCTGATGGTATTTTTGTGAATAGATTATTTCCAGAGCCATCTACAGACTTTATAGTGGGTCTAGGTAATCTTGGAGTTCGTTCTTTATTTGTTGATACTTTTGATAATACTGACGAAATCCAATCGTATTTTGGTAGAATTAACTATTCTATTGCAGATAAGTATTTGTTTACTGGTACCGTAAGAGCGGATGGTTCATCAAGATTTGGAGAGGATAACCAATATGGTATTTTCCCTTCTGGAGCCTTTGCTTGGAAAATCAATAATGAAGATTTTATAGGGGATTCTGTTTCAACTTTAAAACTTCGATTAGGGTATGGTATCACAGGTAACCAAGAAGGTTTAGGATACGGTAACTTTACTCAAAGACAGCGTTATGCTGGAGGCGATGTAATTGGCGACGGTGGTGAAATCAACATTCCTGGTATTGTAGATGTTTCATTCCCTAATCCAGAACTTAAGTGGGAAGAAACAACTCAATATGCTGCAGGTATCGATTTTGGATTTAACGATGATCGTTTCACTGGAACTGTTGATGTGTATAGAAAAGAAACAACTGACTTGTTATTCAACGTATTAGCAGCTCAGCCTTCAGTTCAACCATTCCTATTCTTAAACTTACCAGATTCTAAGGTAGTTAATGAAGGAGTTGAATTTTCTCTTTCCTACGACATTATTGATGGAGAAGATATTTCTTGGAATGCAGGGTTTAATGTTGCTTACAACAAGAACATGGTTGAGGAATTACAAGGAGAATTTAACGCAGGTACTATTCGTGGACAAGGATTGTCTTTAGCATTTGCTCAAAAATTGCAAGCTGGACAACCTTTATTCTCTTACTTTTTAAGAGAGTTTGAAGGATTTGACCCTGCAACTGGACAACCTATCCAAACAGACGTTCAGGAGTTTGTAGATAAAAGTGCTTTACCAGATTTAACTGGAGGATTTTCAACATCTTTCTCTTATAAAAACTGGACTGCTTCTACTTATTTCGCAGGACAATTTGGACACTACATCTACAACAACACTGCAAATGCCTTCTTTACAGCAGGTGCTTTTAGAGGAGGTAGAAATGTGCCTTTAGATGTATTAACGACTGGAGAATCTTTTGACGCAGCAGCAGATGTTTCTACGAGATTCTTAGAGAGCGGAGACTTTATACGTATGCAAAATGCTACTGTTAGCTATGCTTGGCCTTTGAAAGAAGATGCTTTCTTTTCTAACTTAGTTTTATCAGTTACAGGTCAAAACCTATTTGTAATTACAGATTACACAGGTCTTGATCCAGAAGTAAGTTCTTCACCTGCAGGTGGAGATTTACTTAATGGCTTACCTGTTTTTGGTATTGACTATGCATCTTTCCCAAGACCAAGAACATTTACGTTTGGAATTAATGCTAAATTTTAAAAAAAATGAATATGAAAATAAAATTTAATAACTATCTAAAACCAATTTTTACAATTGCGTTTTTATCAATAATTACTGTATCATGTACAGACCTAGCAATTGAAGAATCTGATTCAATTATTGCCGAAGGATCTGTAGTATTTGAAGGAGTAGCAGACGTAGATGCGTCTATTACTAACCTTTATAATGATACATATGGACAACTAGGAGATCAAGCAAATTTCTTTGCTTTGAACGAAGTTTCTACAGACGAAACACTAGTTCCAACTAGAGGTACTGACTGGGGGGATAATGGTATTTGGAGAACGCTACACTCTCATACTTGGAGTGCTACTCACCAATACATCCTTTCAACTTGGAATAACTTAAATCAAAATGTTTTGAGAGCTTCTCAAATCATTGACCCTTTAAGTGGCCCAACGGCTGCACAGGAAGCTGATGCTCGTTTTTTAAGAGCCTTTAGTATGTACTTCGTGTTGGATATGTGGGGTGTTGCTCCATTTAGAAACCCAACAGACGGTGCAGATGTTAATCCTTCTGTTTTATCTGCTCAAGAAGCTTATGATTTTATTGTTAATGACCTAGAAACTGCCATTACTAATTTACCAGCAAATGGACCTAGTGAAAGTAACAACAGAGCTACACAAGCAGCTGCAAACTTTCTTTTAGCAAAAGTAATTTTGAATTCTGAAAGATATACTGGGAGTGCTCCTAACTATCAAAGAGTAATAGATCTAGTAGATGCTATTGCTGCTGATGGCTATGCGCTTCAAGCAGGTTATTTTGACCTGTTTGAGCAAACCTTAGATAATGAAACTATCTGGTTCGCAAATACTGGTGTAGGAAATAGAATATGGAATGGATTGCACTATAACCAAAACTCTCCAGACAATACTGGTGGTGGATGGAATGGTTTTTCAACCCTAGCAGAGTTTTATGATAGCTTTGAAGGAGATCCAAACAGTAACAATGTTGGTGATGGACAAGAAGAAAGAAGAGGATGGGTGCCAGATGCTTCTAATGCCAATTCTGATAACTTAGGTATTGGGTACGGTTTCCTTATTGGTCAACAATATGATGAGGACGGTTCAATTCTAAATGACAGAACTGGTGAGCCTCTTGTTTTCACTAAAGAAATGCCAGGACTTTCTGGTAATGGTGAAAATACAGGTATTCGTATTATCAAGTACCACCCAGGTGGTGAAGGAGGTTCTTTTAGAGGGCACGAAATCGTTTTCCGTTATGCAGATGCACACTTAATGAAAGCTGAAGCAATGATGCGTATGGGAGGAAATGCTACTACATTGGTTAACGAACTAAGAACGCTTAGAGGAGCTACTCCACTAGGAAGTGTTTCTGAAGCAGATATGCTTGCCGAAAGAGGTCGTGAATTATATGTAGAATTCTGGAGACGTAATGATTTAGTACGCTTTGGTCAATTTACTAGCGACTGGGAATTTAAAAATGAAGCTTCTGTTGGAGATCCAACTTGGAACCTTTATCCAATTCCGGTAAACGCATTACTATCTAACCCTAACTTGGTTCAAAATCCTGGTTACTAATCTTAACCAGAATATAAATATAAAAGGTCGCCATTATGGCGACCTTTTTGTTTAGTCTACTTACTTAATTTTTCATTAATCTTTTTAATATTTAATTAATTTAAAAGCGTTATTCAAAAACCTAAATTAGCTAGCTAATTTAAACGCAATAAATTCAGCACAAAAACCTAGCATGGCTGCTCAAAAATTTCTTCTTTTAGTTTTACTATTTGCCTTGTTTGGGTGTTCAAAAAAAGACAATACACTCTTTTTGTTGCTTTCAGCAAATCATACAGGAATTACTTTTGAGAATAAAATTGAATCTTCTGTAGATCTTAATATCCTAAATTACATTTACTATTATAATGGTGCGGGTGTTGCATCAGCAGATTTTAATAACGATGGAAATCTGGACTTATATTTTACCGCAAATCAATCTGAAGACAAATTATATCTTAACAAAGGTGATTTTCAATTTGAAGATATATCGAAACTGTCAGGTATCCTCAATGCTGAGGGATGGACAAACGGTGTTTCTGTTGTAGATATTAATCAGGATGGATGGATGGATATCTACATTTGTAAAACGGGAGATTATCTTAATATAAAAGGGCATAATCTTTTATTTGTTAACCAAGGGGTTTCAGAAAAAGGAATTCCAAGTTTTAAAGAAGAAGCAAGCAAGTATGGTTTAGACTTTAAAGGCTTTTCTACCCAAGCTAGTTTTTTTGATTATGACTTGGATGGAGATTTAGACTTGTACCTTTTAAACCATAGTACCAACCCAAATCAAAACTACGGAAAAGGAGGTGCGAGAAATATTCCCAATAAAGAATCGGGTGATAAGCTTTTTGAAAACAAAAACGGAACTTTTGAAGATGTTTCGGAAGTATCTGGAATTTTTCAAAGTAAGTTTAGTTACGGATTAGGTGTTTCGGTTAGTGATGTAAATAATGACGGCTATCCAGATATTTACATTAGCAACGATTTTTTCGAAAATGATTATCTCTACATCAATCAAGGCGATAAAACCTTTAAAGAAGTAATTCATTTAGAAAATTCTCCTATCGGGCATACGACACATTATTCCATGGGTAACGATATTGCGGATATGAATAATGACGGCTTTACCGATATTATTTCGGTAGATATGCTTCCGGAAGATTTAAAAACCTATAAAACTTCGGGTACAGAGTTCAACTATCAAAACTACACCAACTACATAAAGAATGGTTATGCCTACCAATTTATGCAGAATACACTACAACTTAATAATGGCAATGGTAGTTTTTGCGAAACAGGATATCTAAGTGGCATTGCTGCAACTGAGTGGTCCTGGAGTCCATTAATGGCCGATTTTGATAATGACGGGTTTAATGACATCTACATTACCAACGGGATTCTAGGAGCCACTAACGATATGGATTTTATCAATTTTATTGCCAATGATAATATTCAAAAATCATTAGGAAAGAATATGTCTGAAAAAGAAATGGAATTCATTAAAAAAATTCCTGAAAAGAAAACAACAAATTACTTTTTTAGAAATAGTAAAAACAATCAATTTGAAAATGTAACAGAGGCTTGGTCTTCAAAAACATCTTCTTTTAGCAATGGTGCGTGTTATGCAGATCTTGACAACGATGGGGATTTAGACCTTATTGTAAATAATGTTAATGAACCTGCCTTTATTTTAGAAAATAAGCAAAACGAAGCCACCGAAAAAAGAAACTTCCTTAAAATTACATTTGAAGGAAACGTACCGAATCGATTCGGCATTGGCGCCAAAGTCATTCTTTACCATGGTAATCAAAAATTAGTAAAAGAGAATTATACAACAAGAGGCTATCTTTCTGCTGTGGCTCCAGAGCTTCATTTTGGGTTGGACAACCTTCAAAAAATAGATTCAATTCACGTTGTTTGGCCTAATAAATCATTTGAAAATATTAAAAATATTGAAGCGAATCAAACGCTTAAAGTAGTTCAGAAAAATGCGAAAGGAGATTACTACATGGCTTTTCAAAAGGAATCGAATACCATTTTCTCCCAGCTTGATTCTCTTCTTCCCTATTCGCATATTGAAAATTCAAATATCGAATTTAACCGTGACCCGCTCATCCCTTTTTCAACAGCTAATGAAGGTCCAAGTGTTTCTATTACAGATATCAATAATGATGGCTTGGATGATATCTTTCTAAGTGGTGCAAAAGGGCAAGCATCTCAACTTTATATTCAGAAAAAAGATGGTAGTTTCAATTTGCAACAAGCGGAATTATTTCAAGAACATACATTAAATGAAGATGTTTCGCAGGTTTTCTTCGATGCTAATAATGATGGTTATAAAGATTTAATTGTGGTAAGTGGAGGTAATGAATTTAAAGAGGGAAAGGCACTTTCGCCAAGATACTATAGAAATGTAAAAGGTGTTTTCAAAAAAGACACAACACAGTTTAACAATGTGTTTGTAAATGCATCAAAAGTCGTTGCTATAGACCTCGATAACGACTCCTTTGTAGACATTTGTATCACGTCTAATGTTGTTCCGAAAAAATTTGGATACACACCGAAACAATACTTGTTTAAAAATGACGGGCAAGGGAATTTTATGGATGTTTCTGAAATTTATTCAACTGATTTTACTTCTATTGGCAATTGCAATGACATCGTTTGGTTAGATATAAATAATGACAATTTTGAAGATGCAATTGTTGTGGGTGATTGGATGCCTCTTTCTATATTTATGAATAATGGAAAGAAGTTAACCCTTCAAAAAAACAATGGTTTGGATGCCACCAACGGATTCTGGAACTCAATAAAAGCGGCCGATTTTGACAATGATGGTGATATCGATTTGGTCGCAGGAAATTGGGGACTTAATACTCGATTACAAGCCACAAAAAAAGAACCCATCACATTGTATAAAACAGATTTTGACAAGAATGGTTCGGAAGAAACAGTAGTTACTTATTTTTATCAAGGAACTGAAACCACTGTGGCTTCAAAGGAAGAGTTGGCGAAACAAATGCCTTTTATAAACAAAAAATATTTATCCTTTAATGATTTTGCCAATGCTACTGTGAAGGAAATTTTTTCAGAAGAAAAACTAAACCACGCCCTTCAAAAAAAGGTGTATGAGTTAGCCACTTGCTATTTTGAAAATACTGGGAGTAATACGTTCAAAAAACACTTGCTTCCATTTGGTGCACAAGTCTCATCGGTAAATGATATTTGGGTGGAAGATGTTAATAATGATGAAAGTTTAGACTTACTTTTAGTTGGAAATAATTTTGAAATTAGTACACAGTTAAGCAGATTGGATGCCTCTCGAGGCACCTTATTACTAAATGATGGAAAGGGTAATTTTACCGAAAAGAAGGATGAAAAATATACGCTCTCTGGAGCTTGTCGTACAATTGAAAAATTAACAATAAAAGCCGATAATTATTTAATCATCACCCGTAATAATAACACCCCTTTATTTTTTAAAAAAATTAATTGAATACCCATATGCAATTTTCAAAAACACTCCTATTCGCTTTAGTTCTTTTAGTGATAAGCTGTACTACCAAAAAAGAAGACAAAATTGATAAAGAAGTCAACGCTCCCCTATTTTCTTTAGTGGCTTCGTCTCAGTCTAATATTACTTTTACTAACAAGGTAGTCAATCAAAAAGACTTCAATATTTTTAAATATCGAAACTTTTATAACGGTGGTGGTGTGGCTATAGGTGATATTAATAACGATGGATTGTCGGATATTTATCTAACTGCCAATATGGGCGAAAACAAACTCTATCTCAACAAAGGCAATATGGTATTTGAAGATATTTCAGATAGTGCTGGAGTGGAAGGAAATAAGCCATGGTCTACGGGTGTTGTGATGGTTGATGTAAATGCAGATGGCTTACTGGATATTTATGTAAGTAATGCTGGAAATATGGAAGGGGAAAATCATAACAACGATTTATACATTAACAATGGTGACCTCACTTTTACCGAAATGGCTAAGGAATACAATCTCGCCGAAACAGGTTTCACCACGCATGCATCTTTTTTCGATTATGACTTGGATGGCGATTTGGACGCTTACATTTTAAATAATAGTAACATTCCTGTAAGTAGTTTAGGCTTTGCTCACCAAAGAGACGTGAGAGCACAAGATTGGAACGTTCCTAAAATGTTCCGTGGGGTAGGTGATATGCTGCTTAGAAACGACAACGGAAAGTTTGTTGAAGTAAGTGAAGAAGCTGGTATCTACGGAAGTTTAATTGGTTTTGGATTGGGAGTTATGGTGAGTGATGTAAATAACGATTTGTATCCCGATATTTATGTGTCGAATGATTTTTACGAACGTGATTATCTCTACATTAACAATCAAGATGGGACGTTTACGGAAGATATTGAAAATTGGATGTCGCATCTTTGTTTATCGGCAATGGGAGTAGATATGGCAGATATCAATAACGATGGAAATGCCGATATTTTTATCACAGATATGCTCCCAGAACCCGACGAACGTGTAAAATCTGTCATGGAATTTGAAGGCTACAATGTCTTTAAACTGAAGCAAAGCAAAGACTTTTATCAACAATACATTCAGAATACACTACAATTAAACAATGGAAACGGTAGCTATTCTGAAATTGCCTATTTCAGTGGTGTTTCGGCTACAGATTGGAGTTGGTCGGGCCTTCTTTTCGATATGGATAATGATGGATTTCGAGATATTTTTGTGACAAACGGAATTAATCATGACCTCACCGATCTTGATTTTGTCGATTTCTTTGCCAATGAAATTATACAGGATATGGCGCTCACTGGAAGAAAGGAAGCCATCGATTCTATCATTAATAAAATGCCTGTAGTTCCCATACCAAATTATGCTTTTAAGAACAATCGCGATTTAACGTTTAGTAACGAGGCGGAGGCTTGGGGGTTAGGTGTGCCAAGCATGTCTAATGGAGCAGCTTATGGTGATTTGGATAACGACGGCGATTTGGATTTGGTAGTGAACAACGTAAATATGCAAACTTTTTTATATGAAAATCACACCGACAAACTTTCTAAATTCAATCATATTACGTTAAAATTTGAAGGTTCAGAAAAAAACCCTTTTGCGGTGGGAACCACAGTTAAAATGTACTACCAAAATAATGTAGTGCTTCAGGAATTAATTCCTTCTAGAGGGTTTCAATCTTCCATGGACTATCCCATGACTATTGGTTTGGGGGAAGCCAAAAAAATAGATTCCATTCGAGTGATTTGGCCAGATCGTACTACTTCAAAAATGGAGCAAATTGATGCAAATCAAGTAATAACCTTCAAACATAGTGAGAATAGTGGGATGTATAAAATTCTGAAAAAGGAAGCTCAAAAAACTTTCTTAAAAGAACTCCCCAATACATTATTAACAAAACACAATGAAAACGAGTACAACGATTTTGACTACGAAGGGCTTATCTATAAAAAAATGTCGCAAGAAGGGCCAAGTTTAGCCGTTGGTGATATTAACGGTGATGGCCATGACGATGTGTTTATTGGTGGTGCGAAAGAACAAGCTGGAGTAATCTTCATTCATAATGGAAATGGTGATTTAAAACCGAAGAAAAGCATTACCCTTGAAAAAGATAGCACTTTTGAAGATACTGCTGCAACCTTTTTTGATGCCGATGGGGATGGAGATTTGGATTTAATGGTGGGCTCTGGCGGTAATCAAGTAAATGAATCGCAACGTGAGAGTATTCGGTTGTATGTAAACGATGGTAATGGCAATTTTACCAAGTCAACACTTCCTCAGGTATCAAATATCAATAACATTTCGGTTATAGCAGCAAACGATTACGACAATGATGGTGATATTGATGTATTTGTGGGTTCAAGGAGTATTATTGGCGTTTATGGAATGAACCCTAGCCATATGCTATTATTAAATGAAGGAAATGGGGTGTTTAAAAATGCAGCACAAGAAGTTACCAAAGAGCTAATGCAAAGCGGCATGATTACTGATGCTAAGTGGGTAAATATTGATGCTGATTCTCAAAAAGAACTTATAACAGTATCTGATTGGGGTGCACCACAAGTATATAAAAATGTGAATGGCGTTCTAAAAAAACAAGCCTCAACACTTGATAATCTCCAAGGATGGTGGAATACTATTCAGCCAGTAGATATTGATGGGGATGGGGATGAAGATTTTATTTTAGGAAACCAAGGAAAGAACCTTCACTACACACCTTCTTCAAAAAATGTGATGAAACTTTGGGTAAACGATTTTGACAACAACGGAACCTTTGAGCAAATTGTAACTCAAACCATTAACGGTAAAGATATGCCAGTCCATCAAAAGAGAGAGCTGACCACTCAAATGGTATCGCTAAAAAAACAGAATTTAAAAGCTTCAGAGTATGCTAAGAAATCTATTCAAGAGTTATTCCCAGAAGCTGTATTAAAGAAAACTACAGTTAAACAAGTGAATACTTCCGAAACTATTTTAGTGATTAATAATGGCGATGGCACGTTCACTAAGAAAGCCCTTCCGTCTCGCGCACAACTTTCATGCGTATGTGGAATTGCTTGCGCCGATGTTAACCAAGACGGAAAAACAGATATCATTATGGGTGGAAATAATTTCGAGTTTAAACCACAATTCTCTCGCCTCGATGCTGATTATGGTAGTGTCCTTTTAAACAAAGGAGACTTAGATTTTGAATGGCAAAATTATAATGATAGCGGGTTCTTCATAAAAGAAGAAGTGAAACACATTCAGCCCATAAAAGATAAGAATGGCAACCTGTTTTTTGTAGTGGCTATTAATAACGAAAAACCTAGAGTATTTGCAATTAATTAAAACATACGGGATAGTTATTGTTTTACTCCTTCTTTTGAGTAGTTGTCAAAAGAAGGAGCAAACACTTTTTGAATTGTTGCCACCTTCACAATCAGGGGTATCATTTCAGAATACCATAACCGAAACCGATTCCCTCAACATTCTCGATTACCTTTACTTTTACAACGGAGGTGGCGTGGCGATGGGGGATATTAATAATGATGGTTTGCCCGATCTTTACTTTTCGTCTAATCAAGAAAAAAATAAATTATACCTCAACAAAGGAAACTTGAATTTTGAAGATATTACATCAAAAGCTGGGGTTGAAGGCAGCAGTACTTGGAATACTGGTACAATTATGGTTGATGTAAATGGCGATGGTTGGCTCGATATTTATGTAATAGCCGTCGTGGGAATTAATGGATTTGAAGGTCATAACGAGTTGTTTATTAATAATAAAGACAATACTTTTTCCGAAAAATCGGCTACTTATGGTCTTGATTTTCAATGCTACGGAACTTCTGCAGCCTTTTTGGATTATGATTTGGATGGCGATATGGACTTGTATATTCTGAATCACGCAGTACATACGGAAGAATCCTTCGGAAGGGCTCAAATTAGAAACATCCGAAACGAAAAAACTGGCGATAAACTACTTCGAAATGATGGTACTATTTTTACTGATGTAAGTGAGGAAGCAGGAATTTTTGGAGGTATAAATGGATACGGATTAGGTATTTCGGTTGCCGATTTCAACCAAGACGGATATCCAGACATTTATGTGGGGAACGATTTTCACGAAGACGATTATTTTTATCTAAACAATGGGGATGGCACATTTTCAGAAAGCCTCCGGACGTATTTTGGACACACCAGTCGCTTTTCCATGGGGAATGATGTTGCCGACATTAACCACGATGGTTGGCCAGATTTACTAACTCTGGATATGCTTCCAGAAGATGACCGAGTGATAAAATCCTCTGAAGGTGATGATATGTACCAAACCCTCAAAATGCGCACAGAGCAATACGGATATCATTACCAATACACTCGAAATATGCTGTTTGTAAGTCAGCAAGAGGCTCCTTATTTAGAAACAGCTATACTTAGTAATGTCGCTGCTACCGATTGGAGTTGGAGTGCCTTATTTGGAGATTATGACCAAGATGGAACTCAGGATTTATTCATTAGCAACGGTATACCAAAACGACCGAATAACTTAGATTTTATACGCTATATCTCCAATGAAAAAATTCATGAGAAAATAAACAACTCCCGATTGGTAGATCAAAAAGCATTAGAATTAATGCCTTCGGGTAAGGTTTCCAATTACTTTTTTAAAGGGGAAGATGCGTTACAATTTAATGATGTTTCAATAGATTGGGGCTCGGGGGAGCCTACCATTTCTGGGGCAAGTGCTGTGGGTGATTTAGATAATGATGGTGACTTAGATTTGGTTTCAAATAATATCAATGAACCTGCTAGCATTTATATTAATACCACAAATGATAAAAATTCTTATTTAAAACTTCAATTTCAGTATAAAGATAAAAACCCACAAGGCTTCGGAACTAAAGTAATAGCTTACAACAATGGTATATTGCAATATAAAGAACTAAATACAGCTCGCGGATTTCAAGCTTCGTCCCAACCCATCATTCATTTTGGTTTTGGTACTGAAGTAACTATAGATTCAGTAAAAATTATCTGGCCCAATAAAAGACAGCAAGTCCTCAAAAATGTTAGCTTAAATCAGTCATTAACGATCAAACCAGAAAATACCATTCCGTATGCTTACCAGCGAAAGGAACCTAATAAATTATTCAAAAAAATAGAAGGAAATTTAGGTATCAACTACACCCACAAAGAGGATAATCATACCGACTTCAACTACCAAAAACTCATTCCTTATGAAGTTTCAGATCGAGGACCGGCTGTGGCGATTGGCGATTTAGATATGGACGGAAAAGAAGATATTTTCTTGGGGGGTGCCAGAAATCAAAAAGCAGAAATCTATCTTCAAAAAAACTATAAATATGGATTAGTACATAGTACAACTATAGAAAATGATTCGGTTTATGAAGATGTTTCGGCGAGTTATTTTGGATATGAAGATAAAGATGATTTTGTATTACCGATAGTTCGAGGAGGTAATACTGTTAGTCCCTCAATCAAAGTTTTTGAAAATAAGACATATACTTTTTTAGAAGATGAATATTTAAATCTGCCACTTGATAATTCATTTTTAAATACTTCAACTATTAAAATGAGTTTTCTTGAAAATCAAAGAAACCTAAATTTTTTCATTGGAAACCACTCCGTTCCATTAGATTTTGGAAATATACCCCCATCAAAAATGATAGGAACAAATTTTCCAGAAGAACTTGAAAGAATTGGAATGGTTACTGACGCCATTTTTACAGACTTTAATGATGATGAACAAACCGATTTAATCGTCATAGGCGAATGGATGCAACCCCGTTTTTATGAATTGAAAAAGGATACTTGGGAAGAAAGCTTTCCCTTACAAGAAAAGCTAAACGGACTTTGGCAAACCATCATTCCATTTGATATGGATAACGATGGCGACAAAGATTATCTCCTCGGAAACTGGGGATTGAATAGTAAATTTAAGGCTTCCTCAACATTCCCGATGAAAATGTACTATGCCGATTTTGATGATAACGGAAGCACCGAAACTGTGGTTGCAATAGAGAAAGATGGAAAATACTATCCCTTGTTGGGCTTAGATGACCTAGCCGGGCAAATGGTTTTTCTTCGGAAAAAATTCAATACCTATAAGGATTTTGCTGGCAAAACCATGGAAGAAATTTTTGGTGAAAAACTAAATAAAGCTACTATTTTTGAAGTACATACCTTGGCTTCAGGTTTTCTAAGGAATAATAAAGGTAGTTTCACCTTTGAAGCTTTTACAAATGCGCTTCAAATAGCTCCACTAAAAGCTTTTGTAGCATACGATTTCAACCAGGATGGGAAGGACGAAGTACTTACAGGTGGAAACTATTTTGGTGTGATTCCGTTTCACGGAAGATTCGACAGTTTTCCGGGTGCCTTGATTTCTTCAGAAGAAAACATTACGTTAGGAAGCGAATTAGGATTAAACCTATCCCATAAATCTGTTCGCCATTTAAAAATAATTTCAGTAAAAAATAAACCCTATTTATTAGTAGTATACAATAATGAAAAAGCCGAAGTTTATGAAATCAATCCATAAAATACTCGTCATTTTAATAGCACCTCTGTTACTCATTGGATGCAAAAAGGAGGAACCGATTACCATTAGCAGCACCGACTTTCAAAATGCTGTAGATAAAGTCACCGAAATCATGGTACACGATATATTTTCGCCTCCCGTAGCGAGTCGTATTTATGCGTATCCTAATATTGCTGCCTATGAGATTATAGCTCAAAATAATGATTCGTACAAATCGCTAGCTGGACAAATTGGGCATCTTCAGTCAATTCCAACTTCAAAAACTGAAAATTTAAACTATCCATTGGCTGCACTAGTGGCACATATGGAAGTAAGTAAGTCGGTGATTTTTTCAGAAGAAATGGTAGAACAATACCGCGATAGTTTATATGGAATTTGGGAAAATGAAAATGAAAAAGAATTTATCGATGCCAAAACCTACGGATTGGAAGTGGCAGCCTTTATAAAAGACTGGATGGCTGGTGACAATTATAACCAAACACGCACCATGCCTAAGTTCACTATCATTACTGAAGACCCTTCCCGCTGGCAACCCACGCCTCCATCGTATATGGACGGCATTGAACCACACTGGAATAAAATACGTCCTTTCGTGTTAGATTCGGCTTCACAGTTTAAGCCTGTTCCTCCGCCTGCTTTTTCTTTAGAAAAAGAGAGTAATTTTTATAAAGAGCTTGAAGAAGTGTATACAATTTCTGAAGAAATTACCAAGGAAGGTGAAGAATCTGAAGGCTTAAAAATTGCACAATTTTGGGATTGTAATCCCTATGTTTCAGTAACGCGTGGACACTTAATGTTTGCTACCAAAAAGATTACTCCTGGGGCACATTGGATGGGGATTGCTGAAATAGCCGCAAAAAATACAGAGTCTAGCTTCGATGAAACAGTGTATGCCTATACCAAAACCTCCATTGCCTTGTTTGATGGCTTTATAAGTTGTTGGGACGAAAAATACCGAAGCAACCTCATTCGTCCAGAAACATTAATCAATCAACATATTGACGAAAACTGGAAACCCATTTTACAAACTCCACCCTTCCCAGAATATAGCAGTGGACACTCGGTAGTTTCAGGAGCTTCGGCTACTGTTTTAACCGATATTTTTGGAGATAATTTTAAGTTTTTAGACGATACAGAACTTCCTTACGGACTTCCAGTACGTTCCTTTTCGTCTTTTAATGCAGCAGCACAGGAAGCTGCTATAAGCCGAATGTATGGAGGAATTCATTACCGTGCCGCAGTAGAAAATGGTATTAACCAAGGAATTCAAGTAGGAAATCTAGTGAATGAAAAACTTAAAATGAAAGTCGATTAATTTATGAAAATAGTTAAGTGGGGATTATTCATTACCGTTTTAGGAACCTTAATTTGGTATTTCTTTTTTAAGGAATTCGATTATCAAATTAATTTTGAAACAAAAACAACCATTGGCACAGTTAACCAATCCATAAAATCGTGGAATTCGTCATTAGAAAAGCCGCAACCCATAGTTCAAATAGATGAAGATGAGCTTCTTCAAACCATAAAGCGAAACGATGCTACCCATACCTATTTATGGAAACTGAAAAATGTAAAAGATAGCATTGTAAAAGTTTCGGTATATGTAAAGGATGAAGCCAATACTTTTAAAAACCGTGTCCGTATCCCCTTTTCTGAACCCATTTTTGAAAAAACTGCAAAACAAACTACAAAAGAATTTCTTCAAACCTTACAAAATCATTTAAAGGAAATAAGGATTACAATTGAAGGTGAAGAAAACTCTCCCAATAGCTTTGCAGCTTGTGTTACAGTGAATTCGATTCAGATTGAAAAAGCAAAAGGAATGATGGCTAATTTTAGTTTGCTTTCTTCTTTTATTGATGAAAATAAACTTGAAGCCAATGGCCGTCCATTTCTTGAAATTACCTCTTGGGACAGAGAAAAAGACCTTGTTTCGTATAATTTTTGTTTTCCGTTTAAGAAAACAGATTCTGTAAAAGCAAACACATTTATTTCCATTAAAGAATTCCCTTCAAAAAAGAGCATTAAAGCCGTTTACAACGGAAATTATATAACTTCAGACAGAGCTTGGTATGCCTTAGAGCAATATGCCAAAAACAATAATATAGAGGTCGATATGTTCCCCATAGAAGTGTTTCATAACAATCCAAATATGGGCGGTGACGAATTGCAATGGAAAACCGACGTCTATCTTCCCATAAAAGAAGAATAATTGTAACTTGCTTATTCAATTTTAAAGATGAATCAAGAGTTCACTCAACTTTATAAAGAAGCAGTTGCTTTACTGCACAATTTAACTACTCCCCATGGGATTTTAGCCAGCACTATTGAAGCCGATAATTACAAGCGTATTTGGGCAAGAGACAGCATGGTTTGTGGTATTGCAGGCCTTTGGATAAATGATGAAATAGTGATTGAAGGTTTAAAAAAATCTTTACTCGTTTTAGCTAAAAGTCAGAATGATTTGGGGATGATTCCCTCCAATGTTTTGCCTAACGGAACAGATGCATCCTTTGGAAGTTTAGTGGGGAGAATCGATGCCAACACGTGGTTTATGGTAGGTGCTTGTTTGTACTTTAAAGAAACCCAAGATGAAATTACTTGGCAGGTTTTAAAACCTGTCATTGAAAAATGTCAAAATTTTTTGAAAGCAGCAGAATTCAATTCTAAAGGCTGGATTTACACTCCGCTAAGCGGAAATTGGGCCGACGAATATCCAATCCATGGTTATACATTGTACGATAATATCCTCAGACTTTGGGGTGAAAAACTCTTTCTAGACATTGAAGGTAAAAATACTTCATCTCTAAATGCTATTATGAAAAAAACACAAGCCAATTTTTGGCCTCTAGAAACAACTGAAAAAGCATGGATATATCAAAAACCT
The DNA here is from genome assembly GCA_034670265.1 of Flavobacteriaceae bacterium. GTDB lineage: Bacteria > Bacteroidota > Bacteroidia > Flavobacteriales > Flavobacteriaceae > Halomarinibacterium. The sequence goes on along the minus strand of JAXMNU010000004.1, from coordinate 51,955 downwards.
GCCTTTCAAAGAGCACTTCAAAAAAAACAAAAACACTTTGGTGCCTTTATCCTTCCTGGTAAATACGACTTTCGTTTTGATGCAGCAGCCAATGCTTTAGCCATGCTTCACTTTCAATTAAATGATTTTCAAAAAGAATTACTTTCAAATTTTATTGAAACCCTTCCTAAAAATCTAATTCCTGCTTTTTGGCCTATTATTACTGAAAAAAGTGACGATTGGAATTTATTGGAAGGCAATTATTCTTTCAGTTTTAAAAATTATCCTGGAGATTTTCACAATGGTGGAATATGGCCCGTTTGGATGGGGCTTTTCTGTTTGGGACTTTCAAAAAATGGAATGAAAAAAGAGGCTCAAAAAATTATTTCTTCCTTTTCTGAAACGGTTGCAAAAAATGATGCTTGGGATTTTCAAGAATACTTCAACGCGAATACGTTAAAAATAGGCGGGAAAACGCAAATGGGTTACACTGCTTCGGGAATTGTCTTTATGAATTTGGCAATGAACATCGAATAATAGTATCACTTTGTCTATTTCGATAACGTTTTCGTTGCCATATTCCTAATTTACCCTTTCAAAAAATCTTTTTTTCTCAAAAATTGCAGATATTACAGTGTTATTTGCTAAGGTTTGGCAGTAACATAAAACGAACGACCATTAAATTCTTCCTGTATGTCTAAAAAACCAAGTTTATCCTTTTGGCAAATTCTAAATATGAATGTTGGATTTTTAGGAATTCAATATAGCTTCGGACTTCAGCAAACAGCCATTAATCCAATATTTTTATACTTAGGAGCACCAGAAGATATGCTCCCGATTTTAAATATTGCAGGACCTGTTACAGGTTTAATTGTCCAGCCTATTATTGGAGCCATGTCCGATAAAACTTGGTCCTCTCGCTGGGGAAGACGAAAGCCTTATTTTTTAATTGGCGCTCTTATGGGAAGTATTTGTTTATTCGCATTCCCACATAGCCCATTATTATGGTTTGCGGTTGGATTATTATGGATTTTGGATGTTGGAAACAATATGGCCATGGAGCCGTATCGCGCTTTTGTGGGAGATAAACTACCCGAAAAGCAATTGAGCTTAGGATACCAAATGCAAAGCTTATTTGTAGGTGCTGGAATTCTTTTAGCCAATGGATCTATTGTACTTTTTCAATATTTATTTGGTGATGAAACAGTAGAAGTAGCTGGAACCATTCCGCAATGGATTTATTATTCCTTTTACATTGGTGCTTTTCTTTCATTAACCACCATTTTATGGTCTGTAATCAAAACACCTGAAATTCCACCTTCAGAGGAAGAAATGGATGACATTAAGAAAATAAGAGCCTTGCCCTTTCTTCAAAAAGTGGGTAAGCCGTTTGTTGAAATTTGGGATGCTATTAAAGAGATGCCCAAGTTTATGTGGAAAATAGGTGCCGTTTATTTGTTTCAATGGTATGCTCTTTTTATTTATTGGCAATTTACCACGCCCCTCTTTATGAAAACATTGAATTACAGCACCTCTGAAGCTGCTTCACAAGCCGCTAAAATGAGTTTGACGTATAACACTGTAACCATGATTGTAGCATTAATGCTGGTGCCATTAACATTAAAATTTGGCGGTAAAAAAATCTATGCGCTCAGCTTAGTTGGCACGGCTGGGGCATTATTTGCCATACCATATATCTCGGACCCAAATCTTGTATTAGTACCTATGATATTATTTGGTATTGGTTGGGCAGCCATGATGGGAATCCCATACACTATGGTTTCGAAAGTTGTGCCTCAAGAACGACGAGGTGTTTATATGGGAATTTTAAATATGATGATTGTCATTCCAATGTTTATCCAAACCTTGAGTTTTGGACCCATTTATAAATATCTATTAGGAAACAATGCCATAAACGCTATGTTGTTTGCAGGAGTTTTCTTTGCCATTGCCGCCTTTTTAGCGATGCGATTAAACGTTACTAAATCGGTTTACGAAGAAGAATCTTAAAACAAACACATTATGAAAAACGCTGGCATTAAAATATCACTTTATCTAAACTATTTTGTTTTTGCCATCCTACTCAATAGTGTAGGAATAGTCATTTCAAAATCAATAAATGTGTATCAAGTTTCTGAATCCATTGCTTCTATTCTAGAGGCTTTTAAAGATTTACCTATTGCCATTGTATCGTTTTTAGTTGCTTCATTTTTACCTAGATTTGGATATAAAAAAGCTATGTTAGTAGCGCTTTTGATTGTGTTTTTTGGATGTATAGGCATGTATTTTGGAAATACTTTTGATACGGCTAAAATTCTATTTCTTACTGTTGGGGTAAGTTTTGCTTTAATAAAAATTTCCGTTTATACACTTATTGGTGTCATTACGGATACTCCCGAAGAGCATTCTGCTTTAATGAGTTCTATTGAAGGATTTTTTATGGTAGGAATTGCTAGTGCTTATTTTCTTTTCCCAATATTCTATGGTGACAATCCTAATGATTGGCTTGATGTATATCCAGTTTTATGTATTTTAATAGGACTTTCATTTTTATTTCTTCTTTTCTCGAAACTAAATATCCCTGTGGAAGCAGCTGGCAGTAATTTAAAAGAAGATTTAAAAAACTCTATTGGTTTATTAGCCATTCCATTGGTTTTAGTTTTTATCTGTTCAGCATTTTTCTTTGTAATGATTGAACAAGGGGTGATGACTTGGTTACCTCATTTTAATCAAAAGATTTTCTCATTTGGCGAGAAATTAAGTGTAAATATGGCGGCTATTTTAGCAATTTCATTGGCCTTAGGAAGATTTATAGCAGGTTGGGCTTCCAAAAAAATTAATTGGTCGGTAATCATTGTGGTATGCTCATTAATCGCTGTAGGTATTTTATTGGCGGTTCTCCCGCAGTTAAAAGTGGATGTAAATGCAGTTGAAATCACTTCTTTAGCAAATGTTCCATTTTTAGGGTTTGTTTTACCTCTTATTGGACTTTTTATAGCACCAATTTACCCCTTACTTAACTCTACAGTGTTAAGTAATTTACCAAAAAGCTTGCACTCCCCTATGAGCGGTCTAATTATTATATTCTCTGCTTTAGGTGGAACATTAGGTTCCAGAATTGTGGGAACATTATTTGAAAATATAGGTGGTGTTAAAGCTTTTTACTTTTTAATCATACCAATTGTATTACTTATTATATCTGTATTTATTATTCGTCGATTAATTAAAAAGCAAGGTGAAAATTCAAATTAAGGAAACACTAGAGCGCTTATTAGCCCAAGAAGATACCGATGGCGATAAAAAAATAACCATTGAAGATCAAGGGCCTAAATCCTTTTTACTGAAAAGTACAAATAGTGAAGCCTATGAAGTAAAGGGCACTTATTTTCTTTCTAACCTATTACAGGAATTAGTTTTGGGATTAGACACAAATGAAGACGTTGCTGAGATTTCCATCGAACATATTGAAGAAGCTCCTACCCAAAGAATCTCCAGAATGATACGCGAGTACTACTGGAACGGACTTACCCGTACGATGGATGAAAAAGGGATACAAGAGCTATTGAGTGACACCAAAAATGAAACTCTTGAAGCCGAATCTTTATTGAGGGTGTATGTGCCGAAAAAAGATGTACTAGCCTTAGATTATTATATGCGATTAAAGCACGAGATGCCTCTAGAAGTGATTCAATTACCTAAAAAGGTGACTCCAGAATACGTAAAAAAACTCAACAACAAACCAGGTATTCTATCTTTAAAACTTTCTGTAAAGGAAGATGAAATCACGGGCGAACCCTTTGTAGTTCCAGGCGGAAGATTTAATGAAATGTACGGCTGGGATAGCTATTTTGAAAGTATTGGGCTACTTATAGACGATCGTGTGGATCTTGCCTTAGGAATGGCAAATAATTTTCAATATGAAATTGAATACTACGGAAAAATATTGAATGCCAATCGTTCCTATTATTTAACCCGAACGCAGCCTCCCTTCTACTCTTCGATGATTGTGGAAATATTTGAAAAAACAAAAGACAAAAACTGGCTAAAAAGTCATTTACAAACTGCCATTAAAGAATACGAAACCGTATGGATGGTTTCAGGAAAAAGGCTCACGGAAAATGGATTAAATCGATATCTGGCTGAAGGCATTGGCAAACCACCCGAAGCCGAAGAAGGGCATTTTCATCACGAAATTGCTCCATACGCTAAGGAAGCGAATATGTCTGTGGATGCCTATGAAAAAGCCTATGCTAAGGACAAAATTAAAAATCCAAAGTTGGATGCTTATTTTGTTCACGACCGAAGTGTCCGCGAATCGGGACACGATACCTCTTACCGATTGGAAGGTATTTGTGCCGATTTAAACGTAGTGGAACTGAATGCCTTTTTATATAAATATGAAACCGATTTCGCCGAAATTATTCAAAATGAATTTGAAGATGAGTTTATAGTTGGAGATAAAAAGTACACTTCAGCTTATTGGCTTCAAAAAGCTTTGGAAAGAAAAGAAAGAGTAAATACGTTGCTTTGGAATGAAGAAAAAGGAATGTATTTCGATTATAATTTCAAAACAAAAAAGCAAACCAATTTTGTTTCAGCAACAGTTTTTACAACACTTTGGGCAAAAATGGCATCCAAAGAGCAAGCCAAAAAAGTAGTTGAAAATGCACTTCCGCTTTTAAAAGAAAAAGGAGGAATTGCTTCGTGTACTAAAGAAAGTCGAGGAGAAATTTCAAAAGAGCGACCTCAAAAACAATGGGATTATCCCAACGGTTGGGCGCCACATCAAATGATGATTTGGAGGGGATTACAACACTACGGTTTTGAGAAAGAATTACAGGAATTAGTCTATCTATGGCTGTATATGATTACCAAAAATGCAGTGGATTACAATGGCACGATTCCCGAGAAATACGATGTGGTAAGTGCCACCCACAAAGTATTTGCAGAGTACGGAAATGTAGGCACCGAGTTCGAATATATTACTAAAGAAGGCTTTGGTTGGATGAATGCTTCCTATCAGTTAGGATTGAATTTATTGGAAACAAAGTACATTGCAGAATTAAACAATTTAACCACCCCAGAAACTATTTTTAACTAAGAATGAGTAAAGAAATTGACATTGTTTGCGTTGGCGAAACACTTATTGATTTTATTGGTGATCAAACTGAAGAACCTTTAAAAAATACAAAGGATTATCACAGATATTTAGGAGGAAGCCCAACTAATGTGGCTATGAATATGGCACGTTTAGGAGCAAATGTTAATCTGGTGGCTACCGTGGGTAAAGATGGTTTTGGAGATTATATTTTAACACGTTTAAAAGAAGCCAAAGTAGGTGTAGAATATATTTCAGAATCTTCTGAAAAACCTACCACAGTCATCTTTGTAAATAGAACGGTAAATACTCCAGAGTTTGTTGCGTTTAGAGGGGCTGACACATTAATAAATGAATTTCAATTACCAGACGAGCTATTAAAAGACACTAAAATTTTTCATACCACCTGTTTTGCATTAAGTAAAAAACCAGCCAGAAATACTATTTTAGAAAAGGCAAAAAAAGCAAAGGAATTAGGTTGCCAATTAAGTATAGACATTAACTATTCTGAAAAGATTTGGCCCAATACAAAAGCTGCCACAAAAGCGATTGAAGCCTATTGTAATTTAGAACCCTTAGTGAAAGTAAGTCAGGATGATGTGGATCGTCTTTTTGGAAAAGGAATGTCGCACGATGAAGTATTTAAACATCTTCATAATTTAGGTGCAAAGTTAGTTTGCTTTACACTAGGAAAAGATGGAGCAAAACTTAGTGAAAAAGGATGTCCTGTAATTTCACTTTCGGCATTAAAAGTTGAAAAAATAATGGATGCCACTGGTGCTGGAGATGCTTTTTGGAGCGGATTTTTATTCGCTTATTTAAAAGAAAAATCGAATGAAAAATGTATGGAAGCGGCGTTAAAAATGGCTGCCATAAAATTGCAAAACGTAGGAAGAATACCCGATTACGCTTCAGTGATTTCTGAAGTATTAGACATTTAACACTTTAATACTAACGACTATGACAGTTTTAACTTTTATTGCCTTTACGCTTTTAGTAGCAATTATATCTTATTACGCCACTCGAAAGACAGACGAAAGTAGTGCCGATGGGTATTTTCTGGGAGGAAGAAGTTTAACCGCTGGTGTTATTGCAGGTTCCCTGCTTCTTACCAACCTTTCAACCGAACAAATTGTGGGTTTAAACGGCTCTGCATACGAAAGTGGATTGTCTGTTATGGCTTGGGAAACCCTTGCTGCCATTGCGATGGTAGTCACTGCATTGTTTTTATTACCGCGTTATTTAAAAGGAGGGCTTACTACAGTACCTCAGTTTTTGGCAAAACGATTTGATGTCACAACCAAAACCATTACATCAGCATTATTTTTAACGGGGTATGCCGTGGTATTATTACCTGTCATTTTGTATTCTGGATCAGTGGCATTGAGTGGTATGTTCGGTGTACCAGAAGCCTTAGGAATTACTGAAACACAAGCGCTTTGGTTATGTGTTTTTAGTATTGGTATCATTGGTTCTATTTATGCCATTTTTGGAGGGCTGAAAGCAGTTGCAGTTTCAGATACAATAAATGCCATTGGATTGTTAATTGGGGGATTATTGATTCCTGTATTTGGGCTTTTGGCTATTGGCGATGGTAGTATTACCGAAGGAATTGCCACTCTCACAACATCCCATCCCGAAAAATTTAAATCGATGGGTAGCCCAACCGACCCTGTTCCTTTTCACACCATATTTACAGGAATGATGTTGGTTCAATTATTTTATTGGGGGACTAATCAGCAAATTATTCAAAGAGCATTGGCTGCTAAAAATTTAAAAGAAGGTCAAAAGGGATTATTACTGGCATCTTTTATTAAAATTTTAGGACCCATTATTGTAGTCCTTCCAGGTTTAATTGCATATCACATGTTTAGCGGCAATTTGAGCTCTGTCGATCAAGCGTACCCTGCTTTAGTTGCTGAAGTATTACCACCCGTACTACTTGGATTCTTTGCCGCGGTTATTTTTGGTGCTATTTTAAGTTCCTTTAATAGTGTTTTAAACAGTTCTGTCACCTTATTCGGAATCGATATTTACAAACAACACATTAATGCCGAAGCCAATGAAAAATTGGTTGTGAAACGCGGAAAAACCTTCGGGATAATTCTAGCTATAGCAGCGATGTTTATTGCGCCTATGATTGCCAATGCTGGAAGTTTATTCGATTATTTACAAGAGATTAATGGAATTTACAGCATCCCAATTTTAACCATTATTGTTGTTGGATTCTTAACAAAACGAGTTCCTGCCATTGCAGCAAAAATTGGATTACTTTCAGGTTCTATTTTATATATCATTAGTCAGTTCATTTTACAACCGCATTTTGTTTCAAAAGCACTTGCCGAAGCCAATGCCAACGGAATTACAGACACAGCCTCACTTAAAGCCATAGAATCTCAAGCCTATTTTGGGTTGCATTATCTCGATGTTATGGCGCTATTGTTTTTATTAAATGTGGCTATTATGCTGTTGATAGGTAGGTTTATGCCAAGAAAAGAAGCGTTTGTTCAAGAGTACACAAAACAAGTAGAAATCACACCGTGGAGCAAGGCAAAACCTGTAGGATTAATGGTTGTGGTGATTGTAATTGGAATTTATATTTATTTCAGATAGAAATTTAATGATGAATTCTGAAACGTTTTTCAGGATTTTAGTAATTTTAATTTTGAAAATATAGGCATGAAATTACTACCCATCCTTTTCCTACTCATTGCACAATGCACTTTTTCCCAAATCCTTAATGTGGAATCCCTTCGAAAAGTAACCGATACATCAGGATGGTCTGGAGCGGTCAACCTTCATTTAGAATTAAAACGAAACACTAACGATTTTATAAACTTAGGAAGCAATATTCACGTTCAGTACAAAATGAACAAGCACTTAGTATTATTTAAAAACGATGTGTCTTTTGAAAAAATTGAAGGTGAAAGTTTCGATAATAGTCTTGTTTCCCATGTTAGATACAATTATCGTTTTCATGACAAAATTGCTTGGGAAGTCTTTACTCAAGGGCAATACAATAAAATTAATTTAATAACTTTTAGAGGATTATTAGGCACAGGCCCTCGATTTAAGCTCTCCAATTCTGAAAATTATAAGTTTTATTTAGGAACACTCGTTATGTATGAATATGAAGAAGTGGATGATGGCGTTACTCCTTTACAACGTGATTTTAGAGGTAGTAGTTATTTATCGTTTAGTTTATATCCTTCAGAAAAAGTTTCGTTTGTGAGTACTACGTACTATCAACCTAATTTTAGTGCTTTCCGTGATTACAGAATTTCAAGTCAGAGCTCTTTTTTAGTAACAGTTTTCACAAATTTTGCCCTTCAAATAAATTATATTTTTACTTACGATGCTTTTCCTGCAGTGGGCATCCCTAAATCTCAGTATAATTTCAACACAGGTTTCACCTACAGCTTCGATTAATTTTTTAAAACAACCGTAAGGTTTTTATGTATTCATAGACTACTTCGCTATATTTACCCCTAAGTGAAACCATGACAGCATTTGCTACGTAAATTACTATAAAATATGTCCTATTACGATCCAAAAGACCTAAGAAAATTTGGTAATATAACCGACTGGAGTGAGGAATTGGGAACCAAGTTTTTCGACTACTACGGAAAAGTATTTGAAGAAGGTGCGCTTTCTGCTCGAGAAAAATCGCTTATAGCGCTAGCTGTAGCCCACACCGAAATGTGTCCCTATTGCATTGATGCATACACCAAAGATGGGTTACAAAGAGGAATTACCAAAGAAGAAATGATGGAAGCTGTTCACGTAGGAGCAGCCATTAAAGGTGGTGCAAGCTTAGTCCACGGGGTAATGATGATGAATAAAGTAAATAAATTGGACGGATAAAAAAATTCTATGACGAAATTAAAAACACAATCCCTTCATAAAAGAGAAAGTGAACTCGCCAAAGCAAATAAACAAATAGAGTATCTCTCTAATGGCATCTTTGCCGATGGAGAACTTCCCACTTTTGCAAAAAAAATCAAGGAAACAAGTCAGTTTCCTTTAAGGCCGAAGAAGCTGGAAATCTTACAAATTAATGTAGGGTATATGTGTAATCAGGTTTGTGAACATTGCCATGTGGACGCCGGTCCCGACCGTAAGGAAATTATGACGCGCGAAACCATGATGCAATGTCTTGAAGTTATTAAAAATACAGGGGCTCACACTTTAGATTTAACTGGGGGCGCTCCTGAAATGAATCCAGACTTTAGATGGTTTGTGGAAGAAGCTAGTAAAGCAGGGGTTAAAGATTTTATTGTCCGTAGTAATTTGACCATTATTGTTGCTAATAAAAAATATCACGACTTACCAGAATTCTTCAAAAAACACAATGTTCATGTAGTAAGTAGTATGCCGCACTGGACTAAGGGAAAAACCGATAAACAAAGGGGTGATGGTGTTTTTGATGCTTCTATTAAGGCTTTAAAAATACTGAATGATGTAGGGTACGGAAAACCTGAAAGTAACTTAAAATTAGATTTGGTATACAATCCCAGTGGTGCATTTTTACCTAGCGACCAAGAAGGTTTGGAAAAGGATTTCAAAAAAGTATTGGCTGAAGAATTTGATATTCAGTTTCATAACTTGTTTGCTATTACCAATCTACCCATTTCGCGATTTTTAGATTATTTAATAGCAAGTGACAATTATGAAGATTATATGTATTCTTTGGTAGAAGCATTTAATCCTTCGGCTGTTTCAAATGTCATGTGTACTAATACCCTATCGGTTAGTTGGGATGGTTGGTTGTACGATTGTGATTTTAATCAGATGCTAGAGCTTAAAGTTGCCAGTAAAGTGAAACATATTTCAGAATACAACGAAGACATTTTAAACGATAGAAACATTATTATTTCCCAACACTGTTATGGCTGTACAGCCGGCGCGGGAAGTAGTTGCCAAGGAGCCGTTGCCTAATGAAAGTTTTGTTGTTATTCATATCACTCATTTCAGGGATGTTGCTACACGCGCAGCATTCGATTGATGATTTGTTGAGAGTAAACAATGAAAACGGCATTCCTTATATTTCAGTAACCGAAGCACGCATGTTACAGCTTCGTGATGAAGCCATTATCTTTGATGCTCGCGAACCTGAAGAGTTTGAAGTAAGTACAATTCCTTCAGCAACACATATTGGCTATACCCATTTTTCACCTGAAGAAATCGCTCAAATCAACCTTGATAAAGACAAACTTATTATTGTGTATTGTTCCATTGGAATTCGCTCTTCAACCGTTGCAAAAAAGTTAAAGAACATGGGCTTTTCCAATGTAAAAAATCTCTACGGCGGAATTTTTGAATGGAAAAATAAAGGATTTCCCGTGTTGAACAACGAAGGAGAAGAAACTGAAGAAGTACACGTGTTTTCTAAAATGTGGGGAAAATACCTCGAAAAGGGAATTAAAGTGATGTAAGATGGGATTAATTACTTCAAAAAAAAATACCGACAATGCAGAAGATGTGTACCATCTTCCTACTTCAAGAAATTTACTATTAATCTTTACTCGTAACCCAGAATTAGGGAAATGTAAAACCCGATTAGCAGCTACTTTAGGTGATGAAAATGCTCTGGCATTGTATATTTTTTTATTAAAACATACTGCCAAAGTTACTCGTACTGTTACCGCCGATAAATACGTTTATTATTCTGAAGAAATTTGGGAAGAGGATCTTTGGGATAATTCGGTGTATCAAAAGCGATTACAACAAGGAGAAAACCTTGGAGACCGAATGGCGAATGCTTTTGAGCAAGGATTTAAAAATGGCTACGAGAAAATCATCATCATTGGAAGCGATATGTTCGATATTTCCGAAGAAGAGATTGACAAAGCCTTTTTAGCGCTTAATGCAAATGATTTTGTGTTAGGACCTGCCGAAGATGGTGGCTATTATTTATTAGGAATGAAAAAAATACTTCCCCAACTTTTTCAGAATAAAGCCTGGGGAACTGCTTCCGTTTTAGAAGCAACTTTGAAAGATTTGGAAGAAGAAAACTTTGGGGTACTTTCTCTAAAAAATGATGTCGATATTTATGAGGATATTAAAGATATTGAGGCTTTTAAGCCCTTTTTAAAACAAAATACACATGGTTAAAAACATACACCAAGCTACCGATTTTCTTAAGAAAAGAGGTTTTGAAAATCCCGAAGTGGGAATCATTTTAGGCACTGGATTAGGACAACTAATTGACAAAGTCCAAATTGATGTCGAAGTGAGTTATAATCACATTCCGAATTTTCCAACAGCAACAGTAGAGTTTCACAAAGGAAAATTAATCTATGGAACCTTAGGCGGAAAAAAAGTCGTGGTGATGCAGGGGCGCTTTCATTTATATGAAGGCTATACGCCTCGGGATGTTACCTTTCCAGTACGAGTGATGCACGAATTGGGTGTAAAACATTTATTGGTAAGCAACGCAGCGGGTGCGATTAATTTGAATTTCAAAAAAGGGGAAATCATGTTAATCGATGACCATATCAATTTACAAGGTTCGTCTCCACTAGCTTTTTTAGGCGTGGAACATTTGGGTGAACGTTTTGTGGATTTAAGCGCGCCGTATGATGCCACCATGATTGAGAAAGTAGAAAAAATTGCTTCAGAAAATAATATCACACTACACAAAGGGGTATATGCAAGTGTGTTGGGGCCTCAACTTGAAACTAGAGCCGAATATCGCTACTTGAAAATCATAGGTTCCGATGCTGTTGGGATGAGTACCGTTCCCGAAGTCATTGTAGCCAACCATTTAAAACTACTTGTTTTAGCTGTATCGGTGTTAACAGATGAATGTGACCCAGACAACTTGAAACCTGTTGATATCGCAGAAATTATAGAATATGCCCAAAAGGCAGAACCTAATATGATTACCTTATTTACAGAATTGATACAACAGCTGTAAGTAAATAACCAAAAAGAAGACTTTAAAATAACTTTATTCATTTTTATGAGCTATTTAGATACTACCCACGACGTTTACAAGCAGGCTGCCTTAACTCCCGATATTGGATTGTGTTGCACTACTAACCCTATTTGGGAACTCCCAGGGTTAAAAATTCCCAAAATTATGCAAGAAATGAATTACGGTTGTGGTTCTACCGTGCATCCAAGAGATTTAAATAACAACCCTAAAATATTATATGTAGGTGTTGGTGGCGGAATGGAATTGCTCCAATTTGCGTATTTCTCTCGTCAAAAGGGAGGTGTGATTGGTGTTGATATAGTAGATGAAATGTTAGAGGCTTCGCGTAAAAATTTTATAGAAGCAGAGGCTCAAAACGATTGGTTTAAAAGTGATTTTGTATCGCTTAAAAAAGGAGATGCCATGAACCTTCCTGTGGAAGATAACAGCATTGATGTAGCTGCGCAAAACTGTTTATTCAATATTTTTAAAGAAGAAGATTTAAAAGCGGCTATTGCCGAAATGTATCGTGTCTTAAAACCTCACGGAAGATTAGTAATGAGCGATCCTACCTGCGAGCAACCTATGAATGATACGCTGAGAAATGATGAACGTCTTCGTGCCTTATGCCTTAGCGGAAGCTTACCCATAAAAGAGTATGTAAAAGCGTTAACCGATGCTGGTTTTGGAACCATTGAAATTCGTGCGAGAAAGCCTTATCGTATTCTAGACCCAATGCATTATCCAACCGATGAGTTAATTTATATCGAATCTATTGAAGTAGCTGCCATTAAAGACCCTATGCCTGCAGATGGGCCTTGTGTTTTTACTGGAAAGGCAGCTATTTACTTTGGAACTGAAGATTATCTTGACGATAAAAAAGGGCACATTTTACTAAAAAATCAACCGTTAGCTGTTTGTGATAAAACAGCTGGTGCTTTAGCAAGTTTAGGGCGCGATGATATTTTTATAAGTGAATCTACCTTCCATTACGATGGTGGAGGATGTTGTTAACATGGAAAAATATTCCGAAATATTTAAAAACTCATATCAAGGGTATTTTAACTACCTATTGGATGAAATAACCCGTTTTCATTGGGAAAATTATTTCTACGGATTAATAGTTGTTTCACTATTTGTTTGGGGATTGGAAATGCTATTCCCTTGGCGAAAAAATCAGAAGGTGTTTAGAAAAGATTTTTGGCTGGATACGTTTTATATGTTTTTCAATTTTTTTCTCCTAAACCTCATCGTTCTTATTTTTCTATCCAATACTGCCGAAGCTTTATTTAATGACTTCCTTTCTTTGTTTGGAGTATCGGTTTCAAGTTTTCAGTTATTCAATTTGAATGATTTACCCTTAGGGCTAGGATTATTTATCTTTTTTATCGTTTCAGATTTTGTACAATGGAATACGCACAGGCTATTACACCGCATACCCTTTTTGTGGAATTTTCATAAGGTTCACCATTCAGTAAAAGAAATGGGATTTGCTGCACACCTCCGTTACCATTGGATGGAACCCATTGTTTATAAATCTTTATTATATATTCCGCTAGCGATAATTGGCGGTTTTACTATCGAATCAGTGGCTATTGTTCACTTTACCGCACTTGCTATTGGACATCTTAATCACGCAAATTTGGGATGGGATTATGGAAAATTGAAATACATTTTTAATAATCCAAAGATGCATATTTGGCATCACGCAAAAAAACTTCCTTCTTCTGTAAAGTATGGTGTAAACTTCGGACTAAGTTTGAGTATATGGGATTATCTTTTTGGAACTAACCACGTTCCATTTGATGGAAGAGATATAGATTTAGGTTTTGATGGAGACGAAAATTTTCCAAAAGATTTTATTCATCAAGAGCTATATCCCTTAAAAACCAAAGAATAGGTTCTTCCGTATATTAATAAAAACAAACACAATGAAATTTGTCATTAAACTTATTGCCATTCTATTTTTTTCACAAACACTTCAAAGTTGTTCGCTACTTTCTGCAGCAGGTTTAAGCAGTCAAGGACAACCGGTTAAAGAAGTTTCTGGAGATTTGTCATCTTCAGTTACTGCCCAAGTTAATCACTCTCAATGGGATGCTTTGCTAAAAAAACACGTTGATAAAAACGGGTTAGTGGATTATAAAGGTTTTTTAAAGGACCGCTCGCAATTAGATAGTTATTTAAAAATGCTCTCTGAAAATGTACCCACAGAGGCATGGAGTGTTCAGGAATTATTAGCTTATTACATTAACACCTACAATGCGTATACGGTAGATTTAATATTGGATAATTATCCATTAAAAAGTATAAAAGACATCAACGGTGCTTGGACAAAAGCGATTGTTCCTATTGGTGATAAAACATTATCGCTTGGCGGCATTGAAAACGGAATCTTACGTAAAATGAACGAACCCAGAATTCATTTTGCCATTAACTGCGCATCCTTTTCTTGTCCCGATTTACTAAACGAAGCATTTACAGCAGACAAAATAGATGCTCAGCTGGATAAGGTAACTCGTTCTTTCATTAGCGGACCTAAAAATGATATTGGAATCAATAAATTGAAGCTATCCAAGATTTTTGATTGGTACAAAAAAGACTACGTTATCAATGGTGAAAATGATATTATTGCTTACGTTAATGCTTATTTGTTGAAAAAAATAAAAATTAATCCCAATGCTACTATTGAGTATTTTGAATACGATTGGGGTTTAAATGATACAAAATAGTTAGCTATATTTGGGAATATGATTAGCATTATCATTCCTGTATTAAACGAAGCTTCAACAATTTCTGTAGTATTGAATGATATTGCTACTAAAGCGGTTCTTCATAATATTTCTGAAATAATTATTGTAGATGGAGGCAGTGATGACAATACACTTAGCCTTGCAGAAACATTTTCAGATAAATTTCCTTTAATGCTACTCTCATCTGAAAAAGGGCGTGCAAAACAGATGAACTTAGGAGCAAAAAAAGCCACGGGAGATATTTTATATTTCTTACACGCAGATACCCTTTTACCCCAACGTTTCGACTATCAAATTCTTTCTGAAGTACAAAAAGGTAATTTTGCTGGTTGCTTCCGAATGAAATTTGATAGCCACCACCCTATTTTAAAACTTTCACAATGGTTTACACGCTTCAATTTAAAAAGTTGCCGAGGGGGAGACCAATCGCTTTTTGTTTCTAAAGAAGTTTTTGAAAATTTAAACGGCTACAACGAAGAATTTACCGTGTATGAAGATTGTGAATTTATAAATCGAATATACGATCAATTTAATTTCACAATCATAAAAGATTATGTTACAACCTCTGCCAGAAGATATCAAAGTAACGGCACTTTAAAACTGCAATATCACTTTTTTATTATTCACTTAAAAAAATGGCTTGGGGCGACTCCTACCAAATTATCAAGATATTATTATAAAAATATAATATCATAAATTTTCTAAAATGTCAAGTAAATTATAGGAAAAATCAAGATTTTATAGAAAATCGGATTCATAACATTTGTATTTCATCGATATAAAATTACATTTAATCTATAAAACATTGATTTATTGTATTTTATGTAGGAAATATTTGTTTTAAAAGTGTTATAATTAATACATTTGTAATGTAAGAATTTTCGTGTACCTATGATTTTGTCACTTTACCGTGAATGAAATCACGAAAATCAATAAAGTATCTCATTTTTTAAAACTGTAATTATGAAGCCCCACATGAATAATTTTAGTATCGTCCTTATAGTATCCCTTTTTTTCTTTTCATTTTCTTCCTTTTCACAGGAAATATCCACAATTGAAAATCCAGAACAAGTGTATAATGCAAATGAAATAACAAAAAAGAGATCTGACTTTTCAAATAAAACCGCTATTCCCAAGAAAGAGGCTACTTATTCAAAAAATGAACAAACTATAGTCCTAATAAAAGCAATGCAAGAATTGAATAACAAATTGGACTCTGTGATTAGTAAAAATCAAATGTTGAGAACGCAAAACTCAACACCTATTTCAAGCATAGGAAGCGAATAAGAATAGTTTCATCGGTTAGTTTTTGTGTAAGCCCGTTCAACAATTTGTTGAGCGGGCTTATTTTGTGGCGTAAATTGATTGTCCTTAAGCCCACCCACTTTTTCGTGCTCGATAAACCATTTCCAAATAAATCCCCCTGCAAACCATGGTTCTTTCCATACTTCTTGGTAAAGACCTTCTAACAAATTATTTTGTGCTTCAAAGTTTAATGATGGCAACTCATGATTACTGTCCCAAGGTTCTTTCCCAGCAAAATCTAAACTTCTATAACCATATTCGGTAAAAAGAATAGGTTTATTAAATTTTTCTGAAACTAATTTAAGTTCTTCTTTCCAAGGTTTCCATCCGTCTTTTACATCTTCCAAAGTTGGTGTTTTTGCTTCCGAAATTGGAAAATAAGCATCAACACCAATAAAGTCTAATTCATTCCAAAGTGAGACACGTTTGTATTCATCCCAATTTGCTGCATAGGTTAATTGACCAGAATATACTTTTCTAATTTCAGCAATAAGCTGTCGCCAATACTTTGGTCTATTCACTACAAATTGCTCTAACTCTGTTCCTATGCAAAAAATCTTCACTTTGTTCGTTTCAGCTAGCGTTGCATAGGTAAGTATAAACTTACTATATGCATCTTCCAATTGTTTCCAGTCCTCTTCAGAATTCATTTTCAAGTTTCCTGTAAACTCTCCCCTCCAAATCCAAATTTGGGGTTTCATCATTACCTCAATTCTATCTGCATGAAGTAATTCAATATATTGTGAAGCACCTTCCGATGTTTCTCCAAACCATTGCCGGTCTGTGTCAAAAATTATTTCGGGATGATTTAAAGTCCTTATAAATCCAAAAGGCATAATCGCTGCATAATTGGCATTCACTTGCTTTATAGGCCTTATTTGTTCTTGCTGAAGGGAATCTGGAGCAGCCACAAAACTAACGCCATTAACCTTAAGTTCTTCCATTTGAGCACATCCAAAAAAGACAACACTCAAAAGATAAAAAAGAAGCATATTGTATTTCACGAATTGAAAATACAATTTATTATCAATATAAATTGGAGGTATTTTGTAATGTACGTAACTTTAAATGCGACATAAGACTACAACTCGCCAAAGCCTATGGAACATATTGTCATTATTGGAAACGGAATTTCTGGTATTACTGCTGCAAGACACATCCGAAAACTTTCTAATAAACGAATTACTATCATCTCTGCCGAAACCGATCATTTCTTTTCAAGGACTGCACTTATGTATATCTACATGGGTCATATGAAATACGAACATACCAAACCGTATGAAGATTCTTTTTGGAAAAAAAACAGGATTGAACTAAAAAGAGGATTTGTTGCCGAAGTAAAACCGAAAGACAAAAAAGTAATTTTTAATAATGGTGAGGAAATGGCATTCGACAAACTCATTATCGCAGTGGGTTCAAAACCAAATAAATTTGGATGGCCCGGACAAGATTTAGATGGTGTTCGTGGATTGTATTCATTTCAGGATCTAGAATATTTAGAAAATTTCGCTCCCAATAAAGAGGTATGTAAAAGAGCGGTTATTGTGGGTGGTGGATTAATAGGCATTGAACTTGCCGAAATGCTTTCCACCCGAAAAATTCCCGTAACATTTCTTGTACGAGAGAGTAGTTTTTGGAATGGTGTGCTTCCCAAAGGCGAAAGTGAAATGATAAATAGGCATATTAAAAGCCACCATATCGATTTACGATTATCTTCCAATTTAAAAGAAATAATTCCCGACGAAAACGGAAAGGCAAAAGCAGTAATTATAGAAGAAACAGGTGAAGAAATTCCTTGCGATTATGTTGGGTTAACCGCTGGAGTGACACCCAATATAGATTTTTTAAAAAACAGTGGAATTGAACTTGGCAAAGGTGTAAAAGTAAATCGCTTTCTTAAAACTAATATAGAAGATATTTATGCTATTGGTGATTGCGCAGAGCAGCAGCAACCTATTGGAAATCGTCGTGCAGTTGAAGCTGTTTGGTACACGGGACGAATGATGGGCGAAACGGTTGCCCAAACTATTTGTGGTAATAAAACAGAATACAAACCCGGACACTGGTTTAATAGCGCCAAATTTTTTGATATCGAATACCAAACCTACGGATGGGTGTTTAGTGAAAAAAATAAGAAAGAAAATGAAGTTCATTTTCATTGGAAGCACAAAGACGACACCAAATGCATCACCATTGCAACCGATAGGGATTCTGGGATGTTTCTTGGGATTAACACCTTCGGAATACGGATGAAACACGTAGTTCTCGACCGTTGGTTAACTGAAAAGCAATCGACAGACTATGTAATTAATCATCTTTCTGAAGCTAATTTCGATCCAGAATTTTATGCTTCATTTGAAGCTGAAATCCTTTCAGCGTATAAAAATCAATCTGAAACTGTAGCATTATGAGCCATATTCAAAGAGACATGTCTTTATCAGGGCAGCCGCCTAAAAGATTAAATACGCTACAGAAAATAGCAACGGTTATAGGTCTATCGGGATTGGCAATTATTTTACTTGCGGCATTTAATCAAGCTTTCCCTCATAAAGGATTGTGGCTTACTATATCACTCACGGCAATAACAGCAGGAATAATTTTGTTTTCTAAAGGTGCCTATGCTAACAAACACTCTGGAATAAAAAATGATGGAGTTTATTTTAAATCTTTGACAAATCGTGGATTTTGGGCTTGGATTCTAGGACTTTCCTTAACGGGGTTTTACGTCATCCTATATTTTTACCCACAGTATTTAGGATTGCGATCTGAAGGTGAAAATACTGGCATCATTGCTCTATTTGACCCATTAAGCAAACTGTTGAGTGGCAATCCTGCGAGCCAGTGGTTTGTTTACGGAACGCTTTATACCATTGCCATATTTGCGTTCGGAATAAAGTTTATTTGGAAGTACCGACACAATCGATACGAAAAAATACGAACCATTAGTGTTATGTTTTTTCAAACTGCTTTTGCGTTTCTGATTCCTGAATTTATGGCGCGTTTAAATTCTGAAAGTTTTAATCTTCCGTACTACGATTTAAAAAACATTTGGCCACTCAATTATTACAATTTTGAACAATATCGAGTCGATAGTTTTATCTCTTCGGGAGACATTGGGCTTGCATTACTGCTCTTTGGTGTGATATCCATTTTTGTAATTACACCCATATTAACTTACAAATACGGCAAACGATGGTATTGTAGTTGGGTTTGTGGATGTGGTGGGTTAGCCGAAACTGCTGGAGATCCCTTTCGTCACTTGAGTGACAAAAGTGAGTTTGCTTGGAAAGTGGAACGATGGGTAATTCATAGTGTTTTAGTTTTTGTAGTGGTCATGACCACGGCCGTAGTGTCAACTTATCTGGGGTATGATTCTGAAAAGTATTGGTTAACAAAAGATGTCTTTTTAATTGGAGTGGCCGTTTTTCTTGCGCTACTTTTTGCAATAATATGGTTCTTTAAAAAAGAAGAGTTAAAAAAAGATGCTCGCTATGGAGCTGTGGGCTATTTGGTCATTGTGATTTCATTTATTGTAATTCATTATACATCGGGTAGTAAACTCTTTTTCTTTGAAGCCGAAACGCTTCGTAAGTCCTACGGATTCTTAATCGGTGCTATTTTTAGTGGTGTGATTGGAACAGGTTTTTACCCTATTTTCGGAAGTCGCGTTTGGTGCCGATTTGGTTGCCCTATGGCAGCAATTTTAGGACTGCAGCAACGTCTCTTTTCAAAATTCAGAATTACAACCAACGGTGGCCAGTGCATTTCTTGTGGAAATTGCTCCACATATTGCGAAATGGGAATCGATGTTCGTGCCTATGCTCAAAAAGGTGAAAATATTGTGCGAGCTAGCTGCGTAGGTTGTGGAATTTGCTCTGCTGTTTGCCCTCGAGGGGTTTTAAAACTTGAAAATGGTCCTTTGGAAGGACGCATTAATGGCAATGATGTGCTGTTAGGAAACGATGTGGATTTAATGAACCTTGTAAACGGCAAATAATAAAATTTACATGACCCCAAATATTAAAGTTATTATACCTGCTTATAATGAGGAAGCTTCCATTGGATTGGTAATTAATGATATTCCAGAAATTGTTACAGAAATTATTGTGGTGGATAATAATTCTACCGATGCTACTCCTGAGGCGGCTTTAAAGGCGGGAGCTACGGTACTTTCAGAAAAAAATAAAGGATACGGATATGCCTGTTTAAAAGGGATGGAGTACATCGCTAATCTTTCTGAAAAACCAGATATTGTCGTTTTTCTTGATGGGGATTACAGTGATTACCCTGAAAATCTTACAGAAATTGTCGCTCCCATTGTAGAAAATAAAGTTGAGTTTTCTTTGGGAGCACGAGTGAAAAGGCTTCGAGAAAAAGGATCGATGACTATTCCGCAACATTTCGGGAACTGGTTAGCCACAAGCTTGATGAGGCTCTTCTTCAATTCGAAATTTACAGACTTAGGCCCTTTTAGGGCTATTAGCTATCCTGGACTTTTATCGCTACATATGGAAGACAAAACCTATGGCTGGACTGTTGAGATGCAGTTAAAAGTTTTAAAAAGAAATATTAGGTATGTTGAAATTCCAGTTCCCTACCGTAATCGAATAGGTGTTTCAAAAGTTTCAGGAACCATAAAAGGTGCTATCTTTGCTGGTGTTAAAATCTTAAGTTGGATTTTTAAATACAGCTTTAAAAAATGATCTGGGAAACCATTGTAATTGTAATTTATTCTATTGCCCTTCTGCTTATTTTCTTCTACGCATTGGCACAACTCAACCTACTCTTCAATTATTTACGGTCGAAAAAAAGTGAAAAAGAAAGCCCGAAGTTTGATTTAACCAACCCTGAAGAAACACCTTATGTAACTATTCAACTTCCTGTGTATAACGAATTATACGTGATGGAACGACTGCTCAATAATATTGCTGAAATTGAATACCCAAAAGATAAATTGGAAATTCAAGTGTTGGACGACTCCACCGATGAATCTTTTCAGCAAACAGCTATTCATATTAAAGAACTTCAGCTAAAAGGGATTAATATTTACCACGTAACCCGTGAAGATCGAAAAGGCTTTAAAGCTGGTGCATTAAAGGAAGGATTAAAAACCGCTAAAGGTGAATTTATCGCCATATTTGATGCCGATTTCCTCCCTAAAAGAGATTGGCTACTTAAGACCATTCCATATTTTAAAAATCCAGAAATTGGAGTAGTGCAAACCCGTTGGGGGCACTTGAATAAGGATTATTCAATCTTAACCAGAGTACAGGCTTTTGCGTTGGACGTTCACTTTACTTTGGAACAGGCTGGAAGGAACAATAAAGGACATTTTATCAATTTTAATGGAACCGCGGGTGTATGGCGTAAAGAATGCATCCTAGATGCGGGAAATTGGCAAGGAGACACTCTTACTGAAGATTTAGATTTAAGCTATCGTGCACAACTTAAAAACTGGAAATTTAAATATTTGGAAGGGGTTGAAACTCCTGCAGAACTTCCAGTGGTCATAAGTGCAGCTCGCTCCCAGCAATTTAGGTGGAATAAAGGAGGCGCAGAAAACTTTCAGAAAATGTCGTGGAAGGTCATTACTAGTAAAAGCATTCCATTTAAAACGAAAGTACATGGCATTCTTCATTTATTGAATAGTACTATGTTTTTGAGTGTATTGGTGGTGGCACTTTTGAGTATTCCTATGTTGTATATTAAAAATGAATATGCGCATTTAAAAATGTACTTTATCGTCATGAGCTTTTTCGTTCTAAGCACGCTAATATTTTTTATTTGCTATTGGTATACCTTCAAAAAAACATATGGCGGAGGCTTTATGAAATTTATTGAATATGTAGGAATGTTTTTCATCTTTTTCTCCATAGCCATGGGGTTTTCTGTGCATAACACCGTAGCGGTTTTGGAAGGGCATTTTGGAAAGAAAAGTGAATTCATTCGTACACCAAAATTTAATTTGAGTAGCTTAAAAGACAATTGGAGATCTAATAAATATCTAAGAAAGGGAGTTTCGGCAAACGTCATTATAGAAGGAGTTCTAATGCTCTATTTTGCCTTTGGAATGTACAGCGCTTTTATTGTTGGAAACCAAGGAGGTGATTTCGGACTCTTTCCTTTTCACTTAATGTTGTTTATTGGTTTTGGTTTTGTATTTTTCAAAAGTATAACGAGTAAAGTATAATAAAATATAGCAAATCATTAACTCGAAGCTTTCCTATTTCATTTTATATATTATTGCGATACTTGCAATTCCTTCTGTTTACGGACAAAAGGACACTGTTACGATTTCAGAAAAAAGAATTTATACCAAACAGTTTGAATTACGCCACGATAATGATTTTCTTCACTTTACAGACCAATACTATTCCACTGGAAACTTTTTAGGACTCCGAAGCCTTATTGAACCAGGAAAAGATTCGCTTCAAAAAAAACACTTCGGGTTTTATTTGTTTCAAGAAATTTACACCCCATCCAATATTACAGAAACCAATACGGTCTATTTTGATAGACCTTATGCTGGAATCTTAGGGTTTTTAACTGAATATTCATTAGCAAACCAAAAGCGATTTTTGGAATATAAGTTGGCTATGGGGTTTACAGGACCCATGTCTGGAGCCGAAGGACTTCAAAGTTTGTTTCATACGGCCGTAGCAACAGAGTCTCAAACTTCCACATGGAATGATCAAATTGCCATGAGTTTACACGCAAATATGTATGTAAACTATGCGTATGAAATTAAATTTCAGCCTAATCCATTCAGTGTTCATTTTGCTATTAATCCTTCGTTAGGTTTTGGAACTAGAGATATGTATCTAGAACAAGATGCTGTTTTTTACTTCGGAAAAAGAAGTCCCATTACCGAAACTACAGCCTATAAACAATTAGGAACAACAGGTGAGAGAGAATTGTTTTTTGCCATTAGATTGGGTTATAGATATGTGTTCTACGATGCTATGTTAGAGGGAAGCCTTTGGAATAATAGATCCACTTTTACAGTTGAACCTCACAACCAAATCTTCCTCTATAATTTTGAATTGTTTTATCGAAAAGGACGAAACGATATTAAGTTCACCTACAATTTTGAAACTCCCAGAAATAGAGCTGCAGAACCACATTTATATATGACGCTAACCCTTGCACGGAGTTATTAAAACTCAATATCCACTTCAATTTTTTCTCCCTCTCTTTCAATTACGGCTTTAGTTTTTTGACCTTTTTCAAAAGATGAAAGCGCTCGCATATAACTCATCATATCCACCACAGTACTATCCCCTAATTTTTTTACCACATCGCCTTTTTGCAATCCTGCTTTTTGCGCAGGTTTATCTTCGCTTACACCATCAATTCGCATGCCTTCTCCTGTAAATAGATAATCAGGAACTACACCCAATCCTACTTTAAAAGCAGGAACATCTTCACTTTCGTTTTTTGTCTTTCTGAAAGCTAGTTTTGCGTCATCTTCTAAGTCCAAAATAATTGCAAAAATATAATCGGATATTTTCTGCATTCCTTCGTAATTCAACTTTTCTGAATCATCTCCCGGTTTATGATAATCTTCATGTTGCCCTGTAAAAAAGTGCAGTACAGGTAAGTCCATTAAGTAAAAAGAAGTATGATCACTTGGGCCAATACCACTTTCATGTTCTGCGATGGTAAAGCCTTGATTGTTATTAGCAAATAAGATTTGTTTAAATGCAGGTGAGGTTCCCACTCCATGTACAGCCAACGTGTTTTCAGTATTTAACCTTCCCACCATGTCCATATTAATCATCAAATTCACTTTTTGTAAATCTATCGTTGGGTTTTTGGCAAAGTAATTAGAACCCAAAAGCCCCATTTCTTCTCCAGAAAATCCAATAAAAAGAAAATTGCTTTGAGGATTTTCAAGTTTTATTAACCGTTCTGCTAATTGCAACATCACCGCAACACCACTCGCGTTATCATCTGCCCCATTATGAATTTCTGCTGTGTCGCCACGAAACAAAGACCCTTCGCCTCCTAGTCCTAAATGATCGTAATGTGCCCCAATAATGACTGTTTTTGGAGCATTATTATCAATATACCCAACCACATTTTTTCCCGTTTGCACACTATCTCCTTTGGCAACAAATTGAACTTCTTCGTGAGGGTTTGTACTAGGCTTAAAGCTAAAATCCTGAAAATATCCTTCAGAACCCCTGGGTGTTAGTCCAATAGTTTCAAATCTTTTTGCGATATAGTTGGCTGCTTTTAATTCTCCCTCGGTACCAGTTTTACGACCATTTAAAGAATCGGAAGCCAAAATAGCTACATCTTCTTCAAATGTAATTTCGTTACTAACGGACGAATCTTTACAGGAAATTAAAATGACTATCAAAAAAAGGGTAAGAATTAAGCGCATATCTTTATTTTTGTGCAAAATTACTTTAAAATGAAATATTTCACAGTCTTATTAACTATTTGTTTGGCTTTTAGTTGTAAAAATGAAGAGAAAAAGGAATTAAAAGAACCCATATCTCTAGAAAATAAAACCGAAGAAACCATCTCCAATTGGGATAATGATTCATTAATCTATCCCGAGGAAGTTCATTTCAAAAATATAAAACAAGTCACATTTGGAGGTGATAATGCTGAAGCTTATTGGAGTTTCGATGACAAACAATTGGTCTTTCAGTCTAATTATAAAGACTGGGGAGTGGAGTGTGACCAAATGTTTTTAATGGATGTAAATCAAATTTTTAAAGACAGCCAACCTCCCATGATTAGTACTGGAAAAGGAAGAACGACCTGCGCCTATTTTCTACCAGATAACAATCATTTTGTATATGCTTCCACACATTTGGCAGATGAAAATTGCCCAGAAGTTCCACTTCGTCAAAACGGAAAATACGTTTGGCCTGTGTATGATAGCTTCGATATTTTCGTGGCAGATTTAGAAGGCAACATTACAGCACAACTCACGAATGAAGAAGGATACGACGCCGAGGCAACCGTTTCTCCTAAAGGAGATAAAATAGTGTTTACCTCAACACGTAGTGGCGATTTAGAGTTGTACACTATGAATATCGATGGAAGTGATGTAAAACAAATTACTGATGAATTAGGCTACGATGGTGGTGCCTTCTTTTCACCCGATGGAACGAAGCTTATCTTCCGTTCTTCACGTCCTAAAACCGAAGCTGAAATAAAAGAATATAAAGATTTACTTGCCGAAGGATTGGTACAACCTACTGAAATGGAGCTTTACATTTGTAATGCTGACGGAAGTGATTTACGTCAATTGACTAACTTGGGAAATGCCAATTGGAGTCCGTTCTTTCATCCTAGCGGAGAAAAAATATTATTCTCCAGTAATTTTGAAGCCGAAAGAGGTTTTCCATTCAATTTGTATATGATTGACCTTGACGGAAAAAACCTAAAACGCATTACACATGGTGAAACTTTTGATGCTTTTCCCGTATTTAGTAACGACGGAAAATACTTAGTTTTTTCATCTAACCGAAACAACGGAGGAACGAGAGACACCAATCTCTTTATTGCCGAGTGGCAAGATTAAAGTTGCACAGCGACACCGAAATAAAATAGTTTGAATAAAAACCTATTTAAACAATCTTTAACTCCCATACTATTTGTTATCATCATGGCAAGTATGTATGGGAGTTTTGCATATAACCTAGAACGCAGCAATTTTGTAAAACTCATTTCCCTATTTGGCGGACTTTTTATCTTGACTTTCCAACTGATAAAAATGTACGGTTGGAATTTTAGATTGATGGTGGGTTTAGGCATTATTTTTAGACTGGTTTTTCTATTTGCAATCCCTAATTTATCTCAAGATTTCTATCGTTTTATTTGGGATGGGCATTGGATGGCTTCTGGTATAAGCCCCTATTTATTTACTCCAGAAACTTATTTAGATAGCCCTGCTCTTATGGCAAGGCAGCCTTTTGGATTAGCACAACAACTTTATGAAGGTATGGGTGCCCTCAACGGAAGCCATTATACCAATTACCCTCCTGTGAATCAACTTTTCTTTGCCATTGCCGCACTCTTTGGAGGTAAAAGCATTTTGGGGTCGGTGATTGGATTGAGGGTTATTGTAATCCTTGCAGATGTTGGTATTCTTTACTTCGGAAAAAAATTGCTTGAAAATCTGAAGATTCCCGTTCAAAATATATTCTGGTATTTTTTAAATCCATTTATCATCATCGAACTCACTGGAAATTTACATTTTGAAGGAGTGATGCTGTTTTTTGTGGTTGCTTCGATCTATTTTCTTCAGAAAAGGAAGTGGTTCTTATCAGCTGTTTTGTTGGGGCTTTCGGTTTCGACTAAATTAATTCCTTTGATTTTTTTACCATTATTTTTTCAGTGGTTTTGGAACGTTTCGAAACTACCTCAAAAGCACTTCGACAAGCTCAGTGTGACAACTCAAAAGGAATCAAATAACGTGTCCACGAATCATCGAATCGTTTTTAGTTTTTTAAAATTAAGCAAGTTTTATTTGGTGGTTTTAGGTACGGTAGTAATCACCTTTTTACCTTTTCTTTCTACAGAATTTATTCAGAATTACATAGCGACTTCGGCCTTGTGGTTTCAAAATTTCGAGTTTAATGCGAGTATCTATTACATCATTAGATGGATTGGCTTCCAAGTGGTTGGATGGAACATTATTGAAACTGTTGGGAAAATTCTTCCGCTAGTTGTGATAGCTTTTGTTTTAGCAATGACGTTTTTCAGAAAAAATTCAGCATTAAAACAACTTATTACAGCGATGTTGTTTTGTATTTTGTTTTACTTTTTACTATCCACAACTGTTCATCCTTGGTATATCGCAACCCCCTTGCTCCTATCAATATTCACGAAATATCGATTTCCATTACTTTGGAGTGCTATGGTTATGTTAAGTTATGCCGCTTATAACGGAACTCAAGTGGAAGAGAATTTTTGGTTAATCGCTGTTGAATATCTCGTTATAATAGGCTTTGCTATTTGGGAAATTTTCTTCAAAAAAGAGGATTCCTCATTTAGCTCTCAAAAGCCGATTCTGGATTCTTAAAGCACTTAAATTCGATAATATATCCGTTAGGGTCACGAAGAAAAAAAGATTTGTGTTCCCCAGGCTTTCCAGCTAAAAACTTGGTTTCATCAATATGTAAAAAATCTTCGGCTTTCATTTTTTTGTAAAGTTTTCTCCAATCGTCATTAGGCAAAATAATTCCATAATGAAATGAAGGGAGCACAGTTTTTTCGAAACTATAACTTGGATACGTAAATTTAAAAGCCCCTGATTTACAGAAAGTCATTTGGTGACCAAATAAATTAATATCAACCCAGTTCTGCGCTTTTCGCCCAGACGAAACTCCTATAATTTGGGTATAAAATTTCTCGGTAGCATCAATATGTCTGCAAGGCAACGAAATATGAAATTTATGATTCATAGCTTTACTTTTTTCTTACTTTGAAAATAAGGAATTTCCAAATAAAAAAATATATATACGCTAAAGAATTATAAACATAAAAAAGTTGGTAACTACACCGAGTTACCAACTTTTTTACATCGTTACAAAACGGTTATTATTTAATAATCGTCGTCTGCATCCTCCTCTGCCATTTCTGGTGTTTCCTCTGTTGTTTCATCATCATCAAAAGTATCATCGTCTTCGTCATAATTCTCCATTGTATCGGCAAGTCTTTTACTTACTTTTACTAGATACATGGTATCTTCGGTTTTAACTTCAACGGCTTCAATGATTTCATTTTGGGCGTTACGAAATACAATAATATCTTTTGCGTCGTAACCATTAGGAAATTTTTCGACAAGCATTTCTAAAATTTCCTTGTTCAGTTTTTTAAAGTCAACTATTACTCTTTTCATTATTACATATCTAATAGGTAAGCAAATATTAGGGGTGCTACAATGGTAGCGTCACTTTCAATAATATATTTAGGGGTATTTATATCTAATTTCCCCCAGGTAATTTTTTCGTTTGGAACGGCTCCAGAATAACTTCCGTAGCTAGTGGTTGAATCACTAATTTGGCAGAAATAACTCCAAAAAGGTGTATCGGTACGTTCCATATCTTGATACAACATAGGCACTACACATATTGGGAAATCACCTGCAATTCCTCCACCAATCTGGAAAAATCCAATTCCCTTTTGTGAATTACCGGTATACCAATCGGCAAGGAACGTCATATACTCAATACCACTTTTCATGGTCGAAGCTTTCAGTTCACCTTTAAGCACATAACTGGCAAAAATATTCCCCATGGTACTGTCTTCCCAACCAGGAACCACAATAGGAAGGTTTTTTTGAGCCGCTGCATACATCCACGAATCTTTAATGTCTATTTCGTAATACTCTTCCAATACACCACTAAGCAATAGCTTGTACATATATTCATGTGGAAAATAGCGCTCGCCTTTGGCTTCGGCATCTTTCCAGATTTTTACAATGTGTTTTTGCAGTCTACGGAAAGCTTCTTCTTCAGGAATACAGGTGTCTGTTACACGGTTTAAGCCTCTTTCCAATAAATCCCATTCGTCTTGAGCCGTTAAATCACGATAATGCGGCACTCTTTCGTAATGAGAATGTGCTACCAAATTCATTAAATCTTCCTCAAGGTTTGCTCCCGTACACGAAATAATATGCACCTTATCTTGACGAATGACTTCGGCAAATATTTTACCTAATTCTGCAGTACTCATAGCTCCTGCTAGAGAAACCAACATCTTGGCACCGCCATTGAGTTGGTCTTCGTAGCCTTTTGCTGCATCTACCAATGCCGCAGCGTTAAAGTGCAAATAGTATTTTTGAATAAATTGAGAAATAGGTCCTTTAGTAGTCATCGTTATCGTCGTTAAATTTTGAAGGAGAAGCTCCTTTTTTATTGTCGTTGAAATTACTTTCATACTCGTCTTCGCTATCTTCTTCAGAGAACTTATAGCTCAACATTTTGTAATATAATTTTGCAGCTAGGAAATCTGAAGATTTTTCTTCGGGTCTTGGGCAAAGCTCCACAATATCAAAACCTACCACGTTTTTTTCAGCAAATACTTGTTTTAAAAACTCAAGGGTTTCGTACCAAAGCATTCCGCCTGGTTCTGGAGTTCCGGTTGATGGCATAATGGAAGGATCGAACGCATCTAAATCGATAGTAATAAATACATTATCTCCCATAGCTTCAATAACATTGTCCATCCAATATTCATCGTTTGCCATATCATGTGCAAACCACGTTTTTTCGGTGTCCATGACACGAGTTTCGGCAACGTCCATACTTCTAATTCCTACTTGAAGTAAGTTTGTTGTTTGGCTAGCTTCGTACAATGCACATGCGTGATTGCATTTTGAACCCTCATACTCCTTACGAAGATCTGCATGGGCATCTAATTGCAACACGGTTAAATCATCAAACGTTTCATTAAAAGCGCGAATGGTTCCAATAGAAATACTATGTTCGCCACCAAAGATGGTCACAAATTTATTGCGAAGGATGTATTCCTTTACTGTTTTGTGAACAATATCTACTACTGCTTCTGGTGAAGATTTTTCAGTAATAGCATCAGCAAGATGAATACCTTGCTTGTATACTTCGGTTTCAGTTTCAATGTCGTATAATTCCATATTTTCTGAAGCATTTAAAAAAGCTTCAGGCCCTTTATCGGCTCCTTTTTGCCAAGTGCTAGTTCCGTCGTAAGGAACAGGAATTAATACTACTTTACTTGTTTCCAAAGCTGCGTACTGCTGTGGAATGCCTGCATACGTTTTACTTGTCATAACCTAAAATTGAGAGCAATTGCTCGCTTGTTTGTTCATTTGAAAATAATTGGGTTTTTATATTCCCTTCTTTGTCTTTATCTATTAATATATGTTTGGGTGAAGGAATTAAACAGTGTTGTAATCCTCCAAATCCTCCTATGGTTTCTTGATATGCACCCGTATTGAAAAACCCAATATACAAAGGTTTATCTTTTCTGAATTTTGGTAAATAAATAGCGTTTACGTGTTGTTCACTATTGTAATAATCATCACTATCGCAAGTAAGTCCGCCTAAAAGCACTCTTTCGTATTCATCATTCCACCTATTTACTGCTAGCATAATAAACCGTTTGTTTATCGCCCAAGTATCTGGAAGTGTGGTAATAAAAGACGAATTAATCATATTCCACTTTTCGCGGTCGTTTTGTTGTTTTTGGTACAACACTTCATACACCGCCCCACCACTTTCACCTACCGTAAAGCTACCAAACTCGGTAAAAATATGAGGCACTGGTACATCTTCTTCTTCACATGCTAGGTTGATTTGATTGACAATTTCATCGACCATATAGCTGTAATCGTATTCAAAAGCCAAGGAATTTTTAATAGGAAATCCACCCCCAATGTTTAAACTATCTAGGGAAGGGCAAATCTTTTTTAAACGCGTATATACCTTTAAACATTTCGATAATTCGTTCCAGTAATAGGCATTGTCTCTAATACCTGTATTAATGAAAAAATGCAACATTTTTAGTTCCACTTTTTCGTTGTTTTTTACTTGATTTTCGTAAAAAGGAACAATGTTTTTATAGCCAATTCCTAAACGAGAAGTATAAAACTCGAACTTAGGTTCTTCTTCCGAAGCAATTCGAATTCCTATTTTGAAATCCTTTTTAATTTCGCTTGAAAGCAAATCGATTTCTTCATAATTATCAATAATAGGAATGCAATTTTCGTGACCGCTATTAATAAGGTCTGCAATATTAGTAATGTATTTGTCGCGTTTAAATCCGTTACAAATCACAAACGTATCGTTTGCTATTTTTCCTTCAGCCTTTAAGTTTTTTACAATATTAATATCGAAGGCCGAAGAGGTTTCAATATGAATATTATTCTTTAGGGCTTCGTTTAAAACGTGTTTAAAGTGAGAACTCTTGGTGCAATAGCTATAATTATAGGTTCCCTTATAATCGTGTTTTTTAATAGCTCGAGAAAACCAACGTTTTGCCCTTTTTATATTGTCTGAAATTTTTGGCAGATACGTAAATTTTAAAGGTGCTCCGTATTCCTCAACAAGCGCCATTAAATCTATGTCGTGAAACTGTAAGTGATCTCCTTCTAAACTAAATTCGTCCTGCGGAAAATGATAGGTTTGATCTATTAGATCAAAATATTTTGTGTTCATTATGAGTTAGTGGTTCAATGTTTACAATAGGAATATATCCTTAATGGATAAATATATAAGTTTTTGTTTTAATTCCTAATAAAATCAAACAATTATAGGGAGTAGTGCCCACACCTTTTTTCGAAGAAAGGTGGTTACCCAATAGGCAGGGGAAAAGGAATTTTTATCTAATTTTCGGCTGCTTACCTGGTAAACTGTTTTTGAAGAAACTTTCCTAGACTTCAAAAACCCGAATGAAAAAAAATCTTTCAATGTGTGTTGCAAAAAGCGGAGCAAAAGTAATTTTTTTTCTGAAGTAGCAAACTTTTAAGGAACATTTTTTGAAGTTAAATTTATCCTAAGAAAAAAGATTCTATTTTTAAAAATAAAAGGTTGTCAATCCGAGTGGTTTTTTAAACGACGTTTAAAAAATTGTATTGAGAATAGAAATTGAATTTAAAACCTTGTTCTCGATACTTTTTCTTTCAGAAAAAACTCGAACTGACGGGTTTTTAAGCCATCGAAAAAAGGTTAATTTCCTCTGCAGTTAACGTTCTCCAACGCCCACGTGGCAAGTCTTTTTTGGTTAGTGGTCCTAGCGTTACACAATCCACGCGCACCACTTGGTAGTTTAAATGTTCAAAAATATCACGGATAATGCTATTCCCCATATTTTTAATCCTTAATCCCACTTCTTTTTTAGGGGCATTATCTACATATTTTATCTCCTCTACAGTAACTTCTTTTCCTTCTATTTTAAATCCTTCTTGAATTTTTTGAAGATCGTCACCCTTTAGGTTTTTATCTAATTCTATATGGAACAAGCGTGACATCCCTTTTTTATGAATCTTATTAATTAAGTCATCGTCATTGGTAAAAAGGAATAACCCAGTAGCATTTCTACCCAATCGTCCCACAGGTTTTACTTTGGCGTTGGTAGCATTGGCTATTAAATCCATCACGGTTAAGCCTTTACTCTCGCTATTGGTAGAAGCTACGCCCTTGGGTTTGTTTAATAAAATATGTGTAATAGGCTCTGGGTTAATACGACGACCATCGAACTTTACCTCTTCACCAGGTTTTACTTGGTAGCCCATTTCGTTAATGATTTTTCCATTAACAGTCACTAAGCCTGTCGCAATATAGGTATCTGCCTCACGACGAGAGCAAATCCCGCTATTGGCAATGTATTTGTTTAAACGAATTCCGTCTCCTGGTTTCTTTTTGGAAACACCACCTTTATTTTCTCTAGAAATGGGATATTTGGAGGTGTCTTTTTTAATAGGAGCATTTCCTCTGGCATTACTCCCTTTACGCACATTGTTCCCTCCTCTTCCCGAAGCTTTTCCTTTACTACTATCGTCTCTTCTGCTCATACTATTCCCTGCCCTTCGACTATCGCTCTGGATAAACTCCAGCAGGTTTCTTTTTGATTACTATTTTGCAAAGATACAGCAAGTATTGAAACTTAAAGAAGTTGTAACAAAACTTTGTCAGTTCGAGTGATTTGCGAATGCAAATTGTTGAGGAAACTACTAACTAATTAGGTTTAATTACTAACTAAGTTTATAAAACTGCTCCCTTTTAACAATTCACTAATTACTATTCACCAAGTAATGCAAAATTTAACATTGTTGTATAAAATGCATACTCAGTGGGTCTAAATGCCAACCGAGTGGGAGAGAATGCCAACTGTGTGGGTCTAAATGCCCCTTTTGTTGTATAAACTGCTACTTTTTTAACATTTCACGATTCACTATTCCCGATTTACTTTTTTAGTTATCTTTGAGAGACTCCCCTACAAAGATTATTGTATATCAGTGATAAAATAGTTGATATAAGGAGTTGAAAGCAATTTAGAATGGAGAATAATAAAGAATTTCTCGAATTAAAAAATGTATCTGATTATTGGGCAAAGACTCTATGGGAATATGAGAATCTTCAAAGGAATCAAAATAATGTCTACGTTGCGTTTAATTTTATTGTTACAGTTTGGCATCTTACAGATTGGTATTTTAAAGCAATCAATCCTGAGGATACATTTGGGCAACAAAAAGTTAAAATGAATAATTTTGTTAGTTCAAATCCGATAGTAGAAATTTCAGAACATTTAGCCAATGGGGCAAAACATTTTGAATTAACAGCTAAAAAACATAAGTCTGTGAAATCCACCCAGAAAGAAAGATATGTTCAAAAAGGATACTGGGAAGAGGATTATACAGAAGACCCAATCACTATTTATTTAAACAAGGACTTTCATTCTAAATTTGGAGAGAGTGTCAAATTGCAAGAATATTCTAAAAACCTGATTGAATTCTGGAATCAAATATTAAAAAGTGCTGATTTAATATAAATTGCTCCCAACACCCATATATAACATATAAATTCCTTCAAAAAATTACAAAATCTATGGACAACACAACAACCATCATACCCTGCGGCCAATGTCGAGGACAAGGCACCACCCTTTGGAACGGCAACAAAACAACCTGTTTAGGCTGTCAAGGAAGTGGAAAAATTAGAGTCAATGCTCCTGCTACTGTATGTGGGCAATGTCGTGGGCAAGGCACAGTAATTTCTCAAGGAAAAAGAATACAGTGTGTTGGTTGTGGGGGCTCGGGTTATTTTAGGGATTAATATTATAATCCAGCGACCCATTGTAGGCGTTTTAACAATAAATCTACATCGAGTAAAACAATACTAAATACGCCAATTACAATTCCTAATCGTAAAATAGTATGCAATAAAATGTAATGCAGTTTTTGAGCCGATACCCAAAGAAAAATGACAAAGACGAGCAAAGCTAATGTAGTGGCAAGAAAGTAGTACCGCATATAGCCTATTTCAAAATAGTTTAATAAAAAATAAATAGGCACTAAGGTTAACACTGCCAAAATAGTGAGCATCCACTTAGATGCTTTTTCGCCATACACCACTGGGATGGTACGGTAGTTTTGCACCAAATCCCCTCTAATATTTTCTAAATCTTTTACCAACTCTCGCATCGAAATCAATAGAAACAAAAAGGTGGCATGCACAAAAATGACTAAGGCGAAATTTTGATAATAAATAAATACCGCAAAAAACGGAACTACAGCCAAAATCGCTGCCGTGATGTTGCCTACAAAAGGATATTTTTTAAGCTTGTGTGAGTAATACCACAGTATAAAAATATAGATAGAAAAGAAGACCACTGCCTTAAAAGACACATAACTTGCAAACACCACCGAAAGGAAATTAAGTACAAAATAGGTGGTTAATTTGGTCCGTTGACTTACCAACCTATCCAGCATGGTACGCATAGGCCGATTGATTAAATCTTTCTCTCTATCGTAAAAATTATTAATGATGTATCCTCCCGCAATGGCTGCCGCAGATGCTAACACCAGCATTAACAAATTAGGGTCGAACAATACTTTTTTAAGTGGCAAATTGGGCGCCATGATATAAATGGCTGTTAGATATTGTGCAAGAATGATAATGAGAATGGTGTAGCCACGAATGACAGAAAACAAACTGAGCATTTTTAGTAAAAAGTGTTTTTGCTTTCTGCTCAACATCACAGAGCCGTTTAAGGGAATCTAGAAGTTGTAAACCACTTCTAGTTTGTAGTCTTTTAAAGCCGCTTTGGCCTTTTCGAGGTCTTCAGTAAAACCTAGCATATATCCGCCCCCGCCAGAACCACAAAGTTTGAGGTAATATGCATTGGTATCGATTCCTTTTTTCCAAAGTTTGTGGAATTCCTTCGGAATCATAGGTTTAAAGTTGTCCAATACTACTTTAGAAAGGTGTTTTATATTTCCGAAGAGGGATTTTACATCGCCTTTTAGGAAATCTTCTACACAGGCATCGGTATGTTTTACAAATTGATTCTTCAGCATATTTCTGAAACCTTCCTGCTTCATTTTCTCCATAAAAATATGCACCATAGGCGCCGTTTCGCCTGTCGTTCCACTATCTAATAAAAAGACAGCTCCTTTTCCGCTTTCGGTTTGCGAAGGGATGCCGGCAGGTTCAATATGATCTTTGGAATTGATAAGTATGGGTAAACTTAAATAGCTATTAAGCGGGTCCAATCCTGAAGATTTTCCGTGGAAAAACGATTCCATTTCAGAAAAAATAGTCTTCAGTTGTAGTAACTTTTCACGCGTTAAGTTTTCGAGCACCGTAATTTTTTCGGTAGCATATTTGTCGTAAATCGCAGCTACTAACGCACCGCTACTCCCAACACCGTATCCTTGCGGAATACTAGAATCAAAGTATAATCCGTTAGTGATATCCTTTTTCAGTCTATCCAAATCAAAATTCACCAACTTGGGTTGCTCCTCTTGTAATTTTTCTAAATATTCTGAAAAACGACGCAAATTGTCATTAGATTTAAACGTTCCCACGGTGTGGTGTTCGTCAATCTTTAATGCACCGTTGTAAAAATTATAAGGGATAGAAAGACCTTTGGAATCTTTAATGATACCATATTCGCCAAAGAGAAGGATTTTTGAATAGAAAAGGGGACCGTGCATACGCTTGTTTACAGTTGCAGTATAAAGATACTACATTTTAAAATATTACTTAACTCCATGGCAAATATAGTACTTATAAGCGTATCTATTTGTGAAAAAAAACCAAAAACTACAGAAAAGACAAATAGCAACATTCAGATTTTTAGTATCTTACAAATAAAAAATCTAACTTATGAAAAAGATTACTTTTTTCTTATTTGTTTTCCTTCCCTTTATTGCCTTTTCGCAATCCCATACGTGGACAGGCAATGGAGGCGATAATTATTGGAACAATCCCGATAATTGGGATGTTTTTTCGGTTCCAGATGGAACGAGCGATGTATTAATTTCGGGCAATGGAATTATAGTTGATGTAAGTGCGAACAACGAAGGCGGTATTATTGTCATACAAGAGGGTGCCAGATTAATTGTAAATGTTGCGCTAACCAGTCAGCAGACCCTTACTCTTAATAATGCCCAAATCGAAGTAATTGGAACATTGCATAATAATGGAGCGACGATTGTGATTGAGCAAGGCGCTACACTTGTAGTGGAAGGAACTATTACTAACGGAGTTTCTAGTGAAATTGAGATTACAGACGGAGGCGAACTACAATTTTCGGATGGAATGTTGGAAGGAGGAACTATTGAAAATGATGGCTTGATTCGTATTAATGAAGCTCCCTTTAAGGATATTAATGATGTTACTATCAATAACCGAAGTGAAATTTTAATTGAAGATAGTGGTACTATCAATATGCTTGGAATAACCACCATCAACAACGCTCATGGAGCCGAAATAAATATCAATAGCCCAGGGGGATTAATTGAAGATTCTGGCACAGCGACGGTCAATAACGAAGGTATGGTACGAAGAATTAGTAATGGGGGCCCGGGAGCTTTCTATATGATTTTTGATATGAATAATTCTGGTATAATTCTGTTGGATGAAGAACAGATATTCTTGTTTTTAGTAGGTTCTCAAAATTTCACCAATAATGAAGACGGGTTTTTGTTGGGAACTGGTTCATTTGATATTACGGCTAATTTTGTAAACAATGGTTTTATTTACCCAGGAGGATTTCACAGCATTGGGACTTTGGAATTCGTCAATAATTTTAATTTTCCGCCCAATGCAATACTCGAAATAGATGTGCTAAGCCCTTCAGATCATGATATGGTAAATATATTCGGGTCACCCACCATTGAAGGAAATATCCAAGTATATTTAATGGATGAATTGGCACTAGAAGACGAAATAACCGTTCTCACTAGCAGTAATAATCTAAGTTGCAATCTGCCTACTGAAATTTATGCAAGTACTACTAACTTTAGCTACACCTTTGATGTAATTTGCGATAATAATTCGGTGGTTTTAAAGGTTTCGGAAATCATGGAGCTTTTAGGAACAGATGAATTTATTAAGAAGTTACATTTTTTTGTAAGTCCAAATCCTGTTTCGGAAGAATTTTCCTTTAATTATCCTTCTGAAATACTTCAACAAAACGATACACTTCAGATTGAACTATTTTCGATGCTAGGGCAGAAAATTGAAGTGATTTCAGTGGTTTCAGAAATTACCCTTTTTGAAACGTCACTCTTGGCAAGTGGCGTTTATATCGCAAAGCTAGTTTCCGAAAAAGGGGTAATAGGCACGACGAAAATTGTAATAGAATGATTATAGTTTATGAGCTCCTAAACCTGTTTGATCTTCAATAAATTCACCGTTTTTGCAAAAGGGTGCCAAATCGGTTTTAATAAATTTTGAAACTGCTTCCTTTTCAGATTCTGGATAAAACACATGTACATTAGCACCAGCGTCAAGGGTGAAACAGACATTGCTTCCCCTTTCTTTTCTAAATGCCCAAATTCTATTGATAATCTCCAGTGTATTAGGTTTCATCAAAATAAAATAGGGATGGGAAGTAAGCATCATAGCGTGAAGCGAAAGTGCTTCGCTTTCGACTATAGAAATAAATTCAGAAAGGTCGCCGCTCTTCAACACAGGAATGAGTTTCGACAAATTTTCGTTGGCTTGCTTAAAACGCTGTTCGGCAAATGGATGGTCGTGCATCAAATCATGTCCAACGGTACTACTCACCTGCTTTTCACCTTTATCCACTAATAAAATGGTGTCTTGATAGTTTTCAAAATTTTTATGAACCGTATAGGGGTATGCTACTCCGTATAAATTAGTTGCCTTCCCTATTTGCAGATGTTCTCCCCAAACTACCAAAGGTCCTACGATGCTTCGACACGCACTACCTGAACCTAACCGCGCTAAAAAGGATGCTTTTTTTAATTCTTGGTCGTTGAGCGGAGTCGAAACGTCGTTCATTTCGGCTTCGCTCAATGACCTTTCCATCTCGACCAAACAACACGCCAAAGCACTCATTCCGCTGGCAGAAGAGGCGATTCCGCTACTGTGCGGAAAACTATTGGAGGTCTCAATTTTAAATTGATAGTTTTTCAGAAAAGGTACATAGGCTTCAACTCGCTCAAAGAATTTTTGAATTTTGGGTTCAAAACCCTTTTCTCTCTTTCCGTCGAGATAGACTTCAAAGTCAAAACACTCTGAATTTTTCTTATGAAAAGAAACAGTTGTTTTTGTATTGCAGTTGCTTAACGTAAAACTAATAGAAGCATTTTTAGGCAGTTGATCGCCGTATTTTCCCCAATATTTTACTAAAGCAATATTACTTGGTGACTGCCACGAGACAGTACCCTTTTCAGGAAAAATAGTATAGGTTTCAGGAATAAATTGGATTTTATCCATAGCAAACTTTGAGGAACAAATATAACCATTTAGGTATTGTAATAAATAGAAAAAGCCACTATGAGAGTGGCTTTTAAAAAAAGAAACTAAAGTGGTTATCTTTTTATAAATCTTTTGACGAGTTGCTTTCCTTCAAAATCGAAAGAAATTAAATACAATCCTCCTTGCAATGAAGGAAGGCTGATTGCGGTTGTTTCATTCTCCACCAATCCACTTTTAATACTTCTTCCCTGTAAATCGTAGATTGTATATTCTGCAATTTCAGAGGTAGATTTGTTTACGTTTAATGCTTCTGAAACTATGGTTGGATAAATAGTAATAAACTGATCTAAATCTGCATTTGTAATACTAAGTGTAGCCACTTTTTCGGCAGGATTTCCTAATAAGTAGAGAGCATTATCTCCATTTTCACTGTTCTTGGTATATTCATATACTCTAATAGCATATGTTGATGATGGGTCTAAATTGGTAACGGTGATATTACTATCAGTTCCATTATACACAACATAAGAACCGTCACCCAAGTCATCACCACTTCCAAATTGCAAATCTCCAGTATACTCAACTCCGTCTAGTGGATATGCACTAAAATCGAAAGGATCTGTATTATTGGTAATATCTTTCACCACAGCTATTCTTGAAGTTCCATTTCCATTGGCCCATGATAAATCGAATTGGCTAGTTCCATCTCCACTAACAAATAGATTACTAGCGTTAACCGTTGGAGCACTAAAGAAATCGTGCGATGGAAAAGTGGCAGTACTTGCTATACAATCCCAACCCATAGCATCCACAGCAGCCCAAAAAGCTGAAGCGTTTCCATCAACAATTCTTTTGTTTAAAACAATCGCCCAAGTATAACCACTGTTAGAGCGCACCCACATACTTGCTGTTCCGTCCACTGCTCCAGTATGCCACCAGTTATTTGCTCCATTTACAGACCAGCCTTTTGCATAATTTGAGTTGTTTGCTGAAGGAGTCACCATAGTTGCAATTGTAGTTGGACTTAATATATCGGGTTTTGTAGGAAATCCATCAACAGCCACTAACAATCTTACCATATCTCTAGCAGAAGCTATCCAACCTCCGTGACCGTCCATTGCGTTAACCGAAAATCCACCATATTCCCAAGGAACAGTGTTCCCACTACCATATAAATCTAGCGTAGTGAAACCATTACCCACATATTCTCCTTCTCTTTCTTTTTTATCGTCAATGAGATTTTCTCCAATATACATATCGTAAATCCCTAAAGGATGAAATATCTCTTGTTGCATCCAAGCTTCATAACTCATTCCAGAAACTTCTTCAATAATTTCACTTAAAACTAAGAATCCCATATTCGAATAACTATAGGAAGTTCCTGGGTTAAAATTTAAATTCTTTTCAAGAACATAATTAATAAGGTGTTCTTCCTTAACTGGATTGGACTCTCCGTAAAACTCTGTTACGTGAAGTGGGGCTACAATAGGATCACAACCACCAAAGTGCCATGGATAAGGTGATGTTGGACTTGGGAAGCAATCAACACTTCTATCCCAACCAGCTGAATGCTCTAATAATTGCTGAACTGTTATTAAGTAAACATTATTATCAATTATGGTACTGTTAGAAAAATACCAATGATTTTCTAAAAGTCCACCCGTTCCAAAAACAGTATCATCTAGTGCAATAAGTCCATCTTCAACCATTTTCATAATTCCAACGGCTGTAATAGGTTTTGAAACACTTGCAATTCGAAACATGTGATAAGGGTAAGTTGATTGAGAATTACTTACATCCCAATTTCCAAAAGAGCGCATATATTTTAATTCCCCATCTTTTGCTAGGGCAATAGATACACTTGGAATACCAAAAGTGCTCATAAAGCTCTGTATTTGTGAGTCACAAGCACTCATTTCTGGAACGTCAATTCCAGTTTGTGCAAAAAAAGGATTGGTAATTGAGCCTAAAAAAAGTAGTAGAATAAAGTAAAAAGTTTTCATAATAAAAGAAAGTTAATTGATTTACAATTAATCATCGTAAAGGATACAATTTGTCATCAAATAAAATTTATGATGACATTTTTGATGATACTCGATGATAGAGAAATGACATCAATATGTAGTTGATTTTTAGTATCTTTCCCTATCTACTTTAGATGGGGTAATGACACAATTAACAGCACAAAAAGAATTAGTTTCAAATATTAAAGCCAATAATGAATTGGTTTTAAAAGAGTTGTATCAAAACAACTACAAAAAAATTGAAGCTTTTATTTTAAAAAACAGTGGAACTATGCCCCAAGCAAAAGACATATATCAAGAGGCGTTTATTACGGTTTGGAAAAACATTAAAGAAGGAAAGTTTACACCTCATAATGAAACGGCACTCCAAGGATATTTGTACCAAATAGCCAAAAATAAATGGACAGATGAGCTTCGGTCATCGCGTTTCAAAAAAACGAATTCATTAGAATCGTTTCATCAATTTTCTGAAAATGGTGAGGAAAATCCTTCTTCTTTATTTGAAGAGAAAGAGCAAAAAATAGCACTTACAGAAAGGGCTTTTCAAAAAATGGGAAGTGAATGTAAACAACTACTCACACAGTTTTATTTCGAAAAAAAATCACTTCGAGACATTGCAGCTTTGTTTAATATTGGAGAAGCCTCTGCTCGAAACAAAAAATATCGCTGTATTCAGCAATTAAAAGAACTTGTTATAAGCAATGAATAAAAATTCTACCATAACGCAAGAATTACTGGAAACTATAGAACGTTACCTCAACGATACTATGGCTGTTGATGAAAAAATTGAATTTGAAAAATCGGTACAAGAAAACGAAACACTCCAACAGCAAATAAAAGATGTTGAAGTTTTATTGGCTGGGATTGAAACTGCTTCTTTCCGCAGTAAAATGAATGAGTTCCATTCACAAATGGAGGAAGAAATTCCAGTGCGAAGTATTAGCTATTCCAATAGAACTAACAGCAGATTGTTTTATGCCATTGCAGCTTCGGCTGTGATCCTTTTGGGTATTTTTTGGGTATTTAATCCAAGTAATTCAAACGAAAAATTATTTAATGAATATTTTTTGGTTGACCCTGGTTTACCTACTACCATGGGAAGCACAGATGAGTTCAGTTTTTACGACGGAATGGTCAATTACAAACGGAAAGAATACGACAAAGCTTTAGAAAAATGGAAACTTCTTCTACCACAAAAAAGTGATAACGACACCCTTAATTATTTTATTGGAGTCACTTATTTAGCTAAAGGAAATTTGGATGAGGCTATTCCATTTTTAGAAAAAGTGACGACCCAAAAGGAAAGTATGTTTTTGGGAGATACTTTTTATTATTTAGGCCTTTCAAACATTAAAAGCGACAATAAAGAAAAAGCAATTGAGTACTTTAAAAAAAGTACTCATCCAGAAGCTCAAAAGATATTGAAAGTACTAGAAGAAAAGTAGTATGGGAAAATTTAGAAAACATTTCTCCTTCATAATTTTTTGTTTTTTTCTTACCAGCTTTTCTATTCTAGCTCAAGAAGGTTCTAACAAAGGAGTTACACAAATTGAAAAATGGATAAAAGTAGATTCCATTACTCAAGCTCAGGCATTGCTTGATACAAAACTCACTCATTTCCGGAGTACAAAAAATTACGATAGCCTTATTAGTTACATAGAGATTGTTGGGAGTTATGCCCTTGCAAAAGGCGATAGACAAAAAGCCTATAAAAAAGCTGAAGAATTTGTTGCTGAAATAAATAAAAGTAACGACCCCACTTTTATTTCTTTAGCATTACAACGCTTAGGGTATTTGCATAGCGGGACTGGAGATCCTCGTAAAACGTATTCCATATTTGAAAACGCTTATGAATACGCAAAACAATCTAATGACCCAAAGAAAGCAGATTTTGCTAATGTTAAGTATAGGTTGGGTTACGAAGCCCAAAATTTTGGAGATTTCCAACTTGCCAAAAAACATTATCTCGATGCTGCAAAAACGCTCGATAATATACAAAGCAAGGATGTAGAATTCTATCAACAAATTTACAATGCCCTTGGCGGCATGATGTGGATGGAAGCCAAATTGGATAGTTCGAGTTATTACTTCAAAAAATCACTCGTCGAACTTGAAAAAGCAGATGAGAGTGATTTAATGAATGCCCTTTTTAGGCCTGCGCTTATTAAAATGAATTTAAGTGTTCTTAAAAATGCATTAGGAGAAAATCAAGAAGCCATTACACTTTCTCAAGAGAGTATAAAAGGGTTTGAAGCTTATATAGAAAAATCTACGGACGAGTTTAGAATACTTGGTGCTAAAAAGCACCGCACAACTGCAATTGAAAACCTTGGAAGTTATTATCACACCATAGGCGAATTTAAAAAAGCAGATGCTTTAATTACCTATGCAAATTCTGAAAAAAAGAAGTTTTTAGAACCTAACAGTAGCGGAATGATTATATCCCGTATTATTCTTGCTCAGGCAAAATCTGGAATTCGGGATTTTGAAGCTGCTAAAACACTTCTCGAGGAAGCCTTAAAAATTATAGAAGAAAACCCAGGAATCGAAAACTACTGGAAATCTGCCACACTTACCACTTTAGGATCTGCCTATGAAAATCTGGGTGATATAGAAAAAGCATATACATATTATACCAGAGGCAACGAAGCTTATAAAACCACTTTACAAGGCAAATACAATAAAGATTATTTTGATGTACTTATCGATGCTTCAAATTTTTACGCAAACGCAGACTACCCAGAAAAAGCTTTAGAAGTTGCAAAAGAAATATATGATGAGGCTAAAAAAGGAGATTTTAAAAACACGCTTCAGGATTTTTATCATACGGTAAATTTGGCCGAAATCTCATATAAATTGAATGATTACAATAACGCAATTCAATATGCAAACGAAGCATTAGTCTTTCAATTAGGAGATAAAAATAACCTTGTAATAGAGTACCGTAAACCCAAAGCACTATATATTTTAGTGGCAGCTGAATATGCCCAAAATAAAAGTGCTTCCATCGAAAAGCTTTCATCTATGCTTGAAAAAGTGGAAGAAGGTTTATCTATTTTGGAAACTCGAAAAGCGACCATAAAAAACTACGAAGATTTAAGCCTTTTTATCGAGGAAAACAATCAGCTTTTTGAACTCGCAAAAAAAATCCGGCTACATCTATATCAAAAAACGAATAATGAAGCATACCTCGATGATGTTATGTCGCTTCACGAAAGCTCAATGTATTCTCGTATTCGCTCCCGACTTAATTTAAGAAGTGATGTATTGTTATCCAAAATTCCTCAAGAGGTTGTCAATCGAGAGCGCCAATTAAAAAATAACCTAAATAAAATTGTAAGTGGAGAATCTACAAATGCTATAGACACTTTTTTTGAAGTAAATAATTCTTGGCAGCGTTTTATAGATAGCTTGAAAACCCAATACCCAGACTATTACAAACTCCATTATGCCACACTAGAAGAATCTGTAAGTGGTATTCAAAAATACATTAA
The DNA here is from genome assembly GCA_034670265.1 of Flavobacteriaceae bacterium. GTDB lineage: Bacteria > Bacteroidota > Bacteroidia > Flavobacteriales > Flavobacteriaceae > Halomarinibacterium. The sequence continues at coordinate 7,986 of JAXMNU010000004.1, read as the reverse complement.
TAATGAAACTACGGTAATCCGTTACTTTTTTATTGAAGAAAATCTGTATGCATTGGTTATGAATACTTCAGAAAAGAAATTGTTTCCGCTAGGTTTTAAAGATGTGAAAGCATTAATTCAGCAAGTATCTTCACAGGAATTCGATGTACAAAAGATATCCCCTAAGCTGCATAAGTTGTACGAAACCCTCTGGAAACCTTTTGAAGGTGACATCACATCCAAAAACGTCATCATTGTTCCCGATAGAGAGCTTTTCAACTTAAGTTTTGAAATGCTCACCCCAAAACCCATATCCAGTTTTTCTGAAATAGCAAGCAATAGCCTTCTTTCAAAATATAACATAAGTTATCAATTTAGTTTATTGGTGATGAAACCAAAGCAAAATGTAGTGAACACCTATGACGCTAATTATGTGGCTTTTGCACCTGAGTTTTCGGATAAAATGAAGGAAGAATACCAATTAACCGTAAAGGATTCGTCTAATCTTGATGAAGCCTACCTTAATTTATTACCGCAGCCTTTTAGTGTGGATGTTATAAAAAAATATTCGCGTCAATTTAACGGTACGTCCTTTTTAAATGAAAAAGCTTCTAAACAATTATTTCAAAAATCGGCAGGAGAACATAAAATCATTCATATTGGAACGCACGCCGAAAGTGATAATATTAGCCCAGAACTTTCGCGATTGGTTTTTGCAAAAAATAGTGACCCTTCAAACCTAGACGACAATTATTTGTACACCTACGAAATTTATAACTACAATCTTGCTTCCAACTTAGCCATTTTAACGGCTTGTGAAACTGGAAAACCTGGCTATCAAGCTGGTGAAGGAATGATTTCTTTGGCTCACGCATTTAATTATGCTGGAAGCGAAAGTATCTTAACGAGTCTCTGGGAAATTGACGAGGAGTCAAGCACAAAAATCATTCAAAGTTTTTACGATTACCTTTCACAAGGATTACCCAAAGACGAATCACTTCGTAAAGCAAAACTAGATTATATAGCCACCGCTCAAGGGCGTACTGCCTCACCTCAATATTGGGCAGGATTGGTGTTAATTGGTGATACAAATCCTATAGCGCTTGAGGATTCTTCAAACATTATTTATTGGGTTTTAGGAGCCATCTTAGTATTGCTACTATTATTGTTTTTATATAAAAAAAGGAAGTAGCTCCAGAAATGATGACATTTTAAAGGTTCTTCGATGTAGGTAAAACGAAGTAAACATTAAAACCAATCGTCATGAGAACTAATTTATTTATTTGTTGCGCATTTCTACTCACATTTCAACTTTTTAGCCAAGGAATTCCTCCTCGAGAAGAGGTAAATCTAGATGATGTATATGCCCAATATAATTTAAGTGGAGAAAATGTTCTCGTGGTCATTCTGGACAGAGGAATAGACTATCGTCATCCTGATTTTCTTGATGAAAATGGAAACACACGTATTGCTTACATTTACGACATGCTTGACCCTACAGGGGCTGGAAGTAATCCCTATGGGATTGGAACTATTTTTAATCAGGCTCAAATAGATGCCGCACTCGATAATAACGATCCGCCACTATCTACAGATCGCTATGGTCACGGAACAGCAACTACTGGAATCGCCGCTGGAAATGGAAGCGGTACCACAGGATTAGAGTTTCAAGGCGTGGCTCCCAAAGCTACTATCATAAGTATTAAAATAACGCACGATCCTTTTCCCGCTTTTGGTAGTGAACCCGGACAAAGTGGTTTTTTCGACCCCTCCTATTTACCAGTAGCGATGCAATTTGCTGAAGATAAAATAGCCGAATTAGGACTTCCTGCAGTTACATTAATGAATATTGGTTCTGTTGGCGGCCCTACAGACGGAACGAGTTTAATTGCAAGAAGTATTGATGATTTTGTAACTAATACTGGAACTGTTTTTATCTGTGGTGTGGGAGATGACGGGGGGAACGACAATCACGCATCTGGTAGTATTTCTACTTCGCAAACTATTGAAATTGAAGTTCAAAAAGGAGAAGCAGGTAACTTACGTTTCGATTTATGGTACAGTGAGGACGATCGCTTTACGGTAAGTATCGAGCGTCCTAACAGCACTATCCACGGTCCTTTTAATGCTCCATCAGGGCCAAATGATAATTCAGATCAAAACTTAGGAGACATTCAAATATATCATCGGGGTGCAAATGTTGAATTTTGGCAAGCCACTTCAAATAGACGAGAGTTAATGATTGATATTAGTGGCGATACGGGAACCTATAAAGTCATTCTTGAAGGAACTCAAATTAATGATGGCGGCTTTCACGCAACACTAAACCCCTCAACCTACTCAAATAACAATCGCTTTATATCTTTTGTTACCCCAGGATACAATATAAACGACTATGCGAGTTCCAATTTAGTTCTCACGCCTGGCGATTATGTGGTACAAAACGACTGGTTTGATATTAATGGGATTTTTAGAGATATAACGGGTCAAGGTGAAGCAGGTGAACTATGGATTGGATCTAGTAGCAGTCCTACACAAGATGGGCGGCTAGGGATTGATTTTGTCGCCCCAGGCGAAGTGTGCCATGCAGCCTATGCAGATAATACCTATTATGAAAATTTTTCTTTTAATGTACTTCAAAATAGTAATGGACTATATGGCATACAAAATGCAGTAAGTGCTGCAGCACCTCTATCTATGGGTGTGATTGCATTGATGCTAGAAGTAAATCCAAACCTTACTCCTCAACAAATAAAAACTATTTTACATAACACTTCTCGACAAGATGGAAATACAGGTGCTGTACCCAATGATACGTGGGGCTATGGAAAACTAGATGCGCTTGCGGCGATAAATGAAGCTTATGCAAGTTTAGGTGTTACTGAAAACAATAATGTGCAAGTAAGTGTTTATCCAAATCCTACTAAAGGCGAAGTAACGCTTTTATCGAATACTATTTTTTCAGAAATAGAAGTAGAAGTTTATAATACTTTAGGGCAATCTATACAGAAATCAAGCTATCAAAATACTTCAAACATTTCATTTACAATTGAGGGTGCTTCAGGCCTTTATTTTCTGAAAATATCTTCAGAAGATACTAACTTACAAAAGCTTATTAAAGTCATCAAAAATTAACCAAATTTTTCAATAACAGAAAGCCATTGCATAAACTGTAATGGCTTTTTTCATTTACAATGATGACATTTTACAACTATAACGATGTTGTATAAAAGGTTTCACTTTAAAACAACACTACCAATGAAAAAACTAACCCTTCCCTTATTATTACTACTCGCAGGGGTTGTCTTGTTTGGCTTTAGCTTTATAAGTTCAAGCAGCACTTCAGGCGACCTTGATGTAGACATTGTAAAAACTTCAACCATTATGCCTGCTGCGCATAATGTATATGCCAACGAAAATGCCTTAGACGGAAAGTACTATTTATTTAAAGCAAAAATAACTAACAATACCAATAAAACATTGGAAGATGTAACCGTGAAATACCGAATCCCTGGCTATGTAGAATGGACAGAATTGGATGTTATTGGTGAAATGTACAAAGGGCAGACGGCTTCGGTACGGTGTTATCCAAAATTCAAGGAAGATATCGCCGAAAAAATGACGGAGTCTATGGAAAAAGCGGAGATAGAAATCTCTTGGGACGGCGCAAAAGAAGACGATATTGTGGAAGAAGAGTTTTCTTTCAGAATCTCAAATAGAAACGAGTATATGTTCACCAATATTCCAGCCGAAGAAATTGCTGGTTGGAGTGATGTATATAACAACGATGCACTGCTGGCTTGTTATGTTACCCCAAACGATCCAATTGTAAAGTATTATACTCAAAACATTCAGGAAAAAATATTAAAAGGAGAAGCTGCTTCAGTAAATAAAGAGCCTAAAGAAGCGGTTCGTTTTTTAGCGGGTATTTACGAAGCCACACTGCAATCGGGGATGGTGTATAGTGGCACTAAAGGGATTCCAGAATCTATTCAGGATGTTTCACAATTTTCGCAACATAATCGGTTACCTCGCGAGGTAATTACTGGAAATACGGGTCTTTGTTTGGAGTTAAGCATATTATATGCCAGTGTGCTATCTAATGCTGGCTTGGATCCCATCATATTTTTAGTTCCTGGTCACGCTTATCCAGGGTTTAGACTTAATGGTCAGTTTTATGCTCTTGAAGCTACAGGAATTGGTGGTGCAGGTTTGGGTGGTTCTATGACCACGGAACAAGCATTTGAAAAAGGCATGAAACAGTTAGGCGAATTTATGCAATATGCTCAAAACGGAGATCCTAGATATACCTTGGTGGATATTCACGCAGTTAATGCGGAAGGTGTTACCCCAATGAATATGAAAGATGACGAATTCCTACGTAAAAAAGTGGACGACATCATTGCATCTTGGAACGGAAATAGCTCCTTAGTATCCAACAATGCTATTGCTCAAAATGGTGGGAATAACAACCAAGGAAATGGTGGTGGTTCTTCTTCTGGCGGGTCTTCTTCAGGTGGATCTTCAAGTAGCTCATTATCATTTGCTATTCCTGGTGGATGGCAAACCTATAGAAATCCCTATCCCGAATTACAAATTCTTACGGCGCAAGTGGTTTCGCCAACACAAGAGGTTGTAGTTTCTGTCTTTGATATTCCTACGTCAAGCACACAAGAAGCCTTACAAACAGTAGCTTCTGGACTTTCTTATTATGGCAGTGAACTTTCTTACCAAATTAACGGTAATCAAGTTGCGGGACAAACCTATTCACAAAATGGCACACTAAATTGGATTGGAAAAACCGTTCGCGGTCCTAGAGGATTGCGCTTTGTAGCTGTGGGTTCTTATGACTATTTGTACAGTCAAAACTCTGGAGTAATTAATCAAATTTTTAGCAGTATTCGTTAATTTTTAAATACAATATTATGAAAACCTTCAAAATACTTACAATACTTCTATTTGTGTTTGCTACCATAAACAGTTTGGCACAAACGCAACAAAAAATAGAAATGAAAATAGATTCCATTGGTAATGCAAAGATTACGGTATCTATGAATATGACTGCACAGCAATGGCAAGTTTGGTTATCGAGTTTAGGAAACAATCCTGCCGCTTTAAAAAGAGAAATAGAGCGCAGTATGCCTGCTTACTTTCTAGACGATTTTAAATTGGATAAAGATGATATGAATCGTTCATTTAATTTAAGTCTGAAAGCCTATGGAGTATGTGAAATAGACAAACGTGGAAAATGGACTATAGATACCGATCAAAAAAATGCAAACGTCACCGAACTTACAGATCATAAATTTATGTTGGTAAGTAGTCCTCCAGAATTAGGTGGTACTGTTCAGCAAACTTATTTAATTGAATTCCCAGCCGAAGCAAAAGACATTAAAGTGGATAAAGATGCTTTTGGACAATCGGTTTTTGAATTTAAAATGGACGGCCCCTCCTCTTCTGGCTTTAATTACCTACGCTATGCCGGGATTTTCTTTATTGTTATAGGTGGTGCTTGGGGAGGAGCATCTCTTTTCAAAAAAACGAGTTAACCCCTTTTTTGCCCAAAATCGAACTCAATTTTATCTCTACCTACTTATGTTTCTTTAAAACATTTAATGATGAAAAAAGTAGCATACATCTTATTATTTATTACTACTATGAGTTTCTCTCAAGTAGGAATTGGAACCACTTCGCCAGATGCTTCATCTATGCTTGATATTACAAGTACAAGCGGAGGAATTCTCATTCCACGAATGACCGAGACCGATAGAACTAACATCGCCTCTCCCGCGACTGGACTACTTGTGTACCAAACAGATAATACCACTGGATTTTGGTATTATACGGGTGCTACCTGGATTGCCTTGGACAAAACCCCTTCATGGGATTTGGAGGGTAATGTTGGCACGGACGCAACCGTAAACTTTATTGGGACAACAGATGACCAAGACATTGTATTTAAAAGAAATAATATTTTTTCAGGTAGGATTAATCCATACAATCTTGGGATTGGGTCGTTAAGTCTTCAAAATTCTGTTTCATCTGCTTTTTATAGTGGAAATACAGCTTTTGGAATAGGAACTTTACAAACGATGCAGTACACTACTTACAATAGTGCATTCGGCTATTATGCTCTCAATCAAACCACAACCGGTGAAGAAAATAGTGCATTTGGATATAAATCTATGGAAGCAAATACCACTGGACAGGAAAATACCGTAATGGGTGCAAATTCATTGACACTAAATAATGGAAATGGTAATACCGTTATTGGTTTCGACGCCATGCGCAACGCAACAAACACAAGATATAGTACAGCCATTGGGCACGATTGCTTAAAAGATAATCTATCAGAATATATGGTGGGTATAGGGCATCGCGCATTGTATCAAAATACTACTGGAACATTTAATACGGCCGTGGGTACTTTTGCCCTTAGAAATAACCTGATAGGCAACAAAAATACTGCCATAGGACGTAGTGCATTGTATAGTAATACTTCAGATGACAATACGGCCATAGGCTTTGGAGCTCTCGTAGATAATACATCTGGAAATAATAACACTGCTGTTGGGTCGGAAAGTTTAAATAATAATTCAACCTATAGCGATAATACGGCAGTTGGAAGCAAAGCACTCAGGAATAACAACCGAAGCAATTGTACAGCCGTTGGAAGCAATGCAATGAATGGCTCATCGAATGAGTATTCAACTGCCATTGGTGCTTACAGTTTTCAGACAAACTCTTACGACAATTCCACTGCTATCGGCTATAATTCCAACCCTGGGGCAGACAACACAATCCGATTAGGGAATCCATCAGTGACTACCATAGGAGGGTATGCAAATTGGAGTAATGTAAGTGATGGTCGCTTCAAAATCAATGTAAAAGAGGATGTCTTTGGACTGGATTTCTTACTTAAACTACGTCCAGTGATTTATAATTTAGATATGGATGCTATATCTAAATTTAATAAAACTCCAGACAGCCTTCGGTTAAAAGATGCCGAAAGACTCAAATCCTCTGAAATACAGATAGGCTTTATCGCTCAGGAAGTTGAAATGGTGTCACAGGAAATAGGATTTAATTTTCATGGAGTAGATAAGCCCAAAAATAAAAACTCCTATTATGGATTACGTTATGCAGAGTTTGTTCCTCCAATAGTTAAGGCTATCCAAGAACAGCAAGCAATGATATCTTCTCAAAAACAAGAAATTGAGAGCTTAAAAAAAGAGCTTACTGAAATTAAGTTATTGCTTCAAAAATAGAAAAGTAATTTTCTTTGATGACATTTTAAAAGTACTTCGATGTACTATTGAAGTGCTTGTAAGTCACTTCCCTTTTTTGCCCAAAATCGAACTCAATTTTATCTCTACCTACTTATGCTTCTTTAAAACATTTAATGATGAAAAAAGCAGCATACATCTTATTATTTATTTCTACAATGAGTTTCTCTCAAGTAGGAATTGGAACCACTTCGCCAGATGCTTCATCTATGCTTGATATTACAAGTACAAGCGGAGGAATTCTCATTCCACGAATGACTGAAACAGATAGAACTAACATTGTTTCACCAGCCACAGGCTTACTGGTCTACCAAACAGACAATACAACTGGATTTTGGTTTTATAACGGAAGCTCTTGGGTAAATATTCCAACAGTAGCGGGGAGTGGTGAATTTCAAAGCATTGGAGGTATTGTCCAAAATACCACAAATGTGGGGGGAGATGATTTTGTTTTTGGTGATACAGATCTTGCTGGAGGTGGATCAAAATTCTTCTTTGATACAAGCAAAGCAGCCTTTAGAGCAGGAGAGGCATCCGGCACTGAGTGGGATGATGTAAATGTAGGAACGGGTTCAATTGCCTTAGGTACGGGTTCGACAGCCAGTGGGGATAACAGCCTTTCAGCAAACTATGGAATCGCATCGGGAGATGGGTCAATTGCAATTGGAGGCATAGCCACCGGACAAGCAGCCTATAGCCTAAACGGAACAGCAAACGGAAC
>JAXMNU010000003.1:0-535424 GCA_034670265.1 Flavobacteriaceae bacterium | reverse complement strand
CAATTGGAGGCATAGCCACCGGACAAGCAGCCTATAGCCTAAACGGAACAGCAAACGGAACAAATTCTTTCGCAGTACAAGGGGGTGTCACATTAGCTGTAGCTACCGAAGGAATTGCAATGGGATCGGGCGCAAGTAGTGAAGCAATAAACGCAATTGCTATGGGAGAAAATGCTACTGCATTGGGCGAACATTCATATGCCATGGGAAATGATGTTACCGCATATTCTTTTAAAGAAACCGTAATAGGATACAATAGTTCTGCTTATACTGCATCAAGTACTACAACTCCAATTGCTACAGACAGACTCTTCGTAGTAGCAAATAATTCAACTAATAATGCATTTACGATGCTTAAAGATGGCAAAACCGGTTTTTCACGTATTCCAACAACTAATATTCTTGAAGTAGAAGGCGATGCATCCAAATCAACTGCTGGGTCATGGCTTGGGAATAGTGACAGACGACTTAAAACCAATATTGAAACCATTTCTGAAGAAAAAGCTTTAGAGAAATTATTAAATCTTCGTGGTGTTACCTATCAATGGAATGATGATATTACTGGCTACAATAGACCCGATGGAATTCAATATGGGTTTATTGCGCAAGAATTAATGCAGGTTTTTCCTGAAAAAGTAAGTATGGACAATCAAGGGTTTTATCAAACGGCATATGGAGATTATGATGCCGTTTTTGTACAAGCGATAAAAGCATTGTATTCTAAAATTGAGGATTTACAAAATAGAAATCTGAAATTAATGGAGGAAAATAAATTGCTTACACAGAAACTTGAAAAAATAACCGAGCTTGAATTACGATTAGAAGCCATGGAGCGTGTTCAAAATTAATTTTATTGAGACATATCTAAAATAGCCATCATCGTATTGTAATTTCGAGCTGTTGCTGTGATTTTTAGTTTCTTTTCAAAGAAATTATTACTGAGTTTAGAATCGCTGTGATTTAAGGAAGAATATAAATAAATACAATGAGAGGTGATGACAAACTCTTCATTAGAAAGGGGTATGGTGTTTAGTTGTTCCACTTTATCCGAAGGAGGTTGTTGAAACGGAAGCACAAAATAACTCTTCCCTTTTTTTTCTTCAGGAAAAGGACAGTTTTTAAGAATTGTAATAATTTCAGAAGCAGTTTTTATTAAAATAGGAACTTCCCACCCTTGTTTATCCCTAATAGCTTTCAACAATTCACTTTGTAATATTTCTTTATTTTTAGAAGATTGAAATATCCAATTCCCAGTATGAAGGTACACCTGTGGTGAAGAAACCCCTAATTCGCTAAGCATTTCTAATTGATCTGCTTTAGGGAATTTTTTATGCCCCCCTACATTAATTCCGCGTAGTAATGCAATGTATTTTTTCATTATTGTAGCCCTTCAATCGCGAATTTTTCACAAAGACTAATTGTTTCTTCAACATCCTTAAAAGTGGTACGCGGATTTATCAAACACATCCTTAAAACAACTTGACCATTTAGTATTGTGGTTACTAATAGTGCCTCTCTAGATGCTACTACTTTTTTTGAAATATATTGGTTTAATTTATCTAATTTTTTTTCAGAAAGACTTTTATTTATAGGATTACATCTAAAATTAATTACTGCTAAGGTCGCTGGGGAGATAATCTCCCAATTAGGACTCTTTCGTAAAAAAGCTTCCGTTTTTTCTGCCAAAGCAATATTATAATTGATTGCTTTTCGGAATTCATTTAAACCAAATGTTTTTATGGACATATAAAACTTTAATGCACGAAAGCGACGCGTTAATTCCATACCATGGTCATAGAAATTAATTTCTGAAGTATTTCCTTCAACATCTCTTAAATATTCAGGTTTTTCGGTAAAAGTATTTTTAAGCCAACTATGATTTCTCACTAATAAACATCCTATTTCGTAAGGTTGATAAAACCATTTATGAGGGTCTACCGTTAAGGAATCTGCTTTATTAATTCCTTTTAATAATACTTTGCCATTTTTAGCTAAAATTGCAGCGCCACCATACGCCCCATCAATATGAAACCAAATGTTTTCCTGCTTGCAAATACTCGCTAATGGTAAAAAAGGATCTACAGTACCAGTATTGGTTGTGCCTGCAGTGGCAATAAGACAAAAGGGTTGCCATCCTTCCAAACGGTCTTTGGCAATGGCATTTTTAAGTTTATTAATACCAAATTTAAACTCTTGATCTGTTGGAATAATTCGTATTTGTTCCTTTTTAAATCCTAAAATACGAATGGCTTTAATATTGGAAGAATGGGCTTGGTCTGATAAATAAATGACTGCTTTTGAAAAATCATCTCCACATTTTATGCGACGGGCCGTTACAATAGCTGTTAAATTGGCCATAGATCCACCACTTGTAAAAATTCCGCCACCTTTTACAATAGGAAAACCGAAAATTTTTAATAACCAATTCATAGTCACTATTTCTAGCTCGGCAGCAGCTGGAGAAGCAGCCCAACCTCCAGAAAATATATTAAATCCAGAAGCTAAGCTATCGCCCATGGCTCCAATAAAATTGCTTGGCCCTGGTACAAAAGAAAAAGATTTAGGATGCGAAACAATAGTGCTTTGCGTCATTACATTCTCCAACACAAAATCGAGTACCTCAAAAGGATTGGAAGGTTTTTCTGGAACTTCTTCTAGAAAAAGTTTATCCATTTCCTCTCTTGAACTAATAGCTACGGGTTTCTTATTATTTATTTGTTGATAGTGGTTTGAAATTGCTTCCATGACCTTTATACCATACTTTTCCCTAGCTTCAACTGTAAGCTCCAAAGTACCGTTTTTGTGAATCATTTATGTTGCTTTTTACGTAAGAAGGATACAAAGGTAGGGCTTTTAGAACTGTAGATAAAAAAGGAAAACTCTAAATAATTAAATTGTTTTTGATACAGATTTCGCTACAATATATCCGCCCGTCCAAGCATTTTGAAAATTAAAACCTCCAGTTATGGCATCGATATTTAAAACTTCTCCGGCAAAGAATAAATTAGGATGAATTTTGCTTTCAAACGTTTTAAAATTCACCTCTTTTAAATCGACTCCGCCCGCTGTTACAAATTCTTCTTTAAAAGTACTTTTCCCAGTGACCTCAAATCGAGATTGAGTTAGTTGTAACGCGATATTTTGAATTTGCTTTTTTGAAAGTGATGCCCAAGTTTCCATTTCTGAAATTCCAGAAGATTTTAATAAGCTTTGCCATAATCGTTTTGGCAAATCTAACTGTGCATATTTAAAAAGGGTTTGCTTTGGATTTTGGTCTTTTAAAGCTGAAAGTTTTTCGATAGCTTCAGTTTCAGAGACGTCGTAAAGCCAATTTACATTGATTTCAAAATGATAATTTGTGGGTTCCAACAAACGTGCGCCCCAGGCTGAAAGTTTTAAAATAGCTGGACCACTCATGCCCCAATGTGTTATGAGCAGCGGTCCTTCAGATTCGAGGATTACTTTTCCTTTTTCAGATAGTATTTGAACACTAACATCGGTAGCAATTCCGGGTAAATCTGAAATTCGTTCATCTTTAATATTAAATGTAAATAAGGACGGAACAGGCGACACAATGCTATGTCCTAAATTTTTCAGAAGATTCCAAATTTTCGGATTACTGCCTGTTGCCACAACAAGCTTTTCAGCAAGAAACACTTCGGAAGTTGTTGCTATTTTATATGAATCCCCATCTTTTTCAATTTGTTTGACGGAACAGTTTCTATGAAGATCGATATTGAGCCTTATAATTTCGCCTATAAAACAATCGATAATGGTTTGCGAACTATCGGTTGTAGGAAACATTCTTCCATCTTCTTCAATTTTTAGTGGCACGCCCCTTTTTTCAAACCATTCGATGGTATCACCCGTCATAAAACTATGAAAGGGTCCAAGCAATTCTTTTTCCCCTCTGGGATAGCTTTTTATTAATTCATTCGGAATAAACTCGGCATGGGTAACATTACATCGGCCCCCACCAGAAACTTTCACTTTAGTGAGCACCTCCCCACCACGCTCTAAGATAGCAATCTTGGTTTTTGGTAATTTTTCAGCAGTATTTATAGCAGTGAAAAAGCCTGCAGCTCCCCCTCCTACAATAATGATATCGTATGATTTATTCACGATTCAAAATTACTGAATATTTACTTCAACTATTTTGTATTTCGGTTACTGAATTCGGAAACCATCTTGTCAATCTCAAGAAATTTCTTATAAAAGTTATAAACCGCTGTTAATAAGATAATTGTAGGAAAAGTAAAAGTTATTGAAAAAAAGACTAATTTTCACATACTAACAACTAAATCAATACATTATGTTTTCAAAAAGTAATTTAATTAGTACACTAGTTACCGCTGTTTGGGGGTATTTTGGAGGTTGGTTAATTTGGGGCATGCTTGTGGACCCAATTTTAACAGAACACACAACCGCCACTGGCATTATGAGAGAAATGCCAGATATGGTACATCTTATCATAGGATGTATTATTGTTGGTTTTGCTTTATCAACAATTTACAGTAAATGGGCCAATGGTAGTTTTAGCCCAACAACTGGTATGACCTTTGGGGTATGGGTAGGAATTTTAATGGGCTTTGGAGAAGGTATGGTAAATTTTGCTGTGATGGATATGCTAGACCTTACAGGAACTCTCATAAATGGCGTTACTTATATCGTTTTTTACGCTATTATGGGTTTATTAGCGGGATTGGTATATCAAAAAACAAGCCCTGCTTAATCTACAAAACACTTAAAGTAAAAAGCTTCAGTAAAAACTGAAGCTTTTTTTTTAATTATGAATAATAATGTTTACTTCTTGTTGTAAATTAGTACTATGGCGTTTCTTTATTTTCTTTGTATTATTTTCATAATAAGTCCATTCTTTCCACTTACAAATTACCCACATTGGTTTTTTAGAACAGCAGATTTTATACGATTGCAATCTATTGCTATTGAAGTACTTTTATTGATTTTAATGTTTGTATTTCATATAGAATTCAAATCTTTTATTTGGATTTTAGTCATAGGATTATTTGTAGCCATTCTCTATCAATTAGAAAAAGTGTATCGTTATTCTTCGCTCTTTAAAAGAAAAAATTATTCGCTTTCTACTGAAAAAATTTCTCTTCTAGCAGCCAATGTGTTTCAAGATAATAATCAATATCAAAGGTTTGTAGAAATCGTTACAAAGTATAATTCAGATTTGGTTTTAGGTATGGAAACGAACAAGGCATGGGAAGATAAACTCAATTCACTTGACAAGAAATATCCTTACCGTGTAAAAATTCCATTGGAAAATTATTATGGGATGCATCTTTATTCAAAGAAACCGCTATATAATATTTCCATAAAATATCAAGTAGAAGAAGATGTGCCTTCCATTTTTACTGAAATCGAAATTCAGAAAGACAAGAAAATATTGCTCATTTGTTTACATCCTGCACCGCCTAGTCCTACAGAAAATGATACAAGTGTAGAACGCGACGCCGAACTTATGCTCACAGGTAAGTTTATTCGAAAGCAAAAGCTCCCCGCTGTTGTTTGTGGCGATATGAATGATGTTGTTTGGAGTCGTCCAACGAGTTTATTCAAAAAAATGACAGGAATGAAAGACCCCCGCGTAGGACGTGGCTTCTATCCAACGTATCATGCCAAATATTGGTTTATGCGATTTCCATTGGATCATTTATTTCATACAAAAGAACTTATGGTTGGTAAAATGGAGCGAACCCCCTACTTTGGAAGTGACCACTTTGGAATGTATTATGAAATATATTTAAAAAACACGCCGCATAAACCTAAAAATCCAACTTTAAAACCTGACGAAAAGCAGGAAATAAACGAACTTATTGAACGGTCTGAGTAAAACTTTTACGGAACCAAATACTGTATCCTTACTTTTTTCCTACCCCAAGCTCTCGCTGCTTTCACATCAGTTCCAAAATAAATATCTATTCTTTTTTTCCATTTAGCATGCATTCTATCATTTACAATAAAAATACCTTCTAAACCTTCAATTTTAACTTTGGTGTTTCGTGTTAGTCCTAATTTTATTAAATCGTTAGACACTGCAACCGACTTTGTTTCTTGGTTTAAAGTGTCTCCCCAAGCTGTGATAAAAGGATCCCCATCCGTTTGCCATTTTGTAGAATTATAAGCTGTGGCAACCACCTCAAGTGTGCACCATTCCTCTTTTTCTTTGCAAGAAAAGACAATGATTACTAAAAGAATTAATAAAATTTTGCTACTCTTTAAGCTCATCGGTAAACTATAAGTTGTTATCGCCAACTACTAAAAATAGTGATAAATAAATAGATTATTGAATTGAAGGAAATAAAAAAGCTCCTCCTTTCTGAAGAGCTTTACAAGTGCGGCTGAATAGGACCAAGCGTTAAGAAAATGTCTAGTAGACATTTTTAGCGATGGAGCCAGAGTGTCGCTCTGGGGTTCCGATCCCTGAAGCAAACAAAAAACCCCAAGCTTTTTAGCTAGGGGTTTTGCAAGTGCGGCTGAAGGGAGTCGAACCCCCACGCCTTGCGGCACTAGATCCTAAGTCTAGCATGTCTACCAATTCCATCACAGCCGCATATCTTAATTTCACTAAATCCGTGGAACGGGTGGCAAATATACATAATCCTTAGAATTTACAAACAATCTTTCTTTCAAAAATTATGGCTTTTTGTACCTTCGCAAGAATTGAAATTAAACACCATGGAAAGTGCCAAGCCTTATATCGAGCAACATAAACAACGCTTTATTGATGAACTCATTGAATTATTAAAAATTCCGTCTATTAGTGCAGACTCTGCCTACAAAGAGGATGTTATTAAAACTTCCGAAGCTGTAAAAGCAAGTCTAATAAAGGCTGGATGTGATAATGTAGAAATTTGCGAAACACCTGGATACCCAATCGTATATGGAGAAAAAATAATAAATCCATCCCTTCCAACCGTATTGGTGTATGGGCATTACGATGTGCAACCGCCAGACCCTTTAGATTTATGGCACAGTCCCCCGTTCGATCCAATTATTAAAAAGACCGACCTTCATCCTGAAGGAGCCCTCTTTGCTCGTGGCGCTTGCGATGACAAAGGGCAAATGTATATGCACGTAAAAGCTTTGGAATATATGACCGCTACTGGGCAACTACCTTGTAATGTTAAATTTATGATTGAAGGCGAAGAAGAAGTTGGAAGCGAAAGTTTAAGCTGGTTTGTTGAGCGAAATCAGGAAAAATTAGCAAATGACGTTATCCTTATTAGTGATACCGGAATGATTGCAAAAGACATCCCTTCCATCACCACAGGACTACGCGGATTAAGCTACGTTGAAGTTGAAGTAACGGGCCCAAATCGTGATTTGCATAGCGGATTGTACGGTGGCGCCGTGGCTAACCCCATTAATGTGCTAACGAAAATGATTGCTTCCCTTCACGACGAAAATAACCATATCACCATTCCGGGTTTTTATGATAAAGTTGAAGAATTAACTACCGAAGAAAGAGCGAAAATGGCCGAAGCCCCTTTTAGCAAGGAAGCGTATTGCAAGTCTTTGGATATTGAAGATGTGTATGGTGAAAAAGGATACACCACAAATGAGCGAAACTCCATAAGGCCAACATTAGATGTAAACGGAATTTGGGGAGGCTATACTGGCGAAGGTGCCAAAACGGTGATTGCAAGTAAAGCCTACGCAAAAATTAGTATGCGATTGGTTCCAAATCAGGATTGGAAAGAAATTACCGAACTTTTTAAGAATCATTTTGAAAGTATTGCTCCCAAAGGCGTTACCGTAAAAGTGAAGCCGCATCACGGAGGTCAAGGCTATGTAACACCTATCGACAGTGTGGGATATCAAGCTGCAGAAAAAGCGTATGAAAAAACCTTCGGAAAGACACCCATCCCACAACGAAGCGGTGGAAGTATTCCCATTGTTTCATTATTTGAAAAAGAACTGAAAAGCAAAACCATTTTAATGGGCTTTGGGTTGGATAGTGATGCCATTCACTCTCCTAATGAGCATTTTGGAATATGGAATTATTTAAAAGGGATTGAAACTATTCCTCAGTTCTTTCATGAGTTTACTGAAATGAGCAAGTAATAATGTATCGTATCTTCCTTTTTGTTTTTTTTATTTCGCTTTCTAGTTTTTCTCAGAATATAGTAAGAGAAGCCATAAAAAATTCAAATTTACAAGAAATAGCTTTTCAGTTAGGTTTAGAACCAGGTTCAGAACAAATTATTGAAACCACGTTCACCATTGAAAAAGATGGGATGCTAAGTAATATGAAAGCTTTTTCAGAATATCCAGAATTAAATGAAGAAGCCTTGAAAATTTTAATGAAAATTGAAAAACTTGTTCCCAGAGCGGCTTATGGAGGATTTGTTTCTCAACAAATTACCTTACCCATTGTTTTTACGGTTGAATCAAAACAATCTCGAATGTATCGCCTTCGGAAAGAAGCGAGAAGAACAAAAAGCGAAAATTAAATTTTACTCTTTTTAGTAAAATAAAAAGCCATTCAATATGAATGGCTTTTTTAAGTTTAGGGTAATCTTGAATACCCATGACGGGTTTTCCAAAGGAAGTATTTTTCAAAAAGTATTTTCGAAAAATCGAAGATTACATTAGGAATCATAATGGCAAAGTTTCTAGGCTTAAATAGCTTATCACTTATAATAATTACTTCTTTTTTACCTGCATCCATGATACAAAGCCCAGGAATACTTCCCCAAGATTTCTTTTTCAACTTTTCGATTCCTTTATCCACTCGAATAATATTTTCGGCTACAATCTTTCCTGTTTCATCAGACGGGTAGCCTGTTTTAGGAGTAGAAAATGGGATTTTTCCTGGTTTAAAAGGTAGTTTCACCTCTACAGCAATACCAGCAGCCCAAACATTGGGGATACTTACATGTCTATAATCTTCCCCAACAGTGACATATCCCGAAGGATTAGCTTTAATAGATTTAGAATTTGTTACAAAATCAACTCCTATAAAAGGTGGCATTAGCATGGTAAAAGAACTTGGTAAAACTTCTCCAGTACTTAAAACAACTCCATCTGGTTTTACTTCTTTTACGGCTACTTCGGTGCGGTAATGGATGTTAAACATCTTCATAAAGGACTTAAGCATCGTTTCACCGCCTGTAATGCCATCTATTCCAAAGTGTCCCAAATACGTTTCGGGAGTAATCCAGTATAAATCTACTTTTTTTCGAATATTTTGTTCACGCAACCACTTTTCAATATTGAATAAAAATTCATAAGCAGCACCCATACATCCAGCATTTTGAGTGGCTCCAATAACAATGGGTCCAGGATTTTGTTTAAAATCTTCTAACGCTTTTCGGGTTTTCATTGCACCATTAGGAGTACCTATATAATACGCATGTTCTTCAACTCCAGGTGCCACATCAAACTGTACCTTTGGCCCCGTTGCTATCACTAAATGGTCGTAGGTGAATTCTCCTTTTGTAGTAATGAGTTTGTTATTATCTGCATCCACTTCTATTGCTTCAGCTTGAAGAAATTCTACTCCTTTTTTGCGAAGTATTTCATCTTTTCGAAAGGAAATATCTTTAATTTCTCGTCTTCCGAAAGGAACCCAAATTAAAGATGGAATAAAAAGGAACAAAGGCGATTTATCTACAACTAATACTCGATACTTCTCTTTTCCTTTTCTTTTAAGTTCTAGAGCGGCGGTCATTCCTGCAAAATTACCTCCAATTACAATAGCCGTTTTCATAATACATTATTTTAAGTAACAAAGGTACATTGCCTAATGTCCTTAAAATATGACCATGGTCAGTTACAAAAATGCTGTATAATAGACCCCTAGATAAGGATTAAATTTTCTTTACAAAATCGGTGATGATAACAATGTGTTGCCCGTCTACTTTGCCTTCAATATATTTTTCGTTTTCGTGATCCAAGGAGATTCGTCTTACGGCTGTTCCTTGTTTGGCAACCATACTACTACCCTTTACTTTTAAATCTTTTATAAGCACCACACTATCTCCAGCTTCAAGCACAGCTCCATTACTATCGCGATGGACTATGGCATTGCTTTTATCCTTAGAATCGCCCGCAGCTTTTGCCCATTCCTTTACATCTTCTTCCATATACATCATATCGAGTAAATCTTGAGGCCAGCCTTCAGATTTTAATCGGTGTAACATGCGCCAGGCCATTACCTGCACCGCTGGTTCTGTACTCCACATGCTATCATTAAGACATCGCCAATGATTCGCATCACGAGCATCTGCATCATCAAATTGTGAAACACACGTATTACAAGCTAGTATATGAGCTTCGACACCCGATTTTGGTGAAGAAGGTACTTCATATGGTTGAAGATTTTCAGCATTACCACATAGTTCACATTTTGAATCGGCTCTTTTATTTAATTCTCTTTCGAAACTCATATATTCCTGCGAAGGCAGGAATCTTTCCACCTTCTTTTTGGTTAGGTTATGTAAAGGTAAGAAAGCATCACTTTTTATCCATCTTAAGTGGGAAAGTAATTTTTCAAAAGTTAAAATTTTATAAATATATCATTCTATGTTTGTAGAATTAAAATATTGTTCTACATTTGTAGAGTATAAAAATTCTCGCTATGCAATTATCCAATGCCGAAGAACAACTCATGCAATTTCTCTGGAAACAGAAAAAAGCATTTATGAAAGATTTAATCGATGCGTATCCGGAGCCCAAGCCAGCGAGCACAACCATTGCTACCTTGTTAAAAAGAATGCAGGACAAAAAATTTGTGGACTATGTTCAAATTGGTCGGTCAAGAGAATACTTCCCATTGGTAAAGAAAAGCGACTATTTTGGAAAGCAGGTAAATGGAATGATAAAGAATTTCTTTAATAACGATGCCACTCAATTTGCCTCCTTTTTCACGGAGCAAACCAATTTAACCAAAGAAGAATTGGAGGATTTAAAAAAATTGATTGAAGAACAAATAGAAAAGAAATAGCCATGGAACTATATATTTTGAAATCGGCAGCGTGTTTGTTTCTCTTCTTCGGATTTTACAAACTCTTTTTAGAAAAGGAATCTGTTCATCACTTTAAACGCTTTTATTTATTGGGAGCTTTGGTGGCTTCTTTTAGTTTTCCAATGGTGGTTTTTTCTACCTATGTTGAAGTACCTTTCACGGAAATGACACAACGCATCACCTATTCAAATACCGAAACGATTCCAGAAGCTACCTCCACTGTAGAATCATTGCTACCTATAATTCTGTGGAGTGTTTATGGATTGGGGGTGCTATTCTTCGGAACGCGTTTTGCTTTAAACATTCTCACAATTTTCAGAAGAATTAAAAAGCATCCGCTTCAAAAAAATAGAAATTTTATTACGGTTTTATTAAATATTCCCACCATTCCGCACACCTTTTTTCAGTATATATTCCTGAATAAAGATAACTTCGAAAAAAGAACAATCCCGCAAGAGGTGCTATGGCACGAAGAAACGCACGCTCGCGAATTACACAGCTTGGACGTACTTTTAATTGAGTTGCTGCACGTGCTATTTTGGTTTAATCCGTTGTTTTATTTCTTCAAAAAATCTATGAAACTCAACCACGAATTTTTAGCCGATCAATCGGTATTAAAAAGAGGGGTAAACACTTCTGCATATCAAAAAATTTTATTGGCATTCTCATCAAATGCCCAAGTGCCGCAATTGGCGCACGCTATTAATTATTCATTCATCAAAAAACGATTTACAGTTATGAAAACACACACATCTAAACAAGCTATATGGCTTAGAACATTGTTATTACTGCCCTTAGTGGCGTTAACGTTGTATAGTTTCAGTACAAAAAGGGTTATTGAAAAACCCATAGAAAATGAGGTGGTTTCAGTTGCCGAAAAAGCAACTCAAGAAGAAATAAACACCTACAATAGGCTCGCTAAAGAATACAACAAGCAACCTGAAGCGACGCGAGTAATCCCGCTTTCAGATTTAAACATTCTGGAAACTATTTACCGTAAAATGACTTCCGAACAAAAAGAAATGGCGGTTCCCTTTCCTAATTGTCCGCCCCAAGAGAAAAATATCAAAATTAAAATAAAGGGAGATAAAGTGATTGTTAATGACAAAGTGAGTTCCGTTAGAAGCTTTGCTCGTGATTTGGATGCTATCACCGACAGATGGAAGAAAAAGGATTTCGCCAATGTAGCTATAGATATTATGGTGAGTAATCCAGATAAAGGTTTCATGGAAAAGTTGGAAGCTCAATACAAAAAAACACAACTTTATAAAAATAACCCTAGTAAAGAAGGACTTATTCCACCACCACCTCCAAAACCCGATGGAAAAAATGTCTTTATCGAAAAAGAAATTGAAGAGGTTGAAACTGAAAATAGAAACAAGAACGTTTTTATTGAAAAGGAAGTTGAAGAAATAAATACAGATGAGCCCACTGTAGAAGAAGAAATTGAATTTTATAATGAATTCCTTGGCCCAGAGGATCCACCACCTGCACCTGACGCTGAATTGCCACCTCCACCACCGCCTCCAAATCCTGTAAAACACATGAAAGAATTAGCCCAAAAAGGAGCTAAATTTTATCTAAACGGAAATGAAATTACGGCAAATAAGGCAATTGAAATCGTTAAAAATTCTAATGACATTAATATCGATATTCGAAAAGGTAATGATAAAGTTCCCATTGTGAAGCTTTCAAAAGCACCCATTATAATTGAAGATTAGAAAAATCTTAAAAGACCTCAAAATTGAGGTCTTTTTTTTGTAACAAATTGAAACTATTTACGTTCTAACTATCTATTCATCAATCAACAATAACTATGCTACAACGTTTTTTTATTTTCTGCTCTGGGGCAGATACCGATATTCTTGACCAATGTTCTGCCGGTGAGAAAACCAAATACGCTGGAATTGGCGCTACCGTTTTTTTTACCGCCGTTATGGCAACCATCGCCGCAGCCTATGCCCTTTTTACAGTTTTTGACAATGTCTTTACTGCTATATTCTTCGGAATAATTTGGGGAATGCTCATCTTTAATTTAGATCGGTTTATTGTTTCCACCATTAAAAAGAGCGATAGTTTTTTTGATGAATTAATTCAGGCATCACCGCGAATTTTGTTGGCAGTAATTATCGCCATCGTTATTTCAAAACCGTTAGAATTAAAGATTTTTGAAAAGGAAATCAATCAAGTGCTGTTGGAAGAAAAAAATGAAATGACATTGGAAAACAAAGACCAATTGGCGTTACAATTTACCCCTGCCATCGATGCTTTAACGGCTGAAAATGCAAATTTGAAACAGGAAATCGCCGATAAAGAAACCGAAGTAAATACGTTATACGAAACCTATATCGCCGAAGCTGAAGGAAGAAAAGGCACCGAAATTATTGGTAAAGGCCCTGTCTATAAAGAAAAGCGCGAAAAACACGATGCAGAACTTGCGGCGCTAGCCGAATTGCGAAATACTAACAATGAAAAAATTGCGGCAAACGAAGCCCAAATGGCACTATTAGCTTCAGAGTATGAAACCAAAGTAGCCGAAACCCAACCCGTAATTGATGGATTTGACGGATTAATGGCTCGTGTCAATGCGTTGAATAAACTTCCGTGGTTACCCTCTTTATTTATCTTTTTACTCTTTCTCGCCATTGAAACTTCTCCCATCATTGCAAAATTGTTGTCGCCTAAAGGAGCGTACGACTTAAAATTAGCTGAACAAGAAGGCGCCGTGACTACTTGGGTAGCGCAACAAAAAACACAACGAGATATCCTTGTTACTACCGATAGGGAAGTAAACAATCGTGTGTATGCAGATATTGCCGAGGAGCAAGAATTGTACGATTACAAACGCAAAAAAGCACGCGAATTGATGCAAATGCAAGCAGATGCTTTCTACAAAAAACAGAAGAGTGTTTTGTAGCCATTCACTATTTTTGAAAGACAGATAATACTTTTATGAAAATAGCTTTGGAAAATAAAGCGTCATTGTATGACTTGTTTCCAAGTATCGATTTTATAGACGTTGCAATTCCCGATATGAGTGTCAAGAATGCATTCTTCGGAACCGATACGCAGCACGAAAATATTGATGCGGCTATTCAAAAAATTGAAGTTTTTCAAACCAAGCATCCTAACAGCCTCTTAGCCAATGGATACCTTGAAGAACGCGCTTTTTACAATACCAAACGATTTGAACGGCAAGGCCCAAATGGGGTTGAGTACAGAAATATACATTTAGGTGTGGACTTTTGGGTACCTGCTCAAACGCCTGTTGCTGCCATTTTTGATGCCGTAGTGGTCATCTCACACTTCAATGATTTTCACAAGGATTATGGTCCGTTGTTGGTGTTAAAACATAAACTGAATAAAGTCGAATTCTACACCCTCTACGGGCACCTCACTTTGGAATCATTGAAGCTAAGTCCGAAAGGGAAAAAGATTAAAAAAGGGGGAGTTTTTGCTCATATTGGGAATGAAACTGAAAACGGTCATTGGGTACCGCATTTACATTTTCAAATTATAACCGATTTATTAGGTGAAACTGAAAATTACAATGGTGTTGCTTTTCCTTCAGAAATTGAAACGTGGAAAAAACGTTGCCCTAATCCATCTGTGTTATTTAAAGAGGAATTTTAAAGGAATTTGATAATTCCTTCAGCAAAATCCTTAGCAGAAGCGGGATTGTTTCGCACCCAAAGTTCGGGTTCTACAATCTCTAATTCTGAAAGGTAGATATTTCCTTCACTATCCCAAATAATATCGGCTCGACCATAGGCAGGCATCGGGTCACAAGCAGCAAAGACTTTTTCGGCAAAGGTAATTTCTTCCATTGAAGCTTCGTACGGATGTACCGTACCTCCAAAATCGTCTTGCACTCTAAAATCGCCAGGTTTTGCCTTTTTTAAAATGGCATGGGTGTATTTTCCGTTAAAAACCATTAAGGATGCTTCCCCTAAAGTAGTAATGGTCTCTTGATATTCCTGAACGAGCATATCTCTTTCAGCAACTAATTTTTTAAACAATCCTTCATTTTCAGAAATCTCATTTTCAAAAATTTTATAGGTGTGAAAGGCAGCTCCCGAAATGGCAGGTTTTATAACAACATTTTTCCAATTCTGTAGCTCACAAATGTCTTTTAGGCTTTGCCATTTGCCAGTATCTACAAAATGTGTAGGTACAATTTGAATGTCTTTTTTTTCTAAATCCTTCAGATAGTGCTTATCGATGTTCCATTTAATTAAGGAAAATGGGTTAATTAAAATGGTCTTTTCTTTTATGTTTTCCAACCAAGGCCAAAACTCATCAAATCGCTCAAAATAATCCCAAATGGTCCTAAACACCACAGCTTTTGTCTGACTCCAATCGTAGTTTGGGTTGTCCCAATAGGTTCTTTCCACAGTCATCCCTTTTGCTTCCAATGCTTCCTTCAGAAATTGATATTCATCTAAAATATTCTGAATGTAAGGAGTAATTACGTCAGGTTTATGGTAGGGTTTGCAGGTTAGAATGGTAACGTCTGTCATTCAAATTTAATTTCATAAATAGTTTAAATCTTCGTGTAAATCGGTAATTCGAACATTTTTAATGGCTTTCCGAAGTGATTCTTTTTCAAAGGCAACTAAGTTATGAATAGGACAGGGATTTATTTCATTACAGCTCTCAAAATTTAAGATGCATTGGCTAAAGCCATCTTTTCCTTCCAATTCAATAATAATATCCATGACGGATTTTTCTTTTTGTTCATCTGTTAGGTAAAATCCTCCATAGGGGCCTTTAACAGATTGAATAAAATCTTTGGCAGCCAATTGTTTTAAAATTTTCGATAAAAAGGGTTTTTGTAAATCCAAAGCAATGGCAACATCTTTTGCTAAGACTCTTTTTTCTTTCGAAGAATGCACTGCTATATAGTGAAGTGCCTTTAATGCATATTTGGAAGTATGCGCAAACATAAAGTAGGATTTATTTCAGCACAAAAATATAACTTTTCAAAAAAGACTATAAAGTATTTTTTATGATTTTGGTCATATTTTAGGACATGAGCACACTTTATTTTTGCCTAAATAATTTAACAATCATATCTATGAAACTTAGTTTTAAAATTTTAGCAATTTCAACTTTAGCTCTACTACTGAGTTGTGGAGAAAAAGATACCAAAAAGGAAGAAAAAATAACTATCGGGACTACTCAACCAAAAAAGGAAGAGGTTAAAAAAGAAGTCGCAAAGGCTTCTGAAACAATAGACCTTACCAATAAAGGAATTGGCCCTATAACAAGTATCACTTTGGATGCAGAAATTAATTCTACCATGGCTTTAAAAGGCGAAGAAGTTTATAAAGCAAAATGTACTGCTTGCCATAAAATAGGAAAGAAATTTATAGGCCCACCACCCAATAAGATATTGGAACGCAGAACACCAGAATGGGTTATGAACATGATCCTAAATCCTGAGGAAATGACTCAAAAAGACCCACTTGCAAAACAACTATTAATCGAATTTAATGGCTCTCCCATGGCAAACCAAGGTTTAACAGAGGAAGAAGCTAGAAGTATTTTGGAATATTTCAGAACACTTGAATAAGACACTAGTAACTTAAAACCAATTAATTATGAAAACAACATTTAAATTATTTTTTGTGTTATTCAGTTTCCTAGCTTTAGTTAGTTGTAAAAACAACACTGCCGAAACTGATACTACAAAAGTAGATTCTCCTTCTGAAAATGCTTCTACCGAAAATAAAGGGCAAGCTTTTTTGAAGGATGATGAAGCCACACCAAATGTTTTGGACATTGCTATAGGCTCTCCAGACCACACTACGCTTGTTGCAGCTGTGCAAGCAGCTTCATTAGAGAACGCCTTGGTAAATGCGGGACCTCTAATGGTCTTTGCTCCTACAAATGAAGCCTTTGGTAACCTTCCCGAAGGAACTGTAGAAAATTTGTTGAAGCCCGAAAATAAAGACCAATTGGCTTTTATTCTAAAACATCACGTAACTCCGGGAAAATATGATAAAGAATTTCTCAAGAAGTTTAAAAAACTGGGGCAAGCTAGTAATGAAAACATTGTCGTAGAAGTAAAAGGAGATGACGTATTTGTAGGTGGAGCAAAAATTATTGCAAGCATACCTGCTGGAAATGGTATTGTTCACGTAGTAGATGCCGTAATCCTTCCAAACAATTAATAACTTAACATAACATAAGTAACAATGAAAAAAATAATCCATTTAATTACCGCATTTGCATTTTTAGGAATGCTTATTAGTTGTGGTAACAATTCGCAAAATAGTAAGAATAAGCAAGGGGCTTTAGGCTCAAACGTTGCCGAAAAAGTATATGTTGCTCCTGGAGAACATGATACTCATTATGCATTTATATCTGGAGGTTACAGTGGTAACTTAACCGTTTATGGTTTACCATCAGGTAGAATGTTTAAAGAAATACCCGTATTCTCTCAGTTTCCAACTTCAGGTTATGGTTATTCAGAGGAGACCAAACCAATGTTAAACACATCACATGGATTTATTCCGTGGGGCGATTCTCACCATCCAGACATATCACAAACGAATGGAGAAATTGATGGACGTTTTATTTTTATAAATGAAAATAACACTCCAAGAATTGCTAAGATTGATTTAACCACTTTTGAAACTACAGAAATTATTGAGATCCCTAATAGTGCGGGTAACCACAGCTCCTCTTTTGTTACTGAAAATACAGAATATGTAGTAGCAGGAACTCGTTTTTCGGTTCCCGTTCCACAAAGAGATATGCCTATAAAAGAATACAAAGGGAATTTTAAAGGTGCATTATCCTTTATTAGTGTAGCACCAGAAACTGGAAATATGGATATAAAATTCCAAATATTGATGCCTGGTTTTAATTATGATTTATCTCACCCAGGTCGAGGAAAATCTCACGGCTGGTTCTTCTTTTCAACATATAACTCAGAAGAAGCAAGCACTCTTTTAGAGGTTAACGCCTCTCAAAACGATAAAGATTTTATCGCCGCAATTAACTGGAAAAAAATTGAAGAATACGTAAATAATGGTGGCGGTACAATGATGCCAGCTGAATATGCACATAATGTATATAATGAGCATACACATTCTGCAACTTCCACAATGAAAAAAGAAGTACGTGTTATAAATCCTCAAGATGTTCCTGGAGCTATCTATCTATTACCAACGCCTAAATCTCCACACGGTTGTGATGTGGATCCTTCAGGTGAGTATATTGTTGGTAATGGTAAACTTTCAGCTAACTTAACGGTGCACTCATTTACTAAAATGCTCGATGCAATTGAAAATAAAAAATTTGCTGGCGAAGCCTATGGAATTCCAATTTTAAATTTCGAAGACGTATTAGCAGGTTCAGTAGATCAAGCAGGTTTAGGCCCATTACATACAGAATTTGATAATAAAGGTAATGCGTATACTACGTTCTTTATTTCATCTGAAGTTGTAAAATGGAAATTAGGAACATGGGAAGTGATAGACAGACAGCCATGTTACTATTCAGTTGGTCACTTAACTATTCCTGGAGGAAATTCTAGAAAGCCACAAGGTAAATACATGTTTGCAATGAACAAAATTACAAAAGATCGGTATTTGCCAACAGGACCTGAATTAGAACACTCTGCTCAATTATTTGATATATCAGGTGATAAAATGGAGTTGCTTTTAGATTTCCCAACACATGGTGAACCTCATTATGCAGCTGCAATGGAAGCCGATCTTATTAAACAGCGTTCTCTTAAAATCTATAATTTAGAAGACAATAAACACCCTTACGCTGCTTTCTCTGATGATGACACAAAAGTGGTAAGAAAAGGTAACGAGGTGCATATTTACATGACTACTATTAGAAGTCACTTCTCACCAGATAATATTGAAGGGATAAAAGTAGGAGATAAAGTATATTTCCACGTGACCAACTTAGAACAAGACTTTGATGTTCCTCATGGCTTTGCAATAATAGGCCAAAACACATCAGAACTATTGATTATGCCCGGACAAACAAAAACATCTGTTTGGGAACCCAAACAAGTAGGGGTATGGCCATTTTATTGTACCGATTTCTGTTCTGCATTACACCAGGAAATGCAAGGATATGTTAGAGTTTCACCTGCAAGCTCTACACTACCATTATCTTGGTCTCTTGGAGAAGATTAAAAAAAGAGGAATTGATAAGATTAGTAATTAGTAATTCCTTTATGGGTGGGGTCTTAAAGCCCCACCCTAATTTTAAAACACTACAACATGAAGCTTAAAAAATCAAATATTATTATGCTATTGGCTTCCATTTTCATTTTAGGCTTATTCCTTTTCCCCCTTTGGAATATTACCTTGGAAGCACCACAGTATCCTATCCCCTTGGGGATGGATATTTACATTAATGATTTTGCCGATGCTAACCCACATGACATAAAAAACATTAATTTGATGAATCACTATGTTGGGATGAAATACATTCCAGAGTCGATTCCAGAATTTAAGATATTCCCAGCAGTCATTATTACAATGTCAATCTTAGGGTTACTAGTTGGTTTAAAAGGAAATTACAAATGGTTTTTGGGTTGGTTTATACTTATGTGTGTTCTAGCTGCCGCTGGCATTTATGATTTCTACTTATGGGAACATGATTATGGGCACAATCTAGATCCCAAGGCTATCATGAAATTCACTAATCCGGATGGTAGCATCATGGGCTTCCAACCTCCCTTATTTGGATCAAAGGATATCCTTAATTTTAGAGCACATTCCTATCCACAACTAGGAGCCTATTTTCTAGCTTTTGGTATGTTTCTAGCTTTTTTAGCATTCTGGATTGGAAAAAAAGAAAAGTCTAAAAACCTAAACAATGAAAGCAATTAAATATTCACTTTTTGTATCAATTTTCTTTTTACTAAGCTGTCAAATAAAGCAAAAGGAAATAAACTATGGGGAAGATCATTGCGAATTCTGCCAAATGACTATCGTCGATAAGCAACACGCGGCGCAAATTGTCACCAAAAAAGGGAAAGCGTATAGTTTTGACGCCATAGAGTGTATGGTACATTATTCGGAAGAGATTGATACTACTACTGTGGGGCTATTTTTGTCTGGAAATTATAATGTGTCTGAATCATTAATAAATGCTACTGAATCGTATTTTATAATTTCAGAAAATATTCCAAGTCCTATGGGTGCTTTTCTATCTGCTGTCCCAACTAAAGCTGAAGCCGAAGCCATTGTAAAAGAAAAAGGGGGCAGCATATATACTTGGGAGGAACTTCTAAAACACATGCATAACTAATGAATGATTTTTATAAGATAGACAGTACTATTTCAAATACCAAATTTGAAGGTCTAACGGTACAGAAATTATGGAAGCAAGAAAACTCTGAAATACTTTTTATAACCTTAGAAAAAGGTAGTATTTTTCCAGAACATGATTCGCCAAGAAATGCTTTCTTACAAATGCTGGTAGGACAAATAGTTTTTTATATTGACAAAAAAGAGTTTATGATCAAAGAAAATGAAAGTTTTCAGTTCCCTGCTAAAGAGCTTCATAATGTTGCTGCCATTGAAAATTCAAAATTTTTAATTATTCGCTAGTTGAAAATCTCCGTTATATATATCCTAATTTTCATGGCATCTACTTGGATGAGTGTTGCTAATACTATTGAAGTATGTAACACTTGCAAAGTGAAGACCGTTAAAAATGCCATTGAAATTGCTTTGGCTAATGATACTATTTTAATCAAAAAAGGGACTTACAAAGAGTATAATATTGACATCAATAAACCCCTAACTATCATTGGTGAGAATTATCCAGTTATTGATGGAGAATTGAAAGGAGAAATCATTCGAATTACTGCAGACAATGTAACGCTTGATGGCTTATTCATTATTAATGTAGGCACTAGTTATACTGAAGATTTTTCAGCAGTAAGAGTCGTAAAAAGCAAGAATTTTATCATTAAAAACCTAGTTTTAGAAAAACTATTTTTCGGAATTTATCTCGAAAAATCTAGTTACGGAAAGGTTTTCCACAATAAAATAATTGGTGATGCAAAAGAGGAATTTAATTCGGGAAATGGTATACAATTATGGTATAGCCATCATATTGAAGTAGATAAAAACATCATTACTCATGTAAGGGATGGTATTTATCTAGAATTTGCAGACCATTGCAGCATTACAAATAATAGTAGCACAGACAATGTGCGTTATGGGCTTCATTTTATGTTTTCAAATGATGATATTTATGAAAATAACACCTTTCAAAATAACGGAGCTGGAGTAGCAGTTATGTTTTCAAAAAAAATAGAAATGTACAACAACATTTTTCAAGGAAATTGGGGAACAGCTTCCTACGGATTATTACTGAAAGAAATAAATGATTCGAAAATTAAAGGGAACATTTTTAAGGAAAACACTACGGGTATTAATATTGAAGGTTCTAATCGGGTAACTTATTCTTACAACACTTTTGAAAAAAATGGATGGGCTATTAAATCGAGAGGCGCTTGTTATACTAACATATTTTCAGAAAATAACTTTCTTTACAATACTTTCGATTTATCATATAATAGCAAACTGAACGATAACCTGTTTAAAAATAATCATTGGAGTGACTACAGCGGGTACGACCTAAACAAAGACGGTATTGGAGACGTTCCACATAAGCCAGTTAAATTGTTTTCATACGTTGCCAACAGAACCCCAGAAGCTATTATCCTTTTAAGAAGCCTTTTTATTGATATTATCGATTTTTCTGAAAAAGTTTCACCCGTTTTTACACCTAGCAATCTTGAGGATATTTCCCCAAAAATGAAACGCATTGTATATGATAGAAATTAAAAACATTCATAAGTCATTTGGTAAAAATCAAGTCTTAAAAGGCGTTGACCTCATTATTCCTGAAGGAAATGCTATTGCCGTTTTGGGTCCTAATGGGTCTGGAAAAACCACTTTAATTAAAAGCATTTTAGGAATGGTTTTGCCCAATCAAGGAGAGATTTCTTTAAACAATAAAAACATAAAAAAGGGTTGGGAATACCGGAAACAAATAGATTATCTCCCACAAATTGCCAATTTCCCAAATAACTTAAAAGTGTCTGAACTTATTAAAATGATAAAAGACATTCGCGGTGGAAATACAGGAGATGAGAATTATTACATCAATCTATTTTCACTACAACCTTTTTTAAATAAAAAACTGGGAAACCTATCTGGAGGAACAAAACAGAAGGTTAATCTTGTTCTCGCTTTTATGTTCGATAGCCCAATAATTATTTTAGACGAGCCTACTTCAGGACTAGATCCCGTTTCTTTATTAGTGCTTAAAGACATTATTTTGAAGCAAAAAGCAAAAGGAAAAACACTCCTTATTTCGTCTCACATTATGAGTTTTGTAGAAGCAGTTTGTGATAAAGTGATGTTTATTTGGGAAGGGAAAATCTATTTTAATGGCACTATAGCTGATTTAAAAAAGGAAACAAAAGAAGACGACTTTGAACACGCCATTGCCCACCTTTTAACAAACGCACATGCTTAAAATATTAAAATATAGTTTCTTCGATTTAATACGAAGCAGATGGAGCTACGTCTATTTTGCTTTCTATCTTCTGCTGGGATTTGTGTTACTTTTTTTGAATAACGATGTATCCAAAGCAGTAATTACATTAATGAATGTGATTATCATCCTTGTACCTTTAATGGGAACCATGTTTGGCATTATGTATTTCTATAATTCGAAGGAATTTACTGAGCTTCTCCTTGCCCAACCTCTTAAAAGAACCTCCATTTTTATAGGGCAATACTTGGGCGTGGCAACGTCACTTTCAATGAGCTTAATTTTGGGGTTAGGGATTCCGTTTCTAGCGTATGGTATCTTTAAATCTGAAGCTATTTTAGATTTTTCATTATTACTAGTTACGGGAGGATTCTTAACATTTATTTTCACAGCCATTTCATTTTATATTGGCTTGTCCAATGAAAACAGAATTAAAGGCTTTGGGTATGCCATTCTCTTTTGGCTCTTTATGGCAGTGATTTATGATGGGTTATTTTTAATCTCACTCGTTGTTTTTGAAGAATATCCACTCGATACCTTTTCACTAATTGCCAGTATGGCAAATCCCATAGATTTGTCTAGAATATTAATTCTATTAAAGCTTGATATTTCAGCATTAATGGGTTATACCGGAGCTGTTTTTCAAAAGTTTTTTGGAACTAATTGGGGGCTTATTGTATCATTGGGAGTGCTATTTCTTTGGGTTTTAATTCCGGTTTTATTAATTAGAAGGAAAGCGCTTAAAAAAGATTTCTAACTTTGTTGTAAAGCAAATCTTTCAAAAATGAAGCATCTCCTATTTATTGCACTTTCCATAATTCTTGTAAGTTGTCAAGTACATCTTTCAGCAGAAACACAACAGAAAAAAGAAATCCGTCAAGCCAAAGATAAAGCGGCAATACTTTCCGTTATGAAAATTCAAGAAATTGCTTGGAGTAAAAATGATCTGGAAGGGTTTATGCAAGGATATTGGAAGAGTGATTCTTTAAAATTTTACGGTAGTAACGGCATTACCTATGGTTGGGATCAAACACTTGCCAACTACAAAAAAGGGTATCCCTCTGCAGATCATAGCGGAACACTCACTTTTAAAATTAATGACATTTCTGAAATTGAACGAGATGCCTATTGGGTTATGGGCGAATACTTTTTAAAAAGAAATGTGGGTGATGCCAACGGAATTTTTATGATTATCTTCAAAAAGATAGATGAAGAATGGAAGATTGTAGCAGATATGTCCTGTAGTTCTTAAAACTTTCTATCGGGATGAAAAGCATCGAGATTCATGGAAAGTTTTTTATCTAAAATAACTTCCGAAACAAGTTTTCCAGTAGCAGGCCCCATACTCCAACCCATCATCGCGTGACCTGTGGCTATGGTTAAATTTTCACATTTTGAAGATTTTCCAATATAGGGTTTCCCATCTGGAGAAACGGGTCTCAATCCGCAAGCGGCGTTGGCTTTTTCCGATTCATGTAAGATAACATTTGGATAGTACCTTTCAACAGCTTTAGCAATTGCCTCTACACGCACAGGGTTTATTTTATGATGAATTCCTGCAATTTCCATGGTACCGGCAAAGCGAGTAAAACCATCCATAGGCGTGACTGCCACACGAGCTTCCGTAAGGATAGCGGGAATGGTAATCCCTGTTTCCCTTTCGGTATTAATTCTATATCCTTTACCAGCTTCCAGCGGAATTCTTACTCCCAATTTCTTACTTAACAATTGGCTCCAAGAACCCGCAGCCAATACAAATTCATCTGCATTAATCAACTGATTTTGGGTTTTAATTCCTTTTATTTTCCCTGCTGAAAGTTGAAGATCTTCCACAATTTCATTTTTAAAAAAAGTAACCCCTTTGTTTTCCAAATGTGCTTTCATTTCATTCATAAACACGTTAGGCGTTGTATGCCAGTCACATTTAAAATGAACTGCTCCAACACTGACGATTTGGGCGTTGGGTTGTAGTTTCTCTACTTCGGAAGCATTTAAAACGGAAACATCCAACCCTTCTTTAGCTGCTAAATAAGCTACCTCCACTTCGTGATTTAATGCCTTTTCACTTTGACAAAGCATTAATAATCCTTTGTGTTCCAATTGAAAGTTGAAGTTTTCATTTTTCTTTAATTCAGAAAATAAATCAACACTTAGTAAATTGATATCCTTTATCGCTTTTACAGAATTATTGACATTTTTAACCGAACAAGATTTATTAAAAGCCCAAACCCACTGTAAAAAAGAAGCTTGTAAACGGGGCTTAATAAACAATGGACTAGCAGGATTAAACATCCATTTTAACCCTTGCTTCATGGCTCCAGGGGCAGCTAAGGGAATAATATGACTGGGGGTTAAATATCCAGCATTTACATACGAAGCGCCAAAATCCATATTAGATTGGTCAATGACAGTCACTTCGCAACCTTCTTTTACAAGGTAATACGCAGAGCAAAGCCCTATAATTCCTCCCCCAATAACAACTACTTTTTTACTCATATTACTTGAAATCCGTAAGCATAAGGATCATCTTCAGGATCAATATTAATGGTGTTGTATCCATATATTTTCGCCCATCCTTTTATACTAGGAATAATGGCTTTTTTACCCCCTATTTTGGTTTCTTCTTCAATCTGTCCTTCAAAGATAGAACCTATATAGCTTTCGTGGATAAAGGGTTCGCCTTTTTTTAATTTCCCTTTTGAAAATAATTGTGCCATTCTTGCTGAAGTTCCAGTGCCGCAGGGAGAACGGTCAATAGCTTTATCGCCATAAAAAACTGCATTCCTTCCTGAAGAATGAGGGTTTATAGGTTTTCCTGTCCACTGAATATGACTCACATCCCGTATAGTTTCATCTTCAGGATGAATAAAATGATGAGGATATTTTTGATTGATTCGTTCCCTAATCACTTGTGAATACTGAATCAATTTGCTCGCAGTAAAATCTTGCACCCCACTGAAGTTTTTTTGTGGATCCACTATGGCATAAAAGTTTCCTCCGTAGGCAACATCAAAAGTAAGCTCGCCTAATTCGTGGCAATCAATAGTTAGGTTTTCTTCTGCTAGATAAGAAGCTACGTTTTTCAACTTTATCCAAACTACTTTTCCGTTTACTTTTTCGTAATCAATGGTAACTAAACCTGCTGGGGTTTCCATACGCACTTTTCCTTCGGTCTTTGGAATAATCAATCCTTCTTCAATGCCAATGGTAATGGCTCCAATGGTTCCGTGCCCGCACATGGGCAAACAACCCGATGTTTCGATAAATAAAATTCCAAAGTCATTTTCGGGAAATTGAGGTTCAAAAAAGAAGCTTCCACTCATCATATCATGCCCCCTAGGCTCAAACATAAGCCCCTTCCGAATCCAATCGTATTCCTTTAAAAAGTGTTGGCGTTTTTCACTCATCGAGTCTCCTACTAGAGGAGGTCTTCCCGTAGTAACAACCCTTACAGGATTACCACAGGTATGCGCATCGATGCATTTAAAAACGCTTTTCATTAGGGTTTCAAAAAATCGGGTAATAATTCAACAGGAAAATCTTGATAGCTGAATGGTCGCACCCAGCGTTTGATAGCATGATTACCAACAGCTGTAAATCGACTATCGGTACTCGCGGGATAGGGTCCTCCGTGCGTCATCGCATCACAAACCTCAACACCTGTGGGAACTCCGTTAAAAATAATTCGCCCCACGCGATCTTGAAGGGTTTGAATTAATTCTGAAAGGTTTGCATATTCTTCCTTTTCAGCAATAATGGTCCCGGTAAGTTGTCCTTCTAAATTCTGAATAATATGAAGTAGTTGTGCTTCATTTTTACATTTCACGACCAATGAAAAGGGCCCAAAAACCTCCTGATGTAATTTCGGATTTTGCAAAAAGGCTTCTCCACTTGTAGTAACCACTTTTGCTTTAGCATAATTAATAGGAACGTTCCCTTTGTATTCGGCTACTAATTTTGTTTCCGATTGCTTCAAAACTTCTGCACCTTTTTTATTGAAAGCTGAATGAATATTGGGATGCAACATGCAATAGGATTCAATATTTGCGGTTTTTTCACCTAATTCCTCAATAAATGTTGAAGTAAAATCGCTTTCCAAGGTTAAAATTAATCCGGGATTGGTACAAAATTGCCCTGTTCCCAAGGTAATAGAACCCGCATAAGTTGAAGCAATTTCTGAAGCCCTTTTCTCTATAGCTTTGCTCGTAATCACAACAGGATTGATACTACCCATTTCAGCAAAAACAGGAATAGGTTCTTCTCTTTTTGCCGCTAAATCGTATAAGGCTCTTCCACCTCTAATACTTCCTGTAAAGCCTACTCCTTTGACTTTGGGATGTGAAACCAATTGCTGTCCCACTTCAATTCCAGAACTATTCAAATTTGAAAAAACACCTTCGGGTATGCCTGTATCTTTTGCAGCTTTTATTATAGCCGAAGCCACCAATTCTCCAGTACCCGAGTGCATAGGATGCGATTTTACAATGACTGGACACCCAGCTGCCAAAGCACTGGCTGTATCCCCCCCTGCGGTAGAATATGCTAATGGAAAATTACTCGCCCCAAAAACGACTATAGGTCCAATGGGAATAAGTGTTTTTCGTAAATCGGGTTTGGGGGCTGGAGCTCTATCAGGAATTGCTGTGTCGATGGTGGGTTCTCGCCAATCTTCTATTTCGATGAGCTTTGCAAACATTCTTAATTGACCAACGGTACGTCCTCGTTCCCCTTTGGCACGTCCTTCGGGCAAACCAGACTCGGAAGTATAGGTTTGCACTAAAGTATCCCCCAAGGCTTCAATTTCATCTGCAATGGCATTTAAAAAAGCGGCTCTTTTTTTACCTGAAATATTGCGATATGCTAGAAATGCTTCAGAAGCTAAAGATGCTGCTTTGTTTATTTCACTTTCTGTTGCTTCAGTAAATGTGGGTTCGTTTCCTTTATTATCCTTCGGATTAAACGTGCGATAGGTTTTAGTTCCTTCTGCAGATAATGAATAACCGATATAATTTTTTCCTGTAATCATAAATTCTTATAATCTGGTAATTGAGGGCGTGTTTTTATCCCTTCAGTAATAATTCTTAAAACTTCTTCCCGTTCCTTTCCAGAAAGTGGTAATCTCGGAGCTCGAACCGTTTCACTTCCTAATCCTGTAGCAACCTCGGCAAGTTTTATATTTTGTACTAATTTAGGGTTTATATCCAACTCCAACAAGGGTAAAAACCATCTATAAATTTCGATAGCTTCTTGAATTCTACCCGCTTTTTGTAGTTCGTAAATGGCAACAGTCTCAGCTGGAAAGGCACATACCAAGCCAGCAATCCACCCATCGGCTCCCATCAATAAACTTTCTAAAGCCAGGGTATCCACCCCACACATGATTTTGAGTCGGTCGCCAAAGTTGTTTTTAATTCGGGTAACGTTAGAAATATCTCTCGTTGACTCTTTAACGGCTTCAATATTTTCACATTTAAGTAATTTGTCGAACATAGCCAAGGTTACTTCAATTTTATAATCTACCGGATTGTTGTACACCATAATAGGTAATGAAGTGTTGGTGGCCACTGCTTTGAAATATTCCACAGTTTCCTCGTCACTAGCCTTGTATCGCATGGGCGGAAGCATCATTAAACCAGAAGCACCGTCTGCTTCTGCGTGGTGAGCGGCGACAATAGCTCCCTTTGTAGATTGCTCAGCAATATTGATTAGCACAGGTACTTTATTATTAACAAACTTCACTGTTTCTTGCGTAAGGATTCTTTTTTCGCCTTCAGTTAGGGTGCTTGCTTCCCCAAGCGTTCCTCCTAAAACAATACCGTGTACGCCAGCGTCCAATTGTGCTTGGATATTGTGTTTAAATAAATCTATATCCAATGTATCTTCATTAGTAAACTTTGTTGTGACTGCCGGCATGACGCCTTTCCATTCAAATTTCATGAGCTGCTATTTTATAGATTCAAAAATAGTATAACTATCAAGTATAGTAGCGTAGAAAATTATCCATATATGATACTATTTTACCCTATTTTTAAATGTTAAATTCAAATAATGATTATTATTGTAATATATTTAATTAAATGAAAGTCCTTCCATTTACCATTCCAAAGCCCACAAGTGATGCCTTAATCCTTCAAGAGGATAGGCAACCATTGTTTTATGATTTATTTCATCAGCACGAGGAAATTCAGTTAAGTTTTATAAAAAGCGGCGAAGGCTCTTTACTCGTTGGAGACACAGTACATTCTTTTCAAACTGGAGAACTTATCATTTTAGGGACTAATGTCCCACACGTTTTTAAAAGCACACCTCAAAAAGGGGTTCAATCGCATATGCTGACCATCTTTTTTAAAAGAAACTCTTTTGGAAGTGATTTTTTTGAAACGGAAGAACTAAAATCATTTGATGCATTCTTCGAAAAAGCTTCGCAGAGTTTTAAAATTGAATCTCCTTCCGAAAAAATCATTTCCCTATTTGAAGCTATTTTTCAAACTTCAAAATTAGAGCGATTTATACTTTTCCTTCAGCTTTTAAAAGCAGTTAACGAATCTGAATTTATATCTCTTTCATTATTTCCTCAAGTAAAGAAGTATTCGGATAACGAAGGCCGGCGTATGGGTATTATTTACAATTTTAGTATGAACCATTTTAAAGAGAAAATTACATTATCTCAAATTGCTTCCGAAGCGGCGATGACACCCCAAGCATTTTGTAGGTATTTTAAAAAAAGAACCCGGAAAACGTACATCGAATTTTTAAACGAAATACGCATAGAAGAGGCTTGCAATTTATTAAAAAAGCATCCCGAAATGAGCATTATCGAAATCGCTGAAGAGAGCGGATTTTATAATATTTCTAACTTTCACCGAAAGTTTAAAGAACTGAAAGGTGTTCGCCCATTGCGCTACCAAAAGCTAAACCAATTATAAATTTTTAAGTTCTTCTTTTAATTTTTTGGTGAGTTTTACCACCACCAAATCGTAAGAATGGTCAATGAGTTCTGTAATAAGTTTTGGAGGCAAATTTGATTCTATGATTACAGTATTCCAATGCAATTTACTCATATGCCAACCGGGAAGGATCAACCCGTCAAATTGAGTTCGTAACTCCACTGATCGTTCGGGGTCACATTTTAAATTGACCTGCGAAGGGATTCGTTCTAGTCCACAAATGGCAAACATTTTTCCCATGACTTTAAAAACAAGTGTGTGTTCATCGAAGGGAAAAGACTCGGTCACTCCTTTTTTTGATAGGCAATAATTTCGAAAATCTTCTATGTGCATATCATTCCACTTTATAACCTAATACGGGTTTATCATCGAAATAGATTAGTAACGAAGTGTGTCCCATTTGTACAGGAACGGTAAAATGAATCACCCCATCTTTTTCCTTAAACAACACTAACGCTTTTTCATTATCATAGGCATAATAGATATCTTTTGGGGCAGTTGTTTTAATTTCAAAATATATCTCATTCATAGAACTATTTGAATACAAAATCCCTTTTTTGGGTGAGATAATATCCTCAGAAAGGAGATTTGGTGAAATAATGAGTGGTCCATTGGTAAAATCTGTAAACATTATAGGTGGATTTAAAAAAGTATCGTCTACCATCTCTGGGAAATGACTTTTGATAAGTTGATTTGGATCCGTTTTATAGTAAAAATAGGAAGGCTCTTTAATAAACTTTCCATTGTACTTCCCAGCCCCCCAAGTAGCGTCAAACAAAAACCAAGTATCGCCAATTTTAGCAGCATTCCACATGTGGTTTTTCTTAAAAGGTCTTCCAATATCTTTAAAATGCGTTTTAGTATCTCCTTGAATTAAGTAATTCTCAATGCCCTGTAACTGACACATTTTTTCAAAAACAAAAGCATAGCCTTCACAAACGGCAATACCATTTTGTAAGGTTCTTTCAATAATTTTGGCTCTTGTTTTTTCTTCTTTTTGGTTTCGTTCACGATAATTGGTAAACGAATAGTTGAATTTTTTGTACTCATCCGGGTCATACCGCACATTCTGTATTAACCAAGTATAAATAGCCCGTACTTTATCTTCTTCGGTAAAGAAATCACGCGTAATAAATTTTGAAAAGGCTTCAGCATTTTTAAAGGTTTTTGGATATAATTCGATGGTAGCATCAATCCTTTCATAATCCTGAGAAAACACAAAAAAAGAATTACACGCAATGAACAGGATGAGTAATTTCTTCATTTTAAATTCCCTAAATGAGTATGCTTAAAATGATCTGGATATTTTAATCCGTACCCAAAAATCCTATCCATAGCCGAATGAGAAAACAAAATTATACCTATCAGTGCTACTAAATCATTTGACAAATAATATCCAATGAGTAATACCATAATTGCCATGGCTTTATGATGAAAAAAATTATAGGTAAACGCCCCCACTTGTGTATTCACTAGATATCCTAACATGCCAATATCGGGTGTTAGCAGTAATACTGGAAACCACCACCACGCATAATCAAGTTGCGAAAAAAGAAAAATTCCAAATAAGAATTGTGCGAGTTCTTCTATTTTTAAAGAGGTTTCCATACTATAAAATTTTATATAAAACGGGGCGGCTTGGAGTTGCATCATTTACAAAAGAGGCTGTCTGTAAGTTAAGCATATAGCTTCCGTCTTTAATACGGTTATTCACATAAATAAATTCGGTAATCGTTGCATCAAAACGGGTGTTTTTAGGATAGTCCCAAAAGGCTTTATGGGCTAGTAATTTTCCTTCATCTTTTTCTTTATCTACCGAAGGCAAATCAATTAATAGGTGTTCTACACCCAATTCCCTTAAATAAACAGCAGCCTTTTCCTCTACATAGGGCCAATTGGTATTGGAGTATTTTTTGGTCTTTTTTGAAGCTAGGTTTGGCATGGTTCGTATAACAATCGCTTCGGGAGTTTTTCCTTTCAATACATGTTTTACTTGTTTTTCTGAAATGACTAAATCACCCTTTTTATTTTCTGGTGCTACCGAAATAACTTCGGCTAAAAAAAAGTGCTTTTTTAAAGTATTATGTACTGAATGAGCTTCTTCCGAGATATGCCCAACACTTTCAGTATGTGTACCATGCGCATGCGGATTGAAATACAAATTATTAAAATTTACCGCTGCCCCGTCCTTTACACTCGCAACCCAATCGCCTATTTTTACAGGCCAAAATTCGGGAGCATCAATATACCAAGCACGAGCCTTCCCTTTATGTGCTTTTATGGGAATTGAAATATCGAGTGGTTTTGATAGATCAATCGTGAGTTCTTGATTGTTTACTTTTAGTGTTGCTTTCAAAAGGTTTTGTTTTCAGTCTAAATTTAGCAAGAAAAGATCACTTGCAATTCCGTCGCTTAAAAATTTACCTTTTTTGGACACTTTTAGCTTCTCGATACGATTCGCCAAAAGCGAATCACTCGAAGTGACAACCTCTATTAAACCATCATTAATAGAGCGTTCAGCTTGACTTAAAACGTGTTCTTTATATTTTTTTCCAAATAACTCTTCCACTTCCGTAAGATGTATTCCCCACATGGTTCGCAATCGCGTCATTACATACTCGTTGTAGCGGTCATTTTTTGTGAGTGTTTCCCGCTCTATGGGAAGCGTTTCCGTTTCAATTGCTTTTAAATATTTTGAATTGTTTGCGACATTCCAACTCCGGGTTTCACCATCATAACTATGTGCTGAAGGACCTACTCCCAAATATGGTTTTCCCATCCAATAGGCTAGATTATTTTGCGACTCGAAACCAGGTTTTCCAAAATTGGAGAATTCATAATTTATAAATCCTCTCTTTTCGGTTTCTGAAACTAACAGTTGGTGATGTTCTTGTGCGACTTCATCCTCTACAGGGGGCACGATACCTTTTTCAATAAAGGTTTTTAAAGCGGTTTTGGGCTCAACCGTCAAGGCATAACACGAAATATGTGGCACGTCCAACTCAAAAGCTTTTTCGAGATTTTGAAGCCATCGCTCATTGCTCATTTTTGGAATTCCGTAGATTAAATCGATACTAATATTACTGAAATACTTTTTTGCTGCTTGAATAGATTGTAATGCTTCCGAAGCATTGTGCGCGCGATTCATGAGTTTTAAATCTTCTTCAAAAAAAGATTGCACACCAATACTCAGTCTATTAATCGGGGATTTTGATAATTCGAGTAATTTTTCTTCAGATAAATCATCGGGATTCGCTTCGAGGGTGATTTCGGCATTTTCGGTAACTGAAAAGTTTTTAGCAATGGTTACAAAAATTTTGGAAAGTTCTTCTTCCGAAAGAAGCGAAGGCGTCCCGCCACCAAAATAGATGGTTTGTATTTCGTCTTTCAACTCATCCTTCCGAAGGACTAATTCTTTGCAAATGGCATCTACTACTTTTTCTTTGTTTTTTAGCGTTGTAGAAAAATGAAAGTCACAATAGTGACAGGCTTGCTTACAAAAAGGGATATGGAGATAGATTCCACTCATGTCACCCTACCCGATCTTCATTTTGTTTAACAAATGCTGCCCAACCTGTGTAGCTTTTCCCTGAAGTAATCTTACCAGCATTGTAGAAATGACATACTGCTGCTGCCAGTCCATCGGTACTATCCAGATTTTTTGGTAATTCTTTCAAACTTAAAAGGCTTTGCAACATTTTAGCAACTTGCTCTTTACTGGCATTTCCGTTGCCCGTAATGGCCATTTTAATTTTTTTGGGAGAGTATTCGGTAATTGGTATTTGGCGTGAAAGTCCCGCCGCCATAGCAACTCCTTGGGCACGACCTAACTTAAGCATCGATTGTACATTTTTTCCGAAAAAGGGTGCTTCAATCGCAATTTCGTCGGGATGGAAAGTATCGATAAGCTCTACGGTGCGTTCAAAAATATGTTTTAGACGCACGTAGTGATCGTCGTATTTTGAAAGCTGTAATTCATTGAGTTGAAGAAACTGCATTTCTTTTTTAATGACTTTAATAAGTCCAAATCCCATCACTGTGGTTCCTGGATCTATTCCTAATATAATTTTTTCGGAAGCCATTCCTTCTAAAACTTTAGTATTTTAGCTACCCTATGGTTGCCCTATCTCACAAAGCTAAGCAATATGGCTGGTTTGCCCTAAAGGTTTTTATCCTAAGCGTTGCTTTTGCATTTATTTTCCGAAAGATAATACTACAAGACTCCTCTTCTTGGGGTATAATGCTTGGCGCTATTAAAGCAAAAAGTATAGGTTTTATTTTTCTTTTTTTAGGACTTACTACTGCTAATTGGTTTTTTGAAATAAAAAAATGGCAAACGATAACTTCTGTGATAAAAAAAATATCATTTTCTGAAGCTGCGAAACAAAGTCTTGCAGCACTCACAGTTTCGTTAGCAACACCAAACAGAATTGGAGATTATGGTACTAAAGTGTTTTATTTTGAAAAAAAACATCGAAAAAAAATAGTGCTCCTCAATTTTGTTTCGAATGGGTTTCAACTGTTAACTACTTTGATTTTTGGAATCGTTGGCTTGTTTTTAGTGTTCCCAAAACTACATATTGAAATATCTGAATATAAACTGCTTGCTAGTTTTTTAGTTGTAGTAGTATTAGGCTCACTAGGGTATTTCTTCCG
The DNA here is from genome assembly GCA_034670265.1 of Flavobacteriaceae bacterium. GTDB lineage: Bacteria > Bacteroidota > Bacteroidia > Flavobacteriales > Flavobacteriaceae > Halomarinibacterium. Next base: position 501,269 of record JAXMNU010000003.1, on the reverse strand, counting down.
AAAAAAAGAGTGGTTTATTACAGGTTTTACCATAAAAAATGTTTGGAATTATTTTCAGAATATTTCATTTTCAATTAAAATAAGAACCTTTTTCTACTCCATTGTTAGATACTTGATTTTTAGCTGTTTATTCTATTTATTACTACAATATTTTGGAGCGAACTCATTATTTTTGGACACTATTCCTTTTATAACTTCTATATATTTATTAGTTTCGGTAATCCCAATGTTTTTAATATTTGATGTTATCGTAAGGGGGAGTATTGCGGTTTGGTTGTTATCTATTATAAACATTAATGAAGCTGTGATTTTAACTACGGTTTTTACTATGTGGCTCCTTAATTTTATACTCCCAGCCATACTAGGAAGTTTTTTTATTATAAAGTTTAAGGAAAATTGATTATTAGTTTAGTTATCATATCTTTTTTGTACTTCGTCACTATGGGATGGATTGCTTTTGGGATGCAAAAACTTCATTTTTTTAAAGCTACCAAAACACCATCAAAAACGTCATTTTCAGTAATCATTCCCTTTAGAAATGAAGCGAAAAATCTTCCTTTTTTAATTGAATCTTTTCTGAAATTATCTTACAATAAGGAACAATTAGAACTGCTTTTTGTTGATGACGAATCTGAAGATGCTTCAGTTTCGGTTATTGAAAATGCATTAAAAAATTCAGGTATGGATTATACCATTCTTACCAACAAGCGGTATTCAAATTCGCCAAAGAAAGATGCCATTTCTTTAGCTGTAAAAAAGTCAAAACACCCTTGGATTGTCACTACCGATGCAGATTGCAAAGTACCTGAAGGTTGGTTAACACTTCTGGATGCTTCTATTCAGAAAAAAGACCCAAAAATGGTCTGCATGCCTGTACTTTTTGAAAAAGATGCTTCGCTTATAAAACAGTTTCAATTTTTTGATGGACTAAGTTTGCAAGTTGTATCCATGGCTGGCTTTGGAAACAGAAAACCATTACTTAGTAATGGAGCTAATTTGGCCTATAAAAAGAATGTATTTTTTGATGTTGCTGGCTATATTGATAATGATCAATATACCAGTGGGGATGATATTTTTTTAATGGAAAAAATACGAAGGCTTTACCCTAAAAAGATAAAATATTTAAAAAATGCTTCTGCCACTGTGACGACGCAATGTGTTGACAATTGGAAAGAAGTTTTACAGCAAAGAATACGGTGGGCTTCCAAAACAAAATATCAAAAAAATACTGCTGTAGAGATATTAGGAAGTATCATATTACTATCTAATATTACTTTTTTAGTCTGTATTTTAGGATTTTTTGTATTTCCATTAAAGGCTGCGATTTTTTTATATTTTATTCTTTTAAAAATCGTTTTAGATAGCATCATTGTATGGATGTCTGCAAAGTTTTTTAAACTGAAATTGAATGTTTTGTTTTTAGTACTGAGCTTATTATTATATCCCTTTATTTTAATTTGGGTGATAGCAGGTAGTTTTTTTGGCGACTACCAATGGAAAGGGCGTACTTTTAAAAAATAACCTTCGTTTCAATTATTTTTTTACCTTTAAGCGTACCAAATCAATATGTTATGAAACGCCTACTATTTGTCCTTGCTATATGTATTGCTCAAATTTCTTTTTCACAACAAACGTATACTGTAGATGGAGAAAATCTTTCGCTGTATGCAGAAGCTGACGGGAATCTCACCCTTCTTTGGAATAGTTTTGATGGTAACTATCGCTATTTTTTAAAAAAAGGTGACGAAATAGTTGAATTGAAAAACACCAAAGTAAACGGTGACTACCAAGAAGAATATAAAGATGTTCTTAAAAATTATACTGGTGCAGACGCTTCAAAAGTGAAATTAACTAAGGCAGATTTAGTGAAAGCGGTTGATGCGTATAATTTACAAAATGATGCTTCGTATGTTTCTGAAACAACTTCAGTACAATTAAAAACGCGTTTGGGAGGATTCGCTGGGATTTCAAATTACCCTTATTTTGTAAATCCTGATAATACGTCTCTTCCGCAATTTGGTGTAGAATTGGAAATTATTGATGACGTGAAACTTAAGCGGCATAGTATGGCGATCTTGTTACGTCATATTTTAGGAAATAATGATTACGACTTTTCATCAACACAGTTTTCACTTAACTACCGCTTTAAGTTTGTGAAAACAGAAGCTTTCGATATGTATGTGAATACTAAATTTGCCGATTTTGTTCACGTATCTCAAGATTTGAGCTTTACGGACAATAACGGAGAGATAACCAATATTAAGGCGTCGGGAAGTGAATTTCAAGCTCCTTTTGGCATAGGAATAGGCGCCGATATCGCTCTTGGCAATGGCTATCTAACCTTTTTATATCAAGACATTTTTGCACTAAACCTTAATGATAATGGCGAATTTCCCATTGACTTAGTTTTGGGCTACAAATGGAATCTATAGTTTTTCAGAATTTAAAATGAAGGGCAATCGTATGGTTGTATTAACAGGTATTCCCCTTTTATACGCTGGTGCTGGGTTGGAAACTTGATCAATGCTTTCTTTAAATAGCTGTGAAAGATTTGGAATATATTTCAAGGTAAGACTATCAGCCATCACTTCTTGAATTACCAAATCCCCGGTTTTATCAATTTGGATAATAATAGTGACCGTATCGTTAACATCTTGTGAAGTGATGAGATTTTCTTCAGATAGTTTGGTCTTAATTGCCGTATTCACCACGTTTTGAAAGCACGATTTTTGCTCTTCTTTTTCGGTAAAAGTTTCACATTCGCGAAACATAGGATACGTATCTACATCGCTCCAATTAATACTTTCAATTTCTTCTTCATAAAAGGTTTCAGAAGATATTCGTTCGGTATTAAAATACTGGCAAGAGTATAACACCAACAAAAATCCTAAAAAAAACACCTTCGGAATATTCATTAGATAAAATTACACATTTCCCTTGAAACACAGCTATAACAAAAAACCGAAGCAATGCTCCGGTTATAAAATTTTCAGAAATACTAATTTTTAGATTTCAAACAGTATGGGTAACGCAAATTGTACTGCAACTTTTTTCCCTTTATGTTCCCCAGGAATCATTTTTGGAAGCGTTTTAGCTACTCTTATGGCTTCATCTTGCAATTCTTTAAAGTCGGATTTAGCAGTCACATCTTTAATTTCGCCATTGGAGTCGATTATAAATTGTACAACTATTTTTTGTCTTCCAGTAATTTCAGCATTTTTAATGTCTTTGCTGAACTCCTTAACTACATGCTGAGCCACATTTTGAGTAAAGCACTTTTTAGTATCGTCGTTAGACTTACCCTCGCAACCCGGATAGACAGGAACTTTATCGATGTCTTTAAAAGTTAATTCTTTGTCTTGTTGCGAAGCAATTTCAGTAATAGGGGTCTCACTAGTTGCTGTTTGATTTCCTTTGGCTTCGTTTACGCAAGAGGTATAAATTACCATGGCGCCTATGATAGGCAACACTGCTAAATACTTTACTAACGCCCTTTTTGTTGATTTTGTTTTTTGTAACATAACGATTCTTTTTTTAATTAATGAATGATTGAAAAATGTATTGATAAATGAAATTTTTTCGGTTTGAAAAAGTTTGGAAAGCAAGTTTTCATAATAGTCCCGCTTTTCTATTTGCTGCACTACCGAAGCATCTGCAATAAATTCTTGTAATGCAGAAACTCTTTTCTGAAACAAATAAAACAAAGGATTAAACCAAAAAACAATCTTTAAAACTTCGTACATAAGCAAATCGATAGTATGATTTTGACGTGCATGCACAGCTTCGTGCAATAAAATGTCATCCTTTTGCTTTTGGGTGAGATTTTCGCCTAAAAAAACTGACTTTAAAAAAGTGAAAGCGACATCGGTTTCGGGGATAGAAATTACTGTAAAACCAGAATAATTTTGAACTTTACCCTTCTTTTTTAATTGCTTAATTCGGTTTAATTTCTTTATAAAATAATAGAAAGCAACCGCAACTCCTAAAAGCCAAATAACTTCAAATAATTGTTCCGAAGAAATAAAAGAGGAGCTTGTAGCTTGCGTTGTATTTGACACTAAAATTTCTGGAAGTTTAATGGCAACAACACTATTCAAGGTATTTTGTAATCCTTCAAACTTAAGAAATGGAACGAGCATTATTAAAACAGGAGTAGCCAGTAAATAGGCTCTATTTAACTGAAAAAAAGTTTCTCTTTTAAGGAAAAGATCATAAAAGCCTAACAATAAAAGTTGAAACACTACAATTTGAATAAAATAGGATATCATGACTTTGTTTCTTTATTTATCTCTTTCAATATGGCCTCCAGTTCATTAATATTTATATCATTTTCTTTTACAAAAAACGACACCATGCTTTTAAAAGATCCTTTAAAATAACCATCTACCAATTTATTGATGGATTGATTACTATAGTCTGCTTTTTCAACTAAAGGAAAATAAATATGCCCTCTCCCTTCACGTCTATAATTTACAAACTCTTTGTTTTCCAAAATTCTAACAATAGTGGAAACTGTATTATAAGCAGGTTTTGGATTGGGAAGCTCATCAATAATAGCAGCAACGTTGGCTTCTCCCAAGTCCCAAAGGACCTGCATAATATCTTCTTCGGCTTTGGTAAGTTGTTTCATTTTATTGAATTTAGATTTTAAATATAACTAAATTTTTAGTTTAAACTAATTTTTTAGTTAATATTTTGTAACGTTTCAGTAAATTGTTGGTCGAATAACACCGTATGGACATTCTTTGTATACTCATTGGTTTTCTCTTAATGTTAATTGGTATTGCGGGTAGTATTCTACCAGTAATACCTGGCACACCCATTTCTTGGTTGGGGCTTATTGTTTTGTATTTAGCCCCATCATTAGAGTTTGATTGGACGTTTATCATTATTACGGGAGTAGTAGGTATTGGAATTTATATTATGGATTATATCATTCCGGCTTTGGGCACCAAACGTTTTGGTGGGAGCAAAGCAGGTGCTTGGGGTACAACCATTGGATTAATTATTGGAATTTTAGCCCCTATTCCCTTCGGAATATTAATTGGCCCCTTTGTAGGAGCACTCGTAGGGGAATTAGCCTTCAATAAAACCGAAGGACCCCAAGCATTTAAAGCTGCTTTAGGATCCTTCTTTGGGTTTTTAGCATCAACTTTTCTCAAGTTCTTTGCAACTTTAGTCTTTTTGGGACTATTTATTTACAAAGTGATTGTGAATTTCGATTTACTTTTTTAAATATTAATGTCGGGTTGGATCAAACGGAAAATTATCCTGATTATCAGGGAAACCATCGGCGTCTGAATCTCTAACTTCATCTTTTATAATGAGTAATTGCCAGCTAATAGGTAAAAATGTTTCAAAAACTACGGCATCAAATTCGTTGGTAGGTGCAAAGGAAACAGATATAGATGCAAAGGTTACATTTAGAGAGGGCTCAAATAGTGTATTTACCCAAACTAGTGCTCTAAAATTTCCAAATTGGAGAAATCGTGCTCCAAACGTGTTTTGAAACCCTCCTCCAATGGTTCCTGTCTGTGTTGTTGTACAAAGTACGTTAGGCGTACCATTAAATCCTAAAATATCAAACATGGTATTTATCTCCAAAGCAAGTATATCATTTACACCCACATTCCCTTGGAGAGATAAAGAAGGAATGTATCGCCACAGAGTATTATTATCATTTCTTAAAACATTTACTCCTAAAGCTTGTACCTCAGGGATAAGTACTTCTGTTGCTGAATATCCTTGTGGCATCGTAAACCCTAATCCCGGATACTGACTATGAATAAATTGTTGTCCAGGATTAGCAATGGTGGGTATTTGGGTTAAACCTGTTGGTAATCCGTGCGCATAATCCCAGTACAAAGCTGATGCGCCACTTACATTGGCACAGATTTGCGAATTAAAATTAGCAATGTTGTCTTGTGGGGTATTATTATCGTCCTTTTTACAAGAAGTAAAAACAAATAATACGGATAAGGCAAAGAGTGAAAAACGTTTCATAAATGTGTATTTTTCAATACATCGAAACATTTTCAATTTGTCATCATAAAATTAAAGCCATGTTGTTTTTTCTTCAATAGATGTTTCCCTAAATCCTTCGGGGATTTCTTCATCGTATTTTCCCATATAGAAAAAGCCTAAACATCGTTCACCTTCTTTCATATTAACAAGTTCGTTTAAATGCTTACTAATTGCCGGAGAGCCCCAATAGGCACCAATATTCATTTCAGAAGCCGTTAACCACATATTCTGGACAGCCATCGCTGTAGCTGCAATTTCTTCCCATTCTGGAATTGATTCCTTTGGATCTCTTTGAAAACAAATTGCAATAACACAAGCTGCTTTTACAGGATTTACTTGGTACTTTTTAAACTTAACTTCCGAAAAACTTTCAGACTTTTCTTTGTAGGTTGTAGACAAAAACTTGGCGAGCTTTTCTTTGGATTCTTTGGTATGAAAAACAATAAACCTCCAGGGCTCGGTCCTTCTATGCGTTGGTGCCCAATTAGCAGCCTCCAATACACCGGCTACCTCTTTAACATCAATGGGTTTGTTATTATATTGTGCAGGGTATACTGCTCTTCTATTTGCAATAATTTTCGAAATCATAGGGTAATAATTTTGGTTTCAATATACACAAATAAAAACCTCCAAATGATAAAATACCATATGGAGGTTTAAAAAAACTAACCAAATTAATTTGTTCATGAAGAAAGTTATTCCTTCAATCTGTTACTTCAAAAATAAGGTCAATTTTATTCATATAATAATCCTATTGACTACTTAATGATGGTTTTCGCTAAAATGTAACTTTTATAGTATGAAAAGTAATAAAGTCATTAATTTTATGTAATTTAATATCGGCTTATTTAACTGGATACCAACTTAAACGCGTTTCGATATGAAAAAATTAGCAATACTTGCTCTCTCCATTTTATTAGCTGTGGTTTTTATAGCAGCTTCAACAAATGAAGACACTCAAAATGAATACACCTTAGAAGGAGTCTGGGAAATGAAGCACCAATACATCTATGAAAACAACGAAATATTGGATACTCTTTTTAATCTTAATGGAGCTAGGCAAGTAAAAGTATATAGTAAAGGAAAAGTCATGTGGTCTCGATTTGACCCAACCGACACTAACGAATGGTTTGGTTATGGAACCTACGAAGTAAAAGATGGAATACTGGAAGAACGACTTGAATATGCTTCGCAAGCCATGATGAAGATTGTAGATACGGTACAAGTATTCCGTTTTCAATTAAAACTAGGAGAAAACACGTACAGTCAAATCTCTTTTGATAATGACGGTAACAAGTATAATTCTGAAAATTATACGCGAATAGAATAAGATATATCTAACTTTTCGACTTTTAAATACATGAGAATAGGTGCTAATATAGTGTCCGAATTTGACGAATTTTCTGTGAATTACACAGAAGATATGACTAAGTGTGTCCCATACTATCAAAAATTACTTTCTTCATTTACTGAAAATCTACCTACAGACTTTAAGCCAACGCGTATCTTAGATTTAGGGTGTGGAAACGGAAATGTTACTGCCCAATTGATTCAATCTTTCCCTAATGCTCAATACGAATTGCTGGATGCTTCAAACCAAATGATCAATTTGTGTAAAAACCGTTTCAAAGGATATTACACAGACTATCATACTACTTTTTTTAACGACTTCCCTTTTTCTGAAAACACCTATGATATGGTTGTTGCAGGATTTAGTTTACATCATTGTAGCCTTCATGAAAAAAAAGCTCTTTTCAAAAAAATACACACTTCTCTTAGACCAAACGGAGTTTTGGCTTTTACAGATTTAATGATTGACAGAAATGCCGAAGAACATACTCCATTTCTTGAAGAGTGGAAGGCTTTTGTTCTTAAAAATTACCCTAATAGTGACAAATGGGAATGGCTTATGGAGCATTATGCAAAGTTTGACAAGCCAGACCCCTTTGATAAACAAATTATCTGGCTACAAAATGCAGGGTTTACCAAGATTGAGCCTTTTGTAAATGATAATTATTGGGTATATATAAGGGCTTTTAAATAGTTTTTAGAACAAAAAAATGTACGCCCCATTTCATTATAAAACAGGACGTACAATCAACTAACTAACCAAAAAAATTAAACTAAAAAATTATTTTATACTTAAGTTCAAGGAAAAAATTGTGATGGAAGTTGTTCCTGACCCAATTAATCGTTGTCCCCATATTTCTACATAATCATTTGGAGCCAATTCTACTGTTCCAGAAATTGCTTGACTAGAAATATCTGAAGTAGTATTTACCCTCATTAAAGAATTAGTCTCAATTAAACTAGTAACGCCGTTCTTCTTTATAAAGAAAGCATAATAATCTCCCACTCCACTATTTCCTCTTATAGACAAGGCTGCATTTATTTGAAAAGTTCTGGTCTTTTTTCCTACATAGGTAATTCTATTATTTTGGGGAGAAGTTGTTCTAAATAAGTTAACCGCCGATGTACTATTAGTTGTAACATTACCATTTAGGTTAAATTCCGAACCATTGGTTGTTTGGTGAACAAACCCTGTGGTAATACCTCCATTATAATAAATATTTGCTGAAGCTACATTATCAGATTCTACTGGAAGTCCTGGACAATTTACTGCCCAAGCATTTGTAAAATTATATCCTGTATAAGTGCCTGCAGTATATTTTTTTACATATTCGGTACTTGTTCCAGAAAAAGCAGTAGTTAGTAAAACTCCATTGGCTACAGTGGGGTTACTACTTACATCTATTCCAATGGCAGCTCCATTAACTGTGGTGAAACCACTTACTTTCTGAATAAGCGTAAAGGTTCCTGTAAATGTTTCATAGGTGCCACTATTATTACTAGACCATCCTAAATCTGCCAAAAGTAAAGATCCAATATTATTGTATGTGATACCTGTGGTATTTCCCACATATTGAATAACACTTTTAAAAATCAAACCAAATCCACTAATTGATCCTACAGATCCTGAATTAGCAATTATAGCATCTCTAAAAATGAGATTTTCTGTAGGGGCACCCGATAAAGAAAACACCGTGCCTCCTGGAGCAGTTAAAGTAACTCCTTTTATACTTCCTCCTGTAGTTCCAGTAAACATAGTCCCTCCTGCTCTAACCAATATATCCTCGTTAGTATCTCTCCCTAAAATGTATGAATTATTAATTTCAATTGGGAATGATAATGAGATGGTCCCATTTATTTCATATAAAGTATTTGAACTTAAAAGGTACTCACTACCACCTCCTGCAGTGAGTTCTGACGCTAAATCTGCTGCAGATTTTACAATCTTATGATTGTTTCGCGCTTGTGAAGATGTAGACAAACTAACCCAAGAACTAGAGTTATAGTAAAATAATGAATTAAAATCAGTATCATATACAATAAGTCCATTTGCGGGGGAGCTAATAGCTGTTCTTTGAGCGGTTGTTAATCGTGGTAATAACATACCCTTATTCGAAGATGTTATATCTAAGATTGATGAGGGATCTGGTGTAGTGGTGTTAATTCCAACTTGTGCATGGACAATAAGTTGTCCAAATAAAATAATTAAAAAAGAAATCGTTAGGGTTAAGTTCACTTTTTTCATAGTAGTAGTCTTTAAATTTTTAAAAGATATTTTTCTGAGAGTTGGGGTATTAATACTTCCTGTAATTTTTCTGAAACAAGTGGTTTAAGTATGTATCCAGAACATAGGGAACATTTTTTAGACATATTTATATCTACTATATTAGTTGAAGTAGTGAGAATATATATCTTCACTTCTCTTTCTTCAAAAATTCTAGTGTTTTCTAGTTCTTTTAACAACTCAAATCCAGACATGGATGGCATATTTATATCTATAAAAATGACATTTGGAGCATCTTCTTTGTTAAGTTGCCACTGTAATTCAAAAGTTTTAAAATATTTTAATGCGTATTTAGGGTCTGAAAACAATGTTACATTAGCCTTAGGATAACATTTTTTTACTATTCTTTCATGAATAAAAAGATCAACCAAGTTATCATCAATTAATATTATGTTTTTATCTGTACCCATTTTTATTTATATTCTAGCATCGGAAAGGAAAATGGTAAAACACGTTCCATTTTTAAATTCACTTTCAACATATATGTTTCCATTTAATTCATCAACAATATTATTCACTATATACAAGCCTAAACCATTTCCATTAACATTTCCATTTACTTGGTATAGATTTTCAGAATAAAAAAGCTCGAAGATTTTATCTATGTTTTCCATTGGAATTCCTGCGCCGTTGTCTGATACTTTTATTTGTATATCTCTACCTACAGAATCTATTTCGATACTAATTATAGACTCAAAGTCTTCCTGTTCTGGATTTTTAAACTTTATAGCATTCTCAATTAAGTTTTTAAATAATAGCTTTAATAGGTTATTATAAGAGTGAAAACCAGAATGGGCTAAAATTTTGACTTTAAATTTTATCCCGTCTAATTCATATTGTTTACTCAAATAATGAATGACACTGTCTATAATTTTTCTAAAATTTATCATTTCTGGCCCTTTACTCGTTTCCATCGTAATGGAAGAATTGGCCATCTTTTCTACTACCGTTTTTCCCATTTCTAAGGTAGTATCTAGTAAAGAGGTTAATTCAATGATATTATCATTTACTTTTTCAAACTTCATTAAGTCTACTATCCCCTCTGAAGTCGAAATAGGCACCATTAATTCATGTGCCGAGCGGTAAAGAAAAACTTCAAGGTCTCTTGACTTTTTGCGTAATTTTTTTTCTAGTGTTTTTCGTTTTGTGATATCCATCATTATAGCACTGTAGTAAGTTCTATTCCCTATTTCCCATTTATTTAATGTAATTTCTAGAGGAAATTGATCTCCATTTTTCTTTACACCCATCATTTCAATAGTCTCATTAAGGCATGATGAACTTAAATTATTCGCAACTTTTTTTAGCTCACAAAGGCTTTTATCCCTATCAGCTGGAGCAATTAATTGTGTTATGTTTTTACCTAATATTTCCTTATCCAGATACCCAAAAGCTTTTTCGGCTCCTTTATTCCATTCTGTTATAAAACCTCGACTTTCTACCACCATCATTATACTCACATTCATTAATTTAAATATGGTATGACATTTTAAATCTGATTCTATTTCATCCATTTCTCTATTATAGTTTTTTGAAATCTCATTGTAAATCCCCATATATTTATTAATGTTTCCTCTTTTATTTAATATAGGAGAAATGGTTGCTTCTAACCATGTTACTTTTCCATCATGTGTTCTATTTTTCAACACACCTTTCCAAACCTTGCCCTTTTTTATTGTTTTCCATAGCTCCCTGTATTTGGGTTCTTTGTGTCTTGGGCATTCCAATATTTTATGGGCCTCGCCAATAATTTCGTGTTGGTTATATCCAATAATTCTACAGTAGTTTTCATTTGCATAAATGAGCCTACCTCTTAAATCTGTAATGGATACGATTACATTTTTATTAATATTCAAGTCGTTTTGTAAATGACTTATTTCGCTTAAATTTTTAATTGCCCCCATATATATTTTTCATTTCATTACAATAATTAACTGCCCCATTTATATCATAAAAAACTCTGTAAGGAGTCTTAGGATCGTAAATTCTTTTATAAGAATCCACTAATAATTTTGAACTCAAAGAATTGAGAAGGTAAGCTTCACAAAACCTTAAATTTCTTAATGCTTCTGTATTAGATAAAAGCCTTGCTGCAGAAATTGTATAAGTCCCTTTAATATCTCTTAAATCAATTAAGAAAGGAGAAGGCACACCGTTACATAACTTTATCATTGCATTGATATAGTTTAATGTATTTTCTTCTTTAAGGCTTTGATTACTATCTTGGTTAAAAAGTTTACCATACAATATTCCATCCTCGTACCAAAATTTGGCTTTTTCTAATTGAATAAAGTTATCCATAAGCGGCTTTCATATTAAAAATGGAAAGCGAATGGTGTGCCAACCTCAAGAATGTATTGATTTAAATTTACAATCACCTTATTGTTAATTGATTATAAAATACAGTCTAAAATATTAGTAGGAAATATCTCACGGAATACCGTTTACAATATTGAAACTAAAAGGGTTTTCGCGGTATACCGTGGAACTTCTGGGTTTAAATATATACTGTTAGTCTATCTAGAATGTCTACCCATTGTTTATTAAAACAAAAGGGATTACTATTAAAAGTGAAAGAATTATATGCCTTTTTTGGGAATTAATTCGTGCGGAGATTATAAATTATAATTAATATCAAATAGAAAAATATTCTTGAAAAAGGAAAAATTTATATCTAAATAATAATGAAATATAAAATTTAATTTCCTTATTTTCAGCAATTTAATCTTAATTTAGTAACTTTACTGATACTCCCCGCTAACTGAACTTATTTTTGAAATCATAATTTTAAAGGACCATATACTTATGGTTGGTATTACTGAATGCGATTACTAACCAATACTTTATAATTATGAAAACCAAAATTCAAACAACAATTGCAATCCTTTTTATTTTTCTTTTGATGCTCTCCCCCGTGATGGCACAAGAAGAACCCCCAATGCCAGCCTACATTACTGTAACCACACTTTATTGGAACTTAGATCGTGAACCAACAGACTCCAACGATTGGATGGAAATTGAAAAAGAATACCTAGAAAAAGTGACTAAAAAGAATGAGTTTATTATGGCTGCTTCTTACTATATGCACTTATATACTGAAAATAGTAATGAATCCAAATATGTTCAAACCTATGCATCTTGGGCAGATATTGAAAAAGCGCAAAACAGAAATGCCGAATTAGAAAAACTAGCTTGGCCAGACGAAGCTAAACGAACAGCCTTTTTGGATAACAGACAGTCGTTTTTTGTAGATTTTCATTCCGATGAGATTTATGTTCCTATCGCTGGCGGTAAATATTTAACCGAAAGACCTTCAGAAGATATGGTTACCTATGTACGCATAAGTAAAATGGCGTTTCCAAAAGATGGTTCTAATGAAGAGTTTATGAAGCTCCACACCCAATTCATTAATGCCACGGTAATGAACAACGATAAGATAAAAGCTTATTACCCTAATGTACACGGATGGGGATCTGACAGAACCGATTTTATTGAGGCATTTTATCTAGATTCTATGGATGACCTTGACGATATGAATTCTGGTTTGAGTGATGCAGTGAATGCCCAATGGCCAGACGAAACCGCAAGGAAGGCATTTTTTAAAAACTACAATAAATACTTTAAGGGAGAACACGGAGATTACTTATATACCTATATTGCCGAACTTTCTAAATAAGGTGAAAAGTCTAAACTTTAAAATCACAAGAAGGCTTCCATAAATCTCGAAGCTTTTTTTTAATAATTGTACTTGGAAGGTTTTTAAAGTAAACAAAAAAGCCCATCCACTTTGGCTCCGCTCAGTGCAAGTTTCAGGATATGCGCTGAATGGGTCTACTATATGTTTATCACACAATCGTCGCAATCCTTTACCTCACCGTAATAGGTTTCTCGGTATTTATGGAGGGTTCTCATGGGAATTCCTAAGAGGTATTTTTTAATGTAGGTGTTTTTAGATTTTAAGCGTCCCATCTTAGGACTAAATCTGTTTTCGTATTTTGTTTTTCTTTTAACTTGAATAAGTTTCATAACTAGTATTTCTTGTTTGTAACTTAACTATTATTATCGTTTATCCAAATTATCATTGTTAAGGTTTTGTTATTCTGAAAAGGAGTAAAACAAAAAAAGCCCATCCACTTCGGCTCCGCTCAGTGCAGGCTTCCGGATAAGCTCTTCATTGGTTTGTCATTCCGCACTTGATGCGGAATCTAAACCACTAGCCACATGTAAGTGACTCAACACAACATTTTAGTTGCGGTCTGGACGAGACTCGAACTCGCGACCCCCTGCGTGACAGGCAGGTATTCTAACCAACTGAACTACCAGACCAATTTTCTAATCTACTTTGTAGAGATTCACAACAGTGAATATTACAGAAATTGTTGCTTATTTAGCGGTGGCAAATATACACCGCATTTTCATTTTCACAAACAAAAACAGAAAAAAATAAAATCCCTATCCAAACTTCTGTTTTTCGAGGAGAAAGGTCGTCAAAATTTTATTAAATCCTTCGTTAATATTAGCATCCACGTATTTAATACGATATTGACCACACTTTAATTTTAATTCAGAAAAATACGCGCTCACAGCTTCCTCATAAGACTCCCGAATATTATCGGCATACAAATTTACATGTTCCCCCGTTTCCACATCTACAAAACGTTTAGGACGATTATTAAACTGAAAAGAAAGCTCTTTACTTTTATCATAAGTGTGAAACAGTACCACCTCGTGTTTGTTGTATTTTAAATGCTGAAGCGCTTCAAATAGCTTTTCTTCGTCGGCATCACTCTGAAACATATCTGAAAATAAAAAAACCAACGATCGTCTTTTCAATTTTTCAGCAATTAAATGAAGGTATCCGTATGTATCTGTGGTTACTTCCTTTTTTGTCTTTAAAAAAGCTTCATTCAATTGTGCCAATAGCATTTGATGATGCCGTTCACTCCCTTTTTCTGAAGCGTAATACTCGTAATCATCACTATACACACTTAACCCCACAGCGTCACGCTGCCGTTTCATTAAATTCATAATGGCTGCTGAAGCCAAGACCGAAAATCCTATTTTATTCAATGATTGAATATTATAGCCTTTCAATTTTGGGTAATGCATAGAGCTACTATTGTCGATAATTAAATGACAACGGAGATTGGTTTCTTCTTCGTAGCGTTTGGTATAAAGCTTATCGGTTTTGGCAAAGAGTTTCCAATCTATGTGCTTGGTACTCTCGCCATTGTTATAGATTTTATGTTCGGCAAATTCTGCTGAGAATCCGTGAAACGGACTTTTATGCAATCCAGAAATAAATCCTTCAACTACTTGCGAAGCCAAAAGTTCTAGGTTTTTAAAACCTGTAATCTCGTTTATTTCTTTTTCAATATTCAAATTTAATCCTTGATAATTCCGTCCACAATTCCGTATTCCAAACTTTCTTCGGCACCCATCCAATGGTCACGATTAAAGTCTTTCATAATTTTTTCAAATTTCTGTCCGCAATTGTCCGCTAAAATTTTAGCACTCAATTCTTTTGTTTTTACAATTTCTTGTGCCGAAATTTCAATATCGCTAGCCGGACCTCTCGCACCACCACTGGGTTGGTGAATCATCACTCGTGCATGTGGCTGAATAAATCTACGCCCTTTCTCTCCTGCTGAAAGTAATATGCTTCCC
This sequence comes from Flavobacteriaceae bacterium, assembly GCA_034670265.1. Taxonomy (GTDB): domain Bacteria; phylum Bacteroidota; class Bacteroidia; order Flavobacteriales; family Flavobacteriaceae; genus Halomarinibacterium. The sequence goes on along the minus strand of JAXMNU010000003.1, from coordinate 485,944 downwards.
ATCGAAGCTGCCAAACCTGTACAAATAGTAGAGACAGGACTTTTTACAGCCTTTATGGTATCATACATTGAAAATCCAGAAGTGACATAACCCCCAGGGCTATTGATATATAATTTTATTTCGTTGTTGTTTAAAGAATCTAAATACAACAATCTATCCACCACATGTTTTGCGGTATCATCATCGACTATACCCCACAGAAAGATTTTTCGGTCCTTTAGTAATTGATTATCTATTTGATCCTGAACTTTGTTTATTTTTTCCATACTTTTTTTATTGGAAGTGAAGGTACTTATTTTCTATCTCGCTAAAATAAAAAAAGGCTCACACTTTGGAGCCTTTTAAGTTTATTTTTTCTAATTGATTACAACAAAGAATCTAGTGCTTCGGTATAAGCATTCTTTGGTGCTACCCCTACTTGACGACCTACTAATTCTCCTTTGTCAAAAACCAAAACAGTAGGTATATTTCGCACTCCATACTTAGCAGCAAACTCTTGGTTAGCATCTACATCTACTTTTCCAACAACTGCTTTGCCGTCATATTCGGTACTAATTTCATCTATAATTGGACCCACCATACGGCAAGGACCACACCAAGCAGCCCAAAAGTCTACCATTACGGGTTTATCACTTTTTAATACGGTTTGTTCAAATGTTGCGTCTGTTATTTCTAAAGCCATTTTATTAATTTTTTATAATACACAAAAGTAGTCAAAAATTCTGCCAAAACTTACGGCTGATATATTAGTTTCATTGATGAAGCTATTAGAATCATTGATTTTAATTTACAACTAATTCAATTTATAGGCAACTTCTTCTTCCTTTAACTGGTTGAGCAATTCTTTACTAATAGCCACTTTCGTTTTTCGGCTTGGCATATTCAGTTTAACTTCATCCTCAGTATCATACAAAGTAAAGTGTAATTGTTTATCTCCTTTATGACTTTTAAATAAATCCTTCAGAATTGAAATACGCTTTTCGGCTAAATCATTAATCGGCATTTGGATTGTCAATTTCTTTGCCTGACTTTCCATCACGTCGTGCAATAACTGAAAATGATTGTACTGTACTCTTGGCTCTCCTTTTTTACCCGTATCCCGATTGACCCAACCATCTTTAATAAATACTCGGGCATAAATAAAGGAATTGGGAATTAAAAAATGTCTAAATTTTAAATACTCTTCTCCAAAGATTTTAAACTCAAAACTATCCTCGTAATCTTCTACAGTAAATATGGCCCAGCCTTTTCCTGCTCTACTTTCCCTATGCTGAACATCGGTTACAATACCGCCAAAACATACCTCACGATTGATAAAGTTTTCTAAATAGTTAAAGTCTGAAACTTTTACCGTACAGAAATTGTCCATTTCCACTTTAAAATCGTCCAATGGGTGCCCCGAAATATAAATACCCACAACTTCTTTTTCCTGTTTCAGTTTCTTCATGGTTCCCCACTCTTCGCAAGCTGGAACTTCGGGTTCTGGAATTTGAACTTCACTGGCATCACCAAATAAACTTACCTGAGACGAATTTTGCGTTTCTTGATATTTTGAAGCATACCTTAGGACTTTTTCAAAAAAAGGAACACCATCACCCTCATCATGCATATATTGTGCTCTATGTGTTCCAAAACTATCGAAACCACCCGCCAGCAATAAATTTTCAAACGATTTTTTATTGGCTGAACGCAAATCAATACGTTTTGCCAAATCAAAAATACTTTTGTATTTACCATCTTTTCTATGTTCCACAATAGTAGCTACGGCATTTCCTCCAACCCCTTTTATAGCACCCATTCCAAATCGTACAGCACCACGGTCGTTTACTGTAAACTTGTAGTATGATTCATTGACATCGGGCCCTAACACCTCCATACCCATTCGGCGACATTCTTCCATAAAGAAAGTAACCTGTTTTATATCACTCATGTTGTTTGAAAGCACCGCTGCCATATATTCAGCAGGGTAATGAGCTTTTAAGTAAGCTGTTTGATACGCAATCCAAGCGTAACAAGTAGAATGACTTTTATTAAAGGCATAACTTGCAAAAGCTTCCCAATCCTTCCAAATTTTTTCTAAAACATCGGCTGGGTGTCCATTTTTTTCGGCTTGCTCAATAAACTGAGGCTTCATTTTGTCAAGTACCGCTTTTTGCTTTTTCCCCATGGCTTTTCGCAACACGTCTGCTTCACCTTTAGTAAAACTTGCTAACTTTTGGGAAAGCAGCATCACCTGCTCTTGGTACACTGTAATTCCGTAGGTTTCTTTTAAATATTCCTCCATTTCAGGAAGGTCATACGAAATTTCTTCCTCCCCATGTTTCCGTCTAATAAAACTAGGAATATATTCCATTGGACCTGGACGGTACAAAGCATTCATGGCAATAAGATCTGCAAAAACAGTAGGTTTTAAATCCTTCATGTGTTTTTGCATACCTACAGATTCATACTGAAATATCCCCACTGTTTCCCCTCTTTGAAATAACTCATACGTTTTTTCATCATCTAACGGAAAGGCATCAGGATCGAGCTCAATTTTATGCTTGTGTTTTACAAGTTTTACAGTGTCCTTGATTAATGTAAGGGTTTTTAACCCAAGGAAATCCATTTTTAATAACCCTGCATTTTCAACAACCGAGTTATCAAATTGAGTAACGTATAAATCTGAATCTTTAGCCGTGGCAATAGGGACGAAATTGGTAATATCGTCTGGCGTTATAATGACCCCACAGGCGTGAATCCCAGTATTACGAACCGAACCTTCTAGAACCCTAGCTTGTTTAATCGTTTCAGCTTCCAAATCTGATCCTTCAGAAAGGTTTAAAAGTTCATTCACTTTTGGAAGTTCATCACTTCTAAATTTGCTTCTAAGTTCTTGTTCAGACATGTCAAAAACCTTTGCAAGCTTTGTCATATTTGGGATAAGCTTCGCAATTCTATCAGCATCATTTAAGGGTAAATCCAGCACTCGAGCCGTATCTCGAATGGATGATTTAGCGGCCATCGTTCCGTATGTAATGATTTGCGCCACCTGATTGGCACCATATTTTTGAATTACATAATCCATTACTTTGCTTCGGCCTTCATCATCAAAATCGATGTCAATATCGGGCATGCTGATACGATCTGGGTTTAAGAAACGCTCAAATAGTAAATCGTATTTAATAGGATCTATATTGGTGATTCCTAAGCAATACGCAACCGCACTTCCAGCGGCAGAACCTCTACCTGGCCCTACAGAAACACCCATTTTACGAGCTTCAGCAATAAAATCTTGGACAATTAAAAAGTAACCCGGATAGCCAGTATTAGCGATAACTTCCAATTCAAAATCTAAACGAGTTTTAATTTCTTCGGTAAGTTCGGGGTATCGTTTTTTGGCACCTTCAAAAGTGAGAAATTTTAAATAGGCATTTTCTCCTCTTTTACCGCCATCGGCATCTTCAACCTTTAAAAATTCCTTCGGAATTGCAAAATTGGGAAGTAACACATCTCTAACCAAACTATACGATTCGATCTTTGATAAAACTTCCGAAATATTTGAAATAGCTTCAGGCAAATCCTTAAAAAGCAATTTCATTTCCTCCTGCGACTTAAAATAATAGTTTTGGTTGGGCAATCCGTAGCGATACCCGCGACCTCTTCCTATAGGCGTGGCTTGCTTTTCACCATCTTTTACACACAATAAAATATCGTGCGCATTGGCATCCTCTTTATTAATGTAATAGGTATTATTACAAGCTACTACTTTTACATCGTATTTCTTCGAAAATTCAAGTAAGACGGGATTAATTCTTCGTTCATCTTCCTGATCATGACGCATCATTTCAATATACAAGTCATCCCCAAATTGTTCTTTCCACCACACCAAGGCTTCTTCTGCCTGGTTTTCACCAATATTCAATATTTTAGAAGGAACCTCTCCGTAAATTCCCCCAGTAAGCACTATAATATCGTCTTTGTATTGCTCAACAATATTTTTATCAATTCTTGGAACATAGTAAAACCCTTTGGTATAGGCAATAGAAGCCATTTTTGCCAAATTATGATACCCACTTTTGTTTTTGGCAAGCATCACAATTTGATAGCCATTGTCTTTATGGTTCTTGTTTTCATGGTCTTCACAGACAAAAAATTCACACCCAATAATCGCTTTTAATTGTTTGTGTTTGTCTTCTTCTGAAAGTGATTGATTGTAATAATTTACGTGTTGCAAAAAATGAAAAGCCCCCATCATATTTCCGCTATCGGTAATTGCCACAGCAGGCATTTCATTTTTTACAGCGGCATTTACCAAGTCTTTTGTAGAGGAAGTAGATTGAAGTATTGAAAATTGTGAATGATTGTGAAGATGTACAAAAGGGTAGTCCTCAAGGGTAGCAATATTTTCCTTAATTTCTTCCTTGGATACCTCTTGTATTTCGGCTTTTGACTCTTGTTTTTTCCTAAGATTTTTTGATGCTTTACGTAAATTTATATGCTCAAGTCCAATAAGTGCTATGGGTTGAGGATTTGCTTCAGAAAAGGATTTAAAATATGCCTCGTTAACATCAAGCTCTTCTTCGGTAAAGATTCTTCTTCGCACCAATTCAAAAAAGCAACGAGTAGTTGCCTCAACATCTGCGGTAGCATTATGTGCTTCTTCAAAGGGTTCGCTAAATAGAAACTCATGAAGTTCCGTTAGAGTTGGTAGTTTAAATTTACCTCCTCTTCCGCCAGGTAACTGACAAAGCTGTGCGGTAGTTTCGGTACAAGTATCTAAAATTGGTAATGAATCTAGGGGATTCTCCATTCCCAGCCTGTAAAACTCACACCCCATAATATTGAGGTCGAAATCAACATTCTGTCCCACAACAAACTTCGTTTTAGAAAGAACTTCTTGAAATTCTGTTGCAACATCTTTTAAAGGAATCCCATTTTCTTGTGCTAGTGCTGTAGAAATTCCGTGAATTCGTTCACTATCATAGGGGATATCAAAACCGTCTGGAGTCACCAAATAATCTTTGCATTCGATAAGATTTCCTAAATCATCATGTAATTGCCAAGCAATTTGAACGCATCTTGGCCAATTATCAGTATCTGTAATGGGCGCATTAAAGCGTTTTGGAAGTCCGGTGGTTTCCGTATCAAAAATTAAATACATTCTAGATTTTTGGAAGGGTTCTTTCTGCTATAAAAGTATAAAAATCACTTTTGAAAGCCTCATAAAGTTGTAAACAATATGGCGCTTTTTTCCACAAAAAAACCGAGCGAATTGCTCGGTTTAAATTTCAACATATAATTTTTTTTAATACGTTACATTAAACTGTCCTTCTGAAACTGTGTTCTGAGCTGTTATAAAAGAAAAACTTCCAGAAATTGTTCTTGCAGCAACATTGTGAGTAACTACAGAAATGTTTCCTGTTGTAGCATTTTGAGTTACAGCTCCTTCTGCAAGGGAAGCTTCAAATCCAGATCGAGGCAAAGAATAATTGCCTACCTCAACATCGACTGGAACCCTAATGATTATTGATTTAATTGTTTCAGCACCAGAAATTAGTAATGAATTTCCAGAATCCACGGCACTCACCGAAATAGGTGTAAACGGAGTTCCATCTATTTGAGCACTAAATGATCCCGCATTGGGGCTATCGTCATCATCACTAGCTCCAAAAGAAACGTCAAAAAATATACCTTTACTCACATATGTCGTATCGACACCGTTTAAAATGGCAGAAAATCTAAAATCCCCAGATAACCAACCACAAGAGATACATCGGTCTGTTACGTTTATTACACCTTCACCATTTGGGTTGGTAGCATATATATTGCCATCACTATCTTCAAAAGCAGCATAGCTCTCACTTCCTCCACCTAGGGTGTAAGAACCTAGCTGAAAACCACTAATATGTAATGTAAGTATTTCGTTATCTGTAATCCCTTGCATGGTAATGCTTCCATCTTCAAGTCTCGTTCCAATGGCATCAAAAGATTTAAAGAAGACACTGTCAACTTCGGCTTGGATTACCGTAGAATTATCTTCAACATTTTCACAACTGGAAAATGCTAAAACTCCTACAAAAAGCAGTAAAATGATTTTTTTCATAATAGATTTGGGTCTATAGGTTGTAACAAATATAAAATAAAAGTTTAATCTGCATAGTTTCAAAAGGAAAATATAGTATCTTTGCGCACTCAAAAAAAATTATAATCGAGGTCGAGAACCTCAAAAATTAATTAATATGCCAGTAAAAATTAGATTACAAAGACACGGTAAAAAAGGAAAACCATTCTTTTGGATTGTTGCCGCAGATAGCCGTTCAAAAAGAGATGGTAAATATCTTGAAAAATTAGGAACTTATAATCCTAATGTAAATCCTGCCGAAATTAATCTAGACGTTGATGGATCTGTAAAATGGCTTCAAAATGGAGCGCAACCTACAGATACTGCTAGAGCAATTTTATCTTATAAAGGAGTTATGCTTAAAAAGCACCTTGCAGAAGGAGTTGTTAAAGGCGCTTTATCCGAAGAGCAAGCTGAAGAAAAATTTAACGCTTGGTTAGATGAAAAAGCAAAAGCAGTTGGAAACAAAGAAACAAGATTAGCCGAAGCAAAAGCAAAAGCAAAAGCAAAAGCGTTAGAAGCTGAAAAAGCTGTTAATGAAGCACGTGTTGCTGCTCCTGTGGAAGAGGTAGCTGAAGAGGCTGCTCCAGAAGCAACTGAAGAAGTAGTTGCAGAAACTGAAACTGCTACCGAGGAAGCCCCTGCTGCTGTTGCAGAGGAAGCTACTAAAGAAGAAGAATAAATTTTTTACGATGCAAAAGAAGGATTGTTTCTTCGTTGGCAAAATCGTAAAAAAATACAGTTTTAAGGGAGAGTTACTAGTAAAACTAGACACCGACGAACCCGAACTATTTACTGAAATGGAATCGATTTTTGTGGAACAACACAAAAATTTGATTCCATTTTTTATTGAACACAGCTCTCTTCATAAATCGGAGTTATTACGAGTTAAATTTGAAGAAGTAGACAACGAAGCCGATGCCGATGCATTATTAGGAGCCGAACTTTATTTGCCACTCGATTTTCTTCCCAAATTAACAGGCAACAGATTTTATTACCACGAAATTATTGGCTTTACTGTCCAAGATAAAAACTTTGGGAAAGTGGGGATTATTAAAGGAGTGAATGACTCTACAGCCCAACACCTTTTCGAAATTGACCACAACGGCAAAGAAGTTCTCATCCCAATTAATGATGAAATTATTGATAAAGTAGATAGAGCTACCAAAACGCTTTTTCTAAATACGCCCGAAGGGTTAATCGATATTTATTTATAATGTCGCTTCCCTTCCAATTCAAACAATTCTCTGTTTCCCAAGATCGCTGTGCTATGAAAATAGGAACCGATAGTGTACTATTAGGTGCTTGGGTATCTTTGGAAAATAACCCTGAAAGCATACTCGATATTGGCGCTGGAACTGGAGTAATAGCCTTGCAATTAGCCCAAAAAAGTACCGCCGAAACCATCGATGCGGTTGAAATTGATGATGATGCGTATGAACAGTGTTCCGAAAATTTTGAAGCATCACCTTGGGCTGACCGATTATTTTGTTACCACGCTTCTATTCAGGAATTTGCTTCCGAAATTGAGGAAAAATACGACCTTATTATTTCCAATCCTCCTTTTTTTTCAGAAGATTATAAAACAGATGATGACGCTCGGGATACAGCACGATTTAATGAGGCGCTTCCTTTTCAACATCTATTGGTTAGTGCATCTCATTTACTTTCAGAAAAAGGAGTTTTTGCATTGATTATTCCTAAAAAAGAGGAGGAACATTTTATTCAGTTAGCTTCAGAAAGTAATTTATACCCACAACGCATTTGTGAAGTAAAAGGGACGCCTACTTCCGAAGTAAAAAGAGTATTACTTGAGTTTTCATTTGAAAAAGTTGAGCTTAAAAGAGAATCACTAACTATTGAAATTTCTCGTCATCAATACACTCCAGAGTACATCCATTTGGTAAAGGATTTTTATTTGAAAATGTAGGTCTTTCGGTTTGGTATTTCTACCTTTGTGTACCAAAATAAAAATTCATGAGACCCGATTTATTTGAAGCTCCAGATTACTATAACCTAGACGATTTATTAACCGAAGAACACAAGTTAATTCGCGATGCTGCCCGTGCTTGGGTAAAACGTGATGTCTCTCCAATAATTGAAGAGGCTGCTCAAAAAGCAGAATTCCCAAAATCTATTATTCCTGGGTTGGCAGAAATTGGTGCCTTTGGTCCTTACATTCCTGTGGAATATGGCGGTGCTGGATTAGACCAGATTTCATACGGATTGATTATGCAAGAAATTGAACGTGGTGATAGTGGGGTGCGCAGTACAGCATCGGTGCAATCTTCGTTAGTGATGTATCCTATTTGGAAATATGGTAACGAGGCACAACGAAAAAAATACCTTCCAAAATTAGCTACTGGAGAATGGATGGGATCTTTTGGACTAACCGAACCTGATTTTGGAAGTAACCCTGCGGGAATGGTTACCAATTTTAAAGATAAAGGGGACCATTATTTATTGAATGGTGCTAAACTTTGGATTTCCAATTCACCTTTTTGTGATGTGGCTGTCGTTTGGGCAAAAGATGAAAATGGACGTATCCACGGACTTGTGGTTGAAAGAGGAATGGAAGGCTTCACCACACCCGAAACACATAATAAGTGGTCTTTACGAGCTTCAGCTACGGGAGAACTGTTGTTTCAAGATGTTAAGGTTCCTAAAGAGAATTTATTACCTAATAAATCGGGATTGGGTGCGCCATTAGGCTGTTTAGATTCTGCTCGTTTTGGGATTGCTTGGGGAGCTATTGGAGCTGCTATGGATTGTTATGACACGGCACTTCGGTATGCAAAAGAGCGTATTCAGTTTGGAAAACCTATTGCAGCATTTCAGCTTCAGCAAAAGAAATTAGCCGAAATGATTACCGAAATCACTAAAGCGCAGTTGTTAGCTTTCCGTTTAGGGCAACTTAAAAATGAAGACAGAGCAACTTCGGCTCAAATCTCTATGGCAAAAAGAAACAATGTGGATATGGCTATTAAAATAGCCCGTGAAGCTAGGCAAATGTTAGGCGGAATGGGAATTACCGGCGAATATTCTATTATGCGCCACATGATGAACTTAGAAAGTGTTATTACCTACGAAGGAACACACGACATACATTTACTCATTACAGGACTCGACATTACGGGTCATAATGCATTTAAATAATTTAGGAAAGGCTCTTAAAAGAGCCTTTTTTCTTTTTGTTCTTTTCAGAAATATCAATTCTTGTATCTTTAGATAAAGAAATTGAATGTCTTCAAAAAAAAGATTTAATCGCGCGTATAAGCATGCGCCCAGAGTTCCGTTTAACGACTCTTCGAAGTTTGTATTATTTAGTGATTGTCATCGAGGCGACAATAGTTTTGCAGACGATTTTGCAAACAATAGAAACATCTACTATCACGCTTTAAAAAACTACTATGACAACGGATTTACCTATTGTGAATTAGGTGATGGTGATGAACTTTGGGAGAATATTGATTTTAAATCCATTTTTGAAGCGCATAAAAATGTCTATGAACTGCTGCAGCTATTCTTTAATGAAAATAGATTATATCGTGTTTTAGGCAATCATGATATGGTCTATAAAAACAAGCGATTTGTTGAAAAACATTTAAGCACCTACTTCGATAAAGTAACTGGAAAAGATGTTCCGTTATTCCCAGGAGCTCAATTTACAGAAGGAATCGTTTTAAAACACACCGAAACAGATCAAGAGTTGTTTTTACTCCACGGTCACCAAGCCGACTTTATGAACTATGTTGGTTGGAAATTTAATCGCTTTATGGTTCGCGTTTTATGGCGACAATTGCAAGTTTTTGGTATAGGCGACCCAACAAGTCCTGCAAAAAATTACAGCGAATTAATTAAAGTTGAAAAACGCACCAAAAAGTGGATTGTTGAAAATGGAAATATTTTTACCATCACAGGCCACACCCATCGCCCTCGATTTCCAGAACCTGGTGAAATTGCATATTTTAACGATGGAAGTTGTGTACATCCTCGCTGCATTACAGGTATTGAGATTGTAAACGGTAGTATTTCTTTGATAAAATGGCAAATTGCTACTGCAGAAGATGGGACATTAAAAGTGATACGAGCCGTCTTAGAAGGCCCTACACAACTTTCGGAATATTGTAAACAATAACTAACTCTCGGGAGCCAATTCTACTACAAGTCCATCTAATTGGGGGTGAATATGAATTTGACACCCTAAGCGGCTATTTTCTTTTACATTAAATGCTTCGGCTAACATCGCTTCTTCATCATCACTTTTTTCGGGAAGTTGATGGTTACTTTCTACATAGCATTGGCAAGAGGCACACATGGCCATGCCACCGCAAATACCAATAGTTCCTTCAGGAGCAAGTTCGTAAGCACGTACCAATTCCATAACGTTCATATTCATATCGGTGGGTGCATCAACTTTATGAGCTACTCCTTGACGATCAATGATAGTGACTTTAATGTCTTGTTCCATTAATCGATGGCTTTTACTACAGCTTTGGGAGCTTCTTTTACACTTCCATCAAAACCTTGGACACCTCCAACGGTGGTATATTTCATTACATATCTTTTATTAGGAAAGATACGCTGATACGCACTTTGACACATAAGCGTGGCTTCGTGAAATCCGCAAAGAATTAGTTTCAGTTTTCCTGGATAGGTATTGACATCGCCTATGGCATAAATGCCCGGAATGTTTGTTTGATAATCTAAGGCATTATCTACTTTTATGGCGTTCTTTTCAATTTCTAGACCCCAATCGGCAATAGGCCCAAGTTTAGGTGACAACCCAAACAAAGGAACAAAATGATCACATTTTTTATTGAATACCTCGGCACCTCTTTTTATGGAAACACCTTCAACTTTATCTTCACCATAAATATCTACGACTTCGGCAGGTGTAATGATTTCTATTTTCTTCTCATTTTTTAACTCTTGTACTTTTTCAACACTATCTAAAGCTCCACGAAATTCATTTCGTCTATGAACCAATGTTACCCTTTTGGCAACGTCTGCTAGAAAAATAGTCCAGTCTAATGCAGAATCTCCACCACCTGCAATAATGACTTCTTTATTTCGATAAACTTCTGGATCCTTAATAAAATACTCAACTCCTTTTTCTTCGTAGTTCTCAATTGAAGTTATGGGAGGTTTTCGAGGCTCAAAGCTTCCCAAACCACCTGCAATGGCAACAATAGGCGCTTGGTGTTTTGTACCTTTATTGGTTGTTACGATAAAAGTGCCATCTTCTAATTTATTAATCGTTTCTGCACGTTCGCCTAAGGTAAACCCTGGTTGAAAAGGCTCAATTTGTTTCATCAAGTTATTCACCAAATCGCCTGCCAAAATTTCTGGGAATGCAGGGATATCGTAGATAGGTTTTTTAGGGTAAATTTCGGCACACTGTCCACCAGGTTGGGGTAAAGCATCTATTAAATGACACTTCAATTTTAAAAGCCCTGCTTCAAAAACAGTAAAAAGTCCCGTAGGACCTGCGCCAATAATAAGAATATCGGTTTTAATCATACTTCTACCTGCGAAGGCAGGTATCTATTTAATTCAACTTTTTTAAGATACAAAACAAAAAAATTTAACTTTAATTAGAAATGATAATTATCACTTACACATTTACTACACTTTCCACTTGTGGTGCATGCTTTTTTATAGTCATTTCTACGCCACTTTTAAGGGTCATTTGGTTTACAGAACAACCTACACAAGCTCCTAGCAATTGCACAGTCACTTTCCTCCCTTCGTCTTCTATGGAAACCAAAGAAATATCACCTCCATCACTTTGAAGAAACGGTCTAATTTCTTCGAGTGCAGCTTCTACTTTTGTTTTAAGTTCTTCCATTTTGTTATTTTTTTATAGCACTACACCCTGCCATCGTTGTTATCTTGATAGCTTCAGTGGGAGGTAAATTTTCATTTCGTAAAACCGTTTGCTCAACGACATTTCTTGTCACTTCTTCAAAAGCAATCTCTACTTGGGTTGCCGTTTGTAATGCAGCTGGATGCCCTACATCACCTGCTTCACGTATGCTTTGCACCAAAGGAATTTCTCCTAAAAAGGGAACCTCTAAATCTTCCGAAAGGTTTTTGGCTCCTTCTTTTCCGAAGATATAATATTTATTATTAGGCAATTCTTCGGGTGTGAAATAGGCCATATTTTCTATGATTCCCAAAACGGGTACCTGTATATTTTCCTGCTGAAACATCGCCACTCCTTTACGAGCATCTGCTAACGCAACCGTTTGCGGAGTACTCACAACTACAGCCCCAGTAATAGGCAATGATTGCATAATACTTAAATGGATATCTCCTGTTCCTGGCGGAAGGTCAATTAACATAAAATCCAATTCGCCCCAAGCAGCATCAAAAATAAGTTGATTGAGTGCTTTTGCCGCCATTGGACCGCGCCAAATCACCGCTTGATTGGGTTGGGTAAAAAACCCAATGGAAAGCATTTTTACCCCATAATTTTCGATAGGCTTCATTTTACTTTTCCCTTCTACATTTACCGAAAGTGGCTTCTCTAATGACACATCAAACATAATTGGAATAGAAGGTCCGTAAATATCGGCATCCAAAATTCCTACTTTAAAACCCATTTTGGAAAGCGTAACTGCTAAATTTGCAGTGACAGTAGATTTTCCTACCCCCCCTTTTCCTGAAGCAACTGCAACTATATTTTGAATTCCTGGGATGGGCTTCCCTTTTATTAAATTGGGATTTTGTGGCTTTTGAGGAGCTTCCACCTTTATGTTCACTTTTACATCTGCCTCTGCAGAAACCTTTTCTTGAATGGTTTTAATAACGTCTGCTTCCGCCCGTTTCTTGATATGCATGGCAGGCGTTGTCATTTTTAAATCCACAATTACTTCATTGGCAAACGTGATAACATTTTGTACCGCACCACTCTCTACCATATTCTTACCTTCACCAGGTAATGAAATGGTTTCTAATGCTTTTAGTATGTCCTTTTTATTCAAATTCATGTTTTTACGTTAGACCCCGATGTTAAATCCGGGTTAGTTCGGCTTGAAATTTTGAAGGCACTTTGCTTTTCAAAATTGGCTCTCACTAATTTAGACTTATTCTAAAGTGCAAATATAAGGGTAAAACTTGTGAAAAGGAAGTTGTGCTATTGAAATGATTTATGGTAGGATTAGTAGAAATTTGGATACTTATAATAGCAAAATTATAATTCCTTCATTGGGTTCCAAAAAAGTGTTTCAAAATCTTGAATTTGATTATCAATCACGACAACACCTTCACTTTCTAACAACTGCTGCATTAAATTAGTTCCCGAAAAATGATGCTTCCCAGTCAGTAAGCCTTTTCTGTTAACCACTCTATGCGCAGGCACATCTTCTTTATTTCCTGATGCATTCATTGCCCAACCAACCATTCTAGCGCTTCCTGCTGCACCAAGATAATTCGCAATAGCTCCATAGCTGGTCACCCTTCCGTGCGGGATACGCTTGGCAACTTCGTATACTTTTTCGAAAAAACCATCAGTTGCCATGTTAAAAATCTTGAAATATTTTAAAAAAAGTAATCGCAGAAATTATCGCTGTAATGATACCAATAACATAATTCATATTAAAACGAATAGTTCTTTTCTCTTTCTGATTTCTGAAAAACTGTACATAAATAAAAAGCATGGCAAAAGTTCCCAACCCTGAAGCAATCACAGCCATCCATAGATCTATTTGCTCAAATGAAAACCATCCAAACGCTGCAAAAGTAATACTAATATACACCCAATAGGGTAGTGGCAGAAGATTAATAGCCGCGAGAAACATTCCGTAAAAAAAACGGTTTGTTTTAGAATGTTTCATTTCTTTTGGAGCCTCTCTTCTAGTATCCTTTGCAATAAAAAAGAAATATAGTGTGAGGCAAATAAATATTCCCAACGCCATTTTCTGAAGTGTATCGACAACCTCAGGATGTTTATCTAAGTAACGCGCAAAAATAAGGGCTAAAAAGGTTTGTAAGCAAACCGTAACACAAACTCCAACAGAAAACAACAAAGCAATTTTTCTGCCCTGTTTCATGCTAATTTTAGCCGCAGTCATATTCAGTAAACCTGGAGGAATTACCCCAATTAAAGCTGCCAAAAAGCCTATAACAAAGTTGGTAAGTAGTTGCATTTGGTTAGTTTGCAGGGTGAAGATACACAATTATTTGGAAGCAAGTTGAAAACTCACATAGGTGATTTTCTTCCCTTTATCCAAATATTGCTGCTCATAAAAGGTCTGTATTTCTGTCACCTCTTTGGGAGCTCCCGTACTTCCGTAAACATCATGATGGGCATATATAATTTTCTCGCCTAAACCATGTAATAGTCCTAAGGTATAGCCATGCATAAACTCACTATCTGTTTTTAAATGAATAACCCCCTCTGGTTTTAATACTTTTCGATAGTTATTTAAAAACTCTTCATTGGTGAGTCGATGTTTTGTTCTTTTATATTTTATCTGAGGATCTGGAAACGTAATCCAAATTTCATCTACTTCATTTTTGGCAAAACAATGTTCAATTAATTCTATTTGAGTACGTAAAAAGCCTACATTTTGCAACCCTTCTTCTAAAGCGGTTTTAGCGCCTCTCCAAAAGCGGGCTCCTTTAATATCAATTCCAAGAAAATTTTTATTAGGATATTTTTTGGCAAGATTTACCGAATATTCTCCCTTACCACAGCCTAATTCGAGTACTAACGGGTTTTCATTTTTATAAAATTCCTTTTTCCAATTTCCTTTTAATAAGAAGTCCTTTTGCAAAAGTTCCTCTCTTGTTGGCTGAATAACATTAGCAAAGGTTTCGTTTTCTTTAAAACGTTTCAATTTATTTTTACTTCCCACGTGATACTATTTCTTTAAATTTTGGTAAAATTACGGAAATATAAAGCTGGAAAAAGAATGGTTACTTTTGTTTTTCACCCAAAATGAAAGCATTCAACTATCAATTCAGGCATTTGAAACAAAAAAGAACAATATTAGTTGCTCCGTTGCACTGGGGTTTGGGTCACGCAACCCGATGTATCCCAATTATTTCTGAATTACTTCGGAATGACTACCATGTGTTATTAGGAAGTGATGGTGCACCTCTTTTATTACTTCGGAAGGAGTTTTCGCAACTGGACTATATTGAATTACCCTCATACAATATTACCTATCCTAAAAAAGGTGAATATTTTAAACTGAAGCTCTTTTTGAAATTCCCCGAAATTAAAAAAACAATTTCCGCAGAAAAAAAGGTCGTAAAACAACTCGTTGCTGAAGGTAAAATACACGGAATCATAAGCGATAATAGATTTGGAGTGCGAAGTAAAGAAGTGCCTTCGGTTTTTATTACCCATCAGTTAAATGTACTAAGCGGAAATACTTCTTTTTTCAGTAGTAAAATGCATCAAAAAATAATTTCGAAGTATGATGCTTGTTGGATTCCCGATGTGGCAGAAAGCATTAATTTAAGTGGAAAGCTGGGACATTCAAAAAATATAACATTTCCTGTTACGTATATAGGTCCTCTTAGTAGGATGAAAAAAAAGGATTTGCCTAAAAAATATGATATTTTGGTGTTGCTTTCGGGACCAGAACCCCAAAGGACTATGCTGGAAGTAAAAATGATGGATGTGTTTTTAAACACTTCAAAAAAAGTACTTCTTGTACGAGGCGTTGTTGAAGAAAAGGAAGAAATACTTCAAAATAATAATATCACTATTGTCAATTTTTTACAAAGTAAAGCTTTAGAAAAAGCAATAAATGAAAGTATAGTAGTTGTTTCTCGTTCTGGGTACACAACAATTATGGATTTAGCAGCTTTGGAAAAAGAGGCATATTTTATACCAACACCAGGGCAATTTGAACAGAAATATTTAGCTAAAAAACTAAAGTCAAATGGTATTGTCCCTTCTTGTAAACAGGAAGATTTTACTATTGAAAAACTAAAAGAAATTCCACTTTATAAAGGCTTAAAAGAATTTAAATACGAAGTAAACTTTAAAAAGTTATTTGCTCTTTTCGAGGGTAAATGAAAATTCCGATCCTACACCTATTTGGCTTTCTACATATATTTTTTCGTTATGGGCTTCAACTAGGTGTTTTACAATAGCGAGTCCTAACCCACTACCTCCTACTTTTCGAGAACCACTTTTATCCACCCTATAAAAACGTTCAAAAAGCCTTGTTAGGTGCTGTTTTTCAACACCTTCTCCATTATCGGTAATTCGAACAATGACTTTATTTTTGATTAATTTTTCTATACTCACTTCTGTAGTACCTTCTTCCCTTCCATATTTAATAGAATTTTCAACTAGATTGGTTAATACTTGTTGTATTCTTTCTCTATCTGCATAGACCATAATGCTGTCTTGGTAATCAATATCAAAAGTGAGGGTTATATTCTTTTTGGCGGCTTTCATTTCCAATAAATCGAACACATTTTGAACTAACTCTATAATATTAAAATCCTCCTTATACAGCGTTAAATCTCCAATTTCGAGTTTGGTAATCATATCAAGATCTTTAACAATATAAATGAGTCGCTCAACGCCTTTATTGGCGCGTTGCAGGTATTTTTTTCGCACCGATTTGTCTTTCATAGCTCCATCAAGTAGCGTTAAAATATACCCTTGAACGGTAAAAAGAGGCGTTTTTAATTCGTGAGAAACATTCCCCATAAACTCTTTTCTATAGTTTTCCCTATCGATAAGGGTTTCTATTTCTAGTTTTTTATCTTCGGCAAATCGTTCAACTTCTCTGGTTAAAGTTGCCATATCTGTTGTAATCTTTTGTTTATCAAAAGTGCTTGCATCCAAAAGTTTTACATCGTTATAAATCTTCTTTACTTGTTTATAAATAAGTTTTTCTACACGATACTGAATCACAAAAAAAGTTAGGAAATAGCTTATTAAAAAAAAGAGAAGTAAAAACCAATAACTAATGCCTCCATGCCAATAAAAAAAAACTCCCAACAAAGCTGTTAGGAAGAAAGTAATAAAGGTTGAAGTAAAACCCGCAAACTTGTATGTTTTTTTAAAAATTTTAGTCATTAAACTACAAACTTATACCCAACTCCTTTAACCGTTTTAAATTTTTCATCCCCTAATTTTTCACGTAATTTTCTAATGTGAACATCAATGGTACGACCTCCAACGACCACTTCGTTACCCCAAACAGTGTCGAGAATGTCTTCTCTTTTAAACACTTTTCCGGGTTTTGAAGCTAATAATGATAAAAGTTCAAATTCTTTTCTTGGCAAAATAATCTCTTCTTTCCCTTTTAACACTTTATACTCTTCCCTGTTAATTACTATGTTGCCCAATTTAATAGTATTGTCGACAATTTCTGGCTCCTTAAATCTTCGCAATAAAGCCTTAACCTTACTTACTAATACCTTCGGTTTAATTGGTTTAGTAATATAATCGTCTGCCCCAGCTTCAAAACCTGCTACTTGAGAATAGTCCTCACCGCGAGCGGTTAAAAAAGTTATAATTGTTTCAGAAAGCTCTGGAATGGCTCTCATTTTTTCACACGCTTCAATTCCATCCATTTCTGGCATCATTACATCTAGAACTATTAAATGTGGTAAATGTTTTTTTGCTTCAGCAATCGCTTGTATTCCGTTTTCCGCAGTTATAATTTGATAGCCTTCTGCAGATAAATTATAGCCAATTATTTCTAATATATCTGGCTCATCATCCACCAATAGTATTCTTGTATCCTTTTTTTTCATGAGTAATGTATATTTCTCGATGATAAATATACTGCATATTCTTTTTTTAAGGATTTTTATGTCTCATTGTTAACGATTAAGTAACATTAGTCTTACAATCAAATAAAATTAGGGATTCCCTTATTATTTTAAAGTAAACCTTTAAAAAAATCCTCCATAAAAGTCAAAAAATTCTTTTCTTTGTAATAATAAAACAACTATACATGATGAAAAAAATTACTTTTTTAATGGCACTATTAATTAGTGCTACCTCTATCGCACAAATTGCAAGTACCAGCTTCGAAGAAGAAGTTATTATTGTTGGTGTTAATGATGAAAAATATTTTGATACTGGTGATGCTAATGTACCTCACGACCTTGTTAATAATCCATTTCAAACTCCTGTAGATCAATCTGGCGGTACAGAACTGGGGGTTGATGCTAGATATGAGCCTTATGACACTCCAGATGTTGGTTTGACCGATGGTGATTTCGTAGGAGTTACCAACTTTACTCCAGGTTCTGAAGTTTTATTTACTGAAGGGATTCAAGGATACCAAATAAGTGATGTGGACGGAAACTACATTTTAGAATTTGATCCCGTTGACCTAACAGGTATAACTACTCCATCAGTAAGCATAGATTATATCTTCTCTATTAACGGAGATGGTTCTTCTGGAAATTTTGAAGGCGATGGAACTACTAACGAATCTGGCTCAGATAGATTTAGAATCTATGTAAAAGACCTTGATAATGCTACCGAAATTGATATTATTGATACAACAGGGAGTGATATTGATGATTTTGTTCCTGTGGATGGTGGTACTGGAAACTATATCCTTCAATGGCAGACAGGTGGGGTTAATCTTCCATCTAGTAATGTACAATTGGTTGTAGAGGCAAGGTGTAATGCATCTTCAGAGGTTTTCTTTTTAGACAACGTTGTATTTTCTGGTGATCCTCTAGGAATTAATGATCAAAACTCAAACCAATTTGCAATCTACCCTAATCCAGCTCAAGGTTTCTTAAATATTAGTTCTCCTGTTTCTGGTGAAAAGAAAGTTGCTATTTTCGACGTTTTAGGAAAAAAAGTGATGACTACTACTGTTTCAAATGAAAGAATGAATATCTCTCAACTTACAAGTGGTGTTTATATCGTTCAAATTACACAAGGAAACATTTCTGAAACCAAAAAATTGGTAGTGAGATAAACTTTATTAAATAATTTTTCTAAAAAAGCTTCTGTAGGTACGGAAGCTTTTTTTATTGCCTATTTTTGAATAGTCCAAGACGTAACTATGCTCGAAAAAGCAATTTTTCAGATAAAAGGTGAACAAGAATTTGAAGCACTTGCGCTACAAGTTTTTCAATATCAATATAAGCACGTAAAAGTGTACCGGGATTTTTGTAATCTGCTTCACAAAAATCCCGATAATGTAAATACACTCGAAACTATTCCCTTTCTACCAATAGAATTTTTTAAAACACATAAAATCCTTTCCGAAGAAAAACACCCTGAAACCCTTTTTACAAGTAGTGGCACTACAGGAATGGTTACAAGTAAACACTACGTGGCAAATCTTCCGCTTTACGAACAAAGTTTTTTGAAAGCCTTTCAGCAATGTTATGGTAACCCAAAAGATTGGACAATACTTGCCTTGCTCCCATCATATTTGGAGCGAGAAGGATCTTCACTCATTTATATGGTGCAATCCTTAATTGAAAAAAGCAATGCTTACAGTGGCTTTTATCTTCATAATTATGATACACTTATTCAGAAACTAGAAGAGCTCGAAAGCAAAAAGCAGAAAACACTCTTAATAGGAGTTTCTTATGCTTTGTTGGACCTCATCGAAAAGCAAAATTTTCAATTAAAGCATACTATTGTTTTAGAAACGGGCGGAATGAAAGGAAGACGGAAAGAACTCATTAAAGAAGCCTTACACGAAAGACTGAAAAAGGGTTTTGGCGTTTCTGAAATTCATAGTGAATATGGAATGACAGAACTGCTTTCTCAAGCGTATTCGTTTGGCGAAGGAGTTTTTAAAACACCTCCCTGGATGAAAGTTATTACCCGCGATACAGAGGACGCACTCACTTTCATTTCAGATAAAACGGGGGGAATTAATGTTATCGACTTGGCAAATCTCTATTCCTGTTCTTTTATAGCGACACAAGATTTAGGAAAGACCTTACCTTATGGAAATTTCGAAATTTTAGGTAGATTTGACACCAGCGATATTCGAGGATGTAATCTTATGGTACTTTAATGGAGCAAAAAACTAAAAAAAATAATGGATGCCTTTGGCTTTTTGTTTTTGTGCTCATCAGCTTTATTGGAGCCATTGTTATCGCTTCTATTCTAAATATTCAATGGATTATATCTTTTGTTATTGCTGGGATTATTGCTGCTTTACTAACATCAAAGCTAATTGGGAAGCCTACTATTTCGAGCCTATTAAAAAATGTAGGGTTCATCTTTTTCCTAATTATTGGAATTCGGTTTTTATTTCTATTTATTATTGAGTTTGTAAAAATTCCAGCTTCCGATGATATTACATTCAACATCGAAGAAGGTGTGGCAAAATCTACTATTTTAGAAGGGGTTGATTCTATTTCAGTGTATTCAAGCAATCGTGTTTGGAAAGATAACTACGGAAATAATTACCAAGGAAAATTAACGGTTCGAGAAAAAGATTTTCTTCGCCTATTTCGAACAACAGATGGGTTTAGACCCGTTTCTGGCTCAAATTTTTGGGGAATGCTTTACGACTATATTGATAGAACAGATACTCCTAGCCTCGATCTCGTGATGAAGGCTTTTGAAGAAATTCATTTGAACAAAAAACTAAATCAGATGGAATTTGCCGAAATGGTCATTTCCTGCATCCAAGACATTCCCTATTCTTTTGTGTTTCAAGAGGCTTGCTTGCCTGCAGATAGTTATGAAGATTCCATACGAACAGTACTCGAAGATTGTCCCGATTGTTGTATTGGAAACATAAAGTATGGCATTCAAAATCCGGTGTCTTTTCTTCAGAATTTAAAAGGCGATTGCGATACGCGTACGGTTTTAATTTACTCCATTTTGAAACATTTTAACTATGATGTCGCCATATTAAATAGTACGTTTTATAGACATTCTATTATTGGGATAAATATCCCTGCGACTGGATTGTTTAAAACTCACTACGGAAAAAAATATGTGGTTTGGGAAACCACCGCAAAATATTATACAGCAGGGCAGCTTCCTGGCAATTTTAACGATATTACCCACTGGAATGTGGTACTAACAAGTAAATAACGAACTCATGAACAAACAACTTTTTACACTCGCACTTTTTGAAGTCATCCTATCCATACTTATTACGGTGGCCATTATTTATGTTTCGTATAGCATCCTTCACAAACTATTTTTCCAAAAAGAAGATGTAAAAGGGAACAATACTGCTTTTACCGTTTTCACTTCGGGAATCATCCTAAGTATTGGACTTATTTTAAGCGAAATTCTACCTTCCATCACCAATATAATTCGGTTGGCAACCACGCAAACCGATGCGGTTGATATGGCAACCATTGTAAAATATTCGGGGATTTATTTATTAATAGGGTTTTTAGCAGCCGTGATTATCAATGCTTCGGTATTTTTTCTATTTTCCATGCTTACACGTGGGATTAATGAGTTTCAAGCCATTAAAAACAATCATGTAGGGGTTGCCATTCTAGTGGCTGCTACACTAGTGAGTATTACCCTTATTGTAAAGGAAAGTATTGCTTTATTAATAAGTTCTCTAATCCCCTATCCTGAGGTTTCTAATTTTATGTAATAACTGTAAGGAATGGTAAATAGCACGACCAATATAGTGTTATGAAAAAGGGAAATTTCCCTTAACTACATTCATAATTGGTTGGTTAGTTAGTTGAAAGCCTCGAGGAATCGGGGCTTTCTTGTTTTGTCATTCCGAACGTACGTGAGGAATCTCATCTAAAAGATTCTTCGTTTCACTCTGAATGACAATTTATACAACTTTAATGATAAAATAGTTCTTTTTACCTCGCTGAAGTAATACAAACTGACCATTAATTAAGTCGTTTGAGGTAATCTGAAAATCTTCACCCACCTTTTCTTTATTTACCGAAATAGAATTCTCTTTCAAAGCGCGACGTGCTTCGCCATTGGATTTTAAAAAACCTGTCTTCTCAGCCAAAGCACCAATAATATCGAATCCGTTGGTTAATTCTTCTGAAGGTATTTCCGCTTGTGGAACCCCTTCAAATACATCGAGGAAGGTTTTTTCATTCAGGTTTTTTAAATCTTCGGAAGTTGATTTTCCAAATAAAATCTCGGAAGCTTTCACTGCATTTTCATATTCTACTTCACTATGCACTGTAATGGTTACCTCTTGTGCTAATCGCTTTTGAAGCAAACGCATATGGGGTGCTTCTTTATGTTCTGCTACTAAGCTTTCAATCGTTTCTTTATCCAAAAAGGTAAAAATTTTGATATATTTTTCGGCATCTTCATCACTGGTATTTAACCAATATTGGTAAAATTTATAAGGTGATGTTCTATTGGCATCCAACCAAACGTTGCCGCCTTCGCTTTTTCCGAATTTGCTTCCATCGCTTTTTGTAATTAAAGGGCAGGTAAGCGCGTAGCCTTTTCCATTGCCAATTCTGCGGATTAATTCGGTTCCTGTGGTAATATTCCCCCATTGGTCGCTTCCACCCATTTGGAGGGTGCAATTATGGTTTTTAAATAAATGAAGAAAATCGTATCCCTGCACCAATTGATAGGTAAACTCCGTAAAAGACATACCATCATTTCCTTCGCCAGAGATTCTATTCTTTACAGAATCTTTTGCCATCATATAATTCACGGTAATATGCTTCCCAACATCGCGAATAAAATCCAGAAAAGTAAATTCCTTCATCCAATCGTAGTTATTAACCATTACCGCTTCATTTTCAGCTCCTGAAGAAAAATCTAAAAACTGAGACAATTGCTGTCGCACACATTCTTGATTGTGACGCAGTGTTTTTTCGTCTAGCAAATTTCGTTCGCTCGATTTCCCTGAGGGGTCACCAATCATTCCCGTTGCACCGCCCACCAATGCTACTGGCCTATGTCCACAACGCTGAAAAAATGCTAACAACATAATAGGTACCAAGTTCCCAATGTGTAAGGAATCTGCTGTAGGGTCAAAGCCTACATACGCCACACGTATCGCTTCATTAAGGTGTGTTTCGGTGTCTGGCATGACATCGTGAATCATCCCACGCCATGTCAATTCTTCTATAAAATTTTTAAGCATTGTCTTTTTGTTTGTCGCAAAGATAGTTGGATGTATTAAAATGGAAAAGTATACCTAAAAACAAATTATCTTTTCGATAATCTTTTATTGCAGACTCCAAATGTAAAATCGATTTCTTTACTATTTGACCTTTTAATTTTATAACTTAGTATACACTAATTGTGACATACAATTAGGTTTTTAAGAATCAAATTATTGTAAAAATTTAAGTCATCAAAAAACTTGATGACTTAAATGAAAACACTAAATATTTATTTTTTTACTTTCTTAAATATTCTATATAAAACATAAATTCCTATTAGAAATAATAACAGAAGAAAAAGTTATCAAATAAAGATTTTTAATAACTTATAACTATATCTAATTTTTACTTTTCCTTTCTATATTCCCATTAATTTCTTTTAATATCTCTTTCATTTCTTTAAATAGTTTATAAAATTTTATTAAACAATAAACTACCCCAAAAAAGACAAGAATAGGTAAGACAATATTCAAGAAAATAAGAAAAAAATCTGGCCAAAATGCTCCTGTAATTTCATAAATATTTTCTTCGTTAGGTTCCAAAATAGTTTTCTGTATAATCATAATACTTAAATTTATTAATCAAAACTTATTGAGACACCCATTGTTTGTCCTGTATCAATATTAATATCTATGGATAAATGTACGAATCTATGAAAAAAGAATCCAATTTCTGAAATAAATGAATCATAACCAATAGATCCCCAAATATCAATAGACGCTTTACCAGCAGTTGTATTAATAGTAAAATTAGTAGTATCAACTGTCCAAGTTCTGCCTAAAGTTGTTCCAGTATGGGATGTTGTTATAGAATGCAATTGATAATATTGGTTGTTTGAAACATCTCTCAATGTTTGATTAATAAATACATTTATTTCAGACATTGTCAATGGGAATCTGTAATGTGTAGTATAAGTCCCATCCTGATTATCAATTATTTCTGCATTATGATTAACTAATTCTTCTAAAAAAAGTATTTCAAATTCATCAAAACTTGAATAAACCATTGCATTATTAGGGTCAAGATTATTATCTAAATAAAAATAATCATTAGGCCCTCGTAAACTTACCAAATCCATAAAGAGATTCCATTCCAACGGATCGGTAGGTAAATCACCATTATTCCCCGATCCTCCACCGCTACCAGAACCACCTCCGGAACCACCGCCACCAGAACCACCTGACCCTCCTCCTCCAGCTGGAGGGCATGACATAAATATATCCCACCCGCCTAAAAATCCATTTCCATCTGGACAAGGACAAGACTGCCCGTAACAATCTATCCAAATAGGCGTTACACTAAATATACACTCTGCTGCTCTACCTTGTGGAACACCGTCAATCATTTCTTCTTCATTTAAAACCTCGCCATCAGGTGACATTATACTTAACATTCCACTAAATAGCTGTTTATCCCCTTCTGCTAATCTATCAATCCATTGCTGTGTAGGAGTATATTTTAAAATCACCTCACCTGTATGTCCATTCTTTTCAAAATAAACTAGATTGGTAAAGCTTTCAAAATCTTGATCTTCCGTCACTGCATTAAATGTATAAGTTGTAATACTATCATTTGAAAACTCTACAATTCTATCAGTATTTACACTTATAATATAATCTCCTCCAATACGATTATTATTAACTATAAAGTAATTTTTGGTATTTTCTTGGGAATTAATTTCAAGAAAATTACTCTTGAAATCTTTAAAACTCACGCTCTTTTTAGTATACTTTTGTTCAATAGAATGATTATGTTCTATTATTTGATTTGCTTCTTCTTTTTGACAATTAATAAAAAGGAGAGAAATTGATAAAAAAGAAATTTTTTTAAGAAATATTAATTTCTTCATAATTAAAATTATTTTTGTCACCTACTTTCAGAAATAGTTTTAAGTCGCTGTTTCGGTAATTCCGACTTTTAAACGACTTAGGTAAATACTTTCTCTAAACTACTTTATTATAAATACAATTTCAAAAAAAATAGCTAACAAGTGTCTCCCCAAGTTCATTTAACTGTAAATTTTATGTTAAAAACATGGGGTATGAGATGCAATTTCATTTGGGCACGTTGAATACGAATAATAAGTGTTTTGCTCTACAGAAGCATCATGGATGTACTCACATAATTCCTCTTGGGCTAATATTGTAGTTGGATTAAATAAAAAAATACAGAAAAGGAGAAGAAAAATCTTTATTCCCCTCCCCAAGGAAATGATTATTTTCATAATAAAATGATTTTAAATAAATTACCTACAAGATAGTTAAAATTATTTTTAGAAAAGATTTCCTAAATATTTTTTTCAAAACAAACTTGTATCTTTCCCAAATGATATTAGTCACGGGCGGTACAGGATTGGTAGGAGCACATTTGCTCTATCATTTGCTTGAACAGCATTCAAAGGTTCGAGCTACGCATAGAAAATCGAGCGATTTGGAGTCGGTAAAAAGGGTGTTTTCTTATTACACACAAGATACCGAAATTCTCTACCAAAAGATTGAATGGGTGGAAGCCAATATCACAGAAATCCCTGCACTTACCAAAGCTTTTGAAGGTATTACCCACGTATATCATTGTGCAGCCTTTGTTAGTTTTAACCCCAAACACTATCACGCCCTAAAAAAAGCAAATATCGAGGGCACTGCGAATGTGGTCAATATCGCTCTGGCAAACAACGTGAAAAAAATATGCTGTGTAAGCTCCATTGCTACGTTGGGACAGTCACTTAATGGTGAATATATCACCGAAGAAACTCCTTGGAATCCCGAAGAAAAAAACAGTGTATATTCCATTACAAAATATGGCGCCGAAATGGAAGTGTGGCGAGGCACGCAGGAAGGTTTAGATGCTGTGATTATAAATCCGGGAGTGATTTTAGGCGAAGGCTATTGGCATTCGAGCAGTGGAAGGCTTATTACAAGAGCCGCCAAAGGAGTGAAGTATTATACTGAAGGAAGTTCCGGTTTTGTGGATATTAAAGACGTAGTAAAAGTCATGCTGTCTCTAATGGAAAGTGATATAAAAAATGAACGCTTCGTGTTGGTTTCGAAAAATCTAACCTATAAAGAATTTTTGGGTGGCTTAAGTGTTGTTTTGGGGAAGCCAGCACCTTCTAAAAGTATATCCAAAAGAACGTTGTTGTTTTTAAGCAGCTTGGATTGGCTCTCGAGTAAGCTCTTCAGGACAAAAAGAAGTTTGTTAAAGGCAATGATTCATTCTATGTTTACGTATTCGAAATATGATGCCTCAAAAATTGAAAAGGAATTAGGATTTAAGTTTACTCCGTATGACGAAACCATTTCCCGAATTGTCAAAAACTACCGCTCCTAATTTTGAACAGGAGGAATTGAAATTCCTTCAGTAATAGAATCCTTTTTCCCTTTTACTGAGTCCTTTTTTTCTTTTCGCTTATCACGCAATGCATCAATACTGTCCTTTTTAATTTTAGCTTCTCGAATGAGTAAGGTATCAATTTCTGCTTTTTGAGCCACTAAGCGTTCTTCTACTTTCTTTAAAATATCAATGTAGTCATTAAACTGAGAGGCGTAGTAGGCATTACTTTGCGCAAATTGAAGGCTGTCAATATCAAATTTTTTAAATATTAGCGAGTCTAATTGAATCACCTCGTCTCGCATAATTCTATTATTAATACTACGTGCGGCGTTTCCAGTATAGGATTCAGATAAAATTAAGACCATTTTATCCTTCGGAATTAGGTTGTCTGGTTTTATGGGACGCTTTACATCCTGACAACCCGCCAAAAAAGATAAAATAAGTACACTAACTAAAAATCTCATCCTCTGTTAAAAGTTAATCGTTCTCCGTGGGTTCTATTGGGAAATTTACCATTTTCGAAAGCCAACACCCCATTAATAAATGTGTAACGTACACGCGACCTAAAAGTAGTGCCTTCAAAAGGTGACCAACCACAGTGATACAAAATATTCTCTTTGTTTACGGTCCAGGGTGCATTGATATCCACCAATACTAAATCTGCTTTATACCCTTTACGAATGTATCCACGATCCTTAATTTCGAATAAAATCGCAGGATTATGCGCAAATTTTTCAACCATTTTCTCTAACGAAATCATCTCTTTATGGTACATTTCCAACAAAGCTACTAAAGCATGCTGCACCAATGGCCCACCCGAAGGCGCTTTGGTATATACTTGATTTTTTTCATCCAGCGTATGCGGCGCGTGGTCTGTAGCAATAACATCGATGCGGTCTTCCAACAAGGCTTTCCAAAGACCGTCTTTGTCTTTTTGCGTTTTTACCGCTGGATTCCACTTAATTTTTGTGCTTTTGGATTTATAATCTTCATCGGTAAACCAAAGATGATGAATACATACTTCGGAAGTGATTTTTTTATCGGCTAACTTCTTTTTCTTATCAAAAAGATGCGTTTCCTTTTCGGTAGAAAGATGGAAAACGTGTAAACGCGCTCCTGTTTTCTTAGCCAATTCAATAGCTCGAGAAGAAGAAATATAACAAGCCTCTTCACTTCGGATAATGGGGTGTAATTCCACTGGAATATCATCGCCATATTGCTCAATATACTTGGTGAGGTTATTTTTTATGGTTGCTTCATCTTCACAATGTGCAGAAATCAACAGCTTTGTATTGCTAAAAATCTTTTCCAAGACTTGTAAATCATCCACCAACATATCGCCAGTTGAAGAACCCAAAAACAATTTTAGACCCGCGACTTTGGTTTCGTCTACTTTGAGGATTTCATCCAAATTATGATTAGTGCCACCAAACATAAACGAATAGTTGGCCCAAGAAGTTTCGGCAGCTCGTGCGAACTTTTCTTCCAATAATTCAATTGTGGTTGCCTGCGGAACGGTGTTAGGCATTTCAATAAAAGAGGTGATTCCGCCAGCTACAGCAGCTTTCGATTCACTTTCGATAGTGGCTTTGTGTGTAAGCCCTGGTTCACGAAAATGAACCTGATCATCAATCATTCCGGGTAACAAATACAAACCATCTGCTTCAATGACTTGTGTATCTGAAGATTTACTGCTTATACTTTCGGCAATTTCAGAAATACGATCTCCTTCAATAAGTACGTCACCATTGAAGATCTTTCCCTCATTTACAATATTGGCATTTTTAATTAATACCTGCTTCATCATATTTCTAATGTTTTAAACATACTTTTTATTCTCATGGAAATAACACCAAAAATTGCTTCGGAAATAATTCCCTTGCTCATTTTAGATTCTCCTTTGGTTCTATCGGTAAATACGACGGGAACCTCTTCAATTTTAAATTTACTGAGATAGGCTTTGTATTTCATTTCTATTTGAAACGCATATCCCATAAATTGTATTTTATCTAGATTTATTTTTTCTAACACACTGCGACGATAGCAAATAAAACCTGCGGTGGTGTCGTAAATATTCATTTGGGTTATAAATCGCACGTATTTTGATGCCAACCACGACATTAATACCCTACTCATAGGCCAATTCACCACGTTTACACCTGTTTTATAGCGCGAACCTATAGCAACATCGTTTCCTTCTTTATGGCAAGCATTGTAAAGGCGAATAAGGTCATTGGGGTTATGAGAAAAATCGGCATCCATTTCAAAAATAAACTCATACTCTCTTTGCAACGCCCACTTAAATCCCAAAATATAGGCGCTTCCCAATCCTAGCTTGCCCGCTCTTTGTTCTAAAAAAAGCTTTTCTGGAAACTCTTCCATAAGCTCTTTCACTTTTAAAGCAGTTAAATCTGGTGAATCATCATCTACAACCAATACATGAAACTGTTTTTGTAAGGAAAATATATTCCTAACAATTTTCTCGATGTTATCAATTTCATTATATGTAGGTATGACCACTAAGGCATTTGCCATGCTCCCAATTTTGGGCAAATGTACCTCTTTTTTAAGGATTGCAAATATTCTAAAAACACCATTTAAGAAAAATTTATCATTAGATTGGGATACAGATTTTTAGGCGGTTTCTTCCGTTTCGCTTTATTTTCCATTATTTTTACCTCCTACTATTTATGGGTATTTATGGAGCTACGATTGATAGAAAATAAGGACTGGATTATTCTCATTTTAGTGGGTGTTTTTGCGCTGCTGGCTATTGTAAAAACAAGATTTCCCCGTCGTTTTCAAGAATTTATGCTACTCCCTATTACCAACAAATATTTTAGCGTAGAGGGAAAGAGTGCCGAAGTAACACATCCTTTCAGTTTATTATTATTTATAGTACAAGCGGTTTCCTTTTCTTTATTTATTTGTATTTTATTAAGCCTTGGCAAGGGAAGCTATAAAAACACCCCCGTTCTATTTTTGCAGGTATTTACAGGGTACACGCTTATAATTTTAGCAAAATATTACATTGAAAAACTAGTTGCTCATATTTTTGATATTGAAAAACTCGTGCAGGACTATCTTTATGAAAAATTAAACTATATAAATCTGTTATCCCTCATTGTACTTATTGCAAATCTCATTTTCTACTTTATCTATCTCCCAGATAGCTCTGTAATTAATTTTGTTATTATTGGATTTGTATTCTTGTATGTTATTGCCTTAATTTCAAGCATAAAAAAAAACACTACACTAATTTTAAGGAAATTCTTGTATTTTATTTTATATCTTTGCGCACTTGAATTTGCACCCTATGTTATACTCTATAAATTAGTTGTGTGATTTAGGATAAAAAAAACTAGCTTATGAAGGTGAAAACTATTTTGGTATCTCAACCAGAACCTAAAGTTGAAAACTCTCCCTATTTTGATTTAATAGATAGACAAAAAGTTAAAATAGACTTTAGGCCTTTTATTCACGTTGAAGGAGTTTCTAGCAAAGATGTGCGTGGACAAAAGATAGATCTCACAAAATACACAGCCATTATCCTAACCAGTAGAAATGCTGTAGATCACTTTTTCAGAATAGCTGAAGAGCTTCGCTTTAAGGTGCCAGACACTATGAAGTATTTTTGCCAAAGTGAGGCTGTTGCATATTATCTTCAAAAATATGTGGTGTATAGAAAAAGAAAGATATACGTAGGTAAAAGTACTTTTACTGAATTATCACCACTCATCAAAAAATATAAAAACGAAGTCTTTTTACTACCTTCTTCAGATAAATTGAAGCCTGAAGCGCCTTTGGTACTAAATGACCTAGGTGTTAATTGGAAACAAGCAACTTTTTACAAAACAGTAATTAGTGATTTATCAGACTTACGTGATGTGTATTATGATATTTTAGTATTCTTTAGTCCAAGTGGAATACGTTCATTACTTGAAAATTTTCCAGATTTTGATCAAAAAGAAACTCGCATTGCAGTTTTTGGGAATACAACCATTAAAGCCGCTACCGAGAATGGCTTAAGAGTAGATATTAAAGCTCCAACCCCAGAAACGCCATCAATGACCATGGCGTTAGAAAAATATATAAAAGAAGTTAACGGAAAGAAATAATTCTAATCTCTAAAAAACAAAAAAGGCTACCAAATGGTAGCCTTTTTTTATGGGTGAGCTAAAAGGTTATACTAGAGGACCTCCAGCTAGTATTTCTTTATTAGCATATTCTTCAAACTTTTTAAAGTTCTCTTTAAATGAATTTGCCAATTTATGTGCTGTTTTATAATACCCTTCATCGTTATTCCACGTTTGTCTAGGACTTAATACATCGGTTGGGACATTAGGACACGTTCTTGGTTGATGTACCCCAAAGATTGAATGTACATGATAATTACCCTTATTTGCTTCTTCCAGAGAACCATTTAAAGCAGCCGTTATCATCGCACGAGTATATTTTAATTTCATTCTTGTTCCCACACCATAGGGACCTCCAGTCCATCCCGTATTTACCAACCATACATGAACCCCAGCGTCTTGCATTTTTTTACTTAACATTTCGGCATATTTTGTAGGGTGTAAAGGCATAAATGGAGCACCAAAACATGCAGAAAAACTTGGCACAGGCTCTGTAATACCAGCTTCGGTACCCGCTACTTTCGCTGTATAGCCACTTATAAAATGATAGGCTGCTTGCCCAGGTGTTAATTTTGAAATTGGTGGTAACACCCCAAAAGCATCTGCCGTTAAAAAGAAAATATTTTTTGGGTTTCTTCCTATCGAAGGCACTTGTATATTATCTATATGATAAATGGGGTAACTCACTCGTGTATTTTGTGTAATGGAAATATCTGCGAAATCTACCTCGCCCATTTCATTCATAATCACATTTTCCAAAATGGCTCCTGGCTTTATAGCTCTATAAATATCGGGTTCGTTTTCTTCTGAAAGGTTAATCACTTTTGCATAACACCCTCCTTCAAAATTGAAAACTGTGTTTTCAGCAGTCCATCCATGCTCATCGTCACCTATTAGTCTTCTATTTGGATCTGCGGAAAGTGTTGTTTTCCCCGTTCCAGATAATCCAAAGAATATAGCTGTTTCCCCATCTTCCCCAACATTGGCAGAGCAATGCATAGGCAAGGTATTTTTGAAAACTGGTAGAATAAAATTTAAAGCGGAAAATATTCCTTTTTTAATCTCTCCTGTATATCCTGTCCCTCCTATAATTGCAATCTTTTTGGTGAAATTTAAAATGGCAAAATTATGTTGTCTTGTTCCATCGCGATCTGGAATCGCCATAAATCCTGGCGCATTCACAACAAGCCATTCTGGTGAAAAACCATGTAGTTCTTCCTCTTCTGGACGTAAAAACATATTAAAAGCAAACATATTGCTCCAAGGATATTCGTTAATTACACGAATGTTTAAACGGTAATTAGGGTCTGCACAAGCATAGCTATCGCGAACATACACTTCTTTCCCAGAAAGGTACTCTGTGATTCTTTTATAAAGAGCATCAAAAGAATCTGGCTCAAAAGGAATATTGATATTTCCCCACCAAACACGGTCTTTCGTAATGTCATCTTTTACAATAAATCTGTCCTTTGGTGAACGCCCAGTAAATTCTCCTGTATTTACTGCAAGTGCACCTGAACTGGCTTCTTTTCCTTGATTTTTCTGTAATGTTTCCTCGTGGAGTTGTTCTGAGGTGAGTTGGTATTTTACTGTTGCATTCTTGATTCCGTAAGACTCTATCGAAATCGATTTCGTAGCGTTGCCGTTATCTACCATAATATCGGATTTGTTGTGACTGCAAAAATAAAAAAACCAATTGGGATAACCCTTCAAAAAGGGAAATTTATATTTACTTTATTTTAATAATTCCGTAACATAACCTCAACCAGCCTATTATAAACATAAGTCCTCCAATAGGGGTAACCGGCCCAAGAAAACCTACACCAAAAGGAAGAAATTCTTTAAGTGTTAACAAGTAAATCGATCCAGAAAACAATAAAAGACCCAATACAAAAAAACGAAAGACCCATTTTTTAGTGTTTTCAGATATTCCCCCTCCAAAACCAATAATAACCAATGCAATTACATGGTACATTTGATACCGCACCCCTGTTTCAAAACTACGCACGGAAGCTTCATCCACAATCTTCTTCAATCCATGAGCACCAAATGCTCCAATAGCTATGGTTATTGCCGCTAATAATGTAGCAGTAATTAATATTTTTTTGTTCAAATTATTCATACGTTCCCAATCGATTTTAGTACTTTCGCTGTGCTAAAAATAGCGTTTCAAATTTACGAAAAACCAACGGGATGCGTCACATTTTAATTATAGGAGCAGGTCGTTCTGCCACGAGTTTAATTCAGTATTTATTAGATAAATCTTCAGCCGAAAATCTTTTTATTACCATTGGAGATCTTTCTGAAGAAAATGCACAAAAATTTACACAGGGACACCCTAATGCCAAAGGAATTCACTTCGATGTATTTAATGAGGTACAGCGTAATGAAATTATTCCTCAAAACGATTTAATTATCTCGATGCTTCCAGCACATTTACATATGGAAGCGGCAAAAGATTGTCTAAAATATGGCAAGCATATGGTCACTGCATCCTATGTTAGCAAAGAAATGCAAGACATTGACGATGCAGTAAAAGCAAAAGGCTTGGTTTTTATGAATGAAATTGGTGTGGATCCTGGCATTGACCATATGAGTGCCATGAAGGTGATAGACCATATTCGTGACCAAGGAGGAAAAATATTACTTTTTGAATCGTTTACTGGGGGTTTAATTGCTCCTGAAAGTGACGATAATCTTTGGCATTATAAATTTACCTGGAATCCAAGAAACGTAGTGCTGGCAGGACAAGGTGGCGCTGCTGAATTTATTCAGGAAGGTACCTATAAGTACATTCCGTATCATAGACTATTCCGAAGAACAGAATTCCTAGATATTGAAGGTCATGGGCGTTTTGAAGCCTATGCCAATAGAAATTCATTAAAATACCGAAGCATTTACGGACTGGAAGATATCCTTACTCTCTATCGCGGAACGATGCGTCACGTGGGTTTCAGCAAGGCTTGGAATATGTTTGTACAATTAGGAATGACAGATGATGGCTACACCATCCCAGATTCTGAAAATCTTTCTTATCGTGCGTTCGTCAACTTATTTTTACCCTATTCCCCAACCGATTCAGTAGAGCTGAAGCTACGCCATAATTTGAAGATTGATCAAGACGATATTATGTGGGGAAAATTGGAAGAATTGGATATTTTTAATCCGAATAAGTTTATCGGAATTAAAAACGCAACCCCTGCGCAAGCGCTTCAGAAGATCTTAATGGACAAATGGACGCTGAAGCATGATGATAAAGACATGATTGTGATGTATCATAAATTTGGGTACGAAGTCAACGGTGAAAAGAAACAAATTGATAGCAGCATGGTCCTTATTGGTGAAGACCAAACCTATACTGCGATGGCAAAAACCGTGGGCTTACCCGTCGCGATTGCCGCGCTTAAAATTCTGAATAAAGAAATCACTACACCGGGCGTTCAAATTCCAATTACTAGAGAAGTCTATAATCCTATTTTGGAAGAATTGGAAACTTTCGGTGTTAGTTTCAACGAAAAACATGTGCCGTATATGGGATACAATCCTAATAATGTTTCAGGATAAAATAACCACTTGCCCTTCGACTACGCTCAGGGAACAAGTGGTTATTAAATTTTTAGGATTTTATTAATCTCTTCCGAGGAAAATACTAATAAAATACAGTAGTGTTGCTAAAGAACCTAACGCGGCAACCACATAGGTTCTAGCCGCCCATTTTAAGGCATCTTTTGCCCCAGCATATTCATTCTGGGTAACCATATTATTGGTTTGTAGCCAAGCCAAGGCTCTGTTACTTGCGTCATATTCTACTGGTAAAGTAATAAAGGCAAAAGCAGTTGTGGCAGCAAATAGCATAATCCCAATTAGGAATACAGTATCGCCTAAAGCACCCATAAAATTCATTGCGGTCATCACCAAACCTGCCATAATCACAAAGTTTGACAGTTTACTAGCAACCCCAACCACAGGTACAATGGCAGAACGCATGGCTAACCAACTATAGGCGTTGGCATGTTGCACCGCGTGCCCTACTTCGTGCGCAGCCACAGCGGCAGCAGCAGCATTTCGCTGAAGATACACTCCTTCGCTTAAATTCACGGTTTTATTTGCAGGATTGTAATGGTCTGTTAGCATCCCAGGAGTAGAAATTACCTGAACATCCGTAATGCCATTATCGGCAAGCATTTTTTCAGCAATTTCCTTTCCGCTCATTCCGTTTTGTAAATGTACTTGCGAATACTTTTTAAATTTACTTTTTAAGCGATTGCTTACATACATACTCACCAAAAAGATAAGTCCCGCAATTATATAATATCCCATCATTGTTTTTAAATTTTATTAAATTAAAGATACAAATATAGTAGCAAAAAGTTTGCCTAATTCATCAATCTGTCATTTCGACAAGAATTATTTTTTGGTTTTGTATTTCAGTTTGAAAAA
Organism: Flavobacteriaceae bacterium; assembly: GCA_034670265.1. GTDB lineage: Bacteria > Bacteroidota > Bacteroidia > Flavobacteriales > Flavobacteriaceae > Halomarinibacterium. Next base: position 450,880 of record JAXMNU010000003.1, on the reverse strand, counting down.
AACGAGAATAAAAGCTAAAATAGCTGTCACAACATTAGCCAGAATTACAGCAATACTTTCTATTAAAATTCCGTAGACCAACCACAAAACTATCCCTACAAAAAAAACCGAATACATGGTTAAGGAAAGCCCCTCCACGTCTTTACTTTTCCAAGTTTTAATCACTTGTGGCACAAAGGCACTCGTGGTGAGCACTGCAGCTATAAGTCCAATGATTTCTGTGGAATTAACTTCCATTTATCCTACAATATTGATGATTTTCCCAGGAACGACGATCACTTTTTTAGGCGTTCGCCCCTGTAATTGTTCTTGTGTTTTGTCATACGCCATGACAGCTTCTTCAATTTGGGCAGGGGTTAAATCTAATGGTAATTCCAACTTAAATCGCATTTTTCCATTAAAGGAAACGGGATATTCTTTACTGCTTTCCACTAAATGCTTTTCATCAAAAACTGGAAACGGTGCGGTTGAAATACTTTCGGAATGACCTAACAAGCTCCAAAGCTCTTCCGCAATATGCGGCGCATACGGTGAAATTAAAACAGCCAATGGCTCCAATACGTCACGGCTATTACATTTTTGAGAGGTTAATTCGTTTACAGCAATCATAAAGGTAGAAACCGAGGTATTAAAACTGAAGTTCTCGATATCCTCCTCTACTTTTTTAATGGTTTTATGTAGTGTTTTTAAACTGTCTTTGCTGGCAGGTTCGTTAGAAACATAGAATTCTGAAACATCCCCCTGACCCCCTTCAAAGGGGGAATGGTAGAGTTTCCATAGTTTTTTAAGGAAACTATGCACGCCGGTAATTCCAGCAGTACTCCAAGGTTTGGCTTGCTCCAACGGACCTAAAAACATTTCGTACATACGCAGGGTATCTGCCCCGTATTGCTCACAAATATCGTCTGGGTTTACGACGTTGTATTTGGACTTCGACATTTTTTCGACTTCGCGGGAAACTTTAAAATTTCTATCTTCATCAATAATAAATTCTGCGTTTTTGTATTGATGATCATTCTTTATTTTGGATGTGTTTAATTCATTTGAAAGATTAACATTTTCAACATTTACTCTATTAGTAATACTTTCATCATAATAAAGGCTAAATTCATCTGCATTTAGATACTTAACATCTTCATCTTTTACAAAGCTTTCAATATAATTTCTAATAGTTGTTTTTTTATGAGGATTGTCAAAGAAGCTAGACGAAATAAAAGTATCGATGTTTTTTAGCTCTAGCTCTTTAATAGGTCCAAAAATTTTTCCTTTAGCTGATTCTTTTAAAGGAATTTTCTCCATTACTGTAACTTTTAAACGATTCATGTAAGCACTCTCCCCTAAAATCATTCCTTGGTTAATCAATTTTTTTATGGGTTCGTTTACGGGCAAATAGCCACGGTCGTGCATGAACTTGGTCCAAAATCGAGTGTATAATAAATGCCCTGTGGCGTGCTCGCTTCCGCCAATGTATAAATCCACATTTTCCCAATAATCCAAGGCTTCTTTGGAGGCAAAAACTTCATCATTGCTTGGGTCCATGTAACGGAACATATAACAGCTACTCCCCGCCCAACCCGGCATGGTGTTTAACTCCAGTGGGAATACCGTTTTGTTATCGATTAAATCGTTGTGTACCACTTCATTTTTAGTGGTATCCCACGCCCAAACTTCAGCACGGCCCAAGGGCGGTTCACCTTCTTCGGTAGGAAGGTATTTTTCCACTTCGGGAAGGGTTAGCGGTAAATGCTCGAAAGCAATCATTTGGGGCATTCCGTTTTTGTAATACACAGGGAATGGTTCTCCCCAATAGCGTTGCCGACTAAAAACGGCATCACGCAAACGGTAATTTATTTTTCCCTCACCTTGCCCTTTTTCCTCCAAAGCTTCAATTGCTTTTTGGGTGGCTTCGGCATAATTCAATCCGTTGAGGAAATCGCTATTGGCGATAATGGTATTTTCTTTATCTGAAAAGGATTCTTCCGAAATATCTACCCCTTCAAAAATATTCGGGATGTCGATATTAAAATGCTTTGCAAAATCCCAATCACGCTGGTCACCACACGGTACTGCCATCACGGCACCTGTTCCGTAGCTTGCCAACACATAATCACCAATCCAAATAGGAATGGGGTTCCCCGTAAACGGATGCTCTGCATAGGCCCCCGTAAATACGCCCGAAATGGTTTTTACATCTGCCATTCGTTCACGTTCACTTCGCTTTGCAGAAGCTTCCACATAGGCTTCTACCTCATCTTTTTGTGCGTCGGTAGTGATTTTTGAAACCAATTCATGCTCCGGCGCCAAGGTCATAAAACTTACACCAAAAATAGTATCGGGGCGGGTTGTGAAAACTTCAATCGTGTTAGACTTCTCGACTGCGCTCGAAGTGACATCTGGAATTACCTTGAAAGTTACTGAAGCCCCTTTGGAGCGACCAATCCAATTGGTTTGAGAATCTTTTAAAGGTTGTGGCCAATCGATGGTGTCCAATCCATCAAGCAAGTGTTGTGCATAGGCCGTGATTCGCATACTCCATTGCTTCATCTTTTTGCGAACTACAGGATAGCCCCCACGTTCGGAAACGCCATTGACAATTTCATCATTTGCTAATACGGTTCCCAACTGCGGACACCAATTTACTTCAGTTTCGGCAAGGTAGGTAAGTCTGTATTTCAGTAATATTTGTTGTTTTTCTTCCGATGAAAATGCATTCCATTCGGTTGCTGAAAATGTTTCTGTATCGGTATCACAAGCGGCATTCACATTCGAATTTCCTTCTTCAGAAAAGAGGGTTTCCAATGTTGAAACAGGACGTGCTTTATCTTGGTCTTTATCGTACCAACTTTCAAACAATTGAATAAAAATCCACTGCGTCCATTTGTAATAATCAGGGTCGCTGGTGCGCACTTCTCGACTCCAATCGAAACTAAATCCTATTTTATCAAGTTGCTCACGGTATCTAGCGATGTTTTCTTCGGTAGTTTTTTTGGGGTGCTGCCCTGTTTGAATGGCATATTGTTCTGCGGGTAGCCCAAAACTATCGTACCCCTGCGGATGCAACACATTAAATCCTTTGTGACGTTTGTATCGTGCATAAATATCACTGGCGATATACCCAAGCGGATGCCCTACATGCAATCCAGCACCTGACGGATAGGGAAACATGTCCAACACGTAATATTTTGGTTTATCGCTTTGGTTTTCGGCTTTAAACGTTTGGTTTTTCGCCCAATAGTTTTGCCATTTGGCTTCGATATCGTTAAAATGATATTTACTCATGCGTTCTATTTCAAAAGAAAGCGCAAAATTACGCTTATTGTACGAAAGACAAAAGTTTAAGCGTTAGTATTCATAGAACTAAAAAACCTTGTATTTTTACACAACCAATTTATACTCTTTATGTCTGCTACTTTTGAAAAGTACCAAAAACGCCGGTTGATTTCCTCTTACTTTTCAGTTGTGATTAGTATTTCACTGGTGCTATTTTTATTAGGATTGTTGGGACTTCTAGTGCTAAATACCAAAAAAGTTGCCGATCATTTTAAGGAAAAAATTGCATTAACTGTATTTCTGAAAGACACTGCCAAACAAGTTGAAATTGACCAATTACAACAAAGTCTTGCCTTAGCTGAATATACCAAAAGCGCCACATTTGTTTCCAAAGAGCAAGCAGCCGAGGAACATAGTGCCACGATAGGGGAAAATTTTATGGAGTTTCTAGGATACAATCCGCTTCAAAATAGCATAGATGTGTATTTGTTAGCCGATTACGTTTCGCCTTCAAAATTGGAGGAAATTCAGACAGAAATTATGACCAAAGATTTTGTGGATGAAGTCACTTACGATAAACCTTTAATTGTGTTGCTCAATGACAACATCAAAAAAATAAGCTTTTGGGTACTCGTGGTAAGTGCAATTTTTCTATTTATAGCGGTATTGCTGATTAACAGTTCTATCCGCCTTTCGGTATATGCAAAACGCTTTACCATTAAAACCATGCAAATGGTGGGTGCTACCAAAGGATTTATTCGTCGTCCTTTTATTTTGAAGAGCATGAAGCTAGGTGTTATTGGCTCTTTGGTTGCCATTGCTGGGATCGCTGGCGTCTTGTTTTATTTAGATAAATATTTCCCTCAAATGCAGTTTATGCAAGACAAACTTCTCATTGGCGGATTGTTTCTGTTTGTATTTTTAATGGGATTATTAATTAGTTGGTTAAGTACCTTTTTTGCAACGCAACGATTCCTCAATTTAAGAACAGACGAATTATATTATTAATTAAAATAGTACCTTGCAACCCTAATCTCTAAACGTTATGGGAGAACAAAAACGAAAGGAACAAGCAAAGAATCAATCTTTTATTTTCGAAAGAAAAAACTATAAATTCATGCTTATTGGAGCTGCTTTTATTGCCTTAGGTTTTATTTTAATGGCAGGGGGTGGCAGTGATGATCCTAACGTTTTTAATCCAGAAATATATAACTGGCGACGTATTCGTTTGGCACCTGCTTTTGTACTTATTGGTTTTGGGTTTGAAGTCTATGCCATTTTACTGAACCCCAACAAAGAAAAATAATTTTTCATGGACGTAGTGGATGCCGTCATTCTTGGGATTATTCAAGGTCTTACCGAATTTTTACCTGTTTCTTCCAGTGGTCATTTAGAGCTCGGAAAAGCCATTTTGGGCGATCAATCTGTTCCAGAAGAAAGTTTACTTTTTACGGTGGTGCTTCATTTTGCAACAGCTTTAAGTACGCTCGTAGTTTTCAGAAAAGATGTTTGGGAAATTATCTACGGACTCTTTCAGTTTAAGTGGAATAAGGAAATGCAATTCTCCCTAAAGATTATCATTTCGATGATTCCAGCAGTAATCATTGGCGTGTTGTTCGAAGAACAATTGGAATCGCTCTTTGGAGGAAGTATTGCCTTTGTGGGAGCGATGCTCATTGTTACAGCAATTCTTCTTTGGTTTGCCGATAGAGCCAAAAACACAGGAAAAAAGGTCACATTTAAAGATGCATTTATTATAGGAATTTCTCAAGCTATTGCGATGCTTCCAGGAATTTCGAGAAGTGGAGCCACGATTTCTACTTCCGTTTTATTAGGAAATGACAAAGGAAAAGCCGCACGTTTTTCATTTTTAATGGTGGTTCCTTTAATCTTTGGGAAAATCGCCAAAGATATTATGAGCGGAGAACTTTCTACCGAAACTGCTAATCTTTCAACCTTAGGAATAGGCTTTATAGCCGCATTTATTGCAGGTATTGTCGCTTGTACATGGATGATTAAATTGGTGAGGAATAGTAAGCTGAAATGGTTTGCTTTGTATTGTTTTATCGTTGGGATTATCGCCATTGTAGTTAGCTTTATATAATGACTGAAGAGGATTATAAAAACGGACAAGTACTCTTAATCGATAAACCCTTGGAATGGACTTCCTTCCAGGTGGTAAATAAAATACGGTGGCTAATTCGGAAGGAATTTCAACTCAAAAAATTAAAAGTTGGTCACGCTGGGACACTAGATCCTTTAGCCACTGGATTGTTGATTTTATGTACGGGAAAATTCACTAAAAAAATTGACACTTACCAAGCTCAGCAAAAAGAATATACGGGTACCTTCACTTTAGGTGCGACAACGCCTAGTTACGATTTGGAAACTGAAATAGACAAAACCTTTGCTATTTCTGAAATTACCGAAGCACAAATCCACGAAGTAACAAAACAATTTATAGGTGAAATAGAACAACAACCCCCTGTTTTTTCAGCTTTAAAAAAAGATGGAAAACGCTTGTATGAATTTGCTCGAGCAGGTGAAGAAGTGGAAGTCCCAAAACGGAAAATAACTATTTCAGCATTTGAAATTACTTCCATCAATTTACCGAAAGTAGATTTTAGAGTGGTTTGTAGCAAAGGGACTTATATTCGATCCTTAGCCCACGATTTTGGAAAAGCATTACACAACGGAGCGCACCTTTCGGCGTTACGGAGAACCAAGATTGGAGATTTTTCGGTAGAAGATGCCGTAAGTATCGAAAACTTTGAAAATTCCCTCAAAAACTCTTAAAAAAACCGTTAAACCTTACTAATTCATTAGTTTTTTAGCACAAAAATTCTTCCATTTGTAGGATGAATTTCAATTATTCGTATCGAGCCTTTCTCATTTCCAGCCTTTTAGTAGGGAATTTGGTCTTGCTATTGGTGAGTGTAAAACTCAATAAAAAAGAACTTTCTGTAGAGAAAGAAATTCCTGTTGAGTATGCCGAAATATTGCCTGAAGAGGAAGAAGAACTTGCCCTTGCACAAGAGGTTGAAAGAATGGAAATTGAAACCAATAGAGCCTATAATGAAGCGGAGGATTTTATTAAAGAAATTGAAACCGAACGCGAAGAAGCTATTGAAGAAGAAAATCTCGACGGAAAAGAAGATTCTTTTGAAACTGGTGGAGGTAGTATCGATTTTAATAAAGCCGAAAATAAACTGAAAGAAGTTAAAAAAAAATTAGCAAAAGCTGAAAAAAAGAAACCTCAATCTGCAAATGGCGTAAGCCGTAAAACGACCATTAGTTATAGTTTGGTCAATCGCAAGGCTATGTATTTGCCCAATCCCGTTTATACTTGTGATGCTGCTGGAAAAGTGGTTATTACTATTGAAGTAAATGAGTTGGGAAAGATTACCCGTAAAGAATACAATGCAACTTTATCTACTACCACAAATGGATGTTTAATCGATGCTGCACTGGCCTATGCAGCAGAGACTCGTTTTAGCACCGATGCTTCAAAAGATAGACAACTAGGAACTATTAGCTACCATTTTCCGGGTCAACAATAATTTTGTACTTTCATTTCAAAATATAAAGATGAAAACTCGATGCCCTTGGTGCGGTGAAGACCCACTTTATGTTGCCTATCATGATACAGAATGGGGTGTTCCTGTGAAGGATGATAAAACCCTATTTGAATTTTTAATCCTTGAAACTTTTCAAGCGGGATTAAGTTGGATTACTGTACTTCGGAAAAGGGAGAACTTTAGAAAAGCTTTTGATGATTTTGACTATAAAAAGGTAGCAAACTACGCTGATGCAAAAATTGAAACCCTTTTAAAAGATGAAGGAATTATTCGGAATAAATTAAAAGTAAGAGCGGCAGTTACCAATGCGCAGGCTTTTATGGAAATTCAAAAGGAGTTTGGGAGTTTCAGTAAATATATATGGGGTTTTACAAATGGAAAACCTATAAAAAACAAGTGGAAATCTATGAAAGATGTTCCCGCAAATACTACTCTAAGCGATACCATAAGTAAAGACTTGAAAAAGCGCGGTTTTAGGTTTGTTGGAACTACTGTGGTCTATGCACACATGCAAGCGACAGGGATGGTCAATGACCACTTGGTTGATTGTTTTAGATACAATGAAGTTTAATTAGTACTTAAAGAAACCAAGTACTTGTTTGTAATAAAATCTTCGTTAAGTGCTTTTAAGGATTGCTTATACCTATAAAGAACTTTTTTTGTTACCAATTCTTTTGTTTCGAACACTTTTTCGTACCATTTTTTAGCACTTAAATAATTCGATTCAAAATAATGGGCGTTGGCTAAATCGAGATATACTTTTGGTGTACCATAACCTTCTTTAATTACCTGCTCATAGACTTTGGTAATACTGATGTCTTTATTTACATCTATAGCTGTTTCCTCTTGAGCTAGTAAGGTGCCTGAAATTAGAAGGCAAAAGGTGATTAATATTGGGGGCAATAGTTTCATAAGTTCAAAATTTGGGAAAATTCTGATGCTAATTTGCTGATTTAAAGGCAAAAAACCAAATTAAATCGACAAAAAGCGATTTTCGAAAAAATTTCAATAGTATTCAAAAACAAAAAACACCGTCTTTTTAACGGTGTTTTTTCGTGTATATTTTAATGAATATTAATACTTAATTACTTTCCTATTAATTCTTCCAAAATCTCCTTCAAAGGAAACAAAAATAGTTCCATTCCAAGAAGCATTTAAATCAAGGGTAATAATCCCATTACCCTTTTCAATAGTAGATTGATATAGTTCTTGCCCAAGTATATTATATATTTTTACATAGATAGGACCTTCAATTTGATTTAAATTGAAATTAACTTTATCGTTAGTAGGATTAGGATAAGGCCCAGAAATATTCTTTTCTGCCCAATCTTCAGTAGACAAGGATTCTAAATTAATTGTCCAATATCCTTCTGGCGCCACAATGGGTCTGGTAAGTGTTTTCCCAGAATTTGCTTCAGCTTCAATATAGTATTCAATATTTATTTCGCTGGAAGGCATCGTAATAGCTGCCGTCCACGTATCATCACTTACAAAAGACATGGCTGTTTCGGTAAAAGTTCCAATACCAGATTCTCTCCAAAAAACACTTGCCGTGTTTATGCCCGACATATGTTTTATCATAGCATCTAACTGTACGGTAGCATTAGGAGTTGATTCTGCTACTGGTTGGTGCACAATCCATAAGGGTTCATCCACTCCAATAGAATGTGTAATACAGTGAATGGCTCCCAGAGAAGCAATAAGATTTTCCCCAGAGTTATCTACGTCAATTCCCACTATATTATACCCTGGAAGCATTTCCTGCCATTGTGCCAAGGCAGGTGTATCTACTTCTGGACGGTAGGTAGGGACTAATACCGTTTTATTTATAAAAACGGCATTGGTATAGGTTCTGTAATATCCTCCAGTATCTGGATAGCTTCCAGTGGTACTAGGAGGTGCATCAATCCATTTTACTTTGTAGGGTGTCCCAAAAGGAGATTGAAAATTATTTAACACGTAATCTATATTTTCTTCAATCTGTGGACCATCTGCTACTCCTTCTGGGTATTTACTTACTAATAAGGTTTCTTCATCGAGCAATTTCATATGCATATCAATATGGTGAATAACATCATAAGGCAGAACATCCATTTTAATGTAACTCTCAATTCCCATGTAAAGATTCATTATAGCATCTATTTCCTCTTCTGTTTTAGAACTCACCCCGTAAGGGTTTCCTGGCTCGTTTTCGTTTAAAATTAAACTAGATGCAAATGCATTTCCCAAACCGTCACTCATAAAATTCCCTCCAGTATTCACTAGGTCGTTGGTTCCAGAGGTTGTTCCGTAGTATGGGATACCTACCAATGCCGCATGCGCTTCTGGCATGACATCGTCTAGTGGTCGCGGGCGATTATATATCCAATCCACCAAAGCCCTTTCTCCCACATCATCACTATAAATGGTATTTCCGGCATAATCTCGAATCCAAATACTGTTAAAAGGTTCATCCATAAAAGTTACATTAGTTAAATCAACCCCATTGGACGTTAAATAACTAGACACCGAAGCTTCATTTTGAGTGGTAATAATCACTTTACACTCTTGTATAGCAGCCTCAACTATTTGTCTTAAAATGTTTGGATAGCTAGGTTCCCAGGTAATTAGCAAATATTCAATTTCTTCCCATTCTGCCATAGTACGTACTGGACCATCTGGTGGATCTGTAACGCGAGAACTCTTAAAATTGAATTCTGAAATAAGTGCTTTTTCGTTTTCGGTTAAGTTTTTTGGTAAAAACTCTTGCGCTGATAAAAGTGACACCGAAAAGAAAAAAGAAAAAAGAAGAATAATTTTTTGGTTAAATTTTTTCATTATTAATACAAGATTAAGCTACGAATATAGTGAAAATGACATTTTATGAAGGCATTTAACAATCAAAAAGAGAGTAATTCCATAAAATCCTTTCTTGAAATTTCTTCGGCTCCCAAGCTGTGCAGGTGGCTTGTAAATACTTGGCAATCAATTATTTTATACTTTTTTTCTTTTAGTTTTTTAACTAATGTATAAAATCCCACTTTGGATGCATTGCTTTCTTTACTAAACATACTTTCTCCACAAAACACTTTCCTTTCGGGTAAATCAATTCCGTATATTCCGCCAACAAGTTTGCCTTCTTTCCAAACCTCAACAGACTTTGCATGCCCCTTTGTGTACAGGTTTTGATATGCTGAAATCATTTCGGTAGTAATCCATGTTCCACCCTGACCTTTCCTCTTAACAGAAGCACATTGGTTTATCACTTCTAAAAAACGTTCATTGAAAGTGACTTGAAAACTTTCTGAAGCAATTACTTTTTTTAAACTTTTAGAAACCTTCAATTTATCTGGAAATAAGACCATTCTTGGGTCGGGACTCCACCATAAAATAGGTTGATTGTCTTCAAACCACGGAAAAATCCCAGAGCGATATGCTAATAATAATCGCTCAACAGATAAGTCCCCTCCAAGCGCTAGTAATCCCTCTTTTGAAGCTTCGGAAACGGATGGAAACCATAATTTTGATGAAAGGTAAATCATTGTAATTCAGCAAAGAAAATTGTTAAAAATTATTTTTATGTTTTAAATCTTATACTTTTTACCGACATTTAAATGCTTTTTTGAAACCAACTAAACTATTTGTTCATCTTTGTTGATTTTTGAATTTTCAAAAAAGTACCTAACCCAAAACTAACCTCGTTTATTAGCCATAAGCGAGGTTTTTACTTAAAATAGTAGTAATCCGCCTATAAAAATTACAGCTCCAAGCACCATCACCATTAAGGTATAAGGTAGAATCTCGTTCGCCTTTAACTTTGTTATTCCCAAAAGAGGCAATGCCCAAAAGGGCTGTAGCATATTGGTAAGTTGGTCTCCATACGCCAATGCCATAATAGCCTTAGGTAAAGGGACTCCTAATTGTAAGGCAGATTCTACCACAATTGGTCCCTGTACTGCCCATTGTCCACCACCGCTGGGCACAAAAATATTTACCAATCCTGCACTAAAAAAAGTAAAAATAGGAAGTGTTGTTTCTGTGGCAATGGAAACAAAAAAGTTGGCGATTTCAACCACCATCCCACTATCACGCATAATCCCGATGATTCCAAAATACAGAGGAAATTGAATTAAAATCCCTGAGGCTCCTTTAATGGCTTCTTCAACCGCATTTAAAAAGTTTAAAAAGTTTCCATGAAGTACAAGTGCCAATCCCAACATTAGAAAGTTAAGCATGTTAGGCGTAATAATTAACTGTGAAAGCTCTTGGGAATATTGATAGAAAAAGGCTAAATGAATTATAGCCCCAAAACCCATTCCAAAGAATTTTGAGCGATCTATTCTCTCTGCTCCTTGCGAACTAGAAGATTCTGATATAGGACTCTTGTATATTGGAAGGTTTGTTTTTTTGGGCGGCACTCTTTTCGCTAAAAACCTTAAAAATAAAGGGATGGCAATTAATAGCACTCCAAAGATTAACAAATTTGAGATACTAAAAACTGTTTCACTATATGGTATAAGGTCTGGAATTTGTGAATTGAGCTTAGCATCTCCTATTCCTGTCATTAAACTTGCTAAATGTCCACTTTCACTCACTTTTGTAGGAGCAGAACCACTTATACCACCATGCCATATCATAAACCCAGCATATGCTGATGCTCCTACTAATGGATAGTTAATTGAAAAGCCCTTTGCTTGAGCAGCCTCAGCCACTTTACGAGCCAAAATAGCACCAAAAATTAAGCCTAATCCCCAATTAAAAAAACACACCAACATGGTACTCACACTTACCAAAACCACTGCACTTTGTGTATTAGACACAAAGCCCGTAAGTCTATTAATAAGCACATTCATCGGGTTACTTAACACCAAAATATGGCCTAATACCAGGATAAGCATCATTTGGTAGGCAAATACCAAAAGATCCTGATTCCAGATACCGTTTTCCCAATAAGAAAGCAATGCTAAAAAGTGGTTTTGGTCCTGAGGTCCCTCTGTAAAAAGCAATGCCATGACCAAGGTAATCCCTGTTAAAATAATAGCGATAGCAAAGGGAGAGGGTAAAAACCGCTTAAATAAAATTTCGATAGATTGGGTGATATTCATCTTTAAAAATAAAAAAATCCCGCCTTGTGCGGGATTTAACTTTTATTAAAAAGGCAAATCGTCGTGATCTTCTTCGTTAAAATCGGATATAGGCTCAAAAGCATCCTCTGCTGGCATGGGCGGCATATTTCCCGTTGGCGCATTGTCTAGGTTTTCTATGCGCCACCCTTGTATAGAATTAAAATACTTGGTTTCACCTTGCGGATTTACCCATTCGCGACCTCGTAAATTAATACTCACCTTAACCGTTTGACCCACTTGATAGGTATTCAATAAATCGGTTTTGTCTTGCACAAACTCGATCATAATATGTTGAGGGTATTGCTCTTCGGTAGTAACTACTAATTCTCTTTTTCTAAAACCGTTGCTTCCAAAAGTTTGTGTTTCACCAATTAGTTTTATTTTTCCTTGTACTTCCATAATCTATGTTAAAAAATTTAATCTATTTAAGTTAATAATATCTGCCAAGCTTCTGCAATACTTCCATTTTGAAGCAATTGATGAGCTTTTATATGTTTTTCTTCTGAAAAGGATGTATTATTTGCTCCTTCGGGTAAAGTCTCTACATTGGCCAACATCCCCAGGTCGTTACCCGTTAAAATGGTGCTTTTTCTGATGGCTGCAGGTAAAGCATCGACACCAATCCCCATAGTTTGAAGCGGTTTTGGCACTTCAAAAATACCTTCTTTGGCACGAGAATACCAATTACCACCCATTCGGGCTACGGTATCAATCTTAAAGGGGTCTATTTTTCCTTCAGCATCAAGAATTGCTTCATTTAAATGCAACTTTACTACTTCGGCAATAATTAGATTTCCTGCTCCACCTTCTTTACCCAATGCAATTACATCTTTTACTTTACATTCAAATTGTACAGGTGCTTCAGCAACTCTGGGTGGTTTTACGAGTTCTGAAGGAATTTCAGTAAATCCTGCTTTTATAAATTCGTTTACTCCTTTTGGATATTCGGTAGAAGATAAGCTCATTTGCTGTACCATCGCATAGCTCACTACATTAATGACTACCTCTTTGGTTTCCAAAACATTTTCTAAGGTATGTTTTACCGTATTATCACGCACTCTTCGGGCAGGAGAAAATACCATGATGGGTGGTTTTGCGCTAAACACATTAAAAAAACTATAGGGAGATAAATTTACATTCCCTTTTGCATCAATGGTACTGGCAAAACAGATAGGACGTGGAGAGATAGCACCCAATAAATACCCATGTAATTGTGCTGTTGAAATATCTTTAGGAGAGATGCTTAACATAGTTGCAAATGTATTGCAAAGTGTAAAGTCTTAAAAATTTAAGTGTACAATAATATTAACAGAATTCCATTATATTTAAACCTGCCTAGCAGCAATAAGGCTCACAAAAACTTCTTTATGCCAAATAGAATTGCACTCACTCGTTGGTTTTTTGTTTTAACCTCTGTCGTTATTATTAGTTTAATTTTATGGAATACCTACCAATTCTTCACGCAGCTTAAAGACAATGAGCGAAACAAAATGACGATTTGGGCAGCTGCATTTGAAGAGTTTCAACAAGTTAGTATTAGTAATAAAGATTGGAATAGTAAATTAATTTTGAGTGTATTGCAAAGCAACACTACAACCCCCATGATTTTGCATACTCATAAAGAGGATAAATACGATGTTAACAACTTAGACTCTTTATTGTTAAGAGATGCTTCCAAAAGAGACCAGCTTATTGAGCAGTTTAAGTCTGAATATAAACCCATAGAGGTTATGTATAAAGACACGGTCTTACAAACTATTTACTATGGAAATTCGCCCATTATTAACAAAATTAAATACTATCCAGCAGCGCTAATTGTTATTATTTTATTGTTCTTTTTAGCCATTTACTTTTTTTATCAAACATCGAAGTCTGCAGAGCAGAACAAGCTTTGGGCGGGTATGGCGAAGGAAACTGCCCACCAAATTGGAACCCCACTATCATCTTTAACAGGTTGGACCGAAATTTTAAAAGAAGAAAAAGTAAATCCCGAATATATTACCGAAATAGACAAAGATATTTCTCGTTTAAAAACCATAACCGAACGTTTTTCAAAAATTGGGTCCATACCAAAACTTGAAAAAGTTGATTTGGTTTTTGAAACGCAACAGTCTTTCGATTATCTTAAAAGCAGAAGTTCTAAGCTTATTGAATTCGAAATAAAAACCCCTAGAGAACCTATTTATGTAAATCTAAATCCTCAATTATACGGTTGGACCATTGAAAATCTTTTCAAAAACAGTATCGATGCTATGAGAGGGCAAGGAAAAATTACATTAGAGATTATTCAAGAACCCAAAAGAGCACTAATTCGAATTTCTGACACAGGAAAAGGAATTTCAAAAATGGATTTCAAAAAAATATTTACCCCTGGTTATACTACCAAAAAACGAGGTTGGGGGTTGGGACTTTCACTTGCCAAACGAATTATTCACGACTATCATAAAGGGAAAATTTATGTGCTAAAAAGTGTAAAAAATGAAGGAACCACCTTCGAAATATCCTTACCCAAAACCTAATACATGATTATCAAAAAACACTTATTACACTCGGCAAAAATTAATAATAATTGCCCCGAATGCTTTTCAACTGAAGGCTTAGAGTTTTCATTTTCCCAAGAAGAAAGAGAGAATAAATTGTATAGTAAAGCAAGTACTGAAATTGAAGAGTCGCTGTTTTGCCATACCTGCCAACACACCATTTATCCAGTAAATTGGACCGAAGACATTGAAAGAGTTTATGCGTATCACAAAAAATTAGCTACTCCAAAAAGCACTTCTTTTAAGCTGAAGCCTTTGGCTATAGTGATTATTGTTTCCGATATTATAGCTATTGGAGTTTTAGTGTACTTTTTTAGCCGTTAAAGGTTCTTCTGAATTTTTTGGGCTAATTCGTTCATAGCTTCGGCATTCATAGCTATTTTATGCTGAAAAGTCATATCCCGCATTTCATTAATAGGTATTAAGTGCACGTGCACATGGGGCACCTCGAGGCCCACCACCGAAACACCTATTCGTTTACAAGCAACAGATTTCTCAAGCGCTTTAGCCACTTTATAGGAAAATTTCATTAGGGCTTGATAATGGCTTTCTTCCATATCAAAAATCTTATTGATTTCCTTTTTAGGAACACATAAGGTATGCCCCTTAGCATTAGGGTTAATATCCAAAAAAGCAATAAAATATTTATCCTCGGCTACTTTGTAACAAGGAATCTCTCCATTAATTATTTTGGTAAATATAGACGCCACTAGTTTCGGCTAATTTCTAAAATTTTAAATTTCATAGTACCGTTGGGTACTTGTATTTCGGCAAGGTCACCTACTTCTTTTCCTAACAATCCTTTTCCAATAGGAGAATCTACAGATATTTTTCCAGTTTTAAGATCTGCTTCACTTTGAGCCACCAATTTATAGGTCATTTCCATGCCATTGGTTTGGTTTTTTATCTTAACCGTAGAATGCACCAATACTTTTGATGTATCTAATTGAGATTCGTCAATTAAACGCGCATTGGCAACAACTTCTTCAAGCTTTGCAATACGCATTTCAAGCATTCCTTGCGCTTCCTTAGCAGCATCGTATTCGGCGTTTTCACTTAAATCTCCTTTATCTCTAGCTTCAGCAATAGCCTGCGAAGCCTTAGGTCGCTCAACATCTTTCAATTGGTTAAGCTCCTCTCTCAATTTTTTTAAACCCTCTGCGGTATAATAAGATACTTTACTCATAACTTCATCGTTTTAATCATAGTCATTTCCACCTCTTTATATACTATCAATCTGGTGTGGGAATGAAAAAATCCCATGCACGACGGGATTTCTTTGCAAATATACTAAAAAATTGCTTGCTTGATATTTATTGTACTTTTGTAAGCACTAAAAAATTACTATGAATAAGTTAGTTTTATTTCTTCTTGTAGGCTTTTTCATCTTAGGATGCAACAAGAAAAATGATGATCCTGTTAACGATAATAATCCTTTTTTAACCCCTCCTATTGTTAACCTGAACCTCAATTTAAACCTTCCACAATACAATCCGCTACGCTTTCCTGGAAATTCTATTGTATTATCGCAGCAAGGAATAAAAGGGATTGTGGTTTATAATGTAAACAACGACCTATACACCGCATTCGATTTAACAGATCCCAACCACATTCCAAATAATTGCTCAAAAATGACTTTAGAAGGAATTGTTGCTACCTGTACTTGCGGAGATGACAACTCTTACGACATTGTCACTGGACAAAGTCAAAGCGATCAAGAGGATTATCCCATGCTTCAGTATCGAATTAATCGCTCTGGTGATAATATTACCATTACCAATTAAAAATTTAAGGTAACTCCCATCATAAAATTAATTCCTGCTTGCGGGTAATATCCAGCACCTTCAATGGTAGTGACAGTTCCAGGGTTACTAAAATCATCGTCATACGTAAAAAAATATCCATTGGAGATATATTCAGAATTAAAAAGATTATTAACCAATCCTGAAAGGACTATTGAATCTACAAAAGAGACATTCTTAAGGGTGTAATTAATACTGAAGTCATTCAAAAAATAGGCATCTAATAACGAGGTTTCACTGTCAATATTCCCCATATACTGCTCCCCTACATACTTTGAAAGCAACGCTATTTGAAAATTATCTGAAGGACTAAACTCTAAAATGTTCCCAGCAATCACTGAAGGCGAAAAGGAAATAGTTGTATTTCCCAAATTAACCAACTCCCCATCTTGTGAAGCGATAAAATCAATATTCTTATTAGTACTAACAGCTATATTGGGTCTTACACTCCATTTTTTTGAAATAGCTACTAAAGCGTCCACTTCCAATCCTAAGCGATAACTTTTACCGCTTGTGGCACGAATAGGCGCACCTACATCGTCCAAAGCACCTGTTAAAACCAATTGGTCCTTGTAATCCATATAATATACGTTGGTATTCAATTGTACCTTTTCTGAAAGAAAGCGCCAGCCTAACTCATAATCATCCAATTTCTCTGCAGTAAAAACTCCTTGCTCAAAATCACTTCTTCGTGGTTCGCGATTTGCTCTTCCAAAGGAAACGTAAAAACTATTTGAAGTATCTAATTGAAAGCTAATTCCTGCTTTTGGGTTAAAGAAATTATAGGTTCTATTTTCGTTTAAGGGAATCACATCTGAGGTTAAGCCCGAAGCTCGATAACTCACAAATCTACCTTGCAAATCCCCAAAGAAACTCCATTTATTATTTAGCTTATAGGTTGCCTTTACAA
Source organism: Flavobacteriaceae bacterium (assembly GCA_034670265.1). Classification (GTDB taxonomy): domain Bacteria; phylum Bacteroidota; class Bacteroidia; order Flavobacteriales; family Flavobacteriaceae; genus Halomarinibacterium. The sequence continues at coordinate 433,675 of JAXMNU010000003.1, read as the reverse complement.
AAGAAGTAAACTCATTTTTATCACCATTTCCAGAGTAATAACGATCCCCCGATTCGCTATTACTAGCAAATCGTGCCCAAATTACTTCCCCAAAATGATCGCCTCCATAATAGCTGTAAAACAAACCTCCAAGTACGTCCCAGTTGTTGTTTTTATAATTTACATCTACATTGGCGGCATAAAAATTATTGTTGAGCCAACGTCTTCTAATTAAGTCGGAGGCTTCAATAGTTTCTCCACCAATTTCAATAGGTTCAATTCCGTAAAAACTAAGATTCGCATTTCCTGAAAAATTTACATTTTGCTCGTACCATTCATCAATATATTCTTCAAAATAGCCTCTTCCGTGGGTATAATTAAGTGAAAGATTTGCGCTCCAAAGATTGTTGAATTTATGACTTGCCAAAACCTGAAAATGATCTTGTGCATAATTGTCTACTTGGTTGTTGTAAAATCCTTCAAAATTCCCTTCACTATCAAATTGAATTCCCGCAGGATTGTAGGTTCTATCGGTTTCTAAAGTAGCGGCATCAATACCATACCACGATTGATAGGTAATTTCTTTCCCACCAAAAGTGAGTGCCTTTATTTGCGTATTCTTTGTTTTATAAGCCCCTTGAAGAAAATAGGATTTTAAATCTGAAGTGGCTCTATCCACATATCCATCAGAGGTAATTTTAGAGAGCCTCCCTGAAAATTCAAAATGATCTTTCAACAAACCAGTACTGAACTTTGCGGTATGTTTCCACGTTTCAAAAGAACCATAACTATTTGAAAATTGGGCAGAAGCTTCCTCAGAAATGGCATCACTTAAAATATTGATACTAGCACCAAATGCTCCAGACCCGTTTGAAGAAGTCCCAACGCCACGTTGCAATTGCAAACTCTCCACAGAAGAGGCAAAATCGGGTAAATTCACCCAAAAAGTTCCCTGACTTTCGGCATCGTTATACGGAATTCCGTTAATGGTAATACTTACTCGGCTAGCATCACTCCCACGGACACGAATCCCTGTATAACCCACTCCTGCACCAGCATCACTCGTGGTAACCACCGCAGGCAAATAGTTTAATAAAATGGGTAAATCTTGCCCAAGGTTTCGTTGAGCAATCTCTTCTTTTTGGACATTGGAATGGGTAACGGGTGACGTAGCATCTACCCTTACGGCTTTTAATAAAACTTCGTCAAGTGTTTCAACTTTTGTTGTGTCTTTTACTTGATTTGTTTGTGAATACGCTTGCATTCCTAACAGAACACAAGCAGAAATAAATAACTTTTTCATTCGTAAAAAGATTACGAATAAAAGGGGTCATTATTCTTGGTTAATAATTGATTTTTGCGTTTTTGGAACCAAATCTCCAACCCGCCGGCCTTGCACCTCGCTAAAAACATTCACTAGGAATTTTCTTTACGCTCGGCTTCCTAAACAGCATTACCTGTTCTAGGTTCAATGGGTATAATCTCAGCCAATATTGCTATTAGCACCCCTTTTGAGATGTGGGGCAAAGATAAAAAATTAGTCAATTTTAGGAGGCTTTCGAGAAGCTTTTTTTAGCGTATTTTGTTTTTTTGCTTTTATGCGTTTCTCAATAGCTGATTTAGAAGGCTTTGATTTTTTTCTCGCTTTTTTAACCTTCAGATTTTGCTGAAGCAAGACTAGGAGGCGTTCTATCACCAACTTTTTATTTCGATGTTGGCTTCGGGTTTCGCCACATTGTAGCAAGATAATTCCTTCTGAAGTGAGTTTGGATTGTAATCTTTTTTGAAGCAACTCTTTTTCAGTTTCGGTTAATCCTTCCGAAGAAGAAATAGCAAAAGAAACTTCAACTTTGGAAGCTGTTTTATTTACATGTTGCCCCCCAGGGCCACTACTTCGAATGGCTTTAAAAGTTAGTTCTGAAAGTATTTGCTCAGAATTCATTAGGCATTGGGACGATGTTCTTTTTTAAGTAAATCGTTCACCGTTTTTACAGGGTTAAAAGTAATCTGCGGAACTTGGATAAAAACAGTATTCCATTTTGCCATGGAGCCATTCCAAAGCCCTGGTAACTCTAATGCTTTTAAAGGTTTTCCGTTTTCATATTTTTTGGAAATAAACCCAGTATCGGGATCTGTAAATTGAAGCAAATCGAACTTATTTCCTTTATAATCTCGCAACCCACAAACAATATCAACAGGGTTAAAGTGAGTGGCTTCTTGCAAAATTGCCTTTTGGTGGGCATCTTCCAAATTTATTTGAGAAGTTTCCACAATTTGAAGCGATGTGTTTCCATTATCGTCTTTCACCCAAAAAGGACCACCGCCAGGTGCGCCAGTATTCTTTACAACGCCACACACACGAATAGGTTTATTGAGCACTTCAATTAAATCTGATTTGCCACTTGGAATGTCTTTAATGTTGAGCTCATTCCAAATAAAAGAATGCATTTCTTTCATTTTTTGAAGCGTCACCTCGCCTTCCAATTCGCGGAGGTATTCAAAAATCTTACTTTGAATTTTTAATAGTTTCCCTGCCAATACCTTTTTATACAGAGCTATTTCGGGCACATATTCTTGCGCAGCAACATTGTCGATGTTTTTAATAAAAACCAAATCGGCATCAATATCATTCAAGTTTTCTAGCAAAGCTCCATGTCCCGAAGGGCGAAAAACCAAATTACTATTCTCATCTCTAAAAGGATTATTATCGAAAGTTACCGCAATGGTATTGGTTTCTTTTTTCTGAAAAGAATAAGTAATATGAAACGTCTTCTTTGTTTTACGGCTTACTCTGTTTTTTATGCTTTCAAACTCTTGTTTAAAGGAGTCTAAATCTTTTTCTGAAAAGGTAAAATGTAAATGCACATCCTCTCCAACCGAAACATAAAATGCTGCTTCGTACAGTTGCTCTTCGAAGGCAGTGGTCGTATATTTTTTATACTTATGAAACGGAATTAAACCTTTGGGGAGGTTTGCAAAGTTGAGGCCATCTTCATTAAGCATCGTTTTGGCAAAAATATGTAATCGTAGTCCTTTTGAAGATTTTTTATACTCTGGATAAAGCTCTCGTATTTTACTTCGAACCAATTTTAAAAAAGCAAAATCATTTATTCGCTCAAAAAACAATTTTACTTGGCTGTGTTCATTCCTTTTTATAAAATCTCTATACTGTTCTTTTTCGGGGTTATACTCTTTTATAAACTCATGTAAAAACTTAAACATCCTTGTTGCGGCACCAGAGGCAGGAACAAACTTGACAATTTCTTTTTTGTCTTTTCTAGCATCGTAATAGGTTTCGTATTTTTTTATTTCGGCTTCCTTCAGTATCTGAATACCGTTATTTACAGAAGCCTTGGTAACTATATCTACATGAGGGATTCCCTTTAAAAATATCTCAATTTGTTTTACAATTTGATTAGTGGTGAGACCGTATTCCTCTATCTGCTGTAAATCCTTTTTGGTGAGCATACTAGTTACTTTTCAATTTGTTCATTACTTCTTTGCGGTTTTCATTTGTTCCTCAATATCCAGATAGTATTGAAAAGGGGGTAGATTATTGTTTTTTAATTCTGCTTCAAACATACAAAATAGTGTTGACCTATTTAAAAACCATTTTGCAAAAAACACTTGTTATTTTCTACTCATTAATAATGAATTAATATGTTTAACTGCCTCCTCCATTCGCTCCTTTTTATCCCCTTTTAATACAATAAATGGTTTATTATTTTCTTCTAAGGCATTTTTAAAAGCATTAAACATTGCCACTCTTTCATTTGGTTTGTCTCTTAAATCATCTGCCTCCCAAGGAATATCTATATAGGTTAAAAAATACAAGTCATAATAGTTTTCTAAAGCATATTTCTCAATAAGTGGATCACACGTTCCAGAGTAATATTCTTCAGAATATACTTTGGTTTCTAATAAATCTGTATCACATATTAATACAGAATCTGTCTTTTGAGCTAATTTATTTTCAAGAGCTATTTGCCCTTTTGCGATAGGAAGTAAATCTTTGGGTTCACAAGTTTTACGCTCATTATTCCATTTATTTTGCAAATATTCTCGAGCATATTCTGGGACCCAAATTGTATTATAATGCCTTGCCAACTGTTGAGACAAAGTAGTTTTGCCCGTTGACTCTGGGCCAAACAACACAACTTTTAAGCATTTTGAGGGTTGTTGTCTAAGTGCTTTTTCCATGCGATATAACCTTGAATAGCGAGGATGGTAAAAATTAAGTATTGCAAAGATAACATTCCCAAACCACGATAGGCATAAAGTGGTACGGTAATAATATCGGCAAAAATCCACAGTGTCCAATTTTCTAACTTCTTTGTAGCCATATACCACATAGCTGTAAAGAAAATTCCCGAAGTAAATATGTCTATATAGTTGGCGGTTTCAATTTCATAATCAAATCCTTTATAGACTAAATAAGTCAGAACCATGGTCATTATAAAAAGTCCAAAGCCAATAAATTTCTCTCTAGTATTTGTTCTTGAAATAGGTACAATAGTTTTATTATTCTTTTTTCGGGACCAATTCCACCAGCCATAGATGCTCATTACTGAATAGTAGAAGTTCATCATCATATCTCCAAAATATTCAGCTTTATAGAGCAAATACACCGTAATAACTGTTGCGATTAAGCCTGTGGGGTACACCAAAATATTTTCCTTTTTGGCATACAAAACACTGGCTATTCCAAAAACAAAAACGAGTGCTTCGAGAATAATATCAAGGGTAGAAGCATTTGTATAGGCTTCTAAAAAAAAATCAAAAATGGGGCTCATAATCGCTTCGATCACTTTTGACTATTTTTATATAAAGAAGCCCCCTTTCTATTGCTTCCAGTGCTATTTTTATCTCTTTTTGAAGCACCTTCATTACCTCATCGTATTCTCCATACACCTGGGTGCTTAAAGGATTCTCCAACACGGTGAGTCCACTTTTACGAAGGGATTTTATAAAATTGATGATGGCAGGTTCATAATCGTCCTGCAAAGGGGTTAACGTAAGTTCTACAGATATTTTCATATGTCAATTTTCAAAAGCAGTGCCCATCACAATCATAGTAGCGCCTGCTTGATAGGCGTTATTTATTTGTTCTATTGTTTTAATACCTCCACCAACGATAAGCGGAATATTCAATTCTTTTTTAACTGCTGAAATAATTTCGGCTGAAACAGGCTTTTTTGCTCCGCTTCCCGCTTCCAAATACATAAGTTTTGCCCCCATCAATTCCCCCGCTTTTGCAGTGTCAACAATTAATTGAATATCATTTTGAGATATGGGGTTTGTTTGTGTTACTTGAGCAACGGCAGATTCCTTTTCTCCATCAATTAAGATGTATCCAGTCGAAATTATTTCCAATCGACTTCCCTGTAATTTTGAAACTGCTTTTATTTGTTGTTCAATTAGGTATTCTGGATTTCTTCCTGACAACAAACTTAAAAATAACAGTCCGTCGGCTGCTTCCGTAATTTGAGAAACGTCTCCCGGAAAAAGAAGAATAGGCTTTGCTGTATAAAGCTTCAATTCTTTTATTAAAGCTTCAGTCGTCCCTTCGAGAACTGTACTTCCCCCTACAAAAACATGCGTAGTTGCTGCGGGTAAATTTCTTAGAAATGAAGCAGCATCTTCCAATTCAAATTTCTCTGGATCAATGAGTATGGCTAAAAGTTTAGCTCCTTCTTTTCCAGATTGAATTATATTATAATATATATCCTTCATTTAATAAACATCCCCCTTTATCCCCCTTCAAAGAGGGAATTAATTAATGCGTAGGCGCACGTAAATCCTTCAAATTCTTCAAACCAAACATCGTATTCTTCTCTTTTACCATTAAAGTTCACCGTGGCAGACGATTTCATGGATTCCATATCAAAATCTTCCACATAAATATTTTGTAAAAAGCTTACGCCAGCTTCAGCAAAACTCTTATATAAACTCTCCTTAGCACCCCATACCATCGTTAGCTTTCTAATTAATGCATCTTCGTTTGCTAAGGTTCTATATTCTTCCAATGGAGTAAATTTTTGCGCGATTTTGAGAATTTTGGGTCGTTGCATTTCAATATCAATTCCTACTTCTTGGTCACTAACTATAATTGCCGAAAAGGTATACGAATGTGTAATGGAAATCTTTTTACCATCCTTTAAATGCGGTTTTCCAAGTTCATCGTAATACAAATCAAAATCGGTATAACCCATTGCAGCCAACAAATGGCGCACACTCATAAATCCTCTTTGATGAATATCGCTTTTCATTCCGTCCACTCTTTCACGACAATGGGAGGTAAGCGAAATGCCTTCGGAAAGGTCATTATAAGACTCTATAATCTTCCAAATGAGGACTTTTGTTGTGGGATTAACTGTTATAGTTTTGTAAAGAGGCATGTAATTTGAAGGATAATTTGTAATTTTGCCATCTGAAAAATTCAGAAAAATATAATAATCAAATATACTAATATGTCTACGAAAACCGCCACCTATGTGCCGTATAAAGTAAAAGATATTTCCTTAGCAGACTGGGGAAGAAAAGAAATTGAGTTGGCCGAAGCAGAAATGCCAGGGCTTATGTCACTTCGTGAAGAGTATAAAGATTCTCAACCTTTAAAAGGTGCTAGAATTGCTGGATGCTTACACATGACCATCCAAACAGCTGTGTTAATTGAAACATTGCAAGCCCTTGGAGCAGAAGTAACTTGGAGCTCTTGTAACATTTTCTCTACACAAGACCAGGCTGCTGCTGCTATAGCAGCTGCTGGTATTCCAGTATACGCTTGGAAAGGAATGAATGAAGAAGAATTTGACTGGTGTATTGAACAAACACTTTTCTTTGGTGAAGATCGTAAGCCATTAAATATGATTTTGGATGACGGTGGTGATTTAACCAATATGGTTTTGGATAGATATCCAGAGTTAGTTTCTGGAATCAATGGTCTTTCTGAAGAAACCACCACAGGAGTTCACCGTTTATATGAGCGTATGGAAAATGGTACACTACCAATGCCAGCGATCAATGTAAACGATAGTGTCACTAAATCGAAGTTTGATAATAAATACGGGTGTAAAGAAAGTGCTGTAGATGCTGTACGTCGTGCTACCGATATTATGCTAGCTGGAAAACGCGTGGTTGTTTGCGGGTATGGTGATGTAGGAAAAGGAACAGCCGCTTCGTTTAAAGGTGCTGGTTCTATTGTTACTGTAACTGAAATCGATCCAATTTGTGCATTACAAGCAGCAATGGACGGTTTTGAAGTGAAAAAATTGGAAACAGTAATTGGTAATGCAGATATTGTAATTACAACTACGGGAAACAAAGATATTGTACGTGGTGAGCATTTTGAAGCCATGAAAGACAAAACCATTGTTTGTAATATTGGTCACTTCGATAATGAAATTGATGTTGCGTGGTTAAAGAAAAACTATTCTAAAATTGAAATTAAGCCACAAGTAGATAAATATACTGCTAACGGAAAAGATATCATTTTACTTGCCGAAGGTCGTTTGGTAAACTTAGGTTGTGCTACAGGACACCCAAGTTTTGTGATGAGTAACTCATTTACTAACCAGACACTTGCGCAAATTGAACTTTGGAAAAACAGTGAAGCCTATGAAAACAAGGTATATATGTTACCAAAGCATCTTGACGAAAAAGTGGCAAAACTACATCTTGAAAAAATTGGCGTGGAGTTGACTGAGCTTCGTCAAGACCAAGCCAAATACATTGGTGTAAAAGTAGAAGGTCCTTATAAGCCAGAATATTACAGGTACTAATAAAAACTTTTCAGAGAAATTGAAAACCCCTGCAGTGATGTAGGGGTTATTTTTTATTTAAAAACACAAATTTTGCACTCTCGCCTTTTTTAAGGTTGGTTACCGTTTCAATATTAGCATCTGTACCTTGAATGATAATCATTACGGTATTACCACCAATAGATCCATCATTTAAGGCTGTTACTTTTAATTCGTTGACTCCTTTTGCTAAAGGGACTTCAATGGTTTTCTTTTTAGATGTAGCTCTTAAAGTTTCAAACAGATATTTTTTGTTAAGTTGAAGCGCTATTTCGTCTCCGTCTTCCTGACCTGCATCGTAAACAACTATTTTAATCTGATTACTTTTTGTAAAAATAGATAGTGTTTCATTCTTGTTTAACCTATTGGTATTAATACTGTCCAAATCTTTTACTAAGTTTACTTTATCTTTCTTCTCTTGACTTATTAAAATACTCTTATCTACTTTTTTATCAATTTTTTTGGCTCTTCTCAAAATCCTTCCAAGATTAGATAATTTTATTTCACCACTAATACATTCTTTACCATCACTATAAAACCCTTTAAAATTTCCCTCTATTTTTTGCTTATCATTCAACTTTTTTAATAAACCTGTAAAATGTACAAAACAAAAATCTTCTTCGACAACATCAGATTTTGTATACAGAATGGAACTTTCGTAAAACTCCAATGTGTTCTCCCTATCATTAAAATATCCAGATAAAAAGGATTTTGTTTCATGAGCACCTCCTAAATCGGTCACTGTGAATCCAGAAATCAATCCATTATTCTCGCTAAAAGCAATCTTGTAAGAAATAAAGGTTTCATCCTCAAGCCTAATAACTCCCAGATACTCAAACTCTTCTTGTGCAAAACCAATTACACTAAGAAGAAAAAAGTTAATTAAAAGAAAAATTCTCAATGTGTTAAATCTATTATCGTTAAATTTAAAGATAACATTAAACTAATCATTTATGAAAACAAAAATTATCTTATCTCTTGTTATAATGTTAATGGCTGTTACTTCTAGCTATGCCTCATTTCCGGTAAAGAGGGCTACAACAACTGAAGTGTCAACAACAAACAATATAAGTTCTGAAAATGAAACCGTATTAATATCTCCTGCAGCTGCAGCTGCTGAGGATAAATTTGTAGTTGCCCTATTGCTATGGTTCTTTTTAGGTGGATTAGCAGGGCACCGATGGTACCTAGGCAGTCCAGTTGGGTGGAATATTCTATTTATCTTAACCCTTGGAGGTGTTGGAGTTTGGTGGATTATTGACGGAATTGATATTTTAACTAAACGATATCCTGGATTATAATAAAGTAAAAAACCCTACCAATAGGCAGGGTTTTTTATTCTTTACAAAAAGCGGTTCTTAAGCTTCTCCTTGAGCAACTATAGAAACATACGATTTGTTATCTCTCTTTTTGGTAAATTTTACCAACCCGTCAACTTTGGCGTGAAGTGTATGGTCTTTACCCATATACACATTCTCACCAGGGTGGTGTTGTGTACCACGTTGTCTTATAATGATATTTCCAGCTATGGCAGCTTGTCCACCAAAAATCTTTACACCAAGGCGTTTCGATTCTGATTCTCTACCGTTCTTAGAACTACCAACTCCTTTTTTGTGAGCCATTTTCTTTCGGTTTTATGTTTCCGTTTTGCAACGGAATAAAGTTATACTTAAGTGTGGTTATTTAGCAACCCCACCGTCTAATTTATCTTGTAATTCTTTTAACTCATCCCACTTACCATCGGCAGCTAATTGAGCTTGTTGTGGCCAGGTATCTGGAATGTGACTTCCACGCACGTCTGCAATAATTTCAGCAATCTTAGCAGGCTTTGTTTTTGCTAAATCTGCATAGGTAGCAATACCTGCTGCAGTTAACGTTTCAGCAATTTTTGGTCCAATTCCTTCAATCTTTTTAAGATCGTCAGCTTTTACAGCAGCTTTTTTAGCAGGTGCCTTTTTAGTTTCAGCTTTTGGAGCTTCTTTCTTAGGCGCAGCTTCTGTTTTTGGAGCAGCAGCTTTTGCTTCTACTTTTGGTTCAGCTTTAGGAGTTTCTTTTTTAGCTGGTGCAGCTTTTTTAGCTCCAGAAGCTACAATGCTTTCAATAACGATTTCAGAAAGATATTGTCTGTGTCCGTTTTTTACACGGTAACCTTTTCTTCTTTTCTTTTTAAAAACAATCACCTTGTCTCCTTTAAGGTGTTTTAAGACTTTTGCTCCAACTTGAGCTCCGTCTATAGCCGGGGCGCCAACAGTTACTTTGTCTCCGTCACCAATAAGAAGTACATTGTCAAACTCGACTTTTTTACCTTCTTCTGTGGCTAAACGGTTTACAAAGACTTTTTGGTCTTTTGCAACTTTAAATTGCTGCCCTGCTATCTCTACAATTGCGTACATAGCGTAAACGTTTATGATTAAATTATTTAAAATTACACTCTACCCTACGAATAAAGCGGGTGCAAATATAATTTTTTAAATTGAATTGAACAAAGGGTTTTTACAAATAAAACCTAATGATTATGAAGACTTTTGATTCCAAGAATCCTTTAATAATTGCATAAACGCCAAGGTAAGCACAAAAGTGGTGGAAAAGCCCATGATTACTAAGGATACAATAAGTATTAACGCCCCTTTATTAAAGTTAAGATTCCAAGAGTCTAAAACAGCTTCGGCAAATTGATGATCTAACATAAAAATATACACTGTCATAAAAATGGAAAAAATAACAGTCGCTAGCCCTCCTGTAAAGAGACCAATTTGAAAACCTTCTTGATAACTAAAATCATTAGTGGTTCTTTTATAATTGCGAATAGCATAAAAAATTCCCCCTCCAAAAACCAAAGCATTTAAAGAACTTAGTATAGGATATTGATGTAACCCCAGAACCTTTGTAAGTAAGAAGTATAGAATAAGTACGATCGCTATTCCAATGCCGTATTTTGTGAAATATTTTCCCATAATAGTTTTTTAGTTAGTCTAAATTTCGGGAAAAAAATTAATATTACCTGTTAATGAAAAGTTTATTTTTTTTCGGTACGCTTATTTGAAAGATATACCCCAAACAAAATAATAGCTGCTGCCACTATTTGAAGAACACTAAACTTCTCACCATCAAACACCCCCCAAAGTACAGCAACTATGGGCATAGTGTAGGTAACAGAAGAAGCAAAAACAGGACTTGAAATCTGAATCATTTTGTTAAAAAGCACCTTCGCAATTGCCGTTCCGAACAAAGAAAGAATCCCTACATAAACCGAAGCAATTTGCATTTCTTTAGATTCCATAATGGTTTCAAAAAACCCTGTATAATAAAGAACGACCAAAGCCGGTAAAAAAATAAAAATAAAGTTCCCAGTAGTGACAGCCAAGGCACTAATATCTGTTAGGTATTTTTTAATAATATTCACATTTAATGCATACCCAATGGTGGCAATAATTATAAGTGAACTATACATATAATTTTGATTAGCATTAAATTCGGTACCTACCATTATAAGCAACACGGTTCCTATTAATCCAATAAAAACACCCAATATTTGCCGTTTTGTACTTAATATTCTAAACATAAAAACGCCAACAATAACCGTTGCTAAGGGAGTTAAACTATTTAAAATAGATGCTACTCCACTATCTATATGATTTTGCGCCATCGCAAATAAAAAGGGAGGAAAAAAAGAACTTACAAATCCCGAAACTGCAATCCACAACCAATGTTTTTTTTGGATTTGCTTAATACTTTTAAACCCAACTGAAAACAACAACAAAGAGGTGAGTACAATACGGAGAGACCCTAACTGATAATCTGTTAACCCTACCAATCCTTTTTTTATTAAGATAAAGGAGCTTCCCCAAATGAGTGAAAGAATAAAAAGATACACCCATTTATTGTGCATAGCAGAAAATTCAGTTTTTATATCACAAAAGTCTTACATTTGTCTCAATAAATTAATAGAAATACTATGAAAACTTTAAACATACTATTCACATTTGCAGCACTGTCATTGGCATTTGTTTCCTGCAAAAATGAAGTAAAAACCGAAACAAACGAAGTTGCCGAAGTGGAAGCTACCGAAACCATTGCAGTGAACACTGAAATGCAAGCTACTGCAAAAGCAGAATTTACTATTGAAGGAATGACCTGCGCCATGGGTTGTGCTAAAAGAATTGAAAAAAAATTAGCCGAAATGGATGGTGTAAAAACTGCAACCGTTGATTTTGATAAAAAATTAGCAATGGTAGAATTTGAAGAGGGAAAAGTTACAACCACTTCCTTAGAAGAAACCGTAAAAGGTGCTGGTGATGCATATTCAGTAGTAGAGATGAAAACGGTTGAATCTTTTACTCCAAGCGAAGCAAAAGGAGAGGTAGCTCACGAATGTACCGAAAAGTGCCATAAAGAAGGATGCACTGCCGAAATGAAAGCCGCTTGCAAAAAAGATTGTAAAAAAGCGTGTTGTGCCAAAAAAGCGTAATGATAACTTTCCATAAAAAAACCGCCTTTTGGGCGGTTTTTTATTTCCATTCTACTGTTTCCATAATCCTTCGGATATCGTCCCGCAAATAAACCACTGCCGGATAAATAGAGTCAAAATTAGGTTTCGTTTTAAAGTACAATGCTCCAGAAATAAAATGATTTGTGCTATCTGTTACGTAAAACTGTGATTGTGTTGCAGCATCCCCATTAATCATATAAAACATCCCATAAACTTTATTAATACTATCTACTCTGGGTTGTTCAAATATTTCGTTGGCTTTAATAGTGTGATCGTACGTCAATTTTTGAGCATCGGCTAAAAGGGCTTCGATATTATTATCTACTTTTTGATACGTTAAATAGACTGTTGCCTTCATTTTAGAATACTCAAGATTCACGTTACAATTTTTTCCAAGTTCAATTTCAGAAATATCATTTTTTTCAAAAGAAAAAGGGCAGTTCAATTTCACAACTTCGTAATTAGGAGGTGTGTATTGTAATCTAAGTTTTGCGGCAGGTTTTATCACCACCTCATCGCCACAAGAAGCAAAAAGAATAATAGAAATAGCAATGATAAAGGCCCGGAGGCTATGCATTTATAGAAAGTTTAATTTGTTTAATACGTTTATTTTCAAAAGACTCTATGGTAAACGAGTATGTATGGAAGTTTAGTATTTCGTCCTTCTTAGGAAAGCCGTTGGACACTTCTAAAATAAAGCCCGCCAAGGTTTCTGCCTCCCCTTTGGCATCGTCAAAGATTTTTGCATCTTCCACTTTAATTACTTTGTAAAAATCCTTCAGAGAAGTTTTTCCATCAAAAACAAAAGTTTGATCATCAAGTTTTGAGAAAATTAGATCTTCATCATCAAATTCATCGGTTATTTCACCTACAATTTCTTCAATAATATCTTCCAAAGAGATTAATCCACTTGTACCTCCATATTCATCCACCACTATTGCTAAGTGCATTTTCATATCCTTAAACTCATTGAGCAAATCGTCTAGTTTTTTATTTTCAGGAACAAAGTAGGGTTCTCTTTTAAGTTTTACCCAATCGAAAGTTTTTCTGTCGAAATAAGGTAATAAATCCTTTACATATAAAATCCCTGTGATGTTATCGATAGTATCTTTATACACTGGAATTCTAGAATAACCATGCGAAATAATTTCGGGCAATATAGCTTTATAGCTGTCCGCTTCATTTAGCGCAAAAATATCTAAACGAGGCTTCATCACATTTTTAGTGTCTGTATTTCCAAAGGTTACTATTCCCTGAAGAATTTTTTGCTCTTCGTGGGTGGTATCTTCTTCCGAAGTTAACTCCAAAGCCTGAGAAAGTTGATCTACACTTATATTCGACTTTTGCTTTCCGAACTTATTTTCGATATAAATTGTGGCAGATCTCATGGGAGTGCTAATAGGCGAAAACAAGGTATACAGTACGTTAAGGGGATATGCCATAAATGAGGCAAAAGAAACTTTATTCCTGCTTGCATACACCTTTGGCAAAATTTCCCCAAAAAGAAGGATGAAAAATGTAACTACAACAACATCCAAAATAAACTTAATTTCTGGACTCTCAATTCCGCCGAAAAACAGTTCACTTAACGAAGCAAATAATAATACGATGGCAATATTGATGAGGTTATTAGCTACTAAAATAGTGGCCAAAAGCTTTTTAGGCTTCCGTAATAATTTTTGAACCAACTGCATTTTTTTTGATGGCTCATTTCCATTATCCACATCAAAATCTGAAAGCGTTAAGGAAAAAAAAGCTATTTCGGCTCCAGATACTAAGGCAGAACAAAAAAGCAATATAAAAACAAAAGCAATGCTCGTTACTTCTACTGAAGTAATAAGGGAAAACACTAGCAAACTCGGGGGTTCTATATCCAAAATAGATTCAATTCGTTACTCATTAAAATGGCAAATCGTCATCTTCCTCTCCTATAGACTCATGCGTATCATTACTTTGATTGGTTGATTTTGAATCACCAGAAGCATTGCTCCCTGCTGATTGCGATGGCGGCATGGACCCAGTTTCATTCTTTGGGGTTAAAAAAGTAAAGTCTGTGCATTGTATTTCGGTGCTGTAGCGATCGTTTCCTTGGTCGTCTTGCCACTTTCTAGTTTTAATTCTTCCTTCAATATAAACTTTATCCCCTTTTTTAAGATACTTTTCGCAAATTTCGGCTGCTTTGTTGCGTACCACAATATTATGCCATTCGGTATTCGAAACTTTTTCACCTGTAGTTCTATTGGTGTATGTTTCATTTGTAGCCAAAGGAAATCTTCCTATGCTGCCTCCACCTTCAAAATAATTCATTTTAACGTCGTCGCCTGTATGCCCTATTAGCATCACTTTATTTAATGTACCGCTCATTTGCTTTGTTTATTTTGTGCAAAGGTAATTTTTGTTTACTAAATATAGGTAAAAATTTATTTTTTGAAGGGCTCGAAGTTTGAAATAAAGTTTTGGATTAACACTGGAACAGGAAGCGAATGAATTTCTGAAAAAGCGATCCCTACTTTAGAAAGGCTTTCAATTTCTAAAATCCAAAAAGTAGTATACAAATGTTTGTGCGACAATTTATGAATGATGTCCTCTTCATTAAAAATAGAAACAGATTGAATCTTCAACTTTTCTGAAAACTCTCTAAACTCTTTACTGTCTATTAATGATTTTTTATTCCATTTTTTTGGACTTTCAATTAATGGAAACTGATATAAATTTCGCCAAATTCCTTTTGAAGTTCGTTGTTCCAGCAAAGTTTTCCCGTCTATTGTAATACACACCAAATAATTAAAATATTCCTTTTTAATTTTTGCTTTTTTCAGTTTAACAGGTAATTGAGCAACCTTTCCATCTTTATAAGCAACACACTTCTCATTAAAAATACAGTCGCTGCAATTAGGATTTGAGGGGACACAATAACGAGCGCCAAACTCCATAATCGCTTGATTGAAGGTTCCAGGTTGTGATGTATCGATAAGCGTTTGTGCCAGTTTTTTAAATTCAGTTATACCTTGAGAGCTATTTATAGGTGTATTTATTCCAAAAACACGACTTAATACTCTGTACACATTTCCATCCACTACTGCAGTGGGCTCATCATAACAAATGGAAGCAATGGCACTGGCGGTATAATCCCCTACTCCTTTTAATTTAAGTAATCCTTTGTGGTTTTTTGGGAAATTACCTTTTAATTCAAAAGCAATTTGCTTTGCAGTAAAATGTAAGTTTCTAGCACGGGAGTAATATCCCAATCCCTGCCAAAGCTTTAAAACTTCTTCTTCACTTGCCTTGGCAAGGTCAAAAACTGTGGGGAAATGGGCTATAAATTTTTCAAAATACGGTAAACCTTGAGCGACTCTGGTTTGTTGTAGGATTATTTCTGACAACCAAATAGTATAAGGATCATCTACTTCCCGCCATGGCAAATGACGCTTGTTTTGTAAATACCAAGAAATGAGAAAGTTACTAAACCAAGGAAGTTTTTTGGACATGAATCAAAAATAGTCTTTATGTATTTATTTTTAACAGGTTACGATTTGATTATTTGATTTTAAAATCCTTATATTTGCCGTCTTGAAAATTAAACTCAAGTTTACTACTTAATATAATTTATAATTAAAAAAAAGAAAATGACGAAAGCA
This sequence comes from Flavobacteriaceae bacterium, assembly GCA_034670265.1. GTDB lineage: Bacteria > Bacteroidota > Bacteroidia > Flavobacteriales > Flavobacteriaceae > Halomarinibacterium. Next base: position 417,770 of record JAXMNU010000003.1, on the reverse strand, counting down.
GATATCGTATCAAAAATTTCTGAAAAATTAGGAATGGAAAAAGGAGATGTACAGGCAACTGTAGAAACCTTTATGAGTGAAGTGAAAACTTCATTAGAAAATGGAGACAATGTATATTTAAGAGGTTTTGGAAGCTTCATTATTAAAACAAGAGCCGAAAAAACTGGTAGAAATATCTCAAAAAACACTACCATTAAAATTCCAGCACACAACATCCCTGCGTTTAAGCCAGCCAAAGTATTTGTTGAAGGCGTAAAAACTAACGTAGAAGTAAAATAAATAATCAACTAGTCCCGCCTTTATAAGCGGGACGTTTTAAAATAAACGTTACTATGCCAAGCGGTAAAAAAAGAAAAAGACATAAGGTTGCAACGCATAAGCGCAAGAAAAGAAGACGCGCTAACCGCCACAAGAAAAAGTAGTTTAGAACTACTTTTTTCTTTTAACATCGAATCAATACGTTCTTTGAAAATGAAATGATAAGCATCGTGCTTATTTATTTCTACAGGTAATTACATTCTAGAATATATTCTAGAAAATCCTGTGATAAAATATTGTTTAATCCATCCCTAACCCCATTTTTGGGACGGGATAAAAATTAATGAAAACGTGAACTACGAATTATTTGTAAGATCCAGTTCACAACAAGTTGATTTTGCCCTTTTAAAAGATGGAAAACTAGTAGAATTACACAAGGAAGAGGAAAACAATAAGTTTTCTGTTGGCGACGTGTTTATCGCTAAAATAAGGAAAACTGTTCCTGGTCTTAACGCAGCATTTGTTAATGTTGGGTACGAAAAAGATGCTTTTTTGCATTATCATGACCTTGGACCTAAAGTCCTCTCCCTTTTGAAATTCGTAAAAAGTGTAAGCACAGGTAAATTAAGAGATTTCTCTTTAAAAGAATTCCCATTAGAAAAAGAGATTGATAAAAATGGAGGTATTAATAATGCCCTCAAAAACAATCAATCAATTCTGGTACAAATCGTAAAAGAACCCATTTCCACAAAAGGGCCTCGTATAAGTTCAGAGCTATCCATAGCAGGACGATATATTGTTTTGGTTCCCTTTTCGGATCGCGTTTCTATTTCTCAAAAAATAGAATCTAACGAAGAAAAAGAAAGGTTAAAACGCTTAATAAATAGCATTAAACCTAAAGGATTTGGCGTTATTATACGTACGGTAGCAGAGGGTAAAAAAGTAGCAGAACTGGACAAAGATTTACAAAATCTATACGATCGCTGGACAGCGATGTGTAAAAAGCTACGTGGGGCGCACCACCCAAGCAAGGTGCTAAGTGAACTAAATAAAGGAGCCTCTATAATTAGAGACATATTTAACGATTCGTTTTCTGCCATACATATAGATGACGAAACCCTTTATTTACAGATAAAAGATTATGTGCAAGAAATTGCACCTAAAAAAGAGAATATTGTAAAGTTTTATGACTCTAAAGTTCCTATGTATGAAAAGTTTGGAATTGAAAGACAAATAAAAACTTCGTTTGGAAAAACGGTTTCTGGTGCAAAAGGATCCTATTTGGTCATTGAACACACCGAAGCACTACACGTAATAGACGTGAATAGTGGTAACCGTAGCAATAAATCGAAAACCCAAGAGGATACCGCCCTTGAAGTAAATATGCTAGCCGCAAGTGAAGTAGCTAGACAACTTAGACTTCGTGATATGGGAGGTATTATTGTGGTAGACTTTATTGATATGGGGAGAGCAGAGCACCGTAAAAAACTCTTTAATCATCTTCGAGATGAAATGAGCGACGACAAAGCCAAACACAAAATTCTACCTCCAAGTAAGTTTGGTTTAATCCAGATTACAAGACAAAGGGTAAGACCCGAGGTAAATATAAAAACAAGGGAAGAAGACCCTGACAGCATTATAGAAGGTGAAGAAATTGAAGCCCCTATTGGTGTTGTTTTAAAAATTACCGAAGAGCTTAAACGACTTTTCAAAAAAGACTATAAAAAGATAACTTTAAACACACATCCTTTTATAGCCGCCTTTTTAACAAAAGGATTTCCATCTGTGCGAACCAAATGGTTCATGGAGCACAAAAAATGGGTTAAAATTCAACCTAGAGATGCTTACACATACCTCGAATACCATTTTCATGATAAAGATGGTAACGAGATTAAATAACCTAAAACCCTTTCAGCAATGAAGGGGTTTTTTGTTTTATGTCACATCGAGCGCAGTAGAGATGTCTTAATGCACAAAAATATTTATTAGTCCTCGACTGCGCTCGACCAGACATCTTTTGCTACATCCTTGGAATTTGTATCTTTAACAAAATGGAATTTACCTACAAAACATACACTGTCGATGAAGCCAAAGCTCGGATGGAAAGTTACTGCGCTTACCAAGAGCGCTGTCATAAAGAAGTGTATAAAAAGCTGAAAGAATTACGCATGATTCCTGAAGCCATAGACCAAATCATTCATCATTTGCTTCAACATAATTATTTAAACGAAACTCGATTTGCAAAAGCGTTTGCACGAGGTAAATTTAAAACCAAACATTGGGGGAAAAATCGAATTGTTCGGGAATTGAAAATGCGTGATATAAGCGCCTTTAACATAAAAATAGCCTTAAAAGAAATTCCCGAAAATGAGTATCTTTCTTCCTTTGAAGCGCTAGTTGAAAAAAGACTCAACCAATTAACTTCAGAAAAAAACATCCAAAAAAAGAAAAAGAAATTAGCCGACTATCTTTTTTACCGAGGCTGGGAACCTAACTTGGTTTGGGAGAAACTAAACTCTATTAATTAGAAATCCCCAACTTCGCGTGGGTTTTTAGGATTGCTTTTTCATTTTTTTGATCAATCCATGCTTGGCCCTTCCACCGGCGCATCAAATTATCGTAATGACGCATTACAAAAATATTATAAAGCGCTTTGCCTAAGTTTTTAGGATTACGAGGTATTGCGCGTAAACTCATCGAAAAACCGGGTGTAATGTACCGCATATAATGCCAATACCCTTCCGGCATATACAATACTTGACCGTGTTCTAAATTGCCAACAAAACCTTTTGCCTTTTTAAGTGCTGGCCATTTATCATAATTGGGGTTATTAAAATTGATATCCTCACGAACAATTAATGAATGTGGAATTTTATACAGATAATCATTTTGTTTTTGGTCAAATAAAATGACTTGCTTCTTTCCATGGAAATGAAAATGAAAAATGTTTGCCAAATCAATGTCATAATGCATAAATGTGTAGCTATCTTCCCCTCCAAAAAAAAGCATAGGTAGTCCTTTCATAAGCTTCAATCCAAAGTTTGGGTAACTAAAATCCTTTTGAAGCTGTGGCACTTCTTTTAAAATATTCCAAAGGAAAATTCGGTAGCGAGTAGGCTGCCTTTTAAGCAAATCCACGTATTCGCTCATCTTCATTTTGGCATGTGCCTGATTAAAACCTTCGTCATGTCTTACTGGGCGATCATCATAAAGAGGAACTTCAATATCTCCCGCCACTTCTGCCATGTAGTCAAGATTCCACTTTTTTACAGCAGGCCAATCATCAACAAAACTTTCAATAATAACAGGCTTTTGAGGCTTAAAATAGTTTTTTAAGAACTCCTCTTTTGTAATTGTGTTTACCCGTTCTATTTCTTGTAATTGCATATTTTTTTAAAGGCTTATGCGAAATTACGAAACTTTAGCATAATGTTAAGTTAAAGCCAATGAGCAATAAAAAATTATTCAAAGCGATACTTCAAACCAAATAAAACATTCCCCTTTGGCATGGGCACCAAATTGGTTTCAGAATACTCTGCATTAAAAATATTATTTGCAATCACTGAAATTTCAAAGTTTTGAATTTGCCATGCCGCTGAAGCATCTACTACGGTATAACTTTCCCCAGCTGTTCTTTCAGCATATTTATAGACAATGGTTTGGGAGAGATTTTTCAGAAATTGTGTTCTCAAAGTTCCTGTAACTTGCTGCTTTAAAGAGTTGATCGAGTATCGTGAAAAATTAACATCCAGCTCTTTCACTTCATCATCAATAAAGGTGTACCCTAAGTTGAGAAATTGCTGAAAGCCATTCACTTTAAATTTATAATCTGCATAGGCTTCGAACCCCTTGGTATTTAACGAACGAATATTGGTCGCCATCCATAAATCTTCTTCGTTTTCTTTTACATAATCAATTAAATTATCTGAATCACGATTAAAGAAGGCCGCTGTAAAACTGAAATTTGCAACATTAAATTTCACTCCTAACTCTTCTGAAATAGCTTCCTCTGGATTCAAGTTTTCATTCCCCAAAGTGGTTGGGTCGCTGTAAAACAAATCGGTATACGTAGGAATTCTGTAGGTATAACCCGCATTAGCATACACTTTCCAAGAATCTGAAATTATATACCCCACATCAATTCCAGGAAATACTTGAAAGTCAAAATCTGAATAATACGTAGCTGCTATTCCAGAAGTAACATCCAATTTAGTGTTTAAAAATTCAAAACGATGTTCCACGAAAACAGTGGACATAAATCGGTCTCTATTCCCTAAATTATTACTTGCTAGATAGACTTTTGCCAAGTCGACTCCAAAACCGGTAATTCCTATATTTGAAGCATAGCTTGCATTCACTTCCGCTCCAATCTTATTGGTTTGATGCAAATTTCTATAAATAGAAGGGTCTTGGCGTACAAATACATATTCATCCTGATTTCTTCGCCAATAAACTCGTGGTGTCAACTTCCAATTATTTTTAGAAAATCTTGTAGTAAGCCCCACCAAACTTGTTTGTGTTTCTTCGTATTGATTCACTGCAGATGGCGAAGCGTAAAAACCATTGGCCCCAAATTTCCTTTCTGAAAAAGAAGCAATCATTTCAATGGGCTGTTTTTGAGTATTGAATATACTTTTCAGAAAATAGTTCTGATTGTCATAATCTGTATTGAAGCGGTATCCTTCGGAAGTATTTCTAGAATAATGAACCAAATGAGATGACGTTTCAAAGTTAGCGTTTGTTGTTACTTCAGCATTTAATTGCTCAAATGAACCTCCTTGTATCCCAACCGAAACAAATTCTGAAGCTTTCTTTTTAGTTACAATATTTACCGCCCCTGTAAACGCATTTTGACCATACACCCTCGCGGCTGGACCTTTTATTATTTCGATTCTTTCAATAACATCAATGGGTAGCGCCATATTAAGGGTATGGTGTCCCGTTTGGGCATCTTCTACCTTAATTCCGTCGATCAATAGCAAAGTTTGGTCAAAACCCCCTCCCCGAATGTACAAGTCGGCTTGCATTCCAAAAGTACCTCTCCGGCGTACATCCACCCCTGCCACTTGTTGCAATAAATCGGCAACTGTTGGAGCGGCACTTTTTTGGATTTCTTCTGAAGTTATCACTGTGATAGTTCTCGAATCTTTCGAAAACGGAATTTCAATTCTATTGGTGGAGATGATTACCTCATCAATTTGTTCAGGTATTTGGTTTTCATCCTGAGCAACAACTATTGCTGAAAGGAGGCTGAAAAATGCTAGTACTTTTGTGTTCAAAACTGTAAAATTTTAAGTCGGCAAAAATACCCAACCTCTCTACAATGTCCTAAAATATTGTGTTTGAATTTTCTTGAATTTTACTGTATCTTAATCAAGATTTTAAATCAACTTCTTATAAATATTTACTAATTCATTGATACACAGAGAGCACCTAATTTCTCAAGTTACTTCAACAAAAGAATGGGATATTATTATTATTGGTGGTGGCGCAAGCGGATTAGGTATTGCTGTGGATGCGGCCACTCGCGGATTTAAAACCATCCTTTTTGAACAATATGATTTTGCCAAAGGAACATCCAGCAAAAGCACCAAATTACTTCACGGTGGAGTACGATATTTAGCCCAAGGTGATATTAAATTGGTTATAGAGGCTTTGGAGGAACGCGGTCATCTAGAAAAAAATGCAAGACACTTGTTTAAAAAACAGGAGTTTATTATTCCCAACTACAGTTGGTGGAAAGGCCCATATTATTTAATTGGGTTAAAACTATACGATTGGCTTTCAAAGAGATTAAGCCTTGGGGGATCAAAATACATTTCAAAAAAAACGGTATTAAAAAGACTGCCAACTTTAAAATCGAAAGGGCTTGCAAATGGTGTGTCTTATTTCGACGGACAATTTGACGATGCTCGTCTTGCCATAAATCTTGCTCAAACAGCAATTGAAGCGGGTGCTGTTTGTTTAAATTATATGAAAGTTGAAAGCTTCAATAAAAACCCAAATGATCTTATAGAATCGGTTGAAGTTTTAGATAAAGAATCAAATAAAAAGTATATAGTAAAAGGAAAGGCTATTATTAATGCCACTGGGATTTTTACAGATTCTGTGGTAAAAATGTACAATCCAAAACATAAAAAAACAGTGATTCCCAGTCAAGGAATTCACTTAATGTTAGATAGTTCCTTTCTAAAGAGTGATAAGGCTATTATGGTTCCAAAAACTAGTGATGGTCGTGTACTTTTTATCATTCCGTGGCACGATAAAGTAATTGCTGGGACGACCGACACCCTCATTAAAAAACCCAAAATAGAACCTCAACCTTTAAATGAAGAAGTTGATTTTATTTTAGAGACTATTAATCAACATTTAACTAAAATAGCCACACGAGAAGATGTGTTATCAGTTTTTAGTGGTCTGCGACCCCTAGCAAAACCTGCAAAAGAAGAAATACCCACAAAAGAAGTTTCCCGAAGTCATAAAATTATTATCGACAATAATCTAGTAAGCATTGTTGGTGGAAAATGGACTACCTACCGTAAAATGGGAGAGGATGTGGTGAACCAAGTTATTGACTCGTTTCAGTTTAATAAAGTGCCTTGTAAGACGGAAGAAGTTTCAATCCATGGAAATGTTTCTGAAAAAATAATTCTTCCAGATCATCTTTATTATTACGGAAGTGATTTAGAAGCATATTTAGCATTTGAAAAATCCAATCCCGAATACGCCGAAAAAATTCATCCTAAGTATCAATTTACTAAAGGACAAATTGTGTGGAGTATTCAATATGAAATGGCGAGAACTGTTGAAGATTTTTTATCACGAAGAATTAGATTGCTATTACTTGATGCCAAAGCTGCAAAAGAAGCTGCTCCTTTAGTAGCTTTGGTCATAGCAAAAACCCTTGAAAAAGATAAGAAATGGGTAGAAAATGAAATATTGTCTTTCACAAAACTCACAGATAAATATATTATTCATTAAGCCATAAAAAAACCCAAACTCTTTTCAGAATTTGGGCTTGTATATTTAGTTGCTCTATAATTAATCTGCTAAAACAATCACTCTGTTCTCACTCATTTGCACAGTGCCGCTGTTAATTTCCAAGACCCACTTTCCCTTATCTTGCGTAAATTTATTTTTATGTCCTTCAGCAATCGTAGGATTTCCAGCAAATTTTACTTTCCCTTTTCCTAATAAAGAAACTATAGCTGCGTGATTATTCAACATTTGAAATTCGCCATCAACACCAGGAACAGTTACGCTTTCTACGTCACCGCTCACTAAAGATGCTTCTGGAGTTACTATTTCTAAATACATATTTTATAGGTATTGAGTATTGAGTAATTAGTTTGTAGATATTAATGAGAAATCTCATTACTCACTACTAACTTCTCTATACTAGTTTACGCTTCTGCTAACATTTTCTCACCTGCTTCAATGGCTTCCTCAATGGTTCCTTTTAAGTTGAAAGCAGCTTCTGGAAAGCGGTCTAATTCACCGTCCATAATCATATTAAATCCTTTGATAGTTTCTTTAATATCCACTAAAACACCTGGAATCCCAGTAAACTGTTCAGCTACGTGGAAAGGTTGAGATAAGAAACGTTGTACACGACGTGCACGATTTACGGCCATTTTATCTTCTTCAGATAATTCTTCCATTCCAAGAATAGCAATAATATCTTGTAGTTCTTTATAGCGTTGTAACAATTCTTTTACGCGAGTTGCACAATCATAATGTTCTTTTCCAAGAATATCTGCAGATAAAATTCTCGATGTTGAATCTAATGGATCCACCGCTGGGTAGATACCAAGCTCAGCAATCTTACGAGAAAGAACTGTTGTTGCATCTAAGTGAGCAAAGGTTGTTGCTGGTGCTGGATCTGTTAAGTCATCCGCAGGTACATAAACTGCCTGAACTGAAGTAATAGATCCCTTTTTGGTTGAAGTAATACGCTCTTGCATCGCTCCCATCTCTGAAGCTAATGTTGGCTGGTATCCTACCGCAGAAGGCATACGACCTAAAAGTGCTGATACCTCTGAACCTGCTTGTGTAAAACGGAAAATGTTATCAACGAAGAAAAGTACATCTTTCCCTTGACCATCTCCAGCTCCATCACGGAAATACTCAGCAATCGTTAATCCAGAAAGTGCTACACGAGCACGAGCTCCAGGAGGTTCATTCATTTGTCCAAAAACGAAAGTAGCTTTACTTTCCTTCATGGCTTTTTTATCAACCTTAGAAAGATCCCATCCACCTTCTTCCATCGAATGCATAAAATCATCTCCATATTTAATAATGCCTGATTCAAGCATTTCTCTTAAAAGGTCATTTCCTTCACGAGTTCTTTCTCCTACTCCTGCGAATACTGAAAGTCCACCGTGTCCTTTTGCAATGTTGTTAATTAATTCCTGAATCAATACTGTTTTTCCAACTCCTGCTCCACCAAATAATCCAATTTTTCCTCCTTTTGCATAAGGCTCAATAAGGTCGATTACTTTAATTCCTGTAAATAGTACTTCGGTTGAAGTAGAAAGGTCTTCAAATTTTGGTGCGTCACGGTGAATTGGTAGTCCGTTTTTCCCTGCTTTAGGTAAATCTCCTATTCCATCAATGGCATCTCCAATTACATTAAATAAACGTCCATAAATATCTTCTCCAATTGGCATTTGAATAGCAGCTCCCGTTGAAACAGCATCGACACCACGGCTTAGACCATCTGTTGAATCCATAGAGATGGTTCTTACAGTGTTTTCACCAATGTGTGATTGCACTTCAAGAATTAAAGTATTCCCGTGATTTTGAACCTCAAGAGAATCATAAATTTTTGGAAGTTCAGCTCCACTAGCAAACTCTACATCTACTACTGGACCAATAATTTGAGCAACTTTTCCTGTAACTTTTGACATTATGTACGTATTTATTTTTTAGAATTAATTAGGGTTAAAATATCCCCCTTAAAAATCGGTGCAAAGATATGTTTTTCTTCCTTAAAAAAACAACCTAAAAATGTAATTTTTTGAATTCTATTAGCTTCGGTTTCAACCAAAAAAGAAACCCTTTCGATTTCTATAAATCAAAAGGGTTTGCTTATACTATTTATTAGTCTCTACTGTAGTTCTGGAGAGTAGGTAACAGGGTAATTATTAGCCTTAGCTACTTGACCTGCTTCAATAAAGTTTGACCCATATGTAGCATCTATAGCTTCAAGGAATTTATTCGCCATTAAAGCGTATCCTCTTGCTGTTAAATGCACACCATCAAGGCTTACCAAACCTCCAAATACAAGGTCTGTGTTCATTGTATAATTATCAAAAGTGATGCCTGTTGTAGATGCTTGTTGTAAGATTCCGTTTAAATCTACTAGCGCTAATCCACTAGAGGAAGCGACATTTTCAATTGTTACATTATAAGCATCCGTAGCCACTCTTACAGAGCCCTCTTCACTTGCGGTAAGCACCCAACGATCTTCGAGTGGGTAAGTTACTCCATTTACTGCTAATTGTCCAGCAGTTGCAGCCGGAACGCCTAGAGCGATTAATTGATTAAAATAATCTTCGTTTAATGTAGCTATTACTGTCGAACTTGGCAACACCAATAAATCTGCAGCAGTAGCTTGTCTTGACTGTGCAAATTGAGTAGATAGTAGTTGTGCCGTTAAAGGATCTAATCCTCCTCCTTGTAAAACTAAATTTAACTGTTCTGAAATATCTGGAAGCGTTTCATCAAAAATAACCACAGGACTTGCTGCGGTTTCTGAAAAAACAATCGATCTTTCTGGCATTCCTAAAAAAGCAAATGCTTGATTAAGCGGTGCAAATGTTGCATTTAGCACTGGTATTTGTGGACCAAAATCTGGGTTGGTTGGATCTAACGGCGCAAATGGAACTGTTGTAAAATAAGGCAAACTTGTTACGTAAGGCACATTTGTAACAACTCCTTGTGCTCCATTCCCTGTTAAAGCTCCAACAAGCGTTGTAAAGGCTTGTGCAAACACATTTGGGTCGGTAATATCATTTGAACCATAGGTTGATGGATCAAAATTTCCTGTTTGGTCAACACCGCTTCCACCCGAAGTAGCAAAACCTAAAACGTCGTTTCCTCCTACTTCAGATAAAGTGAAAAATGTTGGTGCTTGTGCCAAAGCATCTTCTAACATGGAAGCATTACTACTTGAAGCCATTCTAGCAAAATAAGGATTTGCTTGACCTGTAGCAACACCACCTACATTTCCATAACCATTAGCTAATAAGTGAAAACTTTTAGCTCCTGGCACACCCATATTGCTATATGGACCAGGCATTACATTACTAACTACAGTTGTTGGAATGGCAGGTAATACCGCTGGTCCAGCCCCATTGAAAAATAACCTTGGGTTTGCTATAACATTTCCGCCCAACAACAACCCACCTATATTATCATTCATCATAGGTTGTGTTAACTCTCCAGCACCTAAAGCAGCAAATTGTTGAGATAGTATATTTGGAAACGAATTTTCTTGACTTGCAATAAACAAAGCCCCATCAGTAAATCCTGCTGTAAAAGAAGCTCCTAAAGCAACATAATTTGAGAAATTAGCACTTCCCGCCGAAAGTTCAACTTGAACTTCCTCCATTGTTGTACTATCATCCTCTTCACAGGCGATAAAACCTAAAGCTAATAATAGTACTGCTATATATTTAATTTTCATAATACTTATTTTTTTTCAGATTATAAATTGTTGATGGTCCAAGAAACATAATACATTGAACCAATATTTCCAGTACCAAAGGCTGTGAAATACTCATCACCTAAAACGTTTGTAGCACCCACTTTAAACGTAGATTTTAAGAATTTTGGCACTCTATAGTTAATTTGAGCATCAACTACGTGAAATGCTGGAACTTGCCCATCTCCAAAAGAAGCTTCCCACTCATAGGTATCACTCCATCTCCAAGCTACGTTAAATCCAAAGTTTTTAAACAACTCTGTATTTCCAAAGGATCCTTTTACTTTATGCTCTGGTGTATTAAAGTTGGTACGGAAATCTGGATTGGCTTCTGTATCAAAATCTAATTTTGCATAAGTATAGTTTGCACCCAAATCAAAACCTCCTAAAACCTTTGTTGAAACCCCTACAGAACCTCCATAGGAATTAACCACCTCTTCACTGTTGGTGTACGTTTGGAATATTTGATAATCTTCATTTGCAATGGCAGCAATAGCTAAGGGTGTATTGTTAGGATCACCAGGAACCGTTTGTGTTAGTTGAACATCTCCATAGAAAGGAGCAATTACTGTTTCATTAGCTAAAAAGTCTTGGTATTGATTATAATACCCGCTCATATCCACAATAAATTTTCCTAATTTTCCTCGATAACCTAATTCATAAGAGGTTACTTGTTCTGGTTTAACAAAACTTGAATTCGCAATTTCTAACTGTGAAGCATCCCCTGTTGCACCAAAAGCTTGCACAGAACTTGCAAAATAAGAATTGGTATAGGCTCCCTGACCATCAAACTGAATCGTTGGAGCTCCTAAAACAGCTTGTCCCGTAGGGCTTAAATCGTATGGTCTTATATCTCTTGCTGGGTTATCTTCTGCTCCACCAATTAATACTGCTCTTCCAATATCTAATCCAATGTATAAATCTTGAGTTGTAGGGTTTCTAAAACCTGTTTGGAAAGATGCACGGATGTTATGCTGATCGTTAATTGTGAAACCGGCTGCTAATCTTGGCGAGAAGAAGCCATCAAAAAGTTCAGACTTATCATAACGAACAGAACCTGTTAATTTTAAATCCACATTGTCTGAAAGATCAAACTTCTTTTGAAGCTGTGTATATACTCCATATTCAGAATAGTTAATAGGTCCATCTGCATCAGTAAAAATAGTACCCGAAGAATTTAAACTATAAGTTCTATAAGATCCTCCCACTTGCACATCAACAACATCCCATAAATGGCTAAAGTTATAATTGGCATCTCCATGATAAATTTTAGAGTTATCCTGAAACTTAGATCCTGTTAACAAGGAAGGATCGCTAACAGTTGCGTTAAATGCACTTTTAAATTCTTCTGTCCCTGGCTCGAAGCGTCCAGTTTCAGCAGTTTGTCTACCTAAAGCATGTGCCTCTTCAGCTGTAAGACCTGCAAGTGATCCCTGCACAAATGCTCCAACATACTGACCAAACCAAGTGTTGTCATCTTTCCAAGCACGGTTGATGTTAATCCCTGTAAATAACATGTTGTAGCTGTCTCCAGCTCTATCTTCAGTAATGTATCCTCTTAAAAAGAAGTTGTTATTCTTAAATTCTAACTTGTGCTGTTGTAGAAAGAAATTATCAATGGCATATCTACTAGCTCCTTGATAAATGGTAGAACCTGTACCTACTTTACCAACATACGAAATTTCAAAATCATTCGCCCATGGACGGAAATACAACCCCCAATCGGCTTTAATACTTTCGGCTTCATAATCGGTTAAATCGGCTTCATTATACCCTGTTCTACTTACATTAACTGAAGGCACTAATGCTTCTGCGCCTGCTGGCAAAACACCTAAACCAACAAGTGCCTCTGCAACACCTTTTATGTCTGTACTCACCTCATCTCCATACACATTAATTCCATCATAATTAATATCTGCACGAGAAGTACCTGTTCCTGGTTTAGCAGTTAAATTATTAGCTGCCCAATCTGTACCGCTTAAATATCCAAAATTTACTTTTGCCGCAAAATGCTCTGTAAATTTATGTGCAGCACGAATACCAAAATCAGTATAAGGGTTATCTCCTGCTGCCTCTTGACTAGTAATTCCACGTTTCATAGAAATACTAATTCCTTCATAATCGAAAGGGTTTTTACTTTGCATAAACAGAATACCATTAAAGGCATTAGCACCGTATAATGCTGAAGCAGCTCCTGGAAGAATTTCTACACTTTGTATATCTGTATCAACCATACCTAATAGATTACCCAAAGGGAAGTTTAAAACAGGAGCAGAGTTGTCCATTCCATCTACCAACTGCATAAATCGCGTATTGGCAAACGTTGCAAAACCTCTTGTGTTAATTGATTTAAACGTTAAACTGTTGGTATTTATATCTACCCCTTTTAGGTTTTCAAGACCGTCATAAAAATCTACAGAAGCGGTGCTTCTAATATCTTTTATTCCGAAGCGCTCAATAGTTACTGGAGATTCAAAAATACGTTCTGGAGTTCTAGAAGCAGAAATTACTACTTCGTCAAGTTCTGAACCTTCCACCAAAACAATATTTACCGTTTGATTGTTTGAAGTTACTTGAACATCTTGCGAAGCATATCCAATACTAGAAATCTGAAGCACAAAAGGAGGCTCCATATCTACAAGTAAGGAGAAGTTTCCATCAAAATCTGTGGCAGTTCCCGCAGTGTTTCCAACCACAACAATGTTGGCTCCTACTACTGGCGTTGAAGACTCATCCACAACATTCCCACTTACATTGGTTTGTGCAAAAGTAATAGCACTTAAACACAAACAAAATACAAATACAATAGTTTTCATAAAAAAGTTTTGTTTGATAATGCTGTAAAAGTAAAATAAATATTATGTATGCATAAAAAAATGAAGCTTTTTTTTAAGAAATTGTTAAGAAAATTCAATTAAAAATGGTGATGCTCCAAAGAAAAGCCCATTTTATCCATAATTCTTACTTCTTACATAATGAAATTGTAAGAAAATTATGTTTAATTAGCTTAAAGAATTAGTTATTCTACCGTAACCGATTTTGCTAGATTTCTTGGCTGGTCAACATTTCGATCCAGCATTACGGCAATATAATACGATAATAATTGAAGTGGAATTGTGGTCACAAGAGGACTCAAAGTTTCGGTAGTTTTAGGAACTTCCATAATAAAATCTGCCAATTCTTTTACCGTAGTATCTCCTTCGGTAACAACAGCAATGATTTTTCCTTTTCGCGCTTTAATTTCTTCAATATTACTCACTACCTTTTCGTAATGATTGCTATTTACTGCAATTACTACAACTGGCATGTGTTCGTCTATTAAGGCAATAGGACCGTGTTTCATCTCAGCTGCAGGATAGCCTTCGGCATGGATATAGGATATTTCTTTCAGTTTTAAAGCTCCTTCCAATGCCACTGGAAAGTTATATCCTCTTCCTAAGTATAAAAAGTTGGAAGCATCTTTAAAAACATCGGCAATGGCTCTAATCTTTTCATCACTTTTTAATGCCTCTTCCACATGAGAAGGTATTAACTCCAATTCTCGTAAATGTTGCATATAATTAGCTTGCGAAATAGTGCCTTTCACCTTTGCCAACTTAAGGGCAATCATGGTTAAAACAGTAATCTGAGTTGTAAATGCTTTGGTTGAAGCCACTCCAATTTCTGGACCAGCGTGAGTATAGGTTCCGCTATGAGTTTCTCTAGAAATTGAAGAACCCACAACATTACAAACTCCATAAACAAAAGCACCCTTTTGTTTTGCCAATTTTATTGCAGCTAGTGTATCTGCCGTTTCCCCACTTTGGGAAATAGCAATCACCACATCTTTTTCGGTAATTATTGGATTTCGGTATCTAAATTCTGAAGCGTATTCTACCTCAACAGGAATGCGAGCCCAATCTTCAAAAATATATTCTGCAACCAATCCTGCGTGCCAAGAAGTACCACAAGCCACAATAATAATGCGATCTGCGTTTACAAATTTTTGAATGTGATCTTCGAGCCCTCCAAGTTTAATAATCCCTTCATCTGCCAATAATCTTCCACGATACGTATCTTTAATTACTGAAGGTTGCTCGTAGATTTCCTTCAACATAAAATGATCGTACCCTCCCTTTTCAATTTGTTCAATATTTAATTGCAACTCTTGAATGTAAGGTGCTACCAGACTATCACTTTTTATTTTTCGAACACGAACTTCTCTTCCTAAACGGATAATAGCCATTTCTTCGTCTTCCAAATAAATAGCATTATTGGTAAATTCTATAAAAGGAGTAGCATCACTTGCAACGAAAAACTCGTCATCTCCAATTCCAATAGCTAGGGGGCTACCTAGTTTGGCAACCACAATTTCATCCGGTTTTTTTCTGTCAAACACCGCAATGGCATACGCTCCAATAACTTGATTTAAGGCTAACTGAACAGCTTTTCCTAGCTTTACGTTTTCTTGTTTTTTAATTTCTTCAATTAAATTAACAAGCACTTCGGTGTCTGTATCACTAACAAAAGTGTATCCTCTTTTTATTAATTCTTTCTTTATGGAAGCATAATTTTCAATAATTCCATTATGAATAATCACTAAGTCTCCACTGTTAGAATAATGCGGGTGCGAATTAATATCGTTTGGCACTCCGTGGGTAGCCCATCGTGTATGCCCAATCCCAAGGGAGCCTTTAGTATTTATCTCTTGCCTTACTTTATTTTCAAGATCGACCACCTTTCCTTTCGTCTTGGCCATCTGTATATCTGTGCCATCATAAATAGCTACACCGGCACTGTCGTATCCCCTATATTCAAGACGTTTAAGTCCGTTTAATATTATTGGATATGCTTCTCTTTTGCCAATATAGCCTACAATACCACACATATATTTTTAATTATTAGGTTCTGTATAAAACAATTGAAGTTTTAATCTTTTTTCTTGATTTGATGATCGATTTCCATGAAGCACTGTCCCTTCGGGAGAAATAACACATGAAGCTGGTACCTGTGATACATTTTCTACCGTTGGATTACTAATAGGAATTTCATTTTCTAAGCTTCTAAAATTAATAAGAGATACATTTTGAGACACCATTAATCCCAATGAAATATTGGTTGAATCTCTATTAATTAAGTTACTTATGTGGGATGTAAGTTTAATTTTATAAAACTCACCATTCTCATCACTATCACGCTCTAATCTTCCCAAATGTTGTATAACAGCATCCACAGAACTATTATTGGTTGTTAAATCAATGGCATAATCGGCAAGAATTGTATTGTTTTTTGGATCAAAAACCATGATTCTCTCGGGTTCAAAGCTACCCCCAGTTACTTTATCTTGGTCAACATAAAAAATTAGGTTGGCTTCATTAATAAGCCATTCTTTTTCACGAAGTTCTTCAAGGTCATCGATGCCATTTTGGTTATCGTCCCCTCCAAACAAATCAATTATAGTGACAATTCCTTGACCACCTCTAATGTAGAGTGTTTCATCCCCTAAGGTACTATTTGAGTTCGCAAGCGCAGTGGTAATCGCTGCAGGCAAATTGTTGTTGAACACATTCACATTTATTCCAGAAAAATCTAAATCGTAAGAATTTAACAACCTTATAATATTACCATCATCATCCGTTTGTTGGTTCCCATCTGAATCTAAAGAAGTGGTCTCTGCAGAATAATATAGTGTCACTTTAGCATCTTCAGTACTAAAAATAAAAGTGTTTCCATCATCGTCCGCGGATGCTTCCAAAAATAGACCTCGAAAATAATTTTTAAAGTTGTTGTTGTTAATTAACACCTCTTCTCCTTCTTGATCAAGTATCTTTTCCTGAAAGAAATCAACTGGTAAATCTACCAGCAGCCCTGGTGGTAGTGCAATGGTATCTATATCTTCAAAAATGAGTTCAATTTCATCATTAGAGGGCACAAACGAGTTTTTACTTGCTAGGAGCTGTCCAAGGTTTGCTTGAAATAAAGGACCTTGATTTGAAAAGTACTTTTGTTGTTCTTCAAAATTACTGTCTGGGTCCGCATCCCTTAAAAAATAATTTGATTCGTAAATTGAAATGTTAATAGGTGAATTTCCATAAATCGAATCTAAGGTATATGAATTATTACCATCACTATCTGTACTTGAAGTCGAAAAGAAAGGAAGGTGTAATACTACCCTTTCTAGAACTACATCCAAAGAATCTGTAGGAAAATTTGGGTTAGCATTACTCAAAACCATTTGCCCTAAAAAATGTGAAACGGTTTTACCATAAACAGGATCATTATACACCCCTAATTTATAAGAAGAGAGACCATTGGTTTGAATACCTCCCAATAACTTACTATAAGCCACAACAGAAAAAGTAGTGTCCGGACTGGTAAAATTTTCGTTAATAATACTTGTATCTAAGTTACTAAAATCTTCTTCACAAGAAGCAAAAGCAACAAAAACTAAAAGTAGGACCCCTAGTTTGGGGAGAACATTTGTAATTTTCATTAGGGTGTTTTTTTAAACCAATACTTTGGATTGGTAAAAGTCTAAATAAGCTTCTGAAAATTCTTCCATTTTATGAAAGTTTAACACTGGCTTATCTAGGTTTTTAAGATACTCTTGAAATTCTTTTGTAATTTCACTCGAACCAACAATTACAGCATCCGAATTATCCATTGCGGTTTTCATTACGTTAAAGTAGTTAGGATTCTTTAAGTGCGCAATGGTTGCTTCCTCAATACCATCGAATTTAATTTTATCTACCAATTTAGTGTTTAACGCACCTTCGAAGCCAGGATTGTATAGCGAAGTAACTATTTTACTGTTTTCAAAAAGAGGCTCGTTACTGTAGTAGGTTCTAAGGTATAAGGGTAAAAACGATGCCAGCCATCCATGAACATGAATAATATCTGGCGACCAGTTAAGTTTTTTTACTGTTTCAATGACTCCCTTAGCAAAGAAAATGGCACGCTCATCATTATCGGGGAATAAGTTTCCGTCTTCATCTGCATAGGTTGCTTTTCTTTTGAAGTAATCTTCATTATCAATAAAATACACCTGCATACGCTCCTTTGGAATTGAAGCTACCTTTATAATAAGAGGCATGTCTAAATCATTAATAACCAAATTCATCCCCGAAAGGCGAATTACTTCATGCAATTGATGTCTACGCTCATTAATGTTACCATATCTGGGCATAAAGATTCTTATTTGCCCATCATTGCTATTAACCGCCCTAGGGGCTTCAAACGACATGGAAGAAATCTCGGTCTCTGGCAAGTATGGAATTACTTCAGAAGACACATACAAGACTCTTTTATCTTTCATCTGTATAAAATATTTGATAAAGCTGAAGATGGAATGCCCTTAATACACATCATGTTTCTTTTACAAAACGGAAAAAGGCATTTCATATATACTGGCTTGTTGTTTAAAACACGCAAAATTACGAAAATTTATGCAGATTGCACTTAATATCTTAATTTTGCTCGATTTTTATATACTATGGTATTCCACAAACAAGATTCCCTTAAAGCTTCATTGGCACAATATGTTTCCGAACAGAAAAAAATAGGATTCGTACCAACCATGGGTGCCTTACATAAGGGACATCTTTCGTTGGTAAAAAAAGCACTAAACGAAAATGAAGTGGTTGTGGTAAGTGTTTTTGTAAATCCAACGCAGTTTGACAATGCTATAGATTTAAAAAAATATCCTCGAACACTTGATGAAGATGTGGCACTATTAAACACTTTAAAAGGAACCATTTTAGTATATGCGCCAACTGCTTCAGATTTATATGGGAATAATATTAGCTCAAAACACTATCATTTTGGAGGTATTGAACATCAAATGGAAGGGAAATTTAGAAAAGGACATTTTGATGGTGTTGGCACCGTACTTAACTTGTTATTTAGAGCTGTGCAACCAAACCAAGCCTATTTTGGAGAAAAAGATTTTCAGCAATTACAAATAGTGAAAAAACTCGTAGAAATTGAAAAACTTCCCGTAAAAATAATTGGCTGTCCAATTTTGCGAGAGCCTAACGGATTGGCTATGAGTTCGCGGAATAAACGATTGACCCAAACTCAATTTGAAGAGGCTTCCGCCATATACAAAACACTGAAAGAAGTGCAAGAAAATTTCGACAAAGAAAGCATTGCAACGTTACGTAAAATAGTAGCGAAACAATTTAATGAAAATAAACATTTAACATTAGAATATTTTGAAATTGCGGCTGTAAAAAATCTTAAGCCAGCACATAGAAAGATAAAAGGAAATACCTACAGAGCTTTTATAGCTGCTTTTGCAGGAGATGTGCGATTAATAGATAATATAGCCTTAAATTAATACCTTTGCCCAATGATGATTCACGTAGTAAAATCTAAAATACACAGAGTAAAAGTAACAGGTGCAGACCTCAACTATATAGGAAGTATAACCATAGATGAAGATTTAATGGATGCTGCCAATATTATTGAAGGTGAAAAAGTGCAGATTGTAAATAATAATAACGGAGAACGTCTCGAAACCTATGCTATTCCAGGACCCAGAAAAAGTGGTGAAATTACACTTAATGGTGCCGCAGCAAGAAAAGTAGCTCCAGGTGATATTTTAATTCTTATCACTTATGCTATTATGAATGTGGAAGAAGCCAAAAAGTTTAAACCTTCTCTGGTATTCCCAAATGAAAAAAACAACCTCCTAACATAATTTGAATAAGTCACTTTCAAAGTTTTTACAGCTTTTTATTCCTTTAGCTCTAGGGGTATTTCTAATTTGGTATTTCTATTCCAAGTTTACTCCAGAGCAATGGGACGAGTTAGTTTTTCATTTTAAAAACGCCAATTATGTTATTGTGGTTGCCTCCGTTTTAATGAGCATCCTAAGCCATACTATTAGAGCGTATCGATGGAATTTTATGTTAGAACCTCTGGGTTATAAACCAAAATTACTGAATAACTTTTTTGCCGTTTCCACTGCCTATTTTATGAATTTATTCATCCCAAAAAGCGGTGAAGTGTCCCGTGCAGTGATATTGGATAAATACGAAAAAGTCCCTTTTGAAAAAGGTTTTGGAACCATTATTTCTGAAAGAGTGGTAGACCTATTCTTCCTGCTACTATTTACAGTGTTGGCAGTATTGCTTCAGTTTGATGAGTTATACGATTATATCACCCAACTCATTCCGTTTAAAAAACTCGCCTTGGCCTTAGGATTTCTTTTGTTAGGATTATTTGCATTTTATTTCTTTCTGAAAAAATCTAAAGGGAACATCTCCCAAAAAATAAAAAACTTTGTAAGAGGTTTAAAAGACGGGGTTTTCAGTATTTTAAAAATGAAGAAAAAGGGTGCTTTTATTTTTCATAGTTTACTCATTTGGGGGCTCTACTTACTTTCCTTTTACACCGCTACGCAAGCGCTGCCAGAAACTTCCTTTATAAGTTTTGGAACCATTATTATCACATTTGTTGTGGGTAGTTTTACTTTCGCTTTTACCAATAGCGGACTTGGATACTACCCCTTAGCCATTGCAGGAATTTTGCTTATTTTCGGGATTCCTGAAACCGTGGGAACTGCATTAGGATGGATTGTTTGGACCTCTAACGTGATCTATATTATTCTTTCCGGAGTACTATCGTTGGTTTTTCTTCCCATTTACAATCGAAATAAATAGTTCTCTTTATCTGAAGGATTCAATCTTCAAAAATTAGTATCTTTCGTTCGGTAAATTAAAATTTATGAAAAAAGTATTTCTCCTACTATTTAGTACATTTTTTGTCGCTTCTTCAATATCTCAGTCCAAAATTATTTACGAAGAAATTAGTTCTTTTAAACTCGAAGAATCTCGCCGACTTAAAATCCAATTGCCTCGCGATTATGAAGTAAATATCGAAAAATCCTATCCTATCGTTGTGGTCCTTGATGCCAATTATCTTTTTGAACCCGTAGCGGGAAACGTAGATTATTTTGGCTATTGGGAAGATATGCCGGAAGCCATTGTAGTTGGAATTATGCAAGGTGATAGCCGTTATGAAGATTGTAACTACGACGACACCAACTTTATGCCCGAAGATAAAGGAGCCAATTTTTTTGAATTTATTGGACTCGAATTACTCCCTTATATTGATGCTAATTACCGAACCGCAAAATTCACTATTGCTGTGGGACACGACTTTACAGCAAACTTTATCAACTACTATCTTTTTAAAGACCCACCATTATTTAACGGCTACATTTGTTTAAGTCCAGATTTAGCGCCTATGATGGACGAACGATTACCCGAACGTATTCCAGCGATAGAAACAAAATTGTTTTATTATCTCGCCACGGGAAGCGATGATATTAAAGACTTAATGGAGATTTCTACCGATTTAAACAAAAGCCTTTCCCCTTTAAAATCGGATAACTTTGCCTATTACTTCGATAATTTTGAAGGAGCCACACATTACTCTTTGGTAGCAAGGGCTATTCCTTCGGCGATGGAGAAAATCTTTTCGGTGTATCGTCCTATTTCAAAAGAAGAATTCAATGAAAAACTCTTAAAAATGGATACGCCTATTCATCAATATTTGGTAGATAAGTATAAAACCATTGAAGATCTATTCGGATTAACAAACCCAATTCGTATTAATGATTTTATCGCTACAGCAACAGCCTGCGAAAAGAAAAAACAATGGGAATCCCTTCGTGAGATTGCTACCATGGCGCAAAAGCAATATCCAGATACTGTGCTAGGCGATTACTATATGGCGCGTTATTATGAAGAAATGGGTGAGCCAAAAAAGGCCATGAGAACCTATCAGGCAGGCTTTGACAAAGAAGAAGTCGACTTTATCACCGTAGATATCATGTTAGACAAAGCCGATAAGATTAAAGAAGATTTTGGATATTAATGGCAAAAGTAAAAACCACTTTTTTTTGTCAAAATTGCGGGGCACAATTTGCCAAATGGCAAGGGCAATGTACTTCCTGTAAACAATGGAATACCATTACTGAAGAAATTATTCAAAAAGCGTCAAAGGCCAGTTGGAATCCTGAAGAAAAACCTTCAAAAAGAGTAGCAAAACCCCAACGTATTTCTGAAATTTCCAATGCTTCAGAAATTAGAATGAATACCCAAGATGAAGAACTCAATCGCGTTTTGGGCGGTGGCTTAGTGCCTGGTTCGTTAACCCTTTTAGGAGGAGAACCCGGCATTGGAAAAAGCACCTTAATGCTTCAAGTCGCTTTAAAACTCCCCTTTAAAACATTGTATGTTTCAGGTGAAGAAAGTGCCCAGCAAATTAAAATGCGTGCCGAACGTATTGTTCCAGATGCTGAAAACTGCTACATTTTAACCGAAACCAAAACACAAAATATCTTTCGGCATATTGCTGAAACCGAACCCGATATTTTGGTGATTGACTCCATCCAAACATTACAAACCGACCATATTGAAAGTACGGCTGGAAGTATTTCGCAAATACGGGAATGTACTTCAGAATTGATAAAATTTGCTAAAGAAACCGATACGCCTGTGGTGTTGATTGGGCATATTACCAAAGACGGGAACATTGCTGGGCCTAAAATTTTGGAACATATGGTGGATACCGTACTCCAATTTGAGGGCGACCGCAACCATGTGTACCGAATTCTACGCGCTCATAAAAATCGCTTTGGAAGTACTAACGAATTAGGAATTTACGAAATGCAAGGCAGCGGCTTGCGAGAGGTTTCCAATCCTTCTGAAATATTAATTTCCAAAAACGAAGAAGACTTAAGCGGGACTGCTATTGCTGCTACACTGGAAGGCATGCGTCCTTTAATGATAGAAATACAAGCCTTAGTGAGCACGGCAGTGTATGGCACCCCTCAACGCTCTGCCACAGGTTATAATGCCAAGCGCTTAAATATGATTTTAGCCGTTTTAGAAAAACGAGCTGGCTTTAAATTGGGTGCCAAAGATGTCTTTTTAAATATTACGGGCGGTATTACCGTGGATGATCCAGCCATTGATTTGGCAGTGGTTGCCGCTGTGCTTTCCTCCAATATTGATATTGCTATTGATAAATCCATGTGCTTTGCTGCAGAAATAGGATTAGCTGGCGAAGTACGTCCTGTCACCCGTATTGAGCAACGAATCCTCGAAGCCGAAAAGTTAGGCTTTGGCAGCATTGTGATCTCCAAATACTGCAAACTCCCTAAACAAAACTATACCATCAACATCATTAAAGTAGCCAAAGTCCACGATGTGGTTAGGCATTTGTTTGGTTAATTCTCGTTTAAAATTCTAGTAATCTCATCCAATTTAGGGGTTAAAATAACTTCAATTCGGCGGTTTTTGGCACGCCCTTCCGCAGTATCGTTGGGGGCAATGGGGGCAAATTCACCACGTCCCGCAGCGGTTAAATTGTCTTTTGGGATACGGTTATTTTCAGTAAGAATACTTACAATAGCCGTGGCACGTTTTGTGGATAAATCCCAGTTATCTTGGATGTTTCCATTGGCGGAGTAAGGCACATTATCGGTGTGGCCTTCAATAAGTACGGCAATTTCGGTGTTTTTTGCCAACACATTTCCTAAGGCATTCACTGCTTCACGCCCACGGGTGTTTACTGCCCAACTTCCACTTTCGAACAAAAGTTTGTTTTCCATAGACACATAGACTTTTCCATCCCGTTGTTCTACGGTAAGTCCGTTGCCTTCAAAATTGGTTAATGCTGCGGAGATGGCGTCTTTTAGTTTTTTCATTTGGGCATCTTTGGCAGCAATCATACTTTCCAATTCCTCCACGCGTTTGGAGCGATCTTCCAGTTTTCTTTGTAGGGTGTTCAATCGGAGGGCTTCTTCTGCTAAAGCCTTTTCTTTGGCTTCGAGTTGCTCTAAGAGTTTTCGGTTGCGTTCTAAGTTTTCAGTCAATGCCGAGCTGCTATTTTCTTCCAACGCATCGTAGGAATTTTTCAGTCTATCATAATTGTTTTTCGTAGCCGATAGCTCCATCGCCAATGCCGTTTTTTCAGCATTGAGTTTTTCAATTTCCTTCCGCAGATTGGCAACGGTATATTGTTCACCATTACCGCCTTTTCCATCTAATTGTGACATGAGCGATTCGTTTTCGGCTTTTAAATCGTCGTATTTAGCTTGTAAATCGTTGTATATTTTTGGGGAAACGCAGGAAGCTAGCAACACACTTGTTGCTATTCCGAAGAAAATTTTATGTAGCATATTGTAGGTTTTGGGCATTAAAATGATAATTCGACCATATGTGGGCAGTGATCGCTGTGCTCTGCCTCGGGTAATATAACGGCTCTTTTTAAATTATCTTGTAAGGGTTGTGCCACCATATTATAATCGATACGCCAGCCTTTATTGTTGGCGCGAGAATTGGCGCGATAACTCCACCACGTATAGTTATGAGGTTCTTTATTAAAATGACGGAAACTATCTATAAATCCGCTTTTAATAAATCCGTCAATCCATTCGCGCTCTACAGGCAAAAATCCTGAAACAGTGGCATTTCGCACGGGATCGTGAATATCGATAGCTTTGTGACAAATATTATAATCGCCGCAAATCACCAAGTTTGGGATCTCCTTTTTTAGGGTATTTATGTACGTTTGGAAATCGGCCATATAGGTAAGTTTATGTTCCAATCGGTCGAGATTGGTTCCGCTGGGGAGATACAAACTCATCACCGAAACATTGTCAAAATCTAACCGAATGTTTCTTCCTTCAAAATCCATGTACTCGATGCCTGTGCCGTATTCCACATGTTTGGGTTCTATTTTACTGAAAATCGCCACCCCGCTATAGCCTTTTTTTTGCGCGCTAAACCAATAGTGATACGGATAACCCGCTGCTTCAATTTCGGCGACTTCCACTTGGTCTTCATTGGCTTTGGTTTCCTGAATACAAATAACATCTGGGTTGGCGGCTTGCAACCATTCTAAAAACCCTTTGCGCATGGCGGCGCGAATTCCGTTTACGTTGTATGAGATAATTTTCATTTGTTTTTTTATTTCATTAAAATTCAACAGCTTTTTGTCATTAAGAACGAAGTGAGAAATCTCAATAAATTATGGGATTCCTCATCGCTATGCTCTGTCGGAATGACAATTATTTTTAAACCACTAAAATAAATAACCCCGTATATTTACCCATAAGAAGTTTGAAAAGGTTTTCAGAAAACAATCAACAAAATAAAAGAACATTGAAAGAGTTTTATTGTTAATGAAATTATACTGCATTTTTTTATTCAGTTTTATAGCGTTTTCGGTGCAAGCCCAAGACACCTTATCGAATTATCGAATAAAAAAAGTAGCTGTGCAAGATTCGGTTTTAGTCGATTCGTTAAGCATCAATCCTTCAAATTTCAGTATTAAAGATGCTGAAGGGAATACGATTCCTTCTTCAACCTACACGGTAGATTTTGTAAACGGAACGGTTCGCTTCTCTGAAGAACTTCAGCAACAAACAGACTCTGTTACTGTAAATTATCTTCGCTATCCTATTTTTTTAACGCGGGAATACTATTTGCTCGATTCAAAAATAATTGTAGATAATAGCAGTTCTATTGAAAAACTGTATGCACTAGAAAAAAGTACTACCAAAACGGGTTCCTCTCCTTTTGAAGGATTAAATACCCAAGGAAGTATTTCTCGCGGAATTACGGTTGGAAATAATCAAAACACGGTAGTCAATAGCGAATTAGACCTTCAAATTACTGGAAAAATTAGTGATCGCGTTTCGCTTCGAGCATCCTTGCAAGATGCCAATATTCCAAGTCAGGAAGGTGGGTATTCACAAAATCTAGATGAATTTGACCAAATTTTTATTGAGCTTTTTAGCGACAATTGGAACATTCGTGCAGGGGATGTCGATTTGCAAAACTCACAAAGCTATTTTGGGCGTTTTACAAAGAAAATTCAAGGGATATCACTCTTTGGTCAACTCCTTGGTGAAGATGGCTCTAAGACATCTGCATTTGCCTCAGCAGGGCTGGTAAGAGGCGTTTTTCAACGGAGTCAGTTTACGGGGCAGGAAGGAAATCAAGGGCCGTATAAATTGGTGGGGCCCAATGGAGAATTGTTTATTCTTATTGTTTCTGGGAGTGAACGTGTGTATGTAAATGGATTACTGCTGAATCGAGGAGAAAATGCCGATTATGTAATCGATTACAACGCAGGGGAGTTAAAGTTTAACCCTACCTATCCCATTACGGCTAATATGCGAATTACGGTGGAATATCAATTTACCGAAAGAAGTTACACCCGCTTTATTGGATACGGTGGCGGAAATTACGAATCCGAAACTTTAAAAATTGGGGCGTATGTATTTTCTGAAAGTGATGCAAAAAACCAGCCATTACAACAAAATCTATCTGAAGAACAAGTTTCCATTTTAGCAGCTGCAGGAGATGACACAAGTTTAATGAATGCGCCTTCGGCAGTATTGGATTCCTTTTCGGAAAATAAAATTCTTTATAAAAAAGAGATGGTTGGAGGTGTGGAAGTCTTTGTTTTTTCTAACGACCCTGAAGACGAATTGTACAATGTGCGTTTCAGTTTGGTAGGGGCAAATCAAGGAAATTATAGTATTACTTCCACCGAATCCATTGCCAATATTTTTGAATATGTCGCTCCTATTGATGGTGTTCCACAAGGAAGTTATGAACCTATTGTACGGTTAACACCTCCAGAAAAATTACAAATTGGAGGGGTGAATGGAAGTTACATTCCTTCAGAAAAAACAGAAATTGGTTTTGAATTAGCAGGAAGTATTAACGACCAAAACTTGTTTTCGAATATTGATAATAATGACAATGACGGATTTGCAGGAAGGCTTGCGGCAAAGCAAACACTTTTAAAAACCCAAGATAGTTTGCAAGTAATTGGTTTTGGAAGTTTTGACTATCTCCACGAGGATTTTAAAACCATTGAGCGTTTTTACAATATTGAATTTAATCGTGATTGGAACTTGGAGTTGCCACTTGGCAATCAAAGCTTTTTAACCACAGGAGTAGAGCTAAGTCGGCCAAAAAACGGTAGCATTCGATACGAATTTCAACGATTGGATTTTTCAGAAAATTTTACTGGAAACAGACACGTGGCATTTGCCAATGTAAGACTTCAAAATGTGAGAGTAACGAGCTCGACAAGTTATTTAGATAGCGAAAGTGATCTTCAAAAAACAAGCTTTTTACGCACCTACAATAACGCCACGTATGGTTTTAAAAAGGCATGGGTGGGTGGAAAGGTAATGCTAGAAGACAATAAAGCTAAGGTAATTGCAAGTGATAGTTTAACGCCTTTAAGCCAACGATTTTCACAATACGAAGTGTATACTGGAATTGGAGACAGCACCCAGGTTTTTGCAGAGGTTGGTTATCGCTATCGCGTAAATGATAGTGTCAAAAATAATTTTCTGAAAAAAGTAAATACCTCAAATGACTATTTTTTAAAATCGAAATTGATTAATAATCAAAATACGCAATTAGCTGTATTTTCGAATTATCGACGTATTAATTATGAAGACAGTAGCATTGAAGATGAAAAAAATCTAAATACTCGATTGTTGTATTCTCAAAACCTTTGGAAAGGGAAGGTGCGTTTAAATAGTGCCTTTGAAACCAATAACGGAGTACTCCCACAACAGGAATTCACCTTTGTAAAAGTAGACCAAGGGCAGGGAACTTTTACTTGGATAGATTATAATGATAACGGTGTTCAGGAATTAAATGAATTTGAAGTTGCTCAGTTTCAAGATCAAGCAGAATATTTAAAAGTATTGCTTCCCAATCAGGTTTTTATACGCGTAAAAAATAATCGGTTTAGCCAGATAGTAACGCTACAGCCTCAAGATTGGATTAATGACTCTGGATTGAAAAAAGTACTTTCAAAGTTTTACAATCAAACCTCTTACGTTATCGACCGTAAGATTATAAGAGACAATAATTTAGCCTCCATAAACCCTTTTAAATCGGGAGGAGAAAATGAATTTGGACTTAATTTAAATTTAAAAAACGTGTTATTTTTTAATCGCGGAAAACAACGCTATACAACAAGTTACACCTATTTATCGACTTCTAGCAGGAATTTAATTTCATTAGGGCTTCAGGAAAATAAATTGAAGAGTCATCAACTTAATTTTACTCATCAATTTGAAGAAGTTTGGATAGCTAATCTAAAGTGTGGTTTGGGGAGTAATGAAACGCTTTCAGAAAATTTTGAAAATAGAAATTTCAATTTGGAAAATTATCAACTCAATCCAAAGCTTTCCTATTTAGCAAGTCGTCAAACTCGATTTGATATATTTTATCAATATATGAATGAAGAAAACTCTTTAGGCGAAATGGAACAACTGAAGCAACAAAAACTAGGCTTCTCTTTTGCTTATAACAATGTTGAAAAGATATCTATTTCTGGAGAGTTTAATTATATTGACAATGCTTTTACAGGCAGTGCTTTTTCGCCTGTAGCATATACCATGTTAGAAGGGCTTCAGCCTGGCACAAACTTTACTTGGAATGTATTGTTTCAGAAAAGAATAACGAAATACTTAGATGCGAATCTATCGTATTTTGGAAGAAATAGTGAAAACTCGAAAACAATACATACAGGAACGATTCAGTTAAGAGCATTTTTCTAAATAAAAAAGAGCGAGACAAGCCCGCTCTTTTCATTATATAAACTCAAAATTATTTTACAATAATTCTTGCTGTTTTATAAGAGTTCCCGTAAATATCACCCATTTTGATAATGTATATACCTGTTGGGGCATATGACATATCTAATGGGTAAACAAATCTATCTCCCTCTTTATCGATGTTATTAAAAGCAAGTGTTTGTCCTAAAACGTTGTACACCGCAATTGCTGCTCTTTCATCATAATCAGTAATTAAAGAGATTTTAAATTGGTTGTTTGGTAATGACTCTACAATTAATTCTGATCCATCAGTAGCAAAATCACTTAACCCTAAAGTACCATCTATAAATACTGAATAATCATGAGTTGTACCATATTGCATAGAATCACAAGGATCATTTAAATCACCTGCAAAACTAGTATCTCCGGCACGAATACGAAGCCTACGATCCCCAGTTGAAACTCCAACAGGGATAGAGAAAGGAATTGATACATCAACTCCATCAGGATTAACAAGAACGTCTGCAAAAACTTGCTCACTTGACTCAAATGTTCCATTATTATTAAAATCAATCCACATAGAAGCCAATTCGTCTGGTGAATCGTATCCCGTTTGTACGGTTACAGAATAACTAGCACCTTCATCTAAATCGGTACTCATAGATGTGAAATCATCGTATCCTGTATTACAAGGAATTGGATTGTTTGTAATGGTTCCTAACACAAACTTAGTAATACCATCTCCAAAAGAACAATCACTTGGTGGTTCACAATAAAGTAATCCACTAGTTACATCCTTACAAGTCTCATCATTACCAGAGTTGGTATCTCCAGTGAGGTTGGTTTTAGCACATATCGTGTAAGTTCCAGAGGCCGATAAGTCTGCTTGAGTAGCAAAAGTATAAGACTCTGTAGCACCTGCTGCAATTGTTCCACTGTATGTTTCTACAACAGCAGTTCCGCCATCAATAGTGTATTGAACTTCTGGGTCTGTAATATCATTGGTTCCAAAATTGCGAATTGACACAACGATATCTTCATTTGCAGTTAAAACTCCATCTGTTGGCTGATCAATAGAAGTTACTCCTATATCATCAACAGCTGTATTTGGAGCCAATTGGAATACGCCCACAACTCCTTTTCTACCACTATTCATATATTCATTAATAAACCAGAATGTACTATCGTCTGAAGGGTCTATGTCTATTTTGCTATAATCGCCATAACGCAATCCAGGTATATTAGCATTACCGTTAGCGATTAATTCTTCTGAAGCAGTCATAACTCCTAATGCATCTCCATCAAATCTACCAGTATAATATGAACTCACTCGCACTGTAGTAGGTGTAGTTGGTCCAGACATAGAAGTATATCCCATACCAATATTTCCAGCACCATCCATAATCATACTAGCATGCCAAGCATGTCTTCCGTCTGGAGCTGTATAGGTCCCTTCTTGGTATAAAGTCCAAGGCATATTATCTGCTACCTGACGATACTCAAACCAACGAATCCCAGCTAATTCTCCACCTCCAGCATCGGTATCAACAACAAAATTAAACACTGCTGAATTGTGAGTTCCAAACTTTCTGAATTGAGCTTGATTCATAATTGTTGCTTGCAATGCATCGATAGCAACACCACCTCCAGGCTGCGTTAAGTTTGAAAAGCCTCCTCCATCAAATACACCAATAAATGGTGTGGTAGGAATTTGTGTCGCTGCAGAAACTGAAGAGTTTGCAGGAACAGCCCAATCTACATCGATTGTCCAATATTTCACATGATCTGTCGCAACACCACCCCAAGCATCATCTTGCATATATAAAATAGTTGCTCCACCAGCAGCTGGCATATTATCATCACTAACATTAAGTGCTTGTGGACTATAAAACCCACTAGTAACTATTCCAGGAAGGTTAAAAGTTTGAAACCCTGCCCCAGCATTTCCAGCTAACATTTCTGCTCTTTCCATCGCCCAAACTCTGTTTGATCCACCAACGTTTGCCGTCATATAATATCCATCACTCCAAACAGATACTTTTTGGTAGTCATTAACACCAGCAAAAGTATATACATACCAACCATCATTAATTGGATCTGGACCATCTGAAACAGCAACCTGAACGTTACCATTAAAGAAAAGATATGAGATAACCCATCTATCAGCTGCTGAATCATAAGAAGCTGTTAAGTCACAACATCCACCACCAGAGAAAATATTTGTTACACCAAGTTGTCCTGTTAAAGGGTTTCCAGATTTATCAAAAATTCTGTAACCAGTATTAAATACTACAAATACGTGGTTAGGACCTACCGCCAAAGAAGGGTCTGTAGGTTGTGAACCTGAAGCATAGGCATCAAATACAATTGAAGGAGGCATAATATGAACACTTTGCTCCATTTCATGTCTGTTTCTTACATAATAGTCATCTTGAGTTTGTTTATCTTTTCCAATAACTACTCTGTTTCCTAAAGATCTTTTATCACGAGCTTCTTCAGAAGATTTTTCCGCTGGAATTAAATATTCCCTAGAAGCCAAGGAAGGAACATATTCCATTGAAGTCGCAGTTCCATAAGTAAAAACCCCTTGAGGTTCGTTTGGAACAATTTGTTGAGCATACATTGAAGTGCTAAGGATCACCACAAGTAGCGCTAAAAAATAATTTTTAAGTTTCATTAGTGTAATTTTTAGTTTACGGGTTAATTTTAAATTAAATAAGACTTTAAAAATACTACGATTTATTCAAAATCCAATGAGGATTGCTAATTTTTTGTTAAAAACAGCACCTTGGTTATTAGGTGTTTATAGTATTTAATCCCCATTAATTTAATAGGGTTTTATAAACTTTATAAGATTAGTAATTATAAATTCTAAGGTTAAATGGCACATTTATTGTAATTTAACAGATATACAAAATATTAAACTTATGAAATCAACATTATTATTATTTGCTATTGTATTGTTTATGAGTTGTTCATCAACAAAAAACACTAAAGAAACTATGGATAAAACACAAACTTCAATGGAGGCTAAAAAAATGATTGAAAAGGGATTTTTAGCAGGAACAATTGTAGTTTCTACAAAAGAAGGAGAATGCCCTTTTACAATAAAAGTTAAAGGAGATGAAGATGCTTTCCACTTAGACCCTATTAACCTTGATGAAAGTTTCAAAAGAGATGGACAAAAAATATGGTTTACCTACAACGGATTACGAATGATGAATCGCTGTGATAATGCCAATCCTATTTCAATAAAAGAGATACAAAAAAGAGCGGAATAATCCGCTCTTTTATTTTAAGATAGCCATTCTTTAAAAGATATACAATCCTTCATTTTTTCTGAAATCTTTTCGATAGGAATTCTTTCTTGTTGCATAGTATCCCGATTTCGTAGCGTGACTGTATTATCTTCTTTGGTTTGATGGTCTACAGTAATACAATAGGGAGTCCCAGCTGCATCCTGTCTTCTGTATCTTCTACCAACTGCATCTTTCTCATCATAAATTACATTATAATCCCACTGGAGGTCTTCAATAATTTTATGCGCTATTTCTGGCAATCCATCTTTTTTCAAAAGAGGTAATACCGCAGCCTTTACGGGTGCCAAAATAAAGGGTAATTTTAGCACTGTTCTTTCACTGCCATCCTCTAAAGTTTCCTCTTGAAGTGAATGACTTAAAACAGCCAAAAACATTCGATCTAATCCAATAGAAGTCTCTACCACATAAGGCACATAGCTTTCATTTAATTCTGGGTCAAAAAACTGAAGCTTTTTTCCTGAATATTCTTCGTGTGCTTTTAAATCGAAATCGGTTCTGGAGTGTATCCCTTCCAATTCTTTAAACCCAAAAGGAAAGTTAAATTCTATATCTGCAGCAGCATTGGCATAATGTGCCAATTTTTCGTGGTCATGAAAACGGTAATTTTCTTTCCCCAACCCTAAGGATAAATGCCAGTTTAAACGTGTTTCTTTCCAGTATTCGTACCATTTCATTTCTTCTCCGGGTCGCACAAAAAATTGCATTTCCATTTGTTCAAACTCACGCATACGGAAGATAAACTGCCTCGCTACAATTTCGTTTCTGAACGCTTTTCCTGTTTGAGCAATCCCAAACGGAATCTTCATTCTTCCCGTTTTCTGAACATTCAAAAAATTGACAAAAATCCCTTGAGCTGTTTCTGGGCGAAGGTATAAATCGGTTGCACTTTCTGCCGAAGCTCCTAACTTAGTACCAAACATTAAGTTAAACTGTCGAACATCTGTCCAATTCCTTGAGCCTGTATCTGGATCTGCAATACCAAGCTCTTCAATTAAGGCCTTTACATCTGCAAGATCTTCATTTTCCAAAGATTTCCCCATTCTATTTAAAATGGTTTGTTTTTCTTCACGATAACGCACCACTCTTTCATTGGTAGTTACAAACTGAGCTTCATCAAAACTATCCCCAAAACGTTTTTTAGCTTTTTCAATTTCCTTCTGTGCTTTTTGCTCTAATTTTTCGGCAAAATCTTCAATTAACACATCGGCTCGATATCTTTTTTTTGAGTCCTTATTATCTATGAGGGGGTCATTAAATGCATCTACGTGACCAGATGCTTTCCAGGTAGTTGGATGCATTAATATTGCAGCGTCAATACCTACAATATTTTGATGCATATAGACCATACTACGCCACCAATATTCACGTATATTTTTCTTTAATTCTACACCATTTTGGGCATAATCATAGACGGCGCTTAATCCGTCGTATATCTCGCTTGATGCAAATATGTACCCATACTCTTTTGAGTGGGATACTACTTTTTTAAATAAATCTTCGTTTGCCATGCCGCAAAAATAAAAAAACCGCTACGATAACTCGTAGCGGTTTTCAATTTTTTAAAAAACTTAATTATTTAAGTTCCATGGTTGTTGTTGCAACTTGCTGGGCACCGTCAAAAACATTGATTGTATAACGTCCTTCGATAAGTTCCTCCTCTATAGCGTTTACCAATACACAAACATCCAACTCTTCTTGCTCATAGAAAACTTTGGTAGAAGTACTGTAGTTTAATACACCGCTTTCAAACTCGATAGTGGCTTTATCACCTAGTAGATTATTTTTTGGGTTAATTACCTGTATAAAAAGTAATCTATCTCCTTTTTGAGCAATAATGTTAGGTGTTAAAGTAAAACAAGCTCTTACTTTATCCGCACGACTTGCTCTACGCGTGTCCACAATTTTACCACTATTTCTAACGATAACTGCTTCACCTCTTAAATCAACAGCTTTTACTACTGAACCTTTTTTAATGGTTTCTGCCATAGCTAAGTTTTCTTGACTTACAGAATCAACAACTTTTATAGTTTGGTTAATCATTGTTTTAGCACTGTCAATCTCTACGGCAAGCATTCTGTTAGATTGAATTAAACTATCGGCTCTCGCAAATAGCATTTTACGCTCATCTTTTAAACGACCAATTTCAACTTTATAACGTTGTATTAACGCCACGTTAGCTTCGGCAGTTTTTACAGAATCTAATAAAACCTCAATTCGCTCTCTCGCAGCAATAAGGTCTTTGTCTTTAAGCTCATTATCTTTTATTAACTCGTCGTATTCTACGATAAGTTCTTCAAGATCAGCTTCAATTTCTGTTTTTTGTTTTTCAAGTCCAGCTACTGTATTTTTACTATCGTTGTAAAGTGATGCAGTGTAAACTCCAAGGGCAATTAAAAGTGCGGTTAAAACACCAATGAGTATTTTAAATTTTGTACTGTTGCTTTCGTTGTTCATAATAAAATAGATGTTAGGTTTATGAAGCAAATGTAATACAAGGGGTCTTTTGCATTTGTTTATAAAATGGTAAAAAAAATTAAAATATGTTAAATCTTTTATTTCCAAAGATTTGCAATAGTTGCAAAAACAAACTGCTTAAAGGCGAAGACATTTTATGCGCTCGTTGTAGGCACAATCTCCCTTTAGCTTGTTTTCACCGCACCAATAATGATAGCATGAAAAATATTTTTTACGGAAGATTCCCATTAGAAAATGCCACAGCACTGGTCATGTTTCAAAAAAAAGGGAGCACACAAGAGATTTTACACAACTTAAAGTATCGCGGACAACAAAAGATTAGTACCTTTTTTGGCAAATGGTTAGGAGCCGAATTAGCCCAAAATGACCTATATAAATCAATCGACCTAGTCATTCCCGTACCACTACACAAGAAACGGCTTCGGAAAAGAGGATATAATCAGGTAACTGGCTTCGGAAAAGAAATAGCTTCAAGTCTTAATATTCCTTATAGAGAAGATATTTTGTTGAAAGTGAGTCAAACAGATTCGCAAGTTTTTAAAAAAAGAATCACTCGTTTTGCAACTGATGAAATATTTACACTTTCAAAGCCAAAAGAAATTACCAAT
This sequence comes from Flavobacteriaceae bacterium, assembly GCA_034670265.1. Taxonomy (GTDB): domain Bacteria; phylum Bacteroidota; class Bacteroidia; order Flavobacteriales; family Flavobacteriaceae; genus Halomarinibacterium. Next base: position 382,808 of record JAXMNU010000003.1, on the reverse strand, counting down.
AAACATATTCTTTTGGTCGATGATATTGTAACTACAGGAGCTACCATAGAAAATTGTGCACAACAATTACTAAAAAATACCAACGCTAAACTTAGCATTGCAACCATGGCAATTGCCTAATAAAGTTTACTTATTTTTGTCGTCATGAAAAGTACTTTTTGGAAATTTTTAGTTGTATTTATTAGCATTTTGTGCTTTTCGCAATGCGCCAAAAAGGGAACTCCCACTGGTGGCCCAAAGGATACCATCCCTCCCATTATTTTAAAAAGTAATCCTGAAAATTATAACACACTGTTTACCGGGGATGAAATACGAATATACTTTGATGAAAATATAAAGTTGAAAGACCTTCAGCAAAACCTTATCATTTCCCCTCCTTTAAAATACCAACCTATTATTACGCCACTAACTTCTTCAAAGGTGTTGAAAATTAAAATTTTAGACACACTAAAAGAAAACACTACTTACGCTTTCAATTTTGGAACAAGTATTACCGATAATAATGAAGGAAATGAATTTGAATATTTTAAATATGTGTTTTCAACAGGGGATTACATCGATAGCCTAACCGTAAAGGGAACCGTCAACGATGCGCTACTTCCGGCTCCAGATAAAAAAACAACCGTAATGCTTTATGAGGTTTCTGAAACTTTTAAAGATTCTATTATCTTTTCAGAAAAACCAACTTACATCACAACCACCAAAGAAAAAGAGTCCGATTTCGAGTTAACTAATTTAAAAGACGGTACTTATTTACTGGTTGCACTTCAGGAAGAAACAAGTAATTATACGTTTCAACCCAAAAAAGATAAAATTGCATTTCTTGAAAATTACATAACTGTTCCAATTGATACTAGTTACAACCTTACATTATTTAAAGAAATACCAGATTATACAATGACTCGGCCCAGTCATATAAGTAAAAACAAAATTGACTTTGGGTTTGAAGGGATTATCGACTCATTAACCATTTCTCCAATAAGCAATGTCCCAGAGGATTTTACATCGCAAATTATAAGGGATACACAAAAAGACACCTTACATTATTGGTTTAAACCTGCTATAAATGTTGAAGAGCAAGATACGTTGCGATTTCTTGCTTCGCGCAAAGGGCAGCTTGACACATTGGTAGTAAAAATGCGTGATTTGTTTGCAGATTCGCTTCAAATTGCGAAACTATCTGCAAATATCATCACCCCAAAGGACAGTGTGAAAATTGGGGCAAATACACCATTATTATCAATAAATCCCGAAAAGTTTGAAATCATGGATAAGGATTCGGTGACTTACGACGCTTCTGTCTTTTTGGATAAAGTAAAAAATGAAGCTTCTCTAGTTTTTCCGAAAAAAGACGACAATTCATACCGAATTACAGTGCTTCCTGAAGCTTTCCAAGATTTCTTTGGAATAGCTAACGACACCTTAAAGTTTGCGGTAAAAACGAATCCACTTTCAGATTATGGAACCTTGCGGTTTTCACTTCAGAATATAAAAGAGTTTCCCATACTTGTAGAGTTGGTCGATGATAAGTTTAAGGTGATAGCTTCAGAATATTTGGAAGAAATTAAGGATGTTTATTTCGATTATCTTACGCCCAATAAATACTATTTACGAATCATCTACGACTCAAACGCCAATAAACAATGGGATACTGGGAACTATTTGAAAAAACTACAGCCTGAAAAGATTGTGTACTACCCCAAAGAAGTTGAAGTACGCAGTAATTGGGACGTAAATGAAGTTTTTATACTAGAGTAAAGTTATCTCGATCATTCAAGAACTGAAGCTTCTTACGCATTTCATCAACGTGGTTTTTATCCAAAGTAATGGTTTCGACAAATTCAGTTTCATAATTTGTTTCCAAAACCTCCCCTCCTAAAACATCAAATACGCAACTATGTCCGTTATACTGGTGATTGTTAGCATCCAAACCAATTCTATTCACGCCAATGCAATACGCCATATTTTCAATAGCTCGGGCTTTTAGCAGTGCATCCCAGGCTGATATCCTTTTTTCAGGCCAGTTGGCTACATAAATTAGTATGTCATAACCTTCTGTATTTCGAGACCAAACTGGAAACCTGAGGTCATAACAAATAAGCGGACAAATTTTCCACCCTTTGTATTCCACAACTAATTTTTCCTTTCCAACAGAATACACTCTTTCCTCCCCAGCCAAAGTAAAAGCGTGTCGCTTATTATAACTTCCAAAACTCCCATCGGGAAATACAAAATAGAGTCTATTGAAATACTTTCCGTCTTCCTTAATCATGACACTTCCCGTAACGGCAGCGTTCTTTATTTCAGCAATTTTTTGCATCCAACGCAAGGTTTCACCATTTTCCTTTTCTGCAAATTGCCTGGCATTCATTGAGAAGCCTGTGGTAAACATTTCAGGTAAGATAATGAGGTCTGTTTTTTCAGAAATGCCATCAATTTTTTCTGAAAACATACTCCTATTTGCCTCGGGATTTTCCCAGTGCAAATGTGTTTGAATAAGTGTTACTTTCAATGTATTCATTGTAATAAAACTATAGCTTCTTTTGAGCCTTGCATCTTCGCGTGATCCAATGCGGTTTTTCCACTATCATCTTTTATGGATGTATCTGCATTATGTTCCAAAAGCAGTTTCAGAATAGGTATTTTAGTAAACATCGTAGCATAAATTAAAGCCGTTGCTCCGTTATAATTTTTCACATTTACATTTGCACCGTTTTCGATAAGTAGTTTTGCGATGGCATCATACCCTTTAAAGCAAACTCCCATTAATGCTGTATTTCCAGAAGCATCTTGTGCATTGACATCTTGCTCAACCGATAAAATAGCTTTCGTTATTTCTTGGTCTCCATAGTACGTAGCTAATAACAGGGGTGTTGACCCTCTAGCGTCCTTTTCATTTACTAATTCGGGGTTTTGAGCAAGTAAACTTTTTACGGTTTCCAATTCTCCTTTTCTAATTGCGTCAAAAATGGTTGTACTCATAGTAGTGTATAAAAAAGCGGAACAGTAAAGTTACCATTCCGCTTTGGGTTTTACAATAATCTTATAGAATTAGTCCAAATCGAAACGGTCAAGATTCATCACCTTATTCCAAGCCTTCACAAAATCCTTTACAAATTTTTCTTTCGAATCTTCGCAAGCATATACTTCTGCAAGGGCTCTTAATTCTGAATTAGATCCAAAAATAAGATCGGCTCGTGTTCCTGTCCATTTTACATTTCCTGTTTTACGGTCAGTTCCTTCAAAAACGATATCACTATCTGAAACAGCTTTCCAAGTAGTTCCCATATCCAGTAAATTGACGAAGAAATCGTTTGTTAACGCACCTGGTTTATCGGTGAAAATTCCGTGGTTCGAGTTGTCATAATTCGCATTTAAAGCTCTCATTCCTCCAACTAATACCGTCATTTCTGGTGCAGTAAGTGTTAACAATTGTGCTTTATCAACCAAAAGTTCTTCGGCGGTAACCTCAACACCATTTTGAACATAATTTCTGAAACCATCTCCTAAAGGCTCAAGCGCATCAAAAGCTTCGGCATCTGTTTGTTCTTCAGAAGCATCTGTACGACCTGCAGTAAAAGGTACACTCAAATTATATCCAGCATCTTTTGCTGCTTTTTCAACAGCCGCACAACCTCCTAAAACAATTAAATCTGCCAAGGATACTTTTTTGTTTCCTGACTGGGTTTCGTTAAATTCTTTCTGAATCCTTCCCAGTGTATCTAATACTTTTAAAAGTTGCTTAGGATTGTTCACTTCCCAATTTTTCTGAGGTGCCAATCTAATTCTTGCTCCGTTGGCCCCACCTCGCATATCCGAACCTCTAAAAGTAGAAGCCGAAGCCCAAGCTGTAGCAACTAATTCTGAAACGGAAAGTCCAGAAGCCAAAATATTTTCTTTTAAAGATGAAACATCATCGCTATTGATTATTTCATAATCCGCAGCTGGTATTGGGTCTTGCCAAATTAATTCTTCTTTAGGCACTTCTGGCCCTAAATATCTTTGAATGGGTCCCATATCACGATGTGTAAGTTTAAACCAAGCACGTGCATAGGCATCTGCAAACTCATCTGGATTTTCTAAAAAGTGACGTGATATTTTTTCATAGGCTGGATCCATTCGTAATGACAAATCAGTTGTTAACATAAAAGGTGCGTGCTTCACATTTGGATCGTGAGCATCTGGAATCGTACCCGCACCTTCATTGTTTTTGGGTTTCCATTGATGTGCTCCTGCTGGACTTTTGGTTAATTCCCAGTCATATCTAAATAGGTTTTCAAAAAATTTATGACTCCATTGTGTTGGCGAATCTGTCCAAGCGCCTTCAATTCCACTGGTAATAGTGTCGGCCCCTTTACCAGTTCCAAAGGTGTTTTTCCAACCCATACTTTGCTCTTCAATGCCAGCGCCTGCTGGTTCTGCAGCTACATATTTATCGGGGTTTGCAGCACCGTGAGTTTTCCCAAAGGTATGTCCACCTGCAATTAAGGCTACCGTTTCGTAATCGTTCATAGCCATTCTTCCGAAGGTTTCGCGAATATCTTTTGCAGCTAACACTGGATCGGGATTTGCATTGGGTCCTTCAGGATTTACATAGATTAATCCCATATGGGTTGCTCCCAAAGGATTTTCTAATTCTCCACCTTCTGAATAGCGTTCTTTATTACCCATCCATTCACCTTCAGATCCCCAATACACATCTTCTTCAGGTTGCCAAATATCCTCACGTCCACCGGCAAAACCAAACATTTTTAATCCCATAGATTCATGAGCACAATTCCCAGCCAGAATTAATAAATCTGCCCAAGAGAGTTTTTTACCGTATTTCTTTTTAATAGGCCAAAGTAAAAGTCGTGCTTTATCTAAGTTTGCGTTGTCTGGCCAGCTATTTAAGGGAGCAAAACGTTGTGAACCTGAACCTGCGCCTCCTCTTCCGTCTTGAATTCGGTAGGTTCCTGCCGCGTGCCAAGCCATTCGGATAAAGAAAGGTCCGTAGTGACCATAATCTGCGGGCCACCAATCTTGACTGTTGGTCATTAAATCGTATAAATCTTGCTTTACAGCTGCTAAATCTAATTTTTGAAATTCTTCTCTGTAATCATACCCCTCATCCATCGGGTCTGTTAAAGATGAATTTTGACGAAGTATATTTAATTTTAATTGGTTGGGCCACCACTCTCTGTTTGTGGTTCCGCCTCCAGCGGTTTGATTCATTTCACCATTAAGAAAAGGACATTTTGCCGAAGAGTCATTTACATCCCAAACTTTTCCGTTGGTATTACTATTGTTATCCATAATATGATTTGATTTTGTACTTAATTAAGCTAAAAATACTACATCTACAATCAACCTGAAAGAAATTATAATTGTATGTTTTAATTACAGTATTGAAGAAACTTATATTCTAGCTGTAATTCTATAACTTTTAGATATAGTTTAAAATTTTAGCTGCCTGTTGCAGTGTTTCATCTGTCTTTGCAAAACAAACTCGCAACTGCTTAAAATCTTCCTGGTTTTTATTAAAAACGGAAGTTGGAATAGTGGCCAATTTATATTCCTTGGTCAATTTTTCAGCAAAAGAAATATCATCTTCATCAGAAATTTTTGAGAAGTCTAATAACTGAAAATAAGTACCTTTTGATGGAATAAATGTAAAGTTTGAATCTTTAATTAAAATCAGAAACTTATCGCGTTTTTCTTCGTAAAACTTAGGCAAAGACAAATAATGGCTTGGTGTTTCTAAATAACTTGCCAGCCCTTTTTGTACTGGATGATTTACACAAAATACGTTATACTGATGTACTTTCTGGAACTCTTTCATTAAGTACTCTGGAGCTAAACAGTACCCCATTTTCCATCCTGTATTATGAAAGGTTTTTCCAAAGGATGCTGTAATAAAAGTTCGCTGGGAAAGTGCTTCAAACTTAGCGGCACTTTGATGCATTTCACCATCGAAAATGATATGTTCATAGACTTCATCACTTAATACAAGTAGATTGTGTTTTTCAGTCAACTCCTGCAATTGAAGCATGTCCTTTTCAGAAAAAATCATGCCGCTAGGATTGTGCGGACTGTTAATAATAATCATTTTGGTTTTTGATGAAATTGTTGCAGCAACCTCATCCCAATTGGGAGTATAGAAGGGTGGCTTTAACTGAATGGCTTTTGTGATACCACCAAATAGTTCGACTGCAGGTTCGTAACAATCATACGCTGGGGCAAAGACAATGACCTCATCTCCTTTTTGAATAGTGGTCGCAAGAACTGTAAAAATAGCTTGGGTAGCTCCAGCGGTAATGGTTATTTCTGTTACAGGATTGTACTTTTTAGCATAAAGCGTTTTTACTTTTTCTGAAATACGTTCCCGTAACCCCAAATCTCCCTGCATAGGAGCATATTGATTATATCCGTCTTTCATTGCTTTGGCAACTGCTTCGACTAAAACTGGGTCACTTTCAAAATTGGGAAATCCTTGAGAAAGATTTAGCGCTCCATATTCCGAAGCCATTTTACTCATCACACTAAAAATTGAAGTTGTTACATTGGGAAGTTTTGATATCATTTTATAAAAATAAAAAATCCCGAGCGGATAACTCAGGATTTTATAGTATTCATTTATGTTTTATTAAAGCGTATTCCAAGATAAAATAGCTACTTTAAATTTTCCGTTTAAAATGTCTATAAAGTCACTGGTGTCTAGTTCGTTATAAACTCTACAATTAAAAATCCCTGTCACAACTACATACTTATTATTTAAATCAATTAACTCTTCACTTACTTCAGTAACTTGAAATGTTGCTGCATTATCTTGAGGCCCATGACTTGTGTAATAATCTCCTGTTCCATCGCTAGTGGTTGCATAATTTACAGATACACCATATTCCGCATCATTTACAGCAAAATCGAAAGTGCCATTGGTAAACAGAGTTTCAAAATTTTCTAATTCCTCTGCACAAATAAAACCCATTTCGCCTAAAAACAATTGAAACCCAACTCCCATAGAAGGCAACGATTCGTCCCCAAAAGGATATAGTCCTGGCTCGTATATCATATCAACACAGGAAGCGCCATTGTAAATTGGACGAAAAGACATGGCTGTACCGTAAGGATCGAAGTTACTTGTTGCTCCTACTTCTATTCCAGATTCAAATTCAACACCATCGATATTTGCGAATATATAATACTCGTATTGAACGGGTGGAATAATATCTACCTCATCATCTGTCTTGTTTTTATTGCAAGAAACAAGCACTGAAACAAAAATAATTAGACTTAAAATTCTGAAATATTTCATTAATCCGCTAAATGTAATTTACCCTTTTAAACTTGCTGCTAAATATTCACGATTCATTCGAGCAATATTTTCTAAAGAAATTCCTTTTGGACATTCAACTTCACATGCTCCTGTATTGGTGCAATTTCCGAAGCCTTCTTTGTCCATTTGCTCTACCATATTTAACACTCGTTGCGTGGCTTCCACACGACCTTGTGGCAATAACGCAAACTGACTTACCTTCGCTGAAGTAAACAACATAGCACTCGCATTTTTACACGCCGCCACACAAGCACCACAACCAATACAAGTAGCCGCTTCAAAAGATTCGTCGGCATCATGTTTGTTAATTGGAATGGCATTAGCATCAATTGTATTACCTGAAGTATTTACCGAAATAAACCCTCCTGCTTGCTGAATTCTATCGAACGAGCTTCTATCCACCATTAAGTCTTTAATCACTGGAAATGCTTTGGCTCGGAAAGGCTCAATAACAATGGTGTCACCATCATTAAATTTACGCATATGTAATTGACAAGTAGTCACAAGCCTATCAGGTCCATGAGGCTCGCCATTTATTTGAAGTGAACAAGACCCGCAAATACCTTCACGACAATCGTGGTCAAACACAACGGGTTCTTCACCTTTATCTATAAGTTGTTCGTTCAATACATCAAGCATTTCCAAAAAGGACATGTCCCCATCCACATAATCTATAGGGTAGGTTTGCATGCTCCCTTTTGCCTGCGCATTTTTTTGTCTCCAGATTTTTAATGTAAGCTTCATAATCTATTTGTATGAACGGGTTTTTACTTCAATATTTTCGTATTGTAATTCTTCTTTGTGTAACACCGCATCACTGGGCTCTCCTTTGTATTCCCAAGCAGCAACGTACATAAAGTTTTCATCGTCTCGTAAAGCTTCACCTTCTTCAGTTTGGTATTCTTCTCTAAAGTGACCCCCACAAGATTCGTTTCTATGTAATGCATCTTTGGCAAATAATTCTCCTAATTCAAGGAAGTCTGCCACTCGCATTGCTTTTTCAAGCTCGGGATTCATTTCATCCATAGAGCCAGGCACTTTTACCTCTTTCCAAAATGCAGAACGCAGTTCTTTTATTTCTGAAATAGCCTCCTTCAATTCCTTTTCATTACGAGACATTCCACATTTGTTCCACATAATTTTTCCTAAACGTTTGTGGAAATGATCAACGCTTTTTGTCCCGTTATTGTTTACTAGTTTTTCAAGGGAATTTCTCACTTGATTTTCAGCTTCAACAAATTCGGGTAAATCGGTAGAAATTCTACCCGTTCTAATGTCTTTTGAAAGATAATCTCCAATGGTGTACGGCAATACAAAATAACCATCTGCCAATCCTTGCATCAAGGCACTTGCTCCTAAACGGTTGGCACCATGGTCACTAAAATTGGCTTCACCTGCACAATAACATCCTGGAATGGTTGTCATTAAATTGTAATCTACCCAAACGCCACCCATGGTATAGTGCACTGCCGGGTAAATCATCATTGGGGTTTTGTACGGATTTTGATCTACGATTTTTTCGTACATTTGAAACAAGTTTCCATACTTGTTCTCCACCACTTTTTCACCCAATTCACGAATAATATCCTCGGAAGGGTTTTCAATGTGATTCATGACTGCCTGCTCTTTTCCATAACGCATAATCGCTGCTGAAAAATCTAAATACACCGCTTCGCCTGTTTTATTAACTCCAAATCCAGCGTCGCAACGCTCTTTAGCTGCACGAGAAGCTACATCTCGAGGCACCAAGTTTCCGAAGGAAGGATAACGACGTTCTAAGTAGTAATCTCTATCATCTTCAGCAAGTTCGGTAGGTTTTAATTTGCCTTCCCGAATCGCTTTTGCATCTTCTAATTTTTTAGGCACCCAAATACGTCCGTCATTCCGAAGGGATTCAGACATTAACGTCAATTTAGATTGATGATCTCCCGAAACCGGAATACAGGTTGGGTGAATTTGTGTGTAACAAGGGTTGGCAAAATGCGCTCCTTTTTTATGAATTTTCCAAGAAGCTGTTACGTTACTTCCCATCGCATTGGTGGAAAGGAAAAATACATTTCCGTAGCCACCAGAAGCAATCACCACAGCGTGAGCCGAATGTCTTTCGAGTTCACCCGTCACCAAATTACGAGCAATGATTCCACGAGCTTTCCCATCCACAATCACCAAATCCAACATTTCATGACGGTTGTAAGGCTTTATTTTTCCGCGATTGATTTGTCTATTCATTGCAGAATAGGCCCCCAATAATAACTGCTGACCTGTCTGTCCTTTAGCATAAAAAGTTCTAGAAACGAGTACTCCACCAAACGATCGGTTATCGAGTAATCCTCCATATTCACGTGCAAAAGGAACACCTTGTGCAACACACTGATCTATAATATTAGCTGAAACTTCAGCAAGGCGATATACATTTTCTTCGCGAGAACGATAATCTCCTCCTTTAATGGTATCGTAAAAAAGTCGATAGGTAGAATCCCCATCTCCTTGATAGTTTTTAGCTGCATTAATTCCTCCTTGAGCTGCAATGGAGTGTGCGCGACGTGGAGAATCTTGATAGCAAAAAGTCTTAACGTTGTAACCCAATTCGGCTAAGGTGGCAGCAGCACTTCCTCCTGCTAATCCTGTACCAACCACAATCACATCGATATTACGTTTGTTGGCAGGGTTAACGAGGTTAATGTCGTTTTTGTGTTTTGTCCACTTTTGGGCTAAAGGTCCTTTGGGTAATCTTGAATCTAATGACATATCGGTAGCTATTAGTGGATTAATTGATTAATGTGATGATATAGTGCTATAAAAATAAAGCCTGCAGGAATTACAATCGCAAAGGCTTTAGTAAAGCCTTTTAATCCTTTTGAATATTTATTGTTGAATCCTACACTTTGAAAAGCCGAAGCAAATCCGTGCCATAAATGTACAGATAACAACACAAAAGAAATTACATAAATAATAACTCTGGTGTGACTTTCAAACTTGTGGACGGTTTCTTCATAATATCTAAAACCAGAGTTTGGATTACTAGGGTCTATTAATCCAGACATATCCCCTTGAATATATTTTACTTGCATTTCATGTACCCAAAAATCGTACATATGAAGTCCTAAAAAAGCAAGCACAACCAGTCCAGAAATAATCATATTTCGTGAAGCCCAACTTGCATTAGCACTTCCTTTGTAACTAGCATATTTTATAGCTCTGGCGTTTCGGTTTTTAATTTCTAACACAAATCCCATCACAAAGTGAAAAACCACTCCAAAAATTAAAATGGGTTGCAAAACACCTTGTACTAAGCCATTGGTTCCCATAAAATGAGACCAACTATTAAAGGTCTCTGGCGCAATAACCGAAGTAAAATTGATAGTAAAATGCTGTGCTAGAAAAAAGACCAAAAACAATCCAGAAAGAGCCATAGCAACTTTTCTGGCGATAGAAGAGGAGAGTAATCCCATAGTGTATCTTTCAAAATTTCACTTACAAAAGTACGGCTCAAAAGAATGATTGCCAAACTTTGGCATTCCTTTTAAGAAGAATTTAGAACTATTTTAAACAATGCTGAAAACCTACTTTATCTCCAGTTTTTGTTTAGCGGTTTTTCCTGAAATAGAAACCTCAACAGTATAATTTCCTTTGGGCAAATAATACTTTTCATTTTGCGCTTTTGAAACCTTAATTCCAGCTTTTTCAAGATTTTTCGCTGCCTTTTCGGAAAGACTTACATCGTATTTTGAAAGATTAAATCCTTTTGAAGCATCTACTTTCCATTGTTGTAACTCCTTTCCGTCTTCCGAAGAAACAGTAATGGTTGCCTTCCCACTTTCAGGGCTATAAAACTGAATATCTATGGAGGGCTCGTAAGGATCATTCCACTCACTAAAGCTACTTCCCCATCGACGAGAAGAACGGATAGGTTCAATAGAATTAACTAGCAAATTACTCATCGTATCTTCAGAAACTTGTTGCAATAGTGAAATATCTGCCGTGTAAATCGACCTACCGTGGGTTCCCAACACCAAATCTTTTGCTTCGGGTTGCACTCTTATATCGTGAAATGCTACATTGGGTAGTCCTTCGGAAAAAGCTTCCCAACTGTTCCCTCTATTAAAAGAAACATAGGCTCCATTATCGGTTCCCAAATACAAAATATTCATATTTTCTGAATCCTCACGAATCACATTTACTGGTGAGTCTGGTAAATTACTGCTAATGCTTTTCCAAGTGTCTCCAAAATCTTCACTTACATAAACATAGGATGTAAAGTCATCCCAACGGTAGCCATTTAGCGTTACATACACTCTCGATTTTTTATGTTTTGAAGCAACGACTCTACTCACCCATAAATCCTTGGGAAACGAGTTTGAAATCTTTTTCCAATCGCCACCCCCGTTTCTTGTCACATACACTAATCCATCGTCGCTCCCAGTGTAAATCAAACCAAACTGAAAGGGCGATTCGCTCATAGTTGTTAGCGTTCCATAGGCTACATTTCCAGGTTTTCCACCATTGGTAAGGTCAAATGAAATAGCTTCCCAATCGTCTCCTTTATTCATACTTCGCATTAACTTGTTTCCGCCGAAATACAAAATATCCTGATTGTGCTTACTTAATAAAATAGGCGTTTGCCAATTGAAACGATAGGGGCTTTCCCCCAATTCGTGCTTTGGCTGAATGTATTTATTTTCGTTAGTTTCACGATTGAGTCGGTAGTAATTCCCAAACTGAAACCCAGTATATACAATGTTATTATCACGGTCATCAATTTCAATTTGCATTCCGTCGCCTCCCATAATCATTTTATAAGGGTATTGACCCGATTGGTGCCAATACACCCCTTCTTCGGTTTCGTGAGAACCAACCCACACCCCATTATCTTGCAATCCACCATAAACATTGTAAGGCTTTGCGTTATCAATATTAATGGCATAAAATTGTCCAACTGCTGGAGTATTACATTTAATCCAATTTTCACCATCGTCGTAACTTATATTAACTCCTCCATCGTTTCCATTAATAAGGTGACCAGGCATCTTCGGATTTATCCAAAGTGCATGATGATCTGCGTGCACATTATCGGCATCTATAGAAGTAAATGTTTTTCCACCGTCTTTCGATTTTAAAATAGGAACCCCGTAAATGTAAATTCCATTGGGATTGTTTGGATCCACGTGAATTCTTCCGAAGTAATACCCATACGAATAATAGATTCCGTCGAGATAGCCTTTGTGTGTTTTATTCCACGTTTTTCCAGCATCTGTGCTTTTATACACTTCAGCTCCAATAACTGGGGTGTCAAATAACATGGTATTGGCATCCTCAAGGTATTTTGCCAAATCCATAGGAACGACACCACCACTTCGTACCATTTGTTTTACGTTCTCGGCTTTATATTTTTCCTGAAATCCGTTGTTACGCAGGTAGCTTTCCAACTTGTCATCGTCCAGATTCAAAAAGGCATCCTTCGTCATCACTTTAAAGTCTTCTTTGGTAAGCCCCTCGCTGGTATCTTCTGATTCTTTTTCTCTTAAGAATTGGTTATCGTGAATAGCATACACCGTATTTTCATCTACCACAGCAACTCCAATTCTTCCAACGCCATCGCCTGTAGGAAAGCCACTCGCTTCAGTTGAAACATGGGTCCAAGTATTTCCTGCATCCACACTTTTGTAGATTCCACTACCCACTCCATTACCTTTAAAATTCCAAGCTTTTCGGTCTTTATCCCAGGAAGTAGCATACATAATATTGAAGTTATTAGGATGCACATCCATTTCAATAATTCCTGTGTGATTATTAATAAACAATGTTTTATTCCACGTTTTTCCGCCGTCAAAAGATTTAAAAACTCCGCGCTCTTCATTTTCAGAATATAAGTGTCCAATAACACCTACGACAATCTCATTTGAATTATTGGGGTTGATTAAAATTCGGCTAATGTGATGCGAATCTTTTAAACCCATATTGTTCCATGTTTTTCCATTATCGTTTGATTGCAATAAACCTATGCCAGCATAGCTAGAGCGGGAAGCATTTACCTCGCCTGTCCCCACCCAAATCGTTCCGTTTTTCCAATCAACGGCAAGTGAACCTACATTTTGTGTTGGGCTGCTATCCAAAATGGGTTCGAAACTGGTTCCATTATTTACAGTATGCCAAACACCTCCACTAGCATATCCCACATAAAACTCAGTTGGGTTAGAAGGATTCACGGCAATATCAACTACCCGTCCACTCATTACTGTGGGACCAATATTATTGAAGGGTAAATTTTTAACTAGAGAGTTTTGGGTGAGTTGCTCCTTTTTCTGAATTGCTTTATCCACATCACTAGCTAAAGTAGCAGGTTGTTGTGCAAAGAGGAAAGATGAAATAAAAAGGAAACAGATAGAAAGTAAATTTTTCATTTTGAGTTGGTTTTGAAAAGTGAAAAGTACAGAATGACTAAAATACTGCAAAATATTTTGTGGAAGTTTAACACCCTACATAAATTAGTTGTTTAATTTCGGGAATAATTAAGAATGTATGATTTCTTCTAAACTTCTCTTAGAAAGCAGTATAAAAAAGGTCTTGAACGATACAAGTCTAGACATCTTTGTTCCCAAAATATTGGATTCTTTTAAATCTTTAGATTTAAAAAAGAATGATTTTTTTGCCGAGCAAGGTAAAGTTTGTCAATACTTCTGTTTTATAGAAAGTGGCATTTTACAGCATTCTATTATCGTTTCTGGTGAAGAAAAAACCACCTATTTAGCTTTAAAAAACACCTATACTTCAGCCTTAAAGAGTTTTAAAAATCAAGTCCCTTCTCGAAAAAATATTAAAGCTATTACTTCAACTGTGCTTTGGGTTTTAACTATTGAAAAATTCAATTACTTATTAAAAAATAATGAAGGGTTCTTTCAATTTTATTTCAATTTAATCGAAAATCAGATTTTTTTAATAGACGATTATCGCATCGATTTACTCACCCTCTCCCCTGAAGCACGATACAAAAAAATGCTTGCAACCGAGCCCAATTTATTACAACAAGTTCCGCTTCGGTATTTAGCTTCATTTTTAGGAATTTCGACAAGAAATATGAGTAGAATTCGGAAAAAAATTATTTAACGCCATTTGGCTGCTATTTTCAAATCTTCATTCCTTAATTTTGAAAACACTAAATGTAAAAACATGAAATATCTTCCTATAGACCGAAAATTGTATATCAAAAATCGCAAAAACTTCATGGCACAGATGAAGCCTAAAAGTATTGCCGTTTTTAACAGTAACGATATTTATCCCGTAAGCGCAGATAGTACCATGCCTTTTAATCAGCATCGTGATATTTTGTATTTAAGTGGTGTGGACCAAGAGGAAAGCATTTTGTTATTATTTCCAGATGCTGCGGAAGAGAAACATCGAGAGGTACTTTTTGTTAGGGAAACAAATGACCACATCGCTGTATGGGAAGGAGAAAAGTTAACTAAGGAACGTGCTTTTGAGGTGAGCGGAATCAAAACCGTGTATTGGCTAAGTGAATTCGATAAAGTATTCTTCGAGTTGATGACCCAAGCCGAAACCATCTATTTTAACACGAATGAGCATTACCGCCAAAGTGTAGAAACCGAAACTCGTGAAGACCGTTTTATCAAAAAAACCAAAGAAAAATTTCCTGCACATACTTGGGCAAAAAGCAACCCTATTCTTCAAAGGCTTCGGTCTGTAAAAGATTCCATTGAAATTGATTTGCTCCAAACGGCTTGTAATATTACTGAAAAAGGCTTTCGAAGAGTGCTCAATTTTGTAAAACCTGGAGTTTGGGAATATGAAATTGAAGCCGAATACATTCACGAATTTTTGTGTAATCGCTCCAAAGGATTTGCCTATACGCCCATTATTGCTAGTGGAAATAATGCCAATGTGCTTCACTATATTGAAAATAACCAACAATGTAAAGAGGGCGACCTTATTTTAATGGATGTAGGCGCTGAATATGCAAACTATAGCAGCGATATGACTCGTACGATTCCTGTAAACGGAAGGTTTACAAAACGCCAAAAGGAGGTGTATAATGCCGTGAATCGAGTGAAAAATGAAGCTACAAAAATGTTGGTTCCTGGGGCTTATTGGAAAGAATATCACGTAGAGGTTGGTAAATTAATGACTTCAGAATTGTTGGGCTTAGGACTCATTGACAAAGCAGATGTGAAAAATGAAGACCCCGATTGGCCAGCTTATAAAAAATATTTTATGCACGGGACAAGTCATCATATTGGGCTTGACACCCACGATTATGGAATTTTATGGGAGCCCATAAAAGCCAATATGGTATTTACCGTTGAGCCTGGAATTTATATTCCCGAAGAAGGTTTTGGCGTTCGATTGGAAGATGACGTAGTTATTCAAGAAAAGGGAGAACCATTTAATTTAATGCGCAATATCCCAATTGAAGCCGAAGAAATTGAAGATTTAATGAATTAAAAAAAAGCCCCGCAAAATGCGGGGCTTTTTTTGTGATTTAGGGCAAAAAATTAAACGTGTAACACACTGTTTTCTGCACCAGCGTAATCGTTCCAAGCGTAGGCATCTGCTTCTGCTTCATTTATGTAGTTTCCATCAACCACATAACGGAATTCGTAGGATTGGTCCTTATCTAAATCTAAGGTTCCTTTAAAAGTTCCGTTTTTTAATTTTTTAAGAGGTGTCTTTTTGGTATTCCAACCATTAAAAGATCCTACTACTTTTACTTCCTTTGCTTCCTCTGCAGGAACCGTAAAAGTAACTTTGCAAACTGGTTTGCTTTTTAAATATTGTTTTGTAATTGCCATGATGTTTCGTTTTTAAAATTCTTATTCAAATCTAAAACACAAATATGCTTTTACAAACCTTTAACTGCTAAAATATCAGCCTTTTACGAATTTCATAATTTGACAAACTCTTTATTATTGAGTTGGCAAAAAAAGGAGTGATAAATTGACAATATGTTACTAAAATGTAGTTTTTTTAAAAGCCTTTTTTCAGAAAAAAAGGGACGACATCGTTTTCGATTTTTAGTGAAAATGTTAAAATAATGCGAAAAACGTCAATTTTCCTCTAAAAGAGTTTCAGAATTGTTCTTTTTCTGGAGAAAATTCAGCAAAACAAAAGTGAGCAATGCAGGTAAAATCCATCCCATGTTTTGATGCGCTAACGGAATGTAATTTCTAATGACTCCCCAATTCTCTTCGGGTGAAATCACACCTAAAAAATCGGGAATACTAAATAAAAATGTTACCAAAACCACCCCTCTAAAAATTAATTTTGAAGTGTATTTTTCGGGTAATACATTCAACAATATTAGTACAATGGTAATTGGATAGATAAACATGAGTGCCGGGAAAGCAATCGCTATAATATAATTTACTGGCAACTGCCCCATGACTACACCTAAAATACAGCCCAGAATTACAGTTATTTTATACGCATTTTGTGAGTCTTTCGAAATACCTTTTACAAAATCGGCTGTTCCAGTTACAATTCCAACGGCTGTGGTAAAACAAGCTAAGGCTACCAAAACGGCCAAAAAAGCAGTACCAATATTACCCAGAGATTGGACACTTAAAAAGGTTAAGAATTGTGCTCTATCTCCCACTTCCGGAAGTAAACTATAATGTGCCCCTAAAGCAATAAGTCCCCCATACATTAAAAATAACGCTGTTCCAGCAAAGAGTCCAGCTTTCCCAATAATCTTCTTTTTTTCAACAAAAGATAATTTTGATTGAAACGACAACGAGATAACAATGACACCTCCCACGACCACACCTCCAATGGCATCAAAAGTTTGATAGCCTTCTAAAATTCCTGAAGTAAAATTGTTTTCAAAAATACTGGCTCGTAGCATTTCTGCTTCCGATGAAAGTCCAATAATGATAATCAACAATAAGATAAGAAAGATAAGTGGTGTAAGGAATTTACCAATGATATTTAAAATTTTTGATCGGTTTAGCGCAAATATTAAAACCACAGCAAAATAAACGGTACTTGTCCAAAGCGATGAAATAGTAAAATAGGGAGCAATGGCCATCTCGTGTGTTACCGATGCCGTTCGCGGGGATGGCAGCGTAATAGAAATGACATAAATAATGATTGCAAATAGTAAAGCAAATTTGGGTGAAACTTTTTTTCCAAAATCAAGCAAGGACCCTTGTAATTTTGCATGACCGTAAATAGCCAAAATAGGAATCACCACTGCAGAGACAACAAAACCAAACAACACCCAAAACCAATCTTGCCCACTGTTAAAGCCTAAAAATGGTGGTAAAATAAGATTCCCTGCACCAAAAAAAAGTGAAAATAACGCAAAAGCGGTCACAAAGGTTTGCTTGGTGTGGTTCATTGGCAGATATTTGTCCGTGAAGATAGAAAAATGATTTTTCAGTACGACAATTCCAACATTTATTATGAAGCATATGGCAATGGCCCAGCTATGGTATTGCTTCATGGGTTTTTAGAAAGCAGCACCATTTGGAAGAATTATGTAACACCGCTTTCTGAAAAATATACTGTTATAATTATAGATTTGCCTGGTCACGGAAAAAGTGAAACTATTACCGAAGCGCATACCATGGAACTCATGGCAAAAGTGATTAATGAACTTCTACTTTCATTAAAAATCTCCCAAGCCATTTTAGTTGGACATTCCATGGGTGGTTATATTTCTCTTGCATTTACGGAACTCTTTGAAGAAAAAGTTTTAAAACTCATTTTGCTAAATTCTACAACCGAAGCAGATACAGAAGAACGAAAGCTTAATAGGAGTCGTGCAGTCAAAATAATTCAACATGAGAAAAATTCTTTTTTAAGCATGGCAATTGCGAACCTGTTTTCACCAACATCGAGACTCAGTTTTGCTACTGAAATTAAAACTTTAATAAAAGAAGCGCAGGGTTTTTCTCCACAAGGGATTATTGCCAATATAAAGGGTATGCGAGACAGAGAAGATCGATCTCATATTTTGAAAAGTTTTTCAAAAGAAAAATGGATTATCTGTGGAACAGAAGATTCTATAGTTCCGTTATCTACTTCAAAAGTAATTTCAGAAAGGACAAATTCTAACCTTATAATCCTTTCTGGGAGTCATATGAGTTGGCTAGAAAGTGAAGCTGAAATTGTTAAATTTTTGCTTTTAATCGATTAATTTTACTTTTTATCGATTTTATTAGAAAAAAATCATATATTTATCTCAACCAAATTAAGAAAACTATGAGACCAAACTCCTCAAACCCATCGTTTTCCTTTTCTGGTATCGTTTGCAGTACGTTTGGACATGATTATTTAATTACTCGAAAGGTAACTAACCACATAAAAGAATATCGATGTTCGCATTGTGGAAAAGAAGTTACCAATAATTTTTCGGGAAATTTAGAAATCTTAACCTCGAAAAATAAAAAGATAAATTCATCATTAGCTTTGTTTTTTGAAAAGAAAATGAAGCGATATTATCAAGCATCATGAAGAAAAGAATGTTGTGTAAATTATTAGGTCATCAATTAATTAGTATTAAGAAAAAGGACATCCTTTTAAAAGAATACAAATGTTCCTGTTGTGATAAGAAATTTACAGTAGATGGCTACGGAAGGATTGTTAGGCTTTCTAAATACTGGGAAGAAAACAACCTTTTGTTCGAAAGAAATTTTCGAAATAGAGCAGCAGTTTAATTACTCTTCTTTTAAAGAATTCCAACCTCTTGCGATTATAGGTATCTTCGTATTTGCCCTTGTAATTAAATGTATTCCTTCTTTTTCAGCAGTCATATGTCCAATGACTGTTAAATTGGGGTTTGCCTTAATCTTGGGAAAATCTTCTGTCTTAATAGTAAATAATAACTCATAATCCTCTCCACCGCTCATGGCAATTGTTGTACTATCTAAGTTAAATTCTTCACAAGTTGAAATTACTTGTGGATCCAATGGAATTTTTTCTTCGTAAATATTACAGCCTGCTTTTGATGCTTTACAAATGTGAAGTATTTCTGAAGATAATCCATCACTAATATCAATCATAGAAGTAGGAGTCACTTCAAGGTCTTTTAATAAAGAAACAATATCTTTTCGTGCTTCGGGTTTAAGTTGTCTTTCGACTAAATAGGTATAGGGTTCTAGATCGGGCTGTGCATTTGGATTGGCTTTAAAAACCTGTTTTTCACGTTCCAAAACTTGTAGTCCTAAATACGCGGCACCAATATCCCCTGACATAACTAACAGGTCATTGTCTTTTGCCCCGCTTCTATAAACTATATTCTCTGCTTTAGCTTCACCAATAGCTGTTATACTAATAATTAAACCCGAAGTTGAGGATGTTGTATCACCTCCAACCATATCTACATTATAAATATTACACGCTGTTTTTATACCATCATAAAGCTCCTCAAGTGCTTCCACTGGAAATCTATTGGAAACCGCTATCGATACAGTAATTTGTTTAGGTTGTGCATTCATAGCGTACACATCACTAAGATTTACAATCACAGCTTTATATCCCAAATGCTTCAGTGGCATATATCCCAAATCGAAATGCACTCCTTCAACCAACAAATCTGTAGTAACGACTCTTTTTAAATCTGATTCAGAACCGATAACAGCAGCATCATCACCTACTCCAAAAATTGAAGATTTATTGTTCAGTTTAAATCCTTTTGTAAGGTGTTCAATTAAACCAAATTCTCCTAAATCTGAAATCTTAGTAGTTGGTTTATTTTTATCTTCTATCATGCTTAAAATTTATCATGGAACAAAAATACAATTTCATAAAAGAAGTACACTTAAAAAGTAAGAAGGATTATAAATCTTTCAAAAAAGAGGGCTAAAACCACAGAAAAAATAGAATATTTGCAACAAAATAAAGACTTTAACAAAAATATTCCTATTAAATTGTTAGCTTTGAAAGCTAAAAAATTGTTGAATTACGGTATCATTTTTACTTATACTCCCTAACCCCTTTATCATGATGAAAAATCTATTTTCTTTATTGCTACTTCTCCCTATTATTACATTTTCTCAAACACCTTGTTCTGGTGGTATGGCGGGAACATACCCTTGCGATGGATATGACCTTCAATCTCGACTTAGTTTATCTGATTTAAATGCTGGATCAGGAAATGATTCTTGGGGATGGACAGACCCATTAGATGGAAAAGAGTACGCTATAATGGGATTAAGTAATGGAACAGCTTTTATAGATATTTCAGACCCTGTTAATCCAGTATATTTAGGAAAACTACCAACTCATACTGGTAACAGTACATGGAGAGACATAAAAGTTTATAACAATCACGCATTTGTTGTTAGCGAGGCCAATGGACATGGAATGCAGGTATTTGACCTAACACGCCTTAGAAATGTTACTAGCCCACCTGCTACTTTTACCGAAGATGCACATTTTAATGGTTTTGGAAACGCTCACAATATTGTAATTAATGAAGATACAGGATATGCTTACCCCGTAGGAACTAGTTTTTTTAATGGAGGCCCTTGGTTTATAAACATTCAAAACCCAACTAACCCTGTAAGTGAAGGCGGATATGCTATGGACGATTATAGTCACGATGCTCAAGTAATAACTTATAATGGTCCTGACACTGATTACACAGGTAGAGAAATTTTAATAGGTAGTAACGAAAATGAAGTTGTTATAGTAGACGTTACCGACAAAGCAAACCCAGTAAACATTTCTAGTATAAGTTACACTAATGTAGGTTATACACACCAAGGGTGGTTTACAGAGGATCAAAGGTATTTTATTTTAGGTGACGAAGTAGATGAATTGGACTTTGGCTTTAACACAAGAACAGTAATTTTCGATTTTGATGATTTAGACAATCCACAATTTCATTTTGAATTATTTGGAGCAACCGAAGCAATTGACCATAACGGCTATGTTTTAGGAGACAAATATTATATGGCAAATTATAGAGCTGGTATGCGTGTTTTTGATATAAGCGATATTGCAAACCAAAACATGAACGAAATAGGATATTTCGATTCATACCCTAATAATAATAATGCAAATTTTGATGGCGCTTGGAGTGTGTATCCTTATTTTGGAAGCGGAAACATTGTAATAAGTGATATTAATCGTGGTTTTTTTGTTGTAAAATCAAATGAAGTTGATACCACAGATCCTGTTGCAGTATGTCAAGATTACATAGCTAAAATTGCCCAAGATGGTCAAGCAATTGTTTCAGGCAATAATGTAAATGGAGGCTCTACAGACAATAGTGGATTTGTATCATTCTCTGTTACGCCTAATGTTTTTGATTGTTCTGACATTGGCACTACTGTTACAGTTACTCTTACTGTAACAGACCCTTCTGGGAACACAGATACTTGTACCGCTGATGTTACAATAATTGATGACCTTGGCCCTCTTTTTGAATGCTTAGACAATCAAACTGAAGAAGTTGATGCTGGAGAAACTTTCTATACATTGCCAGACTATGTTGGTAATGGTGATATTACGGCAGTAGACAACTGTACTTCAAGTTTAACAATTTCTCAAGATCCTTTACCAGGCACACAACTTGCAGAAGGGCCTCATACAATAACTTTTGAAACGGTTGATGATGAAGGCAATAATAGCATTTGCAATTTCGATCTTACTGTAGTTCCAGAATTAGGAATTGAAGATGCACTATTTTCAAAAGGAGTAAGTGTTTTTCCTAATCCTTCAAAAGGAGAATTAACTATCTCATCTAAAACCGAAAATATCACCTCAATTACAATTATAGATATTACTGGTAAAAGATTAATAAATCAAAGTGGTCTTGACTTAGTTCAAACTACCATAGATATTTCGGCATTTTCAAAAGGGATATATTTTGTAAATATTAATGGTAAAGCAACAAAAAAAATAATCAAGCAATAAATAATTAGGCCCTTTGGGCTTTAAATAAAAAACAATGAACAATTTATTATTTCTCTCAGCCTTATTTTTATCTGGCACTTTATTTGCACAAACACCTTGTGTAGCTGGTATGGCTGGAGCATATCCTTGTGATGGCTACGATTTAGTTTCGCATATTCCGCTTTCAACTTTTAACACTTCGGGTGCAAACGATTCCTGGGGCTGGACAGATCCTACTAATGGTGATGAATATTATTTAATGGGACTCGAGGATGGTGTTGCCTTTATAGATATGTCTGACCCAATAAACCCAGTATATTTAGGGAAACTTCCAACGCACACAACAAGTACCACTTGGAGAGATATAAAAGTGTATGAAGACTATGCTTTTGTTGTGAGCGAAGCTGGAGGCCATGGAATGCAGGTATTCGATTTAACTCGACTTAGAAACGTTTCAAACCCGCCAGTAACCTTTACCGAAGATGCACATTATGGCGGTGTTGGTGCAGCCCATAACTTAGTAATGAATGAAGATACAGGGTATGCATATATGGTTGGTGGAGATTCTAATGGCGCTACATTTATAGATGTTTCAAACCCTTTAAACCCACAAACTGCTGGGCAATATTCTAGTAGTTATATTCACGATGCTCAAGTTGTAACATACAGCGGCCCAGACGCAGCATATACTGGTCAAGAAATTATGATTAGTTGTAATGGTTGGGAACAAACAGTAAAAATTATTGATGTTACCAACAAGTCTAATCCTCAAGTATTAGCAACTATTTCATATGCTAATCCATCCTATTCTCACCAGGTTTGGTTTACAGAAGACCAAAGATATATTTTAATTGGAGATGAAATTGACGAGCAAGACTTTGGATTTAATACCAAAACTTTAGTTTATGATTTAAATGATTTAAATAATCCTGTTCATGATTTCGACTATTTTGGAACTACTCCAGCAACAGATCATAATGGCTATGTTGTAGGAAATTCTTATTATTTAGCAAATTATGCTGCTGGATTAAGAGTTCTAGATGTTTCAGATATTGGAAATAATAATATTTCAGAAACCGGGTATTTTGATACTTATCCTTCTGGAAATAATGCTGGCTATGATGGTGTTTGGAATGTATATCCATATTTTGGTAGTGGTCATATCGTTATTAATGATAGACAAGGTGGGTTTTTCTTAGTTAAAGCTTCTGCTATAGACAATACAGACCCAACAGCAGTTTGCCAAGACTTTACAGCAGAACTTGATGAAAATGGAGAGGTTGTTGTAGCTGGAAACGATGTTGACGGAGGTTCTAGTGATGATAGTGGTTTTGTTTCTTTTACAGTTACACCAAATACTTTTGATTGCTCAGATATTGGGAGTTCGGTAACAGTTACTCTTACAGTTTCAGATCCTTCTGGTAATACAGACACCTGTACAGCAATAGTTACAATTGAAGATAACTTAGGCCCAACGTTTGACTGTTACAATGACGAAACAGTTCTTTTTGATGCTGGACAAACATATTATACCTTACCTGACTATGTCACTAACGGGAGTGTAACAGCAACAGATAATTGTAGTACGGGACTAACCATATTACAGTCTCCATCTGCAGGAACACAACTTGCTGAAGGTACACATGAAATCTCTTTTGAATCTACCGATGATGAAGGAAACACAGGCAATTGTTCATTTGAAATAACCGTAGTCCCTGAATTGGGAATTGAAGACACTCCATTTTCAAAAGGAATAGTTATTTATCCAAACCCTAGTTCTGAAAAAATAAACATAGTTTCAAAGAACCAGAACATTACATCAATTTCTGTAGTAGACATTACAGGAAAGGTGTTAGTTAGTTTAAAAAATATCGACTTAGAGCAAACATCAATTGATATATCTTCCTTTTCTAAAGGAATCTATTTCATAAATCTAAACGAGAAAGCAACGAAAAAAATAATTAAACAATAAGGTTAATATAATATAAGGTGGTACACTAACCGCATTTATTAAACGTTCTTGCCTAAAACACCATTATTATGAAAAAGATTACATTTATTTTAGCAATATTAGTCACTACACCTTTTCTTGCACAGACACCTTGTTCTGGAGGAAATGCTAATGGGTTTCCTTGTAGCGGATATGACCTTCAAGCAAAACTTGTTTTAGGTCAAATGAATGCAAACGGTGGAAACGACTCATGGGGTTGGACAGATCCGGATGACGGTAAAGAATATGCCATAGTAGGACTTGATAATGGTACAGCTTTTATAGATATATCGGACCCAGTGAACGTAGTTTACCTCGGGAAGCTTCCTACGCATACATCTTCAACTATTTGGAGAGATATTAAGGTTTATAATAATTATGCCTTTATTGTAAGCGAAGCAGACGGGCACGGGCTACAAGTATTTGATTTAACTAGGCTTAGAAATGTTCCTGCTCCTCCTGAAACTTTTACAGAAGATGCACATTTAGGTGTTTTTGGTAGTGCCCATAATATTGCTATAAATGAAGAAAGTGGGTATGCGTATGTTGTTGGTGCAGACCCTGCAAATGGAGGCCCTTTATTCATAAATATTCAAAATCCATTAAGTCCTTTTATGATTGGAGATTATGACGGAAGTGGTTACACTCACGATGCTCAAATTATTATTTATGATGGTCCTGACACTGATTACACTGGACAAGAAATTCTTTTTGGAAGTAATGCAGATGAAGTTGTCATTGTAGATGTTACAGATAAATTAAACCCACAATTAATATCAACCATTAACTATGGAAATACCTCATATACACACCAAGGTTGGTTAACCGATGATCGAAATTATTTTTTACTTGGAGATGAAATCGATGAACAAGATTTTGGATTCAATACTAGAACAGTTGTATTTGATGTTTCAGACTTAGACAATCCTAGTTTTCACTTTGATTATTATGCAGACATTGCATCAACAGATCATAATGGTTATGTAATAGGCGACACCTTCTATCTATCTAGCTATAGTGGTGGATTAAGAGTTATTGACATTTCAGATATCGCAAATCAAAACATGTCAGAGATTGGATATTTTGACACATATCCGGCAAACAACAATGCTAACTATAGCGGTGCTTGGAATGTATATCCGTTTTTTGCAAGCGGAAATATTGTTATTAGTGGTGGCGGTGGTTTTACTTTGGTAAAAGAATCGAATCTTAGCATTAATGATAATGAAGACTTTAATTTTACCATGACTCCTAATCCTGCAAGAGAAAATATTACGATCTCTTCAAAAGATGCCCCTATTCAAAATATAGAAATATACAGTGTATTAGGGCAAAAAGTAATAAATAAAGATGTGCCTCAAAATAAAACCCAAACTATTAATATTTCATCGCTAAAAACAGGGATGTATTTAGTAAACATTAATAAAAATACTACCCTAAGATTAGTTGTGAACTAAGTCTTAAAAAATGCTATTTAAAAAGAAAAGAAAATTAAATCCCTTCGTCTTATTGATATGTGGAGGGATGCTCTTTATGGGATGCTCCAAAAAGGATGAAAACCCACCCGCAGACGATACTACCCAAACAGATGATGATACCATACCAGTAGATGACGATACTACAGGTCTATTTACTGGAGAAATTGATTGGATAAAAACCTATGGAGGAAGTGATATTGACCAAGCTGTTGCTGTAGTTGAGGCAGATGACGGAAATTACATTGTTGCTGGAAGTACAAGAAGTACCGACGGTGAATTAGCTCAAAGACCTTCTAATGATAGTGACTATTGGGTACTTAAGATTTCAGCCTCTGATGGCTCCATTATGTGGAATAAAGTTTATGGAGGTACCGAGGACGAAGTAGCTTCAAATATCACCAAAACAAGTGATGGGGGTTATGTGCTTTCTGGATATAGCCGAAGCCCTAACGACCAATGTGGATCTCAAGCTAATGCAGGATTTCACGATTATTGGCTACTAAAAATAGACGGTAGCGGAAATGAAATTTGGTGTCAAAACTTTGGGTATTCTGGAAGTGACCAAGCTTATGATGTTTTTGAAACCAACGAAGGTGGCTTTTTTGCCACAGGATTCTTCGATGTTTCTGCAAGTGGTGGTGAAGGAAACAATGATCGTCAAGGAGTAGGAAACGCACATGGTGTAGGTGAATTTTGGGCTATTAAAATGGATGCTAATGGTGAGTTTATCTGGACACGTTATTTTGGCGGGTACAATAATGACCGTAGTTATGACGCTTTACAAACCCCAGATAATGGTTTTTTATTAATAGGCTCTTCTGAAAGTATCGTAGAAGAAAACTCAGATATTGAATTTAATCATGGAAGTTATGATTTTTGGGTGGTTAAAGTGAATAGTGCTGGAACCAAAGAATGGACAAAGACTTATGGCGGTGAGGAAATAGATGTAGCATACGCAATCACCCCAACTTCAGATGGAAATTATTTTATTGTAGGTGACTCAAGAAGTGGAGACCAAGATGTAGGCAGTAATTATGGCAATGCAGATGTTTGGCTCATAAAAATTTCCCCTACGGGTCAATTATTAATGGAAAAAAATTATGGCGGTATTCAATTTGATTCTGCTAAAAGTATCCTTCCCATTTCCGATGGAAACTACTTAATCTCAGGGGCTACTAGAAGCGAAAGCAACGATGTATCATCAAACAACGGAGAAAACGATGCTTGGGTTTTTGTAATAGATGAATCTGGCACACTCCTTTTTGAAAAAGCAATTGGCGGAACTTCCTTAGACTTTGCTGAGGATGCCCTACAATCAAACGGAAAATTAATCGTTGTAGGAAATACAGAAAGTAATAATGGAGACATCCCTTTGAATAAAGGAATTAAAGACCTATTAATTGTAAAAATTAAATAAATATGAAGAAGATTGCCCTATCACTGTTTGTTGCTTTAGCAATTGTAAGTTGTAAAAAAAGTGACGATGATGCTACCCCACAAAATGTAACCGTGGATTTTAATTTTACCCACAACTGGGATGGTGATGCTATTGAAAATGCAGATTTCGATGTGATACAATACACCAACGCCCATGGTGAGACCCTTAGTTTATCAAAATTAGTATACCTTATTTCAGACGTTACTTTTACAAATGCCAATGGCGAAGTTTTTGATGCTGGAGATTATACACTAATCGATGTAAAAGAAGGAGAATTAACATTTACACCAGAAATTGAAATCCCAGAAGGAACTTACACAGTATCATTTACTTTTGGATTTGATGATGAAGATAATAACATGAATCATCAAGATTTAAACTCTGCAGATGGAGGATGGAATGTACCATTAATATTAGGTGGTGGTTATCATTATATGAGAATGGAAGGTAAGTATTTAAGTGCTGCTAGTCCAAACGAAGTAAATTATCAATATCATACAATTCGTGCTGTTGATAGAGATGCACAAGGAACAATTATAACATTAACAGATACTTCATTTGTTGTAAATCTTGGACAAGTTACTATTGGTTCTACTACTAATATAGAAGTTAAAATGAATGTTGCAGAATGGTTTAAAAACCCAAATACTTGGGACCTTACCCAATTATATCAAATGCTAATGCCAAATTACGATGCTCAAATCATGATGAAGGGTAATGGCTCAAACGGTGTTTTTAGCAAGGGTACTGTAACACAATAATTTTTTTGAAATGAAATATGGAATAGCATTTTGTGTACTCTTTTTCACACTTATCTCTTGTAATAAGGATGATGGTGGTGGAAAGTACACAGCTACTCCTCTAAATTTAAAAATTCCCGCTTTTTTCGAAGAAAATATTTTACCTCCAATAATTCCTGAAGACAACCCAATGTCTGTGGAAGGAGTAGCACTTGGTAAGAAATTATTCTTCGACCCTATTCTATCTGCCAATAACACACAGTCCTGTGCAGATTGCCATACACCTCAAACAGGATTTAGTGACTCTCGTCAATTTAGTATTGGAATTGATGGCACAGCAGGCACTCGAAATTCTATGCCTCTCCACAATGTCGCATGGAATTACGATGGAAAATTCTTTTGGGATGGACGAGCAGGATCTCTTGAAAATCAAATTTTTGAACCTGTTACAAACCCTATTGAAATGGCAAATACCTGGCCAAATGCTGTAGCTTCGCTTCAAAACTCAACAGAATATCCCACATTATTTGAGGATGCATTCGGAACAACTACTATTGATTCCACGATGGTTTCAAAGGCCATTGCTCAATTTATGAGAACGCTTATTACAGCTAACTCTCGATTCGACAAATTTCAAAGAGGAGAAATAGAATTAACTCCTTCCGAAGCAAATGGCTTAAATGTTTTTCTTGACGAATCCAGAGGAGATTGTTTTCATTGTCATGGCAATCCTTTAAACCCATTATGGACAGATAATATTTTTCACAATAACGGCTTAGACCAGTTCTTTGTAGATAAGGGCTTAAGTAATGTTACTGGAGACCCTCGAGATGATGGTAAATTTAAAACCCCGTCATTGCGGAATTTAGCCTTTACTGCACCTTATATGCATGATGGTCGCTTCGAAACACTTGACGATGTTATTAATCATTATAGTGAAGGTTTAGTCTATTCAGAAACCATAGATCCATTAATGAAAGCGGTTGGAGATGGTGGTGTCCAGCTATCTGAAGAGGATAAAGCAGATCTCAAAGCTTTTCTACTCTCGCTTTCAGATCCAAGTTTTATAAACAATCCAGATTTTCAGAATTAACAATATTTCCATTTGTTAATTATTAGCTAAATCTATAGTATTATAATGTTATATATATAGCTCCCCTATGGTAAAACAAACCAATTACAGTATATTTGCATACTTAATTTAGAATAAGTCTATATAAAAAATGATTAAGGTAAGTGATACTGCAAAAACCAAAATTGCTCAGTTAATGAGTGAAGAAGGGTATAGTCCTGAAAAGGACTATGTGCGCGTAGGTGTTAAAAGTGGTGGCTGTTCTGGATTGTCTTACGAATTAACCTTCGATAAGGACCAATCACCAGAGGATAAACTATTTGAAGACAACCTCATTAAAATTGTGGTAAGCAAAAAAAGCTTTTTGTACTTAGTTGGTACAACTCTCGAGTATAGCGGAGGGCTTAATGGTAAAGGATTTGTCTTTAACAATCCTAATGCCAATAGAACATGTGGTTGCGGAGAAAGCTTTTCACTTTAATAATGTATTGAAAAAGAACATGGGAAAATTCACTGAAGACGATTTAAAAAAAGAGCTTGAAACTAAAGAATATGGGTACGGCTTTTATACCGATATAGAATCGGATACGTTTCCTGTTGGTTTAAATGAAGATATTGTTCGTGCTATTTCGCTTAAAAAAGAAGAGCCCGAATGGATGACCGACTGGCGCTTAGAATCCTTTAGAGCCTGGCAGCAAATGGAAGAGCCTGAATGGGCTAATGTAACGTATAAAAAACCAAACTTTCAAAATATTTCATATTATTCTGCTCCTGGAAAAAAGAAAAAATACGAAAGCCTTGATGAAGTAGATCCAGAATTACTGGAAACATTTAACAAATTAGGCATTTCTTTAGATGAGCAAAAAAAGCTTACTGGTGTTGCCGTAGATATAGTCATGGATTCGGTTTCTGTTGCTACTACATTTAAGAAAACATTGTCTGAAAAAGGAATCATTTTTTGCTCCATTTCTGAAGCCATTCAAAAACATCCAGAATTAGTAAAAAAATATATAGGAACAGTAGTGCCGCAAAAAGACAATTTTTACGCTGCTTTAAATAGTGCCGTATTTAGTGATGGTTCATTCTGTTATATTCCAAAGGGTGTTCGTTGCCCAATGGAACTTTCCACCTATTTTAGAATTAATCAAGCAGGCACAGGTCAGTTTGAGCGTACTCTTGTTATTGCAGATGAAGGTAGTTATGTAAGTTATTTAGAAGGTTGTACTGCGCCTAGTCGTGATGAAAACCAATTACACGCTGCGGTCGTTGAACTTATTGCATTAGACGATGCCGAAATAAAATATTCTACCGTACAAAACTGGTATCCAGGAGGAAAAGATGGAAAAGGTGGCGTCTTCAATTTTGTAACAAAAAGAGGTATTTGTGAAAAGAATGCAAAAATATCTTGGACACAGGTTGAGACTGGAAGCGCTGTAACTTGGAAATACCCAAGTTGTGTGTTAAAAGGAGACAACTCTATTGGTGAGTTTTATTCTATTGCGGTGACTAATAATTATCAGCAAGCTGACACAGGTACAAAGATGATTCACTTAGGGAAGAACACCCGAAGCACAATTATTTCAAAAGGAATTTCTGCTGGAAAATCTCAAAATAGTTATCGCGGTTTAGTAAAGATAAGTCCTCGAGCAGATAATGCCCGTAATTTCTCTCAATGTGATTCGCTTTTAATGGGTAATAATTGCGGTGCACATACCTTTCCATACATAGAAGCAAACAATAAGACAGCTAAGGTAGAACACGAAGCAACCACAAGTAAAATTGGAGAGGACCAAATATTTTATTGCAATCAAAGAGGGATTGACACCGAAAAAGCCATTGCCCTTATTGTAAATGGATTTAGTAAAGAAGTTTTAAATAAGCTGCCCATGGAGTTTGCTGTGGAAGCACAAAAATTATTAGAAATTAGTTTAGAAGGTTCTGTAGGATAAAAAATTTAATAAAATGAAAAAAGTACTATTTGTAATGACTGTTTTGCTCTCTTTGAGCATTGTTTCTTGCAAAAATTCTGAAAAAAATTCTGAAGTTTCAGAATCAGAAGACAACAACACGACCAAATTATTAAGTAATAAAACTCCATCATACACTGGGGAATATTTTTATTCTAAAGATGGCGCAGTTTTAAAAGGTTCTCATTTTATCTATGCTGTTACTATGGATGATATGGCAAAAGAATTAGGAGAAAGAATTGCTCCTATAAAAAAGGAAGAATACGACATGGTTCCCGTTGTTGTTAAAGGAGTTGTTGAAGTGAATCCTGCTTATGTACGAGGAGAAAAGGTTTGGGAACAAATTATTACGATACAAGAAATTATTTCTGTAAGTGAAACCCCTGCAGAAATAGATGTGAAAATT
This sequence comes from Flavobacteriaceae bacterium, assembly GCA_034670265.1. GTDB lineage: Bacteria > Bacteroidota > Bacteroidia > Flavobacteriales > Flavobacteriaceae > Halomarinibacterium. The sequence goes on along the minus strand of JAXMNU010000003.1, from coordinate 351,546 downwards.
GAAGAAAATAAAAGCTAATTATGCTGAAAATTAAAAACTTACACGCAAGTGTTGAAGATAAAGATATCTTAAAAGGGATTAACCTTACTGTAAATCCTGGTGAAGTACACGCCATTATGGGCCCTAATGGTTCTGGTAAAAGTACACTAGCATCGGTAATTGCAGGGAAAGATGAATTTGAAGTAACCAAAGGAGGTATCGAACTTGATGGAGAGGATATTAAAGAACTAGACCCAGAAGAAAGAGCTCATAAAGGAGTATTTCTTTCTTTTCAGTATCCTGTGGAGATTCCAGGGGTTTCTGTAACTAATTTTATTAAAACAGCTATTAACGAAACTCGAAAAGCAAAGGGTCTTGAAGATATGCCAGCTGCCGAAATGCTTAAGAAAATTAAAGCAAAAGCAGATTTACTCGAGATAGACCGAAAGTTTTTATCGCGCTCTCTCAATGAAGGATTCTCTGGTGGAGAAAAAAAGCGAAATGAGATATTTCAACTTGCGATGATGGAACCTAAATTGGCTATCCTCGACGAAACCGATTCTGGACTGGATATCGACGCGCTTAAAGTCGTTGCAAACGGTGTAAACAAATTAAGAAGTAGTGACAACGCTGTCATAGTCATTACGCACTACCAGCGATTGTTAGATTACATAGTTCCAGATTACGTTCACGTATTAATGGACGGAAAAATTGTAAAATCTGGAAGCAAAGAATTGGCGTATCAATTAGAAGAAAAAGGATACGACTGGATTAAAGAAGAAGTGAAAGCATAACAAATGAGTTTAAAAGAAAAAATACTTTCCTCCTACCTAGCTTTTGAAGATTATTTGGAAGACGATTCTCCCATTCATGAGCTTCGAAATAAGGCCATTAAAACGTTTGAAAGTAATGGCTTTCCTTCAAAAAAAGAGGAAGCATGGAAATACACATCGCTTAATGCTCTTTTAAAAGAAGACTATAGTATTTTCCCTAAAAAGGAAACATCTATTGAGTTTAAAGAGGTAAAAAAATATTTTTTACACGAAATAGACACCTTTAAAATTGTTTTTGTTGATGGTGTTTATAGTTCCTTCTTGTCCTCAACTACTCACGATGGAATGGACATTTGCTTGTTATCTGCTGCGTTGAGTAAGGATAAATATAAGCCTGTTATCGAAACCTACTTTAACAAAGCTGCCAAAGAAGATAGCCTTACTTCTTTAAATACGGCTTTTGCCAAGGAAGGAGCGTACATCTACATCCCAAAACATAAAGAGGTTCAAAAACCTGTCGAAATAATTAATTTTTACACAGGTTCTGAAGCCGCATTAATACTTCAGCCACGTAATTTAATTGTTGTGGGAGAGAATGCGCATATTCAAATTATTGAGCGTCATCAAAGTCTTTCAGAAAATGCGGTGCTAACTAATTCAGTTACCGAAATTTTCACCGAAAAAAGAGCTTTTGTAGATTATTATAAAATTCAGAATGACTTACCATCCGCTTCGTTAATAGATCATACCTATATTAAGCAAGAACGCGACAGTGTTTGTAGTGTCCATACGTTTTCTTTTGGTGGAAAGTTGACCCGAAATAACCTCAACTTTTACCAACATGGAGAAAACAGTAATTCTATTTTAAAAGGAATTACTATTCTTGAACAAAAGCAGCATGTGGACCATAATACATTGGTACATCATATCGCACCCAACTGTGAAAGTCATCAAGATTACAAGGGTATTTTTGACGACAACGCAACAGGTGTTTTCAATGGAAAAATATATGTTGAAAAAGACGCGCAAAAACTTAATGCATTTCAGCAAAACAATAACATCCTTATAAGCGATAAAGCCACAATCAACTCAAAACCTCAATTGGAGATTTTTGCGGACGATGTACGGTGTTCTCACGGATGTACCATTGGGCAGTTAGACGATGAAGCCATGTTTTATCTTCGTTCTCGTGGTATTGGCGAAAAAGAGGCGCGTGCGTTGTTAATGTATGCTTTTGCTAATAATGTTTTGGAAAGTGTTAAGATTCCCGAATTAAAAAAGCGAATCAATAAGCTTATTGCCAATAAAATTGGGGTGAGTTTAGGCTTCAACTTATAAAAAACACTTTTAGAATTACTGTGAATTTCGATGTTCAAAAAATACGCGAAGATTTCCCCATACTTAAACGCAAAGTAAATGGACATCCTTTGGTGTATCTGGACAACGCGGCTACTTCACAAAAACCCCAAGCCGTAATCGATTGCATCGTTGATTATTATTCAAATTACAACGCAAACATTCATCGTGGCGTGCATACACTGTCGCAAGAAGCAACAGATGCTTATGAAGTAGCACGTAAAAAAATTCAGAAACACTTTAGTATTGCCCATCCCGAAGAAATTATTTTCACTTCAGGAACTACCCACGCTATTAATTTGGTAGCCAATGGGTTTTCTTCTTTGCTTCGAAAAGGGGACGAAGTACTCGTTTCGGCAATGGAACATCATTCCAACATTGTCCCATGGCAAATGCTATGCGAAAAAACAGGAGCTACTTTGAAGGTCATTCCTATGAACGAGACTGGGGAATTAATCATAAGCGATTTTGAAGAATTACTTTCAGAAAATTCCAAATTGGTTTTTATTAATCATGTTTCAAACGCTTTGGGAACGATAAATCCCATCGAAGAAATTATTCAAAAAGCGCACAACGTAGGTGCTACAGTGTTAGTTGACGGGGCTCAAGCCTGTTCCCACTTAAAACCAAATTTAAAAGCACTGGATGTCGATTTTTACGTAACATCTGCTCATAAAATGTGTGGCCCAACAGGTGTGGGTATGTTATACGGAAAAAAGGAATGGCTTGAAAAACTCCCTCCCTATCAAGGCGGTGGTGAAATGATAAAAGAAGTTTCTTTTGAAAAGACTACCTATGCAGGTTTACCACATAAATTTGAAGCGGGAACGCCTAATATTGCGGGTGGAATTGCCTTTGGAGTGGCTATTGATTATTTGAATGACCTTGGATTTGAAGAAATTGCAAAATATGAAGATGACTTATTAAATTACGCAACTTCAGAATTACTAAAAATTGAAGGCTTAAAAATCTACGGAACAGCAAAAAAGAAAACCTCTGTTATTTCATTTAATTTGGAAGGAATTCATCCCTACGATGTGGGCACCATTGTCGATAAATTAGGAATTGCTGTAAGAACAGGTCACCATTGCGCACAACCCATTATGGATTTTTACAACATTCCTGGAACGGTTCGTGCCTCCTTTTCATTTTACAATACAAAAGAAGAAGTCGATAAGCTTGTAGAAGCGGTTAAAAAAGCAAAAATGATGCTTAGTTAACAGATTTTTAAAAGAATAGCAGATAGATTTATAGTATCTTAGAATTTATAATAAATATGAAAAACATAATCATACTTCTTTTTTCTTCTTTTTTATTCATGAGTTGTGATGAAACAAAAAAAGTAATCGATGTAGCAGGGAATGTGCAGCTATCTGGAAAATATAACATAACAGAAATTGGTGGAAGTGCTATTTCTGAAAACGCCCCATACATTAGCTTTTTTGCCTTAGACAAAACCATTCGTGGTAATACAGGTTGTAATTCCTTTTTTGGGAGCTATGCATTAAATTTATACGCCCTTTCCTTTAGTGATATTGGATCTACCGAAATGGCTTGCGATCAACCCATCATGGACGTTGAAAATGCTTTTTTAAATGCACTCAACAATACGGGGTCTTACGAGATTCAAAATAAGGTCTTAACATTATACTCAAAATCCGACAGAACAGTTCTATTAAAGGCTATAAAAGAAGTAACTGAAGACTAAATGACTATAACAACCATACAGGAAGAATTAATTGACGAGTTTTCGTTGTTCGATGATTGGATGGACAAATATGAACACCTCATCGGGCTCGGAAAATCTTTACCGCTTATTGATCCTTCCTTAAAAACTGATGAAAAACTCATAAAAGGATGTCAAAGCAAAGTGTGGCTTCATGCAGAAATGGTACATGATAAAGTGGTATTTACTGCAGACAGCGATGCTATTATTACCAAAGGAATTATTGCAGTGCTGATTAGGGTTTTTTCAAATCAAACCCCTGAAGAAATTATCCACGCAGACACTTCTTTTATTGATGAAATAGGATTAAAAGAACATCTTTCCCCAACACGTGCCAACGGATTGGTGTCTATGATAAAACAAATGAAATTATACGCAGTAGCCTTTCAGGCACAGCAAAAAAAATAACGATGAGTACAACAGAAATTGATACTACCGAATTAGGCGAAAAAATAGTAAAAGTGCTTAAAACCATTTTTGACCCAGAAATCCCTGTGGATATTTACGAACTTGGATTAATCTACGATGTTTTTGTAAATGAAGACAGCGAAGTAAAAATATTAATGACACTTACAACGCCTAATTGCCCTGTAGCCGAATCTTTACCCCTAGAAGTGGAAGAAAAAGTAAAAAGTATAAAGCTAGTAAAAGACGCCGAAGTTGAAATTACTTTCGATCCACCATGGAGCCAAGATTTAATGAGCGAAGAGGCTAAACTTGAATTGGGAATGCTTTAATGGAAGGAGAAATTGTAAATAGAGTTGCCAATAGTGTTTTAGTCACTTTTGATTTGGAAGATTTTTATCCCGAAGGAAAAAGAATCGCTCTTGATATTTCCCCATGGCTATTTGAAGGAGTTATTCTCCGTGAAAAAGAATTTCGAAGCCACGTAAAAAACCTCAATCTTTCCGAATACAAAGATGCCTATGTTGCCCTTTATTGTTCCTCTGAAGCCATTATCCCAGGCTGGGCATATATGCTAGTTTCACTTCAATTAGCTAAAACAGCAAAAAAAGTAATTGTAGGAACATTAAATGATCTAGAAACACTTCTATTTTCAGAAATTATCGATAACATGGACCTTTCTTCATTTAAAGATAAACCTGTTATTATTAAAGGGTGTGCGCACAAGCCTATTCCAGAAAATGCTTTTGTTTTATTAGCTCAAAAGCTTCAACCCGTTGCCAAAAGTATTATGTACGGCGAAGCCTGTTCTTCGGTTCCTTTATTCAAAAAGTAGTATTTGTTAGGTGAAAATTCAGTTTTCATCGAAAACCCTTCTTTCTTTTCCTTTTAATTATTCAAAAATAGCTGGAAATAGTATTTTTGCGGAAAATTTATAAAAAATATACAATGAAAAAATTTGCACTATTAGCACTATTAATAAGTTCTATTCAGTTTTCTTTTGCTCAAGATGATGCGGCAGCAGACGAAGGCCCAAAAGATGGATGGAACAAAGAAGGTAATGTCTCATTGCTTTTTAGTCAATCTGCTTTTAACGCAGAATGGACAGGTGGAGGAACATCAAACTATGCCGCTAACCTTAATCTTTCCTATACAGCAAATTACCGTAGTGGTGACTGGAGCTGGGATAATCGTTTGTTGGTAGATTACGGAATAAGTAAAACCAAAGACCAAGAGTTTACTCGTAAAACGAGTGACCGTTTCGAACTTAATTCTATTCTAGGAAAACAAATTGCTGAGAGTAACTGGTATTACTCTTATTTCTTAAATTTTAAAACCCAAATGACATCTGGCTATGCTTATAGCGAAGATACCAACGGTGAAGAAATACGTACCGAAACTACAAAAGCCTTTTCGCCAGCCTATTTACAAACAGGGCCAGGTATGCTTTGGAAGAAAAATGACAATTTATTTGTGAATATTTCTCCAGCAACCGCAAAACTTATCTTTGTAAATGGCGACTTTACCAATGTTGGAAACGACCAAGCAATTATTGATGCGTTTAACGAAGCAGGTGGATACTTTGGTGTTGAAGCCAACGAATCGATGCGTTTTGAGTTTGGAGCTTCGCTTAATGCGTATGCAAAGTTTAAGCTAATGGATAATATTTCTTTCGAAAATATTTTAAACCTTTACAGTAACTATCTGGAAGATCCTCAAAATGTAGATATTGATTACACTGCTAACATTGTAATGTCTATTAACAAATGGATAACTGCTAACGTTGCTTTCCAAGCGATTTATGACGATAATGCAGTACAAGCATTCCAAATTCGTGAAGCACTAGGAATTGGAGTAACCTACGGTTTCTAGTAAAACTCTTTTTGAAACAAAAAAGCTGCTTTTTCAAGCAGCTTTTTTTTATCCTTCTTCGGGATAGTATTCAGGATACAAGAAATTGTTATAAGGGAATCGTGTTACGTGAATCTCTCGTACTTTTTCGTAAACCGTTTTCCGGAATTCCTCCAAATTATCTTTGTTTAATGCCGAAATAAACAACGCATCTCCATTGGTTTTTGCCATCCAGGTATCTTTCCATTCTTCCAACGTATAATGAGCTTTTGTTTTTTCGGTTACTAAATCATCTGAGTCTATTTCTTCCGCTTGATAGGCATCAATTTTATTAAAGACCATCAAAGTGGGTTTATCGGCACTTTTAATTTCGTCCAAAATATTATTCACAGAGGCAATATGATCTTCAAACGCATGATGAGAAATGTCTACAACATGCAATAACAAATCTGCTTCCCGAACTTCATCCAGCGTGCTTTTAAAAGATTCCACCAACTGAGTAGGTAACTTTCTAATAAAACCTACTGTGTCACTTAATAAAAAAGGAAGGTTTCCAATCACTACTTTTCGAACCGTAGTATCCAGTGTAGCAAATAATTTATTCTCGGCAAAGACATCGCTTTTACTTATCACATTCATTAAAGTAGACTTCCCCACATTGGTATATCCCACTAACGCCACACGAACCAGTGACCCTCGATTTCCCCTTTGCACCGCCATTTGCTTGTCGATACTTTCCATCTTTTTCTTTAAAAGCGAAATTCTATCGCGTACAATACGACGGTCTGTTTCAATTTCGGTTTCCCCTGGACCACGCATTCCAATTCCCCCTTTTTGACGTTCTAAGTGCGTCCACATTCCAGCTAGTCGCGGTAATAAATATTCGTATTGAGCTAACTCTACCTGTGTCCTTGCATAGCTTGTTTGGGCTCTTTGGGCAAAAATGTCCAAAATAAGATTGGTTCTGTCAATTATCTTACACTGAAGTATTTTCTCAATATTCTTTTGCTGTGCAGGGGAAAGTTCATCATCGAAAATAACAATACTCACCTCATTTTCGTCAACAAAAACTTTTATCTCTTCAATCTTTCCAGTCCCAATAAATGTTTTGGGGTTTGGCATTTCCAATTTCTGGGTATATCGTTTGATGACTTCCCCTCCGGCTGTGTAAGCCAAAAACTCTAATTCGTCAAGGTATTCCTGAGCTTTTTCTTCGTCTTGTAATTTTGTAATCAATCCAACTAAGACTACCTTTTCATATTCCGTTTCCTTGTGTTCTAGCATAAAATTTTAATATTATAGCAAAGGTACAAACTGTTTGGTAGGGTTTTTTGTATTTTTCATTCAAAATAAAAAGAATGCTTCAAAATTCTTCTGAAAAATCCAACCTTTACAATATTGGCTTCTATAATTTAGAAAATTTATTCGACACCAAAGATGACAAGCGAACCCTAGATGATGATTTTACGGAACATTCTAATAAAAAATGGAACGAAAAGCGTTTTCGGAAAAAGATTTCAAACCTCGGCAAAGTAATTTCCAAAATAGGCCTCGATAAAAATGGATTTCCTCCTATACTTCTAGGTGTTGCAGAAGTTGAAAATAGTTTTGTTTTAGATTCTTTAATACAATCGAAACATCTTAAAAAACGTGATTACGGCTATGTTCATTTCGATTCTCCAGATGAACGCGGAATAGACACCGCCCTGTTATATCGAAAAAAATATGTTGAAATACTTTCCAAAGAAGCACACACCCTATATATAACAAATGAATTAGGTGAACGGGATTACACCCGCGATATCTTACACATCAAAGCAAAACTTGAAGACCACGATATACACATTTTAATCAATCACTGGCCATCACGAAGGAGAGGTACTGAAGAAACTTCGCAAAAAAGAGTGGCAGCTGCCTCCAAAAATCTAGAAATTATTAACGCTATTATAAGTGAAGATTCCAATGCAAGAATAGTGGTTATGGGAGATTTTAACGACGACCCTCATAGTGAAAGCATTAAAAAGTTGACTTCAGACTTTCTATACAACCCTATGGAAGTCTTATTATCCAATTATGAAGGCAGTTTAAGTTATCGTGATCATTGGCATTTATTTGACCAAATCATCATATCTCATAATTTTTTACAAGGAGCTCCTAACCCATTTCAATTTAAAAGTGCCCATATTTATAATCCTAGAGAAATTAAAGAACGTAAAGAACGATTTAAACATCTACCTTTAAGAACCTTTTTAGGCAAAAAATATCTGGGGGGATTCAGCGATCACTTTCCTGTTTATGCGGTTTTCACTATAAAAAAAACTGAATAGCAGCAACGATTAATCGTGGTTTTATTGGTTTTTGTCTAAAAGTTAAGAAATCATTAAGATTTATATCTTTTTTAGTTATTTTAGACCCGAATAACAACCAATCTAAATTTGTGATGAATACACTTTTACCTCTGTGTTTAAAATCAATTACTTCAGCTCAAAAAAATCTTTTATTAGTTAGCTGTTTTATATTTCTATTTAGTTTAAATTCCTTTTCTCAAGGACCCGGATCTCTTTTTGTAGATGCAGGACCCGATGTCACTGTAGATTGCTCTACGGGTACTGGATGTGCTAATATTACAGCAACTTTTCTTGAAACTTTTGAAACAATAAGTTCCAACTATACCGTCGAGTCTATTACGTATAACCCCCCTTTCCCTTTCGATGGCTTAGCAAATTCAATTAATATTACAACAGATGATACTTGGTCTCCAGTAGACACACTCCCTTATGATTTTTGCTTTTTTGGAAATGTAGAAACCGAATTTCAAGTTGGGTCTAATGGTGTCATTCGTTTCGATGTTGACCCCACAGACACAACAAACGATTGGAGTTTTACAGACAACTTACCAAACAATACTGACGATGCACTAGGAGAAGCAAATATTTTTACTCCTGTTCATGATATTCATCCAAGTATAAACCCATCTAACGAAATAGGATATGAGGTATTAGGCTCCTTCCCCAATAGGGTTTTGGTTGTGTCTTATTTTGAAGTTGCTTTATTTTCAGGAGCATGTAATAACTTAGAAGCGACCCATATGGCGGTTTTCTATGAATTTTCAAACGTTATTGAAATTTATATTCGAGATAAGCCTGTTTGCCCAACTTGGAATAGTGGAAACGCTGCCCTTGGAATTCAAAATAATGATGGCGATATTGCCTTTGTTCCTCCTGGACGAAATACCTCAGATTCTCCTTGGTCTACTAATGATGAAGCTTGGCGATTTACTCCCGCTGGAAATGAAACCTATGTTTTTGAATGGTTAGACGCTAACGGAATTGTAATAGGAACTACTCCTACTATCGAAGTTTGCCCTAACGGAACAGAAACCTATACAGCTCGAGTAACCTATACCAATTGTAACGGCGATGTGGTAGTATTAACAGATGATGTTGACGTAACCGCAACAGGAGTAACTTTTACTGCAGACTTAGGCGGTAATCAAATATTATGTGATACACCTTCTTATGATATCACTGCAGAACTTGATGGTGTTGACCCTGCTGATGCAACCTTTTTATGGAGCACAGGAGAAACGACCCAAACCATTACCGTAACGACAACAGATGTGTATAGCTGTGATATCACCGCAGACGGATGTACCATTACTGAAAGTGTGGAAATTACCTTTTTAACTAGCCCCTGTGTTATTGAACCCGACTGTACTGGAATAGATTTTGAAGAAAACTTTGGAACAGGAACGGGTCGTGTTTGTGATTTAAACGGGGCCACAACAACTTTTATCTGTAATACTGCAAGTCAGGTTGAAGGTGGAGAATATACCATTTCAAACACTTCTACAGGGCTAAACGCTGGTTGGCATGTGGGAATGGAGGACCATACTCCAAATGATACAGATGGGCGAATGTTATTTATTAATGCGAGTACCTCTGGCGGTGAATTCTATAGAAGAACCATAACATTGAACCCAAATGAAGATTACATTTTCAATGCTTGGATAACTACAGTATATGATACCGACACCGGAATTTGTACAGGATCTGGTATTCCTTCAAATGTGCTTTTTAGAATTGAAGATCCTTCCGGAGCTTTAATTCAAGAAACAAACACTGGAGACATCCCTAATGGTCCAGAACCTAACTGGCAAGAGTTTTCTATTTCATTTAACACTGGTGCAAATACAGATATTCAATTAGTCCTTATTGATAATATTGGTGGTGTTTGTGGAAATGATCTAGCTATCGATGACATTACGCTTTCCCTTCAAACTTTAGAGCCACAAATTGTTGCTCCTTCAGATTTAGAAGCCTGTGACGAAACAGGAGGTGGAGTCGCAACCTTTGATTTAGACAGTCAAATCCCAACTATTTTAGACGGGCAAGATCCTGCGCTTTTCAATACTAGTTTTCACCTAAGTTTATTAGATGCCGGGGGAAATATAAACCCAATTATAAATTCAGCCGCTTATAACAATTCTGTAAATCCTGAAACCATTTATGTTCGAGTAGAAAAAGTAAATGAACCTACATGTTTTAGTACAGTAGAATTTGATTTAATTGTTCAAGAATTAATAGATTTTCAAATTGCGCTACCAACAACATTCAATTTATGTGATACAGATGAATTACCCTTGTTAGATGCTACGCCTCAAAACCCTGCTGTTGATTTAACATTAGTAACGTATGAGTGGGTTGATGGTGGAGGAACTATTGTTTCAACAGATGCAACATACACACCAACCACAGCGGGTACTTATACAGTAACTGTTACGTATCCTCCTTGTGATGAAGAAATACATACTACAGAAATTAGTATTACTGAATCTCCAATCTTAGACCTTGGTGTAGATGAATCGATTTGTGATGGCGGTTCTTTCGAAATTATTCCAACCATTACTGGAGATATAACTGGAATTACCTATTTATGGAGTACTGGAGAAACAACGCCAACGATTACCGTAAACACCTCTGGAAATTATGACCTTGAAATTACAGTAGGCCCTTGTGTTGTTTCAGATACTATTGCTATAAGTATTGCAGAAAACCCTGATATTGAATTAGGCGAGGATTTCCAATCCTGTTTTGACGAAAGTCCAATACTAGATGCATCACCTTCCAACTATGACCCCACCTTGGCTACCTATGAATGGAGTTTAAATGGGACTATTATTGTAGGTGAAACCAATGCATTACTTTTTGCACTTGAACCTGGCAACTACTCCGTAACTGTAACGGTAGACGAATGTACCGCCCAAGACAGTATTGAGATTAGCCCTAGCAATGATATAATGATCTCTTTAGGAGAGGATTTTGAATCCTGTTTTGACCAAGAAACGATGCTGGATGCTTCACCTTCAAATTACGATCCAGCATTAGCAACATACCAATGGAGCATAAATGGAAGTGTTATTCCTAATGAAACGATGCCAACTTTATCAATAACTGAATCTGGAACCTATAGTGTTTTAGTAACAATAGGAGCATGTAGCGAAACAGATTCTATAGTTATTTCAGGGCGTGATGATTTATTGGTAACAGTAAATGAAGATTTTAAAACCTGTCCAGACGAAGTTCAAACGCTAACCGCAGTCACTTCAGAAACCGATGTTGCCTACCAATGGTACCTCAACGGTGATGTTGTGGTAGGGGCTACCGATAGTGTTTTAGAAGTTACTATCCCTTCAAATACAGTGGGAGAGCAAATATATTCTGTAACCATTTCGGCAGGAGATTGTTCTGGATCAGACGATGTAAGTGTGGTGTTATACGATGTTGGAAAGTGTACTATTTCGCAAGGATTATCACCTAATGGAGATGGCATGAACGACTGCCTTGATTTAGAATTTATAAGAGACCGTACAGGAGACTTCTCTGTAGAGATATTTAACCGTTACGGAATGAGCCTCTTTGTTCAAGATAACTATGTAAATGAGTTCTGTGGTATTGACCAAGATGGAAATGAGATGCCCACAGGAACCTACTTCTATGTAATGAAATTTTCCACACCAGACCCTGTCTATGGAGATTTAAAGACAGGATGGATATACATCAACAAAGAAGTAAATTAATAAAAAGCTAACAATCAAATTAAACAATTCGTTATAATGAAAAAATTCGCACTATTCGTACTCTTAGTTTGTATTATGGGTGTTGAAAGCGCAACGGCGCAGCAAGACCCACAATACACCCAATATATGTACAATATGAATGTGGTAAACCCTGCCTATGCAGGCTCTAAAGAAACCCTTTCCCTTACAGCATTATATAGAAAACAATGGTCTGGATTGGACGGAGCACCAGAAACAATCACCTTTTCTGGGCATAGCCCTGTAACCGATGAGGTGGGATTAGGTCTTTCCTTAATTAAAGATGAATTAGGCCCAGTAAAAGAAACCAACGCCTATGTAGATTTCTCCTATACCCTTCAGGTAGGTGAAAATTTAAAATTAGCCCTGGGTTTAAAAGCTGGAGCTACCTTCCACGATGTTGGATTGGCAGATTTAGAACTTCAAGATCCTAACGACCCGTTCTTTTCAGAAAACATAAGTAATACCTATCCTAATATTGGAGCTGGCGCCTTCTTTTATGGAGATAATTTTTATGTGGGTCTTTCGGTGCCTAACTTTTTAAATTCGGTTCATTTAGATGAAAACGGATTAAAATACGGAAGCGAAACCAATCATTACTTTGCCACAGCAGGGTATGTATTCCAAGTGTCAGAAAATATGAAGCTAAAACCTTCCGTCATGGTGAAATCGGCTTTCGATGCGCCCCTTTCTTTTGATGGTAACTTAAATGCCTTATTCTACGAAAAATTCGAATTGGGAGTTTCGTACCGTTTAGAAGATTCATTTAGTGGCCTTGTCGGATTTCAAGCCACAGATTATTTAAGAATTGGCTATGCATACGACCATGTAATAAGTGAACTTGATGCGGTAGCAAGCGCTTCGCACGAAGTGATACTCACCTTCGATCTATTCTTTAAGAAAAAATCACTTCGTTCACCTAGATACTTCTAATACCTAAAAATAATTTCATACCCATGAAAAAAATATATACACTCTTTCTAATTTTCACTGTAACCTTTACAGTAGCACAAAATAAGGACACCAAAAAGGCAGATCAACTCTACCATAGAATGGCCTATGTTGATGCTGCAGAAGCCTATCAAAAATTGCTGAAAAAAGGAAAAGCAGATCGCTACGTCTTTGAGCAATTGGCCAATAGCTACTACTTTATTAACGATACCAAAAAAGCCGAAACCTATTACAAGCGTGTTGTAAAAGGAAAAAAGGTGAATCCAGAAACCGTTTACAACTATGCGCAGTCGCTTAAAGCAAATGGCAAGTACAGCGACTATAACGATGCCATGAAAACCTTTGCCGAATTAGCGCCTACCGATTCCCGCGCCGTAGAGTTTATGAAAAACCCTAATTACGTGCCGCAAATCATGGAAGATTTTGCACGTTTTGAAGCAAAAAACCTTGAAGATATCAATACCGAATATTCAGAATTTGGAGGGATTACCATTGGTAAAGATTTCTACTTTTCTTCCGCTAGAAATGAAACTCGCAAAAAATACCAATGGAACGAACAGCCATTCCTTGATATCTATAAAGCCGAACACGTAGGCAACACCGTAAAAAATGCAAGCCTGCTAGAAGGCGATGTAAACACCAAATACCACGAAGGAAATGTAGCCATTACCCCAGACGGTAAACGTATTTACTTCGACCGTAACGACTATTTTAATGGCAAATACGACAAAGACGACAAAGGCATTAACCAAATAAACCTCTATTACAGCGAGTGGGTAGATGGTGGCTGGAAAGGCGTTTTCGAAGTACCTTTTAACAGCAGCGAGTACTCTACAGGACACCCTGCATTAAACCCTAATGGCAATTGGTTGTATTTTGTTAGCGATATGCCTGGTGGCAAGGGAGGCTCAGATATTTACAGAGTGAATATAGATGCCAATGGCAATTTTAGTGCGCCCGAAAGGCTCCCAGACAATATTAATACCGAAGGAAAAGAAAACTTCCCATACCTAGACAGCATAGGCAACCTATACTTCTCTAGCGATGGTCATCAAGGACTTGGTGGGTTAGATATTTTCTATGCTGAAGCCAATGGAGCACGTTTCGAAAATCCTGTAAACCTTGGTAAAGGTGCCAATACCGAAGACGATGACTTTGCTTTTATTTGGAATAGTGAAACCAAAACAGGCTATTTATCCTCTAACAGAAAAGGCGGAAAAGGAAGTGACGATATCTATATGGTAAAAGCCATTGAGCCTCCTTGCGATGTAGATATGGATATTTTGGTGATTAATGAATACACCAAAGAACCTATTTTTGGTGCTAGACTCGATTTGTATGACGGACAAGAAAACAAACTAAGTACCAAAACAACTGCCGAAGACGGTAAAGGAAACATTCTTGGTGCTTGTAATCAAGACCACGTGGTACAAGCCTTTATGACGGGTTTCGAACCTAATTCTGTAAGTGTAGGAGCACAAGGCAAAGGAAAACTTTCCAAAACCATTGCCCTACGCCCTATCGAAATGATTATCGTAGACGATAAAGTGGTGCTTAACCCTATCTTATTTGATTATAACAAATGGAATATCAAACCAAAAGCTGCTTTTGAGCTAGATAAACTAGTAGAAATCATGGAGAAATACCCAAATATGAAAATTAAGGTAGAAGCCCATACCGATAACCGTGGTAAAGACGACTATAACCGTGAGTTATCTCAAAAGCGTGCAGAAGCTACAGTACAATACGTAATTTCACAAGGTATTGAACGCTCTAGGATAAGCGGGCAAGGCTTTGGAGAAGACAAACCCGTAGTGGCTTGTGGTACTAATTGTAGCGATGCAGATCACCAAAAGAACCGTAGATCCGAATTTATTATAATAGAACGCTAATAACAGCGCACTAACTAACCATAAAAAACCCTCGCTTATATAGTGAGGGTTTTTCTTTTAATGGAAGGTAGGTTTTGTAAGAATTTTTAAAGGAAATTATATGTTAGATAGGGTATTACCATAGGAGTCAGGTTATCCATTACAAATCTTTAGTTCATACCTCACTTTCTAGCTTGCCACTATTAACCTTAACGCACTAGTAGCCCACTAGCAAAATACCTTTCAGAGGAAGATGTAATCGACTTGATATATATAGGGTTTCTAAAAAAGTGTAAACCTTTTTAAAATCATCAGACCCACGATAATTATTTCTTAATGCTATCACCAAATATTCAACTTCAAACATCATACAGGCTTGAAATATATCTTTTAGAAATTGATTATTGACTACAGCTCTTCCTGCTTCAACCTCGATAACAATTTTTCCATCTTTACTTAAAGCATCAGCATTAAAACTTTTGTCTATTTCATTATCATACCCAAAAAGAACAGGAACGTGAATTTTATCATTTTTTGATTTTCCTGTTTCTACATCGTAATCAATTGCCTCTAAATGAGGTCTCAATTTTTCTAAAACATCATTGCTATTTAACTTCAAGTTATCAGAACTAATATCAGTTTCAACTTTTTTGAAGCAATCAAGAACTACTTTAATCTCTTCAGTAATTCCTTGTGAACGAGGAAAGAATTGATATCGAATCATATTTCTGAAAGAATTATAGTTACAAGTTCTTTTTCGCTTAGAGACAAAAATTTTTCTTCGACAAAGTAATATATTTCTTCATCAATAATTCTTGCTTCATTTGAAACATAACTTCCATTATTATTCATTAAAGATTCATTTAATTGAATTGTACTAATTTTTCGATTGCCAAAAGGCATATTAACTATAACCGATGGAAATTCTTTCCCTTTAAAATTAATTTTTTCCATTATTTTCTATTTTTTTTCAGGAGTAACTTTATCATATTCGTTTGCCCAAATGACATTGAATCCTGCTTTCTGGAAGCCTAAATCAAGTCCTCCAGCTCCTGCAAAAAATGATACTATATTCATATTGCTTTTTCTTTTAATGTTCTCCTATATTCTGCTTTTTGCTCAGCAACTTTTAAAAGTTGTTTTGTACAATTCGTTTCGTAAATATGTTTACCAATTTGGTCAGTCACATATTCATTTCGTAATTCGGTAAGATTAAGTTTGAAGATTTTTGCAAGTTTTGGTAAACGTTTTTCGTCAAAATCTCTTATTCCATTCTCTATTTTACTCAAATTCGCAGAGTCTAAATTTAGTTTAGCTGCAAGTTGAGTTAAAGTCAATTCGTTTTCGTTTCGTAAAAGTCGGATGTATTCTCCAAAAGTGGTTTTCATAAGACTTGTCATTTTTTGACAAATCTAAATCTTTTTATCGATATATTCAATTCGTGTTGTGGAAAAATTCAGCTCTTCTGGTTTATAGAACGTAAGAATTTAGTACTGAAAAAAAAAAGAAAATATTACTTGTAATATAAAACACAACTCCCTATTTACTTTATTATATTGTCTAAATACGGTAAATTATTATGATATCGACGGATTTTTATTATCACAAGCTTGTAGAAGGATTGGACAAGCAAAGAAAATGAACAAGAAACAAACCCATTACGCAACCCCCAAAACCCTTAATCCCACACTACCTTCCCCTTCCAGTGCATACAATTCCCCACCTACAGCTTGGTAAAATCGCAACTGCACCACAACAACCGCAGTACCCTCTAGGCTAGGGGCATCCACCGCCAAACTAAAATCACTCCCCACAAAATCGTCATCTAGTAGCAATGGCACACTCACAGCAAAGTCATTCTCCATCGTATCAAAATCAAAATACAACCGTCCCAACTGCAACGCAACATGCGTCGCCCCCTCAGGAAACGGCACACGCTTAATAGCAAAATCGGTCACCGTAAAAACCCCTGTGCCAAAATCAAAATCCCAATCACCCCCCACAATAGCTTTTACATCACAAGCGGGGCTAAAATCAAATGCTCCCAACAATTTCTTCCCCATAGCAGTCCCAACCCCTCCAGCAACCCTGCGTTGTCCTCGCTTATTTCCAGTATCAAGATCCTTTAGCTTGGTAAACAGCGTCATCATCCGCCCGTGTTGGCTGGTGTCCTTCACCACCCCTAACAAGGGTTTCAAAGCCAAACGGTATTGCTTTTTCACACGGCTACAATGGCCAAATTCACTCGCATTCTCCCGCACCCGCTGCATACTCGCTTTGGTTTTTATAGCTTTCCCATTAAAACCCCCACCAGCCTGTCGTACCACAGGCACCCCATTCCGGTAATAAAAATTCAACCCCCCTAGCGTTCCCGTAAACGTAATAAAGCTCTTCTGTTTTGCCATAACACTCATTATATAAAGGCGCCCTCCACTTTCAAGCAGGGTTCCTTTAGGTCTACTTCAGGTTTATACCGTATATATAGCGTGTATAAAGCGTATATATAGTATATAATAGTTAGGAAAGATACATAATTTATCCTTATCAAAACCACAAGAGAATACGGTTTGGGGATGTACCTTCTTAGTATTTCACTTTTTATGAATAGGATCACCTTATTTCTAGTAGCCTATTTCTTCAAAATTTACTATTTTCGCAACCTTATTAAATGAGAATGCTTTATGGCGAATAAATTCAAGGAATACAAAGGATTAAACCTCCCCAAACTGGGCGAGGAAGTACTCGATTTTTGGAAAAAAGAAAACATTTTCGAAAAGAGTATTTTCATTCGCGAAGGAGCGCAGCCTTTTGTCTTTTTTGAAGGTCCCCCATCCGCCAACGGATTACCCGGAATTCACCACGTGATGGCACGTGCCATAAAAGATATTTTTTGTCGCTACAAAACCCAAAAAGGCTTTAAAGTAGACCGAAAAGCAGGATGGGACACCCACGGTTTACCCATTGAATTGGGTGTTGAAAAAGAACTAGGCATCACCAAAGAGGATATTGGCGTTAAGATTTCGGTAGAAGAATACAATGCTGCCTGCCGTAAAGCCGTGATGCGCTACACCGATGTGTGGAACAAAGTCACCGAAAGCTATGGCTATTGGGTAGATATGGACGACCCTTACATCACCTACCAGCCCAAGTATATGGAAAGCGTGTGGTGGTTGTTAAAACAGATTTACAACAAAAATTTACTCTATAAAGGTTATACCATTCAGCCGTATTCGCCCAAAGCGGGAACGGGATTAAGCTCTCACGAGCTCAATCAGCCAGGCACCTACCAAGATGTTACAGACACAACGGTGGTAGCACAGTTTAAAGCCATAAATACCCATCAAGAAATTGAAAAAGCATTCAAACTTTCCCCTCCTTCGAAGGAGGGGTTAGGGGTGGATGTCTTCTTCCTCGCTTGGACGACCACCCCTTGGACACTCCCAAGTAACACCGCATTAACCGTTGGGCCTAAGATTGACTATGTGGTGGTAAAGACGTTTAACCAATACACCTTTGAGCCTATCCAAGTGATATTGGCAAAGAACTTAGTAGCAAAACAATTTACAGGCAAGTACGAAGCTGCCGAAAGCGAATCGGATTTAGATAATTACACTCAGGAAGCTAAAAGAATACCGTACTGGGTGCTATCTGAATGTAAAGGTAAAGACCTTGTAGGCATTCGCTACGAACAACTCTTACCCTACACCCTTCCTTTCGAAAACCCTGAAAACGCTTTTAGAGTCATTGCAGGTGATTTCGTTACCACCGAAGATGGTACAGGAATCGTGCACACGGCGCCTACCTTTGGAGCCGATGATGCCAAAGTAGCCAAAGAGGCCACACCCGAAGTACCGCCCATGTTGGTAAAGGACGAAAATGGCAACCTAGTGCCCTTAGTCGATTTACAAGGACGTTTCCGTCCAGAAATGGGAGAATTGGCAGGCAAGTACGTAAAGAATGAATACTATAACGATGGCGAAGCCCCCGAGCGCAGTGTGGATGTGGAAATTGCCATTCGTTTAAAAGAAGAAAACAAAGCCTTTAAGGTGGAGAAATACGTACACAGCTATCCAAACTGCTGGCGTACCGATAAGCCTATTTTATACTATCCGTTGGATTCTTGGTTCATCCAAGTAACCTCCTTCCGCGATAGAATGTTCGAGCTCAACGAAACCATTAACTGGAAACCCAAAGCTACCGGTGAAGGGCGTTTTGGAAACTGGTTAGCCAATGCCAACGATTGGAACCTTTCGCGCTCTCGTTATTGGGGAATCCCCTTGCCTATTTGGCGTACCGAAGATGGTAAAGAAGAAATCTGTATCGGTTCGGTTGAAGAATTAAAAGCTGAAATGACAAAAGCCGTGAAGGCAGGGCTAATGCCAAAAGATATCTTTGAAGCGTTTACTGTGGGAGATCTTTCAGATGAAAATTATGCTACCATAGACCTTCATAAAAACATTGTGGATGGCATTGTGTTGGTTTCCGAAAGTGGCAAACCCATGAAGCGCGAAGCCGATTTAATAGACGTTTGGTTCGATAGTGGAAGCATGCCCTACGCACAATGGCACTACCCTTTCGAAAATAAAGAAAAGGTGGAAGATACTTGGCGTAAAGCCGATTTCATCGCCGAAGGTGTAGATCAGACCCGTGGATGGTTCTACACCCTACATGCCATTGCTACAATGATTTTTGACGACGTTGCCTATAAAAATGTAGTTTCCAATGGATTAGTACTTGATAAAAATGGGCAGAAAATGTCTAAGCGTTTAGGCAATGCAGCAGACCCTTTTGATGTGCTTGATACTTATGGCCCAGATGCGACACGTTGGTATATGATAAGCAATGCCAACCCTTGGGACAACCTAAAATTTGATATCGACGGTATTGGCGAAGTACGAAACAAGTTCTTCGGCACACTTTACAACACCTATAGTTTCTTCAGTTTGTATGCTAATTTGGATAATTTTGATTACTCTGAAGCAGACATTCCGTTGGAAAAACGTCCCGAAATAGACCGTTGGATTCTTTCAGAATTAAATACGTTGATTCAGAAAGTGGATGATGCCTACGCAGACTATGAGCCTACTAAAGCCACCAGAGCTATTTCTGAATTTGTTCAGGAAAACCTTAGTAACTGGTTTGTACGTTTAAGCAGAAGACGTTATTGGAAAGGTAGCTACGCCGAAGATAAAATATCGGCCTATCAAACGCTTTACACCTGTTTAGTTACTGTGGCAAAATTAGGAGCCCCTGTGGCACCTTTCTTTATGGATCGTTTATATAAAGATTTAACCGCTGGAACAGCACAAGGTGGAAAAGAATCTGTACACCTAAGTAACTTTCCAAAGGCAAATGCGTCATACATAGACAAAGCCTTGGAACACAAAATGCAGAAGGCACAGACAATATCTTCGTTGGTATTATCGTTACGACAACGCGAGAAGATTAAAGTACGTCAGCCGCTTCAAAAGATAATGATTCCTGTGTTGGATGCTTCGGAAAGAGAAGAAATTTTAGCCGTTTCAGATTTAATTAAGCACGAAGTAAACGTAAAGGAGATTGAGCTAATTGATGAAGATTCGGGTATTTTAGTGAAGCAAATAAAGCCCGATTTTAAAAAATTAGGCCCTCGTTTTGGTCAGGAAATGAAAGGTATTGCACAGGTTATCAATGGATTTGACCAAAAAGAAATTGCAACATTAGAAAAAGATGGGGAAATATCAGTTTTTCATAACGGAAAAAATAGTACATTGACCCTCGATGACGTTCTTATAAGCTCTCAAGATATAGAAGGTTGGTTGGTAGCCAATGCAGATGGAGTAACTGTTGCACTCGATGTAACTATATCGCAAGAGCTTAAAAATGAAGGTATTGCAAGAGAATTGGTAAATAGAATCCAGAACCTAAGAAAAGATTCTGGCTTTGAAGTAACAGACAGAGTAGATGTTACCTTGCAAGAAGAAGCTATATTAAAAACCGCAATAGAACAGAATATTGAGTATATTAAACAAGAAACGTTAACCGAAGTTTTAGAATTTCAGCAAGCAGTGGGAGATGGAACAGAAATTGCTTTCGATGGAATAGAAACTAGGTTAAGAATTAAAAAACACTAAAACAATGGCTGAAGATTTAAAAACACGCTATAGCGATAAGGAACTAGAAGAGTTTAAAACACTTATTACAGAAAAAATTGCAAAAGCAAAAGAGCAATTAGCACTTATTGAAAGCGCTTACAAAAATGATAGCAATAATGGTACAGATGATACTTCTCCAACCTTTAAAGCATTTGATGAAGGAAGCGAAGTAATGAGCAAAGAAACCTCATCACAACTAGCTATTAGACAAGAAAAATTTATTAGGGATTTAAAAAATGCCCTTATCCGTATCGAAAATAAAACTTACGGAATTTGCCGTGTAACGGGTAAATTAATTAATCCAGAGCGATTAAAATTAGTACCACACGCTACCTTAAGCATTGAAGCTAAGAATATGCAAAAATAAACTGTCCCCTTTTGAATAAAAGTGGCCTAACTATATTGAATACTAAAAACCCCATCGTTTTAACGTGGGGTTTTTTTCTATTGCTAAACTTCAACTTTATAGCTGTTGGGTACTCTCAAAAAGTGATTGAAAAATCTTGGGATGCAAATGCTTTTGAAAAACTTGAAATTATAAGTGATGACGTTTTCAAAATTAAAATTAAAACTCAACAAACTTCAGAAATAAAACTTACTTCCCTAATTGAAGGAGAAAACTATGAGAATATGAATATTGGTGCTTCTGAAAAAGGAAAAACACTTAGGTTGAAACCTTCCTATAGACCCTATTTCATCCCAAAAAATGATAAACTTGCTGCTCATAAACTCATTTCTATCGAAATGATACTTACTATTCCTGAAACCTTGGAAGTATATATCAATGCTAAAATAGCATCCTTAGAAATGCAGGGAAAGATTCTAAGGTTAGATGTTAATCTTAGAGATGGTCAATGCGATTTGAGAGATTTTACAGGGAATGCTACGCTTAATACAAAACAAGGAGATATTACGGTATTTGCAAAAGAACAGGTTTCTGGAAGTGGATTTTCTAAAAAAGGGAGTGTAAAAAATAATCTCACAAATACTGGGATTTACCTTATAAAAGCCGAAAGTGTTAATGGGAATATAAGCTTATTAAAAACTCGAGAATAAATACTTACTTTTGCTACCGAAATTTAAAGCACAATGTCCTTAAAAAAAGCGATTCTACTTATTATTTTGGTTTTATTAATAGACCAAATTTCCAAAATATATATCAAAACTAATTTTACATTATACGATGGTGTAGATGTTTTTAGTTGGTTTAAAATTTATTTTATCGAAAACGAAGGAATGGCTTGGGGAGCAAAGATTCCAGGACAATACGGTAAATTAATATTAACCCTTTTTCGTCTTGTTGCCATTGTTGGAATTGGTTATTGGTTGTGGGACTCGGTACGGAAACACGCTTCAAAAATTTTAATTATTTCCATTTCACTCATTTTTGCAGGTGCTTTTGGCAATATTATTGACTCTGTTTTTTATGGAATTATTTTTAACGATAGTGCAGGACAAGTGGCTTCTTTTATGCCTGCCGAAGGCGGTTATGGAACACTTTTTCACGGAAAAGTAGTGGACATGTTTTCGTTTTCGTTTTTTGACCCAGTATTTAACGTGGCAGACTCATCCATAAGTATTGGTGTAGCCTTACTCATTTTATTTAATAAAAGGGCGTTTCCAAAAAAGAAAGAAGAAGAAAAGGAAGAAGAAAGAGCAGAAATTGCTTCTTAAAACCGTATTATAAAAGTAGTTCCAATATCTACGGTACTTTCTACTTCAATAGTTCCTTGAAGCATCTCTACTTGGTTTTTCACTATAAATAATCCTATACCCACAGCATCTTCTCTATCGTGGAAGGTTTGGTACATATTAAAGATTTTATTCCCGTGTTTTTTAAGATCAATCCCTAATCCGTTATCCTTAACCATAAGGCAAGGTCTATTACCTTCCATATAGGTATATAAATCCACTACAGCTTTTCTTTCTGAATGTCGGTATTTTATGGCATTCGAAATTAAGTTCATTAAAATACTTTCCATATAAAATGGAATATATTCTATGGAAGGAACTTCAGAAAATTCTGAAAAAACCTCTGCTTCACTCTCACGAATACGCAAAGACAATGAATTTAAAACGGATTTAAGAATTTCGGAAAAATGAACGGTTTCCTTTTCTTTTAGAGATTTGTTTTGCGCTGATACTATTTCATTTAAATGTTCCACTGTAGTATTCAAGCTTTCTGAAATTCTAAAAAGATTATTTTTTAAATCTTTTTCATCTTCTGGAGAAGCGTCTTTTAAAAGCTCCATCGTTAGAGTAAGGTTACTAGCGTGTGAGCGTAAATTATGTGAAATAATATAAGCGAAATTGAACATTCTTGAATTTTGAGACTCAATTGTTCGCAGTGATTTTTCGAGGTTTAACTCTTTTAATTTCTCTTCGTTTATATCCTGAAAAACACCTTGTATCCCTATAATTTCATTTGTTTCGGAAAAAATAGGCGCGCCAATGGCCTTTGCCCAAAAGGGTTGTTTATCAAAAGTCATCATTTTAATGACAATGGAGAAAGATTTCCCTTCGCCACACTCGTAAAAAGTTTTGGCGGCCAAATCTTGATGCTCTGACGCATAAAAGTCCATTGCAGTTCTTAATGACGGGGTAAAATCTTTAGGGATTTTTAAAATTCTTCTTGCTTCGGGATCTAAATAACTTCTCTTCTCTTTGAAGTTGATCCTCCAACCACCAGAAGCTGTAAGTTTAGCCAACTCTTTATAGTAAAAGCTATTAAAAGGTTCTGTTTTTGAAGAACTTGGTTGGGTTTGGTCTAAAAAAATATTTTTCCTCTTATGCGCTAAGAAGTTCATAATTGTCAATTTGGGGGATCGAAAGATAGTGAATTTTACAAAATGTACAACATTTCCTACATAAATTAAAATTGATGTAATTTATTAGGTGTAATACAATAATGAAGAGGAATGTCCTGTTTGTTTGTGTTTAGGTTGTTTTCGGGGTCAAAAAATGAAAGACCAACAAAAAGACAGTTTTTGCTACAATCTTTTAAAAAACGATCATAAAATCCTTTTCCATAGCCAATTCTATTACCATATTTGTCAAACGTTAATAGCGGTACAAATACAACATCCATTTTGCTTGGTGGAATTTCAATACCATCAACCGGTTCAGGAATACCGTATGCTGAAGTTTTTAAAACCGTATTCTCTTGCAATAAAATATGCGACATTTCACCCGTTTCGAAATACGCTTTAGGAACTACAATACTCTTGTCACGTCCTTGAAGAATGTGTAATAAATATTCGGTATTAACTTCCTTTTTGTTAGAAATAGGCAAAAAAATATGATAATAGGTTTTGTCCCAAATAGGTAAGTTTAATGATTGATTTGCAATTTCCAAACTAAGCGCCTCAATTTCATCTAGGGAAAGGTTATCTCTTTTTGCCTTATAAAGAGCTCGTAATGCTGCTTTGTCCATTACAATACCTTTGTTGAAATATGAAATAATGCATCACCCTGATATACCAGCGGCGCTTCATTAACATTAAAGACATACCCTTCATTACTCGCCTTAATCCAATAATGAATTTTTCCGTACGGGTCTGTAATATGCCCCATCACATCCCCACGCTTGACAAATTGACCCACTTTTACTGAAGACTTAAACATCCCTGAAGCTTGCGCTCTTACCCACTTACTACTATCAATGGTAATAGAAGGTTTTGCTGGAGAAGACACTTTAAATTTACTTTGAAGCATTCCTAGATGATGCAACACTCTCTTTGAACCATTAACCCCCGTATTACTCACAACGCTATCTATAGAATTCGATTTTCCTCCTTCAAACAAAAGCATGGGTACTCCTTTTTTCTGGCATGCATTTCTGAAAGATTTTTTCAAATTCTTTGAATACAAGATAAAGGGAGCATTAAACACTTTTGCAAGGGAGGCAAGCTCTTTATTATTGCGTTCAATACGAATATGCGGGGCGTTAAATCGGCTGGAACCCCCCGTGTGGAAATCAAAACAATAGTCTACGTGAGGGACTACTTCATTCATTAATTTATAGGCAACTTGCGCTGCTAAGGAACCTTTTTTACTTCCTGGAAAAGAACGATTTAAATCTCGCCCATCGGGAAAATCGCGTACCTTTTGTAAAAACCCAAAAACATTCACAATAGGAATGCAAATCGTTGTTCCTTTTTTGGGTTTATTAATTCCTTTAGATACCAATTGTCGCACTACTTCCACTCCATTAACCTCATCGCCATGGATACCCGCAGTAAAAAGTACTACAGGGCCTTCAAAAAGAGAATGTTCTACAATAATGGGCACATCTATGGGTGTATTTGTATGCAGTTTGGCAAAGCTAAAATTGAGCTCTCTTGAGGTTCCGGGTAGAATCTCTTCACCAAAAATATGTATGGATGATGCTTTTTTCTTTGCCATTATCTATTATTTCTCTCAATATAGGTTATGATACTTTCGGCAATATCAACGCCTGTGGTGGTTTCGATTCCTTCTAACCCAGGGGTTGAATTTATTTCCAATACGAGTGGTCCAGCTTCACTTTGCAAAATATCAACTCCACAAACTCCCAGCCCTAATGCTTTTGCCGCTTTTAAGGCTATATTCTCTTCCTCAAATGAAAGCTTTATTTGTTCTGAAGAACCCCCGCGATGAAGATTACTTCTAAATTCCCCTTCCTTGCTTTGTCGCTTCATAGAAGCTACAACTTTACCATCTACCACAATAGCTCTAAGATCGCAGCCTTTAGATTCGGCAATAAACTCTTGTACGATAAATCGAACATTGGCTGTTTTTAACGTTTCAATAGTTGATAATGCTGAAGCTTGTGTTTCGGCTAAAATAACGCCTTGCCCATGGGTTCCCTGTAAAATTTTAATGATTAAAGGAGCTTTGCCAAATAATGAAAGAAGCACTTCTGCATCATAGGTGTTACCGAGAAACGTTTTGGGCGTGGGGATTCCGTGTTGTGCTAAAATTTGAAAACACGTCCATTTATTTCGTGATTGCAAAATGGCTTCTGCACTTACTACAGAAAAAACATTCATACATTCCAAATGACGCACTAATGACGAACCCATATAGGTATTTGAAGCACCAATTCTCGGAATGATAGCATCCAAATCGTCCACAATTTCATCGGTGTAATATAAAACGGGCTTATTATTTTCAACCGCTACGGTACATAACCCTGGATCCAAAACCTCCATAGTATGATTCCTAGCTAAACCTGCTTTAAGTAAGCTTTTGGTGGAGTATAGGTTTTCTCCCCGGGAAAGAACAGCGATATTCATAATTGCCAGATGTGTAATGCAATTTACTAAAAAAGAATATCGTCTATGGGTATATGTTTAAAAATTAATAGTCACCTTTCCTCTAATGAAAAACGGAGTTCCAGGTGTAAAATGAATTTCTTCAACAGCGTTCGTTTCATTAAATAACCTGCTTTCGGTTGCGAACTGTGTTTCATTCCATTGGGTATCGAAAAGATTTTCAACTATGATTCCAAACACCATATTTTTGTAAGTATAATTCAGGTTCAAGTCAGTTATAAAATAACCTTCTGCAATAATACTATTGTCTTCATTTGCGGGTCTATCACCAATAAATCTATAATTTATGCCTCCTGAAAAATCGCCAATTTCTTTTACTGATAAACCTCCCGTCATTGTAATTTCTGGTGCTAACGGAATAAAATACTCTCCCGATGGTTCCTCAATACTTCGTGCGTCGGTATAATTAAAATCGTTGTACAAATACAACCAGTTTGTGGGTTCGTATCTCAAACCTAGATCAATCCCTTTTCTCATCGTCTCCCCACTTGGCTCTACAATTCCTGCATCGCCCACATACACAAACTCTTGTTCCAAATACAACGCCCACAAAGCCGTGTTTAAAAATAGATTGTCCAAAATTTTATACCCGACCCCTACATCCAAACCATAGGCTGCAGGCAAAATATCTTCCCCTTCGTTCGCAACAACTACCCGAGCATCGTTTGAGTGAAAACCAATTCCAGATTTTATAAAAAACTGAATGTCTTTTGAAGGACTATAAAACAAGTTCAACTTTGGGCTTACAAAGGCTTTGGATTCACTTCGATTATCGTATGTTTCAGATAAGAAATCTTCGTAATCGAACTTAAAATAATCCAATCGTAAGGATGGGTTAATTTTAAACTTCCCTAGCGTCCAATTGGCATTCACAAAACCAAAAGAATTTATCTGATCTACATTTCCAAATGCTAATCTCTCAAGTATTTCTTTTCGGTTCTTTGTGCGAAATAGTCCAACATCATTTACGTCGTCGTATCGCAATCCTAAGCCTGCGGAAAAGTCAAAATCGTTAGTATGTAATAGATTTTTTGTGTCGTTGAAAACAGTTTGAAACCCAAAAATATTTCGGTCTTCCTGTTGTACAATTTGGTCACCATTAATAGGATCCTCTAAAAAGAAAGTGAAATTGGAGTACAACTCAAAATCATAATGACTGTAATATGCATTGGTTTCTAATGTTTTTTTATCTGAAAGTTTTTTAAAATGATCGATGGAAATATTGGTTCGGCTGGTATTTCCTCCTTCGGTATCATCAATGGCACCAAATCTTGAAATTAAACCAGCGTCCACTGCGCGTTGTGGAATTTGTCCAGAAGCATCCCACTTACTCTGAAAATGCGAAGCCATGAATGAAATCTTATCACCAGAATTGCTCAAGTGATTGTATTTCCCCATCACGTTTATTCGGTTAAAATTTTGCGGACTTTCAAAGGGGCCATTAAATGTATTTAAGGAAGTAGCTAGGTAAGCATCATTGTTTTTAGAATTTAAAAGTGAAAATAATCCCACGGTTCTAAACGTGTCGAAATCACCATATTCTACAGAAACCGAACTATTTTTTAGTTCATCTATAGTTTCAAAACCTACATAACCTGCCGTGGTAAAATCACCTTTATTGGCATAATACGGCCCTTTTCCAAAGTCAATTTTCTTAATTGTTTCAGGTATAAGAAAATGCAAGTCACTATAACCCTGTCCGTGTGCATGGGAGACCATATTTACAGGAATTCCATCCACACTTAAATTAATATCCGTCCCGTGATCAATGTCAAAACCTCTTAAAAATATTTGTTCGGCTTTACCTCCACCGGCATGTTGGCCAATAAATAACCCAGGGACTTTTCGTAAAATTTCTTGAGATGACTTTACAGGGTTTGTTTCTAAGTCAACTGAAACAATCTGACATAACGTATTTACTTGAGGCGATATCACAATTTGATTTAGAGAAATGGTCGATTCTTCTAAAATAATTTCTAAGTTATCTGAGATATCAATGTCTTCAATTATATGAATATATGTGGTGTAACCTAAATGTGAAATGTATAATTCATCCCCTAGGCTTACGGGTTCTAAAAAAAAGGTACCATCCACTCGTGAATGTGTATGGGCTCCCGTGTTTTTGTTAAAAATGGCTACATCTGCCAACTGGGTGGTGTCATCTGATAATACAATCCCTGTAATACTTTGTGAAAGTGTAAAGCCAGAAGTCAAGAAGACCACGGCGTAAAATAAAAACTTCATTGTTGTTTGTTTGATTTGTTTTTTGAAAACTAACTTTCGGTACTTCATATTTATTTACGTAAAGAATCCACAATCAGTTTTAACAATTTTTAAAATTGAATTTCTTATTAGAAATCCTAACATCCCGTATCTTTGAAATATGTCTGAAACTTCAGTAAAGCTTCAAATTTCTACACTCCCCAATGCTCCAGGCGTTTATCAATATTATGATAAAGAGGGAAAGCTACTGTATGTGGGTAAAGCAAAAGATTTAAAAAAACGTGTCACCTCTTATTTTACTAAGCAACACGATAATGGTAAAACACGCATTCTGGTAAAAAAAATTGTAAACATTAAGCATATTGTTGTTGCCACCGAAACCGATGCATTATTATTAGAAAACAACCTCATCAAAAAATACCAGCCACGCTATAATGTGATGCTCAAGGATGACAAATCATATCCGTGGCTATGCATAAAAAAAGAGCGATTTCCAAGGGTGTTTTCCACACGAAAGTTTATTAAAGATGGTAGTGAATATTATGGCCCTTACACCAGCGGGAAAACTGTTTACACCCTACTGGATTTAATAAAAGGACTGTACCCATTACGCACATGTAATTATGATTTAGCCGAAGAAAAAATACAAGCGGGAAAATATAAAGTATGTTTAGAGTACCATCTTGGCAATTGCTTAGGCCCGTGCGAGGATAAATATTCTGAAGCAGCTTACAACGAAAATATTGACGCCATTCGCAATATTTTGAAGGGAAACTTTAAAGAATCGCTCCATGGTTTTAAAAAGCAAATGAAAAAATTTGCGGAAGATTTACAATTTGAAGACGCGCAACGCGTCAAAGAAAAAATTGATATCCTTGAAAATTATCAAGCGAAATCGACGGTGGTCAATCCCAAAATTAACAATGTGGATGTCTTCTCGATTGTTTCAGATGAAAGTTATGCCTATGTAAATTTTCTTCAAATATCCTTCGGAAATATCGTTCGCTCCCACACGTTGGAAATAAAGAAAAAATTAGAAGAAACCGATGAAGCTTTGTTAGAACTTTCCGTAGTAGAATTACGGCAGCGTTTCAATTCGCAATCCAAAGAAATCTATGTGCCTTTTGAAATTGAAGTGGAAGAAGGAGCGCATATTCATATTCCAAAAGCAGGGGATAAAAAGAAGATTTTAAACCTTTCAGAAAGAAATGCAAAATACTATCGTTTAGAAAAATTGAAACAGGCCAGAATTGTAGATCCGGACCGTCACGAAAAACGGATTATGGCGCAAATGAAAAAGGATTTACGACTAACTGAGGAACCTAAACATATTGAATGTTTCGATAATAGTAACATTCAAGGGTCGCATCCCGTTGCGGCTTGCGTGGTTTTCAAAAATGGAAAACCAAGTAAAAAGGACTATCGTAAATTCAACATTAAAACGGTGGAAGGCCCCGACGATTTTGCTTCGATGGAAGAAGTTGTTTACAGACGCTATAAAAGATTACTCGATGAAGGGCAACCTTTACCACAACTCATCATCATAGATGGGGGGAAAGGTCAACTTTCTTCGGCATTAAAAAGTTTGGACGCTTTAAACTTACGTGGGAAAATTGCTATTGTAGGAATTGCAAAACGGTTGGAAGAATTATTTTACCCAAATGATCCAATACCGTTATACTTA
Source organism: Flavobacteriaceae bacterium (assembly GCA_034670265.1). Classification (GTDB taxonomy): domain Bacteria; phylum Bacteroidota; class Bacteroidia; order Flavobacteriales; family Flavobacteriaceae; genus Halomarinibacterium. The sequence goes on along the minus strand of JAXMNU010000003.1, from coordinate 321,181 downwards.
GATAAAAAATCTGAAACGTTAAAAATTATTCAGCAATTAAGAAATGAAGCACACCGCTTTGGAATTACCTTCCACAGAGATAAACGAAGTAAAGATGCATTAAATACAACTTTGGAAACCATTCCGGGTATAGGAGAAAAAACAGTTGAAGAACTTTTAAAACATTTTAAAAGCACCAAACGCATTGGGAAAGCCTCTTTTGATGAATTAGAAGCTGTAGTGGGTGCCAGTAGGGCCAAGAAAATAATAACACATTTTCAAGATATTACTTGAAGTATTTAATTTACATATTCGCTTTCTTTTTTTCAGCAATTTCCATTGCTCAAAATGATACGCTTTCAAAAAAAGATGTGAAGGTGGGATTGGTTTTAAGTGGCGGTGGTGCAAAAGGGTTGGCGCATATTGGCGTGTTAAAAGAAATTGAAAAAGCGGGAGTTCAGATTGATTATATTGGCGGAACAAGTATGGGAGCTATCATTGGAGCATTATACGCTTCGGGATATTCGGCACATCAATTAGATTCCATTTTTAATCATTTGGATTTTGAAACTCTAATTAGAGACGATGTCCCCAGAAGAGCAAAAACGTTTTACGAAAAAGAGGATGATGAAAAGTATGCGTTGACATTTCCGTTTGATGACTTTCAGCTTCGTTTCCCTTCGGCAATTTCCAAAGGGCAAAACGTATATAACCTACTCTCTCGTTTATTATTACACGTAAAAGATGTAGATGATTTTAATAATCTTCCCATCCCCTTTTTATGTATAGCAACAGATGTTGAAAAAGGAAAACAAGTGGTGTTTGATAAAGGGTATTTACCAAGAATGATAGCCGCTAGTGGTGCGCTTCCCTCACTTTTTAGCCCTGTTAATATTGACAACACCCTGTATGTTGATGGTGGAGTTGTTAATAATTATCCCATTGATGAAGTAAAAGCCATGGGAGCAGATATCATTATTGGAGTAGATGTGCAAGACACGCTTCGATCACGAGATAAATTACAATCTGCTATAGATGTTTTATTACAGATTAATAACTATCGTACTATAGAAGGAATGTCTAAGAAACGAAAAAAGACAGATGTATATATTAACCCTAAAATTGATGATTTTTCTGTAGTTTCTTTTAACCAAGGAAGGCAAATTATTAAAGCGGGTGAAAATGCAGCCAACGAAATTTCTAGTCAATTAAAAACACTAGCGCTTCAGCAAGAACCCAGACAAAAGAATCCGGTTGCATTTTCAGACAACACATCCATTTTTATTGACAAAGTGCTAGTTAATGGCAATGAGAATTATTCGAGTTCATATATCTTAGGAAAACTAAAATTAAAAACTCCTTCACGAGTAAGCTACCAGGATTTTAGTGATGGTGTAAATAACCTCTCCACAACAGGAAACTTTGATGGAATTGATTATACTTTTGTAAACGATCCTGAAAAAGAGGATCATTATTTGTTACACTTTGATGTTAAAGAAAGTAATTTCAAGACCAGTATTAGGCTTGCAGCGCACTATGATAATTTATACAAATCTGCAGCACTTATCAATATTACAAGAAAGCGTTTAATTACTAATAATGACGTTGTTTCATTGGATTTTGTAGTAGGTGATAACATAAGGTATAACTTCAATTATTATATAGACAAAGGATATTATTGGAGTATTGGTTTAAACTCAAAATTTAGTTTTTTTGAAAAGAATATAGGACTTGATTTTATAGAGGGTGAAATAGAAATCCCTGATGATTTTCAGCTAAATAAAATAGGATTGACCTATGAAGATTTAACCAATCAGCTTTTTTTACAAACTGTTTTTAGAAGAGTATTTCAACTTGGATTGGGAGCAGAGCACAAGTGGTTAAAATACCTTTCTGAAACAATTGGTCTGGACGAAAACAATAACCCACGAACCCTTTTTGAAAATACCAATTATTTTAGTGCCTATGGTATACTTAAATACGATACGCTAGACAACAAGTTTTTTCCTTCTTCTGGTATGTTTTTCGATGGGGATTTTCACTGGTATCTCTTTGCTGAAGGATTAAACAAGGCATTTGAACCCTTTTCCATTGCCAAAGCAAAAGCGGGTTATGCACATCGCTTCAATTCTAAAATATCAGGAAGTATTAGTACCGAAGGAGGTCTAAAAATTGGAAGCACTACCACGAGTTCTCTAGATTTTTTATTAGGGGGATATGGTTATATTCCAACAACAAACCTTATCCCAATGTTTGGATATGAAGCTTTAGCGCTTCGAGGGGATACATATCTTAAAACAACCCTAAATTTGGATTATGAGTTTGTAAGAAAAAATCACTTAACCATTTCTGGAAATATAGCCAATGTTGGGGATGATTTGTTTGGAAACGGAGACTGGATAAAAGAAATTCAATACTCTGGCTTTGCATTAGGCTATGGCCTTGAAACCTTTTTAGGTCCAATGGAACTAAAATATGCTTACTCCCCTGAAACTGGGGAAGACATTTGGTATGTGAGTGCTGGGTTTCGGTTTTAGATTTAAAAATTCCTTTACTGTAGAATTTTTACGATATTTGTGGTATGGCAAATCACCCTTGGAAATATTTACTATGCCTTCTTAAATTTCTGATAAAAAGAAACCCTGAATGAGCTTATATGGCTAAAAACTCTTAATTTAGTAGGAGTTTAATTTTCAGTATTTTATATCAAAAATTAACATTGTAAATAAATAAACATGCCATTTTATCATAAATTAGGGAAAATACCTCCCAAACGTCATACACAATTCCGCAAACCTGATGGCTCACTCTATCCAGAGCAACTTTTTGGTACTATTGGTTTCGACGGAATGTACAGCAACATTTATCACGAAAATAGACCTACACAAGTAAAGGAAATTAAAAATCAGTACAGTGTAGCACCTAAAGTTGCAAAGGCTAATAATATGAAATCCTATCGCTTTAGAGGCTTTCAAGTAAAACAAGAAAACGATTATTTGGATAGTCGAAAAACGGTCCTCACCAATAGCGATTGTAATATTATTTTGGCAGCGCCAAAAAAATCACTGCGGGACTACTTTTATAAAAATACCGATGCAGATGAATTGATTTTTATCCATAAAGGAACGGGAAAGCTTAGAACATTTTTAGGCAATCTCGACTTTAAGTACGGAGACTATTTGTTAATCCCTCGGGGAATCATTTACCAAATAGATTTTGATACAGAAGACAATCGCCTTTTTATTGTAGAATCGTATCATCCCATTTATACTCCAAAGCGTTACCGAAACTGGTTTGGGCAATTATTGGAGCATTCGCCTTTTTGTGAAAGAGATATTCGTAAACCAGAAGAGTTAGAAACCTACGATGAAAAAGGTGAGTTTTTAATGAAAATTAAAAAACAGGACGAAATTATTGAAATGGTCTATGCCACACATCCATTTGATGTCGTGGGGTACGACGGATATAATTTCCCGTATGCCTTTTCCATTCACGATTTCGAACCCATTACCGGGCGAATTCATCAACCCCCACCAGTACATCAAACCTTTGAAACATCGGCATTTGTGGTATGTAGTTTTGTGCCACGTAAATACGATTATCACCCACTAAGTATCCCAGCACCCTATAACCATAGCAATATTGACAGTGATGAGGTGTTATATTATGTAGATGGTGATTTTATGAGCCGAAACGATGTAGAAGCAGGACATATTTCTTTGCATCCAGCGGGTATTCCTCACGGACCGCATCCAGGAGCTACGGAAAGAAGTATTGGAAAGACAGAAACGGAAGAATTAGCAGTAATGGTGGATACCTTTAAGCCCCTTCAGGTGACAGAAGAAGCAATGAAAATAGCCGATGATAGTTATCATCAATCTTGGTTAGATTAAAATTTTGAAACAATGAGTAAAGAAGTAAAATCAGTAAACTACGGTTTAGAAAAAATATTTGAAGGAGCAGAAGATTTCCTTCCTCTTTTAGGAACAGATTATGTCGAATTTTATGTAGGAAATGCCAAACAATCGGCGCATTTTTATAAAACCGCCTTCGGCTTTCAATCCCACGCTTATAAAGGGTTAGAAACAGGGTCTAAAGATCATGTGAGTTATGTCCTAAAACAGGATAAAATAAGAATTGTACTTACCACTCCTCTTACAAGCAAATCTCCTATAAATGACCACATTGTAAAGCATGGCGATGGTGTTAAAGTCATTGCTTTATGGGTGGATGATGCTCGAAGTGCCTACGAAGAAACTACAAAAAGAGGCGCAAAATCCTATATGGAACCAGTGGTGGAAAAAGACGAACATGGCGAAGTGGTACGTGCAGGAATTTATACTTATGGAGAGACAGTGCATATGTTTGTGGAACGTAAAAATTATACAGGTGCTTTCTTGCCTGGTTTTAGAGAATGGAAGTCAGATTATAACCCAACACCAACGGGATTGAAATATATTGACCATATGGTTGGAAATGTGGGTTGGGGACAAATGAATACTTGGGTAAAATGGTATGAAGATGTTATGGGATTTGTAAATTTCTTATCGTTCGATGATAAGCAAATTCATACCGAATATTCAGCCTTAATGAGTAAGGTAATGAGTAATGGAAATGGACGAATTAAGTTTCCTATTAACGAACCTGCCAAAGGAATTAAAAAATCTCAAATTGAAGAATATTTAGATTTTTATGAAGGAGCAGGTGTACAACACCTTGCTTTAGCAACTGATGACATTATTGAAACGGTTGCACAATTAAGAGCTCGCGGAATTGAGTTTTTACCGCCACCACCACAAGCCTATTATGATGATATCCCAAGGCGGTTAGGAACGCATATGGATATGATGAAAGAAGATATCAAAGAACTTCAAAGGTTGAGTATTTTGGTTGATGCCGATGAAGAAGGCTATTTGCTTCAGATTTTTACAAAACCACTTGAGGATCGACCCACCTTATTTTTTGAAATCATTCAACGAATGGGTGCCAAAGGGTTTGGAGCAGGTAATTTTAAGGCCTTATTCGAATCTATTGAACGTGAACAAGCAGCACGTGGGACACTTTAATCCATGTAACATAAGGAAAACTCCGTCGTCCTATTCGGCGGAGGTTTTCAATTTTGGAACAGTAGTTGTAAAACCATAGAAAAGACTTATAAATTTTCAAAATGAAAAAACTAATTTTAGTACTTGCTCTGGTTGTAACAACTATTTCTTTTTCCCAAAAACAAGCATTTGGTGATGGAGAGTGGTTTAAGTTTCGTGTGCATTATGGCTTTGTAACTGCAGGTTATGCTACCCTAGAAGTGAATAATGCCGTATTAAATGGAAAGGAAGTATATCACATAAAAGGAGAGGGACGAACTGTTGGAGTTTCAAAATGGTTTTTTAATGTAGAAGATTATTATCAATCCTACATAGATAAGCAAAAGGATGTTCCGTATCGATTTATCAGAAAAATAGACGAAGGTGGTTATACCAAAGACATTCAAATAGACTTTAATCGAGATACTGGGAGAGCGCTTGTTTTAAACAAAGAAAAAAATACGCAAGATTGGGTGACTTTCAATAAAGATGCTCAGGATATGGTTTCGGCCTTTTATTACCTACGAAATAAAATTGATGCTTCCAAAATTAAAATAGGACATACCGTAGACATGGATATGTTTTTTGACAAAGAAAGCTATAAGTTTCGTTTAAAATTTTTAGGAAGAGAAACCTTAAAAACTAAATTTGGGAAAATAAGCACCTTAAAATTTCGCCCTTATGTAGAGGCTGGAAGAGTGTTTAAAGAAAAGGAAAGCTTAACTGTTTGGGTGACCGATGATGATAATAAAATACCTCTGTTAATAAAAGCCGATTTGGCAGTAGGCTCCTTAAAAGCAACATTAACAGAGTTTAAGGGCTTAAAAAATTCATTTAAAATAATTGTAGACTAACCCTCCAATGAAAATTACACCAGAAACCGAAAAACTACTAGAACAATTAGATAAGAAATTCAAAAATATTGGGCAAGATCTCGATACCCACCTTGAAGGGCTTTTATACGGAAAACCCATTACTTATTGGGATTACATACAAACAGACGCCCTTTTAAATCTTCAGATACAGAGAACGAATCAGCCCGACGAGATGGTGTTTATTATGTACCATCAAATAAATGAATTATTGTTTAAAATGATTCTTTGGGAGATTCAACAGGTGTCCCATGCTCAAGAACTTACAGTCACATTTTTTTCAGAAAGATTGCTGCGTATAAGTAGGTATTTCGACATGCTAACTTCTTCATTTAACATTATGACTGCTGGAATGGAGATAGAACAATATTTAAAATTTAGAAATACGTTAGCCCCAGCATCAGGGTTTCAAAGTGCTCAATATCGAAAAATTGAATTTGCTTCGACAGAACTTATCAACCTTATTGATGCTCGTTTCAGAGAAAATATTGATAGAAATACTCCTTATGAACATGCATTGGAGCATTTGTATTGGCAAGCCGCCGGAAAAAATTTCAAGACTGGTAAAAAGAGTTATTTATTAAAGGCATTTGAAGAAAAATATAAAAATGAATTTATTGCCTTTACAAAAGAATATAATACTATAAATTTGTATTCAAAATTTAAAAGCTTGCCCCAAGAGGTTAAAGAGAATGAATCTTTATTGAAGGCAATGCGTCATTACGATTATACCGTAAATATTACTTGGGTAATGGCACATTATAATACCGCGAAAAAGTATTTAAATCACGGTAATGAGCCAGAAGAAGCTACTGGCGGAAGTGATTGGACAAAATATATGCACCCAAAATATCAAAAACGTATCTTCTTCCCATCCGTCTGGAGCGAAAAAGAAATTAAAGATTGGGGCAAAAATGTATAGTTATAAAAGTTAAAAAATTGAAGCAGCTATTTTACGTTATCCCCACATTATTCCTATTATTTGCTTGTTCTGACGAAATAAAAGAAGAGACCCCTCCTGAGCCCGAACCCAATATTATTGAAGAATACGGATATATTTTAAACGACTTTAATGTAATACGAGACACCATTAGACCAGGTGACACTTTTGGGGCTATTTTAAACGAAAATGGCGTTTCACAAAATAAAATTTACGAAGTAGCGACCACATTTAAAGATAGTTTTGATGTACGAAGAATTGTAGTTGGAAAACCCTATGTTTTACTAAACTCAAAAGATTCACTCAATCAAACTCAAGTTTTTATATATGAAAAAAACAAGGTTGATTATGCCATTATCGATTTTAGAGATAGTATTAGTGTTGTTCATGAAAAAAAACCAGTAACATTTATTGAAAAAGAGGCCTCTGGGGTAATAACAAGCTCATTGTCTCAAACCATGGCAGATAATAACTTGAGCCCCTATATGACTGACCGACTTGCAAATATTTATGCCTGGACTATTAACTTCTTTCAATTACAACCTGGAGACAATTTTAAAGTAATTTATACCGAAAAGTTTATTTCAGATTCTATTTCTGGTGGTCTAGGAGAAATAAAAGCAGCCTATTTTGAGCATAAAGGGAAGCCCATCTATGCTTTTAATTTTAAACCTGAGGGTATTGACAATATGGCTGCAGACTTTTACGATATTGAAGCAAATAACTTAAAAAGAGCCTTTTTAAAATCTCCTATTAAATTTAATTACCGAATTTCTTCAAAGTACAATTTAAAACGAAGAATTGCCTACTATGGATATAAAGTCCGTCCTCATCGAGGCACTGATTTTGCCGCAAGTATTGGCACACCTATTTTGGCAACATCTGATGGAACAGTAATAAAGGCTGAACGTCGTGGAGGAAATGGCATATATGTAAAAATAAGACATAATGAAACCTATGAAACCCAGTATTTACATATGAAAAAATACAATGTTAAGGTGGGGCAATATGTGCAACAGGGAGATGTTATAGGCTGGGTTGGAATGACCGGAAATACTGGTGGACCACATGTATGTTATCGCTTTTGGAAAAACGGCAAAGAAGTGGATCCTTTTAAAGAAGATTTACCTAACTCCAAGCCTCTAGAAAATGTATATCATGAAGAATATTTTTCGGTAATGCAGCCTCTAAAAGAGCGTCTCGACTGCATTAAAAATTAATTTTTTTTAACATTTTTCTTGTTAATAAAATTGTTCCTATCTATTTAGCTAATTATCAAATACTTGAAGATATTTATGTAATTTCACATCCATAGCATTTTCTTAACATTAATTTGCTATTATTTTTAATAACTAACTTAAATTTGCACACAACAAACAAATTCCAAACATTTATGAAAAAACTATTACTTTTTACAATGTTATTAGGCTATTTCGCAGCCTTTTCACAAGGAACTGTTACTGGTAATGTTGCTGACTCTGATTTAGGAGGACCGCTACCAGGAGCAAACGTACTAGAATCTGGAACCTCAAATGGTACGGTTACAGATTTTGACGGAAATTTCACCCTTAATGTTAGCTCTAATTCTGGAGCTGTCGTAGTTTCTTATTTAGGGTTTATCAAGAAAACAGTTAAATTCACTTTAAGTGGAGGCGCTGCTAACTTAGGAACAATAATTCTTGAAGCAGATGCCAATACACTTGCTGAAGTAGTTATTGTTGGATCTGGAGTAATCGATTTAGCAGAAGATCGTAAAACACCTGTTGCAGTATCTACAATTACTGCTCAAGAAATCCAAGACAAAGTGGCTGGTAACGTAGAAATTACCGAAGCACTTAAAAACACTCCATCTGCCTATGTTTCTGGACAGAGTGGTTTTGGAGATTCACAGTTTTTCTTAAGAGGTTTTGACCAAACTAATATTGGAGTTCTATTAAATGGACAACCAGTAAATGGTATGGAAGATGGCCGTGTATATTGGTCTAACTGGGCTGGTATTGCAGACATTGCTAATGCAATTCAAGTACAAAGAGGTCTTGGAGCTTCAAAATTGGCAATATCATCTGTGGGTGGTACAACCAACATTATTATGAAAGCTGCTGACAGAAATGAAGGTGGATTTGCTCGTTTCTTAGGAGCAAACGACAGTTATTTTAAAGGTACTGCTGCTTATAACACTGGAGTGAACGAAAGTGGATGGGCTTTTTCAGTATTATTAGATTACTGGCAAGCGCACAGAAAATGGTCAAGAGGAACGTATGGTGAAGGACAAAATTATTTCTTCGCTGTAGGATACAAGCCTAACGAAAGTCACTCATTTAACTTTTTAGTAACAGGTGCTCCTCAATTGCATGGTCAAAAATGGTCTCAGTCTAGAGATATTATTGAGGCAGATCCAAAATTTAACCAACACTGGGGTTATAATGATGTAGATGGTGACTTTGGAAATATTTCTTCTGAAAGACAAAACTATTATCACAAACCTGTAGTGAACCTTAACTGGGATTGGACTATGAGTGAGAGTTCAGAACTTTCAACTGTATTATATGCGTCTTGGGGCCGCGGAGGTGGAACTGGCGATAGAGGTAATGGAAGAATTAGAACTGAAGATCCAGACGGTGATGGACCTCTTTATGGACAAATTGATTATCCTGCCATTTATGAAGCTAACTCTGCTATAGGTGTTGGAGGTGATTATAGCAACGATTTAGGTGCTGGATATATTAGAAGATCCTCTGTAAATAACCACCAATGGTTTGGAGCTGTATCTAATTTTAATCATGATTTCTCAGATAACTTCTCAATGAATGTAGGAGTTGATGCTAGAATGTATACAGGAGATCACTTTAGACAAGTTGCCAACTTTTACGGTTTAACGGGTTGGTCAAATGACCGTCCAGATGGTGCAGTAGTTACGACTGCTTTCGATGCAAACCCTTGGGCTTCTCTTTCTAATTTTGCAGATGAAAGTGAACGTATAAATTATGATTATTCTGAGGATATTAACTACATAGGTGGTTTTGGACAACTAGAATATGCCACAGATAAATTTTCTGTGTTTGTTCAAGGTTCTGTTTCTTCACAATCATACCAAAGAGAAGATCGCTTTGCAGAATTAACTTCAGACAAAGTAAGCAGAGATGGATATAACATCAAGGGAGGTCTTTCTTATACAATTGCTGAAGAGCACACAATCTTTATGAATGGAGGCTATTACTCAAGACAACCTTTCTTAGATAATATTTTCTCTTTTAGTGGTTCTAATGCAGATATTATCACTCCAGAAGTTGAAAATGAAATTATTCGTTCTGTAGAAGGTGGATATCACTTTTCAACTAGTGGTTTTAGAGCTAATTTTAATGCTTATATAACAGACTGGGCTAATAGAACAATCTCTTATATTGATGATATAATTGACCCAGATACAAAAGAAGAAATTGAAATTTCTGTACTTCAAAGAGGTATTCGTCAATATCATACAGGTGCTGAATTTGATCTAAGCTGGAGAGCTAGTTCTTGGTTAACACTTAATGGGTATATCTCTGGTGGTAGCTGGATTTTTAAAGGAACTTCAAGTAATTCAGTTTATAATTTAGACACACAAGAATTGCTATCTGAAGATGAAGGTGTTAACAGACAAGGCGTAAAAGTTTCAAGTGCTCCACAATTTACTACAGGTCTTGGAGCTAGAGCTAAAATCGTAGCTGGATTGAGTGTTGATGGAAACATTAACTATCGTGATCGCCACTATGAATTTACAGATGCTGGCACTAGTGCTGTTGATTATGAGCCAAGAAGATTACAACCTTATTCAATTACTGATTTAGGTTTATCTTACAATTTTAATCTTGGAGGAAGTAACGACCTTTCTTTTAGAGCTAACGTATTTAATGTGTTCGATTATATTGGACTTGCAAATACTGATGCATTTGGTTACTATACTGAAAACGGAAGAACCTATAATGCTTCATTGCGTTATAACTTCTAAGTTTTCTCTCACGAAAATTGAAAAGAGGTTGGCTATTGCCAACCTCTTTTTTTATACCTTTATCTCAACTAAAAACTAAACCTCTTTTAATTATGTACACAACACTTCAATTTATACATTCGTATTGGGCATATCTTGTGCTATTTATTGTCTTAATTGCTACTTTAAATGCTTTGGCAGGTTTATTCGGAAATAAAGAATATCAACCTAAGGATTTCAGAATTTCACTTTTTGCTTTAATAGTATCTCATATTCAGTTGTTAATAGGCTTAATACTTTATTTTATTTCCCCATTAGGCCTAAAATCTATTACAAACAATGGAATGGGAACTGTTATGAAAGATGCTACATTAAGACTTTATGCAGTCGAGCATATCACGGTAATGATACTTGCGGTTGTATTAATTACTATAGGGTATTCAAAACATAAAAAGAAATTGGTTTCAAAACCAAAGTTTAAAACGCTCAGTATATTTTATACGCTTGCATTAATTTTAATGCTTAGTAGAATTCCTTGGCAACAATGGTTTGCATAAAAAAAGCGCTCTAAGGAGCGCTTTTTTTACTTTTCTTTTATAAGATATAAATACACTGGGAAGTGATCACTATACCCTCCCGTATAACCTCCGTCTGCATAGCTACGATAAGGGTATCCTTTATATCGCCCACGTGGATTAGCTAAATAGGACTTATTATAAATTCCTGCTTTGTATAATCTATACGATGAATAGTCTTTTTTTGTTAATTCAGAAGACACAATCATTTGGTCAAATAAATTCCACCCATCTCTCCAAGCCAGTGTCCCTAATCCTTTTTTGAACATATCTTCCATTGGGTTGTATAATTCTCTTAAGCCTACTTCATCTTTATCACTTTTAGGTTTTAAAACCTCGGTAAGACTAGGGCTTGTTGGGTCATCATTCAAATCTCCCATAGTAATGATTTTCGCATAAGGGTCTTCACTAAACAATGAATCAATAATTTGTTTGTTCAACTTGGCAGCTTTTACTCTTTTAAATCGGCTTCGTGCCTCACCACCACTTCTCGATGGCCAATGGTTTACAATAAGATGTATTTTTTCGCCATCAAGCATTCCACTTACCAATAATTGGTCACGAGTATAAACTCGTTTTGTAACATCATTATTATCGTAAATTTTTAACTCGTGTGCTTCATAATTTGTTGGGGTAAATATTTTTTTCTGATACAATAATGCAACATCAATTCCTCGTCTATCTGGCGAATCGAAATGGACAATCCCATAGTCCTTATCCGATAATGATTCTTGATTAATTAAATCCTCGAGTACTCTTCTATTTTCTACTTCACAAACACCAATAAGTACTGGAGAAGTACCTGTAACGTCTGCGCCAATTTCAGAAATTACCTGAGCCATGTTTTTCAACTTGTCATTATATATTTCCTCAGTCCAATGGTCTTTTCCAGTTGGTGTTCTATCATCATCAAAGGTAATAGGATCATCTTCAAAATCGAATAGATTCTCAAGGTTATAAAAGGCCACAGTATTTACCTTATAGGTTTTCTTTTCTTGTGCATTTCCAAAAACTGTAATAAAGAAACACAGTGCAAAAAGCCTGAATATTAATCTCATTCTAGTGTAGTATTAAGTTTGCGTAAAATCCTTTGCAAAGGGTACGCCAAAATTACTTATTTCATTTAAAAAATGTAGTTTTGCACGCGAATTATAACGTTTATTTAAAATTAAAAACAACGAAACAGGATGAAACAATTCATTTTAACCTTTTTCTTAAGCACAGTGGGAGTGTTTTCTATGCTTGCCCAAGATGCTACAGTTAAAGGAAAAGTGGTAGATGCAAATTCTAACGAAGCTGTTCCTGGTGTGGAAATACGCATTTTAAGTAGTGTGTTTAATACCGAAACAGATAGCGAAGGGTTATTTTCTATTACTAGTAACAATCTGCCACAGGGAGAGCAGGTGTTAATTGTGAATAAAGCTGATTATATCTTACAGCGTATTCCTATTACTATTCAAAACGGAAAGACAGTCGATTTGGATCTTATTTTGCTTCAGTTAGATTTATCGGAAGTGGAAGCCCAAATTGGGATTATTAGTCTTTCAGACAACGAATTAAATGAGGACGAAGGTACTTCGTATAATGTGTCTGGTTTATTACAAGCTTCCAACGATACTTTCTTAGATGCCGCAGCTTTCGATTTTAGTGCAACCTTCTTTAGACCAAGAGGACTCGATTCCGAAAATGGAAAAGTACTCATTAATGGTATCGAAATGAACAAGCAGTTTAACGGTCGCCCGCAATGGAGTAATTGGGGTGGGTTAAATGATGCACAGCGAAATAGAGAATTCTCTATGGGTCTTAAAGCGAACGATTACACTTTTGGAGGTCTTGCGGGAACTACTAATATCGTAATGCGAGCTTCTCAATATCGTAAAGGCGGACGTGTTTCTTATGCTGCTGCCAACCGAAGCTACACCGGAAGAGTGATGGGATCTTACAACAGTGGTCAAACTCAAAACGGTTGGGCATATTCAGTACTTGCTTCAAGACGATTTGGTGAGGAAGGTTTTCAAGATGGAACACTTTACGATGCTAATTCTTTCTTTGCTTCGGTAGAGAAAAAATTAAATGACGACCATAGCTTAAACCTTACGGCATTTTATACGCCAAACCGAAGAGGTCGTTCTACAGCTATTACGCAAGAGGCTAAAGATTTAAAAGGAATTAAATACAACCCAAACTGGGGATACCAAGATGGGGAAATAAGAAACAGCAGAGAGCGTGATATCGAGGAGCCTGTTGTCATGCTTAACCACTATTGGAACATTAGTGATAAAACAAGATTAAACACCAATATGGGGTATCAATTTGGAAAAGTAGGAAACTCACGAATTGACAACGGCGGAAATAGAAATCCTTTTGGAAACTATTACCAAAGAATGCCTAGCTACTTTTTACGTTTTCCCTCGCCAACATCATACGATTATCAGCAAGCCTATTTAGCTGAACAAGAATTCATCAATGATGGGCAAATAGATTGGAATAATATCTACCAAACCAATTTAAATAGCGCCACAGGGTTTTCAAGTTTTGTGTTACAAGACGATCGTGTGGATGACACGCAGTTGACGTTAAACACGATTTTATCTTCAGCGATTACCAATAATATTACGATTAACGGTTCTTTAAGCTACCGAAGCTTAACCAGTGAAAATTATGCAGAAATCACCGATTTACTCGGCGGAACTGGGTTTGAAGATTATGACAGATTTTATGCGGGACCAACACCATTCTTTGCACAAAGCGATGTCCAGAATCCGAATCGTGTCGTACAAGTAGGAGATGCCTATCGGTATAATTACGAATTAGGTGCATCTGTATTAACTGGATTTGCACAAGCACAATTTAAATACAGCACCGTAGATTTCTACTTAGGATTAAATGCTTCCAACACAGCCTACCAAAGAACGGGTATTTTTCAAAATGGATACTTTGCAGAAGGCAATCGTTCTTTAGGAGATAGCGAGGAATTAACCTTTACCAACTTTGGTGCAAAAGGAGGATTGACCTACAAAGTAACAGGACGTCACCTCATCGATTTTAACGGAGGGTACTTTACCAATGCGCCAACCTTACGTAATTCGTTTGCCAACGCAAGACAGAATAACGACGTAGTGGATAACTTAACGGAAGAAAAAATCCAAAGTGCAGACCTAAGTTATATCTACCGATCTCCGATAGTGAAAGCGAGAGTGACTGGATTTTATGCAGGTTTTCAGGATGCTACCGAAATTGGTTTCTTCTTTACCCAAAATGCTTTCGGAACAGAAGACAACAGTGCTTTCGTTCAGGAGATTGTTCAGGGAATTGAAAAGCGAAATGTAGGAGTTGAAATGGGTATTGAAGCACAGGTAACGCCAACATTTTTAGTAAAAGCTGCTGCTTCCGTAGGACAAAATATCTATACAGACGATGCCACCCTTTATCTTTCTGGTGATGATTACGACTTTGACCCAGCCGACGGCTTTGTAGAAGGGAATGACTTAGAAGCACGTGGAAAAAGACAAGTGTTCCTTGAAAACTATCACGTAGCGGGAGGTCCCGAAAGAGCCTACCAAATTGGTTTCGAATATCGTGACCCAGATTTCTGGTGGGTTGGCGCAACAACCAACTACTTCTCTAATGCCTATGTAGATGTAAGCTCGTTGAGAAGAAGTGAAGACTTTGCGTTGGATACCGACTTACAAGTATTCGCAAATTACGACGAAGATGTAGCGAGACAATTATTACAGCAAGAGCAACTTGACGATTACTTTTTAGTAAACATTGTTGGGGGTAAGTCTTGGAAAATTAAAGACTACTTTGTTGGATTCTTTGCTACCATCAATAACGTATTAGACCAAGAATATAAAACGGGTGGATTTGAAGATTCTCGCCGTTCTAACTACCAACAGCAGTTGGAAGAGCAAACTAATACGGGAGGCCCATTGTTTGGCAACCGCTATTTCTTCGGAAATGGAACCACATATTATCTAAACCTTTACGTTCGATTCTAATAAATTGATAAAAATAAAATTCAGTATAATGAAACATTTAAAAATAAATACCCTAATCCTACTACTTATCTCAGTAGTAACGTTTGTATCCTGTGTTCAGGATGACGAATTTGATATCCCTAATGGCGATGCCATAGAACTAAATATTCCTGCTACCGATGTTGTAACCATTAACTCTTTACGTTCTGCGTGGGAACAAGAAGTAGCTACCAACGGAAATGCCACCCTTACGTTTAACGAAGATTACGCTGGAAAGTTTCTTGAAGGATACGTAATTTCAAGCGATGAAACTGGAAACTTTTTTGAAGAAGTTATCCTTCAGGATAAAGCTTCAAACCCTACAACGGGAGTAAAATTAGTCATCGATTCTAACCCATTATTTGGTCGTTACGACTTCGGAAGAAGAGTCTATGTTGCCTTGCAAGGATTAAGTGTAGGTCTTGAAAATGGAGTGCTTACCTTAGGAATTGAAAGCGCTGGAAGCATTGAAGCTATTGGAGAATCTCAAATGGACGACTTTGTAAAAAGAGACGCTATGGTTGCAGAGATTGTTCCTTTACCTTTAAGTATGGCAGATTTTTCAGATGACAAAACCAACTTGTTTATTCAGTTAACCGATGTACAATTTACACGTGGGCAAGCCTTAGGAAACGACCCATTAACCTATGCTGGTGAAGCAAGTGATGAGTTTGACGGTGAGCGTATCTTAGAAAGCTGTGCTACGGGAAGCACCACTATTTTTAGCACGAGTACTTTTGCCGATTTCAAATCGCAAGAATTAGCCACTGGAAGAGGAAACATCAATGCTATTTTAACCTACGATTTCTTTGGCGAGTATTTTATAGTAACGGTAAACACCTTAGACGATGTAAACTTAGATGACGACAATCGTTGTGACCCAGACACCTTCAACTGTGATGGCCCAAGTGGTGGCGGAAATGTTTTCTGGAGCGAAAACTTTGAGTCTGAAGACGCTATAGAAGATTATGTCAATGCAGGTTGGACCAATGTAAATGTAAACGGAGGCGGAACGCTTTGGGTAATTGGTAATTTTGATGGTTCAAATTATGCGCAAATCTCAGGATTTAACAGTGGTGAAAGCACTATTGAAACGTGGTTGGTAACTCCAAGTATTGATATGGATAATACCACCGAAGAAGAATTGACGATGGACATCCAAACAAACTTCGATAACGGAACCATCCTAAGCGTGGTATTCTCTACCGACTTTACAGGAGACGTAACTACCGCAACGTGGCAAGAACTAGATGTGGATATCCCAAGCGGACCGTCAGGAGGGTTTGGTGATTTTGTAGCCGTTGGCCCTGTAAACATTTCGTGTTTAGAGGGCACTGTGAACATCGGTTTTGTATACGAAGGAAGCGACCCTAACGCTACCACACGTTACCACATCGATAATATTGAAATCACAGGGAACTAAGATTCTCAACATAATTTCTGAATATAAAGGACGCTTTCGAGCGTCCTTTTTTATACCCTATAGGGTAATTCAGTATCTTTGGGAAAGGCATCAATTAAAAAATAGGTATGGGATTCTTCAGATATATGGTTATACTTTTCGTTTTCGTTTCCTGTAAAAATTCAGAAACCAAAGAAAGCGATTCCGTTTCAGACAACGTAAAAAGTAAAATCACCTTTGTCACCAATAGAGATGGCAACGCCGAGGTCTATAGTATGAATGACGACGGCACCCAATTACAAAATATGTCGCAACACGATTCGTTGGACTTCACCCCTGCTTGGTCCAACCTGGGGGAAGTGTATTTTTATTCCAACCGTACCGGAAATTCTGAAATTTATAAACTGGATACCCTGTCTAAAAAACTCACCCAACTTACCCATCACCCTGGTAATGATGTAATCCCTGTTCCTTCTCCCGACGGCGCTTGGGTGGCTTTTATGAGCGATCGAGATTCGCTAAGCAAGGATGTGTACCTAATGAAAAGTGACGGGTCTAACGTAAAAGCCCTTACCCAAAATGATGCCTATGAAGAAAGCCCCAGTTGGTCGCCCGATGGAAAAAAGATTTTATTTACAAGACAATTACGAGACTCCACAGATACCTCTCATGCGGCCAATGGCGAAATCTTTATCATGGATGTTGACGGAAGCAATGTCACCCGGTTAACACATAAGGACGGCTACGACTCTGGTGCCAAATTTTCGCCAGACGGAAGCAAAATTGCTTTCTACGGATTTAGTAATGACCGTTGGGATATTTACCTTATGGATGCTAATGGTGAGAATGTAACCAACCTTACACAAAACGAAATTGAATGCTACTCCCCAAGCTGGTCGCCCGATGGCAACTGGCTTGTCTATACCGCAGGCAGTAAAGGGGTGTACAATCTGTTTAAAATAAATGTAAACACGAAGGAAACCGTTCAGTTAACCAATACACAAGGTCGCAACGAATCTCCCGATTGGAATTAAAACCTTTTTTTATGAAAACCCTTTCCCTCACCGTATTTCTTTTCCTTTTCATAGGGCATTCTGCACAGGTAGTAGCGCAAGATTGCCTTCAGCAGGAGGGCGACACAACCTCTGTAAACAAACAATGGGCCTGCTATATATCCACCCAGCAAATGGATTCCCTCGCCACACTGTATACCGAAAAAGCCATAAAAGTACGTGCCACTGGGGAAGTTTTTGAGATTGCCGACGCCATTGCTACCTATTATTCAAAAAAGGAAGTGGGGATTGAAGCGATTGAAACAAATTACCGAGTGAATGCCAATGCCCTCTACGATTACGAAATAGGCAATTTTACCCTCGCCAATGGCGACCAATACACCCATGTGGTGATTTGGAATACATCCCTTCAAAAACGTGACTTCGAATTTATATCGAAAGCCGAAAGCAACACCCCGCTCGACCCTCAAATCGATGTACGAAGAAACCAATGGATAGCGTTATGCAATGCTCACAATGCTATGGCATTAGTTTCAGAACTCTATACCACAAACACGGTGTATTATAACCACAAGCCTGTGGTAGTAGGTATCGATGCGGTAGCAAATGAATACGGTTATATGAACAACCCCAACTATACCCTCAACCTTAGCCCACTGCATCTTGAAATGGTGACGCCAACCCTCGCCTACGAAATTGGGCAATGTAGTGGCAGCTATAACGGAAAATACATCATCATTTGGCAAAAGGATGCTGAAGGAATTTGGAAGGTCTTGGTGGATTCTAATATTTAATAGATTTTCCTAAAACCTATACAGGAAAAACCCTGTCTATTTCCACAGGAAAAATCCTGTTGACTTTTAAAATTGTTTCTTTTATACTCTTATTATTATCCTCCAAAAAGGGATAAATTTTAACATTTATAATTTTCCCCACTTTATTGTAACGTATTTATATACACTATTTTAAATATAAACTTTGGGAATACATTATGTTAAGGCATCCTTTTTTTTATTCTTAAATAATCACAAAAAATAAATGCAAATCTTTAAATAGAATACTTTAGAGTTACATAAAAACAGCGCTTATGTAGAGATATACTTTAAAACCTGCCATCATGAAAAATGTATCGTTAATAATAGAAAATAAGAAACATAATACTTACAATTCTCAATATGTAACAGATGTCTTGGAAGGAAGTAAATTAAGAGCTACCACCATGTTAGTGCTTAATATTTATGAAGATTTACATATAACTAAAATAAAAATAGCCACCAGTGGGTTTAATAAAGATGATTTCAAAATTGATATTAACAATGGAAATTTAGTAGTAACTGCAAAAAAATCAATCCCAACAAATAGTAAAGAAGGCAAGCTATATTCTTATGGAATAGACACCTTCTCTAAAAGCTATAGGTTACCTACTACCATAGACGCTACAAAAATTAAAGCAAATTTTGAGTCTGGTTTACTGGTAATCGATTTACCAAAAAAACGATTTCGACCTTATTCGCTAGAGCTTTATTAACCACTCCTAGAATGCACCTCTAAGCCATTAAAAATCTAAAACAGGAAACTATTTATTTACTTTAAATTCAAAAAACTTTATCTTTAACAAAGAGCATTTCACTTTCTTTGAAAATAAATTATGAAAACCCTCTCCACCCTCCTTCTTGTATTGTTATTAGTTGCCTGCGGCACCCAACAACTATCCCCTACCCATCCCAATATTACCGCTATAGATAGCTATGTGGCGAGTGTAAATGCTAACAAATCCTTGGATGAAAACGTGATAGAAGGCACCCTTACAGACCCCAGCGGGTTTAACGATGTAGGCGGATATGAGTATTATCCCCTCTTTGATGATACGACACTGTATCGGATACGGTATTATGAAAATACCCATATCAATATCACCGAGATCTATTATTATAAAAACAACAAATTGGTTTTTATAGATGCTACTTGGTATAATACCCAACGTGAAACCACACAAACTAAAAAAGTATATCTTATCAATAACAAAGTAGTCTATGAGCTAGGCGAAGTAGGAATAACCACCAAGCAGCTTATTATAAAAGGCAAAGGCTTTATAGATGAGTTTAAAAACCAGCAGCAGTAGCATTACCGTATTTTGGAAAAACACCCTACAAAAGCCTCAAACCGTATTGAACTCCTAGATATCTATCGCGGGTTTGCCATTCTGGGGATTTTTGTAGTGAATATTGTTATTATGAATTCCACCTTCCTCAATCAGGATGAATTTGCTAAACAATTTACCTCAACGATTGACCAAGTTGCCGAAAAAATATTACAGCTCTTTTTTTATACTAAGTTCTTTCCCATTTTCTCTTTGTTATTTGGTCTTGGCATTTCTATGCAGGCAGTAAAACTACTGGAGAAAAAGAAATTGAAGTCTTTTTTTGTTAGGCGCATGGTCATTCTCTTTTTTATTGGAGTGTTTCATATTGTTTTTATTTGGTCTGGAGATGTTTTAAATCTGTATGCCATTATAGGGTTGTTTACTACGCTCCTCATTAAAAATTCCAATAGGCTTATATTAGGGTTGGCAGTAATTTTTCTGTTTTTCCCGTTTTACGATCAGTTTTTTGAGTTTTTGTATGGGCTGTTACATTACAATCCTTCCTCCTTTTTGGAAGGTTATACGGGTGAAACGATTAATCAAATAATCCGCCATGGTAGCTATTGGGAAGGAGTTCAACTTCGATTGTTGGAATACGCATCCAATATTCCTATTCTGTTTGGGTTTTTAGCACCTATTGCCATTTCGATGTTTTTAGTGGGGCTTTACCTCGGAAAAAATAAAATCTACTTATCCTTAGATTCCTTTATTGAAAAGATTAAAAAACCTGTATTACTTATTGGTCTTATAACCAATATATACCGAATCATTTTTCTTTTTTACATCGTTAAACACGAACTTTTTACATCAGATACTTTTCGGGACATATTCATTAAATTGATGGTGCTTTCAGATGTTGCCATGGGTTTATTTTATCTGTGGATTTTGGGCTGGTTGTATTTCAACACCAAATGGAAAAAAGTGCTCTCTCCGTTAAAATATGCTGGAAGAATGGCACTTACCAATTACATTTTGCAAAGCGTTATTGGATTGTTTTTATTCTCATCTATGGGTCTTAAACTTTACGAAACATTTAGCCCAATGGAAACTCTTTCATTGGCCATCTTTATTTTTATTTTGCAAGTACTCCTTAGCAAAGTATGGTTATCCCATTTTCAATATGGTCCTTTAGAATGGATTTGGCGGTGTCTTACTTATAAAAAAGTACTTCCCATTAAAAGGCAAAGGATTTAATAACCCCCTTTTTTCAAAATTGAGTATATTTAGAATGAGCATTAGATTTATAACAACTTATTACTTGAACGAAGAAATCAATAGCCTTATTAAAAAATCCTGAACGCATGACCAAAGAAGAAATATTTGATATATATGTAGAATCTATAAAGGAGGTGCTTCCAGAGTTAGAAGATCATGAGTTTAAACGTACCGATATCTTAAAGAATTTGGGAGCCAACTCTATAGATAGAGTAGAAATCCTTATGATGACTATGGACTCATTAGATAATTTTAGAGCTCCCATGGTAGATTTTGTAGGAGCCCAAAATATTGGAGACATTGTTGATAAGCTGCATGCTAAAGTATCAGGAACCACATAGATTAATTTTATAAATTATAGCACTCATGACAGACACTAGCCACCACGACGAGCGTATGGCAAAAATGACTTTTGCCTCCATATATCCACATTATGTAACCAAAGTGGAGAAAAAAGGAAAAACCGTAGCAGAGCTGCACCAAGTAATCACTTGGCTAACGGGCTATAACAACGCACAAATACAAAAGCAAATCGATACGAAAGCTACCTTCGAGGAGTTTTTTAACAATGCCAACCTCAACCCCAATGCACACCTTATTACTGGGGTTATTTGCGGCTATCGCGTAGAGGAAATCACCAATAAAACTACGCGAGAAGTGCGGTATTTGGATAAATTGATAGACGAATTGGCGCGAGGCAAAAAAATGGAAAGTATTTTACGCACCAAAAAATAAACAATGATTATAGACGTACACACCCACATTAACAACTATCACGAAGACCGTGTGGTTTCACTTAATGACAGCCTGGACCTGCTTACTAGTACCATGGAGGAAAACAAGGTAGATTATGCCTTAGTGCTTTCTTCGTATAAGGTAAATGAGCATCGCCCCAGTACGCGACAGGTAGTAGAAGCCATTAAAGGGAGAGATAATTTGGGTGTAGTTTCGGGGATAAGCTATTTGCATTACAACCATAGAGACCTTCGGGAAATTAGTGAATACCTTGAAGCAGGACTTATTAAAGGCTTAAAATTTTACCCAGGCTACGAACCTTTTTACCCCAATAACGAACGGCTTAAAGTCATGTACGAAATGGCGATTGAGTATGATGTGCCTGTGATGTTTCACTCTGGAGATACCTATGCGCCAACAGGCAAGGTGAAATATTCGCACCCGCTACAAATAGACGATTTGGCGGTAGATTACCCCGATTTGAAAATAGTGATTTGCCACGTGGGAAACCCTTGGATTAAAGACTGTATGGAGGTGGTGTACAAAAACAAAAATGTGTATGCAGATATATCAGGACTTGTGTTAGGTGATTTTTCCGAAAAGTTTGAACGCTATATGAAAAAGGAAATCGAAGAAATGATCACCTATGCGGGTGACCCAAAATACTTACTTTACGGAACCGACTGGCCCATATCTAATATGAAATCCTACCTCAAATTTATGGACCAGTTAGAGCTTGCAGATGATAAAAAGGAACGTATCCTTTGGAAAAACACTGCCGAACTTTTTAAAATAGATGTTTCTAAGTTGTAAAAAAATTAACTGCTGTTTATTGCATTGCTTTAATTAGTACATTTAGAATGAAATTTGTTGATTTTCAACTTTAATCAATTTCTAAAATTTAAGCGCTATGATTCAAAAATCTTTTTTGTTCGCTTATCTTATTTTTTCTCTTTTTTTTACTTTTTCAGCTTGTCAAAAATCCAACAAGAAAGCAACATTAGCTATTCCAGAAGGCAAGGTAGGCATGATAGGATATGGGTCTTTAACATCCCTTCAAAGTATTGAAGAAGTTTTAGGGAGGAAATATCAAGACTCTATTTATCTTGTTCATCTTGATGGATATGAGCGTAGTTGGAATTTTGTTGGAGCTAATAATGACCCAAAGCTTCCACCAGAACTACTTACATACGATTCCTTTTATATAAAAAATAACGATACTATCCCTTTCCAAAAAACCATGTTTTTAAATATTATTGAAAACAAAGCGGTACAACTTAACTGTGTTTTATACTTTGTAACCCTACAAGAGTTAGCCATGTTTGACGAAATGGAGTTAGGGTATACACGAATAGATGTTACTAACAAAATCCCAGAATATACTATTGAAAAGGGGGTTGTATATGCCTACAAAGCACTTCCAGAGTATGAATATAATCCTGAAACCGACAAGGATATTTCAATTCTAGAAAAAAGCTACGTAGATTTGGTATTAGATGCATATAAGGCTAGAGGTGCTAGTTATAAAAATGAATTTGACAAGACAACCATTCCTGCCGATTCAAATTTAATTGCCCCAGTAATTAGAATAAAAGTACGAGATTGATACGCATACAAACAACTTCTTTCAATTATGATCGTTAGCGTATCAGCCCAATTAATAAAAAGTAAACGTTTATCTTTACTCCCTAAATAACCCCTGTTGAAACAGATTCTTTATTGCTTACTATTGGTATCCTTTTTGGGACAATCTCAAAATTATGTGGACCTCGCAAAATTTAGTTATGGGCATACGTTCGATAACCGTTTTGAGGGCACAGAGTTTAGCACCAATGTCCTTATTCTTGAGGCAGATATTACCGTTCCAATCCCCATAAACGAAAAGTATGTATTTGTAAGTGGTGTTTCATTTACCAAAAACAGATTGCAATTGTTTCCAGACGAACCGTATAATAACTTATATGGCACAACCTTAAAAATAGGGATGCTAACGCAATACAGTGACAAGTGGAGCTCAACGTTGGTGTTACTTCCTAAGGTGTCATCAGACTATGAGCAAATCTCTACTAAGGATTTTTATGTAGGAGGTTTTGCGCTATTTAAATACCAAAAAAACGAAAATCTTACGTATCGCTTTGGGGCTTATGGCTCACGAGAAGCTTTTGGATTTTTTACCACCCCTATATTTGGTTTTTATTATAACAGCCCCAATAGTAAATTTGAAATGGATGTTTCTATGCCCATTTCGGCAGATATCAATTACGATTTTAAGTCGTTAACACTAGGTGTAGATTATTACGGCATAGGGAGAAGTTTTAATATTACTGAAGAATTAGCGCCAAAAGTCTATGTGGATTTAGGTTCCTTAGAGTTTTCGGGCTATGTTCAGTTTAACACCTTTGAAAAAAATGTGTTATTGCGTTTAAAAGCAGGGTATTCTAGCAATAATTTTGAAGTATACCGGCAAGGAGACAATATCGATTTAGGGCTTTCGGCGTTCACTTTTGGCGATGATAGAAAGCAATTAAATCCGAAAATTAACGACGGTATGTTTTTACGCTTTGAAGCCATTTACCGTTTTCGTTTAGATAAAGTAGAAGAAAAAATTGAAATTATTGATTAACTTTAGGATATGAATCCTACCTGTCCAGAATGTGGTGAAAAAATTATTGGGCGCTCCGATAAGAAATTTTGCAGCGACGCTTGTCGTAATGCACATAATAATGCCCTAAACAGAGACACCAAAAACACCATAAGAACCATTAATAATCGCCTTCGGAAAAATCACCGTATTCTTGAAGCTTTAAATACACAAGACAAAACCAAAGTCACCAAAAATACCCTTTTAAAACACGGTTTTCTTTTCGATTATTTCACAGGAATGTATACCACCAAAACAGGGAGTACTTATTATTACGTGTACGATCAGGGCTATTTACCCTTAGATAATGATTTTTATTTATTGGTAAAAAAAGAGTTTTAATATGCAAATCCTACTTGTTACCATCTTTTTTGTTGTTAGTACGGTAATTTTAGTTTTTGCAATTCGTTTTAGTCCAAAAAACAAAATGCTTCGAAGTTTAAAAGAGACCAAAGCAAAACCTATATCGAGTATTCAGTCTGGCAATTACGAAAAGATTATAGGCAAAGCCCTTTTTGTAAAGGAAACCATGACAGCCCCTATTAGCGGTCGTACATGTGTCTTTTATCATGCGGAAGTGCTTCAAAAGCGACACAAACGTTGGGATATTATTATTGATGATAAACAAATCACCAACTTTTTTTTAGACTGCAATGGGGAAATGGTGATTGTAAAAACCGATGAATCCCCATCCTATTATGAAGTGATTTTAGACAAAGACCATAAAACATCCTCTGGTTTTTTGAAGGATGCCACTATGCGACTAGAAAACTACCTTAAAAGATATGGCAAAGAAAGCACCAACTTTTTGGGGATGAATAAACTTATAAAATATCGAGAGGGAGTCATTGAGCCTAACGAAAGAATAGTGGTTAAAGGAATTGCAGAATGGAAGGAGTTAAAAGAACCCATAAAAGGTTATAACTATTCCAAAATTCTCACTTTTAAAGGAAGTGAGACTCAAACATTATATATTACCGACTTGAAAGAGGCATTGATAGAGTAACTATTTCCAGCTATGCCCTTTTAAAGTAATCGCAGCTTTTAAAACATCTTTTTGACTAATTAAGCCTACCAATTTACCGTCTTTTACGATAGGGAAACGCCTTCTTTTGGAGTTTAAAAATTTATCGGCAGCATCAAACACATTCATTTCGCCATCAATGGTTTCCACATCTTTCACCATATGGTCACTCACTTTTACATCTTCCATAGGCTGGTTGTAATAGCGACTATGGCTAATCTGTTTCATACAATCCCCTTCAGAAATAATTCCAATCAATTCATTTTTTTCATTCACCACAGGACCTCCAGAAATTTTCTTTTTGATAAGGATATTCATGACATCCATAACAGACTGGTCTGGTCTAAACGTAGTAAGGTTGGTACTCATATAATCGGAAACTTTTATGTTTTCCGAGGATCCTTTTGTGGGCTTCGCTCTGCGCCCTATATAACTTTTAATACTCATAATTTCAGTTTTTTAGCCTTTTAAATATAGCTAATTTAACCGAAAAACCATTTCCTTTGTTGATAATAAATTCTCTTTTCGCTAATAAATTGTACTTTTAAAACTCAAACCTCTCTCACATGAAACGCTCGCAAGCATCCCTATCCCTTCTATTGCTCATTGGACTTATTTACTACAGTTTTTATAGCCTTATGCCTCGAGAAGGCACTCCAGCAACACTCCCTGAAACCGAATTTTCCACAGAAAGAGCCTTAATTCCTTTAAAAGAAATATCGAAAGCTCCTCATTATATTGGGTCTGAAGAAAATGCCAGAGTCCGTGAGTATTTAATAGAACAATTAAGAGCCTTAGGGCTTCAACCTGAAACGCAAGAGGGATATATTCTTAATGAGAAATGGGGCGGCATGGACAAACCTGTCAATATTATTGCAAAAATTGAGGGAACTGAAAAAAGCAAAGCTTTACTTATCTTTTCACATTACGATAGCGCCTTAGTTCCTTCCCCAGGAGCAAGCGATGCGGGAAGTGGGGTTGTAACCATTTTAGAAACTGTTAGAGCATTTCAAGCTTCTGGAAAGCAACCGAAAAATGATATTATAATCCTCTTTACAGATGGTGAAGAAGTTGGCTTAGATGGGGCAAAATTGTTTGTGAGAGAGCATCCTTGGGCAAAAAATGTGGGTTTAGCACTTAATTTTGAAGCACGCGGTAGCGGAGGCCCTAGTAATATGATTGTGGAAACCAATCAAGGAAATAAAAATCTAATTAAGGGTTTTATAGAAGCCAATCCAGACTATCCTGTGGCTTCTTCGTTAATGTATAGCATTTACAAAATGCTGCCTAATGATACGGATTCTACCGTACTTCGAGAGGAAGGCGATATCGACGGACTCTTCTTTGCTTTTATCGATGATCATTTCGATTATCACACTGCGAATGATAATTATGAACGATTAGACAGAAAAACACTTCAGCATCAAGGAAGTTATTTATTACCCTTAGTGCATTATTTTGCCAATGCCGATTTATCTCAAATAAAAAGTGAAGAAGATTATGTGTATGTAAATGTCCCTTTTGTAAAAATGATTAGTTATCCTTTTTCGTGGGTGCTTCCCATGGCAATAGTCGCTTTTATTATTTTTATCATCCTTATTTTCTATGGAATCAAAAACGGAAGGCTTTCGGGGCAGTACATTGCCAAAGGGTTTGTTCCTTTTCTATTATCCCTTGTGGTTTCAGGGTTGGTAGGGTATTTTGGCTGGGAACTTATCTTAAAGCTTTATCCACGCTATGAAGAAATTCAGCATGGGTTTACCTATAACGGACATACCTATATTGCCTTTTTTGTTGTAGTAACTTTGGCTATTACTTTTGGATTTTATACGAAATTTTCAAAAAGAATTCATCCTTCCAACTTACTGATTGCGCCATTGTTTTTCTGGCTTTTGATAAACATTGGTGTGGCTATTTACTTGGAAGGAGCTGCGTTTTTTGTCATCCCAGTTTATTTCGCATTGTTATCGCTGTGGATTCTTATTAGGCAAGAATACCCTAATTTACTTCTATTGCTTTTATTAGCAGTGCCTGCCATTTTTATTTTCTCACCACTCATTCAGTTTTTCCCCGTGGGATTAGGATTGGAAATGCTTGTGATTAGTTGTGTTTTTACAGTATTATTATTCGGATTAGTATTATCCGTTATTGGGTTTTATCGATATAAGAAATTATTTACAGCATTATTTATCATATTAGCTATTGGATTTTTTATCAGTGCTCATTTTAATAGTCAATGGACCGAAACCACTCAAAAACCCAATAGCTTAATTTACTACCAAGATACCGATGCGCAAAAAGCCTATTGGGTTACGTACGATAACATTCTTGACGATTGGACTCGTAGTTATTTAGGAGAAAATCCCAAAGAAGCTTCCAACTATGTCGAAAGTGCTGCAGGCAGTAAGTATAATATGGGTTACACCTTTGCTGCAGAAGCACCTTTTAAAGACATTCCTAAGTTTGATGCCTTTATAAATTCAGATACAATTATGGGTGAAGAACGCTCTGTTTCGTTCACCATTTATCCTAAAAGAGAGGTGGATGTTATTCGGTTGTATGCAGATAAAAGTATTGTGTTTAATGCACTTTCTTACAACGGAAAAAGTGTTGCCAAAGACAGTACAGGTAAAGTATATAGCAATAGAGTAAGCAATGGACTTATAAGCTTTTATGTCTCTCCAAACGATACGTTACAGGTTAATTACGCTGTTCCAAAAGATGTTGAAGTCACTTTTAATGTGCTGGAATATTCTTTCGATTTACTGAAAAATCCACAATTCACAATGGCCGAAAGACCCAAAAACACGATGACCAAACCCTTTGTGTTTACAGATGCTATTGTAATGAAACGATTAATTAATCGAAAAGCACTTCAAAAACGAGTCGTGGATTCTTTAATACCAAATGTGAATGAGTAAAACTATTGGCATAGCAGGGTTAGGATGGCTAGGATTACCCTTGGCACAGCGCCTTCAAAATTTAGGCTTTCGAGTAAAAGGTAGTGTCACCCAACTTGAAAAAGCTGCAAAACTTCAAACAAAAGGGTTCGATGCGTATGCCGTTACCATTTCTGAAAAAGGAGTAGCAGGAAGTGTGCAATCTTTTCTGAAAAAAACAGATATTTTAATTGTTATGATTCCCCCCGGCTTGCGAAGAAATACAGGCTCAGACTATGTTTTAAAAATGACTCATTTCTTGAAAGAAATTGAAACAGCCAACATCGAAAAATGTATTTATATAAGTAGTACTTCGGTCTATTCAGACGAACAAGGCCATGTTACCGAAGCCAATACTCCAAAACCCGATAGTGAAGCAGGTAGACAACTTTTGCAAGTAGAACAGCTTTTTTTCAATTCAAATTTTAAATGTAGTATTGTCCGTTTTGGGGGACTTATTGGCGGAAGCAGACAACCCGTGCGCTATTTAGCAGGAAGAGAAAATTTAAGTGGCGGGAACGCTTCGGTAAATCTCATTCATCGAGAGGATTGTATTGGAGTACTTTTAAAAATCATTCAAAATGATGCTTTTGGCCATATTTTTAATGCTGTAAGTCCGCAACATCCCGTGAAAAAGAAATACTATGTTCAAAAAGCAAAAGAGCTTGCGTTAGACCCTCCTTCATTTTTGGAAAATACAGAAGAAAATTATAAAACGGTAGATACGGTTAATATCCACAAATTGTTGGAGTACACTTTTCAAAGAGACATTTAAAATTCCGTATCTTTAAATTTCCTAAACTTTTTGCAATGACTCGATTTTACACCTTAGTATTTAGTGCCCTTTTTGCTTCTTTTTCATTCTTTTTTTCCGAAACTATTTCTGCACAAACCTATAACGAAGAATTATACAATGCCCTAGAATATAGGCTTATTGGTCCTTTTCGTGGCGGTAGAAGTGCCGCCGTTACTGGCGTTCCCAATAAACCCAATTTATTTTATTTTGGAGCCACTGGCGGTGGCGTTTGGCGCACCAAAAATGGCGGAAGAACTTGGGAAAATATAAGCGATGGTTTTTTTGGAGGCTCCATTGGCGCTATTGAAGTTGCGGAAGACGACCCTAATGTCATTTATGTGGGTGGGGGTGAAAAAACCGTGCGCGGAAACGTATCATCTGGCTATGGCATGTGGAAAACGGAAGATGCTGGAAAAACGTGGAAGCAAGTTGGGCTAGAGAAAAGTCGTCATATACCACGCATTGCCACACACCCAAAAAATCATCAAATTGTGTATGCCGCCGTCATGGGAAATATTTACAAACCCACCCAGGAGCGTGGTGTGTATAAAAGTACCGATGGCGGAAAAACTTGGAATCGTACTCTTTTTGCCAATGAAAATGCTGGTGCCGTTGACCTTATTTTAGATCCAAATAACCCTCGAATTCTGTATGCATCTACTTGGAATGTTCGTCGTACTCCTTATAGTTTAAGCAGTGGGGGTGACGGTTCTGCCCTTTGGAAAAGTACGGATAGCGGAGAAACTTGGAAAGAAATTTCGAAGAATAGTGGGTTTCCATCCGATACGTTAGGAATTATTGGCGTAACGGTTTCCCCTTTAAACAGTGAAAGAGTTTGGGCGATTGTTGAAAACAAAGAAAAGGGTGGACTCTACCGAAGCGATAACGGTGGTGACACTTGGGAGTATGTAAATAGCGACCGTGATTTGCGTCAGCGCGCTTGGTACTACACCCGAATTTATGCAGATACCGAAGACGAAAATACAGTCTATGTTTTAAACGTGCGGTATCATAAAAGTACCGATGGAGGTAAAACTTTCGATACGTATAATGCTCCACATGGAGATCATCACGATCTTTGGATTGCTCCCGAAGACCCAAATCGAATGATTATTGGTGACGATGGGGGCGCCCAAGTAACCTATGATGGGGGTGAAACCTGGAGTACCTATTATAATCAGCCTACTTCTCAATTTTATAGGGTTACCACAGATAATTCGTTCCCATACCGGATTTATGTCGCACAGCAGGATAATTCAACGTTAAGAATTCCGCATAGAACCGAAAGCTGGAATATTGATGAGGACGATTGGGAAGAAACCGCAGGTGGCGAAAGTGCTCATATCGCTATTGACCCCACTAATAATGACATTGTGTACGGCGGAAGCTACGACGGATTTTTAACCCGTTACAATCATAAAACCAAAACGGTACGAAGTGTAAGTGTATGGCCCGATAATCCTATGGGGCATGGTGCCGAAGCTATGAAATATCGCTTTCAATGGAATTTCCCTATTTTCTTTTCAAAACACAACCCTAAGGTATTATATACCGCCTCCAATCATTTACACAAAACCACCAACGAAGGAGAAAGTTGGGAATTAATAAGTCCCGATTTAACCCGCAACGATCCTTCAAAATTAGGCTCCTCTGGAGGGCCTATTACACAGGATAATACCTCTGTAGAATATTATTGTACCATTTTCGCTGCAGCAGAATCTCCAATTACCGAAGGGCTTTTATGGACAGGAAGTGATGATGGTTTGGTGCATGTTTCAAGAAACGGAGGTACAACTTGGGAAAATGTGACTCCAAAAGGGATGCCCGAATGGATGATGATTAACAGTATTGAACCTTCCCGCTTTGATGCTGGAACCTGTTATATTGCTGGAACCAAATACAAAACAGGAGATTTTGCACCTTATTTGTACAAAACTACCGACTACGGAAAAACGTGGAAAAAAATCACCAATGGAATTCCTGCAGAACATTTCACGAGAGTGCTTCGGGAAGATGAAACTCAAAAAGGCTTACTGTACGCTGGAACAGAAACCGGAATGTATATTTCCTTTAACGATGGGGAAAGCTGGCAATCGTTTCAGCTGAATTTACCTGTTGTTCCCATCACCGATTTAGCTGTAAAAGACAACAACCTCATTGTGGCAACACAAGGAAGAAGCCTTTGGTTAATAGATGATTTAACAGTATTGCATCAGCTCGCAGCCACAAAATCAAAAACTAACTATCTCTTTAAACCCAAAGACACTTACCGTATGGACGGTCGTTCCAGAAAAGGTTCGCTTACCACGGGGACCAATCACCCCAATGGTGTGATGGTGTATTTTAATTTGGATGACCCTTCCGAAAAAGAAGTGAAATTGAGTTTTCTAAAAATGAATAACGACACCATAAAATCCTTCAGCAGTAAAGGCAAAAAAGACAAACTTTCAGTAAAAAAAGGAGGCAATTTTTTTGTTTGGGATACCGAAGGGGATGGCGCCGAACGACTTGACGGAATGATCCTCTGGTGGGCAAGTACCGATGCTCCTAAAGCGGTTCCTGGCACGTATAAAGTAGTATTGCAAGTTGGAGAAGAAACGCTTTCGCAAAATTTCAATATTCTTCCCGATAAAAATGCGGAAACCGATATCGCAGGAATGCAGCGACAATTCGATTTTATTACAGACATTAATAAAACGGTGGATAAGGCCCATAAAAGCATTAAAAAAATACGAAAGATTAATGCCCAGTTGGAGGATTTTCAGAAGCAATACAAAGACAACGAAAGTGTGAAAGATTTGGTAGAAAAAGCCAAAAAATTAAGCGAAGATTTTTCCGAAATTGAAAAAGCACTCTACCAAACCCAAAACCGAAGCGGTCAAGATCCATTAAACTTCCCCATAAAGCTCACTAATAAATTGGCGCATTTAAATAGCTTGGTAAGTATGGACGACTTCCCACCGACACAACAAGATATTTTGGTTAAAAATGAATTAACCAACAAAATTAATACCGAATTGATGCACTTTGAAATTTTAGTTTCTAGCGAGATTAAAAGCTTTAATGAGCAGTTTAATGCAAAGAATTTGAACTATTTGTTTATTGAAGAAGATAAAGACTAATGCTCTACTACTACCTCAAATCTTTACACCTCATCTTTGTCATCACTTGGTTTGCTGGCTTGTTTTATATTGTGAGGTTGTTTGTGTACCAAATTGAAGCTTCCCAAAAGCCGTATCCAGACAAAGAAATTTTAGGAGCTCAATTAAAAATCATGGCAAAACGGTTGTGGTATATTATTACATGGCCCAGTATGATTTTAGCTACCGGATTTGCCATTTGGATGCTCGCCATGCGCACCTTTTATCTCACCGATGGTTGGATGCAAGTGAAATTGGGTTTTGTGGTGTTACTCATTGCCTATCATATAAAATGTCATCTTATTTTTAAAGATTTACAAAAGGATAAGGTAAAATATTCTTCCAATTTTATGCGCATTTTTAATGAAGGAGCCACCATTATTCTGTTCGCTGTGGTGTTTTTGGTCATCTTAAAAAATGCCTTTAATTGGATTTACGGCACAGTGGGCATTATACTATTTTCTATTCTCATTATGTTAGGTTATAAAATCTATAAACGTATTCGCGAAAAATAATAATGTCGTTCTCGATACAATTCATTTTTCTTTTGGAAAATTGAATCACTCGAACTGACAAATACGTTGGAATTTGTTTTTTAAATTTTGAAAATTTCATCTTTTGGTGCAATTATTGTTATCTTCCCGTAACCATTACAACGTATGAAGTTTTACAAATCACTACGCTTTCGTATTTTTCTTTCCATGCTACTCTTGTTAGTGATGACTTTTATATCACTATCCATAGTTACCGCCATTCAGTATAAAGAAGAGGCCGAAGACTACCACCGGGAACGATTACTTCGTAAAGAAGCCAATATCAAAGAAAATATCAATTATGTTTTAAAAAACACTACCTATCCAGTGGAAACGGAACTCATTCCGTTGATTTTCAAAAGCAAAATTTATGAAATAAAGGACATTCACAACCTTGAAATTCATTTATACGATTTAAAAGGAACACTGCTCAAATCCTCCCGAGCCTCATTTTTACGAGATACTTCTTATGCAAAGCTTTCGAGAGCTATTTTAACACATATTGAAGACTCCCCAACCAAAAGTTATGTCTATTCTTTTGAAGAAGAGGGACAAGAGTACCAATCTTCCTATTCCTACATCACAGACGCTTCGTTTAAGCCCTTGGCGATACTTAATTTACCCTACATAGAAGACGATGGCTTTATTAATAAAGAGCTTATGGAAAATATTAAGCGTGTTGGCATGGTCTATGGTTTTATGCTTTTAATTGCTATTGGCTTAGCGTATTTTCTTTCTAAATATATTACGCGTTCCTTAAAAACGGTGAGTGATAAAATCACCGAAACACGTCTCAACAAACGGAACAAAAAAATTAAACTAGATAACGATACTTCACAGGAAATTTACACCCTTGTGGAAGCCTATAACGGGATGATTGACGAACTCGAAATAAGTGCAGCACAGTTAGCAAGCAGTGAGCGGGAAGCCGCATGGCGAGAAATGGCAAAGCAAGTAGCGCATGAAATTAAAAACCCGTTAACCCCTATGCGCTTATCGGTACAAAGTTTTCAGCGGAAATTTGATCCTAATGATCCAAATATTACTGAAAAAGTAAACGAATATACCAATACCCTTATTCATCAAATAGATACTTTAAGTTCCATAGCATCTGCATTTTCAACCTATGCAAAAATGCCTGCACAGCAGGATGAAAATTTAAATGTAGTAGCCATTACGAAGTTGGCTTTGGATATTTTTAATGAAGATTATATCTATTTCTTTTCTGAAGAAAAAGAGATTATTTCAAAATTTGACAGAACACAACTTATTCGCGTGATTACCAATTTGGTGAAGAATAGCATTCAAGCTATTGAAAAGAAAAATCCCGAAGACCCAAGAATAGAAGTGCGTGTATTTTCTGAAAACAAGCAAACTTTCATTACAGTTTCAGACAATGGTGCGGGTATTTCTGAAGAAAATAAACCAAAAGTTTTTGAACCAAAATTCACTACAAAATCAAGTGGCATGGGCTTAGGGTTGGCCATGGTAAAAAATATTGTAGAAACTTATAATGGTAGCATTTCGCTGCAATCTATCGAAGAGAAAGGCACCATATTTACCGTTTCTATCCCCCAAAACTAATAGGTTTTTAGTACCTTTAGATTTCAAATTTCAAAAAAATGAAAGCTAAAGATTACGATAATATATTGGTCGATTTTAATGACGGTATTACCACCATTACCATTAATCGGCCTTCAAAATTAAATGCCTTAAACCTTGAAACCATCAAGGAACTTCATAAAGCCTTTAAACGTGCCGAAAAGGACAAACACACAAAGGCTATTATCATTACTGGAAGTGGAGAAAAAGCCTTTGTCGCAGGTGCAGATATTAGCGAATTTGCAGATTTTTCGGTATCGCAAGGTGAAAAATTGGCTGCCGAAGGGCAAGCATTATTATTTGATTTTGTAGCCTATCTTTCCACCCCAGTCATTGCTGCCATAAATGGGTTTGCATTGGGTGGCGGACTAGAATTGGCGATGGCAGCACACTTTCGTATAGCGAGTGATACTGCCAAAATGGGGCTTCCTGAAGTTTCACTGGGAGTCATCCCTGGCTACGGGGGAACGCAACGTTTACCGCAATTGGTGGGTAAAGGTCGCGCCATGGAACTTATTATGACAGCGGGAATGATTGATGCCTCGCAAGCATTACAATATGGATTGGTAAATCATGTAACGACTCAAGAAGAATTACTTCCCTTAGCTGAAAAACTAGCCGAAAAGATTAAGCGAAACTCCTCTGTAGCCATTGCGGCTGCCATTGAAGCCATTAATGCAGGATTTGAAGCGGGTGAAAATGGCTTTGATACCGAAATTACTGCCTTTGGTAAATGTTTTGGTACGGCAGATTTTGCAGAAGGTACGCAAGCCTTTTTAGAGAAACGAAAACCTAAGTTTCCAGGAAAATAATTATAGGAATATTTCCTGTTTAATTTGGAATTATTCCATATTTTAAATTAACTTTGAAGG
Organism: Flavobacteriaceae bacterium; assembly: GCA_034670265.1. GTDB lineage: Bacteria > Bacteroidota > Bacteroidia > Flavobacteriales > Flavobacteriaceae > Halomarinibacterium. The sequence continues at coordinate 285,690 of JAXMNU010000003.1, read as the reverse complement.
AGTTATTTCCCTTCAAAGTTTTTTTATGTCCCAACCTATCAAGGGTCGTGGTGCCCAGAAGCAAGTCCACAATCGGTTTTTTGAACACCAACACGAACCCTTGGATGACTTCCTTAATTATTGCCAGGAAGAAGGAGAACTTGCCGATAAAAACAAAACCAAATACATCGATGTATTTCCTAAAACCTTCGTCAATAAAGTAGACAGCCCAGATGTGGGAATGGGGTATTCTGCCAATCCCTATCAGGGTTGTGAACACGGTTGTGTGTATTGCTACGCACGCAATAGTCACGAATATTGGGGCTACGGCGCAGGGTTAGATTTTGAACGAAATATTTTAGTGAAAAAAAATGCCCCACAACTACTAGAAGATAAATTAAGAAGTAAAAATTGGCAAGGAGATACCATTGTTTTTTCAGGAAATACAGATTGTTATCAGCCTATTGAAAGAAAACTAGAAATTACCCGAAACTGTTTAAAGAAGATGTTTCAGTGGAAAAATCCAACGGGAATCATTACCAAAAATTCACTGATTTTAAGAGATTTGGATATTTTAAAAGAAATGGCAAAATACAATACCATTGCTGTTAATATATCCATTACTTCCTTGAAAGAAGAAACCAGGCGATTGTTGGAGCCAAGAACCTCGAGCATTAAAAATAGACTCCACACGGTAGAAGAGCTTTCTAAAAACAACATCCCTGTAAATGTGATGATGGCACCCATTATCCCATCGTTAAATAGCCATGAAATATTACCGTTGATAGAAACTGTTGCCTCTTTGGGTGCCAAAAGTGTTGCCTATACAGTAGTAAGGTTAAACGGACAAATAGCCACTATTTTTGAAGATTGGGCAAAAAAGGCATTGCCAGATAGAGCCGAAAAAATATTAAATCAGATAGCCGAATGCCATGACGGAAAATTGAATGACAGTCGATGGGGAACTCGAATGCGAGGCGAAGGAACTATTGCAAAACAGATCGCTGACACTGTTATTCTAGGTAAAAAAAAGTATTTAAAAGATAATAGAATGCCAAAATTAGATAGAAGTCATTACCTTCAATTAAAAGATCCACAAACGAGATTGTTTTAGATAATCTTTGATTTAATTTGAGTTTCAACTGTATTGACTAATACCTCCTTTTCAAAATCTGAGACTTTTAAAGGTGGGTGTACATAAAAGGTAAGTCTTGTAAACAGCGGAATAGGAAACATGCCGTAGCGTTGTAATTTCCAAGAATTATTAATTGAAATTGGCAAAACATAAGCTTCAGGAGCATGCTCAAATAAAGTGATGAGTCCCTTTCTATAAAATTTTTTTGGAACACCGTCCCTACTTCGGGTACCTTCAGGAAAAATCACCACACTTCTATTATTTTCTGAAATGTATTTAGCAATCCTTTCAACTTCTTTAGTGGCTTGCGCAGGGTTTTTCCGATCGATTAACACCGAGCCTCCCTTTCGTAAATTATAAGAAACTGTGGGGATGCCTTTTCCTAATTCAATTTTTGAAATAAACTTGGGATGGATTTTTCTTAAAAACCAAATAATGGGTGGAATGTCCCATAAACTTTGGTGGTTTGAAGCAATGATAATAGGTGCGTTTTTAGGAATTGTTGAAGAGATTTCAAACTTAAAGGTAGTCCCAACCACATGAAGAATGACTAAAAAAAGTCCGTTGACGATATCTACACTGGTTTTATGAGCTTGGTATCCAAAAACGTTAAAACAAATACGTTGAATGGCTTCAAAAAACACTAATAGTATCCCAAAGAGAAGGTAGAAAATCACCGAAAAGGGATAGCTTATTATTTTTTGAAATGCTTTCATGAGAATCAAAAATAAAAAAACCGCTTCAATGAGAAGCGGTTTTACTTTTCTATTTACTAGGAATATTAACAGTATTCGTTATATGCGCTCTTTAAATTTTCAGAAATTAATTCGGCACTTCTTCCCTCAATATGGTGTCTTTCTAACATATGAACTAATTCCCCATTTTTAAATAAAGCCATAGAAGGTGAACTTGGTGGAAATGGAACCATTAATGCTCTTGCGGCATCAACCGCTTCAAAATCTACCCCTGCAAAAACAGTTACCAAACGGTCTGGCGTTTTAGCATTTTGAAGTGAAATTCTCGCTCCTGGGCGCGCATTTGCTGCGGCACAACCACAAACCGAGTTTACCACCACAAGGATAGTTCCGTCTTGATGAATTGCATCGTCTACTTCATCTGCTGTAAATAATTCGGTAAAACCTATTCTGGTCAAATCTTCTCTCATCGGTTTTACCAATTCTGCTGGATACATAATTTTTGTTTTTAGTGTAACAATTAAGGTGCAAAGATAACCAATTTTAGGATGATAGTTCTTAAAACTATCTAAACACTTTTATAGAAATAGTTATCTTTGGTTTCTTTTTCTATTAATTTAATTACACTAGATGATTCGTTGGTTATTGGCCATTTTAGGCTATTCTTTTTTTAGATTTCCAGGTGCTGTTATTGGCTTTATATTAGGAAGCATTTTCGATAATATGAATCTGGGTAAAACCAAACACAAAAGGCGAAGTATTTTTCAGCAACAAAGGGAATCTGTAAGTCCAGCCGATTTCGAATTAAACCTACTCTCCTTAGCTTCTTTGGTGATTAAAGCAGACGGTACGGTAAGCCAAAATGAACTCGATTATGTAAGACAATATTTTGTTCAGGCATACGGAAAAGAACGAGCCAATGCCACCTTTAAAGTGTTTAATGAAGTAGTAAAAAAACGTGAGATTTCTGCACAAAATATTGGTGGCTTGTTACGACAAAAGATGCGTTACGAATCTCGTTTACAAATGGTTCATTTTTTATTTAGTATTGCACAAGCAGATGGCTTAGTTTCTACGCCAGAAGTGAATGAAATTTCAAAAATAGCAGGGTATATGGGCATTCAAATGCGCGATTTTGAAAGCATCAAAGCCATGTTCTTTAAAAATCCAGATAGCGCTTATAAAATTTTGGAAATTGAAAGAACGGCTTCGGTTTCTGAAATTAAAAAAGCCTATCGTGAAATGGTTAAAAAATACCATCCAGACAAGCTTCAGCATATGGATGAAATTTATAAAAAAGGGGCTCAAGAAAAGTTTCAAAAAGTACAAGAAGCCTATGAACAACTTCAAAAAGAAAGAGGATTTTAAAATAGGAAACTAAAAAATTTGTATCCATTTTTAGATAAGTCTAAAAATATTTTTACCTTTGCCTTATGTTTACATTGGCAGAAGAAAACTATTTAAAGAATATTTTTCACCTTCAGCAGTTATCGCCAGAAGGAGTAAGCACCAATGCCATTGCCGAAAAATTAGACACCAAGCCCTCTTCGGCAACAGATATGGTTCAAAAATTAGCCGAAAAAGATGTGCTAACCTACATTAAATACAAGGGCACAACACTCACCGAAAACGGCAAAAAAATTGCTGCTAATATTATTAGGAAGCATCGTCTTTGGGAAGTTTTTTTAGTTGAAAAGTTAAATTTTCAATGGGACGAAGTACACGAAATTGCTGAGCAATTGGAGCATATTCAGTCTGAAGATTTAATTGCTCGCTTGGATAAGTATTTGGAGTATCCTTCGGTAGATCCACATGGTGATCCTATTCCAGATAGTAATGGTAATTTCAAAAAAACGGAAAAAAAATTGCTTTCAAAATTACAACCCTCTCAAACTGGAATTTGTGTAGGTGTTAAAGAGTCTGCCAGTGATTTTTTAAAATATCTCGACAAACGAAATATTGCCATTGGCACAGAAATATCGGTTTTGGAAAAGGATGATTTTGATGATTCCATGACCATTCAAATTAAGAACGAAACCTATTTTATTACCAAAAAAGTTACTGAAAATTTATACGTTCAAATCAATTAAACTATGAAGCAACTACCCTATTTTATTCTACTTTTTGTATTCGGAATTTCCTTCGGATTAAAGGCTCAGGAAACCGAAGTTGAAACTTCGCTCGTAACAGACAGACCCGATGCTACCGAAGCATCTTCAACGGTTGGTGCAGGGGTGCTTCAAATTGAAACAGGAGGTTTTTACACCTCATTTGAAGAAGAAGATTTTAAAATGGAAACTCTGGGTTATAATACAACCTTAGTTCGATATGGGATTTTAAATAATCTCGAATTGAGATTAGGTTGGAATTTTGAAGAAACACAGTTTTCCGTCAACGGAAATAAAAACCCCAATGTACTAAGTGGTTTTTCTCCTTTACTTGCCGGGGCAAAAATAGATATAGCCCAAGAAGAGGGCTGGAAACCCGAAATAGCACTTATTGGTCACGTATTTTTACCTCTCACTGCTGGTGATGATTACAAACCCAATACTACAGGAGCAGACTTTAGGTTTTCACTTTCGCATACGTTAAGTGAAAAATCGAGTTTAGGCTATAATGTGGGGGCACAATGGGGAGATGACTCGCCAGAAATAGCTTATATCTACACTTTAGCTTACGGGTATTCCATCACCGACACTTTTGGATTTTATGCAGAAGTGTACGGAGATCTTCCTGAAAATAATCAAGCAAATCACTTTTGGGATGCTGGGGTTACCTATTTAGTCAATAATAATCTTCAGTTGGATGCCACGGTTGGAAGTAGCATAACCGAAGGGCAAGATATTCTGCTTAGCGCTGGGTTAAGCTATAGAATTCCAAAAAAGAAATAACATGAAAAAAGTACTTTTTATATGTTTAAGCATAGTCTTGATAGGATGTAAAAATCCATCTTCAACAGCTGAAAAACTAAATGTTGTCACAACAACAACCATGATTACTGATCTTGTAAAAAACATTGGTGGCGATGCCATTGAGGTAAATGGTTTAATGGGTGCTGGAGTGGATCCCCATTTGTTTAAAGCCAGTGAAGGGGATGTTTCAAAACTTTACAATGCAGATGTCATTTTCTACAACGGTTTACATCTAGAAGGAAAGTTGGTTGAAGTATTTGAAAAGATGGAGTCTCAACAGAAAAAAACCATTGCTTTGGGAGAGCAACTTGATAAAGATGGCCTAATTGGGTCGGAATATTTTGCTTCAAATTATGACCCCCATGTGTGGTTTAATATTCAGTATTTTAAAGAATTCGCTAACAAGGTAACTGAAGTTTTATCAGAAGAAGACCCAAAGAATTCAGAATTATTTATTGCCAATAATAAGGCGTTTCAAGAGAAACTCTCTGTTTTAGAAACTGAAGTAAAATCGATTATTGAAACACTCCCACAAGAAAAAAGAATTTTGGTTACTGCACATGATGCCTTTAATTATTTTGGAATAGAATATGGTTTTAATGTGGTGGGCTTACAAGGACTTTCCACAGCTACCGAAGCTGGGGTACAGGACGTTCAAAAGCTTTCAGAATTCATTATTGAAAATAAAGTGAAGGCTATTTTCATAGAAAGCTCTGTTCCAAGGCGAACCATTGAAGCATTACAACAAGCGGTGCTTTCCAAAAACCATGAGGTAGTGATTGGCGGTTCATTATATAGTGACGCTTTAGGGGATGCTAATACAGTTGAAGGTACTTACATTGGAATGTTTTTATACAATGTTAATACTATTGTCAATGCGCTAAAATAAATTGATGGAAGAAAATACTAATAAGATTCCTGTTTTCACAGGAAGTTATGCCATAAAAGTAGATGACCTTACGGTAGCATACGACTACAAACCCGTGCTATGGGATATTGATTTGGCAGTTCCAGAAGGGGTGCTAATGGCAATCGTAGGGCCTAACGGCGCTGGTAAATCAACCCTCATCAAAGCCATTTTAGGAATCATAAAACCCATTGCGGGAAGTATTTCTATTTACGACAAACCTTACAAGGAGCAACGGAAGCTTGTCGCCTATGTCCCGCAAAAAGGAAGCGTAGATTGGGATTTCCCCACGACCGCTATCGATGTGGTGATGATGGGCACTTACGGAAGCTTAGGTTGGATAAAACGTCCTGGGCAAAAAGAAAAAAAGGCAGCTTTAGAAGCTTTGGAAAAAGTTGGGATGTTAGCTTTTAAAAACCGGCAGATTAGTCAGTTGAGTGGTGGACAACAACAACGAGTTTTCTTAGCACGAGCTTTAGTGCAAAATGCATCCATTTATTTTATGGACGAGCCCTTTCAAGGGGTAGATGCTTCCACAGAAATTGCAATCATCAATATTTTAAAAGAATTACGAAAAGCGGGGAAAACCTTAGTGGTTGTGCATCATGATTTACAAACGGTGCCAGAATACTTTGATTGGGTCACTTTTTTGAATGTAAAAAAGATTGCCACTGGACCTGTCAAGGAAATTTTTAACGATGATAATTTAACCAAGACCTACGGAATTAATTATAAAGTAGCTATTAATAAATAGCAATATAAATGTCTATTACAGAATATTTTGAATTGGTATTTACCGACTATACCCTACGCACCATCACGCTGGGAACGGCCGTTTTAGGTGCTATTTGTGGTATGCTGGGTAGTTTTGCCGTATTACGAAAACAGAGTCTGTTGGGAGATGCCATTTCTCACGCTGCACTACCTGGAATTGCGATTGCCTTTCTAATTACAGGAGCAAAAGATTCAAACATATTACTATTGGGTGCCTTAGTAAGTGGCTTAATTGGTACTTTTTGGATTCGAGGCATTACGTCAAAAACCCATTTAAAAAGTGATACTGCGTTAGGGTTAATTCTTTCTTTATTCTTTGGGTTTGGGATGCTATTACTCACTTTTATTCAGAAGCAACCCAACGCCAATCAGGCAGGATTGGATAAATACTTGTTTGGTCAAGCTGCGACTTTAGTTGAAAAAGATGTAACGATTATGGTCATTGTCACAGGGATATGTTTAATAGTGTTGTTACTCTTTTGGAAGGAATTTAAAATCTTACTTTTTGACGCAGATTATACCAAAACACTTGGCTTTAACACAAAATTTATAGACGTTCTAATTACCTTTTTTATTGTTTTGGCCATTGTTTTAGGGTTACAAACAGTTGGTGTTGTATTAATGAGTGCGCTGCTTTTAGCCCCTGCTGCTGCGGCAAGGCAATGGACCAACAGTTTAAAAGTGATGATTATTTTAGCTGCCATTTTTGGGGCTTTATCAGGTGTTTTAGGAACTGCCATTAGTGCAAGTGACAATAATCTCTCGACAGGTCCTGTAATTGTGTTGGTTGCCGGCGTTTTCGTTTTATTTTCCTTTATATTTTCACCAGAAAGAGGGATTCTATTTAGGGAAATCCGTTTTAGAAAAAACAGAAATGATCTTCAGTTAAAAAAGACCCTTCAGTTTATGTATGGGATTGCCAAAACCCACGAGAATATTTCGCACCCGCACGCCATTAGAATATTGAATAATTTTCAAGGATTTACAAAAGGTTCGTTAAGAACCATGGAAGAGAAAGAATGGATTCGGTTGAAGGGGCAAGAATGGTCTTTGACTCCTATTGGGTTTGAAGAAGCAAAAAACTTATTTAATCAACAAAAAAATGACTAGCCCTCAAATTGAAATACAACTAATTGGAGTCATAGTGGCTATTGCTTGTGCTATCCCTGGAGTGTTTTTAGTACTTCGGAAAATGTCTTTAATTAGCGATGCTATTAGCCATTCGATTTTGCCTGGTATTGTGATTGGATTCTTTATTACCCAAGATCTTAATTCGCCATTGCTTATTTTATTAGCTGCTTTAACGGGTGTTATTACTGTTGTTTTAGTTGAGGTAATTCAGAAAACAGGACTTGTAAAAGAAGATACGGCGATTGGCTTAGTTTTTCCGTCGCTGTTTAGTATTGGAGTCATTCTCATTGCAAAAAACGCCAACGATGTGCATTTGGATGTGGATGCCGTGTTACTTGGCGAACTTGCTTTTGCTCCTTTTGATAGGTTGTTCATTTCTGGACTGGATATGGGGCCTAAATCTTTATGGATTATGGGAATTATACTAATCTTTATAGTGATTCTATTATTTTTATTCTTTAAAGAGCTGAAGGTAAGCACTTTTGATAAAGGATTGTCGGCTGCTTTAGGCTTTTCACCTTTTGTAATGCACTACGGATTAATGTCTGTATCCTCCATTACTATCGTAGGTGCTTTTGATGCCGTAGGAGCTATTTTGGTTGTCGCGTTTATGATTGCCCCTGCTGCCACAGCGTATTTATTGACTGCCAATTTGAAAAAAATGCTACTCCTCTCCATGATCTTTGGAGCGTTTTCTGCGGTTAGTGGATACTGGTTAGCACATTTACTGGACGCTTCCATCTCTGGGTCGATGACTACAGTATTAGGGCTATTATTTTTGGGCGTTTATCTATTTGCCCCCAACAAAGGATTATTGTCTGTTTTGTATCGTCAAAAGCAACAGCGAACTGAGGTTTCATTGATTACATTTCTATTACATTTAAACAATCATTTTGAAGAAAACGAACGCCACATCAATCACCTCAACGAGCATATCAACTGGCAAAAAGTTCGTTCAAAAACGGTAGTTGATTTAGCATTGAAAAATAATATGGTAAGCATCTCAAACGATATTGTTTCTCTTACTGAAAAAGGAAAAGAATTTACCAATTTGGCATTAGAATATATTATCACCAACAAAGATGAAAAGATAGAATATATGAAGGATGACTTCTTTCTTTTTAGAGGATAAAATTGTTTGCTGAAAGTTTTGGCATCATTTTTTCTTATATTTCTTAAAAAATAATGCAATCGTATGAAAAAGCTACTTTTCTTATCAGTACTATTAGTTACATTTTCCATTATGGCACAAAATGAAAAAGCAGAAACTCCTAAAATTGCAGTTAAAATGGAATTAGGACAAACTATTTCTTTACAAGGAGTATCCTTAACGTTTATGGATGTTATTGAAGATTCTCGTTGTCCAAAATATACCAATTGTATTTGGGCAGGAAGAGCTGTGGTATTGGTTGAAGTGGAAGTAAACGGGAAGAAAGAACAGAAAAAGATATACTTAGGAGAAACTCGTAATAATGAGCCAACTAGTAAAACCCTATATTCAAAAGAAGAATATTTTATTGAAGTTGTCGCTTTAAACCCGTATCCTGAAGAAGGGAAGGAAAAAGCTCCTTATACGCTTTTAGTTTGTGAAAGTAAATAGTTTAATGACAACCACAATCTTTATCACCACATTTAGTCTTTCCGCCGTCTAGAGTCCCTAAAGCTTTCTTTTTATTTTCAAACACAGGATTCCACACAAATTTTTTCAGAAGAAAAAACAGTGCCATGCTAAATGTTAGAATTACTAATATGGTTTGCATACTACAAAGATATTATTTTAAAAATTGATACGCCCCTAAAGCAACAATGTAAGCAATAGCCGACATAATCACTAATTGCCAAAAAGGCCATTTCCAACTATTTGTTTCTCGTTTCACTACTGCCAACGTACTCATACATTGCATGGCAAAAGCGTAAAACAACAATAGCGAAACACCACTTGCAAAATTAAAACGAGGCGTTCCCAAAATTGGATTTACCTCAGCCGCCATACGATTACGTATCGTCTCTTCCTCATCACTTCCTACACTATAAATAGTGGCTAATGTTCCTACAAATACCTCGCGAGCGGCAAAAGAACTCACAATGGCAATGCCTATTTTCCAATCATATCCTAAGGGACTAACCACAGGCTCTATTCCTTTTCCTATAATCCCGATATACGAATTCTCTAATTTGAATGAAGCAATAGCTGCTTCCATTTCGTCTTCGGAAAGTGATTTTTGGGTATTTGAATTTTGTACAATTTCTTCAGCATTATTAAAATCTCCCGGCCCATAGGAAGCCAAAACCCAAAGTATAATGGAAATGGCTAAAATGATTTTTCCAGCACCCAACACAAACGATTTTGTTTTTTCAATAACGGTAATCAATACATTTTTAGGCATGGGGACTTTATAATTGGGCATTTCAATCACAAAGAAAGAACGATTTCTAATTTTCAGAATTTTATCCAACAGGTAAGCTGAAAAAATAGCTGCACCAAATCCTAATAAATACAAAAACATTAATGTAAGCCCTTGTAAACTGAAAATTCCAAGGACGCGCCCTTCGGGAATAATTAGGGAAATGATAATAAGATACACTGGTAATCGTGCTGAACAGGTAGTGAAAGGAGTTACCAAAATGGTAATGAGTCGTTCTTTCCAGTTTTCAATATTACGTGTAGCCATAATCGCAGGAATAGCACATGCAGTTCCAGAAACCAATGGCACAACACTCTTTCCACTAAGGCCAAATCGTCGCATGATTCGGTCCATTAAAAACACCACCCGACTCATATAACCGCTTTCTTCGAGCACTGAAATAAACAAAAAAAGAAAGGCTATTTGCGGAATAAAAATGACTATTCCTCCCAAGCCAGGAACAATTCCTTCGGCTAAAAGATTAGTAAAATCTCCCGATGGGAGCGAATGTTTTAACCAATCACTTAAGGAAGCAAATGAAGAATCGATAAAGTCCATGGGATAACTACTCCAATCGAAAATCGCTTGGAACATAAGAAGCATAATTCCGAAGAAAATAAAATATCCCCAGAACTTATGGGTTAATACTCGGTCGAAACGACTTCGTAAATCCTTAGCTTTTGAAGCATCTATATCAAGCGTTTCCTTCAGCGTTTCATTAATAAATTGATATCGCTTTATGGTTTCCTTTTGCTGAAGACGCTTTAGATTACTCTTAGATTCTGTTTGAAAAGTATGAACTCCTTTAAATTCGTTTCTATCTAATTTTCCAAAGTTAACATCCTGTGTAATCACTAACCAAAGCTTATATAAATCCTGATTTGGAAAGGCTTTTCTAAGTCTATCGAAATACTCAGGTGCAATCACCGAAGCATCTAAACATGGTATTGTAGAAATGTCTTTATAGTTAGAAATTAGTTCTTTTAACGAATCAAATCCTTCATTTTTTCGAGAACTTATAAGGGCAATTTTAGTTTCGAGACGTTCTTCTAATTCAGGAATTTTCACGGAAATAGCTTTACGTTTCATCCTGTCTGCCATATTAATAGCAAGAATTGTAGGGATTCCCAAATCTTTAATTTGGGTGAAGAGGAGCAGATTTCGTTTTAAATTTTCAATATCACAAACAACAATAGCAACATCTGGAAAATCTTTGTCATTTTTATTGAGCAAAAGTTCAATGACTAAGTTTTCATCTATGGAAGAAGCATTTAAACTATACGTCCCTGGTAAATCTAAAATATGTGCCTTCCTTCCTCTTTCAAGTTTACAAATCCCCTCTTTTTTTTCAACAGTGATTCCAGGATAGTTTCCAACTTTTTGGTTAAGACCCGTAAGTCTATTAAAAACAGATGTTTTTCCAGTATTAGGATTTCCTATAAGAGCTACATTTATCTGTTTTGCCATAGTTAGGAAATCAATTCTATTTCAATTTGTAAAGCGGTTTCTTTTCTAATGGCTAGATGACTTCCGTTAATATTGATATAAAGAGGGTCACTAAAAGGAGCCCGTTGCACTAAAGAGACTTCATTACCGGGAAGGCAGCCCATTTCTAGAAGCTTTAGCGGAATTAAATCGACCGAAAACTCGGTGATTATTCCCTTTTCTCCTTTTTGTAGTGATGCAATGGTGGGCATTGTTCTTATTTAGACTGATTTTAAACAATGCAAATGTAGGGAAAATATTGGGGTATAAAAAAGACTGTTATTCTTCTTTTTCAAGAATTTTAATATCCTCGAGTAATTGCTGTATCGCTTCTGGATTTGTACCATCATAAAAACCTCGAATCCTTCTTTTTTTATCGACCAGTACAAAGTTTTCGGTATGTACCAAGTCGTATTTATTGTACGGAACATCTTTGGCGGCTAAATAGGATTTTCTCGCCAAATCGTAAATTTCTTTTTTATCTCCTGTTACTAAATTCCACTTCATATCATCCACTCCTTTCTCATCAGCATAACGCTTTAACTGTGCTACGGTATCAATCTCTGGTGTTACTGTATGAGACAACAACAAGATATCATGCCTATCCTTTAGTTCTTTTTGAATTTGCACCATATGGTCGGTCATTATTGGGCAAATGGTCACGCAAGTGGTGAAAAAGAAGTCCGCTACATAAATTTTGTCTTTGTAATCTTCCTGTGTAATAATTTTCCCATTTTGATTGGTTAAACTAAAATCTGAAATAGTGTGATATTTCTTTTTGTACTGAATAGTGCTATCTACCAATTCGAAATTTACGTCACTAGGTTGATATATTTTCAGTGTTTTTTTAGGCAAAAGCACTTGATAGATTGAAAAAATAATAATTGCTGAAAGCACTAAGAGGACTATTCCAAACAATTTATATTTCGCAAAAAACTGAAGCATAGATTTATAATATGTTGCAAATTTACTCTTCAAAAAGTGAGCAAAAAAACTGTAACAGTTAAAAGTTTTGTAATACTAACCGCCAGTGTTTGTTTTATTTTTTTTGCAAAGAGTAAAGCACTACTTTTGTCGTTCAATTTTTTGAAAGGAATTTATGGAGTTTTTTATAAAGATATCTCAGTTTTTACTAAGTCTATCCTTACTTATCATATTACACGAATTTGGTCATTATTTACCAGCCCGTTTGTTTAAAACAAAGGTGGAGAAATTCTTCCTCTTTTTTGATGTAAAATTTGCCCTCTTTAAAAAGAAAATAGGCGAAACAGTTTACGGTATTGGCTGGCTTCCTTTGGGTGGCTATGTTAAAATAGCTGGAATGATAGATGAAAGCATGGACAAGGAGCAAATGGCTCAACCTGCACAACCTTGGGAGTTTAGAAGTAAGCCAGCTTGGCAACGTTTAATTATTATGCTTGGAGGGGTAATTGTAAACTTTATTGTTGCCTTACTGGTGTATATTTTTGCCTCTTTTTACTACGGAGATACCGATATTGCGACCGATAGTTTGAAAGATGGCTACAGTATAGAAAACCCGATTTTAAAAAATATTGGATTTCAAACAGGAGATAAAATTGTCTCAGTAGATGGCGAAACGTATGAAAGTTTTCAAGATTTACGGAAAAGTATCATTGTAGCCAATGAAATTACTGTTTTAAGAGATGGTAAAGAAATAACGTATCAATTACCCGAAGACTTTTTAGGACAGCTAAGCGACAGTGATGATCGCACCTTGTTTCAATTGCGGATTCCATTTCTGGTAGGTCAAGTAGCAGATTCTTCGGCAAATAAAGAAGCTGGGCTTAAAAAAGGAGATTATATTTCTAAAATTAATGACGAACCTGTTCCGTATTATGATGTTCTAGTTGACAAACTTCAAAATTATAAGAGTCAAACGGTAACAGCGACCATTCTTAGAGACGGTAATACCCTTCTAATTCCCTTAAAGATTAACGATGACGGAAAGATGGGCATCTTTCCAGCTCAAAGTTTCAAGGTCATGGATGAGCTTGGTCTTGCAAAAGTTGTCAAAAAAGAATATGGTTTTTTTGAAAGTTTTGGCGTAGGCACTCGAAAATTTGGAGCTCAAATGTCTGGTTACTGGGATCAATTAGCTAAAATATTCAATCCAAGCACGGGTGCTTATAAAGGTGTTGGAGGATTTAAAGCGATTTTTGATATTTTCCCAGACACTTGGAGTTGGGAAGCTTTTTGGAGCATTACTGCCTTTTTATCTATTATGCTTGGGGTGTTAAATTTACTCCCTATACCTGCTTTGGACGGTGGTCATGTCATGTTTTTATTATGGGAAATGGTTACAGGTAAAAAGCCAGGAGATAAGTTTATGGAGTACGCCCAAATGATTGGTTTCTTCTTACTTATTGCCTTGGTATTATTTGCTAACGGAAATGATATTTATCGAGCCATTGCTGGGAAGTAAAAAAAATAACCTTTCTTTTTTGTTCAGATAAAAAATACTTTATATTTGCATCCGCTTAAAAGGAAAAATACCTTCCTCCTTAGCTCAGTTGGTTAGAGCATCTGACTGTTAATCAGAGGGTCCTTGGTTCGAGCCCAAGAGGAGGAGCAACTTAAAATCCGGTCTGAAAAGATCGGATTTTTACTTTTTAATAATACGCTTAGTAATTTCTAAACCATTCCTTGTGGTAATCCTTACAAAATACACTCCTGAAGGCAAGTGACTCATTCCCAACTTGGATAGAGTATTCACCTCATCTTCAAATAACAATTTTCCTGAAAAAGAATATAAGGATATCTTGAAGTTATCAAGACTGGTTTCAACAGTCACCTGTGATTTAACTGGATTTGGATATAAGGATATAAACGGTGATTTATTGGCTTCAGAAACCCCCAAATTACCTCCAATAATTTTTATGGAACCGTCTGGCTCAAACGGATTGGACCATTTTTCATTGGTATAAATATCTGACCCTGTGAGCGTTTTAAGAAAGGCTACCAAATCTTGCTTTTGACCTTCAGTAAGATTTAATTGTTGGGGATTTCCATCATTATCTTTTAACCTAGTATCTAAATTGGTGTTTTCAGGATTATCAGGAATATGATTATAATGATTTACCACTTCTAAAAGACTCATAAAACTTCCATCGTGCATTAAAGGACTGTTTAAGACTCCTTCTGGATTTACCAAATCTCTTAGAGATGGGGCTCGAATATTGGTAATATCTATTTCTCCTGGCATTCCAGCAACGGTAATTACACCATTATTTAGGGAGGTAATATGCAAAGCAAATTCTGGCGGCATATGACAATCTGCACAACCTGCACCTTCAGATGGTGTATTTAGGAATAAATGCTTACCTCTGTTCTCTGAAGCTGTAAAATTAGGAAACGGTACACTTGCGTTATCTACTAATGAAAGTCCTTCGTCAAATCTAGAATCGAAAGATTGAATACTTCTAATAAACTGTGCGAGTGCTAGCTGCATTCGTTCTTCAGTTATTTCTGAATCACCATAAACAAATTCAAAAAGTGTATTATAATAATCCAGGCTTTCTAAGTGCTGAATAAGGTCGTTTATATCTGGATCACCATTTGTCCCACTGAAACCCATTTCAATATGATCTAAAATAGGCTGTATAGTTTGTGCCTCTAATGTCTCGGCACGTTCGTCCCAAAAAAAGTTTTCTTCGCGTGAAAATCGAGGGTTTACCAACCGCATGGAGTGTCTTCCTGTTAGTCCGTTTACCCCAAAGCTCTGTACATTTGGATCCCCAAAAGCGTGGGATTGCAAATGACAACTTGCACAGGCAATTGTACCATCACTAGATAAGTTTTTATCATAAAAAAGAACGCGACCTAGAGTTGCCCCTTCGTCGCTAATGGGATTATCTCCCGTATTATCTTTAAAAATATAGTCAGGAATATCTTGATTGGCATAATTAAAAAGATTGTCCAGGTCTATGGTTGCACTTATAAGTATAAACGCAAAGCCTAATAAAACTATAATTTTTACTCCTTTTTTGTCCATTTAAAGACTCTTATTTTCTAAATAATTATCAATAACATATTAAGCAAAAACTTGAGAATATAATTTAATATCTCTTCTTTAAGTTTTCAATCATAACTTTGGTCATTTCATCTAAAGAAAACTTATGTTCCCAACCCCAATCTTGTCTAGCTTCGCTATCATCAATAGAATTTGGCCAAGAATCGGCAATGGCTTGCCGAAAATCTGGTTCATAATCAATTGTAAAATCTGGCAAATGCTTTTTAATACTTTCGGTTATTTCTTCAGGATTAAAACTAAAAGCAGAAAGATTATAGGCACTTCGGGTTTTTATTTTTTTAGCTGGAGTCTCCATAATATTGATGGTAGCATTAATGGCGTCATCCATAAACATCATGGGCAAGGTAGTTTCAGCATTTAAAAAACAAATATACTTTCCATGTTTTAGGGCTTTATGATAAATATCTACTGCATAATCTGTAGTACCTCCACCGGGCAGCGTTTTATAGCTTATTAGCCCTGGATAACGAACACTTCGTACATCTACTCCGTATTTATTATAATAATACTCGCACCACCGTTCTCCTGTTTGTTTACTGATTCCATACACAGTACTAGGCTCCATAATCGTGCGCTGCGGGGTATCATTCTTAGGTGTCGTAGGACCAAAAACTGCAATACTCGATGGCCAAAAAATCTTATCAATTTTACCTTCCTTGGCGAGGTTAAGTACATTAAACAAAGAATTCATATTCAAGTTCCATGCTTTCATAGGAAATTTTTCTCCCGTTGCCGAAAGCATTGCGGCCATTAAATAGACCTCGGTTATCTCATGACGAATAACAATATCCTCCATTTCACTATAATTGGTTGCATCCAAAAGCTCGAAAGGACCACTTTTCATCATTTCTTCATCACCTTCTACAATGTCCGATGCAATTACCTTATGTGCTGGATATAGCTCTCTAAGTTTTGCCGTAAGCTCCGTCCCTATTTGTCCACAAGCACCTATAATAAGAATTCTTTTTTTCATCTACCTATTAATTTAATGGTAAATATAAGGATATCTCAATGGTTCTTTTTAATTAAATTTTAATAGAATTTTGCACTATGTCCTTTATATTTGCACAGTTAGAATTATAATGAAATATTTACTTTTCCTTTTACTCCTTTTTTTGGTGCTTTTGTCTTGTGGTGATGCTTCTTCTGAAGAAAATATACCTCAAGAAGTTGTTGCAGATACAACTGTCTATGGAACAACAGGTTTTGTGGTCCCTAAACTAATTCCTCAAGCAAATACGTTGGTAGATAACTGGCCCATTTTTCAAGATTTTAGAGGTGAAGCTTTAACGCTAAAAAACATACTATTAGAAGATTTAAAAATAAAGTCTGAAAAACTATTATCACATACAGATTCGCTTTCAAAAACTATCCCAGATACTCTTTATTCTAATGCCATACACTCAAGGTTAACTATTGTAAAAACTAGATTGAGCCTTTTAAAACAAGAAGTAAATAGAGGAAAAGTCCGTCCAGAAGAAATTGAAAACAATCTTATTGAAGCTCAAAAAGCTATTGAAACTTTTATCATTCAAATTAACGAGAAAGTACTTAAAGATAAAATAGATTTTCAGCGAAAAGATGATGAAAAAAAGGAGCTCGAAAAGCAAAATAGAGCAAGAGATTCTATTTTTCAATTGGAATTAGAAGACCAATAAAATCTATTGTAACTTTTATTTGTAACCCACTACCTAATAATTCTGAATTTTAACAAACTCATAGATTAAATTCCCATATAATGAAAAAAATGCTTTTAAAGTCGCTCATAGTCTTTGGAGTCTTTGCATTTACCCTATCAGCATGTAAGGATAGTAACTCCACTAAAAACGAAAATGAACCAAGAGGAATTATCCTAGCAAATATGGATACGCTTGTAAGTCCTAAAGATGATTTTTATAGCTATGTAAACGGAACGTGGATGAAAAATACCGAAATTCCAGAGGACCAAGTCCGTTGGGGAGGATTCAACGTCTTGATAAAGAAAACAGACAAGGATATGCTCTCCATTTTAGAAAAAGCCCAAGAAAGCGATAAATATACTCCTGATACAGACCAAGCCAAAGCCATTTTGATTTATCAATCTGAATTGGATACAATTACAAGAAACAAAGCTGGAATTTCACCTTTACAACCTGTATTGGATAAGATTGCTGCAATTAATTCGGTAGAAGATTTCCAAAAAGTGATGACCGAAAACGCCGTTGAAGTATCACAACCATTCTTTGAAATTGTTGCTTTTCCAGACCCTAATGATAGCTCAATGAATACCTGCTATATTACCCCAGGCAAATCCGGTTTACCCGATCGTGACTATTACACAAACACAGATGCTAAATCAGTTGAAATAAGACAACAATACGTAGATCATATTACAAGAATGCTTCAGTTTTTGGGTGACTCTGAAGAAGACGCACGTAAACAAGCTGAAACGATTCTTGCTTTTGAAACTACATTGGCCATTCCACAATTGGATAAGGTAGCGCGCAGAGATTTCAGAAATTTTAATAACCCTCGCTCTTTGAAGGATGTTCAAAAAATGGTTCCCGCTATTTCCTGGGAAGAAGCTTTCCAAAACATAGGTGTTACCAAAGAAATTGATACTGTAATGGTGATGCAACCCGCTTACATGGAAGTTTTAAAAAACACGTTAGAAAAAGGTGATATCGGCACTTGGAAAACTGTTATGCGATGGGCAACACTTAACAATGCTGCTGGGTATCTTTCTATAGACATTGAAAAAGCAAACTGGGATTTCTATAGCAAAACACTAAGAGATGCTAAGAAGCAAAAATCTGCCGAGGAGCGCGCACTTGCTACGGTAAACAAAACGGTAGGAGAGGCCTTAGGGAAATTGTATGTAGATGAAATGTTCCCTCCAGAAGCGAAACAAAAAGCTGAAGATATGATTGACAATGTTATAGAAGCTTTTAAAGGAAGAATCCAAAAATTAGATTGGATGAGTGACACTACAAAGGTAAAAGCCATTGAGAAGCTTAATAAAATTACCGTAAAGATTGGATACCCAGACACATGGAAAGATTATTCAACGATGAATGTAACCCCAGAAAATAATTATTATGAAAATATGGTAGCTGTAAACTCATGGCAATTTAAAGACAATCTCGATAGAATTGATGAGCCTGTAGATCGCAATGAATGGAAAATGTCACCACAAACAGTGAATGCTTATTTTAACCCGTTTAATAACGAAATAGTATTCCCAGCTGCGATACTTCAACCCCCATTTTATGATTATTTAGCTGATGAAGCCGTTAATTATGGCGGAATTGGAGCCGTAATTGGTCACGAAATTTCACACGCTTTTGATGATAGTGGTTCTCGATTTGATTCTGATGGAAATCTCGTAAACTGGTGGACAGATGCCGATTTAAATCAGTTTACTGAAAGAGTAGATAAATTAGCTGAACAATACGACCAAATTGAAGTGTTGGATAGTGTTTTCATTAATGGCAAATTCACTTCAGGTGAAAATATTGGTGATTTAGGAGGTTTGTTAGGTGCCTATGATGGACTTCAAAGATTTTATAAAGAAAATGGAAGACCTGAAAATATTGATGGGTTCACGCCAGAGCAACGTTTCTTTATGAGCTGGGCTACCATCTGGAGAACCAAGCAAAGAGACGAAGCCCTAAGAACTCAAATTAAGACAGACCCTCATTCCCCAGGGCGTTATAGAGCAACACAACCGTTATTAAATATTGATGCTTTTTACGAAGCGTTTGATATTAAAGAAGGTGATAAAATGTATGTAAAACCAGAAGACCGAGTACGGATTTGGTAGTTTAAAAATTACTAAAAAAAAAAAAAAGGAGCCTTTGGGTTCCTTTTTTTTATTCTACTAGATCCTTTTTAACAGCTCTATTTAAGAAGTAACCAGTGACTATTGTAGAAAAAACATCTGCAATAGGGAAGGCTATCCAAACACCTAATACACCCATAAATGGTGGCAGGATAAACAACAACGGAATTAAAAAGAATCCTTGCTTTGTTAAACTCAACAATAAGGCAGGAATCGCTTTGCCTATCGCTTGGAAATACGAAGCGCCAATCAATTGAATTACAATCACCGGAGTAGCCGCAAATACCCACCGAAGTGCCGAAGGCGTTCTTTTTAAAAGCTCTTCATTGTTAGCTAAGGTTGCAGCATCCATCCCTTCAGAATTACTGATAAAAATGGAAACTATTTCGGTTGGAAACAGCATGAAACAACCAAAAATAAATAGCGCAATCGCACCAGAATATTTTATAGAAATGTTTATAGCTTCCTTTACTCGTCCGTAGTTGTGCGCACCATAATTATATCCTGCAATGGGCATAAATCCTTGGTTCACCCCAATCACTGGAAATAGTGCAAACATGAGCATTCGGCTTATAATTCCGTAGGAAGCCACATCAAGCGAATCTCCATAAGTGATAAGCACATTATTCAATAAAATGGTAAGTACCGCAATGGTTCCTTGTCGTGCTAGAGTAACAAAACTTAGTGCGTTGATTTCTTTTACGATTTTTCGGTTTAGGAAGAAGGAAGAAATCTTCAGCTTTAATTCGCTTTTAGCCACAAAAAACCAAAAAATAAAAAGGAAACAAATAGCATAACTAATAAAAGTTGCCCAGGCGGCTCCTTCCATTCCAAAGTCGAACACTTTAATAAGAATCCAATCCATAAAAATGTTCCCAATAGCGGGTAACATCATAGCATACATAGCAAATTTCGGTTTCCCTTCGGCACGAATTACGTTGTTACCCATCATACACATTGCGAGCATCACAATTCCGTACAGGACAATGCGGTAATAGGTTAATGCAAGTTCTTTAAAGGACTCATCTGCTCCAAAGAATTCAATAAGTTGGTGCTGAAAAATTAGACCGAAAAGCGCTAAAATTCCTGAAGTAAAAAAGGTTAATGTGATTTGGTTTCCGAAAACTTTAAGCGCCTTCTCATGATTTCCTGAGCCTAAGGCACGCGACAAAACCGAGGAACCTCCAATACCCACCGAAAGTCCAATAGCACCAATAAAAAAGGTAACAGGAATGACAACCGTTATAGCCGAAATCGCCAAAGGTCCAATCCACCGTCCCACAAATATGGTATCCACAATCATATTTAGGGACATCACCAATATTCCTATGGAAGCAGGCACGGCTTGCTGAATAAGAAGTTTACTTATGGGTGCTGTTCCTAATAATGCGGAATTATTCTTCATTAAGCGATGGCCGTTTTAACATCGGTAAGTTGCCATTCTTCAATCCAATTGGCAAGCAATTGTGCAAAATCATCTCTATCGTTTAAGCAGGGAATCGTTGTAAATTCTTTCCCTCCCACTTCGTGAAAAATCTCTTCCCCTTCCATGGCAATTTCTTCTAAGGTTTCAAGACAATCACTCACAAAAGCAGGGGTTACAATCGCCATATTTTTTATTCCCTTTTTGCCAAAACGTTCAATGGTTCTATCAGTATATGGCTGTAACCAAGGGTCGAACCCTAATCTAGATTGAAATGAAGAAGAGTAGGTACCCGCTTGTAAATTCAGTTTCTTAGCCACCAAACTTGTCGTTTTTAAACACTGATGACGATAACAAAATGTATGCGCTTCAGAAGGTGTTACACAACATTTTCCGTCAATTTTACAGTGGCTACTGGTAATATCGCTTTTGCGGATGTGTCTTTCGGGAACACCATGATAACTGAAAAGTAGGTGCTCGTAGTTTTTCCCTTTAAGTCCTTTAAGTCCTTCAGCAATACTTTTTGAAAGTACATCGATATAATCTTCACGATTATAAAATGCTGGAAAAGAATCAATTTCAAGATTCGGAAAAAATTCTTTCTGAAGCTCCTCAACTTTCACATTAATCGTTTCAGAAGTTGCCATCGCAAACTGAGGATACAAAGGCATCACCAAAACTTGATTGACCCCTTTATCGACTAATTCCTGTAGTCCCTTTTTCAGCGTCATGCTACCGTAACGCATAGCTAGTGCAACGGGAATATTGGATTTTTGCTGTATTTTTTTCTGAAGTCTTTCAGAAATTACAATCAAAGGAGATCCTTCTTCCCACCAAATTTTTTGGTAGGCTTCTGCCGATTTCTTTGGACGTGTATTTAAGATGATTCCACGAACTAAAAGGATTCTAGCCCATCGGGGAACATCAATCACTCGAGGGTCCATTAAAAACTCATCGAGGTATTTTTTTACATCTTTTGGATCTGTACTATCTGGGGAACCTAAATTTACAAGGAGAACTCCTTTTTTCATCTTTATATTTTATACTGAACAAAAGTAAAAAGCAATACTTTAAACTTTCTTAAAAAAGTATCAAACTTACCTATTAACGAAGAAATTAATTTTATGACGAAAGGCTCATCACAAATTTTTTGGGTGTCACGCCATACTTCTTTTTAAATGCAGAAATAAAATGACTCGATGTACTATACCCCACTTTTAGTCCTACTTCATTTACATTATAGGAGCCCGAAACCAATAGTTGCCGCGCAACTTCCATTTTATAATCGAATAAAAAACTAAAAACCGGTTCGCCATAAACTTGTTTAAATCCTTCTTTCAATTTGTTAAGCGACAACCCAATTTCTTTTGCTAATTCCTGAAGCGTGGGTGGTTCCGCCATTCTATCAATAATGATTTCTTTGGCTTTTTTAATCTTCGCAACATTGGTTTCATCAACAAGAAACGGGCATTGCTCAACATCCACACTTTTAGGGGTGTTGAAATACAAACTCAACAGTTCGTAGGATTTTGCTTTGAAATACAGCGGCTTGACCATAGGATGCAAACTGAATTGCAACAACTGATTTAAAACAATCGCCATAGAAGGAGAAAACAAAGTGTCTTTGTAATATTTACGCTCTTTATTTTCGTCACTTAAAAAAGAAATGTAATTCGCCTCTTTTGAAAATAACTCATGAAGTTTTTTGATAGGAAGCAATATAGAAATCAGCCAACTTTTAGGCTGTAATGATAATTCAATAGGTAAATCTAGCTTTGGGTTGTATAACAAAAGTGAATGATCTTCAAGAATGGGTAAATTGTAATTCCCTTCATTAAAAACAAAGGCTCCCTGCCCTTTCACACAAAAGTGAAACTGAATATAATTGGAATTTACTTCTCGCTTAAAATATTGATTTTCAGAAGAATCATTTGTAAATTTTAAAATAAAAAATCCAGGATCAACTTGTGTTTCTTCATACAAACCTTGAGCGATACTTTTTTCAGAAATCATTTCAAAATATTTTCGCTTTATTTAGAATTATTCCAAATAAAGTGTGGAACATATAGCGAAAATACTACAAAAAACTGATAATTGTCATTGAAAAACCCAAAATAACCCATAACGATACTATATATACTTTTAGCGTTACTTTTTACTAACTGATACTACTACATTTGCACTTGCAACGTTATGAGGGAGAACTTGAAACAACATTTCGACACTACTTTGGAAAAGCATTTCTTCGTAATTGGTCTAAACTATCTTAAGGCCGATGCTGAAACTCGTGGACATTTTAGCCTTTCGGAAGCATCTCAAGAAAATTTGTTGGAAAAGGCTAAAGAATCTGGTTTTCAGTCTTTAAGCGTTATTTCTACTTGTAATCGCACAGAGTTGTATGGCTTTGCGCATACTGAAAATGACCTAATCTCATTATTATGTAACCACACGCAAGGAACGGTCGAAGAGTTTTCCAAAGTTGGTTATTCGTATAAAAATGCAGATGCAGTTTCCCATCTATTTAGAGTGGGTACAGGCTTGGATAGTCAAATACTTGGTGATTTCGAAATTATTAGTCAGTTAAGAAAAAGTTTTCGCTTTGCAAAAGAACAAGGCATGCTTAATGCCTATATGGAGCGCCTTATTAATGTGGTGATTCAAGCAAGTAAGCGTATTAAAAACGAAACAGGGATTTCCTCTGGAGCAACATCGGTAAGCTTTGCAGCAGTACAATATATCATGGCTAGGGTTCCTTATGTTTCTGACAAGAATATTTTACTATTTGGATTAGGTAAAATTGGAAGAAATACCTGCGAAAATTTAATAAAGCACACTCAAAATAAACACATTACCCTTATAAATCGCACAAAGATAAAAGCCGAAGAAATAGCTGGAAAATTCAATTTGTTGGTAAAAGATTATGCGAATATTCAGAGTGAAATTGCACAGTCTGATATACTTATTGTAGCAACAGGAGCTCAACAACCTACCATAAATAATGAACTCTTGTATCTGAAAAGACCGTTGTTAATCTTGGATCTTTCCATCCCAAAAAATGTTTCAGAAAACGTCACTGAAAATCCGTTGGTAACATTGGTTCATTTGGATGAGCTTTCAAAGATGACCGACCAAACACTTTCACAAAGAAAGGCGGACCTTCCAAAAGCTTTAAAAATAATTGAAGAAGCGCAGAATGAATTTACAACCTGGGCATCTCACAGAAAGTTTGCACCTACTATAAAAGCGATAAAAGAAAAACTTTCAGAAATAAAAGCTGGCGAGATTGATTATCAGAAAAAGAAAATTGAAGGATTTCAGGAAGATCACGCCGAAATTTTAGCAGACCGACTCATTCAAAAAATTGCCACGCAGGTCGTTAGTCATTTAAAAAATGCGAATGGCACCTCCCAAAATAGTATTGATATTCTTAAACAAGTTTTTGAACTTGAAAAATAGCATCCTTTGAGTAAAGTAATCCGCATAGGAACCCGTAACAGTCCTTTGGCACTCTGGCAAGCAAATGTGGTTAAATCACGTCTTGAGAAATTGGGTTATCAAACAACATTAGTTCCCATTACCTCAACGGGAGACATCGTTTTAGACAAACCACTATACGAATTAGGCATCACGGGAATCTTTACCAAAACATTGGATATTGCCATGATACAAGGGCAAGTGGACATCGCTGTGCATAGCATGAAGGACGTACCGACACTATTGCCTAAAGGCATCGTTCAAACGGCTGTTTTGGAAAGAGCTTCGCAGGAAGATGTATTGGTAATAAAAAATATAATTACTTACGAAGAAGAATGTACTATAGCAACGGGAAGTTTAAGGCGAAAAGCACAATGGCTCAATCGCTATCCGCACCACAAGGTGGTGGGTTTACGGGGTAACGTAAACACGAGGCTAAAAAGCCTCTCGGATAGCGATTGGCAGGGAGCCATATTTGCAAGAGCAGGACTTGAACGTATCGATTTATTACCAGAAAATTACGAATCGTTAGATTGGATGATTCCTGCCCCAGCACAGGGTGCGATGGTAGTTGTAGCAAATGATCATGATGCCTTTTCTATTGAGGCAACATCGAAATTAAATGATAAAATCTCTCAAATTTGTACAGGAATAGAACGTGAGTTTTTACGGACCTTAGAAGGAGGCTGTACAGCACCTATTGGGGCATTTGCTGAAGTAGTAAATGATAAAGTATTATTTAAAGGAATATTACTTTCCTTGGATGGTGCACATAAAATAGAGATTGAAAAAACCACATTACTAAATGAAGTTGAAGGATTTGGAAAAAGCTGTGCTGAATATATTTTGAATAGTGGTGGACTTGAATTGATGAAGCAAATTAAAGACGAGATGTCGAACTAATGAAAGTGCTTTCCACTAAAATATTATCTGAAACTCAAAAAGCACTATTCAAAAATACGGGAATTGAAGTTATTGATTACGATGCTATTTCTATCGAATTTTTTGATTTTGAAACCCCTTCAGTAATAAAAAACGGAATTTTTACAAGTCAAAATGGAGTTCAATCAATTTGTGGAAAAAATTTGAAAATTAAGAACACTTTTTGCGTTGGTGAGAAAACAAAGCAGATTTTGCAAGAAAATGGCGAAAAAGTGATAAAAATGTTCAATTATGGTTCGGAATTGGGTGATTTTATTCAAAAAAACTATAAAAGTGAGGTCTTTTACTTCTTTTGCGGAAATCGTAGAAGAGACGAAATTCCTTCAGCCATAAACAACTCAAAAAACACACTTTTTGAGATAAAAACATACAAAACTGAGCTAAATACAGTCATATTTGATCAAATATGGGACGGAATCCTGTTTTTTAGTCCGAGTGGCGTTGAAAGTTATATCACAAAAAATTCCATAGATAATACACCCGTTTTTTGCATTGGAAACACTACTGCTTCCGAAGCCAAATTGCATTCAAAAAATAGCATTTACATATCGGATGAAACCACGGTGGAAAGTGTGATTGAAAAAGCTATTAAAACATTAAAATAAACAAAAGTCACCTCGAGCTCAGTCGAGAGGTCTTTCAACTTACTACAACATAAAAATAGTTCTCGACTGCGCTCGAACAGACATAGAAATTATGATTAAAAACGATTTATTCTTGAGAGCCTTAAAAGGCGAAACAGTGGACAGACCCCCTGTTTGGATGATGCGTCAGGCAGGAAGATATTTGCCAGAATTTCAAGAAATAAAAGCCAAATACGATTTCTTCACACGATGTCAAACACCAGAATTGGCCAGTGAAATCACCGTTCAGCCTATTCGACGATATGGAATGGACGCTGCTATATTGTTCAGTGATATTTTGGTAATTCCACAGGCAATGAATATTGAAGTTGAGATGAAACCTGGCGTAGGCCCTTGGCTTCCAACTCCTATACGCAGTGAAAAAGAGTTAAAAGAAGTTATCGTCCCGAATATTGATGAAACCTTAGGTTATGTCATGGACGCCATTAAAATGACCAAAGAAAAACTCAACGACGAAGTTCCATTGATTGGTTTTGCTGGAAGTCCGTGGACCATTTTATGTTACTGCGTGCAAGGGCAAGGAAGTAAAAATTTCGACAAGGCTAAAGAATTTTGTTTTACACAACCCTTGTTAGCTCACGAATTGCTTCAGAAAATTACAGATACAACTATTCTATATTTAAAAGAAAAAGTGAAAGCGGGAGTCAATGCTGTTCAAATATTTGATAGTTGGGGAGGGATGCTTTCGCCAACCGATTATCAAGAGTTTAGCTGGAAGTATATTCAGCAAATCATTGATGAATTAAAAGAAATCACCCCTGTAATCGCATTCGGAAAGGGTTGTTGGTTTGCTTTGGATACTATGGCAAAAAGTGGTGCTTCCGCTTTAGGTGTGGACTGGACATGTTCCCCAAAAAATGCTCGTTATTTAACTGGTGGGAAGATTACTCTTCAAGGAAATTTTGACCCTACAAGATTATTCAGTCCCCCGAATGAGATTAAGAAAATGGTGAAGCAAATGATTGATGAATTTGGAAAAGATCGATATATCGTAAATTTAGGGCACGGTATTTTACCTAATATTCCATTGGAAAATGCAGGTGCTTTTATTGAAGCTGTTAAAGAATACAAAGCATCATGAATTTATGGCGAAAATTAAAGCGAATCAGTTTTGTGAAACTCATAAAATTTGGATTTCTATTACTTCAAAAACCGCTTCTAATTTTTCCTATTCTTAATGCAACAAAAATGGCTTTAAAGACAAGTCAAAAATTATATGGTAACGCTCATAATCGTAATGGAAAAGCAAATGCATTCCGGCATGCGTATTGGAATTTTATAATTTGTCAAAAAACACTAAAATTTACCAAAAACATACAAAAAAGCGTCATTTGGACCGAAAAAGTAGTCAATTATTACGAAAAAGTAACAAAAAATGCCCCTTTAGATACGGCTATGGATTTTCATAACAATGCATTTGGAAGAAATCATTTTTTGACGCATATTGAACAAAAAATGAATGAAATTGAGCAATTTTTTCAAATTTCAGCAGAAAAAGCTCAAAAAATAACCAAAATTGAAGAAATTGAAGATTTTAAAAATCAACTAGTTTATATTTCAGAATAACAATGTTTAAAAACTTTTTTATTGGATTAAAAGCATACAGCGGAGCCTTTTCTCTAATTGGAAAATTAGGGCTTTGGAAATTCTTTTTTGTTCCAATAATTATTAGTGTTTTAACGGCAATTTCCATTGGTTTTTTAGCTTGGGGTTTTTCAGATAATATTGGGGTATTTATTTCAAGGATTTGGGTTTGGGAATGGGGCGCAGAAACATTTAGAACTATTAGCGATATTATTGCTGGAATTACCATAATTGCTTTGGGACTAATCCTGTACAAGCACATCATTATGGCACTAAGTGCTCCGTTTATGGGCACTGTTTCAGAAAAAATTGAAGAACATCTTACGGGAAACAAAATTACGCAGCCAAAATCTCAGTTTTTACCTCTTC
Source organism: Flavobacteriaceae bacterium (assembly GCA_034670265.1). Classification (GTDB taxonomy): domain Bacteria; phylum Bacteroidota; class Bacteroidia; order Flavobacteriales; family Flavobacteriaceae; genus Halomarinibacterium. The sequence goes on along the minus strand of JAXMNU010000003.1, from coordinate 257,960 downwards.
TATGGCGCGGAATTCGTGTGAACCTTCGGAATTTATTCATGGAGCTACTTTTCACTATTCCCATTATTCTTATCGGTTTTATCCCAGTAATTGGATTAATTTCAACGCCTTTACTGTTTTTGATACAGGCATACTATGCGGGTTATGGAAATATGGACTATACCTTAGAACGACACTTAATCTATTCAAAAAGTAACGCCTTTGTGAGAGCCCACAGCGGAATGGCAGCGGGACTTGGAACCGTGTTTATGTTAATGCTCCTAATTCCAGTAATTGGAATAATTTTAGTACTTCCACTTTCGGTAACTGCAGCAAGTACAGCAACCTTACAAATTTTAATCCCTTCTGAAGAACTTCAAAAATGAAAGAGCAATTTGTAACATACATTAGAAACCTTCAGAATATCATTACTTCCGCTCTCGAAGAAATTGACGGCAAGGCAAAATTTATAGAGGACCATTGGAAGCGCCCTGAAGGCGGTGGCGGACGCACTCGTGTTATAGAAAACGGAGCTGTTTTTGAAAAAGGCGGCGTGAATATTAGTGAGGTTTTTGGTGAACTTCCAGAAAGTATGCAGCAGTATTTTGGTGTAAAAGACGCCAATTTTTTTGCTTGCGGGTTAAGCTTAGTGCTTCATCCTAAAAATCCGTTTGTCCCTACAGTACACGCCAATTGGCGCTATTTTGAAATGTACAATAAAGAAGGAGAAATAGTCGATAGTTGGTTTGGAGGCGGTCAAGATTTAACACCCTATTACCTTTTTGAAGAAGATGCGCAACATTTTCATCAGGTTTGTAAAAACTCGTGTGACCCACATAATCCAGAATTTTATCCGAACTATAAAAAGAAATGCGACGAGTACTTTTGGAATGCGCATCGTAATGAAGCTCGTGGTATTGGCGGATTATTTTTCGATTATTTAAAAGCTTCAGAAGAGATGATCATGCAAGACTGGTATAACTTTGTCACTAGTGTTGGCGATAGTTTTTTGGATGCCTACCTTCCTATAGTTGAAAGAAGAAAAGATATTGAATACACCAAAGAACACCGCGATTGGCAAGAGATTAGACGAGGTCGTTATGTTGAATTCAATTTGGTTCACGATAAAGGAACGTTGTTCGGATTAAAAACCAACGGAAGAATTGAAAGCATTTTAATGAGTCTCCCGCCGCACGTACAATGGCGCTATGACCATCATCCCGAAAAAGGAAGCGAAGAAGAAAAATTAATTGAAGTATTAAAATCACCCAAAGATTGGGTTTAAAAATAAACACATGTTTCCATTAAATAGAAACCGAAGATTACGCAGTAGCGAAGCCATTCGCAGTCTTGTAAGAGAAACCATCATTACTCCCAATGACTTTTTGGTTCCCCTTTTTGTGGTTGAAGGCAAAGGCATTAAGGAGGAAATTCCATCTATGCCTAACTATTATCGATATAGTTTGGATGTACTTCAAAAAGAGGTGAAAGAATTGTGGAGTTTAGGTTTAAAAAGTGTTCTCCTTTTTGTAAAAGTCCCCGATAATCTGAAAGATAATAGCGGGAAAGAAGCACTAAATCCTAATGGATTGATGCAAAGAGCGATTAAAACAGTAAAAGATGCTGTTCCCGAAATGTTGGTCATGACAGACGTTGCGCTTGATCCCTATTCCATTTACGGCCATGATGGAATCATTGAAAATGGTGTCATTTTAAATGATGAAACTGCTGAAGTTTTAGCTGAAATGAGCCTCTCACATGCAAAAGCTGGAGCCGATTTTGTGGCACCTAGTGATATGATGGATGGGCGCATCCTAACCATTCGTGAAGCCTTGGAAGATGAAGGGTTTTACGATACAGGAATTATGAGTTATAGTGCCAAATATGCTTCGGCATTTTATGGACCATTCCGAGATGCGCTAGACAGTGCTCCTGTTAATCAAAAAAACATTCCGAAGGACAAAAAAACGTATCAAATGGACCCTGCCAATCGGGATGAAGCTATTCGTGAAGTTGAAATGGATATTGACGAAGGTGCCGATATTGTCATGGTAAAGCCTGGTTTGTGCTATCTCGATATTGTTCGGGAAATTAGAAACCATGTAGAAGTCCCTGTTGCCGTTTATCAAGTTAGTGGTGAGTACGCCATGCTAAAAGCAGCTGCAGAAAAAGGCTGGCTCGATCATGACGCGGTGATGCTAGAGCAAATTACTGCAATAAAAAGAGCGGGAGCACATATTATTGCTTCGTATTTTGCAAAAGATGTGGTGAAATTAATTTCCTAGTTCACCACTAAAAAATTAGCAAAAATTTATCAATTTGTGTTTCCTATTCATATACATTTGTTGTGTGAAAAGAACATGTATCTTCTTATTTCTCCAACTTCTGATTTCAATATTTTTGACTTCAGAAAGTTTTGCGTTTCCAACGCTTGAAGAAGCAACAAATTCTTTTCAGGATAGTAAGAGCTCCATTCAAGTCCCATTAAATCATCAAGCCTTTTTTGTTGAAGAAATTGGAACGGTTAAGCCTTTTGAGCAGAATTTCTATCCAAAAATCAATTTCTTTTCTGAAAATAATTCACGGTTTAATCGGCTTTCATTTGTTAGCCAGCTTTCAGAAAATAAAGACAATTTCATATTTAAAAAGAACTTAAAAAAGCTTCTTTCACAACAAATTTTTCCCTTTCATTTTTTTTGGTAAAGCATGTTTGTTTAAATAGAAAATTTAAATAAAACATACTAATTATCAATACTTTATAAAAATGAAATCAAGCACAATAATTATTAGCGCTGTACTTTTAGCAGCTACTTTTTTACCATTACTATATTTAATAACACAAACCTCTCGTAAAGAGAATAAAATTCGAAAGGCTATTCAAAAGTTATGCGAATTAAATAAAATAACCCTTAGCGAATTGGAAATAAATGGAGACCTCATTTTAGGAATCGATCCAATGCAAAAGAAATTAGTTTGCAGTAGTAGAAAACATCTTTCAGAAAAATTTGAAATAATTGATTTAAATCTTCAATCAGATTGTAAAATAAAAACCTTGAGAACTCACGGTAAACATCTGGAATGGGTAGGTCTTGAACTTGCAAATAATACTACAAAAAAAGAGATTGTTTTTTATCAAGAAGATGAAGATGATTCGCCTATTACAGATCCACATAAATGTTTAAAGGAAGCCGAAAAATGGCAGAATATGATAAAGCCCTTACTTAAGGCATCGTAAAAAAAGGAGGTGTAAAAGCCTCCTTTTTTATTTCAAATAAAGTATTTTAGTATTTGAAATTTGCTTCAAACATACTTTAGTATCTTTAAGAAAAATTAGCCTTTATGACACTGCTTATAATTTACGCAGTACTATCCATTGCATTTTCATTTCTATGTTCCATCTTAGAAGCAGCTTTGTTAAGCTATACCCCATCTTTTATTAAAATGAAAAAGCATGAAGGAAAAGCATATGCTACTAGTTTGGCAAAGCTTAAAAGAAATATTGATGAACCACTAATTGCTATTTTAACAGTAAATACTATTGCACACACTGTGGGTGCAATTTTAGTTGGAGTCCAGGCCGAGAAATTACCCTATAAAATAGAAGTTTTTGGAATAAACATTGTTGGGATTGTTTCGGCAATAATGACCTTGCTTATTTTAATTGTTTCAGAAATTATTCCGAAAACTATAGGTGCTACCTATTGGAAAAGCCTTGGTAGCTTTACTGCAATTGGTTTGAAAGCCATGATTTTTCCCCTAAGATATACTGGTATCCTTTGGATGTTAACTCAGGTTACCAAGCTCATTGGTAAATCTGCCCATGTTAGTACGATGAGCCGTGAAGAATTTATTGCGCTAACTGATACGGCTGAACAGGAAGGTGTTTTTGACGATAACGAAGGCGCCGTTATTAAAAACCTTTTAGTGTTTAAAAGCATTTATGCCAAAGACGTGATGACCCCCTTCCCAGTGGTTACTATGGAAGACGAGACAGTAACACTTGAGGCATTTCACGAGTCACACAAAAATCTACGTTTTAGTCGGATTCCAGTGTATAACGAAAAAAGCCATAACATAACAGGTTTCGTTTTAAAAGATGATATTCTGGAAGAAATTGTAGAGGATAAGGGACAAAAAACGCTTTCCGATATCAAAAGAGAGATTTCTGTAGTAGAAGCGCAAAAACCTATCCCAGAGCTTTTCAATAAATTTATTCAACAAAGAAACCACATAGCGCTTGTGGTAGACGATTTTGGAAATACTATTGGCGTTGTAACGATGGAGGATATCATTGAGACCCTTTTAGGATTGGAAATTATGGACGAAAGCGATGCGATTGAAGACATGCAGGCAGCTGCACGTAAAAACTGGGAAAGACGCGCGCAAAGAATGGGTATAGATTTACAATCTGATAATAATACCGAATAATGGACCAATATTCTATCAACACCCCTATTGGTTCCCTTTCCATTTATGGGGATGACATAGGTATTTCTGAAGTTGTGTTTCAGGAAAGCAAGATTGCTTCAGAAAAAATTCCGAATAATTTAAAAGAGGCTGTAATCCAATTAGCCGAATATTTTGAAGGAAAAAGAAATCAATTTAACCTTCAATTAAACCCAAAAGGAACCGATTTTCAGAAAAAAGTGTGGCAACAATTGTTGAAAATTCCTTTCGGCAAAACAACAAGCTATCAAGAAATGGCTAATAAATTGGGAGATCCAAAAGTGATTAGAGCCGCTGCTTCAGCAAATGGGAAAAACCCTATTGCCATTATTATTCCTTGCCACAGAGTCATTGGGAGTGATGGCTCGTTAACAGGTTATGCTGGTGGACTACATCGAAAAAAATGGCTTTTAGAACACGAGAGCCCAGTAAAACAAGGTGAACTTTTCTAAATTAATTCAATGAAAATACTTAAGAAATTCTTCAAATGGTTCGCAATTATTATGGTCCTTTTAGTTGCTACACTCTACATTACAGATACCGACTATCTTTTAAAAGCAGTAAGAACCATCTATCTCACAGGGCACACCACTGCCTATCTTGAAGATTACAAAAAATTTGACAATCGAACTGTTGAAAATGGCACACCTCAACCTTGGCCAGAGCATCATGCGTATAATACGGTTTCAGCGACTGAAAAATTATCTCAATGGAATAAAGATTTAGGTACCGTTGCCTACCTCATTATTAAAAATGATAGTATTTGGTTCGAAAAATATTATGATGGATATAGTGAAAATACTAAATCCAACTCCTTTTCCATGGTAAAAAGCATGGTAACGGCTATGCTTGGAAAAGCCATTATGGATGGGCATATTAAAAATCTTGACCAACCTGTGGGTGACTTTATCCCTGAATTTAGTAAAGGATTAGCCGCGCAAATGACAGTTGGGGATTTGTCTTCTATGGCCTCTGGAACCAATTGGGATGAAGCCTATTACTCGCCATTTTCAATAACTACAAGAGCCTATTTTGATGATGATTTACGGAATGTTATAAAAGGGTTAAAGGTTATTGAACCCCCAGGAAAAGCTTATAAATATGCAAGTGGGGATACAGAACTTTTAGGCATGGTTATCGAAAAAGCCACTGGTAAAACACTCACAAACTATTTAAGCGAAAGCTTTTGGAAACCGCTTGGAGCCGAACATGAAGCCCTATGGCAAGTAGATAGTGAAGCAGAAGGCATGGAAAAATGTTTTTGTTGTCTTGCAAGTAATGCTAAGGATTTTGCGCGATTTGGAAAGTTGTATAAAGACTTCGGAAAATGGAATGGTAATCAATTATTAGACTCTGCATTTGTTGCAAAAAATATTACACCTAGATTTCCAGAAAGTCCTCAATATGGTTATGGTTGGTGGCTGTATAACACAGAAAATAAAAGCTTTTTTATGATGCGAGGGCATTTGGGTCAATATGTGATAGTTGAACCAAATGACAATATTATTATTGTTCGTTTGGGGCATCAAAAAAGTCCCGATGCAGGAATAGGGGTGTTTACACAAGATATTACCGTATATATTGAAGAAGCTTACAAGATGCTCGAAAGTAATAATTTGTAGAAAATTTGTAATTTTACATAACTCCCCTTTTTAAAATTTTCAAATTATGTTACACCGAATCAATTTGGAGCATATCCTGTTTCTGGATATTGAGACCGTTCCCTTATTTGATGATTTCAACAAATTAGATGATACTTCAAAAATGCTTTGGGAACAAAAAACACAATACCAACGCAAAGATGAATTTACCCCCGAAGAATTCTATGACAGAGCTGGAATTTGGGCAGAATTTGGTAAAATTATCTGTATCTCCGTAGGCTATTTTAAAATGAAAGGTGACATTCGAAATTTTCGTGTGACCAGTTTTTACGGTGAAGAAATTAAAATTTTAAAAGACTTCAAAACATTATTGGAAACCCATTTTAATAAACCTCAACACGTTCTTTGTGCCCATAACGGTAAAGAATTTGACTTTCCTTATATAGCACGCAGAATGATTATAAATAAAATAGACATTCCTTTTAAGTTAAATCTCTTCGGGAAAAAACCTTGGGAGGTGCCACACCTTGATACCCTCGAACTATGGAAATTTGGTGACTATAAAACCTTTACTTCTTTAAAGTTAATGGCGCACGTGTTAGAAATTCCTTCTCCAAAGGATGACATAGACGGAAGTCAAGTGCGAGATGTGTTTTATGAAGAAAAAGACTTGGATAGAATTATTCAATATTGTGAAAAGGATACTATCACAGTAGCTCAAATCTTTTTAAGGCTTCGGAATGAGGAAATACTTTCAGATGACGAAATTCTTACAGTATAAAAAAGCCTCGCTTAAAGCGAGGCTTTTCAAAAAAACTAAACTTTATTATTCCTTAATAAATCGTTCTACAAATTTTTCTGTTTCAGTATTTACTTGAAGCAAATACATACCGCTTTCCAAAATTGAAACATCAATTCTATCGGTAAAGTCACCTTTCATTATAATTTGTCCTAATACATTAGAAATAATGTAGCTTGTAGGCGTTGCATTACTAACTTCTACATTAAGCACATTTCCTTTAACAGGGTTAGGATAAATAGTTATTAAACTTTCCGAATCAGAAAGCTGACCTTCATCTCCAAGTATTCCTTGAACTGCAGTTGTACTTGTCACAGAGATATTATCTATGGCAATATCTGCTTGCCAAGTAGATCCCGTAACTCTATTAAAGCGAAGCTGAACGCCTCCACCTACGTATGAGGTTAAATCCACACTAGCAGATCGCCAAGCATTACCTTGATTCCCTGTTTGACTCCAAACACTTGTCCAGGAAGCACCATTATCTCCACTTGCTTCAAGTGCAAAAGTTCCCATATTATTAGAACCATACATATGGTAACTAAAGTTAAAGGTAGCCGTACCTGCTGAATTTAGATCAAAACAAGGGGAATTTAAAATAGCTCGCTTATCTGGATAGTTTGGCGAAGAAGCTTCTACATACATATACCATGATCCTGAAGCACCTGAACTTGGCCCAGTATTGCTTGAAGGTGTACCTCCAGAATCTCTTGTCCAATTAATATCGTCTGCTGTAGACTGAGTCCACGCTCCTAATCCGCTTTCAAAACTTTCAGAATAAGGTAGCGAAACTCCGCCTGCACATCCTGAACCTCCGCCACCTCCGGTAGTCATTCTAACATAATCTATGGCGATATCAGCTTGCCAGGTTGATCCCGTTAGGCGATTAAATCGCAATTGAACGCTTCCACCTACATAAGCAGATAAATCTATATTAGCGGTAAGCCAGGTATTTCCCTTGTTCCCTGTTTCACTCCAAACAGTTGCCCAAGATGAACCATTATTGTCACTAACTTCAAGGGCAATGCTCCCCATATCGGATGCTCCGTACATATGATAGTTAAAAGTAAATGTAGCTGCGGATGCACTACTCAAATTAAAGCAAGGAGAATTTAAGATCGCTCTTTTGCTTGGGTAATTTGGAGAAGACGCCTCCACATACATATACCAAGAACCATTAGATCCTGTTGAAGGTCCTGTATTACTTGAAGGTGTTCCTCCAGAATCTCGAGTCCAATCAATATCATCTGCCGTAGATTGAGTCCATGCTCCTAATCCACTTTCAAAGCTTTCGGCATACGGGAATGAAGAAATTCCTCCTGTACATCCTCCGCCACCGCCACCGCCGGTGGTAGTAACATTTACGGTATTACTTAATCCAGAATTATTTCCAGCGGCATCAAATGCTCTTACATTAAAAGCATAAGAAGTTCCTGCCGTTAATCCTGTTACATTTGCAGTGGTTCCTGTTACACTACCAATACTACTCCCTCCTAAGAAAACTTCATATCCTGTTACCCCTACGTTATCTGTGGAGGCATTCCAAGAAAGATCTACGGTAGTATTTGTTACATTAGATGCTGAAAGATTGGTTGGATTTGTTGGAGGTTGTGTATCAGGAGCTGTTCCTCCAATGTCAACAGTATAATCCTCCACTTCACCATAGGTAAACGTTTCGCATGCTGTGGGTATTCCATTGTATTTCATAGAAACACGCATTCTTGTATTTCCATCTGTAGCCGAAGTTGGAACTGTAAAGGACCCGCTATTGGGTGTATTGGTTGAAGCAGCTTTAGACCAAACTAATTCCCCAGAATCGTTAAAGTCCATATCGTTATTATAATCAATCCACACAGCATATCCTTCAGCATAGACCGTTCCAGTCCAAGTAGGAGTTACTGTTATTGTATACGCGTTTCCTTTAGTAAGGCTTGTTGATATGCTCGTAAAATCTGAATAAAATTGTGCTCCAGAAGCATTGTCAATAGTATTTAACTGAACTCTACTTATATATTCATCATTTACGTTTGTACTTGCTGAATTACAATAAGAGCCTCCGCCACCTCCATAGGCAGCACCCACTCCAACTGCATGCCATGCGTTGGTGGTTGCAATTTCTTCGGCACTTCCAGCGCCATAAAGATCCACAGCAGCTTGAATTGCTCCTGTTCTAGCATCGCTGTACTGAGAATTTGTACTTAGATAAACTGCTAAGTTTCTATATGCAATGGCTGCTGCTTTGTCCATTCCAATGCCTGCGACAGTATAACTAGCCCCATTATCATTGGTGCCACTTCCACCTACTGTTAAAAGGTAAAACCAGAAATTCTGAACCCCAGAATTATAGTGTACTCCACCATTATCTCCAGAACCAGAATACCAATTGGTACCTAAATACGTATCAGGATCACCATAGGCATTTGGGTTGCTCATAGAGCGTAATGCTCCACCGCTTCCTCCTGCACCAATTTGGTCTCCCATAAGCCAGTCGTTACTTCCTGAAGCATAGTTTTCGATAGATTCTCCAAAAATATCTGAGAAAGATTCATTTAAAGCACCTGATTGATAACTGTACACCAAGTTTGCAGAATATTCAGTAACCCCATGTGTTATCTCATGGCCTACAATGTCTAATGAAACTAATGGCCCGTAATTAACTCCATCTCCATCTCCATAAGTCATTCTGCTTCCATCCCAAAAAGCATTCACATAGTTATTTGAATAACTAACATAAGATCGTATAATGGCTCCAGCATTATTATAGGAATTTCTATTGTGCTTGCCCATGAAATATTGGTGTGTTTTTTCGGCACCAAAATGGGCTTGTACACCCGTTGGATGGTTAAACGATGTGGATCCACTTGTTATATCTGATGCATTATTATAGTTAGTCCCATTGTTCATGTCATACGTTTGGATTCCATTTCCGTCAGCAGTTTGTCGCAATCTATATGGACCAGAAGCATTATCTGCGGTGAACGATACGTTACCATTGTATAAACTATTACCAGAAGCTGGCACATTGGCGTGGTGAATTTTCTTATTCTCTAAAAGAATTTCACCCGTCATGGCATCTACGTATACATCGGCTCTGTAGAGAGGCTCTGTGGCGTAAATATCAAATTTATAAGCAAGTCTATTTTCTTTTGTAATATTTTCCATGGCTGGGAAAATAACTAGCTCTCCTTGAGGCATAGCGTAATTGGCAAGTGCACTTTCTTGTTCATTTTGCCATAAATATCTTGTAGCTCCTACTTTGGCTACAGCAAAATTAAATGCCTGATTTGACCCTAAACTTGGAGTGGTATTTAATTCTTTAATTGTTGCCAAGCTATTAGTCATAGAGGTAATAACGCCTGCCTTTGAATGTAGCGTGAATGTTGAAAATTCTACTTTGATACCGTTAAAATATTGTTGGTATTTGCTGTGAGAAAATCCTAAAGGGTCTTGGTTTTGATTTACATACTGAAACGAGGTTTGCGGGGAGAATTTAAATTCCTGTTGCAGTAATTGTGAAGTGTTTTGGGAATTGTAGTTTTTTGAAGCATCAAACTTGATGAGGCTTGGTGGTCTTTTAATATTTCTTTGTTCATCGGACTTGTTCTGGGAAGAAACTTCGATGGTTCCAGAAGCGAAAGTAAGAACCGATAAAAAAACAAGAAATACATTTTTACTAATTTTTTTCATAATGATTTGTGTTTTTGTTAATGATTAGTATTTATTTGTAATAATTATTTAAAGCAAGGGCTTTTTTTTTATAATAAAAATTATTTTCGACGAACTACATTAAGATTTTATTAACAATTTTTTTCCTACAAATCAAAACCTGCTGATTTAGTAGGCATTACGGTTTTTATTTAAAATTATAATTGAAGTATCTTTGAGCTAATGAAAAAAGAACCTCTAATCAACATTCACAATCTTTCTGTTTCTTTTGGAAATAAAAAATCTAAAAGTGAGGTGCTTCATGAAATTTCTTTCGCTGTTTTAAAAAATGAAGTTCTTGGAATTGTTGGGGAATCTGGTTCTGGAAAATCGGTTACCTCATTGGCACTTATGGGCTTGTTGCCAAAAAAGAATACCGAAATTACTGGTGAAGTTTTATTCGACAATAAAAACCTCACAACACTTAAAGAATCAGAATATAGAAAACTTAGAGGTAATGAAATAGCAATGATTTTTCAAGAGCCTATGAGTGCTTTAAACCCTTCCATAAAGTGTGGCAAACAAGTTTCAGAAATGCTTCAACTACATTTAAAAATGTCTTCTTCCGAAGCCAAAAAAGAAACACTTTCGCTGTTTGAAAAGGTAAAGCTTCCGCGTCCAAAAGAGTTGTACAATAGCTACCCACATCAAATTAGTGGCGGGCAAATGCAGCGAGTGATGATTGCCATGGCTATTTCTTGTAAACCCAAATTATTAATTGCAGATGAACCCACAACAGCGTTGGATGTAACGGTTCAAAAAGAAATCCTTCAGCTATTAAAAGAGCTTCAGAAAGAAACTGGGATGAGTTTGATTTTTATATCTCATGACCTCGCTTTGGTTTCTGAAATTGCAGACCGAGTTGTAGTAATGCATCGAGGGAGTGTGGTAGAAACGGGTTCTGTTTTCGAAATCTTTAAACTCCCAAAGCAAGAATATACAAAAGCCCTTCTCGCTTCTCGTCCGCCTCTAGATAAACGTTATGAAAAGCTTCCTACAATTGCTTCGTTAGCAGATAAAACCTTTCAAGCAAAGGAAATAACATTATCTCAAAGAGCGTCGAAACATAAGAATATCTATTTACAAAAGCCCATTTTAGAAATTAAAGATTTAGAGAAGGAATACATCCAAAACACTGGTGTTTTTACCAGAAAGCGTACCATTAAAGCAGTTAATAAAATATCATTTAGTGTTTTTGAAGGTGAGACTTTAGGGTTGGTGGGTGAGTCTGGCTGTGGAAAATCTACCTTGGGGAAAGTAATTTTACAACTTGAAAAAGCCACTGCGGGGAACGTCTTTTTTTATGGTAGAGATATTACAAAGCTTCAGGGTTCTGAAATAAGAAAACTAAGAAAGGAAATCCAACTTATTTTTCAAGACCCTTATTCCTCCTTAAATCCAAGACTAAGCATTGGGCAAGCCATTGTGGAGGTTATGAAGGTTCATAACATTGGACAATCTAAAAAGCAACGCGAGGAAAAAGTTTCTGCTCTTTTAAATAGAGTAGGTCTAGACGAAAGTTACTTTAATAGATATCCACATGAGTTATCTGGCGGTCAAAGACAAAGAGTAGGTATTGCGCGTACCATTGCGTTAGAACCTAAATTGGTTATATGTGATGAAAGTGTGAGCGCTTTGGATATCTCGGTACAAGCTCAGGTTTTAAATTTACTGAATGAACTAAAAGAGGATTTTGGCTTTACCTATATATTTATCTCTCACGATTTAGCCGTGGTAAAATTTATGGCAGACCAACTTATTGTGATGAATGAAGGAAAAATTGAAGAGATAGGCGATGCCGATGAGATCTATGCCAATCCTTCAAAAGAATACACTAAAAAGCTTATTGAAGCGATTCCTAAAGGAATTTAATTCAGAAATATATAAATAAAAAAGCCCGTTCTAACCTCACAAAGAACGGGCCTACCTTTATCTGAATCGTTGCAGATTTGGGGAAAAAGGATTTTCAATAAGTTACATCAACAAGAATACTTTTTTAGCTACATAAAACAAACTTTTAATAAGCTGCGAAGTATTTTTTATCCAGTTGGTTACACTTTTCATTACATAAGTTGGTTAAGCGTGGTTAATCAAATTTGGGAAGGCTAAAGTGTGAAATATTTTCTATAAATACGATTAAAAACATATTTATTCGATAAAATGCATAATATTTTAACATTTAATCGAATTTATGATTGAAAAGAATTAAAATTTGAGGTGAAGGGCTTAAAATTTCATTTCAGGAATAGTCCCGTTAATAACCATTTCACCTTCGGTAGCGGCTTTAATTTCCTCAACAGATACCCCTGGGGCCCTTTCCAAAAGATGGAATTTATTGTCTTTAATTTCCAAAACAGCAAGATTGGTCACAATTTTTTTTACACACCGCACACCCGTTAATGGAAGCGAACATGTTTTAAGGAGTTTAGATTCCCCTTCTCTATTGGTATGCATCATGGCAACTATAATATTTTCGGCAGAGGCCACTAAGTCCATAGCACCTCCCATACCTTTTACCATTTTTCCTGGTATTTTCCAGTTTGCAATATCTCCTTCTTGAGATACTTCCATGGCACCTAAAATGGTTAAATCTACATGTTTCCCTCTAATCATAGAAAAACTCATGGCAGAGTCGAAAAAGGAAGCCCCGGGCATTGCCGTAATGGTTTGTTTTCCGGCATTAATTAAGTCTGGATCTTCTTCGCCTTCAAATGGGAAAGGTCCCATTCCTAAAATTCCGTTTTCACTTTGAAACTCAACTTCAATATCATTGCGAACAAAATTTGCGACAAGTGTAGGAATTCCAATTCCCAAGTTTACATAATAGCCGTCTTTTACCTCTTTGGCTATACGTTGCGCAATTTGATTTTTATCTAGTGCCATTATGCTTTTTTTCTTACGGTTAATTGTTCAATCCTTTTTTCATAGTTTTTCCCTTGAAAAATACGCTGTACAAAAATCCCTGGAATATGGATATTGTTTGGATCCAGTTCACCCGCAGTTACTAACTCTTCTACTTCTGCCACAGTAATTTTTGCAGCACCACACATATTTGGGTTAAAATTTCTCGCAGTTCCTTTAAAAATTAAATTCCCTGCGGTATCTCCTTTCCACGCTTTTATAAAGGCAAAATCTGCTTTAAATGCGTGTTCCATGATATGCATTTTCCCATTAAACTCTCTCACTTCTTTTCCTTCGGCTACTTCAGTTCCATACCCGGCAGGTGTAAAAAAGGCTGGTATTCCACTTTGTGCGGCTCTACATCGTTGTGCTAATGTTCCTTGCGGAATTAGCTCAACTTCCAACTCTCCACTTAGCATTTGTCTTTCAAACTCTGCATTTTCTCCAACATACGACGAAATCATTTTTTTTATTTGATGCTTTTGAAGTAATAACCCTAATCCAAAATCATCCACTCCTGCATTATTAGAAATACATGTTACATCTTTTACATTTAATCGAACCAATTCTGTAATACAATTTTCGGGAATACCGCTAAGTCCAAAGCCTCCTAACATAAAGGTCATTCCATCTGTTACCCCTTTACAGGCGTCTTGAACATTGGCAACTGTTTTAGTAATCATGTGCTTTTCAATTTTTATTAAAATTACAAAAAATAAAGGCATTAAAAAACCCGATTTCTCGGGTTTCATCGTTTTTATCTTCAGGGTTAAGGGGCAAAGTCAAACTCATCGTCTGGAAGTTCATTTCCTTCTCCAGAATTCCCACTATACTTAGCACAATCAGTTTCAATAGAGAGCTTTGATGGTTTGCTAAAATTATTTTTTGAAATATCTAATGAAGGATCCTCATAACATTTTCGCATATAAATTCCCCATATTGGCAAAGCCATTGTCGCTCCTTGTCCATACGCAGTACTTGAAAATCGAACCGAACGATCTTCGCCGCCAACCCATACTCCTGTGGCCAAATTGGGAACCATACCCATAAACCATCCGTCACTATTATTTTGAGTTGTCCCTGTCTTTCCAGCAATAGGGTTTGCAAATTCGTAGGGGTAGCCAGTAACTGCATTTTTGTAGGTAGCAGTGTTTGTGGCCCAAGAATGTCTTAACCTTTGTCCAGAGCCCGCTTGAGTAACGCCTTCCATTAAACTCACAGTTACATAGGCAGACTCTTTACTAATTACATCTTTTGTTTCGGGTACATTTTGAAATAAAATGGTACCATTTTTATCTTCTATGCGTTGCACTAAAATAGGCTTCACATAAACTCCTTCATTGGCAAAGGTGCTATAAGCGCCTACCATTTCGTATAATGAAATATCTGGAGTGCCTAGTGCAATAGAAGGTGCTTCTGGAATATCTTTTGATTCGACACCCATTTTTTCAACCAAATCTATTACAGGTCGAGGTCCCACACGATCTATAAGTCTAGCTGTTACTGTATTTACGGAATTTGCTAAAGCCCGCTTTAAGGTTACCATCCCTCCATAGCTACCATCACTATTTTTTGGGCACCAATCTTTTAAAAGCCCATACTTACCTGTAGGAATACAATAAGGTGTGTTTGGTAAGGTATCACAAGGAGACATATGCATTTGATCTATAGCAGTTGCATACACAAATGGCTTAAAGGTAGACCCTATCTGGCGTTTACCTGTTTTCACCATATCATACTTGAAGTGTTTATAATTAATTCCACCAACCCAAGCTTTAATCTCTCCTGTTTGCGGAGTCATGGACATCATTGAAGCCCTTAGGAAAGACTTGTAATATCTAATAGAATCAATTGGCGTCATTAAAGTATCTATATCTCCTCCCCAAGAGAAAATGGTCATTTCTGTTTTTTTTCTGAAGCTTTCTAAAATTTCCTTTTCGCTTTTTCCTTGCTTTTTTAGCTCTCTCCAACGGTCACTTCTTTTCATGGCAGATTCTAAAATCTGATCTTCCTCCTCCTCTGTAATATCTCTAAAAGGGGCTGTTTTATTCTTTTCATTTTGGCTTGAAAATTCCTTTTGAAGGTTGGCAATATGTGCATCAATTGCTTGCTCTGCATAGAGTTGCATTTTGGAATCTAATGTGGTATAAATTTTTAATCCATCGCTATTAATATCATACAAAGAGCCGTCGGGTTTAGGATTCTCCTTTGCCCATTGTTTCATATACCCTCGAATATATTCTCTTACATACGTTGCAATGCCTTTATCGTGATCTTGAGGCGTAAACTTAACATTTAAGGGTAATTGACGTAAAGAATCTCTCTCTTTTTCAGTTATGTAATCATACTTTTCCATTTGAGATAGCACCACATTTCTACGATTCATCACGCCTTCGGGGTTTCTCTTAGGGTTGTATAAAGAAGAATTTTTAAACATTCCTACCAGCATGGCAGATTCTTGAATGTTAAGTTCTTGAGGGTTTTTATTGAAATAAATATTTGAAGCAGATTCAATCCCGATGGCCAAATTCAAAAAATCATAGGTATTAAAATACATCGTGATAATCTCTTCTTTTGTATATCGTCTCTCTAAACGAGTAGCGATAATCCATTCTTTAATTTTTTGAACCCCTCTTTCCAATTTACTACTAGCCACTTGGTCTGTAAAAAATTGTTTAGCTAATTGCTGTGAAATAGTACTCGCTCCTCCTCGAGTTCCTAGAAAGGCAACGGCTCTTAGTGTTCCTTTTCCATCAATTCCAGAATGATCATAAAACCGTGCGTCTTCAGTAGCTATTAGGGCATTTACAAGATCTTTAGGAAGGTCTTCGTATTGTATTGGAGTTCTATTTTCTTTAAAAAATTTTCCTATCACTTGACCATCTGAAGAAATAATTTGAGTCGCAAGATCTTTTTCAGGGTTTTCTAAACTAGTCTCATCTGGCAGACTGCCAAAGACGCCCCAGGAAGCCAATACAAAGATTAATAACACCAAAAGGATTCCGCTACCAAAAATCTTCCAAAAAGTTTTGATGTGCTTTTTGTTTCCTTGTTGTTCTTTCTTTTTGATGGTTTTTGCTGCCATTTTTTACTCTGTTACTACTTCAATACTATAGCCTACATCTGTTATTCCTCTTAACTGAGAAACGCCCCCAACATCCCCATTATTGCGCACTGCTTGTGAAACTCTCAATACATAATTCCCTGTTTCAAAAAAGGAAATATTTTCTTTATACCAAAGCTTGCTTTCTTTAACACTCCCAACTCCTGTTCCTAACCACGTACCGTCTGATTCTGCCATTCTATATTCAAGAGTGTCTGTTATGACCTTTCCATGAGGGAAGTTAATGCTTGCAATGATAAATATATTATTAAATGGATAATCATTTGTGTTTCTTACATGTAGAAACATATTATACTTTTTAAGTGAATCTAGTTTAGGTATAGTAAACTCAATAACATCATTCTTACCCCAATCTCCGGAAAGCGTCCTAGTTTCACTAACAACAGTTTTGCTGTCACAAGCTATAAATGTTATAACGACTAAAAGTATCCAAAAAATGCTACGCATTTCTTTTTCGGTTTTTATTTCTGCTTTTGTTACGGGTTTTTCCTTTTCTACTTCGAGAACGTTTGGGTTGATCAAATCTTGTTAAGCTATCCTGCCCTACAACATTATTGAAGAGTTCGGCATCTTCAATAATTTTTTCTTCAATAAATTCTTCAAGACTAGCTACTTTATTCCCCTTCTTGTTAATGGCAATAATTTCATTCACTTTTTTTACCGAAAGCTCATGCCAAGCCATTGCTTGTTCTTCATAAGAAAACCACATAAGTCCTTTAAAAATATCAATTTTTTGACATTGTGCTTTTCCTTTTTCAGTTAAAAGTTTTACGTCCATTTTCGGAAACTCTTTCAAAGCTTCCATATAACTATCTAATTCATAGTTTAGGCAACATTTTAACTTCCCACATTGCCCCGCTAGCTTTTGCGGATTTAAAGAAAGCTGTTGATATCTGGCTGCAGAGGTGTTAACAGACCTGAAATCTGTAAGCCATGTAGAGCAGCAAAGTTCCCTTCCGCAAGAACCAATTCCACCTAATCGTGATGCTTCTTGTCTAAAACCAACTTGTTTCATCTCGATGCGGGTACTAAAAGCACGTGCAAAGTCTTTAATAAGCTGTCTAAAATCCACGCGTTCTTCTGCTGTATAATAGAAAATTACTTTAGAGCCATCTCCTTGAAACTCAACATCACTAATCTTCATTTTAAGCCCTAATGCCATAGCGATTTCACGAGAACGCTTTTGAACCTCATCTTCCCTATCTCGAACACCCTGCCAAATATCAATATCCTTTTGGGTTGCTTTACGGTATATTTTTGGAAGCTCCTCAAGGTTTAGAAGTTCCTTTTTTCTCTTCATTTGAACTCTCACTAACTCTCCCGTGAGTGTTACTATTCCAATGTCGTGACCAGGAGAAGACTCCGTAGCAACAATATCACCAATAGATAATGAAAGGTTTTCAGAATTGATATAAAAATGCTTTCTGCCATTTTTAAAACGCACCTCAACCGCATTAAAGGGTACCATATCTTTGGGTAAAGACATATTAGATAGCCAATCGAATACCGTTAATTTATTGCATCCATCAGTACCACAAGTTCCGTTGTTCTTGCAGCCTTTTGGTTGTCCGTTAGCGCCACTGGCACAACTGGTACAGCCCATATTTTATGTATATATAGCTCTTTTTAAGAAAAAAGAGACGAAGATGAAACTTAATTTAAAAAAGTAAAGATACCGTATTTTACAGAAAAATTACCTTTTTCCTAAAACAATCAACATCACAAATCATTGTTAACAAAAATTATACTCTCATAGGTTTTCCTATTGTAGTGAAACCAAAGAAATAGTACCTTAGCCTATTCAATTAATTTCTTATCAATTTTATACTATGAGTACCGAAAAAGACGCAAAATTAAAAGCCTTAAAGCTAACATTAGATAAATTAGATAAAACCTACGGAAAAGGAACAGTAATGAAAATGGGAGATTCAGCTGTGCAGCAAGTTGAAGTTATTCCCACAGGCTCATTAGGCCTTGATGTTGCCCTTGGAGTAGGTGGGTATCCCCGCGGAAGAGTCATTGAAATATATGGCCCAGAATCTTCTGGTAAAACTACATTAACGCTACACGCTATGGCTGAAGCTCAAAAAAAAGGAGGTCTTGCCGCTTTTATTGATGCTGAACATGCCTTTGACCGAAACTATGCCGAAAAATTAGGAGTCGATATCGAAAATCTAATTATATCACAGCCAGATAATGGGGAGCAGGCCTTAGAAATTGCCGATAACTTAATACGTAGTGGAGCCATTGATATTATTGTAATTGACTCAGTAGCTGCCTTGACTCCAAAAAGTGAAATTGAAGGAGAAATGGGTGATAGTAAAATGGGATTACACGCCCGACTTATGTCACAAGCACTTCGCAAATTAACAGGATCGATTAGTAAAACTAATTGTACCGTTATTTTTATTAATCAGTTACGTGAAAAAATAGGGGTGATGTTTGGAAACCCAGAAACCACTACGGGTGGAAATGCCCTTAAATTTTATGCTTCGGTGAGATTGGATATTCGAAGATCTACACAAATTAAAAATTCTGATAGTACTTCAGTAGGGAATAAAACACGAGTGAAAGTAGTTAAAAACAAAGTTGCACCTCCATTTAAAACTGCTGAGTTCGACATCATGTATGGGGAAGGAATCTCCAAAGTAGGGGAAATTATCGACCTTGGTGTTGATTTTGAAATTGTAAAGAAAAGTGGTTCTTGGTTTAGCTATGATGACACAAAATTAGGACAGGGGAGAGACGCAGTAAAAACACTTCTTTTAGACAACCCCGAGTTAATGGAGGAATTGGAAAAAAAGATAAAAGAGGCAATCGCAGCAATTTCATCATAAAAACCAACCTTATACGCAACCATACACCATGACTTGTATCTTTAATTTGTAAAGTGAAATGGGTATAAGGTTGCCTACTTTAAATTAGTAGATTAACACAGACCTATTGACTTTAGAAGAGCTCATAACAAGGTGTAAAAAGCAAGATGCAAAAGCGCAGGAAACGCTCTATAGGGACTATTCTAGAATTCTTTTTGGAATTTGTTTAAAATACTCCCCAAATAGAGCCGAAGCCGAAGATAGTTTGCAGGATGCCTTTATCACTATTTTTAGACGTATTGAGCAATTTGAAGGTAAAGGTTCTTTTGAAGGTTGGATGAAACGAATTACTGTAAACACAGTGCTTCAGAAATACCGAAAAAAAAGAACATTCGATATTCCCAACGAGCAGCAAATTGAAGATGCTGATGTTGAGGTAGAGCAAGAAGGCATTCCGTTGGATTACCTTTTAAAGATTATTCAAGAATTGCCAGATAGATATCGATTAGTATTTAACCTTTATGTAATGGATGGATATTCGCATAAAGAGATTGGAGAAATGTTAGGAATTAGTGATGGCACGTCTAAATCTAACCTAGCAAGAGCAAGAGGGATTTTAAAAACAAAAGTAGAAAGCTATAAAGAAAAATTACAATAACCTTTCTCCCCACGGAAGCTACCTATGAAAAACAATAAAAACATAGACGACTTTTTTAAAGAACAGCTTGGTTCTTTTGAGGCTGCGCCTTCTCCCGAAGTTTGGGATAATATCGAAGCACAACTTAAAAAGAAAAAAGATGATAGAAAGATTATTCCTCTTTGGTGGAAAGTGGGTGGTGTAGCAGCTGTATTGGCAATTTTGCTAACCGTTTCGGGAGTTTTTAATTCTAATGAAATTCTTGATAACAACAATGTTATTGTAAAAGAGACTACAGATAATTCTGAAAAGAATAATCTAGAAAAAAACAAAGAATCCATTGTAAAAGATTCTGAAAAAACCAAAGATGCTATTGTTTCTGAAGACAATACTTCAGAAAAAGACAAGTTTATAGACAATTCTGAAAAATTAAATTCGAATAAACTAAACAGTAGCACTGAAGAAGCAGTAACTACAACCAAAAGATCTTCAGAAAAGGATCCTTTTAAAAAGAAATCTTCAGTTATAAAAAATTCAACTATAAAAGATGGCGTAGCCGTTTCAAACAAATTAAAATCTGAAAAGAACACTGAAAATTCGGTTATAAAAGAGACTGTTTCAGAAGATAAAATTGCTTCAGAAAAAGAAATCAATAGTGCTGTAGCTAAAGTTGAAAAAACAAATTCTGAAAAGAGCACTTCTGAGAAAGAAGAAAAAACAACGATTATTCCTAATTCTACTGAAGAGGCTGTTGCTAAAGAAGATAATGTTGAAAAAGTCGAGAAAATAGAGAAGGACATTCAGCCAGAAAACAAAAAATCAATTTTCGACGCTATCGAAGAAAATAAAGAAGCTGTTGCCAAAGAAGATGAAAAAAAATCTGACCCTTATTGGGAAGTAACACCTAATGTGGGACCTGTTTTCTATAACAGCATTAATGGAGGCTCCTCTATTTCACCCTCATTTGCAGATAACCCCCAGTCTGGAGATACCAATATTAGCTATGGTGTTCAAGTTAGCTACAACGTGAATGAGCGCTTAAGTGTGAGAACGGGTATAAACAATGTGAGTTTAGGATATGCTACTGGTGATGTTGTTTTGGCAACTAGTCCTACTGAAGTTGCGCTTAAAAGTATTAATTATGAAAGCGGAGGCAAGACTGTATTAACTGCTTTTGACAAAGGAGATCTTGAAAATTTACCCATGGATCCTGATAATCCGTTTTCTCAAGTAACTCAAAAATCAACCTCTGGAAATGCTGAAATCATTCAGAGTATTTCTTATTACGAGGTTCCAATGGAATTAAAGTATGCGCTGTTAAATAAGCGTTTTGGAATTAATATGATTGGTGGTTTTAGCACCTTATTCCTTGGCAATAATGAGGTCTCTGTTACGGATGGAGATTTTAGAAGCACATTGGGTGAAGCCAATAATCTAAACTCGATGAGTTTTTCAACTAATATCGGTTTAGGATTTGATTATAAAATAAGTAAACGCTTTAAGTTTAATATAGAACCCATATTTAAGTATCAACTTAATCCCTATAGCACATCGGTAGATTTTAATCCCTACTATTTTGGAATCTATAGTGGTTTAAGTTTTAAATTTTAGGTTAGTTTTTAGTTGGTTAGGTTTGGTTATACCGAACAAAAATAAAACCGCTCTGTCGCCATAGAGCGGTTTTTTTATACGCTAGGATTATTGAGTTCGTTTAGGATTATTTCTCTCGTTTGAAGGCGCAACATCCTTTTATCTTCTATTTCTAAAATTGCTGTTGGAATAATCTCGTGAATCTTCACCCTCATTTTTCCAGGACCACCGCTAAAAAAAGTATAAGAAAATCGTTTTTTATTATCGTGAAAGGTCATGGGTGCAATAGGGATTCTGTGCTCGATTGCTAATCGGAAAGCACCATCTTTAAACTCGTCCAAAACAATAGATTCATCCGGCACTCCGCCCTCTGGAAAGATACAAACACTCAACCCCTGATTTAGTTTTTCCTGAGCACTTTTAAATACTTCTCTTCTGCTTTTAGGATTATCTCTATCTACCAAAATACAGGTGCGTTTGTAGAAAAATCCGAATAGTGGGATTTTCGCTAATTCCATTTTTCCTACAAAAACAAAAGGATTCTTAGAAGAATACAGCATAAGCATAATGTCTGCCATCGAGGTATGGTTTGCAACAAACATGTAGCTTTTCCCTTTTTTATATTCAACATCTCTTTTTACAATTGGGATGAAACCCATCCCAAATAAAATAAACTTCGACCAAAACCTAGCGAGTTTAAAAAAATAGGGATACCAACGTTCTTTAGAAATACTCAATAGCAAAATAGGAAACAATAAAAGAATGGGAACCGTCACTAGTATGTAGAACCAGATTCGGTAAAAAAGCAACAAAGGATATTTGAAGATTTTCATCAAACTTCAAAAATACACAATTGAAACCAGCAAATACTTCAAAAAAATTACCTTTGCTGAAAATTACAATTTATGTCCCGCATTTTAACCGGAATCCAAAGTACAGGAACGCCTCATTTAGGAAACATATTAGGCGCTATTCTGCCTGCCATCGAAATGGCAAATGACCCAAAAAATGAGTCATTCCTTTTTATTGCAGATATGCATTCACTCACTCAAATTAAGGATGCAGAAACACTTAAATACAACACCTACAGTGCTGCTGCAGCTTGGTTAGCCCTTGGTCTCGACATAAATAAAACTGTTTTTTATCGCCAAAGTGACATTCCCCAAGTAACAGAGCTTACCTGGTATTTAAGTTGTTTTTTTCCATACCAACGATTAACCTTAGCACATAGTTTTAAGGATAAAGCAGATAGATTAGAAGATGTGAATGCTGGATTGTTCACCTATCCTATGTTGATGGCTGCCGACATTATTTTGTACGATGCCGAAATTGTGCCAGTAGGAAAAGACCAACTACAACATCTAGAAATAACTCGAGATGTTGCTTCAAGATTTCACGCAAAGGTAAACACTGAAGTATTTGTGCTTCCAGATGCCAAAGTACAAGAAAACACCATGCTCATTCCTGGAACCGATGGCGATAAGATGAGTAAATCGAAAAATAATATCATCAATATATTTCTTCCAGATAAAAAATTGCGGAAGCAAATAATGGGAATCCAAACTGATAGCACACCACTTGAAGAGCCTAAAAATCCTGATACTTGCAATGTATTTGCATTGTATAAATTATTAGCTTCAAATAAGGAAATAATACAAATGCGTGCAAATTATGAAGGCGGAAATTACGGTTATGGTCATGCAAAACAAGCACTTTACGAACTCATTCTTACAAAGTTTGAGGCTCAAAGAGAACGCTACAATTACTACATGAACAATCTAGATGAAGTTGATAAAGCGTTACAAATTGGTGCAGAAAAAGCTACCTTAGTTGCTAATGAAGTGCTTAGCAGAGTTAGAAAGGTTTTAGGGTATTAAATAACCTGAAACATTTTTCCCGGAAGCGGTCTAATCACGCCTTTGAGTTCCATATTCAATAAAATGGAAGCAATTTTAAAGGTTGGCAAATTACAATCGAGTGCAATGACATCCAGTAGTTCTTTATCCTTTTCTTTGAGATAATTCCAAATTATTTTTTCCTCATCGGTCAATTCCACAAAAAGCTGAGTTTGTTTAGGCTTCTTTTTTTCTTCAATTTCCCATCCCAAATGATAGATTAAATCGGCTGCGGAAGAAAGTAAATGTGCCTGCTGACTCTTAATTAAATTATTACACCCTTGACTTTGCGAATCGTTTGTTCTCCCTGGAACTGCAAACACCTCACGATTATATGAGTTCGCAATATCTGTAGTCACTAAACTACCGCCTTTTTCAGCAGATTCAATTACGATGGTCGCCTCGCTAATTCCTGCAATTATGCGATTTCGTTTTAAAAAATTATTCCTATCAAAAGGATCATTACTCCAAAACTCTGTTATAAATCCCCCATTCTCTTCCATTTTGGCTACATACTTTTTATGTGACTTTGGATAAATCTGATTAAACCCATGCGCCAGACAACCAATGGTTTGCAATCCTAAATCCATCGCCTTTTTTTGAGCAGTAATATCTATTCCGTATGCAAAGCCCGAAATAATCACGGGATTAAGAGGTGCAATATCTTCGAGTAGTTTTTCGCAAAAGGAAATTCCGTAGGTAGTAGCATTCCTAGTTCCAACGATGCTAATAAGTTTTTTGTTTTTAATATCAATATTCCCTTTCTGAAAGAACAAAATAGGTCCATCTAAGCAATGTTTTAATCCATCGGGATAATTTTTATCAAGGAAATAGCAGTATTCAATATTGTTTTCTTCAATAAAAGCTACTTCTTCTTCGGCTTCAGGTAACTGAAGATCACTCCTTAGTTCCTTCAGTTTTATATGGCCAATGCCTTCAATCCTTAAAAGTCTCGATTTTTTTTCTTTGAAAACTCCTTCAGCAGAACCCACTGCTTGGATTAGTTTTTTTGCAGAAGTATCTCCAAGGTTTGGAACACGTTGTAATGCAAGGGTATATAATAATTCCTTTTTAGAAAGCATAGATTAGAAAAACTGTGGGGAGATACTCAAAAATAACTAAAAAATTATTTGTTGAAAAGTTCCTCTATGAACTTTTGATTGTGGCGTAAAAAAAATTTAAGTTTGTTTCTATGCAATTGGCGACCTACATAAAAGATCTATTATATCGATATGAATGTGTTATCGTGCCAGGCTTTGGTGCTTTTTTAACACAGTATCGTGCAGCCCAAATTGCTGATAACCATACTTTTTATCCTCCTGGAAAAACACTTTCGTTTAACAGACAACTACAAACTAACGATGGCATTTTAGCACATCATGTAGCTTCGAATGAAAATTGTAGTTATGAAGTAGCCTTGCAAAAAGTGAGGAACTTTGCTGGAGAAATTTCGCTTCAACTTTCTGAAGGTGAAACTGTAGTGCTTCAAAATATTGGGGAGTTTTTCTTAAATAATGAAAAGAAAATT
This sequence comes from Flavobacteriaceae bacterium, assembly GCA_034670265.1. Taxonomy (GTDB): domain Bacteria; phylum Bacteroidota; class Bacteroidia; order Flavobacteriales; family Flavobacteriaceae; genus Halomarinibacterium. Next base: position 232,939 of record JAXMNU010000003.1, on the reverse strand, counting down.
CAATTTATTCCCTCTGAAAAGGAAAATTACAGTACTTCATCCTTTGGTCTTACATCATTTGTTTCTCCACAAATTGAACGCCTTTCTAAAGAAGCGCCTTCAAAACTGGTATCCATTGTCCAAGAGAAAAAGAAGACAGCTATTCCATATATGCGCTATGCAGCCATTGGTCTACTGGCAATAACATTGGGAAGTTTTAGTGGATTGAAAATTTATGAAGGTGAGGTCGAAAAACACAATTTTGCTCAAAAGCAAAAAGCAGATGCTTTAATTGAAACTCAAATCCAAGAAGCAACTTTTATTTTAGAAAGTTTTCCAGCTTTAACCATTTCAATTCCAAAGGAAAGTGGAAAATACCATATTGTTGCAGGTGCTTATAGAATTGAAGGTAACGCTCATAAAAAAGTAAATCAACTTACCGAGAAAGGCTTTTCAGCCAGAATTATTGGTGCTAATAAATATGGATTACATCAAGTTGTTTACAGTTCTCATCAAGAGCGTTTAGAAGCTTTACAAATGCTTCGAACTATAAAAAATACTGAAAATAAAGAAGCTTGGTTATTGGTTCAAGATCTTTCGGAATAATACTACTTTCCTTTTCTGTAGGGCAAATACTTTTTACCTTTGTTAAAAATTTAAAATGGAAGCGAAAACGCCCAAAGATTCTAGAACCATCATTACAGATATAGTCCTCCCTAGTGAAACAAATCCCATTGGCAATATGTTTGGTGGAGAATTACTTGCAAGAATGGATAGAGCGGCTAGTATTTCTGCAAGGAGACATAGCAGACGTATTGTTGTAACGGCTTCGGTAAATCATGTCGCATTTAATAAAATGATTCCCTTAGGAAGTGTTGTAACGGTAGAAGCCAAAATATCAAGAGCTTTTAACAGTTCTATGGAGGTATTTATGGATGTTTGGATTGAAGATAGGGAAAGTGGTCTTAGAAGTAAAGCCAATGAAGCTATTTATACTTTCGTTGCGGTAGATGAAATGGGCAGTCCAGTAAAAGTTCCCGAATTAATCCCAGAAACACCATTAGAAAAAGAACGTTTTATTGCTGCATTACGCAGAAAACAATTAAGCCTTGTCTTAGCGGGTAAAATGAAACCCTCAGATGCTACTGAATTAAAAGCACTATTTGAATCATAGTCTCAACTCACTTTTTTAGATTGTTAATATTCTGATTTTTTAAATGTTTATCAATATATTTGAAATTCTTTAAAATTTTAGCACGTTTTTTAGTTAGAATTCAACACATTATGCAATGCTCGTCAACAATTATTAAACCAACTGAAGATGTTTACTTGGGCATTCCATCTTCCAATTTCTCAAATATTTAATAAAGATGAAAAAAATTATTTTCCTTTTCCTTGTTTTAATCTCAATTAGTGGATTTTCTCAAGGTAATTATGCTATTCAATTTCAAGATGAAACCATTGAGATTCAAGAAAACATTCAATCCTTTAATTGGGAGCAAATGCCTGAAAATTCGCATTTAGCCAATGGCTATGTTGGATGGGTTCAATTTTATAACACTCCAACTCAACTTATTCAAGACGATTTTAAATCAATAGGACTTGAACTCATTAATTACATTCCAAACAAAACGTATTTGTTTTATTTTCCAAGCAATACTTCAGTAGCGTATTTACAATCAAAAGGTGTTAGAGCTATAATTCCAGTTGAAGGGCGGTTTAAATTAAGCCAAGATCTTAAAAATGGTAATATTGGAGAATGGGCGCAAGTAGATGATAAAATATTGGTTACTCTTCAATATCTTGATTATGTGGATCATAATTTTGTTATTAATGATTTAGCTGAAAGGCAAATTGCTTTACAACAAGCCTATAAAGGGTCTAACAATATTGATTTATTAATTCCAGATAATTGTCTAGAAGAACTTTCAAGTTTGGCTTATGTAAAATGGGTAGAGCTTATTGTTGCACCAGATGTTAAAGATGATACCCGAGGTAGAAGCTTACATAGATCTAGTAATCTCGATACCCAAGGAGCAGGTCGAAACTATACAGGTGTTGGAATAGGAGTTATGGTTAGAGACGATGGAATTGTTGGACCTCATATAGATTTTGAAGGAAGAATAGATAATAGTGGCGCTACTGGTGTTGGACCAAGTCACGGAGACGGCGTTGGAGGTATTATGGCGGGTGCAGGTAACCTAGATCCAGATATGCGAGGAATGGCGGCAGGATCTGATGTCTATGTTGTAGATTATGTTTCAAATTTTTTAGATTCAGAAACAGTAACCCTAATTAATTCTGGTGATGTTCAAATTACAAATTCATCTTATAGTAATGGCTGTAATGCGGGATATACCACTATTACTCAAACAGTAGATACTCAAACACAAGCCATCCCCAGTTTATTACACGTTTTTTCGGCTGGAAACTCTAATAACAATAACTGTGGTTATGGTGCTGGAAGTCAGTGGGGTAATATTACTGGAGGGCACAAACAAGGGAAAAATGTGATAGCCACTGCCAATGTTTTCTTTAACGGAACTCTAGTTGGATCTAGTAGTAGAGGCCCAGCGCATGATGGAAGAATTAAACCAGATATTGCTGCCAATGGTCAAAATCAAAATTCAACAAATGAATGGAATACTTATCAAGTTTTTGGTGGAACATCTGGTGCAGCTCCAGGAATAGCTGGAATATCAGCACAATTATATGAAGCGTATGGTGACCTAAATGGTGGAGCATTACCAGAATCTGCATTGATTAAAGCTACACTACTAAATACAGCAAATGATTATGGAAATGTTGGTCCAGATTTTAAATTTGGATGGGGAATTGTAAATGCCCTTAGAGCTGGAATTTTAATTGAAGAAGGGAGATATTTATCCGATGATGTTATTCAAGGAGCAACAAATACTCATACTATTAATGTACCTTCTGGGACAACTCAAGTTCGATTCATGTTATATTGGAGTGATGCTCCAGCAACGCCAGGTGCATCTCCGGCGCTAGTAAATGATTTAGATTTGGTTGTAACAGACCCATCCAGTAATACTGAACTTCCTTGGATTTTAGATTCTACTCCTGATCCTACATTATTAGATCTACCTGCAACAAAAGGACCCGATCATTTAAATAATATGGAACAAGTATTAATTAATAATCCTGCTGCAGGTAATTACGACTTAGATGTTACAGGCTTCAATGTTCCTGTAGGACCCCAGAACTATTATATTGTGTATGAAATAATTCAAGATAACTTAGCTTTAACTTACCCTAACGATGGTGAAAGTTTTGTTCCAGGACAAAGTGAAAGTATTCACTGGGATGCTATCAATACAACAGATGCTTTTACTTTAGAATATTCAACAGATAATGGTGGATCTTGGAATGCCATTACTACAGTTGCAAATACTGCTACCAATCATTCTTGGGTGGTACCTAGTACACTTACTGGTGAAGCAAAAATTAGAATCACTAGTGGCGCCTTTTCTGATGAAAGTGATGGAACTTTTTCCATAGCAAATCAAGTTACTGGACTAACCCTAACTCAAGTATGTCCAACACAAGCCATTTTTAATTGGACTGCAATACCTGGGGCAGAGAGCTATGATTTATATATTTTAGGGCAAAAATATATGGAAATTGCTGGCAATAGTGCAACAACATCTATTACAGTACCCATTTCAAATGCAACTGATCCCATATGGTATTCTATTGTTGCTAAAAATGATACAGATGGATGGAAAACAAAAAGACTTATTGCTTTAAATCATCCTGGAGGATTATTAAATTGTTCTTTAACTAATGATATGGAATTAACCTCTATAAATAATGACCCAGGAGAGTTTTCTGGAGCTTGTGGAGGAGGCACAGATACTGTTATATCTGTAAACATAACAAATACTGGAATAGATCCCCAAAGTAATTTTATGGTAAGTTATCAGCTTTCGGGAGGACCAGTAGTAGATGAAACATATACTGGAACCCTAAACTCTGGAGACCAAGTAACGCATGAATTTGCAACGCCAGTATCTATTACATCAAACGGAACATATACCTTAACAAGTTATGTAACATTAGCAGGAGATCAAAATTCTGCTAACGATGAAAAAATGTTGGATTTCTATGCCCAAACCGATGCCACCTCAACACCTTATTTAGAGACTTTTGAGACAAACCCAGTGCCACCGATAGGATGGTTTATAAATAATCCAGATAATGATATTACTTGGGAAGCTAGAGAGAATATTGCTAGTATAAATGCTGATTTAACCACTGCTGCTTTTATTGATAATTATAGTTATGATGCTGCAGGAGAAGAAGATGATTTGGTAACAGAATATTTTGACCTAAGTTCACTGGCAAGTCCTACTTTAGAATTTGCACTTGCTAAAGCGCAATATTCTGCTACATTGTTTGATGGATTGAGAGTTGAAATTTCTACGGATTGTGGTGCTTCATTTACCACTATTTATGATAAAACAGATTTAGAATTATCTACAATACCAGATTATAATACAACAAACGATTGGGAGCCTGCTATTCCATCTGACTGGAGGCTTGAGACTATAGACTTGAGTGCATTTGCTGGAGAAGTAGTCTTCTTTAAATTTGTCAATATAAATGGTTATGGAAACAGCACTTATATAGATAATATCAATATAAGTGGCGCGCTTTCAATTACATCGTTTGATTCAAGTCAAATTAGCATGTATCCTAATCCAGCTTCAGAAACCGTTTCTATTTCCTTTGGTAATATTGTTTCGAATAGCGCTCAAGTAACTATTTCAAATAGCTTGGGACAGATTGTTTCAGAAGTTAATGAAGAGATCAATGTAAATTCTACAGTAAATATTAATGTAGGTAGTTATGCAAAAGGAATTTATTTTGTAACTATTAAAACTGAAGAAGGTACTATTACTAAAAAACTACTTAAAAAATAATTTTAGTAAGTAGCAATATAAAAGCCCCAAGTTTTGGGGCTTTTTTTATCTTTAATACTTAAACTTTACAATGTGATTGAAGAACTTAAAACCAGTTATGGGTATTTATTTGAAAAGGAACTCATTGATGAAATTAATCAAGTGGGTACATTCAAAGAAATCCCTCAAGACTTTACACTCATTGAAATTGGCGAGTATATAAAATCGATTCCACTGCTTATTTCAGGAGCAATTAAAATTTTGAGAGAAGACAATGATGGTGATGAACTCCTATTATATTTTTTAGAACGAGGAGATACTTGTGCCATGTCACTTAATTATTCTTTGGGACAAACCCAAAGTGAAATTAGAGCCGTAGCTGAATTAGATACAAAAATAGTAATGGTCCCCATTCAAAAAATGGAAGAATGGACAGGAAAATATAAAAGTTGGAGAAACTTTGTTTTTAAAAGCTATCACAATAGACTTATGGAAATGCTTGAGACAATAGATAATATTGCTTTTATGAAAATGGATGAACGTCTTGTTAAATATTTACACGATAAAGTAGAAATTACCAAAAATCACAATTTACAAATTACGCATCAAGAAATTGCATATGATCTTCATACCTCTAGGGTAGTAATTTCAAGGCTTCTTAAAAGTTTAGAGAAATTAAAAAAGATTAAACTTCATAGAAATAATATAGAAGTATTGTCATTCTAATTTAAGATTATGTAACCTTTGTTACAGCGTATCTTACCAAAAGACTTTACTTTTGCCTTCTATAAGATTACATGGAAATTACTCAAGTTTTAGGATATTTTGGTGCACTAGTAATAGGAATAGTCTTAGGGTTAATTGGAGGTGGTGGTTCCATTTTAACTGTCCCTGTGTTAGTTTACGTTTTCTATATTAACCCTGTTACGGCAACAGCCTATTCACTTTTTGTAGTTGGTGTTTCTGCTCTAGTGGGTGCTATAAATAATTTTAAGAAGAGGTTAATTGACTTCAGAACAGCAACCGTTTTTTCTATACCTGCTTTTATAGCTGTTTATATTTCCAGAAAATACATGTTACCAGCTATTCCTGAAGAGATTTTCAGTATTGGTGAATTTATACTTACAAAGAATGTCGCAATCATGATTTTCTTTGCCATGATCATGCTCATTGCCTCTATTTCCATGATTCGCGATGCAAAAGAATCTTCACAAAATAAACATCAACAGGTTTCTTACAATTATCCATTAATTATTATCGAAGGATTAGTGGTTGGAGTGCTTACAGGAATTGTAGGCGCTGGTGGAGGGTTTCTCATCATTCCAGCTTTGGTATTATTTGCCAAATTACCAATGAAGAAAGCTGTAGCAACATCATTATTAATTATTGCTATAAAATCACTAATAGGCTTTATCGGGGATATTGAAACGCTTCATATCGATTGGAGTTTTCTATTAGTCTTTACACTTATTTCAGTAATAGGAATATTTATAGGCGTATGGCTTAACAGATTCATAAATGGTAAAAAACTTAAAAAGGGATTTGGTTGGTTTGTACTAATCATGGGTATCTATATTATTATTATGGAATTTAGCAGATAATGTTATTGTAACTTATGTTACTGTAAATATCCAAAAGCTGTTATATCTTAGCAATTGAAAATAAACACATTGAATTATGCACATTGAACAAATATATACTGGATGCCTCGCTCAAGGGGCATATTACATAGAAAGTAAAGGAGAAGTAGCTATTATTGACCCTCTTCGCGAAGTACAACCCTATATAGAAAAAGCAAAAAGAAATAACGCCTCTATAAAATACATTTTTGAAACACATTTCCACGCAGACTTTGTAAGTGGTCACGTAACCCTTTCTAAAGAAACTGGAGCTCCCATTATTTATGGGCCTACCGCTAGCCCATCATTTGATGCAATTATCGCGAAAGATGAACAAGAGTTTAAGCTTGGAGATATAACTATTACTGCTTTGCATACACCAGGGCATACAATGGAAAGCACAACATACCTATTAAAAGATAAAAATGGAAAAGACCACGCTATTTTTAGTGGTGATACCCTATTCTTAGGGGATGTTGGAAGACCGGATTTAGCTCAAAAAGCAGCCCATATGACACAAGAGGAATTAGCGGGTATGCTTTTTGAAAGCCTTCGGAATAAAATCATGCCACTTGCTGATGAAGTGGTTGTATACCCAGCTCACGGCGCAGGTTCCGCCTGTGGAAAAAACATGATGAAAGAGACAGTGGATACGCTTGGCAATCAAAAGAAAATGAATTACGCCTTGCGAGCCAATATGACCAAAGAAGAATTTGTTAAAGAAGTAACAGAAGGTCTATTGCCTCCACCGCAATATTTCCCCTTAAATGTAAAAATGAATAAAGAAGGGTACGATGATATTGATAAAGTAATTGAAAGGGGAACCAAAGCACTTTCACCAGATGCGTTTGAAGCTGCTGCAAACGAAACAGGAGCTATCATTTTGGATGTTCGCCATCAAGACGATTTTGTAAAGGGTCATATTCCCAGATCCATATTTATTGGTTTAGACGGTGGTTTTGCCCCTTGGGTGGGAGCCTTAATTGCAGATGTTAAGCAGCCTATCTTGCTTGTTACTCCAGAAGGCAGAGAAGAGGAAGCAGTAACACGACTTTCTAGAGTAGGATTTGATAATACCTTAGGATTTCTTGATGGAAGTTTTAATGCTTGGAAAAAAGTTTCAAAAGAGTATGATACGCTTACATCAATTCCTGCATCTTCATTAGAGAAAAAACTAAATGAAAAAGCTGTTCCTGTTTTTGATGTCCGAAAAGAAGGAGAGTTTACTTCAGAACATATTGAAGGTGCCAAAAATACTCCGCTCGATTTTTTAAATGATTATCTATCCGAATTCCCTAAAGATGACACTTTTTATGTGCATTGCGCTGGTGGATACCGAAGTGTTATTGCGGCATCCATTCTAAAAAGCAGAGGTATTCATAATGTAATAGATATTGCTGGTGGTTACAAAGACATCAAAGAAACCAGTATCCCAAAAACCAATTTCACCTGCCCGAGTGAATTAAAATAATCCCCAATGAAGCATGTTATTGAAATACAGAATCTAAAATGCCAGGGATGCGCAAAAACTATTGAAAACAATTTAAACACAATTGAAGGTTTAGTATTAATTGAAGTTGATGTGGAAAAAAGCAGTGTTATTCTTCAAATAAATACTGAAAATTCTTTACCCCTTATTAAAAACAAACTTCGTGAAATTGGATATCCTCCTGTTGGCATGAAAAATACTGTTATTACAAAAGCAAAGTCGTTTGTAAGCTGTGCAACGGGTAAAATGAATCAATAATGGATTCTTTAGATGAAAAGTATTGGGATAACCGATACAAAGAAGGAACTACGGGCTGGGATATTGGATACATTTCAACTCCTTTAAAAGATTATTTTAACCAATTAGAAGATACTTCTCTAAACATTTTAATTCCGGGAGGGGGCAACGCTTATGAAGCAGAATACCTTTTCCAAAATGGGTTTAAAAATGTAACCATTGTAGATATTTCAGAAACGGCTCTTAGTAATATTCAAAAAAGAGTCCCCAATTTTCCAAAATCACAATTATTTCATCAAGATTTTTTTGAATTTGAAGGATCCTTCGATTTAATTATTGAGCAAACTTTTTTCTGTGCATTAGACCCAAAATTGAGAAAGCAATACGCTATAAAAATGCACTCACTCCTTAAACCAAAAGGAAAATTAGTTGGTGTACTTTTTGATTTTCCACTAACCCAAGATGGTCCTCCTTTTGGTGGAAGTAAAAAAGAATATCTTACTTATTTTGAGCCTTACTTTCAAATTGAGATACTTGAAGGATGCTACAATTCCATTCCCCCTAGAGCTAGTAGAGAATTGTTTTTCAAAGTGTTAAAAATATAATATGTCCTAACTTATAGAGTAACTAATTATTTTTGTACATTTGTTAACCATTTGGTTAAACTAATAAGTTAAAATGAATAAGACAAAGGATCAAACCACCGAAATAAAAATACTTGAAGCAGCTAAAAATATATTTCAAACCAAAGGTATGGATGGCGCTAGAATGCAGGAAATAGCTGATGAAGCAAAGATTAATAAAGCAATGCTTCATTATTACTATAGAAGTAAGCAATTACTTTTTGAAGCAGTTTTCAAACAAGCTTTTTCATTATTGGCACCACAATTAAATGCCATTTTAAATGATGACTCTTCTATTGAAGAAAAGATCAAAAACTTTACAGAAAACTATACCTCCTTTATGATGAAACACCCTTATTTGCCAAATTTCATCATTCACGAACTCAATAAAAATGAAGAGTTTATTGTAAAGCTTAAACAAAATACAGGATTTCCTAATCTCGAAAAATTCAAAATAAAAGTGGAAGACGAAATTAACAAGGGGATTTTAATTCCTATTAATGCAGACCAATTGTTTGTAAATATTATTGCCCTTAATATTTTTCCATTTTTAGGAAAACCATTAATAAAAGCATTTACCGATAAAGATGAACAGAGTTATAAAGAATTTGTAGAAAGCCGTAAAACTGAAGTTTCCAAATTTATTATCAATTCTATTAAACGTTCGTAAAATGAAACCTTTCATCATCATTATAGGAATATTTATTGCAATTCACTCCTATGCTCAAGAAACCATTACACTTCAGCAATGCTATGAGTTGGTAACTGTAAGTTATCCTTTAGCAAAACAAACGTCACTTTTAGAAACCCAAAACCAATTGGACAAAGAAGTGATTTCCAAAGCAAAATTACCGCAACTAAATTTGGATGCGCAAGCCACTTACCAATCGGATGTAATTGAAATTCCCATTCCTAATACAAACATAGAACCTCTTAATAAAGACCAATACCGTGCAACGCTTTCTGTCAATCAGCTTATATATAATGGCGGTATCACAAATGCTTCTTTAGACGCAAAAACGGCACATGGCAAAACCAAACAAAAAGAGGTTGAAGTATCTCTATACCAATTAAAGCAACAGATTAATCAGTTTTATTTTTCGGTGTTATTAGCGCAAGAAACTAATGCCTTGCTAGTAGCAAAACAAGCACAACTTCAGGCTAAATTAAGTGAGGTAAAAACAGGTATTGAATATGGTGTGGTACTCCCTTCTTCAGATAAAGTTTTGGAAGCCGAACTGTTAAAAATTAATCAGCAACTTATAACGGTAGAAGCAAGCAAAATGGTTCTTATAGAGTCCCTTTCTACTATTATTGGCATACCTTTAACCATATCCACCACTTTCCAAAATCCGTTGGTGGAAACCTCTATTAATTCTGAATTGAACAGGCCAGAACTTGAGTTGTTTCAGCTTAAAAAGGAAGAAATAGAAAGCAATGAAGCTCTTTTAGCCAAACAAAATGCCCCTAAATTGATGGGTTTTGCAACGGGTGGCTATGGCAATCCTGGATTAAATATGCTCGATAACTCTTTTCAAGCTTTTTATACTGTGGGTGTGAAATTAAATTGGAAGGTCTTCGATTGGAATACTACTAAAAAACAACGCAAATCTTTATCCATAACTAAAGATATCATAGACACCGAAACTGAAACATTTAAACTAAATACCTCTACAGAGCTAAATCGCCAACAAAAGGAAATTAAAAAACTGGAAGCGCTTATTTCTTCAGATATAGAGATTATTAAACTTCGTGAAGAAGTGCTAAAGTCGGCAGATTCGCAGCTTAAAAATGGGGTTATTACTGCTTCAGCTTACATTACAGAACTCACAAATTTATATGAAGACGAAAATACCTTGATAAAGCATAAAATCCAATTACAACTTGCTAAAGCAAATTACAACATCATTAAAGGGCAATAACTATTTAGAAATGAAAAACTATAATTATTTACTTGGGTTAAGCATCATGACCACTACCTTATTTTCTTGCGGAAATGGTAATGGAAAGGCAGATGGCTATGGTAACTTTGAAGCTGCAGAAATAACCATTTCTGCCGAAAACAATGGAAAACTGATGCAGTTTGATATTAACGAAGGAGATAAACTCGAAAAAGACCAATTGATTGGGTATATCGACACCATTCCTTTGGCACTTAAAAGAGAACAATTAGAGGTATCCAAAGCGTTGATAAGTTCAAAATCGAAAGGCGTGCTTTCTCAAATTGATGTGTTAAATGCTAGACTAAAAACCGCCAACACCAATAAAACACGCACCGAAAACCTGATAAAAGGCAATGCAGGAACGCAAAAACAACTGGATGATATTCAAGGAGAGATTGACGTCATTAGAAACCAGATAAGAAGTGTTGAAATACAAAATGCCCCAGTAGTAAATGAATTGAAAACTATAGATATACAGTTAAAACAAATTGACGACCAAATTCAAAAAAGTAAAATTATTAACCCTATAAACGGAACTGTTTTAACCAAATATGCAGAACCCAACGAGATAACTGCTTTTGGCAAACCCCTCTATAAAATTGCCAATTTAAATACCATGCAATTGCGAGTGTATGTAAGTGAAAAACAGCTTTCCAGCATACAAATAGGCCAAGTGGTTACTATTAAAATAGATGATTTAGAGACAATGAAATCATATAAAGGCACTGTTTCTTGGATTGCTTCGGAAGCTGAATTTACCCCGAAAATTATTCAAACAAAAGAAGAAAGAGTAGCTTTAGTCTATGCCGTAAAAGTGGATGTAATAAACGACGGAAGCTTAAAAATTGGCATGCCTGCAGAACTTTGGTTCGATAATTCAGATAACAACAACCCCTAAATATAAAATGATGAAACAATTAATTTTCGCCATGGGCATAATGGCTTTGGTAAGCTGTAAAGACAACAAAATCCAAGAAACCGATGCAGTCTTGGAAACTGAGGTTGAAACCATTAAAACAACTAAAGAAAATCGCCACGATGACTCTTCAAGCATTCTTGATAACAGTTGGGTGAAAGAAATTAAATTGGATAATGGAAACAAATGGCTTGCCAACAACGAAACCAATGAAGGTGTAGAAAAAATGTTACACCTTATTAAAACAGAAGCCAGCCAAACATTGGAAGATTACCACAATTTGGCTGCTTTACTAAATGCAGATAAAAACTATGTTGTAAAAAATTGCACTATGAAAGGTGCTTCGCACGATAATTTACACGTATGGTTGTTGCCATTAATGGCAAAAATTGACTCCCTTGCGGAAACCCAATCTCTTGAAGATGCATCACAAATTAAAAAGGCTATAGAGGAAAACCTACAGGCCTATTCAGATTATTTTCAATAAAATTTAAAATATAATACTATGGAAAAGCACAGCTATCATGTAAACATTAGTTGGACACAAGACCGAAAAGGAATGATGTGTTCACCAGAATTAAAAAACATCAATTCCAATGAAGAGAATTGTATAGAAGTGGCTACACCACCTGAATTTGATAAAGGAATCCCTAATATTTGGTCACCAGAACATTTATTCACAGCAGCGGTGAGTAGTTGCTTAATGACTACTTTTTTAGCCATTGCCGAATATTCAAAATTAGAATTCGTCAGTTTTAAATGTGGGTCAAAAGGTATTTTGGAGAAAGTTGATGGCAAGTTTGTAATAAGCGAAGTCTATTTATACCCAGAAGTTGTTATTGCTGACGCCACTAAACAAGAACGCGCAGAACGCATCTTGGAAAAATCTGAAAAAGCCTGTTTAATCTCTAATTCTATTACTTCCAAGGTTACGATGGAGCCTAAAATTATCATTCAAAATTAATGTTAGGTGAGTATTTCTGTAAGCCATATTAGCAAATCCTATAAAAAAGTAAACGCCTTACAGGATATTTCCTTTGAAATAAAACCTGGTGAACTTTTTGGTCTCATTGGGCCCGATGGTGCAGGAAAAACAACCCTCTTTAGGATTTTAACCACGCTTTTAATAGCCGATGAAGGCACAGCAACAGTAGCTGGTTATAATGTGGTTACAGATTATAAGAAGATTCGGAATAGCGTTGGCTATATGCCTGGGAAATTTTCACTTTATCAAGATTTAACGGTAGAAGAAAACCTGAACTTTTTTGCTACCATATTTGGCACTACTATCGAAGAAAACTACGACTTGATAAAAGAGATTTACATTCAAATTGAACCTTTTAAAGATCGTCGCGCTGGAAAGCTTTCTGGCGGTATGAAACAAAAACTTGCTTTAAGTTGTGCCTTGATACATAAGCCCAAAGTATTGTTTTTGGACGAGCCTACAACTGGCGTGGATCCTGTTTCCAGAAAGGAATTCTGGGAAATGTTGAAGCGACTCCAACAAAAAGGGATTACTATTTTGGTTTCCACACCCTATATGGATGAAGCAGAATTATGCGACAGGATTGCACTTATTCAAGACGGAAAGATTTTGGAGATAGATACGCCTGAAGCTATTGTAAAGCATTATCCAAAACCCATTTACAATATTCGTGCAAATAATATGTATTTACTAATTCAGTGTTTAAATGCTTATGAGTTTAAACACAGCGTCTATCCCTTTGGAGAGTATGTACATTATACAGATACTAGAGCAGACGTTAACCCTAAAGAACTATTTCACTATTTAGAATCCAAAAATCTTACAGCCATAGAAATAGAAAAAACGAAGGCTACTATTGAAGACACCTTTATGGAATTAGCAAAATAATGAATAACGACAAAGCCATAGAAGCAGATGGGTTAACCAAAACGTTTGGTGATTTTACAGCTGTAAACGCGATTACTTTTAATGTTGAAAAAGGCGAGATCTTTGGGTTTTTGGGTGCCAATGGTGCTGGAAAAACCACAGCCATGAAAATGTTGATAGGCATTTCGAAACCCACCTCTGGAAAGGCAACTGTTGCCGGTTTTGACGTATTTAGCCATGCCGAAGACATTAAAAAGAACATTGGTTATATGAGTCAGAAATTTGCTTTGTATGACGATTTAACCGTTAAAGAAAACATCACCTTTTTTGGTGGTATATATGGGTTATCCAGAAAACGGATAAAGGAAAAGTCTTCGCAATTGATTGAAGATTTAGGTTTACAAAGTGTTGCCAATAAGTTGGTAGGTGCTTTGCCTTTGGGTTGGAAACAAAAGATTTCGTTTTCGGTAGCCTTATTACACGACCCTAAAATTGTGTTTTTAGATGAACCTACAGGAGGTGTTGACCCCATTACGAGACGTCAATTTTGGGAAATGATTTATAAAGCTGCCCACCAAGGAACCACCATTTTTGTAACCACGCATTATATGGATGAAGCCGAATATTGTGACCGGGTTTCTATAATGGTAAACGGAAAAATTGAAGCTTTGGATACCCCAAAAAAATTGAAGCGCCAGTTTGGTGCCGCAACGATGAACGATGTGTTTTTAAAACTGGCAAGAGGATGAAACGTTTTATAGGCTTTATAAAAAAAGAATTCTACCATATTTTTCGAGATAGACGTTCCTTGTTTATACTTTTTGGAATGCCTATTGTTCAAATTCTGTTATTTGGCTTTGCCATTACCAATGAAATAAACAATGTAGATATTGCTATTTTGGATCATTCAAAAGATGCTACCACAAAAGAAATCATCAATAAAATTTCGGCATCCAAGTATTTCAGCATCAAACAAATGATTACTCGCGAGGCAGACATTGTTTCCGTTTTTGAAAAAGGGCACGTCAAAGCCGTTTTAACCTTTGAAAAGGATTTCAGTCAGAAACTAATTAAAGAACACAACGCAACGATTCAGATTATTACTGATGCCACAGACCCAAATACAGCCAATACTATTAGCAACTATGTAAATGCCATTTTACAACAGTATCAAAAACAGTTACATAAAGATATCACCTTTGCTTACCAAATTGTGCCAGAAACACGCATGGTGTACAATCCAGAATTAAAAAGCGTGTATATGTTTGTACCAGGCGTGATGACCATTATTTTAATGTTGGTATCTGCCATGATGACTTCCATTTCCATCACTCGAGAAAAGGAATTGGGCACCATGGAAATTCTATTGGTATCTCCTTTAAAACCATTCCAAGTGATTGTGGGCAAAGTATTTCCTTATATTTTTCTATCTATCATTAATGCTATAGTTATTGTGGTGTTGAGCATTTTTGTATTTGGAATGCCAGTGCAAGGAAGCTTGCTTTTGCTGGCCTTGGAAAGTATTTTATTTATCATATCGGCATTAGCTTTAGGTATTTTAATCTCAACTATTTCGGCAACCCAACAAACGGCAATGATGATTTCCTTAATGGGATTGATGCTTCCCGTTATACTACTTTCTGGCTTTATTTTCCCCATTTCGAGTATGCCATTACCGCTTCAAATCATTAGCAATATCATTCCTGCCAAATGGTTTATTATCATCATTAAAGGGATTATGCTTAAAGGTGTAGGTCTTCAATATATTTGGAAAGAAACCTTGATTTTATTAGCAATGACAGTGTTTTTTATAACGCTAAGTGTGAAGAAATATAAAATTAGATTAGAGTAATGAAGACGATAATCTATATTATTCAAAAAGAGTTTAAGCAAATCTTTAGAAATAAAGGAATGCTTCCTATCATTTTTGTATTACCCCTACTCCAACTTATCATTCTTTCCAATGCTGCCACCTTTGAAGTAAAAAATATCGCATTTGGTTATATCGATAACGACCATACATCTACATCAAGAGCCTTAATAGAAAGGTTTCATGCATCTACGTATTTTGAAGTTTTAACAGATTTTCCTTCGGAAGCAGCAGCAAGTGCCGCGATGCTAAAAGGAAATGTTGATGTAGTTTTAGAAATTCCGCGTTATTTTGAACGTGATTTACAAAAAGAAAAACAAAATAGGTTGGGTCTAACTATAAATGCTATTGATGGCGCTGCTGCCGGTGTTGAGAATGTTTATGTGACCCAAATCGTTCAGCGGTTTAATAAGGATATTTTTGTTGATTTGTTACAACCTTCAGACACACAAGTACAGCCTATTACAATTGATGCTATTCCTTTATTCTGGTACAACGAAACCCTAAACTATAAGACCTTTATGGTGCCAGGCATATTGGTTTTGTTGGTCACCATGATTACGCTATTTCTTTCTGGAATGAACATTGTTCGTGAAAAAGAAATTGGCACTTTAGAGCAAATTAATGTGACGCCCATTAGAAAAAGCCAATTTATTATTGGTAAGTTATTTCCGTTTTGGGTTTTGGGGTTGGCATTGTTGACTGTAGGATTAATCATTGCCAAAATCATTTTTAATGTTCCTATGGTAGGTAGTTTATTGCTCATGTATTTCTATACTTCCATTTATATTTTAGTGGTATTGGGCATAGGTCTTTTTATTTCAAACTTTACAGAAACACAACAACAAGCCATGTTTATTGCGTGGTTTTTTACTGTTATTTTTATCTTAATGAGTGGGTTGTTTACCCCTATAGAAAGTATGCCAAAATGGGCACAAATTCTTACTGAGTTTAACCCCATAAAATACTTTGTCGAAGTGATGCGCATGGTAATGCTAAAAGGCTCCGGCTTAAAAGATATCCTTCCGCAGTTATTAAAAACACTTCTTTATGCTCTTATAATGAATGGACTGGCGGTATGGAGTTATAAAAAAACTACTTAAGCATTATGAAAAATCAACCACAATTTAAACTTTCCAAAGATGAATCTGTATTTGTAAGAGGCCCTTTATCTCGATTTAAGGAATTTACTTTTGCATTTAAAGTGTTTTTTAATTTTATAAAAGCTTTTAGGAAAATGCATTTTATTGGGCCTTGTGTTACAGTATTTGGTTCTGCAAGATTTACAAAAGATTCTGAACATTATAAAAATGCAGAAAAAATTGGCGCTGCACTTGCAAAAACTGGATTTACCGTCATGACTGGTGGTGGGCCAGGCATTATGGAAGCTGCCAATAAAGGTGCTTATGAATCTGGAGGCTATTCTGTAGGGTGTAATATTATACTGCCTTTTGAACAAAAACCAAATCCGTATCTACACAAATGGATAGACATACCGTACTTTTTTCTACGAAAAGTAATTTTGGTAAAATATTCTTATGCCTTTGTAGTAATGCCCGGAGGTATTGGCACATTGGACGAATTATTTGAAGCATTAACTTTAATTCAAACAAAGGTTATTCAAGATTTTCCTGTGGCTATTTTCGATTCCCAATATCATAAAGAATTATGCGAGCATATTCAATTAATGGCTAAAAACGAAAGTATTAGTCCAGAAGATATGAAGCTACTTTTTGTAACCGATTCGGTAGAAGATTTAGTTACTCATATTGAAACACATTCCATCAAAAAATTTGGTTTAATTAAAAAACAAACTAAACCAAAATGGTGGCTTGGAGAGCGCTATTCCAGATAAATGAAGAATCTATCCTCAATATTGGCACTCATTGCATTTCAAATTGCATATTCCCAAAAAGATATTGACATTCTACCGCACCTCAACTTGCAAAAAATAGCTTTAATTAATCAATCTGATAGTTATATAACCTTTCCAACAGATATAGGTAATCTAGAGCCTTTAATGTTTGAAGCCAATGTAAATCCATCATTTATAATAAGAGAACGTAAAGATTCAAAAGTATTGGCGACGTTAACACCTCAAATTATTATTAGGATGTATAATGAAGAGTCCTACCCTGTACGTACGCCAAGCTATATTCCACAAATCACTTTTTATTATAAGGCGAAAAAACAAGACACCCTTAATTGCTTAGTTTTATTTGGAAAATTAGCACATCATTCTAATGGTCAAGATGGGAATTTTTACAATGAAGACAGTACCATTAACTTACAGGCGGGGAATTTTGCAACTAATTTTTTTGAGTTGGGTATTATTAAAACAGCGTATAGCAATAGGTTAAAAGCATTTAAAGCTATAAAAAGTTCAATCGAAATTCATCCAAAAAGTTGGATGCTTCAGGAATTAAAAGGACAATATAGCGGTTTACGTTGGCATAACTCATTTACATCGTATAAGTTTCCTTTAAGGGATTTTCATCATGAAAGAGCAAATTTTTCTTTAAAAGCTGAAACAACAATTATGCTGGATAATTACAATGATAAAGAAGTTTTTGACTTAGATAGGTTTAATGCAAGTCTTACCTTCTACTATCATCCAAAATTTTTAGAAGATGTTGGGTTATTTGTCCAGTTTTATCATGGCTTGGATTATTACAATATTTATTTTGAGCATCAAATATCTATTATTCGATTTGGCATTATGACCGAGGTTTTAAGATTTTAATACCATAAAATTAGCATGGAAAAGCATATTTATATTAAAAAAAATAATGGTGAAATGGAACTCTTTTCATTCGAAAAATTAAAACGTTCCCTTCAATCTACAGGGGCCTCAAAAGAGGTTATTGATACCATTATACTTGGAATTTACCCCATCATTCATGATGGGATGTCGTCTAATGAAATTTATAAAAAAGCTTTTACTTTATTAAAAAAACAGAATAAAGTTTGTGCTTCTCGGTATAGTTTAAAACGTGCTTTATTCGATTTAGGACCTACTGGATATCCTTTTGAAAGGTTGGTTGGAGCTTTATTAAAAGAAAAAGGATATAAAACAAATGTTAGTGTCTTATTAAAAGGCGAATGTGTGTCCCATGAAATAGATGTATTAGCAGAAAAAGATGGAATCGTTTACGCAATTGAATGTAAGTTTCATTCAGATGCCAAAGCTTCTAGCAATGTAAAAACACCTTTATATATAAACTCTAGATTTTTGGATATTCAAAAACAATGGAATACAAATTCAAATAATGTTACACATTTAAAACAGGGTTGGTTGGTGACAAATACAAGATTTACTGAAGATGCTATAAACTACGCAAAATGTGTTGGATTAACTTTATTAAGCTGGAATTATCCAATAAATAATGGGCTTAAAGAAAATATTGATTCGCATGCACTTTATCCTTTAACAACGTTAACTACACTAACCAAAAAAGAACAGCATGAACTTATTAATAAAGATGTTATTTTGGTAAAAGAACTTATCTCTGCTTCTTCTAAGATGAAAAAGATAGGTTTATCAGACAATAGAATTAAACTTGTTTTAGATGAAGTTCAAAAACTGTGTAATTACCCAAAACAAAACGGCAATTGAAATTAAAAAAATAAGCTAACCTAACTAGTATTTTTATTATCTATTTTATGGTAAAGTTTGCTTCCCTTCCCTAAAAAA
This sequence comes from Flavobacteriaceae bacterium, assembly GCA_034670265.1. Lineage (GTDB taxonomy): Bacteria > Bacteroidota > Bacteroidia > Flavobacteriales > Flavobacteriaceae > Halomarinibacterium. The sequence goes on along the minus strand of JAXMNU010000003.1, from coordinate 213,792 downwards.
ATTAAAGACCCATTTTGTAGTATTTTTTCTCGGTAACAAAAGTTACTGACTTGCCTATACCCTTCCCTCTATATTTGCCACAAAATATATAGTAGATGAAATACACATATATCATTATTCTTTTGCTTTTGGCAGGAACAGCGATTTCTCAAGAATCGGTTTTAATTACAAAATCTGAAGTGGTTTCAAAAGCGCTTGAAAACAATAATACAATTAAAATTATTGGTGAACAGGTAAACGAAAGTAAAGCAGATTATCAACAAACAAATGCCATTTTTTTACCCAATATTTCGGCATCATATACGGGAATTACAACAACAAATCCCCTAATGGCATTTGGGTCAAAACTAAATCAAGAAGTGATCTCACAAAGTGATTTTAATCCGCAGTTATTAAATGACCCTGCTCGTACTACTAATTTTGCCACAAAAATTGAAATACAACAACCTCTCATAAATATAGATGGAATCTTTCAAAGAAAAGCGGCAAAGGCTAAGTATAATGCCTCTCAAATGCAGTGGGAACGCACCAAAGATTATGTGGCTTTAGAAACACAAAAAGCCTACATGCAATTACAGTTGGCTTACAAAATGGTAGAAGTCCTTGAAAAAGCCAAAGAAGCTGCAAATGCAAATTTAAAATTAGCTCAAAATAGTTTTACGCAAGGATACCTTCAAAAAGCAGATGTTTTGGCCGTACAAGTTCGAGTGACCGATGTTGAAAACCAATTACAATACGCAAAAAGCAATGTAAAAAATGCTTCAAATTATCTTTCGGCACTTATAAATGACACTAGTTTCTCACTTTTAAAGCCTTCCGATTCTCTTTCGGTTGAGGGATTAAACAAACCCACTTTAAAACTTTCAAATGAAAGAGCCGATATCAAAGCCTTGGAATTCGTATCTCAAGCTTATGAAAAAATGTATAAGTCCGAAAAAATGGCTTTTCTACCTCGCCTAAATGCCTTTGGAAGTTATGAGCTCTATGACAATGAAATCTTTCAAGCAGATGCAACCGGATATCTTGTAGGGGCTAGTTTAAGCTGGAATATTTTAGAAGGGGCACAACGCTTTGCAAAATCCCAAAAAAGTAAAGCCTCTTTTGAAAAATCGAAGCTAGAGCTCAACCAATATAAAATGGAAAGTCAAGTTGCTTTAAACCAAGCAGACCGTATGTTACAAGATGCAGAAAATAGTTTGAAACTATCCAAACTAGCTCTGGAACAATCTGAAGAATCTTTACGTATACGAAGCAACCGATACAAAGAAGGTCTTGAAAAAACTACCGATTTACTTATGGCAGAAACGCAATATGCGCAAAAGCAATTGGAGTATTACCAAACCATTTTTCAATATAACTACGCAAAGCAATACGTAGCATTTTTAACCAAAGAATAACAATTAAGATGAAAAACTATTTATACATAACTGCTTTTATTACGCTTTTAATAACCACTATGAGTTGTGGAGGTGATTCCAAAAAGGAAGCTTTAGATAATTCGTCTCCTATTACGGTAGTTGTAAATGCAATACAAGACACCACAAACAATCCATTTCTTAATGTGAGCGGAAAAATACAATCGGTAAATAGTGCCGACTTAAGTACGCGAATGATGGGCTTTGTAAATAAAGTTCATGTAAAAGTTGGCGATAAAGTAAATAAGGGTCAATTATTAGTTTCAATTAACAACACCGATTTACAAGCAAAACGTGCACAAGTAAATGCGAGTATTACCGAAGCAAATGCGTCATACAATAATGCCAAAAAGGATTACGATCGTTTTCAAAATCTATTTGCAGAAAATAGTGCATCGCAAAAAGAAGTAGATGATATAACTGCTCATTACGAAATGGCTAAAGCCAGATTGGAAGCTGCAAAACAAATGAAAAACGAAATCAATGCCCAATTTACCTATTCAAATATTACCGCTCCATTTAACGGTGTAATTACTGGAAAGTCGGTAGAAGAAGGAAACATGGCAAATCCCGGAATGCCTTTAATCTCTATGGAAGCTCCTGATAATTTTGAAGTAATAGCCATGGTTCCTGAAATTGAAATTTCAAAAATTAAAAGTGATAGTAAAGTAGAAGTTACTGCCAAGTCTATTAATAAAACTATTTCTGGATCTGTTGTAGAAGTAAGTAGTTCTGCAAGAAATACAGGAGGACAATACTTAGTAAAAATAGCCTTAGATAAAACGGATGTTCCCATCCTATCGGGAATGTTTGTGAATGTACAATTCCCAATAGATAGAAAAGCTACTACTGTAACTTCTACTGTATATGTGCCAGAAAGTGCCTTAGTAAAACAAGGCCAATTAACAGGTGTGTACACCATTGGAAATGGCAATGTTGCTCTATTAAGATGGTTGCGAATAGGTAAAACCTTTGGAGATCAAGTTGAAGTCCTTTCAGGATTATCTAAAGAGGAACAGTATATCATATCTGCAGAAGGGAAATTGTATAACGGAGCAAAAGTTTCGATTCAATAATCGATAACAACGCACTGAAACTTAAAAATCAAGAAAATGCAAGAAGGAATATCAGGTAAAATTGCTCAGTTTTTTATCAATTCTAAGCTAACCATTTTATTAATGTTAGCCTTAATGATTATTGGGTCCTACAGTTCTTTTTTAATACCAAGAGAAGAAGAGCCGCAAATTAATGTCCCTATGGCAGATGTTATGGTAGGATATCCTGGGGCTAGCCCTTCAGAAGTAGAAAGCCGAGTATTAAAACCACTGGAAAAAATAATAGGAAACATAAAAGGAGTAGAGCATATCCATAGTATGGCCATGAACGGCCAAGCCGTCATGGTAGTTCAGTTTTATGTAGGAGAAAATACCGAAGACTCTTACGTAAAGCTTTATGATGAGTTGATGAAACATCAAAATATGTTTCCCGAAGGTGTTATGCAACCTATGGTAAAAACACGTTCTATAGATGATGTGCCCATGCTAGGGTTAACCCTTTGGAGCGAGACCTATACCGATTTTCAACTTAGACAAATTGCTGAAGAAGTTACCAACGAAATTGAAAAAGTAAAAGACGTTTCCATTACCAAAGAAATTGGTGGGAGAACAAGAGAATTAAAAGTAGTACTCGATAAAGATAAAATGGCTGAAAATGGCGTGGATGCGCTAGGAATTATGCAAATGATTCAAGCTAATAATGGAAGCTCACAATCGGGTAGTTTTGTGCAAAACGATACTGAATATTTAATCACTACCGGAAAGTTTTTAACCTCTCCCGAAGATGTAGAAAACCTTGTTATAGGGGTTAATAAAAATATGCCCGTGTATTTAAAACAGGTTGCATCCATTCAAGATGGTCCGCAAACACCAAAAAATTATGTGACTTTTGGCTATGGAAAAGCAAACAACGCATTTTCAAAGTTTAAATCGGAATACCCTGCTGTAACTATTTCTGTTGCAAAAGTGAAAGGAGCCGATGCGATGAAAATTTCAGAAAAAATCCTTTCACACGTTGAAAATTTAAAAAAGACCTTAATTCCTTCCGATGTTCACGTTGAGGTGACTCGAAATTATGGGGAAACTGCATCACATAAAGTGGGAGAATTATTGCTTCACTTAGGTGTTGCCATTCTCGCCGTTACTATTCTGGTAATGCTCGCTATGGGTTGGCGAGGTGGATTGGTGGTGTTCTTTTCGGTGCCCTTAACGTTTGCCCTTACCCTTTTTAGTTATTATATGCTTGGGTACACCTTAAATCGAATCACGCTCTTTGCCTTAGTTTTTGTGGTAGGGATTGTGGTAGATGATAGTATCATTATTGCCGAAAATATGCACCGGCATTTTAAGATGAAGCGTTTACCCTTTAAACAAGCTGCTATCTATGCCATTAATGAGGTAGGAAATCCTACCATCTTAGCCACTTTTACAGTAATTGCGGCTATTCTTCCCATGGCGTTTGTTTCGGGCATGATGGGGCCTTATATGAGTCCTATGCCTATTGGTGCGTCTATTGCTATGTTATTGTCATTATTTGTTGCATTAACGGTGACTCCATATTTGGGGTATCATTTATTAAGAGAGAAACATTCCGAGGAAGAAAAAGAGGAAAAAGGATTAGAAACAAACTGGATTTATAAAATTTACAAGAAAATCGAACAGCCCTTATTGGATAATTCCAAAAAACGAAATCTCATGTTTTTAGTAACTATTGTTTTGTTGTTTGGTTCCATGGTTATGTTTTTTACAAAATCGGTTGCCGTTAAAATGTTGCCATTTGACAACAAAAATGAATTCCAAATAGTGGTTGATATGCCCGAAGGAACAACACTAGAAAGAACCGCTGTGGTAACAAAAGAAATTGCCCAATATCTTTCTACGGTTCCCGAGGTAGTAGATTATCAAAACTATATTGGAACCTCAGCCCCTATCACCTTTAATGGGCTTGTAAGGCATTACGATATGCGTGGGGGTAGTAATATGGCCGACATACAAGTAAACTTGCTTCACAAAGAAGATCGCGATTTACAAAGTCACGACATAGCAAAAGAAGTTCGTACCGAAGTTCAAAACATTGCTAAAAAATATGGCGCAAATGTAAAAATAGTGGAAGTTCCGCCAGGTCCTCCAGTACTATCTACATTGGTAGCAGAAATTTATGGTCCTAATTATGAAGATCAAATAAAAGTCGCTAATCAAGTTAAAGCTATTTTAGAAAACACTACAGATGTCGTTGATACAGATTGGATGGTAGAAGCGCCTCAAGTTGAATATAAATTAGAAATAGATAGAGAAAAAGCAATGTTAAACGGTATTGCCCCTCAACAAGTCGTGGGGAATTTAACCTATCTGCTTCGTGAGATGCCTGTTTCAAATTTATACGATGAAACTTCAGTAGATCCAGTAAGTATTGTTCTTTCTCTTGACGATGCTGATAAAACTTCACTTCAAGATATTCAGAATATAAAAATTAAAGGGAGTCAAGGAAATGTAATTCCCGTGAGTGATTTGGTTAAAGTTAAGGAAGGAACTCTTAAAAATACTATTTACAGAAAAGACCAAAAACGTGTAGTATATGTATTGGCCGATATGGCAGGTGACCTAGAAAGTCCTGTATATGCTATTCTAGGAATGAATGAAAAGCTACAACAAATGGAACTGCCTCAGGGATATACCGTAAGTGAATTATATCTTGGACAACCCGAATCTGAAAACGATTTTACAGTAAAATGGGATGGTGAATGGCAAATCACCCTAGAAGTTTTTAGAGACTTAGGTACTGCATTTTTAGTGGTTATTATTATCATTTACATGCTCATTGTAGGGTGGTTTCAAAACTTTAAAACACCCCTTGTTATGATGGTTGCAATTCCTCTTTCCTTAGTTGGAATTGTTTTAGGACATTGGATTTTAGGGGCTTTTTTCACGGCGACTTCTTTTATTGGAATGATTGCTTTGGCAGGAGTAATGGTACGAAATTCGGTTCTATTAATCGATTTTATTGAAATTCGTTTAAATGATGGTATCCCAATGAAACAAGCTATTATAGAAGCAGGAGCCGTAAGAACGACGCCCATATTATTAACCACTGGAGCGGTTGTTATAGGAGCTTCTATTATTTTATTCGATCCCATTTTTCAAGGATTGGCAATTTCCCTTGTGGCGGGAGCTATCGTATCCACATTATTAACACTTATTGTTGTTCCGTTGATTTACTATATCACCGAAAGAAAAAAATGGGAGAAAAATCTAAAAAAATAATCTATGAAACTTTTAATAATAACCGCTATTACAGCCTTTGAAGAACCGATAAAACAAATGCTTAAGGAAGCCGAAGTAACTACGTTTACTTATAAACATGTTACTGGCTATCGAGATTCAACCATGGATTCTATAGAGAATAACTGGTTTGGTTCTGAAATGAATGAAAGTGAATCGGTTTTGTTTTACGCCTTTCTAAAAAAAGAAAAAGTGGATGTGTTTTTTGATTTAGTAGAAAAAGTAAATGCAAAAAAAGAATCAAAATCAAGCATCCATGTAGCAAGTATTAACATTGAAAAAATAAATTCCTAATGAAAACAAGAATTATTCATGCTGTCGCAGGCACCTTTATTTTAGTCAGTCTTTTATTAGCCATTTATGTACATATAAATTGGCTTTGGTTTACTGCCTTTGTTGGGGCTAACCTATTACAATCTTCAATAACAAAATGGTGCCTTATGGGGACTATCTTGGAAAAAGCTGGAATTAAGGACAACGAAAAAGAGAACTGTTGTAACTAAGTTACATTTTATACACCCAATCGGCTGGGTTCATTTTATTAGTATTTTGATATACAAAAAACTTTAAAATGGCTTTGCCTGTTGTAGGATGCGTAAATACAGAACCTATTACCTGTTTTGTAGTAACTTTATCTCCCTTTTTAACTGAGACTGACGCTAAATTGTTATAAATGGTGATATAGTCTCCATGACGAATGTATACTGCTTTATTGGCTCCCTTTAGCTGCTGCACTTGCATGACTTCACCATTAAATACGGCTCTAGCTTTTGCATTAGACTCTGTAATAATTTCAACCCCATTGTGATCTTGTGTCACATTGGGGAATTGAGGATGCTGCCTTCTACCAAAAGGGGTAATTACTTTCCCTTTTTCAACAGGCCAATTAAGCTTACCCTTATTATTTTTAAAATCTTTAGCAAGTAATTTTGCCTCTGGTGTTAACGTAAATGTTGTAGCTGAACTCGTTGTTGTTGTATTTGAAGTAGTATTCTCAGCGGAAGCTTTTTTATTTGCCTCAGCAATGGCTGCTTTAATTAAAACATCTATTTCTTTTTCAAGTCTATCTGCTTCTTTTTGCTTTTCTCGAATTTGCCCAGCAAATTTACCTTCTTCTTTTTTTAACGTAGCCACCAAGGCTTGCTGATTCTTCTTTTCCTCGTCTAGTTTTGCTTTTTCAACTTTGTTTTGAGCAATGAGTTTTTCTTTATCCTTTTTCTGCCTAATTAGATCTTCATTTAGCTTTTGAAGTTGACCTGTTTTCACTTTTATATCCTCACCTTGTTTTTTTCGAAACTTGGTGTATTGCTTCATATACTGCAATCGCTTGTAGGCCTGCAAAAAGTTTTCTGCAGATAATAAAAACATAATTCTACTTTGCTGTGATTTGCTTTTATAGGACTTTGCAATCATCCCTGCATAATCAGTTTTCAGCACCTTTAGTTCTTCTTTTAACTGTTCAATTGTATTGAGATTGCTATTAATTTCCCTCGTTAATAAATTGGCTTGTTCGTTGGTTACCCTAATTAACGTTTCGCGTGTAGAAATACGTTGGTCTAAGTCTTCAACTTCTGCCAACACAGATTTTTTCTCGCCTTTCGTTTTAAATAATAATGAATTAATCTTCTGAATTTCTTCTAAAAGTGCTTGCCGTTTTTCCTCTAATTCTTGTTGTTTTTTGGACTGAGAAAAAGTAGGTGTCGCTATAAAAAGCAGTAGTAAACTGAAAAGAATGAAGCCTTTATTTCTCATTTGGACAACCGAATTTGCTCGTAGCCCTGCGGAATTTCAAACGGAAAACTCACAGGGGCATTAACATCAATATTTTTATAGGTAACGGAAATTTTTGTCTTTTCGTCCTTTTCAGAAGCATCAATTAAAATATCTGTAGGGTAATAACTCCCTTCCACAAATTGATATTCCCCATACCGAATAGACATTAAACGATTATCATTGGGTTGAGAAACAGATCCGGAAATAACCTTATACGAAGTTGGGTTTAAGAACAGCGAATGGATAAAATTGAACGGTTGTTTCTTTGGTTGAATCTTATATTGATTACTCACCACATCCACCTTATATTTAGAATCATCCAAACTAAAAATAGATTGCCCTAAAAGGATGGCCTGTGTTTTTTCAAAATCCAAATCGGTACTTAACCAATCACTCAACAGTGAAAAATCTCCATCAAAATAGGTGTTAGAAATGGTTTCATAATAGCTTACTCTATCCGGAGTGATAATTGCTTTTGCCAAGGTTATGCCCAAAACAGAAGCCTTAATCCAAATGGTTTTGTCCTTTTCCATTCTTAGGCTCACAGTGATGGATTGTTGCTTATCGTCATCCTCATATACCACTTGTACTCGCGAAGCCAATGTATTAAATTTTGGAGATGCTGCATTGTGTAAGGACATCACCTTTAGCATGCTTAAGTTAGTATTTGCCTCACCTTCAATAACAGATTTTGTTCCTTTACAACCGTATAAAACAAAGGCTAAAGAAACAAATAGTAAATAAAATCCTTTTTTCAGCATTAATTAGACAAGTTAATTTCGGAAGCTTTCTTCGCGTAAAAATTCGCCTTTTTACTATCTCCTTTTTGAGTGTACGCTTTACTTAGTTGCTCATAAAAATCCTTTTCCATCTTTGGATCGTCGAGTAAAAAATCAACCCCCATTTCAAGACTTTCAATGGCTTTTTCAGAATTATTTAAATGGTTATTTGCCACTCCATTTAATAAATAAAGTAAGGCTTGCGCCGGGAAAACAGTCAAACTATTTTCACTTAAACTAGCTGCTTCAGTATACTTTCCTGTATCAATTTGTAGTAAAATAGTATTCTTAATTAGGCTAAAATTATCAGTATCTAAAGCAGCCCCTTTTTCAAAAAATTGCAAGGCAACCTCTTTGTTTTTTTTCTGAATAAAATAATTGCCTAATTGCTCATAAAAGTTACCGTTATTGCTTTCTGAGAGTAGTGGAATAAGGGATTCCAATTCGGTTTCATATTGAGGGTTTTCTGAAACAAAATTTAAAAAATCTGAAAGCACTTTATACTTTTCAGCCTTGTCAATCTCTGAAGCTTTAAAGACTGTTTTCATCGAATGTATTGCTTCGACTGTATTACCTTCTTCCAAATAAAATTTATACAACGCCAAATGTGCTTTTTTAGAATTAGGATTGTTTTTTAGTAATTCCTGGGCAACTTCAAAGGCTTTTTGAGTGTTCCCTTCTTGACTATACAAATAAATTAGGTTGAGGTAATCTTGCTCGTTTTTGGAGTTCTTTTCAATTTTAGATTCCAAATTAGTAATCGCGCCTTCACTATTTCCTGTGATTTGATAAATCTGTTTACGTAACGAATCTCGATAGACACTTTCTCCCCAGTCTTCATCTAGCTCGTCCAGTAATTCTAGGGCTTTGTCATATTGCTTTGTCCTATGAAATAGATTGGCCAAATCTTCTTTATAGTCATCGTCTTTTTTGATGAGTTTTTCAACGAGTGGGATTGCTGCCGTGTAATTTCGTTGTTGGTAATACAGTTCATAAAGCGCTTCCTGCACATCCATTCTTTCCCCAGCAGTTTGGAGAACTGCTTTGAAATTATCTTCTGCTTCCTCAAAACGTTTAAGCTTGGTGAGGTTTTTTGCCATTTCAAAGTGCACTACCGCTTCTTGAATAGGATCTTTTTTAGCGGCTCTCTCGGCTTTTTGAAGTGCTTCTAATGCTAACTCGTAGTTTTCAATTCCTTTTTGTTTTAAAGCTTCGAAAAAGTTTTCCTGAAAGGCATCGCTCACATTTCCTAAATCATCGCTGGGAGCTTCTTCAATTTCTTGAGAAAAGAGTATTGCTTCGGAAAAAAATATTCCGAAGAGAATCAACACTATTTTCAAATGTTTTTTCATTTTAACTCGCTATAATCCCCAATACTAATCTGGGTAAAATTCCCGTCGTACATAACGTGATTGCCTATCATTGCATTGTCTAAAGTAGTATTTTTAATCACCGATTGGGTTTGAATTATGGAATTTTTAACGGTGCAGTTTTCTAAGGTTGTTCCGTTTCCTACCGATACAAATGGTCCAATTGTGCTGTTTTTTATGACCACATCATCACCAATATAACAAGGCGATATCACTTTTGAATTTTCTGAAGTATACGTATCTGAAAGTAATTGCTTTCCATCATCCATTAAAAACTGAAGCATTTTCCCATTAGTTTCTACGGTTACAGCCTTATTCCCACAATCCATCCATTCCTCCACTGTTCCAGTTTTAAACACTTTTCCAGCGGCCATCATTCTTTTAATTCCGTCGTTAATTTGATATTCCCCGCCGTGTATTATTTCGTTATCAAGCACGTACTGAAGTTCCTTTTTTAATTCGCCAACATCTTTAAAATAGTAAATACCAATCACAGCTTGGTCGCTCACAAAAGTTTTAGGTTTTTCAACTAACTCGATAATTTCTTCTTTTTCATTCAAGTTGACTACACCATAGGCCTCAGGATTATTAACTCTTTTTGTCCATATCACACTGTCTGCTTCTTTATCAAGTTCAAAAGTGGCACGAATTAACGTATCAGCATACGCAATCACTGCAGGTCCAGAAAGGGAAGGTTCCGCACACATAATGGCATGGCCGGTTCCTTTGGGATCTAATTGGCGATACATAGAAGGTTTTGCTCCCAAACTAGTGGCAAGCTCTTTTAAACTTGAAACAACATCCTCTCCAAAAAAAGCAGGATCACCAAGGATAAACGCAATTTCTTCAATAGGTTCATTAAGTAAGTTAGCAATATCTGTTACCAATTGATGTACAATGGGCTTTCCCGCAACCGGAATAAGGGGTTTAGGAATGGTTAACGTATGAGGTCTAAGCCGTGAACCACGACCCGCCATTGGGACAATTATTTTCATATCTATTTCCTGCGAAGGCAGGAATCATTTTTATTAAAAAATTAATTTGGACTGTTATAATATCTAAAAATCATTAAAACAACTTCATTATTATTCATTTTTTTATGAAATTCCTGCCTTCGCAGGAATTCTTTATTTTACACCCGTACTTCCAAAGCCTCCCTCACCTCTAGCAGTATCAGAAAGTTGCATGGTTTCTTCCCACTGTGCACGCTCATGCTTTGCAATAATCAATTGGGCTATACGCTCCCCGTTTTCTATTGTAAAATCTTCCTTTGAAAGGTTTACTAAAATAACCCCTATCTCACCACGATAATCGGCATCTATAGTGCCAGGAGCATTTAATACAGTAACTCCTTTTTTAGCAGCCAATCCGCTACGAGGTCTTACTTGGGCTTCAAATCCTATGGGAAGTTCAATAAAAAGCCCCGTCTTTACGATGGTTCTTTCGAGAGGTTTTAGGAGAATAGGAGATTCGTTATTCGCTCTAAGGTCCATCCCTGCAGAAGCTTCAGTTTCATAATGAGGCAATGGGTGAGCGGATTTATTAATAATTTTAATGATCATTATACTATTTAAAAATAATTAATTTCTTCCGTTTGGGTTACTACTTGGGTAAGCCAACATGGGCTTTTCTTCAAGATTGGAAATTTTATAATAATGCATTTCACCATTAACAGTATAACTAATAATGGCTTCATTATATCCAAGGCTAAAAGGAGATTTCTCTGGAGGTGTATTTTTAGATTCTTTTATTGTATCACCATCCATGACAACATCCTGTCTTCCTTCATTTTTAAAATCTGCAGAATAGCTATCCATATTTTGAGGATGTCTTTCAGCATTTAAAAAACGGTCTCCAAAATATATTTCTTTTACCAAAATATCTTCTTTAATATTCTCTAATGTAATATGAACTTTTGTTCCAGACCCCCCTTCTTTTACACCCGCTACCCATTTTTGAAAATAGGAAGATTTAACCTCAAAAGGCGGGTTTTGCTCCAATCCATAGTCTTTACCCCCAGCACAACTTGAAATTCCCATTACCATAATGGACAGGCCTAATAATTTAAATAGTTTTTTCATGATGTATATAAATCAAAAGTCTTGCCATAAAGGTATAAAAAAACCTTCCGTTTTGGGCGGAAGGTTTTTATTACTTTACTAAGCAATATTATCCAGCAAGTGCTTCTGCTCCTCCTACAATTTCCAATATTTCTCCTGTAATGGCAGCTTGACGTGCTTTGTTGTACTGAAGTTTTAATTCGTCACGTAACTCGGTCGCATTGTCGGTTGCTTTGTGCATCGCTGTCATACGTGCCCCGTGTTCACTTGCAACGCTATCTCTCAATGCTTTAAACAACTGTGTTTTAAGCATTTTAGGGATTAATTCTTCTACTATTTTTTCTTTTGAAGGTTCAAAAATGTAATCGGTAGTTGTTTTTGTTTCGGCATCGTCATTTTTCAAAGATTCAATGGGCAAATACTGCTCGTGCATCACAACTTGTGTTGCGGCATTCTTAAAGTTGTTATATACAAGGACAATTTTATCATATTTCCCTTCGGAATACATAGCCATGAGTTTTTCTGCTAAATCTGCTGAATTTTCAAAAGTAAGATCATCAAAAATGGCATTGTTATTTTCAACAACGTTTCCTGTTTTCTTTAAAATGTCATTTCCCTTTTTACCAAGTGTTACAAACTGAACTTTCTTTCCTTTATAGACTTCAGAAAGGCTTCTTCTGCATTCTTTTACAATATTACTATTGAAAGCTCCTGCCAATCCACGGTTAGATGTAATGGCAACAACCAAAACATTATTCACTTCACGTTGCTCTGCAAATTTACTTCCGCTGTCCCCCTCTAAGGTTGCACTTAAGTTTTGAAGTAGCTTAGTAAGTGTTTCAGAATAAGGTCTCATCGCGGTAATAGCATCTTGTGCCTTTTTCAACTTGGCAGCAGATACCATTTTCATGGCACTGGTAATCTGCATCGTTGAGCTTACCGAAGTGATTCTATTTCTAATTTCTTTAAGATTCGCCATTTCTCTTTTGAGTTAAGCTGAAAAACATTCTCCAACCTCTACAAAGAGAGATTGGAGAAAATCATTTATTAGTTATATCTTGATGAAAGATCTTTTGCTACCGAAGTTAACACATCGATTACCTCATCGGTTAGTTTACCGGCTTTAAGGTCATCAAGTGTACTTCTATGCTTAGCGTTCAATAATTCTATATAATCTCTTTCAAATTCTTTTACTTTTTCTACCGGCACATTACGTAATAGGTTTTTTGAACCTGCATAAATAATAGCAACCTGATCTTCTACTTTAAAAGGATCGTTTTGCGCTTGCTTTAAAATTTCAACGTTTCGTTGTCCTTTTGAAATTACATTCATCGTTGCAGCATCAAGGTCAGAACCAAACTTCGCAAACGCTTCTAGTTCACGGAACTGTGCTTGGTCAAGTTTTAACGTACCTGCTACTTTCTTCATCGATTTAATCTGTGCAGAACCTCCCACACGAGATACTGATATACCTACGTTAATCGCAGGACGAACCCCAGAGTTAAATAAATCCGATTCTAAGAATATCTGTCCATCAGTAATCGAAATTACGTTGGTTGGGATATATGCCGAAACGTCTCCTGCTTGTGTTTCAATAATAGGTAATGCTGTTAGAGAACCTCCTCCTTTTACAATTCCTTTTAAAGACTCTGGAAGGTCATTCATATCTGCTGCAATAGCATCATCAGCAATTACTTTTGCTGCACGCTCCAACAATCTTGAGTGAAGGTAGAAAACATCTCCAGGGTACGCCTCACGTCCTGGTGGACGACGTAATAATAAAGACACCTCACGGTAAGCTACTGCTTGTTTTGATAAATCATCATAGATAATTAAAGCAGGACGACCAGAGTCACGGAAGTACTCTCCAATAGCCGCTCCAGCAAATGGAGCATAAACTTGCATAGGAGCTGGATCTGAAGCATTTGCTGCTACAATAGTAGTATAAGCAAGCGCTCCTTTATCTTCCAATACTTTTGCAATGTTTGCAACCGTTGAAGCTTTTTGTCCAATAGCAACATATATACAATACACAGGTTCCCCTGCGTCAAAAAATTCTTTTTGATTCAAAATGGTATCGATACAAACAGTTGTTTTTCCAGTTTGACGGTCTCCAATTACTAGCTCTCTTTGCCCTCTTCCAATAGGAATCATGGCATCGATAGATTTAATTCCTGTTTGAAGCGGCTCGTTAACTGGCTGACGGAAGATAACCCCAGGTGCTTTACGCTCAAGTGGCATTTCGTAGGTTTTCCCTTCAATTGGTCCTTTACCATCGATAGGTTGTCCAAGTGTATTTACCACACGACCTACAATACCTTCACCAACATTAATAGAAGCAATACGCTGTGTACGTTTTACAGTTGCTCCTTCTTTAATTTCTTTTGAAGGACCTAAAAGTACCACACCAACGTTGTCTTCTTCAAGGTTTAATACAATTCCTTCAAGACCGTTTTCAAATTCTACCAATTCTCCGTATTGTGCATTGGAAAGTCCATACACACGTGCAATACCATCTCCAACAGTAAGAACAGTTCCTACTTCGTCTAATGAAGCAGTTGCTTCAAAACCTGATAGTTGTTGTTTTAAGATTGCTGAAACTTCAGCTGGTTTAACTTCTGCCATTTTTTTGTATCTATGTTTTGGCTTGATGCCAAATGGTTTTATAAACTTTTACTAAATTCTCTTTTTAAATTTCCTAATTGGTTTGCAATGCTTGCATTGTATTGTAAATCCCCTACTCGAAGGATAAACCCTCCTATAATAGATTCATCGATTTCATTCTCTAAAGTGACGCTTTTACTTCCCGTAAGTTCTTCCACTTTTGCCAACACTTGCTTTTCTAAACTTTCTGAAAGGGGAACTGCAGTAGTAACTTTAGCGCTCTTTACTCCTTTTGCATCATTGTACAAAGTAGTATAAGCACTAGCTACGTTCCCTAATTGATTGATTCTGTGGTTTGAAATTAAAACTTCAATCAATGAATGTGTCGCTTTAGATTGTAATTTGAATATTTTTAAAAGGGCTTCTTTTTTGTCTTCCCCCTTAATTACTGGACTTTGTAATACAACTCTAAGCTCTTTACTATTTGTTAAGGTAGTAGCGATGTCCTGCATATCTGCAAAAACTTCCTTGGCATTTCCTGCTTCGGTTGCTTGTTGCAACACTGCTTTTGCGTATCGAATCCCTGTTTTGCTTCCGCTCATTTCTTCCTTAGTTTAGTTTGGCATCACCCAACATATCCTCAACCAATTTTAATTGCTTGTCTTTGTTGGAAAGTTCTGCTTTAACTACTTTTTCAGCTATATCAAGTGAAAGGTTAGCAACTTGTGCTTTCAATTCAGAAATAGCCGCTTTCTTTTCAGTTTCTATGGCTGCTTGTGCATTAGCAATTAATTTATCTGCTTTTGACTTTGCATCTTCTTCAGCATCAGCAATCATCTTGGTCTTAATCTCTCTTGCTTCTTTTAACAAGGTTTCTCTTTCGGCACGAGCTTCTTTTAAAATACGCTCATTGTCTGCCGTAAGATTTTCCATTTCACGCTTTGCAGCTTCTGCAGCAGCAAGAGCATCTTTAATAGATTGTTCTCTTGTGTTCACCGAATTTAAAATTGGTTTCCACGCAAACTTTTTAAGAATGAAAAGTAAGATCAAGAACGATATTCCTGTCCAAAAAATAAGTCCGAATTCTGGAGTAATTAATTCCATACTTTTGTTTTAATCTAATTAATTTAAATACAAAACTAGGCGCAACCAACCGTTGCGCCTTTGTTTATTGTTTATCCTGCAACAAGGAAAGATACTACCACACCAAAAAGTGCTACCGCTTCGATAAATGCAATCAATACGATTGCAGAACCTTGCAGTTTTCCTTGCATCTCTGGTTGACGCGCCATGGCTTCCATAGCTGCCCCACCAATTTTACCTACACCGATACCACCACCAATGGCTGCAAGACCAGCTCCAATTGCTGCAAATGCTCCATAGTTTGCTACGGCTTCTTGTACTAATGCTAAACTCATAGTTTATATATTTAAAAATTAATTAATGTTCTTCTTCTAATGCTTGTCCAAAATACAATGCCGAAAGCATTGTAAATATGTATGCCTGTATTGCAACAACTAAAACTTCAATCACGCTAATGAAAACTACAAATATTACCGAACCAACGCCAACAAAATAGTTTTTGAAAATAAAGGTTAATGAAATTAAACTCAGTACGATAATGTGTCCGGCAGTGATATTTGCAAACAAACGTATGGTTAGTGCTATAGGCTTAATAAACATGCCCATAAACTCGATTGGAGCTAAAAACAACTTCATTGGCACTGGTAATCCAGGCATCCAAAGCATATGCTTCCAATAATATTTTTTACTACTAAATAATGTAATGATAAAAGTAAGCAAGGCTAAGGTAACCGTAAAGGCAATATTACCACTTAAGTTACTACTAAAAGGGAAAAAGGGAATTAGCCCTATTACGTTATTAATCCAAATAAAGAAGAACAGTGTCAACAAAAATGGCATATAACGCCCATAGTGTTTCTCTCCTATATTGGGTATGGCCACCTCATCTCTAATAAATAAGATAATAGGCTCCATAAACTTACCAATCCCAGATGGCATATTATTATTTGATCTTTTATAAGACCTTGCGCTTAGTAAGAAAATTAATAATATAAATGCTATAGATAAGAACATCGAAAAGACGTTCTTAGTAATGGAAATATTTAGTGGTTTTTTAGCATTCGTTGGATGGTGTTCAGCATCGAAAGTGACGCTATTAGCTCCTGCATCTAGTTGATATATTTTTTCGTGTACATTCACAAATTTCAACCCGTTCTTTTCTACAATCGTTTTACCGTCTACATCGTGATGAAATTCACTAGACATAAAAGTTACGAGACCATTTTCAGTCCATAAAATAACGGGTAAGGGAAGTGCTAAATCTCCAGCAATGTGGAAGCTATGACTATCGGTAATGTGATGAAAAATAAGTTCTTTTGTGTCAAATTCCTTTTCACTAGAGGAATCTTTATCCTTGGTAATTGAACTTGCTTTAGCAGCAAAAATTGAGAGTAAAAAAAATGCTCCTAAAAGGAGGTTTCTATTGATACTAAATTTCGATGTTTTCAATGTAGTGCTTTTGCGTTCCTGAAATTCGGTGCAAATGTACTAATAGTAAATGAATTGACAAACCAAAAATTACTTTGTTTTAGGAGCCTGAAAAAATTTATTAAGACTAAAGATTTCAAAAGCCAAAAACAAAAAATATGGGATAAAAAAATTGAAGGCTTCGGCCTTTGGAAAATTAGATTTTCCAAGGAACAAAGGGAGCAGAAACACTATAGCAAGTCCCATTTTTACCATGGTGAAAATTAAAAAGGTTTGGTAGGTTTTTTCTGAGGATTTTTTAAATTGTCTTTTAACAAAAAAATAAACGATAAAAGCTAAAACCGAATTAAACACATAGATGCTCCACAGTGGAAAATAATATTCATTTTCTGAAGCAATCTGAAATAACACATAGTAATGAACCACATATAGTATAATTGAAAATGCTAACCACTTTCCTAAAAAACTAATTAGTTCTTTGTTCATTGCAATTTATTTTTTTGAATCATTTCCTACTTGTCTTATAGCGATATACGTGGCTATTCCTACTGAAAGTAGGCTACAAAATATCGTAAATACTGAATATTTATTTGGAAATTTCTCGTCCAATTTTACACCGCCATAACACCCTATAGCAATAACAGCAATCATTTGAAAAGCTATGCCAGAATACTTTGCGTAGCTATTAATTTTGCTGCTCGACTTTTGCTTTTTGGGATCTTTGGGTACGGTCAAACGGATGGTTTTTGGTCTTTAAACTTTCAGAAGTTTGTGTTTCTGGCATAGAAATTTTTGCCTTGGGCGTTCCGTGCATCGTACAAGTAGCATTAAATGTTGCGCCGGGCTCAACAGATAATTTCCCTACAATTACTTCTCCTTCTATATGTGCAGTTGCCTTTAAAGTAAGTGTTCCAGAAACATTCAGGTTTCCTTCAAAACGACCTTCTATATCTGCATCATCGCAAATAAGTTTCCCCTTTATAATACCTGTTTTTCCTAAGACAACTTTTGAAGGTTTACTTATATTTCCTTCAATAGTACCATCAATTCTAAAAAACCCTTCAGAAACTATATCACCTTTAAGTTGGGTTCCTTCGTTTATTCTGTTTTGACTACTAGTTGGTTCCATACTGTATTTGTTTTTTTTGTCTGAAAACATAGGTTGCTATTTTTGGGGATTACTGTTTTCTTCAGTTATTTTATCTGTGCCTAAGTAAGAGTCCAAGTTTTTATGAATTTGAATTATCTTATAATTGGCAGAGGCTATTTCAAAAAAAGGATGCTTTATTTTGTACTTTTTATTTTCTTTTAATACTTCGGCAAAACCTCTTCCTCCCAATCGTGTGTTTAATCCGTGAATTATCACAAAATAGGTTGAGGGATTGTAGTAATCTAAAGATATACTCATGTTAGTTTCATAATGATACTCTACAATGGCTTCGTTTAATTTCTTTTCAAGTTTCTTTGCGTTTTCAAGATCACTAGTATTAAAAGAATACACTATTTTCCAAGTACTTGCATCTTTATCTTCAATAAAATTCTTTCCTGCTATTTTTGGTAATACATTGGTATAAATTTCTTGTGCATCCTTTCCTTCTTGAGCTAATGGGTAATTTAATGCCACAAAATTAACAGCTTTTTTATAGGCTTCAAAACCATCTCTTCTACCTAGAGCTGTTGCTTTAAGCATTTCTAATTTAGGTACGATATCGTTTCCATTATAAATAGTGAGATACTCATCGCAAGTTGCAATTACGTAGTCATATTTAGAGGCTTCAAATTCGGCATAAAGTGCTTTATATTTAAACTCTGGGCTGGACTCATCGGTTTCTAACTGGGTGTTAGGGTTTCTTAAAATTTCTGCATAACGAGAGGTCGAATGATTGTTTAAAATATCATTCTTCCACTTATCTGCTTGCACAGTATCCCCCAATAAATCGTATATCTTATATAAGTTATACTTGGAAGGTAGCACCAATCGTTCTTCTGGCCCAAACCCTAAAAGCTTTTCCAACCTATTAGTTGCTAATCCATATTCTCTAAACTTTTCCTTATAGATTAGTCCTAATTGATAATACGCAAAATTACGATCCTTGGTAAGGCTATCTATTACTTTCTCATCTTTTGGAATGGTAGTAATATAGGTTTGTGGGTCTAATAATTCACTCTTAGTAGCTCCATCTATAGCAGATTCTATATTATTTTCTTCCTCAGAAATAGTATTGCTATTAATCATTGAAAGCCTCCAATTATCTTGTAGCTTTCGTGTGCCCCAAATTTTTCTAAACTCCTCCCGTCCATAGGCTGCCGTGGAGCTATTGTAGAAATAAAAGGTTCCACCTTCATTTTCTTCACTATTTTTAGATGTATTCTTTTTGTAAAATTCTTTGTTGGCAATTTGCTTCTCTTCTTTAATTTTTGAAATAGAATCTTGACGTAATTGTTCTTTTAAATTGTTGGTGTATTCTGAAAAATAAGCCAATTGTTGAGATTCTGACATCCCAGCTAAGCTAAGAATTGAATCGTTTCTAGTAGCGATATCTTCATATTTAATAACATCTGCAAGATTATCCAATTTCTTCTTCATACGTCTCCAAGGGCGAGAATTTTCTGGAAGAAATGCAAGCGTACTATCATAATACTTTCCTGCATTTCTATAAAGTGCTCTATCAAAGCTAATTTCGGCAAGTGTAGAATAATTCAATGCTTGTAATGGATCATTCTCTAAGTATTTCTTAATAGACTTATTATAGTAAATAATAGCAGTATCCACATTTTTCGTGTTGCGATAATACTCCCCAAACTGATTGTAAATAAGGTCTAAGAAAGGTCTGTTTTCACGATTTTTTTCCAAATCTTGAAGCAATTCTAAAAACGCAACTTTGTCTCCTTTTTCATAATCGAAATTACGTGCAATTTCCATATACGAGTTAAGCATATAGGTTCGTGGAGATTTTCTGTTTAATTCAATCACTTCCTGAAAAGCCATATTGGCACTGTCTTTTTCTCCAAGGCGATTATAAATCTGTCCTTTAATGTAGGTGTATCTTCCTTTTAATTCATTATCGCGAACATAATCCGAAGCCGTCTTAATAAGTGGTAAAGCCGCCTCCAAAGTGTCAAGGTTAATATACGCTTGCGCCATAATTGCCGACGCATCTGCTAAATCTTCTACTTCTAATCCTTCCTTTTCAATTAATTCTGCTAACTCTTCAAGTGCGCCTTCTTCGTTCCCCATTCTAATGTTGGTTTTGGCCTTCCACATTCTGGCTTCATTCACATTATTACTAGTAGCATATCTATTTAAAATAAAATTGAATGCATCTTGTGCCGGGACATAACGTTCGTCAAAATAACGTGCTTTTCCCAAAAGCATATAGGCTTCGTCTATTTGTGGATTGTACTCCTTACCATCAATGTAAATAGAGTGTTTCTGAATAGCTTTCGCAGCTTTTTCTTCAGCTCTATTGAATTTTGGATTGGTTTGCTCGCCTGGTTTTGTAAACTCTTCTTTAAGCTCAATGCGCTCAACAGGTAAGATTTCCCAAAAATTATCCCGATAGGTTAATGCTAATTCTTCCTTTCCTTCAGCTAAAGCCACATCGCCATTATATATGGCATTGTACTCTGCGGTAACGGCATGATAATTTCTACTTAAAAAGGTGTTTTTCTTTCGTGAGCAAGCTGCAAAAAGCAAAACGGCGAGTAAAAAAATGGTAATTTTATGTAAGCGCTTCAAAATTCTTTCTGTTTGTATAATAAAGTAACTTAAATCCTTTGTTTTTAGTATCTAAAGATAGCTAAAGGAGGGTAAAAATACACTTCTTTTTTGTAACTGTACATTTTTGCCCCGAAAATTACCCTGCTTTCATTCGTTTTTAGGATGGTTGTAGAAATTATCCTTTGTATTTTTGCGACAAATTTTTGCAATGAACACGTTTTACCCTTTATCAATTTCTGAAATAAAAAAAGAAACTCCAAACGCGGTTTCCATCACTTTTGAAGTGCCTGAAAATTTGAAAGAAACCTTCAAATTTGATGCTGGACAATACCTCAATATAAAACATACGCTCAACGGAACAGAACTTAGAAGATCCTATTCTTTATGCAGTGCCGTTGATAGTAATTTATGGCAAATTGGAGTAAAAAAAGTAGAAGGAGGAACCTTCTCGGTATTTGCAAATGAAGTTTTAAAAGCAGGTGACTCGTTAGAAATCATGCCGCCACAAGGGCATTTTGTTTTACAAACGAATGCTGAAAACAGAAATCATTATTTGGCTTTTGCAGCAGGTAGCGGAATTACTCCAGTAATGTCAATGATAAAAACAGTGTTAAGCAAAGAGCCGCTTTCTACTTTTGTTTTGGCCTACGGAAATCAGCGTATTTCTGAAACCATGTTTTATGAAGAATTAGAATCCTTAAAACAAACTTATCCCGAAAGACTTAAAATTGACTATTTCCTTAGTCGTGAAAGTGTGGAAGGAGCTATGTTTGGAAGAATTGAAAAATCGATGGTTAATTTTCTTCTGAAAAATAAGTACAAAGACATCGATTTTCATTCGTATTATATATGTGGTCCTGAGGAAATGATTTTTGAAGTAAAAGACACTTTAGTTGAAAAAAACATAGCTGAAAAGGACATCCACTTCGAATTATTTACCTCAACGGAAGAAGGAACACTCACCGAAGCTCACGACGGAAACACAACTATAACTGTTACGGTAGATGACGAGACTAAAACTTTTACAATGTCTCAGGAAAAAAGTGTTTTAGAAGCATCATTGGCAGAAGATCTTGATGCTCCGTATAGTTGCCAAGGTGGAATTTGTAGTACCTGCATTGCACGAGTTAAGGAAGGAAAAGTGGAAATGCGGAAAAACCAAATTTTAACCGACAGTGAACTTGAAGAAGGACTCATCCTTACGTGCCAATCGCACCCCACAACGCCAACATTGGTTGTGGATTATGATGATGTTTAAGCCAAAACTGATTTAATCTTTTTAACAACTACCGAAGGGGCAATCGATTCCATCACATTTTCATATCCCTTTGGGAATTTATTTCCATACACCGAAGTAGGTAACAAAGGGTACTTCTCTACGTCTGAAATAATTTGATTTTCCGTGGGCTGATTAAAAGGAACAAACCCAGTATAGGGATGGGTTACCCCCCAAAGGGTGACAACGGGAATACCGTACATTGCCGCCAAATGCCCATTGGCACTATCCATAGAAAGCATCAAATCTAAATTGGAAATTAACGCTAATTCTTCTTCAAAAGTACCCATTCCGGCCACATTAATAATCCCTTTTGAATCAGAAGCTAAAATGTCCAATTGCGGTTTTTCATCCAAACTTCCAAAAAGAAAGAGTTGATATTTCTGGGTGGTTTCTAATTGTTGAATGACCTCCTTCATTAAATCCAGAGGATACATTTTACTTTCATACGCAGCAAAAGGTGCAATGCCAACTAACTTTTTTGAAGTATCTGAAATCATTTCAGAAAACTTTGTGGGTAATGGCTGCTTTTTCAGAAAGAGTGGCGAACTCAAATTCAACCCATAACCTAATTTTCTGAACACATCCGCATAACGTTCGTGCGTAGACTTTAAGGGCTGAAGCGGTTTTCCACTAGATTTTGTTATGGCTTTTTTTTCGGCACGCCCTTTATTTATTTTGGCGGTCTTTATGGCAAAAGATTTAAAATACCGCCGCATCACTTTGGATCGTATCACGTTGTGTAAATCGGCAACAGCAGTAATTCCCACCTTTTTTGCTTCTTTAGCCAATCGAACAATGCCCACCAATCGTTTATGCTTTCCCTTAACGTCGGCTTCCAGAAAGGAGACATTTGGAATATCTGTAAATAGAGGTTGAAAAAGCTTTCGGGAAACTATCGTAAGCCTAAGTTCAGGATAGGCTTCAATTAATTTTAACAACACAGGAACGGTCATAGCAACATCTCCCATAGCTGAGAGGCGTATTACCAGTATGTGCTCGGGAGATTTCACCCAGTGTTTATTTCTGACTTCTCAAGACAGGATTTAATTCGTCGTCGTTATACATTTTCATCTGTTTATAGACTTTCATGTATTTTCTTCCGTGGGCAATATCATCCAATAATTGTTGAATTGCCGTGCTTAAGTCCACGCGTTGCTCTAAAAGTACATCCAACTTTTTTTGGCAAGCCGCTCGATGCGCATCTGAAGCATTTTCACGCGTCGCTTCTTCCTCCATATGATATACCTTTAACGCTAAAATGGACAATCTATCAACACCCCATGCTGGGCTTTCAGTATTGATTGTAGCATTATTCTTAACCTCAACATCTTTGTATTTTTCTAAAAAATAACTATCGATATATTCTACCATATCGGTTCTGTCTTGATTGGATGCATCAATTTTACGCTTCAAATCTAGGGCGGCAACGGGATCGATATTAGGATCGCGAATAATATCTTCATAATGCCATTGTACGGTATCTATCCAGCTTTTTCTGTATAGCAAATGCTCTAACAACTGGGATTCTTTATCGTACGGATTGGTAAACGGCTGGTATGGGTCATCCACTACGTGGTACGTTTTGATGACCTGCTGAAATATTTTATTGGCTTTTTCGGTAAACATATTATTTCTTTTCAAGTATGTGTAAAAATTCTGTGGTATGCGAGGCTTTGTGATTTCGGTTTTCGGTTTTATCTGCTTTAAAGCGTTGGTATTTTTTGGTTGCTAAATCATAATTTCCAAATTGCTCCATCACCTTTTGCACTTCCTTTTGGCTCATTAATCCTTCGTTATTGTAACTTAGAAAAATGAATTTAAATTGTGCGTTTTCAATCAATTCTCTAAAGCTATCCAACACTTTTCCAGCTTTACAATAATCACTTTTGTAATACTCCCGTAATCCAGTCACTCCTCTGGGTGCAAAGGTATCCATTTTTGCGATAGTATTTAACAAATGATAATTGGCGCCATACTGCCTCGCATTATACGGTGGATCGAGATACAAAATATCACCTTCGATCGTTTTAATTAACTCATTACTATCCTGCTGAAAAACTTCATGTTGGGTGGCTGTGGGTTCAAAATTAGCGGGTTCTAACACAAGAGATTTAGCCGCCGATTTTTTAATGTGTTTTAAATAGGCGCCATACACCGAAGCTGTGTTCGCCACCTTATCCGCACTTTCTAAAAGGGAAGCAAGTAAGAAATAATATTCGTCTTCGTTAATTTCTGAAGCTTGTTTCCAAGCTTCAATTTGACTTCGAATGGCATCAATTTTTTGGCCATTTTCTGAAGAGAAATAGTTTCGCCCTTCTTTTCCTCCTTCAGAATATGCTGAAAAAACAAAACCTTCTTTGCCGTTTAAATTATTAAGAGTTTCAATCTTTTCATCAAGAGAGATGGGATGGTGATTACCAATGTAATTTCGGTTTAACACATAGCTGTAAAACTCAACATCGTTGGCAATTACTTTTTTCACTTGGGTTTTAAAGGTACGCCCTACGATTCCTGTTCCTGCAAACAAATCGCAAAACACTTTTTGGGGCAGGTCCTCACCCGCTGTTTTTGAAATGGTTTCAAAAAGAAAAGGAGCTAGTTTGTATTTGGAGCCTATGTAACCTAATCCCATTATTTAGACTTCAAATAAATTTCATCTCTTACGTAACTTGCATTCAACCAAAAGCAGTGTTTCGTGTATTCTTTTAGACCCGTTTTTCTATCTGGAATTGGCAATTTATATGTGTCAGCTGCGTTCCTAGCATGAGGTCTTACATGACTTACTCTATTTTGAGCTTTCTTTGGAAAATAGGTTTTACGGACACCTAATTTATTAACTTCACGTACAATTCTACCTGTACTAATATAAAATATCATATCATCTCTTACCTTTTTAGCTTCAACAATATCAGAATGTGGCATATTCCAAAACTTAACCTTTCTTAAGATTAAGTTTTCTCCCTCAAATTGGTAGAAAACAAAGAAAAATTTGCTTTCCAAAATGTTTTTAAAATCTGAATCTTCCCAATCAGTTTCGATTAATTCTTGGTACTCAAAAGTTGGAAACGAAATATCTTCTTTTGGTAAATTGTTTTCTTTTAAACGAATAGTTTTTACTTGAATATCAGCTTTTTCAAACTCTTCAATTTTTTGTCCGAGTTCAAGTCCGAGGATTACGTTTGTCAAATTGGCAAAATAACTTTTAGCTTTTTGATTTAATTTCAAGCCTAATTCTTGTTCAATTTGTTCTGCTGATTTTCCATAAAACGGTTGAAATTTTGAAATTACAACCTCTTCTATTGATTGGACTAAATCAAGAATTTCGGGTTGCTCAATTATCTTTCCGTAAACCGCAGTTTCTTCTTGAGCGATATTTGCTATTATGTGATTTACATAACCTTGTTTAAGCGAATATGCTCTTTGTTTTGCTTTTTCATCGTTAAAAGGTTGGTCGCGATAGGACTTTAAAGCTGTTGAACCTTTTGTACAAGCTCCAAGATAGAATGTGTCTCCTTCGGATAATTCGTGAGCTTTTCCATCTTTTATCTTTTGGTTTATTGTTTCCCAATCTTGTTTGATAATTTTCAAATCTTCGTTTGGATATTGCCAACCGTCAACTAATTTAATTAGGTAATCAAGTAAGTCTAATTCTTTATCGTGTAAATAAAACACTAAAAGCAAATGAGCATTTTTCTTCCAAAATGAGCTATTTTCAAAGTCCTCTTTATGTACTTCTAAATAGTTGATAATATTTAAGACAAGTCTTTCTTTTGAACGAAATTCTCCATTTCTCAATGTTTTCAATGGACTTGATTTAAGTTCTATTCCTGCTTCTTTAAAATCTGGTTCTGCATCTGAATTTGGTTCATAACCAAAATAGAATTTTTCCAATATTTGTCCAAAATTCCCTTTTCCTTTGTAGCCGTGTTTTTCAATTTCTTCGCCACAAGCTTCTCGTAAAGTTTGATTTTTTAATTTTTTTGCAAACTCAATTATTGAATCTGCCGAAGTAATATCAAGCATATTCAAATTGGTTTATTTGTTTGTAAAGTTCTTCTCCTATTTTTTCGATTACACCAACAACTAAAGCATTTCCCATAAAAAATGCACGTTTTGTATCAGTAATTCCTTCAAGCTTGGTGTGATTGTCTGGAAACATATTTAACCTTTCTAATTCAACTGGTGTTAATCTTCGCAACCCTTTGTCGGAAGCGACTACGTGTTTGAATCTTGAAGGTGATTTCCCACCTTCTCCTGTTATAATTGTCCTTGAAGCATTATCTAAAGCGTCTGGATAAATCATTCCACCTTCGCTATAATTGTATTCAAATCCTTCTTTTGTTCTTCTCTTTTCTTTTTTTGCTCCTTTTAGATATTCCCATTTTGGCTTGTCCTTTTCATCTATATAAAATTCAGAAGTTACTTCCCCATTTTGTAAAATGTCTCCCAATACAGTTCTTTTACCATCAAAGTTTGGTTCTGTTTTGGTTGTAACAACTTTCCCGTTTATAAGTAAACCTGTATTCTGAAAAGGAGATGTTTTTCCGTTTTTGTTGAAGCTATTTGTTATTTCAACTAAATTACCTTTTAGTTCAACCTCTTTGATTGAATTTTTATTTCTGACTGGAAAAGCTTTTGCAATAGTTCCTTCTTTTGTAAGCCAATCCATTTTACCTGCTTTCTGTAGTGTTTTGTAAATTTCTGTCGATTTGTGATAACCAATAAAGAAAACTCTTCTTCTTCTTTGTGGCATTCCATATTCGGCTGCATTAATGACACGCCATTCAACTGCATAGCCTAGTTCGTTTAAGCTTTGTAGCATCACCGCAAAATCACGCCCTCGTTGATTGGCTGGTGACTTTAAAAGTCGATCAACGTTCTCTAAAAAAAGGTATTTTGGTTTGTTTCTTTTCTCCTCTAAAATCCTGTGTATCGACCACCAAAGGACTCCCTTTTTCCCTTTCAACCCTCCAGAGTTTTTTAATGTTGTTGCCACTGAATAATCTTGGCAAGGAAACCCCCCGCAAAGTAAATCGTGATCGGGTATTTCCTCAGTAGGTACGGTTGCAATATCTTGATTTGAATGATTATCCTTTCCAAATCTCGCCTCATAGACCATTGAAGCGTGTTGCATTTTTGTTGCTGGCTCCCATTGGTTGCTCCAAATAACTTTATAGTTACTTTCTTCAAGGCCAAGGCGAAAACCTCCAACTCCAGCAAATAATTCAACAACTTTTATTGTTTTATTTCCCATTTACTTGGTCTTTATAGTGTTGTATTTTTTGTTCGGCAAATTGAAGAACTTCAGAAGAAATGTTATAATTAGCCAGGTTTTCAGCTAGTTTTTCCGAAAGCCAATCAACCATTAATTCGTCAATAGAAATATTATAAAATTCAGCTATCCTGTGTATCTGCTCCTCAGTTGGCTTTCTTTCGTTTTTTTCAAATTTACTAATGAGTGATTGGTCAATATCCAACAATGCCGCAGCTTTCCTAAGAATTAATCCCTTAGACTCCCTGTAATCTCTTAATTTTTCTCCTAAAGATTTCAAAATGACAAAAAATGTTTAGACAATATTGTTTTAGACAATATATGTCCAAATATAAAAGTTTATTTTTTAGAAACAAAAATAATATCACTCAATGTTTTGTGAGTTTTGGCAAAATTAAACGAATACAATTGGTTGGTTTGAAAGTTGGCTAAGTATTTTTCAATTTCTTTCTTAATGAGCGAAAGTTCTGCCTTTAATTTCCAGTGAAATCCTTGAGCATCATACACCACAACAAACAATCTGTTTTTAAGATGATATCGTTGTTCTGTGCTTTGGTTTTTATACAGCCAAGTGATTAATTCTTCTTTATGTGATAGTGCATATTCAAAAGAATGTCCAAATCTCTTTGGAAATACAGACGTTTTATGATCGAAAGGAATGTCTTTCAGAAAAAAATCCTTTTCAGCATCTTTAGAATTCGAAACAGGTTGCACTTCTTCTGCCTCGCTAAAAATCATTTCGACTCCCATAGCGCTCCAAAAGTTAAACCACCTATTGGCGGCATAATCAAATAACGCGCGTTTATCCACTTGTAAGTTTTGATGGGTTTGTTTTAATAGCAAAATAAACTGCTCCCAATTGGGCGTATCGTAAATGAATCCTGTATAACTGTCCCATTCGTTATTTTGAAACCGCCCCCATTGATAGCGGTAAGGAAGTCTTTTTTGTAACTGACTTTCCAGATATTGTACATCTATTTTTGTCATACAAACAGAAAAATGATGGGGAGTAGTAAAAATGTCCAAAGGAGTAATTCCTTAAACCAAATATCCCCTTTTTTTTCTAAATAGCCAGCAATACTCATCGCACTTGGAGCTGCAAGAAATATAAGTTCTGTGCCTATTTTAATTTCAGAAAAAAGGGTAATTAAAAAACATGTTACGGCTGAAAAAATAACTAAAAGATAATTACTTCGAAATTTCTTTGGTGTATCTGCAAGTTTCGAAATTCTATAAAAAATACTCCAAATTAGCACCGAAAAAAAGAAGGTTAAAAATACAATTAAGTCTATTGAACCGTAGGCTGTAAAATCATAGGATATAGGCTTAGCAAACTCTGAAAGCCAAGCAAAAGAATTGTCTTTTAATAGAAAAAATGTTGCGCATATGAGAGTCATTCCAAACAATCCTGCCATAGGAATTAACAAATAGCGTAGGGACTTTTTATTGAGGTTTACAATGGCAATATATAAAAGTATGAACAGTAAAACACTCCAGAAAAAGAAGTAAGACGCAAGTAGAATCCAAAGGCTTGCATCCAGTATTTTCTTTTCCATTCTTTTTTCAGAAGACATACTGAAAATCCTTCGCAAAGCGAGCAATAAAAAGAATTGCGCAATAATAATCCCCAAATGTTGTGTCACGGGTAACATAGCAACCACACACGAAAAAATAAAAATAGCAAAGGTATTTGAGGTGTTTAAATAGTTCTTCCTAATAATGAAATCCAACAACAGCATAGAAAAAACAAGCAACACAATAATGGTTAGGAATGTGATGAATTCTTCTAGCTGAAAAGTAAAATCACTAACCAAAAGGTATTTAAGCACACAAAAAATAGTGATGAAAATACTTAGCAATAAAAAATTGATTGGACTAGATTTACCAAAAAAGCTTGTAAGCATCATGCTTTATTTCTATTTTTGTGCTATAAATATACTACTATGACTTGGAAAGGTTTTTTTGAAGGTATTCAATCTTTTGCTGAAAGTGTTTTATTTGCTCCCTACGATGCATTACGCCTTGGTGTAGATAGCTGGTGGGTTTCTAATGTGGTTAGCTGGATTCTAGTACTTATTGGTTTTGTTGCTTTCTTCTATTGGATGAAACAATTATCAATTTTTAACGCTAGTGGCGAAGAAGATAGAAGCCAAACTTCTCATTCTTATTTAGGTAAAAACTAAAGATCAAAACCGATATCGGTTCTATAATACATCGTATCAAAGGATAGTTTTTCTATTTCTTGATACGATTTTTTTATGGCTTTTCTGAAATCCTTATCCAGCGAAGTCACTGCAATCACGCGCCCTCCATTAGTGACCACTTTACCATCTTTTAAAGCCGTCCCTGCGTGAAAAACAATGGAATCTTTAACTGCATCAATCCCTGAAATTTCTTTTCCTTTTTCGTACGCTTCTGGATATCCTCCCGAAACAACCATGACTGTTGCAGCAGCTCTTTCATCCATTTCAAGTGAAATTTCGTTTAGTTTCTGCTTTGCAGTCGCTTCAAATAAATCGATTAAATCAGTTTTAATTCTAGGTAACACAGCTTCGGTTTCGGGATCACCCATACGTACATTATATTCTATCACGTAGGGTTCATTATTCACTTTTATCAACCCAATAAAGACAAAGCCTTTGTAATCAATTTTATCAGCTTGTAAACCACGTACAGTAGGTTTTACAATGCGTTCTTCGATTTTCTGCATCAAGGTGTCGTCTGCAAAAGGAACCGGAGAAATAGCGCCCATGCCGCCGGTGTTTAAACCCGTATCGCCTTCACCAATACGTTTGTAATCTTTGGCGGTAGGAAGTACTTTGTAGTTTTTACCATCGGTGAGAACGAAGACGCTTAATTCAATTCCGTCAAGGAATTCCTCGATTACGACTTTACTACTTGCTGCACCAAATTTAGCATTGGCAAGCATATTTTCGAGTTCCGTTTTAGCTTCGTTTAAATCTTTCAGAATTAAGACCCCTTTGCCAGCGGCTAATCCGTCTGCTTTTAGAACATAGGGAGGTTTTAAGGTCTCTAAAAACTGTTTCCCAGCTTCCAAACTTTCTGAAGTAAAACTTTGATACGCTGCCGTTGGAATATTATACTGAGACATAAATTCCTTAGCTCGTTCTTTACTTCCTTCCAACAAAGCACCGCGTTTTGAAGGCCCAATTAGCATCACACTTTTAAGTTGCGCATCTTGTTGAAAGAAATCATAAATACCGTTCACCAATGGATCCTCCGGTCCTACGATGACCATTTTTATAGCATGTTCTATAACAGCCTTTTTAATCGCTTCAAAATCGTTTACTGAAATGGAAAGATTAGTCGCAATAGTTGCCGTTCCAGCATTTCCAGGTGCTACAAATAATTTTGAGCATCGTGGACTTTGTGCAATTTTATACGCAAAGGTGTGTTCTCTTCCGCCAGACCCTAATACAAGAATGTTCATTGTGAAGTGTTTTGTTTCGGCATCAAAAATAATTGTTTGTAAATTGAACCCCTAATTATTTTACATTGAATTTGTTCGAACTTTCGTTGCGTTGGAATGGTTTTCCTATAAAGGAAGCCAAAGAGCAATTAAAACAAATTCAATCCATTCCTGAAAGTGAATACCAATCCTATGTTGAAAAGCAACGGATGGATATTGTAAACTTTCATCTTACTAACAACTTATTTTATAAAAATTTTACTGAAAACACTCGCATTCATTCGTGGCGAGATGTACCAGTGATGCAAAAAAGTGACTTACAAATACCTCTAAAAGAACGCCTCTCTGAAGGGTTTTCTGAAAGAAATGTTTATGTAAATAAAACCTCTGGCTCCAGCGGACATCCTTTTATTTTTGCCAAAGACAAGTTGTGCCACGCACTTACTTGGGCAGAAATATTTGATCGATTTGGATGGTTTGGCTTGGATTTTCATAGCTCATTACAAGCTCGTTTTTATGGTATCCCGTTAGATAAAGTAGGCTATCAAAAAGAGCGATTAAAGGACCGATTAAGTAGTCGGCATCGCTTTCCTATTTTTGATTTGTCTGATGAGAAAATGGAGCAATTTTTAAAAGTTTTTCAAAAGAGGAAATTCGATTACATCAATGGATATACTAGTTCTGTCGTATTGTTTGCAAAGTTTCTTCAGAAAAAGGACATGGTACTTACTTCGGTTTGTCCAACTATAAAATATTGTATTGTTACTAGCGAAATGCTTTATGAAAGCGACAAAAAATTAATGGAACAAACTTTTGGAGTTCCTATCGTGAATGAATTTGGTGCCAGTGAGTTAGACCTCATTGCATTTACCAATAAAAAGGATGAATTTATTGTAAACAGCGAAACCCTTTTTGTGGAAATTCTGGATGAAAACCATAACGCAGTCCCTTATGGTCAATCTGGGAAAATAGTGATTACATCGCTTTATAATAAAGCGCATCCTATGATTCGGTATGACATTGGAGATACGGGAATCCTTTCAGAAAAAAGCACTTTTAAAACCCCTATTTTAAAGGAATTGGTTGGTCGTACTAATGATGTAGCAAAACTTCCAAGTGGAAAAGTAGTCCCAGGACTTACCTTTTATTATGTAACTAAAAGTGTGATTGAAGATGATGGAAATGTAAAAGAATTTATCATTGAACAACATGCATTTGATACGTTTAAAATTATATATACTTCGGAAAGAGCATTAACTATTTCAGAAATTGACGCCATTAAAAAAGCCCTTTTTACGTATTTGGAGGATGGGCTTACATTAGAATTTGAAAGAGTGAAGGTTTTGGATAGAAGTAATCGAGGTAAGCTGAAACAGTTTGTTTCTAAGTTATAGTTTTTGGATCTGTTTTGGGCGTACTAAAAAATACTCCCAGAAGAAAACTAAAAGAAAAACTCCAGATTTTAAGCTATTAAAGCCTAAGCTTCGGTAAAAAAGGTAATTATACTTTACTAAATTCAACTTATTAGCACTAATTGAATCTTTTCTTACTCGATAATACGCCAAGTCTTCCTGTAAACCCAAAGCAGGCTTCTCACTTCGTTTTATAGCTTCGAGCCACACCGCCCAATCTTGTCTTTTACGAATATTGGGGGACATTATTTTGCCTAATAGTTTGGCATTATACATTCCCGTTAAGTTTCCAATATAATTATTGCGTAACTGTTTTTTATACGATAAACTTGGCAGTGCTTTTACAATTTTTAGCAAGTTCTTTCCTTCTTCATCAACCTGAATATAACTAGTAAAAGACACCAGAGCGTTTTTATGTTGCATTGCCTTTATTTGCTTTTCCAGTTTTGAAGTATGCCAATAATCATCACTGTCTAAAAAAGCGATATAATTGCCTTTTGCTTTTTCTGTGGCAAGATTTCTACAATATGCCGCTCCGTGATTTTTAGCAAGTTGAATAAAGGTAATTCGAGGTTCAACACTAGCTAATTCCTTAACTATTGTTGCTGATCCATCGGTTGAAGCATCGTCTATAATAATATGCTCCCAATTTGAATAGGATTGAGATTGAACACTTTCTATATTTTGAAGTATAAATTTGGAGGCGTTATATAACGGTGTAATTACCGAAATCAAAGGAGAATCGGAATTATTAGTAAGCTCTTTCTTCTCCTCGTAATGCATTATAAATGGTTTGAAAAACAATTTTTATATCTAAAAATAAAGACCAGTTCTCAAGATAAAAAATATCGTATTTTACTCTATTAATAATGTGATTATCATCCTCAACCTCACCTCGATAACCACTCACCTGTGCTAAACCCGTAATACCCGGTTTTATAAAATGACGCACCATAAACTTGTCTATTTTTTTAGCGTACATGTGTGTGTGGCTTACCATATGTGGTCTTGGCCCTACTACAGACATCTCTCCCTTTAATACGTTAATAAATTGAGGTAGCTCATCGATACTTGTCTTTCTAATAATTTTTCCTATACGAGTAACCCTGGGGTCATTTTTCCTAATTTGAAATAAATGGGCTTCGGGATTAGGCCGCATGGACCTAAATTTATAGCAATAAAATTCTTTATAATCGAGACCATTTCTCCTTTGCTTGAAAAACACAGGGCCTCTTGATTCTAATTTAATAAAAATAGCTAAGATGGGTGTTAACCACGATAGCAAACCAACGATAACAATAATAGATAAAATAATATCAAAGCTTCGTTTAATGAATTTATTAAAAGGCTCCTCTATAGGTATTTTTCTTAGTGATAAAATAGGTAAATACCCATAATACGTAAAATCCAATCTCTTGCTGTAAATTTCTTTGTTATCTGGTAAAAACTTTAAAATTTTCAGGTTGTTATCTGCAAAATCTATAAGCTTGGATAGCTCTTTATTATTAAGATTTGCTACCGAAGAATAAATTTCGTCTATGTTGTTTTCTTTAATAAATTTAAGACAATCATCAAAAGTGACTTTTTTGTCACCATCTAGATCGAATGTTCTTGCAAGTACATACCCATATTCTGGATTTTCTAGAAAGAATTTTCTTAATTGATCTGTTTTTTGATTAAGACCAATAATGACTACCTTCCTAAGATTACCCTTTAACAGAAGTCTGTATTTTTTTAGTAAATAAAACACCCCCAGTTTTGCCAGTGTAATACATAATATTGAAAGAATAGCATAATTTAAAATGGAAAGAGGGTCTCTGTTTAAGTTATTAAAAACCCCAAAGAATGCAAACACTATGAGGGTAAATAATATCGCTTGCTTACCTATTAGAGTTAGAATATTTGTGAGTCGTGTAAAACGATAAATTTCATAAAAATTAGACCGCAAAGCGATTATAATCCACGATAATGAAATGACAACTGTATAGTTTATAAAAATGAGATTGTCCTCAAAAAAACGATACGCTAATACATTGATTATTAGCAAATCAATTACATAAGAAATAGGTCTTAAAAACCCCGAGTATCTACCTCTTTTAAAAATCATAGCTATAGCCTATTATGGGCTGTAAAATCTTTGTGCTCGCTTCTATATAGTTCATCTTTGGTAAGTCCTTTAAAATATTGAAAGGTTTTTTTCATACCAACTTCACGTGAAATTGTTGGTTCCCAACTTAATATTTTTTTTGCCCGTGTTATATCAGGTTGTCGTTGTAAGGGGTCATCTTTAGGAAGGGGTTTATATACAATTTTTTGGTGTGAATTTGTCAATTTTACTACTTCCTTGGCAAAATCCAAAATGGTAATCTCCTCTGGATTACCTATATTAACTGGCAACACATAATCACTCATAAGTAACCTATAAAGTCCTTCTATTTGGTCATCTACAAAACAAAAGGATCTTGTTTGCAAACCATCTCCAAAAACTGTTAAATCCTCACCGCGCAAAGCTTGCCCCATAAAAGCTGGAATAACACGACCATCATTTAAACGCATTCTTGGGCCATAAGTGTTAAATATTCGAGCTATTCTTGTCTCAAGCCCATGGAATCTGTGATATGCCATGGTAATAGATTCTTGAAATCGCTTGGCTTCATCATAAACTCCTCTTGGACCAATTGTATTAACATTTCCATAATATTCTTCACTTTGAGGGTGGACAAGAGGGTCTCCATACACCTCAGATGTAGAAGCAATAAGAATTCTGGCATTTTTTTCTTTTGCCAAACCTAATAAATTATGTGTCCCTAAAGAACCTACTTTCAGCGTTTGTATTGGAATCTTAAGATAATCTATTGGGCTTGCAGGTGATGCAAAATGTAAGATGTAATCTACATCCCCTGGTACATGAACAAACTTAGTAATATCGTGATGATAAAAATTAAAACTCTTAAGGTGAAACAGGTGCTCTATATTTTTTAAATCTCCAGTAATAAGATTATCCATCGCAATTACTTCAAAATCTTCCGCAATAAATCTATCACATAAGTGAGAGCCTAAAAAGCCAGCTGCCCCTGTAATTAAAACCTTTTTCTTCATTAATTAATTTTTTTTCTTCCAATTGAAACATAAGTAAAACCTTCTGTTTCTATTTCATCTAATTGATATAAATTTCTTCCGTCAAAGATTGTAGGCTCTTTTAGCAAATCTTTTAGTTTAGAAAAGCTAGGAGATCTAAAAATGCTCCATTCTGTACAAATAATTAAGGCATCTGCGCCTTCTAAAGCATTATACATGGAGTCCGCATAGCTAAGTTTATCGCCAAACTGCTTTTTAATGTTTGGCATTGCCTCTGGATCAAAAACTGAAAGTGATGCACCCTTATCTAGTAGGGAGTTCATCACATCAATGGAGGGAGCCTCTCTAATATCGTCTGTTTCAGGCTTAAATGCTAGTCCCCAAATAGCAAATTTTCTCCCTTTTAAATCATTGTTGAAGTGCTTCTCAATCTTCGGAATTTGTATTGTTTTTTGTCCTTTGTTTATAGTAATAACAGAATTGAGAATCTTAAAATCGTAACCTTGATCTTTCCCTGCCTTTTGAAGTGCCTTTACATCCTTAGGAAAACAAGAACCTCCATAGCCTATCCCCGGAAAAAGAAATCGTTTCCCTATACGAGAATCTGTGCCCATTCCTACACGTACTTTATCCACATCTGCACCCACTTTTTCACAGTAGTTTGCAATTTCATTCATAAATGTAATCTTAGTTGCAAGGAAGGAGTTAGCGGCATATTTAGTAAGCTCTGCCGATTTTTCATCCATCACAATTACCGGGTTTCCTGACCGCACAAAAGGAGCATACAGTTTTTGCATCATGGCAGTTGCTCTATCGCTACTTGAGCCAATAATAATTCTTTCTGGTTTTAAGAAATCGTCCACAGCAAAGCCTTCTCTTAAAAACTCTGGGTTAGAAACCACATCAAACTCGCATTTTGCATTTTTTTGAATGACTTGGGTCACCTTTTCTGCAGTTCCAACCGGTACAGTACTTTTATCTACAATTACTTTATACGAGCTTATTTTATTTCCAATTTCTTCTGAAACATTTAGTACATAAGAAAGGTCTGCAGAGCCATCTTCATCTTCAGGCGTTGGTAATGCTAAAAATATGATATCTCCATGAGCTAACCCTTCATCTAAAGAAGTCGTGAATCTTAATCGATTTGCCTTTATGTTGCGTTCAAAAAGGACATCTAGGTGTGGCTCATAAATAGGCACTTCGCCTTGCTTCATCTTATCGACTTTAGCGGCATCAATATCCACACAAATAACTTCATTTCCTGTCTCAGCAAGACAGGTTCCCGTTACTAACCCAACGTATCCAGTTCCAATAACTGCTATTTTCATTTTTAATTTTCAGTTTAATTGATATTTCTACTCTATTATTTCGGCAAAAATACAATTTGCATAAGGAATTATCCTTGCTTCGGTTGATTTTCAGTTTCTATATTATTCTTTATTAAAAGCGACAGTAAAATAAAGCCCACATAATAGGCTCCTATTTGTCTATGAAATACATTTTCTACCATAGCAAAACACACAAATGTTGTAAGTAGTGCCGAAGGATAAAAACTCTTTCTATTTCTAATAAATAAAACGAGAATAGCTAAAGAAAATAATACAATTGCTCCAATTCCTGCCGCTAAATAGATATCAAAAAATTGATTATGAACATTGTACTTTTGTTTAATAAACCACTCCTTTTTCTTTTCATCCTTAATTGTGTCGTTGTAACAATTAATCAATGCATTGTTGGCTTGAGTAAATCCCATTCCCGACAACAAAATAGTATCTTGCTTAGCAACTTTTAGAGCACACTCCCAGACAATTGCTCTAGGCTCAAAAGCTAGGGTATTTGCAACCAAACTTTCATGTTTTTCTATACTATTGGAATAGAATATTTTTTTTCTTAAATCTTTATTTAAAACAAAAGCAAAAGTAGCTGCCAACAAAATTCCTCCAGTTGCAAAAAGGATTTGAGGACCTCTCTTTTTTGAATGAAAAAGGCTTAAAATAAAAATGACTAAAAGGGATATAATAGCAATTCTTGAAACAATGAATAATATGAATAAAACATTGATGATAATATTAGCGAGGTAATATCTATTATCTGGATGGTACTGGTTTCTAAGTTCTTGGTACGAAACCAAAATGCTTAATACGGCTAAAAGGCCTAAGTAAATTCTATCTACTAATATGGCCTCAATAACCGCAGCAGATTCTAAAAAAGTAAACTCTACACCTTGGTTTAATAGTATAAAAAGCTTTATTAAAGAATAGATAATTGCCGCCAAAGAAGAAAAAATAATGGCTTTATTTATTTTTTTAAAATTGTTTACGGGTAAGTATAAAATCACCAATGCCCCAACAAGAAGTATTTTTTTAACAACCACCCAGTCTATATTCCATCTGCCAGTAACCAAGACCAAAAATGTAAGGTATACAAAGAATAACAGCCACACTCCACCTGCTATTTTCTTAATTTTTTGAAAGTCTTTTTTTTCAACTACCAAAGGGAAAAGGACTGCCAATAATATGAGAAGAATATTGGGAAGCGCCCTAAAATATAAATCGAAAGGAATGGTAAAAAATAGCAGTAAAAATATAAATGGATATATGGAAGCTAATAGTACCCGCACAGTTTCAAAATTGAGAATTTAAAAATAAGAAACTAAACTTCGGCATCCTATTTTTTTGAAGCCGAAAACTTTTCTTTTAAAACCAATCCAATAAATTTACTATTTCCTACCAAATAACGCTTCCACATGCGTCTGGGTTCTTGAATAAACCTATAAAACCATTCCAGTCCTGACTTTTGCATCCAAATTGGGGCTCTTTTGGTAAGTCCAGCGACAACATCGAAGCTTCCCCCAACACCCATAATAAAGTTAACAGAGGAGAGTTCATTTTTATACTTATATAGAAAGTTTTCTTTAGTTGGTGAACTTATGGCAACAAAGAGTAATTGAGCGCCACTAGCCGCTATTTCTTTTGCAATTGCTGGTTCTTCTTCTTTTGAAAAATATCCATTTCTGTAACCGGCAATCAATTGTTTGCCATGAGCTTCTTCATAAATAGAAACAACATTTTTTACTATCTCTTCTTTAGCACCAAAAAAGAAAATCTTATAATTTTTTTTAGCTGCTAGTGCTACCAAATTCTCCATCAGGTCTATCCCTGCAACACGTTCTTTTAAGGGTTTTCCAAGAAACCTAGAAGCCCAAACTACGGCCTGTCCATCTGCATTAATAAGGTCACTTTCGTTAACGCTTTGGCGGAGTTGTAAATCCTTTTGCATGGCAACAATTTTACCCGCATTCACTACTACGTGGTGGATTTGTTCCTTGTTAGCAATTGAATCATCCAAGAGTTCCAACGTTTCTTGCATAGAAAGGTTGTGGATGGTAGTGTTAAGGATGGAAATAGAAGGGAGTTGCTTCAAAATAGAAATTTAAAGCGCAAAGGTACAGAAATTAGTAGTCTGTGAATATTTGATTGATACTTTCTTGAGCAAAAACAACCGTTTCAATTCCATTTTCGGGATTAAATATGTGTATGGCAGAATCATCAGTTAAATTATTAAGCCAAAAAAATCTCCCTGTTGACTCTGAATAAGATAAATCCATAAAATTATCATCGCTGGTAAAAATTTCATCCAATATTTCTCCATTCATAGGATTAATTTCGACTAAGGTGTTGGAATTTAAAATGCCGAATAGATTCCCTGTTTGAGAAAGAATCAAATT
Source organism: Flavobacteriaceae bacterium (assembly GCA_034670265.1). Classification (GTDB taxonomy): domain Bacteria; phylum Bacteroidota; class Bacteroidia; order Flavobacteriales; family Flavobacteriaceae; genus Halomarinibacterium. The sequence goes on along the minus strand of JAXMNU010000003.1, from coordinate 175,024 downwards.
TTTTAATTCTATGTTTGGATACACAAATTCAGAAACAGCGAAAGTATCTAAATTTACCCTAACAAATTTATTTGAATTATTATCAAAACCTTTTAGTTCATTAGTTTCTTCATCATGAACCGAACTAGGAATAGGAAGAAAACCTTCAACAGTATAATCCCTAAGAGGTGTAACCTGCATTGTCATTAAATCTAGAGAAGCTAAATAATGATAAAACTCTACTCCATTAACATCGTAATATTCTAAATAAACCTCGTAAAAAGCTTGAGTATTACCCATAGCCTTGAATCTTAAATATCTTGTTAGACAATCAAAATCTGTACAAAATGTATAACCTGCAATCACCCCTGTATTCCAATTTTTAAAAATATAGTCCTTAGAACATCCACTACTGCCACATTGAACACTATGGGTATTATATGCAACATTACTTTGTTTTGAAAAAATTATATCTCCTACAATATCCCAACCAATAGCATTTATAAAAAATGCTCCTAATGAACCATCACTTAAATTTATTTCAAAATATTCATCTCCTTCAAATTCATCAACAAAAATACCCCCGTAGAGTTTATCCATTTCTTGTGTTATTTCAATAGAGCCTATGGCAATATCTTCAGAATTGTATTTAACAATTATCTCTCCACTCGTAGCCTGTTGAGGGACTCTTGTTTTAATTTGATTCCCCTCAATTTCAACATTGTTTGAGGTTACTCCATTAAATGTAATTTCTATAGTTGCTGTTTCATCGAGTTCTTTCACTTCAATAACCACTTCTTCGTAAGAGTAGGTTTGTTTGGGATTATAATCTACTACCGTTAGAGCCGGGTTGCTGTTTTCCTCTTCAATACCTTCCTCTTCTAAAATAACATTTTCATCTTTATCCTTAGAGCAGGATATAATTAGCAAGGCAAATAAGATATATTTTATTGTTTTCACAGCTTTTCTGTTTTTTCAAAATACCCCTTTAAAAACACCAAATGAAACGCCAAAATGGTTTCGTAAAAAAAGTGAGCGCTTAATGCCATAATTACAAAAAGACATCCTAACACTATGTTTGTAAAGAAGTTTCTTTTAAAAGTAACAAAAATTTTCCAAAAAGTAAACAGGTATAAGACCATCCCTATAATTCCAAAAAAGTAAAAAAGGTCTAAAAGCCCAAATTGGCTTCGCCAATGCATATTAAATCCGCCACCAAAAAGGTAATTTTTCCAAGTCCATTGTTCCTGCATAAGGGGAATCATTTCTTCCATTAGGTGTTTGTCTCTAAGCGAGAACAAAGAAGAAAACAACCCATCTTGTTCATATACTTTTTGAAACGTGCTCGACAGACTAAAAATGAATTCTAAAAGCGGTTTCCACAGCACCATAATTAGAATAATTAATAGCCCAAAGAGAACTTTAACCCATATCTTTTTCAGCCAGCCTAATTGCCAAATGAGATAGAGGAAAACAAATCCCCAGCCTAAATAGATGGATTTTGTCCCTAAAAGAAAGGAGGCAATTGCCGTAATAAATAGCAACAACCATTTGTTGTTTTTAGCTACTATAACTTGATGGAGCGCATAAAACAACCCTATAATATAAATATAACTTGCCGCCCCCGAGCGTAAAATAAGTCCGTTGTAGCCAAATCTTGAAGAAGAGTAGGTTTCAAACAAGTCTATTTGAAAGATTGCGCCCAATAAAATAGCTAGGGAATTGATCATTAAAAATCCTTCAAAACACCAAGCAAGTAATTTGAAATACCTTGCTCTATTGTGAAGTGTATTTACATACAATAAAGTGAGTAAAATGAATGCATACTTATCGAAAAACCAGAGATTTTTTTGAAGCACTTGGTTATCTACTTGTCCTACTTGCCCTATTAAAAAACACCCTAATAGTGCTAACAAGGGCCACAATTTTTTATAATTATCCCTAATGATTTGCACCATAAAAAAACCCTGAAGCAAAAGCTTGAAACTTGCAGATATTTTAACATCTATTCCAAATTGTGTGATGAGGATTTTATAAATCAATTCGGTTAAAACCAAAAGCACAAAAATTAACGCCAATGGGTTATTAAACAAACCAGATATGTGTTTAGTCCTTGCTATCATACACAATAAATAAGCAGTAAAATAAACTAAAAATAAGCACTCCAGATTGCCTAGAGAAATATGATTCAACCATCATAGCCAAGGCAAAATATATTACAAAAACAGTCGTGTACTTATATTTTTTAAGTATTGGAAAAATGAGTACGAATAATAGAATTAACGGAATAAAAATCCCATAAGAAATTAAAAACTCTAAGTATTGGTTGTGGGCATTATAGCCTCTATTTTTAATTTCTGAAGAATCTTCAATGTTTTTTGATAACGCTGCTCTTATGTTGGACCGTCCAATTCCTGTTAGGCTATTTTTTTCAAAAATTTGTAAGCTAGCATTCCATAATTGAGGTCTAGCATCAAATTTTTGGGTGTCATTTACCAATATAGTTTCAGAAATTTTTGCTCGACTACTTTCTGAAAAGATAACTATTAAAATTGCTACAGTCCCTAACAAGGCTAGGCTTGAAAATGCCCAATATTTTTTTGATTTTGGAAGTTTTAAAATCCATATTATTATTGTCAAAAAAATCCCAATAATCATAGGTAACCGTGCTTGAATTACAAATAGGAACACAAAGATGAGAAATGCAATAAATAAATGATTTACGGTTATTCTATTTTGAAGTAACTCGATGAAGAAAGCAACCAAAATAAGTCCCGCCAAATAGCTTGTATGCCAATATAGCTCTGTAGTCTCAAATAGAAACTCATTGAATGAATACGATACTCTTATAGACAAATATGTATCAAAAACCGTTAGGAGAAGTAGAATACAATAGCTCATAATACCCCATTGAAAAGCTTTAAAAATTTGGGTGAAACTCTTTTTTTCTATTCCTATAAAAACAAAAGGCATTAACAGAAAATGAATATAATCTCCAAAATCATTTCCAAAATCTTGAATGTGGAATACTATATTTACGACAACTATTGCTATAAATAATAGTACTAATGGGAGAAATAATTTTATCTCTTTTAAGGGTGATTCTTTCCTTTTTAATAAGTATTCCAATATTAGTAGGGCTAATGATACTGCCAATAACACATGAGAAACATGTTGCCAAAAAGGAAAAATAAAGACCCAAAAAGACAATAAGTATCTTCTCGCCTTTTCAATAATGCTCCCTGTAAGTTGAAAAGAAAGCCAAATTCCCTTAATCTTATTTATGAAAAAGCTTCCAAGAACTAAAAGCACTAAAAAGAGAAACACATTAATTCCTAAACTCAAGGGAGCAAACTTTTGTCTTTTTGAGATTTCTTCAAGAAGCTTGGTATTAAGCATCATCCATCCATTGGCTCTCTCTTGAGATGTAGCTAATAATACATTTTCAACTATTTTTGTGGCAACATTAGTGCTTGTGTAAGAAACCAGCTCATCGGCATCAACTTTCCAGATTTTGCCATTGCTTTTTAAGCTTGCATTTGTAATTGAAAAGGTCCCTAAATCACTTTGACTCCAGTACACCCCAAAAAACTTTAATCCGCTGGTTTTATTTACACTAATTGTAAGCTTTTTTGGAACGTTTTCTTTGATGGATACTATTTCAGATTTAGTAACAGAGTCATTAAATTTTGGTTGTTGCGTAGTCCAAACAAAAGTGTCAAAATCGGCTTCAACAGCAAATGAAACCTCAACAGGGTTCCATTCTTGTTGATATAGAAAAAATGCGCAAAACATATTGATTAACAGCAATGTCCCTAAAGAGAAGAATAGTACATTTTGCCATTTATTTTTCATCTTTTTTGGGTTACTTTCTTTCCCTAATAAGTTTTGCTGGAACTCCTCCCACAATGGTAAATGGTAATACATCTTTAGTGACTACAGAGTTTGCTCCAACAATAGCGCCTTCGCCAATAGTAATTCCAGGTAATACAACTACATTTCTTCCTAGCCATACATTATCCTTTAAAACAACTTCCTTTTGAGTCACTGAACCTTGTTTTACCACCGGTGTTGACACATTATCATGAATATGTGCCTGTGTGTAAATGGCAACATTAGGAGCAATTAGTGCATAATCTCCAATAGTAATTTTTCCTTGCAGAAATACGTTTTCATTTATTCTAACAAATTTCCCAATTTTTAAATACTTTGCATCAGATATATAAATTCCATTTTCAAATTTTGAGTTTTTATCATAAGATATCACTTTGAGAATCTTTGCAGTGTACCATAATCTAATTGTATTAAAGCCAGAAAATAACCTTGAATGTGGTAACTTCTGAATAATTAAATAATACAATATTAATTTAAGCTTTTGCATACCATCGTCTGAATTTAAATACTGAAACGTTTGAAATCATTAATCCTAAAAATGCCATAATTATAAAACCAAAATTATTGGTAAACATAGGAACAAAGAAAGATAATGCTAAAGAAAAGAATAGAAGAAAATTCTTTGAAAATCTTGAATACTCAGAGTTTATAATGGTTTTTCCTTCAAATAATTTATAGATAAAGAAAAGAAATATTAAAATCCCTATTCCAATTTCTGTAATGAAACTAAATAAAAAGGCATCATAAATAGGCCCCCTTGAGTTAATGACTTCCCATCCTAATAAATCTTGACCTATATTATATCTTTGGTAAATATGATCCATCATGAGAGAGGTTCTTGAACCAAAAGTTCCAGGTCCCGATCCCAATGGGAAATGGTCTTTATAAATCTCAAAAGATTTCGAAACAATTTTCCATCTTACATAATCTGCGTTAAGCACTGTAGAGTTTGCAACACCAAAAAAAGTAATGTAATAAACCGAAAGTCCTAAGAAAACAGCAAAGAAAAACACACCTCTTTTAATCCATTTATTTAATTGATTTCTAGTAGGATAGGGGAAGAAAATAAGAAACAAAAAGATAAAGAGCACTTCTTTTCTGGAGAATGTTAAAATAGCCAATATTGCCGCCAATACAACCATAACTACATCCTTTTTTTTAATAACTACTTTTAAAGCATAGTGTATATAATGCCAAATAAGAATATAGATAAACAGGAAAATAGAAAGGCTTGGTCCAGAACCAAAAAATGAAATTAAATAAAAATAATTAATACCTCTTTTTACACTATGTACTCCTAAAAAATTCCGAAAGGTCGTGTGATCCCAAGCTTCAAAAAACGCTAAAAATGTAATTATAATAACAAAGACACTCATAATCCTTTTAAAGGAAATAAGTGTTTTGAGTTTAACCTCTTCAGATAAAGAATGGAAATACAGAAAATAAAAGAAAAACTGACTATAAATAATAATCTGAAAGAACCCAAGGGGATAGATTTGCCGCCACAAAACTAAGAAGGAACAGTAAAAAAGAAACCCTAAAACAATAAGAATTAAATTATTTGCTCTTTTCCTGTATATATAAATTACTATTAACCCAATAAGCACAGAAATGCTTAACATCTCATTAAAAATGTTAATCTCTGCACCAGTCTTTTTTGAGAGTTTATCTATAAAAGGCTGAAGGATTAAAAAAATAAATAATAAGTTTCTTAAAAACATAGTTTAGTTTCTGCAACGTTTTTAAAATAATCACTTTCAAAATAAGCAACCTCAAAAGTACCAAGCTTTAAAAGATGTGCTTCACTAATTTCATCTCCTGGTTCTACAATGGCTACATCACCATTGCTAACATCAAAATACTTCGCTGGGAGTCCATCAATATTATAAAGAATGGGCTTTGCTCCCAAAAATATACCTTCTATCACTGTGGTAGAAAATATCGAAATATTATAATCAGAACTTTTGAGAACTTCATAGGTGCTAAATTCAGGAAGAACCTTTACATTCTCTTCATTAACATAGAGGGACAAGTTAAAAGTAGGTTGCTTTGGCCTTACTATAAAAAGCCAATCTTTATGTGTTTGAGCTTCCTTTTCAATCCATTTTAAAATATTCTCATCCTTAATTGCTTGTAGCGTAACACAAAAACAAGTTCTGTAATTTTGAGTTAAAGATAAAAGGTCCTTTGGAATTGATTTTTGCTTAACTATTTCAAGTTGTAAGCTACCAACAGGAATAATATTCTCTGAATGAAAAATTAAGGTAGGGTATTTTGCCTCTTTTTCTGAAGCTCCAAAAGATATTAGGTAATCTGGATAAAACTTTGGAAATTTTTTAAAGGTATGATAAAATGGGTGCCCAGCACCTATATAGCCGTGTTGTGGTTCATATAAAGGGATGTTTAGCTTTTTAGCAGCAAAGGCAATCCCTGCTTTAGTAAAACTACTAAGTAAAAATATTGCTTTAGGTTTTGTCCTTTTGAAAAAATAAGTGTATGCTTTATACTCTGCCAAACCTGCCTTAATAATTGTTCTATAAGGTAAATTTATATCATACTCTTTTTCAATATCCTTAAGTATGTTTTCATTTTTAATTTTAAATGAAATGAAAGGTTTATGAAAGGTTTCAAAGATTTTTAGAATTAAATCTGAAATAATAAATTGAGAATGTACCTTTTTTTTTGAATAGTGTTTTATGGTTGCCCATTCAATAAAAAGGCTTTTATCTTGACCTAATTTATCTGCCCAAGCATCAGCATAAATATCATAGAATTTACCATTTATAAGCTCTCTCTTTTGAGTGTTATTAAAAAATATGTAGTTAAATTTTCTAAGCTGAAATATGTTCCAAAAACCATAAAATACGTTTTTAAATAATTGCCATTTATTACGTGTGCGTAACTTATTACTATAACCTAGTTCTTTATTTTGAATGCTGAAATAAACTGCCTGTCTTACTAGGGGCCAAGCACTCATTCCATTTGAAAGAACAATGTCCTCAACATTATACTTAGCTTCAATAAGTTCTAGGACGTTTTTATTAATCATTTTTTTTCTTCAATAAGATTCGTAATGAAGCTAAATTTGTATATATCAAATACCCCCCAAAAGTAGCAAGAAATAAGCATTTTACTAAAATGACAACGCCCAAGCTAAAAGCTTCTAAACGCTCCTGTAAAAAATAGGGTGTAAAACATAAAATGCTTCCTATTAAAATGATAATAAATATTTTATTTGTTTGATAGGGAATAGGGTACAGCCTTTGGCTTACGATATAGGTTAAAATAGTGAAAAATATTTTTGTTAGAATACTTGCGTAGGCAGCACCCATAAACCCATAGGATTTAATTAAAAAATAATTTAAAACTATGTTCGCTGCGGCTCCCATGATAGTAAGCAAAGGAAGGTATTTGGTTTTTTCTAAAAAGAAAATACTGCTAAAACTAAAATAGAAACCATTAATTACAAAAGCCATGGCAATTAAAGGAACCACTTTCCAAGATTGGTAATATTCTGGCGCACTTACAATAGTTAAAAGTTCAGGGGATAGCCAACTCACACAAACCGCCAAACAAACATATAATAGCACAATTTTATTAGTGACTTTAGCTATATTTTGGCTACTGTTTGGGTCATTTTTAACTTGATCAAAAAACCAAGGTGCAAAAGCTGAATTAACACCCAAAGACACTATATTAATAAGCTTCCCAATTTGTGAGCCCACATCAAAAAGAGCCACAACACTTAAGGAATCCATTAAGTTTAACATGATTCTATCTACCATATTCATTGCCCAGCCAGATAGGTTGTGTGGCATTAACGGCAAAGAGTATTTCATTAACTTCTTTAGGATTGCAGGAACTAAGCAAATGGAAATATCTTTTCTTAAGCCAATAATGCTTACTATAAAGACCCATAAACTTGCTATAGCATTTGCTAGTAGTGCTCCTTCTGCTTTAAATCCAAATCCTAGAATTAGAATTAGGGTGAGGCCTACCATTATACCGAAGTACCCAAAATCTAAAAAGGAGGCTTTCTTTGCCTCCTGTTTCGCCTTTAATAAAGACTGATAAAAGAAATAAATAGGTTGAAGGAATATGCTAATAAGGGACAGTATAACATAGGGATAAAAGTCTATATTCTCGAAGAGCAAGTCTAGAATCCATGCTTTGGTTAGTAACAATATTCCTATCCCAAAAAATGTAAATAATAAAATGCTACTTACACTTGTACCCAGAATCTTTTTTAGATACTCTTTTTGTTCATCTTTATATTCGTAATAATAAAAAGTGGTGGCCCCTTTAAAGGAAAGTCCAAATAAAATCACCATAAAAGAAATTACAGCAGTTGCGGTACTAATAATTCCTAATTGGGATGTTGCAAGAACAGTGGTGTAAACTGGTAATAGGAAAAAGCCTAATCCACGCTGTAGAAGTGTAAAAAAGCTATAAATAGCAGCATTCTTGGCTAATTTTCCCTTAGTATTCTCCATAAAGAAGTATTCCTAGTAAAAGTGAGTATTATTGGCTTAGGTTTTTTTCTTGTTGGTACTTTTTAAGCAATATGTCTATACTACTATGCTTCTCAACTAATTTCTCAACAAAAGCTCTAAAGGCGCCATCGCCGCCTTTTGTATTTAATACCCAGTGTACCTTGCTTTTAATATATTCTGGAGCATTACTTGGTACAGCACTTAGACCTACACGAGTTAATAATTCAAAATCATTAATATCATCTCCAATAAATGCTACTTCATTAAGAGTAATATTCATTTCATCACAAAGTTTTTGAGCCAAAGACAGTTTATCCTTAACCCCTAAAAATACTCTTTCAATTTTTAATTTATCTGCCCTTCGTTGTACAATTTGCACATTTTCTCCCGTCATTATAACGAGTGGAATTTCTAAGTAACGAAGAAACAAAACCCCTACACTATCACTTGTATTAAATCTTTTTAACTCAATTGAATCATTGCCATAATACATACTTCCATCGGTCCAAACACCATCAATATCGGTAATAACAAGTTTAGGTAGGTTTTTCATATTATTGAAGATTGTCTTTGTAAATTATTTCGTCTTTAGGCATCCCCTTCTTTAATCTTTTGCCAAGTATTTGTTCTTTGTCCATCCATTTAATTCCATCACCAGGACTTAATAGATGAATATCGTTTAAGGTAATAATATGCCCTTCTGGCAAATCTCTTAACGTAGCTATAGAGCGCTCTAGTTTTTCTCGGGCAACTTTAACAGAATCTTCAATTTTAATTTCTTCGGTTCCAAAAGACAATTCCAAGTTTCTTATATCTCGCATCATTCTATAAATACCGTCAATTTCAAGAGAACCTGCTTGATCGGTTCCTTTCATTTGACGGTCTAGGGTAATGTGTTTTTCAATAATTTCGGCACCCATCGCCACAGCAGCTACTGGAGTTGCTATCCCAACCGTATGGTCAGAATATCCAATAGAATATTGTGGGTATTTCTTTTGAAGATAGGTAATGGTTTTTAAATTCACATTTTCATACTCTGTGGGATATTGTGACACGCAGTGTAATATGGAAATATTATTGTGGTGTTTAGAAATGGTATTAAGTGCTTCATCCAACTCTCTATCACCTGCCATCCCAGTGGAAAGAATAATAGGAATTTTTGTTTCTGCCATCACATCTAATAGAGGAAGGTTTGTTAAGTCTCTAGAGGCGACTTTAAGTCTATCTGGCGTAAAATGCTTGAGAATGGATAGGCATCCTACAGCACACAATGTTTCAACAAAATCTAACCCCTTTTCTTTGGCGTATAAGTAACACTCATAGTGTTGCTCATCATTTAATTCAAGAAATTCTCGATGCTCTCCGTATGTTTTTCCAAAAGAATGAGGTGTGTTATATGGCCGTGCCATTTGCGACGCAGAAAGCTCTTGCTTTAAATCTCTCTTGGTCAATTTAACTGCATCCATCCGTGGCAATTCTTTACCAAAAAGTTTATCATAAACGGGTCTTGCAACCACATCTATTATTGTTTTTGCAATATCTACAGATCCATTATGGTTTTGTCCTATTTCTCCTATTACGTATGTCATTTTTTTATAATGCTATGAGGGAACTTTCCCTTTGTTTATTAATTGCTCCACAAAAATAATCATATTCGCTGTCTAAAGTAGACAAGTGGTACTCTTTTGAATAATCAAATTTTCTATCGACTATTTCAATATCGTATTCTGGGGCGCTTTTCTTTCTTCGGAAAACAACAAATTTCGAATCCGAGTTACTAATAACAGTATTCTTATCTGTTTTATTAAGTATTGGTTTTTGAAATGCAAAAGGAATATTTTCTTCAGAATTTATAAACTGAAAATCTATTAAATTATTTTCTTTACTAAAGTCTAATGGGATATTCATATAAAAATTATCCTTGTCTTGAATTACCTCTAAACCATATTCCGAATTGAAATGAACTGCTTTTTTTTCAAATTTGGAAATAAGTTTCTTAGGTAGAATAAAAGTAACGGGAGTTTTTATTACGCTATAATCTATTGGCCTATTCTTTCTGAATGTAATATTTAACCTAAACTTACCTTCTGTGTTTTTTGATAAAGAAATGGAGTCTATAGCTTCTTTTGCATATAAATATTCTATGGCTTCATTATAATCAATTTTAGCAACGCGGGCACTCCCTATACCATCTTGTAAAGCTTTGAATAAATATGGCATTACCTCTACACCTTCAATGGTATCTCCATTTTTATTAGGATAATAGTCCTGCCAGTGCATAAAATTTGTATAAAAGCCCCGTGCTTGGACTGTCTTAACCACCTGTGCTTTAACATATTTAGACGCAGAGTCAATTGGCACACTATATCTTTGTATTTCGGAATAAAACCTACCTCCAGAAGGTCTATTAATAATCTCCTTTGTGTCAGAAAAATCAACATCTAACTTATCCCCACAATTGTCTCCATACCAGGTGTTTACTTCTTGATTAAACGCAGAAAACGGTGCCGAGGAGTTTCTTCCTCCCAAAATATAGTTTGGTAAATTCTCTGAATAATCGGTCTTGCCACAGCCATAAGCTAGTGTGGTTGGGCGGCGACCATATACACTTTCAATGTCGCTTATAATTGAGTTTAACCTAGACTCTTCATACTCTTTAAAGCAACTTGGGTAATAGACTGAAGCCCCTCCACGGCCTGTTTTTAAGAAATTTTCAAACGCTTCCCACTTATCTGTTTCTTCAAAAACATGCAATGGAATATTATGCTTAAACGCAAGAAACTCTGCATAGGCAGCAGCGTTTTTTCTACTGTCTTTTTGAAAATTAGGGTAAGTATTTGGGTAATAATGGTCTGTTAATTGAATAATTGTTGCATCAGCCCCATGGTAATGTGGTGCTACAAAGATTTCTCCTTCTAAAGGATAATATTCTAAATCTGATTCATTATAAAAGAATATAATGCTAAGGAAAATTAAAACCCCTAAACCCAATAAAAGTCCAATTCTATATACGCGTTTATTCTTTTTCAATTAGGGTTATATTTTTTTTCCTTCTTGTGTCTAGCAAAATAGATGCTTTAGATGCGTTTTGGTTGCCTAAATTTATTACATTATCTGAAAGACTAATTGTAGCTTCTTTTGTTCGAAATTTTCTTCTATTGGTTGTTACAATGACATCGTTTTGAGGTTTTTCACAACTTGAATCGTAAGTAATGTTGTTATCTTTTAAAGTAATAACACCCCCTTCATTGGGTTGAAGAACAATTGGAGAAACACCAAGATAACATCCTTCAATGGTATTTCCTTCTATTAAGATGTTTTCTGGACCCATTCTTGTTTTAAACTCTTTCCATGGTGCTTTTGCAATATGTATAGCACTTGCAATAAATCCTTCTTCATTATCATCTTTAAACTCCTTGGGAAGTTTGCTTATGGTTTTAGACTTGAACTTATTTCCCTTTATGATGGCTGTTTTAAAAGGGGAAAAAATTCCTACATATTTAAAATCAATAAACGTATTGTCTTCAATAGTCACATCATGGGTATAATCCTTTAAGGGATCCTTGGTGGGGAACCATGAGCGTATTCCTATATCTGCATTTTTGAAAATATTGTTTTTTATAAGAACTTCTCCTAAGCTTCGTATTATTTCTTCGCCTCTGTAGTCAAAGCTTTTTGTAAACTCATTCCCAATAAAATAAATTCCAGTGGCATATTTGTCAAGATATTTTTTAACAATATGAATATTCTTAATATCCAATTCTGGAATAGCTTGTATATCGAAAGAATTATTTTCAATAATGATATTGCCAAGAATCATTTTTCTTCTAATAAACTCATTGGAATCATACCCATGCAAAATAAAAACACCTGTTCTACTATTAATTCCTGAGCTGTTTTTTATAGTAATATTTTCAGTAATATCTCCTTCAAAAATAGTCCCAATGTAAAAGGCTCTATTTGCTCCAAACAGGTTTACATGTACGTTGTCTATCGTGACATTTCTAGCATTTACAATGGTAAGACCATTCATTGAGGGGTCCTCTTTAGTTGAGATTTCATTCCATTCTATAGCTAAATCTTTAACCAATATGTTCTCAATAGTCCTTTGTTCAGTATCATATAAATAATTCCCAGCAATAGGGACTCCATCGGGAAATACCTTACTATAATATTTTTCTAACGTGGCTCCTTGTATTGTAAAAAGACCTCCTCGACGGGTAGAGTATCCATAATTATCTCTGTCAAATCGTAAAATGGTGTTTTTTCCCTTTCCTATTACCGAAATATTGTCTGAATCAACAACGATATCTCTTATGTAATAGACGCCTTCAGAGAATTCAATTGTGCCTCCCCCTGAAGAAGCAATATCAAGCATCATTTCCTTTAAATTGACATGATGACTGTCCTTGGGGGTATTGTTATTTTTTCCAGGAATAATATTTGGCATAATCCCCCACCACTCAGGGAAAAAAACTTCTGTTTTATTAAGTTGAATGTTGGAAACAGACTCAAATCGATAAGATGTCACTCCTCTAGCAGAAACATCAAAAATTAACTGTTTGCCAGCCTCAATTGGTCCATTAATTATAAGCCTTGCATCCTCATTTGCTATTTTAAAATACCCGTCATTTTTTATCCATATAGTAACATTGGTAGGTGTTTCAACAGTGCCTGTTACTTCAATTTTATCATTGACAATAATAGTTGTTGGTTTATTTAGGCATTTTAGTGCTACATTTTGGGTAGAAAAAATATCCTCTTTATTCCAGATTATTTCTTGCGCAGTTGCAAATTGAAATACAAGTAGAGATAGAAAAAAAAACAGTGCGTTTTTCATAAAAATATATGAGGTTTTAATGAAAGTCTATACCGAAATCGATTTTCGGATTACATAGTTTTGGGAGGCCAATTGGTTAAGAAATTCTGAAAATTTAACCTCTTCTCCAGCAGGAAGCTTTATCATTTTATTTTTGTCTTCTCTATCTAAACTATCTATTTCAGAGATTAAATCTTTAAACTCTAAAGTGTATAAATCTTTATTAGGAAATTTTGAGGCTAAAGATAAGGCTCTGTCATAATCGGCTTGATAATCTACAGAAAGATTAATATATTTTAAATCCTTTATATCGCTTTCAATATCAATACATCCTTTTTTTGCTGTTTCGTCTTGAAGGACAAAAAGTGTAAGATATTCTGAATGCATAGGATTGTCCATTTTTAAATATAAATCCCAAAGGTACTTTGTTGAAAACAACTCTGCAGAAACCCCAAAAGGAACGTTATTTACTCGAACATAGTCTAAGTCATTTTCTATAAACATGGCTACCATAGTGTCAATAAGGCCTACATCGGTAAATGGATTGTCGCCTGTTACTCTAAAAATACCGCCCCATTCCTCTTGTAAGGCCAACTCTAACATTCTATCTATTACAGAAATTGCGTGGCCAGTATATACATTTTGGTTTAATGATTTTCCTTTTTCAGCTAGAGGAACATCTTCTATAAGATTTGACGTTGACAAAAAAGTTGCTTTTACTTTTTTGGAAGTATTTAATCGTTTATATAAAAAATCGATAAGAATGGTGTCGTGTATTGGTTTTAAAACTTTTAGGGGTAATCTCTTGGACTTTAAACGTGCAATTAGTGCAACTCCAACATCTTCTTTCTTAAAAGATTGAAATTGATGGGTCATATAATCAAGTCCTTCGTCTGCACGCTTAAACGAACCGTCTTTCAAAAGCTTTTTATACATGACTGTGCGATACGGAATCTCTGACTTTGAAGGGTGTTTTTTATAGTCCCCAAGTGCCATTTGGTAATGCTTTACTTGCGAAACCATCGTGGCAAACTCATGAGGATAGAGAGAAACTTGATAATCAAAATTTCTGTTATTTCTAGTTAGTGTAATATGCTTTTCAAGATATTCACACCCTTTTGCCATAGTCATTAAAGGTATGTGGGCTGTGTCTAAAGAATGATCTGCAAGGCCAGTACTGTATTGAGGGTATTCGTCTTTAAAATAATCGAGAGTGTTGAGGTTGAGGTCCTCCACCTCGGTTGGGTAGTTGCTAAACCCTTGCATTAAACACACAACTTGTTCCCCAATAATATTTAAGGCATATTTTAATTCGAGATTTGTAGCACATTGTGTTTCCAGAATGAATGTGACATCTTTATACGTTGCCATCTTTTCCAACATCGTGGCATTGGTAATATCTGTTGCGTGAAGCTTCATAAACCGAATGCCTTCTGCATAGCAAAAATCGAAGGAAGGGATGTCCAGCACACAAGGAATAATGGGCATGTTTATCTTTTCACAATGCTCGAAAACTTCTTTCCATTGGTCAAAAGAGAGGGTGTTCTCTTCATAGATTTGATATTTGGAATAGTTTTCTACGCAAAATGCGGCCACGTCCATAAGCTGCATGGTAAAATAATCTGCCCCTGCCTCCTTTGATGCATTGGCAAGTTCGATGGTATATTCTAAGCTTCCGTTATGGTTGAAAGCGCTTTCGGCTATTATTTTCAAGTTATTTTATTTTATTATCAATTATTTTAAAAACTATTTTTTTAAATTCTGGTCCAGCTTGAAATTGCATGTTATTAAAAGTAGGTAATGTATATTGAAATGGAAAAACAATATAATTTTTACCTTCATATTCATAGACATTACATTGAGTTAAAACACTAAAATATCTCACATTGGTATCCAGTCTATTTAACATATTACTATAAAGATATTTCTCTTCATCTTTTTTCACAACATAATTCATCTTTATTCTAAGGTCATTAATTTGTTTTTTTGAAGTTTCAAAAACTAAATCATACATGCCATCATCATCGGTTTTATAAATGGCAAAAGAAGTCATTCCTTCCAAAAAAGCAGAATTTAGGGAATCAATTTCTTTTCTAAACAAAGCAGTTTGAAAATTAGTTTTAAATTGAAAATATCTATTCTTTTCAAGGGTCGAATCTGGAAGTTCGCCACTAAAACTATAATTTTGATTTATATATTCTGATAAATAAGATGAAACAATGTAAGCACCTTTCCCGTTTAAATGGTTGGGGTCTTTAAAATGCTCTTTTGTTAAACCAAGTGAGTCTTTAATAGTATCAAAATTGATGTAGGTCATTCTTTTTTTGTTTAAATATTCACCTATTAGTTCGGAATACCTTTTTTTATTAAAATCATATTCATTTATGATTGTTGGGGCGTTTACAAACAATAAAGAAATGTTTTTTGATTTAAACAAGTTTATGATATCATCAATTTTCTGTTTCTCATCTTCGGATAGTTTAAAGTTATATTCTGCTCTTTTTTTGTTTTGATGCTTTTTTTGTAAAGCACTCAAAGATTTATCTTCAACACATTGATTATACGTTCTGTATCCTTTATGCAGTTCTGTATTGAAAAAAACATAATGTTCTCTAGTAAAATTTGTCTTTTCTAAATCATACCAATTATTATGATTTCTTATTGTAGTTGAAAATAAAAAAGGAAGCTCTTCTACTCCTCCATTATTTATGTAAGCATCTATTTTACTTATTGAAATAGGTAGGTTGTCTAGTGTTTCAAGCTGTAACCCTAAAGCTTCTTCATCCTCAAAACCAAGTAAACTGTTTTTATAAATATCTATAATTGCCAATTTTGGGGGTGTTTTTCGTAAAACATATTTGGCAACAAGTTTGGTGTTTTCTATTCGTTGTGCTCCAGCACCAAAATTAAAAGCAGTAACTCCTAGGTTTATTTCAAAAACTCTAGGATCATAAGAAGAATAAGAATGTGAGGAACCGAAAAAAGCAATATCTAATTTGTCAATGTTTCGGTATTCAATAATACTTTTTTCAAAGTATTTAAGATTTTTAAAAATACTATCAGAAAAGTTTAATGTTATTAAGAATAACAAAAAAAATAATATGCTTTTAAGAAAGAATTTAAACATAATTAGAATTGAAAATAAATAAACTCCTTAGGGGCGTCCCCTCCGTAAACTCCAAAAACAACTATTACATATACGGCTATTATATAAAACAACCAACGTACAATTACAAATTCCTTATTTAAATATTTAATCGCTCCGTATTTTTTGTTAAACCATTCAAATAATAATAACAATAATATAGAAACAAGTGCTAAAATAAATTCTGGCTTTGTAAGACCTAAATTATAGATAAAACCATCCTCTTTATTGATATAATCCCAAGCAAATAAATTTTTAGATATATACAATGAGTGTTCATAAGAATTAGCCCTAAAAAATATCCAAGAAAAACACACTATTAAAAAAGTAAATAGCCATTTAAAAAATCTAATAGATAGTGCGCCTTTTTCAAATAAAGATATCTTAAACAAAAATTTGCGGTATAAGTCTTCAGAAAATTTTTCAATTACAATTATAAAACCGTGTATGCCTCCCCATATAACAAAAGTAATAGCGGCACCATGCCATAACCCACTTACTAAAAAAACAATAAACAAGTTGGAGTAAGTTCTCCATTTCCCCTTCTTACTTCCGCCAAGTGGTATATAAACATAATCTCTAAACCAAGTGGACAAGGAAATATGCCAACGTCTCCAAAACTCTGTAATGGATTTTGAAAAGTAGGGGCTATTAAAATTCTTCATTAAATCAAACCCAAGGGTCCTCGAAAGTCCAATGGCAATATCACTATATCCAGAAAAGTCGCAATAAATCTGAAAGGCAAAAAACACTGTAGCAACGGATAATTCTATTCCCGAATATTCTGTGGGATTGTTATACACTTGATTTACCAATATAGCCAACCTATCTGCAATGACCATTTTCTTAAACAGTCCAAATAATGCTAATAATAACCCGCTTTTTACACGGTCATAATCAAAATTGTATTTTTTATAAAACTGAGGTAAAAGGTGAGAAGCCCTCTCAATAGGACCAGCAACCAATTGCGGAAAAAAGGCTACAAAAGTGAAAAATGGTAACCACTCTTTTACAGGCTTTATTTTATCACGATAAATATCGATGGTATAGCTTAAAGTTTGAAATGTGTAAAAGCTTATGCCAACAGGAAGAATAATATTTAATGAAAACGACTCTAAACTCCCTCCTAAAAAATTGAAAGAGTTTATAAAAGAATCTATAAAGAAATTGGTGTATTTAAAATAAGCTAACAGCCCTAAATTTGAGACAAGACTAACTATAAGCAATAGTCTCTTTTTTTTCTTCTTCTCTGTTTTATAAATGAATCCGCCAACTATAAAATCGACTATTGAGCTGAAAATTATAAGGAATAAAAAACGCCAATCCCACCAGCCATAAAAGACATAGCTTGAAACCAATAAAAATGCATTTCTTAGCTTTAGATTCTTATAAACTACCCAATACAATATAAAGAAGACTGGGAAAAAGACTGCAAAGTCAAAAGAATTAAAAAGCATTCAATATTATTTTAAACTATCTTTTCTAGGAGGAAAATAGCCTATACGCTTAGTTTCCATTTTAAAATCATCATAATAAATATATCTATTATGTGTATGACCCGCAGACCAATATAAGCCCATTTTATAATAGTTAGGTCTTTTGTGATACATATTAGTAGCTGGGAAAACGCATTGTGATTGATCTTCAATTTCAAAACAAACATTATTAATACTAGCCTTTACATAGCCATCCTCATACAAGCTCCAAAATATTTCGCAATTAAATTCGTACCACTGTTCGGGTTGTAAAACGTTTGGCCATTCAGCAACAGTCATTTCATTTACAGCTCCCATCTTAACACCAGAATGCATAACCATTTTGTAATTTGTAGCCGTAGTATCATGTGAGATATACATAGCAAATGGTGGCTTCACCTTTATTGCCTTATTTTTCCAGCTAAATCCAGGATACGGTTCGTCATGCCATTGATTTAAAACAATAATTCCGCTTTTAGGTTCTTTTTTAAAAAACTCCTTAGGGAACATAAAACGATATGAGTACTTGTTTATATATCCAAAAGAATCTTTTGAATGAATTACTATTTCATTTCTATACCCTTTTGCAATACTATCTCCTGTTTCCAATGAAATTTTTAAGACATCATTTGAAGGGTCCGTTGGGTCTTCAACTATTTTAAGTCTATCTGGGTGAGTGATTTGATTTATCCTCCAAAAGGGCTCAATTGTGTCTGTAAAATTATCCACATAGACTCTCTTAAAGTCACTTGACTTTGTGGGTAATGCTTTCTGCTCATTACCATTACAAGAGAATAAAATAATTGCTGCCAATAATACACTAAAGTTCTTTAACATATATATTTAATTTATGCCAACAAAGTCTAACACTATTTTTGAGGCATCTATTTTTAAATTCTTAAATCCTTTATGCCCAACAAGATATACTATGATATCTGCCTTTTTTATTGCTTCTTCAATTAAATAGAGTGGTCTTTCTATTGAGCCTTCTAAGTTAGGCTCCACCTCAATAGTTTTAAACCCTTGTTTTTTTAATTCGTCTGCAACATACAATGCTGGCGACTCTCTTAAATCATCTATATCTGGTTTAAAGGCTAGTCCCATGCAAGCGATAATAGCATCTCTCCCATTATCCACCTTAAATTGTAGCGATGCGTTTTTTACTTTTTCAAGTGCCCATTGGGTCTTGTAATTATTTATCTCACGAGATTTTTTTATGAGTTGCGCTTCTTCTGGAAACTCAGAAACTATAAACCAAGGATCTACTGCTATACAATGTCCCCCTACACCCGTTCCAGGTCTTAAAATATTTACGCGAGGATGTTTATTTGCTAAACGAATGAGTTCCCAAACATCTATCCCCGCACTATCACAAATTATAGAAAGCTCATTTGCAAACGCAATTTGATTGTCTCTTGAGGCATTCTCAACTAACTTAACCATTTCGGCAGTTTTTGAGTTTGTAGCATGGAGTTCCCCTACAACAAAATGCTTATAAAAATCTATTGCTTTTTGAGTGGATGCCTCATCTATACCACCAATAGCTCGATCATTATGTTTTAATTCATGTAAAATATTCCCAGGGAGAACTCTTTCTGGGCAATAAGCAATATAAACTTTGCCTTTTAATTCGGGCCTTTCCTTATGTATTAAATTCTGTATTTTTTGTGTCGTTCCTACTGGACTAGTAGACTCTAATATTACCAAAGAACCTTCCTTTAAAGTTGGAACAATCTTACGGGCTGCAGCACTTACAAAACTCAAGTCTGGGACATGATTGTCCTTAAACGGAGTTGGTACAGCAATTAAATAAACATCTGCAATATCTGGGCTAGTAGATGCCTTTAAATAGCCTTCTTTTACCACATGATGAACCAATCCATCCAAATCGGGTTCTACTATGTGTATTTTGCCTTTGTTAATCGTTTCAACTACTTCTTTTCTAATATCTACTCCCAAAACATTGAGACCTCTACTTGCTATTAAAGCTGCAGTAGGGAGTCCTATATAGCCTAACCCCATCATTACTACGTTGGGCTTATTATTCATATCTTAATCCTTTAATAAATGTAATTATTCTTTCTACGGCTTTTCCATCTCCATAAGGATTGTGGAGTAAGCTCATATTTTTGTATTCATTTTTGTCTTTAAGCAGCAAATAGGCTTCTTTAAGTATTTTTTCTTTGTTCGTCCCAACCAATTTTACAGTGCCTACATCTACCGCTTCTGGACGCTCGGTAGTTTCTCTCATAACCAGTACTGGTTTCCCCAAACTTGGCGCTTCTTCCTGCACACCGCCACTGTCTGTAATTATGATATAGGATTTAGCCATAAGCCATACAAATGCCGGATAGCTAAGTGGTTCTATAAGTTTAATGTTTGAGATATTACTCAAAAGGTCATAAACTGGTTTTTGAACATTGGGGTTTAAATGAACAGGATAAATAATTTGAATTTCGGGATGGGTTGTAGCAATCTCCTTTAGCGCACTGCAAATATCTATAAACCCTTGCCCATGGTTTTCTCTTCTATGACCCGTTACAAGAATAATTGTTTCTGAAGTAATTATTTTTTTTAATGTTTCAATTTCTGAATCAATAAAACTAGGTCTAGAAACTTTTTCTACACTAAACTGAAGTGCATCAATAACAGTATTCCCTGTGATAACTATCTGCTCTTGCTTAATGTTTTCTCTAAGTAGGTTTTCTTCAGAAGTTTTGGTTGGAGCAAAATGAAAATCTGTGACTCTCCCAGTTATAGACCTGTTTATTTCTTCAGGAAAAGGAGCCCATTTATTATGTGTTCGTAATCCAGCTTCTATGTGACATACTTTTGCCCCAGAATAAAAAGCGGCAATGCTAGCAGCCATAGTCGTAGTAGTATCTCCGTGAACGTAAACATAATCTGGTTGAAACGCTTCTAAAACTGGTTTCATCCCTGTGATAATATCTGCAGTTAATGAATACAAATTCTGATTGGGTTTCATTAAATCAAGGTCGTAGTCTGGCGTGATTTCAAAAAAAGAAAGCACTTGATCAAGCATTTCTCTATGTTGAGCTGTTATACAAACTTTGGTAATAAACTCAGATTCGTTCTTTTGAAAACTCTTTACCAAGGGAGCCATTTTTATGGCTTCCGGGCGCGTTCCAAAAACAATGAGGTTTTTCTTTTTCATTAAAAAATGGAAAGAACATTACTAGTTGTAATAGAAATCTTATTCTCTATTATTATTCTTTGCAATAGCTCTTAAACTTTTATAGAGGTAAACTAGGTAAGCCGAAAACAAAAATACAAATACTAGTAGCAGTGGGTAAATTATACTTTTTTTAGCAAGCAGTCCTTTTTGCTGATAAACTATAGTAACATCTCCAACAGGGACAGCAATATTATCAATCCTCGCTAATTCTTGATTTAGCATTTCATTCATTTCAAGTATTTCTTTTTTAGAAGTTATTAGGCCAGGAACGTTTAAAGGTCCTCCTTCAACATATACTTGATTTTTTTCAAGAACTAATTCTTCTTTTTGTTCTTTAGAAATATAGACTGCAATGATATCATCAATTTGTTCAAGGCTTTTCACGTTATGCCCAATGGTGCTTTTAATAACACTTATTCGTTGTTCCTTTTCTTTATTTAATTGTGTATCACTATTTAAATATACTAGTAAGTTTTCCATTACATCCCTTCCAGCACCTTCACTTAATTTTACCCTAAGTTTATGATAAGAAAAAGCAGATTTCAAATAAAAATCGGCTGGGTTTTCATCATTAAGCTCAAAGGTATTTAAAATCATTTCTATATTTCTATTGTTTGGCTCATACTCTTCAATTAAATCGTTGAGGTTTTGGACTGGCTCAATAGTAATTTCTTTAATTTGATTAATGTTTTTTGTAATACCTTTTTCCGAAAAAAACTGTTGGTCAAAATCATTTATTTTCGAATTTATTTGATCCACAGTATTATATACATAGTCTGTAGAATTGAAATTTAATCTTACAATTAAGTCTGAGTACTTAGAATTGGGTGTATTTATTTCTTGAAAGTATCCCAAACCGATACCAAGTACAACCAGAGTTAATAGTACGTACTTATAATTTATAACAAAATCAATTGCTTTAAAAGCAAGAGAAATCCAGTTTTTTATGGTTTGTTTTAGTTTTCCAATTACATAAACCAAGTCAATTTCATCGTGTTGTTGATGGCTCATATTTTTTTAATTAAGGTTATTAATGCATTTAAACTTTCCTTCCAAGGATACTGTTTAATTAATAATGCCGTCTTTATTTTGTTCGTATTCAGAACACTGTTTATTGGCCGCTTTGCAAAAGTAGGATAATAGTCGGTTTCTACAACATTTACTTTATTCGAAAGTCCAGAAAGAGTTATAATTGATTTTGCAAAATCGTACCAAGTGGCTTTACCATCATTACAATAATGGTATATCCCATATTTTTTAAAATTAGTATCTATAATTTGAAGCAAAACTTCGGCTAAATCATTAGCGTTAGTAGGACTCCCCGTTTGCTCGGTGGTTATAGTTAACGTATCTTTTTCTTTTGAAAACTTTAAAATAGATTTCAAAAAATTATGCCCGTATTGTGAATATAACCAAGACGCTCTAATAATGAAATACTTATCGCAGATATCCTTAATGTATTCTTCTCCCTTCAATTTAGATGCTCCATATACATTTATAGGGTTTGTTTCGTCTGTTTCTACATAAGGTGTTAGTTTCTTTCCATCAAAAACATAATCTGTTGAAACATGAAGCAAGGTTATATCACATTTTTTACAAGCCAAGCTTATGTTTTTTACCCCTTCTGCATTCACTAAAAAAGCTTGTTCTTTATTACTTTCGGCTTTTTCAACATTAGTATATGCCGCAGCATTTATGCAAAAATCAAAGTTGTTTTCTTCAAAGAACGTATTTACAGATAAAGTGTTTGTAATATCTAAAGACTCCTTGTCTACAAATAAAAATTCGAATTCTGAAAACTTTTTAGACGCATCTTTTAAACAAGATCCTAATTGTCCATTTGCTCCAGTTACAAGAATTTTTTTCATCGTGTAACCTCCTTAAATGTGGGAAGCTCCAAGTCTTTTTCTGAAACTATTAAATCCTCTTTTGGAAGATACCAATCGAGGTTTAAGGTTGCGTCTTTATAAATAATGCCGCTTTCTGAAGCTTTATCGTAATAGTTATCGCATTTGTAACAGAAGATTGAATTCTTTGAAAGTGTCACAAATCCATGGGCAAAACCCCTTGGAACAAAAAGTTGGAATCCGTTTTCACTTGAAATTTCAAGGGAAAATTGCTTGCCAAAAGTAGGTGAGTCTTTTCTTAAATCTACAATAATGTCAAGTACTCGACCTAAAGCTACTCTCACAAGCTTAGCTTGAGCCATCTGCCCTGTCTGAAAGTGAAGCCCTCTTAATACACCATATTTTGAAACGGATTGATTATCCTGAACAAAATTTACAGAAATGCCTGTAGCATTTTCAAACTGCTTCTGGTTATAGGTTTCTGAAAAAACACCTCGTTTATCTTCAAAAACGTTCGGCTTTACGTAAAAACAGTCTTTTAATGGACTTTGAATGACTTCCACGTTAATCTAATTTCATTAAATGTTTCCCGTACCCACTTTTTAAAAGCGGTTCGGCTAATTTCATTAATTGCTTTTTGGTAATATAGCCCATTTCATAAGCGGCTTCTTCAATAGCGCCAATTTTTAACCCTTGTCGTTCTTCTATGACTTCAACAAATTGTGAAGCTTGCATAAGTGAAGCAAAAGTTCCCGTATCTAACCATGCGGTACCTTTATCAAGTTTACTTACGCTAAGCCTTCCCTGTTTTAAATACACATTATTTACATCGGTAATTTCAAGCTCCCCTCGTGAACTTGGTTGTATATTTTCTGCAATGCTTACTACTGAATTATCATAAAAATAGATGCCTGGTACGGCATAGTTACTCTTAGGGTTTTTAGGTTTTTCTTCAATAGAAAGTGCCTTCCCTTCTTTATCAAATGCTACAACACCATAACGTTCTGGATCGTGCACATGATACGCATAAATAATGCCTCCATCGGGGTCATTATTAGCTTGTAACAATTCTTTCAGTCCAGAGCCGTAAAAGATATTATCTCCCAGAATTAAAGCGACTTTGTCATTGCCAATAAAGTCTTTCCCAATAATAAATGCTTCAGCTAGTCCGTTAGGGTTTTCTTGTACGGCATACTGAAAATCACAACCATATTTTTTTCCATCACCCAATAGTTTCTTAAAAAGAGGAAGATCTTCTGGCGTAGAAATAATCAATATTTCCCGAATGCCAGAATACATTAACGTGGATAATGGGTAATAGATCATTGGTTTATCATACACGGGCATTAACTGCTTACTCACAGCCAATGTTAGTGGATGAAGCCTAGTCCCCGAACCTCCTGCTAGTATAATTCCCTTCATAATCTATTAGTGTTTTGTAAATACCATTGAACGGTTTTTTTTATGCCTGTTTCAAAAGTTTCATCGGCCTTCCATCCCAGTTCATTTTCAATTTTTGAAGCATCAATTGCATACCTAAAATCGTGTCCCGGACGATCGGTAACAAAAGATATTTGATTTTTATAGGAGTCTTCTTTTGGTTTTAATTCGTCTAAAAGCTCACAAATGGTATGTGCAATGTACAAGTTTTTTCTTTCGTTTCGCCCGCCAATATTATAGGTTTCACCTAAGGTTCCTTTACCTAAAGCCAATTTAATTCCCACACAATGATCTTTAACATACAACCAGTCTCTTACGTTTTGTCCATCTCCATAAATAGGAATGGGTTCACCCGAAAGTCCTTTTCGAATGATCGTAGGGATTAGCTTCTCTTTATGCTGATTGGGGCCATAATTATTGGAACAATTTGTAGTAACAACTGGCAAGCCATAGGTATGAAAATAGCTGCGTACAATAAAATCTGAAGATGCTTTCGAAGCACTATACGGGCTATTTGGAGCATAAGAGGTTTCTTCAGTAAACAGTCCGGTCTCTCCCAAGGTTCCATAAACCTCATCGGTGGAAACATGAAGAAATCTTGCTTCTTTAAAAGATTCTTTTAATTGGTTTGGACCATTCATCCATAATTTATAAGTTGCTTGCAATAGTTGAAACGTTCCAACAATATTGGTTTCGATAAAAGCCGAAGGTCCCGTAATTGAATTATCCACATGAGATTCTGCGGCAAAATGCACTACTTCTTGAAATTGATATTTGTTAAAAAGGGATTCTAGCAATGTTGAATCACATATATCTCCTTTTACAAAATGATAGTTAGGGTGGTCGTTAAACGCTTCTAAGTTCCTAAGATCCCCTGCATAGGTTAACTTATCAAGAACCACAATTTCATCTTCAAAATTTTCCAAAACGTAGCCCACATAGTTAGAACCTATAAACCCTGCTCCTCCTGTTACTAAAACTGTTTTCTTTGCCAAATCGTACTACTTAAGTATTTGTTCTAAAATTTTTTCTGTAATTAAATAGGTAGGTCGTACACCTGTGGTGCCTAGTCCTCCTGAGGCTAAGGTACTTCCTGTTTCAAGAGGGTTGTCCGATGCGTAGTACGCATATCTCACCTCAACTTTTGGGCTAATACTTCGCCTAATTTTGGATGCAGACTGGATAGCTTTTTGGTAATGGGCACCTTCCATTTCCAAACCAATTACATTCCAAGACGAATTGTAAAAGAAAGTAAGAATATCCTTATTTTGAAGTGATGTTCCCAAGACAGTAATCATTGCTCCAGAGCATACCTTTACATTCTCTCCAAAATGGCTTTTCTTTAATCTATTTTTAAAAGGATAATTGTCTGCGGTGCCTTCAAAAATATGTGAAGAAGGGATCATAATATCACCTTTACCACCTTCCAGAATTCCTGCTTTCCCCATAATGGAAATGGACTCTACATTTAAATATTCCTTTTTTCCGTTGTGCTGAAAAGGTTTCAGGAGTTCATCCATCGTTTCATAAGCCTGTTCTCCAAAGGCGTAATCCATGACCAACAAAACAGGCTTTTCAGGATTATCGGGATTTAAATTTGAAAACTTTTCAGTGTCAAAAACCTGAACATCTATGTTTGTTCCACTTTCGTCTGGTAAATAAATCATCCCATTTTGAAGTGCTTTCTTAGTCACCTTTTCTCTCAATTTCCCACTATCCGATTTGCTTAAAGCTTCAAACAATTGAAGTGTCGTTTTCCCTTTTTTCTCTGTCGTTAAAGCTTCTTCAGCAAAAAGACTGTTCATCACACTGTGCATATTAGCACTAATAATATGTAGTGGACGTCCTAATAACCCTTTATCAAAAAGTTCTTTTTTAATTCTATATGCCCATCGTTCGCCGTGGATGTGATGCCCTAAACGTTCTCTTAGTACGGGGCTAAAAGTAATGAGCCTTTTCTTATCCGAAAGTGTTTCGGTAATAGCACCTTTTCCTAGATAATAAATAATTTTTAAAAATCTATGTTCGTCCTCTTTACAAGAAAACAAAGGATATACTTCATTTACTTCCTCAAAAGTTCGGCCTAAAAAATTAGCCGTATGTGTTAGTGCAATTTCTTTATCCTTTTGAGTAAGTGTTTTTTTGTTTAAAACAGCGTCTTCAAGCTTTTCCCAATCTCTAATGAGTTCGCCATCGTCATTAATGAGCACCTGCTTCATAATCTTGTGCGACTCGATATAGAGAAAGGTAAGATGGGTTAATATGTCATAAATTTCACTTCGCCCACGCGTAATTTCAATATTCATTTGCTCATCGTCAATACGATAGCAGTTTCGTCTTCTCTTTGCAGGAATGATAGGAGTGAAATGCGATTTCTTATAGCCTTCGTCACTTGTTAAATTTATAAACGTACATTCTTCAATCCCATATGGAAGTCTGTCCATAACGTAAAGCAGCCCTTGTAGTTCAATTTTTTCATCGGCAATAGAACCATAAATTTCTGGACGTAAAATAAGCAATGCCTCGCGTAGCGTTTCGCCACTAATCCCCATAGGCTTATAAAAACCTCTGTTAAATAAGTGCCGCATTGTGATATATAACCTTTCTATGGCGCTTGAGCTCTCCTGTGCTCGAGTTCGTTTATGTGAAATTTGTGGATTCATTTTCTTGGCAAAGATAGTATTATTTTACCCTTGAAGTTTTACTAGTTCGTTTGCAATTTTTCGGTCATTGGCAAGTCGTGGCACTTTGTTTTGCCCACCTAGCTTTCCTTGGCTTTTCATAAAATCATTGAAAGCTCCTTTTTTAAGTGTTGTAATTTTTAATGGCTGAAGCACTTTCCCCTTAATTAAATCGAAATAATAACTGTTCTGTTTTTGGAGGGATTCATCAAGGGAGGTAGCAACTTCTTTTAGATTTTTCGGAGTTTCATCAAACTCAATAAGCCATTCGTGGTAGGGTAATTCCCCATTTTGAGTTTCGGTTTGAGGAGCCACAGTGAATTCTGAAATTGAAAATCTAAGTTGTTCTGAAACCTCTTGCATGGCTTGTTCCACTTCTTTGCCAATAACGTGCTCTCCAAAGGCAGAAATAAAATGTTTTATCCGTCCCGATACGATAAGCTTATAGGGTTTGGTTGAAGTAAACATGATCGTATCTCCCAAATTATAGCCCCATAATCCTGCATTAGTAGAAACAATCATGACATAATTTACTCCCACTTTAACATCGGCAATGGTGAGTCGTTCTGGATTGTCTGAAAAAAAGGTGTCAGCTTCGACAAATTCGTAAAAAATTCCAGAATTCAATTGCAACAATAACCCTTTATCGTTTTGCTCATTCTGAAAAGCAAAAAAGCCTTCAGATGCAGGGTATAGTTCAATGCTATCTACTTTTCTACCTATAAGATTTTCAAATTTTTGACGGTAGGGTTCGTAGTTCACTCCGCCATAAATAAAAAGTTCAAAATTCTCAAATAACTCTCCCACATTTTTATTCGTTGCGGCACGTAGTCGTTCAAAATACATTTGTACCCAAGACGGTATTCCGCTAATAATAGACAAGTTTTCATCTTTCGTTTCGGTTACAATAGCATCTACTTTTTCTTCCCAGTCCTCAATACAATTGGTTTCCCAAGAGGGTAGTCTATTCTTTTGTAAATATTTTGGAACATAATGCGCTACAATTCCTGAAAGTCTGCCCAGGTTAATCCCATTTTGCTCTTTAAGTACTGGGCTTCCTTGTAGAAAAATCATTTTCCCATCTACAATTTTTGTATTCCCTGTTTCATTAATATAACAAAGAATTGCATTTCTAGCGGCCCGAATATGGTGTGGCATGGAGTCCTTGGTAAGCGGAATATATTTTGCTCCCGAAGTGGTGCCAGAGGTTTTGGCAAAATACAAGGGTTTTCCTGGCCACAATATGTCTGCATTCCCTTCCACAACTTGATCGATGTATGGCCGCAACTCTTCATAGTCTCTAATTGGGACATTCTTTGCAAAATCTTCAAAAGACAATATTTCAGAAAAGTTATGCTCTTTTCCAAATTTTGTGTTTTTTGCTTTCGAAATTAGCTCATTAAAGACTTTTTGTTGTGTTTCAATAGGTTTTGATGACCATCCAGAGATTTGTATCACGATGGTTTTGGCAAAAAGTTTAGCTCCAAAGGATTTTAGCGTCATTTTAGTTAAAATCGATAAAGTTTTTTGGATTTATTGGATAGCCGTCGCTCCAAAGTTCAAAATGAAGATGGGGCCCTGTTGTTAGTTCTCCAGTATTCCCAACGGTTGCAATTACCTCACCAGCTTCCACTAAATCTCCTTGCTCTTTTGATAAGGATGCGTTGTGCTTATAAACTGAAATTAAATTGGAACTATGTTCTAAAAGGATTACATAGCCTGCATCTGCGGTCCAACCAGAAAATATAACTGTGCCATCTGCAACAGCTTTTACAGCACTATTTTTGGCTGTCACAATATCTACAGCAAAATGCTTTTTTGAAGGATTATAATCTTCAGAAATAGTTCCTCTTACAGGGGCAAATAACACAAAATTTAATTCTGAGTTCGCAGTTAAGGGATTGTATTTATCTTCTTGCTGCACCTTTTCTCTTAGTATTGAATCCTGTTTTGAAGGTAAAAACGCAGATTCGCTTATTTCTTTTCTAACTACCTGAAGAATCGAGTCTCTATTAAAATTTTGGGCTTTTACATCACCCGTTAACACTCTTTTTATAGAGGCAAGATATTGTTGATTTATCAATAATCTTTGTTGAAGAGAGTCTGTTTGATAGGTTAATTCTGTCGCTTTCTTTTTTAAAGATGTGGAAGAATATCCTGGGATATATTCACGCAATGGAGTAAAAGCGATAAGTATAGTTGTGCCCGCAATTAAAATGAGTGCAGCTATAGAACTAAATACAAAGACATTTAGTCTGTTTAGTTTAAAAGAAAAACGTTCTTCAAAGGTTTCTTCATTTAGAACAACTAAACGATATTTATGAAGTAATTTCTTCTTTATTTTCTTCCCTCTTCTTTCTTTTTCTTGCATTTACAAAAATAATAGGTTTACAAATGTACGTGGTTTATGCTAAACTTGTAATGAAAACGTTCTATCTAAGGATTTCTTGTTACCTTTGTATCATAAAATTAAACTAAAATGGAAGCACTTTTTATACCCCTTGCAATTGGTCCTTGGCAAATCGTTCTTATTGTCATTATTGTTTTATTACTTTTTGGAGGAAAGAAAATTCCAGAATTAATGCGAGGATTAGGAAGCGGAATTAAAGAATTTAAAGATGCTTCTAAAGAAGATAAAGGTGATAAACTGGAAGAAAAGAAATAATTTTTCCTGCCTTATCACAAAAAACCCGAAGCTATTAAGCTTCGGGTTTTTTATTTGTATATCTTTTTATAGCTCAGAGTGTCTAAATTGAAAAAATCAGAATTAGGTTTACTTTCCTTTCTTGACCAAACTTTATTTTCATAAATATGGTAAATATCTTTTCCATCAATAACATAAGCTCTAATTGTTGTATCGGTAAAGTCTAAATAATGTGAACTAATACAAGTTTTAATCTTTATTAATGGAATAAAATTAGGTATACCAGCTGATGAAGCATTTGTTAAACAATTAGTATTTGTATTCCCAATCATTATAAAATGATTGCTTTTTGTAATTTTAACAAATTCTGTTTTAACTTTCTCTGGTAATTCTGAATAACTAAGAATTTGGGTTTCTTTTTTGAAAAATTTATCGTAAAGTATAAATACCAAGCAAAGTATTATAAGAATAACTATCGCTTTTTTCATTGAATATATCTATTCAAACTTTGTGGTTTTTATAATAGACTCCAATTCAAATTGAAGATCCCGCTTTTCCATAGAGGGTGCGTGCGTAAAGCCTTCAATTATTAAAAACCGATTATTTTTTTCATCTTTAATCGCATAATTAAGAAACGGTCCTGCCATAAAATTATCTTTCACCTCCCACGTTCCTTTGGTTTCATAAGCAAATTTTCCGTCAATTTCTGTAGTAAAAAGATAGGGCGCAAAAGCTTCTTCTGTTACAAATAAATCATCGTCTTCTACTGGCAAATACCCAGAACCTATGGTGTCTCTTACTTTAATAATATCCCCAATAATGCTACTATCTCGGCCAATCACATTTAGTGGAACTTCATACACTAATATGTTTGTACTTCCGTTTGATTTAAGATCTTTACGAATCCAATAAAAATCGTTACAAGCTGATGCCACACGGTACGCAGATGGAATTTTTAAAGAGATTCCAAATCGTTCTTTAAGGGAATCTACTGTGAGTAAAGAGATATTTGTTCTTCGTTGCCGCTCTTTAATTTCGAAAGATTTAAAGGTATTTATAATGCTTTCTTGATTTGCCTCTATAAGTTCAATTAATTTATCTTCAGAAGTGGCAGTAATAAAGGCTCCTATTTGTGGTTTTGCATAAGAATCCTTTTTCACTTTTACCGTATCTTCTTTTCCTAAATCAACGTATAAAAAAGTACGATAGGTGCGTGCAAAATCGCTAAAATTTTCTGGCTGAATTTGATTTATTGAAAAAATGGGTTCAATTTGAGGTAATCCATCAGCCGGTGCAGCAAAATATTCTCTAATTTTTTCTCCTACGGAATCGTTCCATAAAGTATTGGAAATAACAACCTGTAACCCATTAATGGCTCCAACAGATTCTTTTAAATAAGAGGTGTCTCTTTTTCCTGTTGAATTATCACAAGAAAAAAACAATAGCATGCTAAAAACGAGCGGGTATAAAAGTATTTTCATTTGGATAATGGTATAATTAATACAAAGTTAACCTTTTGAAACTTTTAGTCTCATTCCTGGTTTTATATTATTACCACTAATATCGTTCCACTTTTTTAAATCGTCAATAGAAATATTGGGGAATTTTTTAGATATGCTCCAAAGGGTATCACCGCTTTTTACAGTATATGTTTTTACGTTTTCAGTTGTTGCAACAGAAGTACTATTTTCAGAAGTACTTATTTGGGCGCCTTTGGGATAAATAGTTAACCTTTGTCCCACTCGCAGGTTATTGCTTCTTAAACCATTCCATCGCTTTATTTGACTTATTGAAACACCGTATTTTTCGGCTATTCTTCCTAAATAATCCCCGCTTCGTACGCGATAGCGAATTTTATCATTTTGTTCAAAAAGCTGAGGAAGTGGTTTTTCTCTATCGTTAAATTCTTCTTCAGCTAAATCATAAATAGCTTCTTCGTTATTTACAAATTTCCCAATAGCGTCAAGAGGTAGCCTTAACACGTAATTTTCATCTTTTATTACTGGAATAACACCAAGTTTGTATGAAGGATTTAAAAACTCAACTTCGGCTAAATCCATATTCGTCAGTTTAGAAACCTGCTCTAAGGTAATCATCTTTTTAATGTGCAACGTATCTGTAGCTATATACGGAAACTTAGGGCCTTGGCTTTTAAATCCGTGTTCTTCGGCATATTCAAAAATATACATCGTAGCTAAGAAAGCCGGAAGGTATCCTGCTGTTTCCCGTGGAAGAAATTGGCGAATGTTCCAATAATTGGTTTTTCCTCCAGAGCGTCTTATCGCTTTTGAAACATTCCCTGGACCACTATTATAAGCTGCCAAGGCTAAATCCCAATCACCCAAACTTTTGTGAAGGCTTTTCAAGTATTTTGCCGCAGCTTCGGTTGCCATTAGTGGGTCTGTGCGTTCATCCACATAGCTATTTACATCCAATCCAAACATTTTTCCTGTTTGAAACATAAATTGCCAAAGTCCTTTGGCGCCTACTCTTGAGGTAGCTTTTGGGTCTAAAGCCGATTCGATTACCGCTAAATATTTCATTTCCATGGGCAACCCTTGGCGTGCCATTTCCTCTTCGAACATAGGAAAATAGTAATCGCTCAAAGCCATAAGGCGAGCCATCGTTTTTCTTCGGTTTTTTAGGTATCCTTTAATTACACTCTCTAAAGAAGGGTTGTATTCTACATGAAAAGGGGTGCGAGCATCCAATTCTTTTAAGCGTTGTTTTAGCACTTCGGTGGGGAGTTCTTCATACTCCACAGGTTCATAATCCAACTCTACGACGGAGCCATAAATTTCTTCGAAAAGGTCATTGTTATAAAGCTGCGCTAACCATACCGAATCAATTTTTCGAGCACGTTTTAAATCTTCTAGCTGATACACAACCGAGTCTCTAAGCTTCGTGGCAACAACTGTTGTAGGAAGTTCCTCGTCTATTTTAGGAACCGAAATAGAATCTACTACCTGAATAGTTTTTTGAGGTAGTTGCTTCTTTTTGTCTTTTTTTGAAGGTGTCTTATCCTGCGAGAACGTAATCCCGAAAACCATAAGCACCGCTAATAAAATCACCTTTTTAAACATAGGCATATAACGAGGGAGTAGGTTAAAAATTTTGATAAAATTAATGAATTGCACTTAATGTGCAATTTTTTAACGTATTACTCTAATATTGCTGCTATTCCTGGTAAGGTTTTTCCTTCGAGCATTTCCAACATAGCCCCGCCTCCAGTAGAAACATAACTTACTTTGTCTTCAAACCCAAATTGTTTTACTGCAGATACACTGTCGCCTCCACCCACTAGGGAGAACGCTCCGTTTTGCGTGGATGTAGCAATCGCTTCACATACAGCAATGGTTCCCTTGGCAAAATTGGACATTTCAAAAACCCCAACTGGGCCATTAAATAAAATAGTTTTTGAGTTTTGAATGACTTCGGCAAATTGTTTTTGAGTTTCGGGTCCGGCATCTAAGCCCATCCACCCATTAGGAATTTCGTAAATATTGGCAATTTTGGTGTTCGCATCATTCGCAAAACCATCTGCAATTACGGTATCTGTAGGCAAATGCACTTGCACATTTTTTTGTTTCGCTTTTTTCAATATATCCAAAGCCAACTCTTGCTTGTCATCTTCTACCAATGAGTTTCCTATTTTTCCACCTTGGGCTTTTATAAAAGTGAATGCCATTCCGCCACCTATAATAAGGTGATCTACTTTATCCAAAATGTTTTCAATAATGGTAATTTTTGATGATACTTTTGCACCACCAATAATTGCCGTAACTGGCTTTTGGCTGTCCTTTAAAACTTTATTTACATTCTCAATTTCTGAAGCCAGCAAATGTCCAAAGCATTTATTTTCAGGGAAAAATTGAGCGACTACGGTTGTAGAAGCGTGCGCTCTATGCGCAGTTCCGAAAGCATCATTTACATAAACATCGCCCCATTTTGAAAGCATTTCAGCAAAAGCAACAGCTCCCTTTTCTTCCTCAGGATAATATCTTAGGTTTTCGAGCAATAAAATTTCGCCTGCTTGAAGTTTAGAAATAGCTTCTTCCACTTTAACGCCTACACAGTCTTCAACAAACTTTACAGTGACTCCTAAAATATCTGTTGCAGTATTTACAATGTGTTTTAGTGAAAACTCATTTTCTTTATTTTTTGGACGTCCTAAATGTGACATTAACACACAACTTCCACCATCTTCCAATACTTTAATAATAGTAGGTTTGGCCGCTTCAATTCGTGTAGCATCTGTAACCGTTAAATCCTTATCAAGTGGAACATTAAAGTCTACTCTAATTAAGGCTATTTTATTATTAAAATTGAAGTCGTTTAGCGTTTTCATGTGTCCTGTTTTTCAAAGGCAAATATAACCAATTATGGCGTTTATAGACTGAATAAAAAAATGTAGTTTTGTGTATGGATTTCTCACAAGTTGTTGGCTTAGATTATATTAAAAATCATCTTTTAACAACCCTAAAAAATGACCGGATTGCCCATGCTCAATTATTTGTAGGGCAAAGTGGTGCAGGTTTACTTCCTGTTGCTATTGCTTATGCAAAAGAGATATTATGCAGTCAATACGAGTCTGGCAGCGACGCTCACATACGATGCTCAAAAAATGTCGAGCGACTTTCGCATCCCGATCTTCATTTTGTATATCCTGTTAATACGAATGAATCTATAAAAAAATCTGCCGTATCCGACTCATTTTCAACAGAATGGAGAGAGTTTGTATCAAAAAATCCTTACGGTTCTCTCTTTCAATGGTTTCAGCATTTAGGAATTGAAAATAAACAAGGAAACATCAATGTAAAAGAAGCCGAAGAAATTTCGAAAAAGCTTTCATTGAAGGCGTACGAAGGCGGTTACAAAGTCATGATTGTATGGATGGCCGAAAAAATGAATACTGAATGCGCCAACAAAATATTAAAATTGGTTGAAGAGCCTTCAGATAAAACGGTACTACTTTTACTCACCGAAAACGAAGAACAAATCATTAATACAATTCACTCGCGTTGCCAAACACTTCATCTTCCTTTACTTTCTGAAGCCGCAATTACAAAGGCGCTCATAGAGAAAAAAGGAATCTCAGAAAATGAAGCACAAAAGGTAAGTAGACAGTCTCACGGAGATTTTAATAAAGCACTTCAAATTATTGAAAACACAAACGAGGACACTATTTTTGAAGAATGGTTTATCCTTTGGGTACGAACCGCATTTAAGGCAAAAGGAAATAAAAAAGCGATACAGGAATTATTACAATGGAGTGATTTAATGGCTGAAAAAGGTCGCGAAACTCAAAAAAACTTTTTGTTTTATTGTGTGGAATTATTTCGGCAAGCGTTGTTGAAAAATTACGAAGCCGATTCACTTTTATATTTTGAAACACAAGATCCAAAATTCTCAATTGAAAAATTTGCACCTTTTGTACATCAAAACAATATTTTTGAAATTGTTGAAGCCTTAGAAAATGCCAATTACCATATTGAAAGAAATGGCAATGCAAAAATCATTTTTACAGATCTTTCCATTCAGCTAACTAGGCTTATTCATAAAAAAGAACTTGTATAAGTTTAGTTTATTCTAACGAATTAAACTTATAAGTAATTCTTATTAATCTCTACGCAAAATAAGCGCCTTTGAGAAGGTTTTTAAATCAGTAAAGGCGTTTGGGTGTTTTAGTTTTAATATCCGCTTCAGTAGCTTTATTTTGTCTATTTAGCCTTTTTGAAGACATAAATTAAAGAAGAATACTCTTTTGTTTTCCACGCTCTAAGATTTGAGCATAATCCTATCCAAAATGCCTTAAGGGAAAAGGTATTTCCCGTTTTATATTTTTCAGAAATAAGGCTTACATAAAAAGCATCGAAAATCATGGGTTTTGTTTTTCCCAATGTCATTTTTGACGAAAATAACAGCTTCATACTTTCTTGCGAAAAATGCCAAAGATGTCGAGGGACATCGTAAGCAGCCCAAAATTCTTTATAGAATTTAGCATCATAGGAATTAAAGTTGGGCACAGCTACAATTAAAGTCCCTCCTTCTTTAACCAATGCTTCTAATTGAGAAATGGTTTTTTCAAGATTGGGTAAATGTTCCAACACATGCCAAAGTGTAACCACGTCGAATTGTTTACTCTTAAAATCGTCTAACGATTCGTTTAAAAAAATTCCTTTTTCAAATGCAAGTTGTCGTGCTTTATCATTTACCTCAACTCCATGAACATTCCAATTTTTATCTTTAGTGTATTTTAAAAAATCCCCTGTCCCAGCTCCAATGTCTAACAAAGTACCAACACCAAAATTTTGGTTTTTTATCAGCCGTACTTTTTTACGTAAAGAATAATTTTTTACGGCTTGGTATAGAAAATTTAAAATTCCTTTCTTGGAATCTGTATGAGAAATATAATCGTTGCTTTCATAATATTTTGAAAGCTCTTGGGGCTGTGGCGTTGTTTTTAAAAACTTTTTTTTCTCCTCCCAAACCAAAGAAAAGGATTCCCCAGAGACTAAAAAATCTTTAGTTGTTATATGGATTTTATTTGATTCTTGTATCAAAGTAGTAAATGTTCCACGTGAAACAATTGTAATTTATCTTCCCATATAAACTAACAATACCGAAATATCATTAGGTGAAACCCCACTTATTCGTGAGGCTTGAGAAACTGTTGTGGGTTTTATTTTGGTAAGCTTTTCAACCGCCTCATAGGACAATGACTTAAGTTTAGAATAGTCAAAAGTTGATGGAATTTTAATTCCTTCGAGTCGACTAAGTTTGTCTGCATTGTTCTTTTCTTTTTCAATATAGCCAGCATATTTTATTTGAATTTCGGTTTGCTCAAGGATTTCATGAGTTAGTTCATTGTCTTCTATAAATTTATTTACCTCCTCAATATATCGCATATCGTCCATTGTAATATTGGGTCGAGAAAAGAATTTAAATAATTTATCACTCTGTTTTACAACAGCAGATTCTTTGCTTTCCAAAATAGGATTAATAATTTCGGGCGGCGAACTCGTGTCTTTAAAAAACTGAATAAAAGAATTGCTTTTAGATTGCTTTTGTTCCATGGCTCGCATCCTTCCTTCAGAAGCTAATCCAATCTCAAATGATTTTGGCGTTAATCTAAAATCTGCATTATCTTGTCTTAAAAGGGTTCTATATTCGGCACGAGACGTAAACATTCTATAGGGTTCTTTGGTGCCTTTTGTAATAAGATCATCAATCAATACCCCTATATAGGCTTCGTCTCTTTGTAAGATAAAAGGATCATTTTCGTGTACTTTTAAATGCGCATTAATCCCTGCCATTAATCCTTGTGAAGCGGCTTCTTCATAACCAGTTGTGCCATTAATCTGGCCTGCAAAATACAAACCAGATACTAATTTAGTTTCTAGCGTATGTTGTAATTGTGTGGGAGGAAAGTAATCATATTCTATGGCATATCCTGGGCGGAAAAACTTCACATGTTCAAAACCAGCACATTCTTTTAAAGCCTTAAACTGAACTTCTTCAGGTAATGACGTTGAAAACCCATTGATATAGTATTCAACTGTGTTCCAACCTTCAGGCTCAACAAATAATTGATGTCTGTCTTTATCTGCAAAACGATTTATTTTATCCTCAATGGAAGGGCAATATCTAGGTCCAATACTTTTGATTGAGCCATTAAACATAGGAGATCTATCAAAGCCCTCTTTTAATAATTCATGAACTAATGGGCTTGTATGCGTCATATGACAAGCCCTTTGTTCTTTCAGTGGTTTTGTAACATCGGAATACGAAAACTTTTGTGGATCATCATCCCCGGGTTGAATAATCATTTTAGAAAAATCAAGCGATCGTCCATCCACTCTTGGTGGTGTTCCAGTTTTCATTCTGCCAGCTTCAAACCCTAAATTAACTAAATCTTGAGTAATTCCAGTTGAAGCTTTTTCTCCAGCTCTACCGCCTCCAAATTGTTTATCACCTATATGAATTAGTCCATTTAAAAATGTCCCGTTTGTCAACACAACCGATTTCCCTTTTACTTCAATTCCTAAAGAAGTTTTTACCCCAACAACTTTTTCATTTTCGACTAAAATACCCGAAACCATTTCCTGATAAAAATCTAGATTTGGGGTTTGCTCTAACATTAATCTCCACTCTTCAGCAAAACGCATCCGGTCACTTTGAACACGAGGGCTCCACATCGCTGGTCCTTTCGATTTATTAAGCATTTTAAACTGAATGGCTGTTTTATCTGAAACTATTCCGCTATAACCCCCCAAGGCATCTATTTCACGCACAATTTGTCCTTTTGCAATTCCACCCATAGCAGGATTACAAGACATTTGCGCAATGTTTTGAAGGTTCATGGTAATTAGCAGTGTGGACGATCCCAAATTGGCAGCTGCAGCAGCAGCCTCAGATCCAGCGTGACCTGCGCCTACAACAATAACATCATATTCTTTATCAAACATATCTTTAATTGTTCCACGTGGAACAAATGAATTTTTAAACGGGTGCAAATATAGCGTAAAACATTGAATTTCAATATATTAAAACAATAATTTGTTGAATATCAGACTACTAGCCGCTAAAAGATTGAAGATAAAAGTTTTCTTTAGAGCGCATATCGTCTTTTTGCAGTTGTGTTTTGTCTTTATAGCCACATAAATGAAGGACTCCATGTATGATCACTCTGTGAAGTTCTTCTTCAAAAGAAACATTAAATTCTGAAGCATTTTCTTCCACTCTCTCAATTGAAATATAAATCTCTCCATGTACTTCTTTTCCTAAGCTATAGTCAAAAGTTATAATATCTGTAAGTGTGTCATGATTAAGAAACTCAACATTCAATTTATGAAGGTAGTTGTCGTCACAAAAAATAAAAGATAAATCTCCAACCTTAAAGTTTTCAGAAATAATTGCTTTAGAAACCCAAGTTTTTACAGAATCTGCTTTACTTAATTGGAATTCTGTTTCAGAAAAAAACTCAATCATTTTCTTTATTAAAATACTTTTGCACTTCTTTTTTATATTCTAAATGCAAAGGTAATGCTTCCCTGTTAAGTATTTCCTCTTGATTAAAGTACTTTTTTATATCCTCTGGTTGAAGCCTAAGTGAGTTATTAAATTCTTGACGATTGGTTTTAGATTCTCTTCTATTTTCCTTTCCTTGTTCAAAGTCAGCTTCATCAAGTTTTAAAAGTTCATATTGAAGGTTCAACATTCTCTCTAAAGTTCTTTGATTAAATCCTTTATCCAACAATTGTTGCTCGATTCCCTCCATTTCCTTAATAATTTTACCTCCTTGACCTTCCAGCCCTTCTTTGCTTAATCTATCTTTAAGTTGATTACGCAAATCTTGTTGTTGTTTATAGATTTCGTAAAGTTTTCCGTTTAAGTCTTCATTGTACTTTTCTCCCTTTTCTCCTTCTTTACCATCTTCACTGCCATTTCCTCCACTTCCATCTTTACCGCTTTTACCGTCTTTCCCTTCTTTTCCAGAGTTACCTTCTCCAGATTGCCCTCCTCCTTCGCCTTGAACTTCTCCTTTACCTTCTTTCCCTTCACCTTTTTCTCCTTCTCCTTCCTTTCCATCTTCACCTTTCTCCATTCCTTCTCCCATCTGTTTGCTTAAACTCTCTTGCTTCTGAATAATATCGGGAAGCTGAAACCCTTCGCCCTGTCCCTGTCCTTTACCCATGCCTTTTCCTTGTCCTTTGCCTTCCCCAGGCATGCTCATAGCCATACTTTGCATATTTCCAAGTATTTCACTTAAGAGAACGGCAAGTTCATTGGCACCCGTTACAGTATACTGCTGGCTAGCAATGCCCGAACGGGAATTATTTTCGGCAAATTGTTCTAATGCTTTATTGATGTTAAAGGAAACATTAGTAAGAGATTCATTAATTTTTTCACTAATTAAAGGCTGTCTCAGAGATAATGCGAAAAGACTATCGTCAATATGTTGAAAGTTTAGTTTTAAGTCATTTTGAATATTTAATTTTTTTCCGAAAGCAGCACTTCCATAATCAATTTGCTTAAAATCTTGCATTAAATCCTCCTGCTCAAATGAAAAAGTAACCAAATTATCCAATACCTGACGCAACATTTCTATATCTTCTTCAATACTATCCATTTGGCCCGCCTTCATTTGAGCCTCCATTTGCTTGCTCATCTGCTTCATCTTTTGTCCAGCCTTTTTTTGACTTGGTGCTGCACCTTGAGGATTTTGTTGTTCTAATTTATCGGTTGCCTTTTCCTGTTCTTTTTCTACCTCCTGTTCTCCCATTTGATCTTGCTTAAGGTCCATAGGTTCTTTAAGGTCCTCATTCTCTTTTTTTAACTCCTCCATTTCCTTTTGGTACTCTTCAAACTTTTTGTTGAGTTCCTCCTGCTTTTCCTGCGTGTTTTCTTCTTTAGGAGCATCTGCCAATTTTTCTTGTTCTTCACCTAGTTTAAATAGCTCTTCGGCAAGTTTTTCAGCCTTTTTTGTTACATAGTAACGCTTGGTTAGCTCAACGAGTTGCTCTAAATTCTTTTCTTGGTTCTTGTTTTGCTTCGCAAGCTTTTCTAGTTTTTCTGACAACTCTTCTTTATCAATTTTCTCTTGTAAGCGTTCCAACTCTTCTAGCAACTTCTCATTCTCTTCTAAGCGCTTTTCATTTTCTTCTAATCTTTCTTCAAGCTGCTCTTTAAAGGGGTCTTCTTCTTTATTTTCGGGTTGAAACTTCTGCAAATCCTCCTTCATTTCTTTAGAGAAATTTTTCATCATTTCTTCTTGCTGCTTTTGTCTTTTCAGAAAATCTTCAAGTTTCTTTTTATCATTCCAATTAAGCTGTTCCTTTTCTTTTTGAGTTTTATTGATTTCCTCTAAGCGCTTATCCTGTTCTTTCAAATCCTTAATCGTTTTTGAAAGATCTTTTATGTTTTCCCCCTGCTTTTCAAGCTGAAGTTTCTCCAATTCGTCTTTTGTGAGCTTTCTGAAGGTATAAAATCCAGTTTTTGAAGATTTATACTTATGAATGGCATCATTGTCAAAAACTTCGAAATAGTATTCATAGGAAACCCCCTCTTCAAGCTCTAAATCTCCTGGAAAAGTATATGTAAATTGATCAAAATTTGATGAATTAATGGGTAGTTTTTTTGTTTTCTTTTGAGGCTCTTCACCCACGGGATAATACACCAACTGTAGCTTTGTAAGACCATAATCATCTGAAACTTGCCCTAAAAAATAATAGGTTTGAAGCTCCGTGCTGTCTTGTTTTGAAGACACAGAAATTTCTGGATATTCGTCTTTTACGACACCAAGTGTAAACGCAAGGTTTTCATATTCTTTAAGGTCTCTATTCGAGGTTGTAATGGCATAATCCAATTTTTGATACACCCCTTTTTTAAAACTGAATTCACTTTTCTTAACTTCAAAATTATAGGCCGTATCTTTTACTTTAAGTTGTACGGTTTCAGTATTTTTTGTGTTTACTTTCCAAGTAACTTGCGTCCCTTCAGGAATGGTTGCGTTTCCTGTGCTTTTTAAAGCTTCGTCCTTCTTTCCAGTATAAGAAGGATACTTTAAAAACATCTCAAATCCCAGTAATGATGGGGTTTTTATCACTTCAACTCGATAGGGTTTTGAGGTTACTTTATTAGCCATAAACCGAAAATCAAAACTTTCAGAGGGTTGCGAAAATGTAAATTCGAATCTTCCAGGGCTTGTTTGTTCTAAATAATAAGTTTCATTATTAAAACTTACCGAAGCATTTTCAGGAATAACATCGCCTTCTGTTTTCACCTTTACTGTAAAGTTTTTATCCTCTATCGCTTTTAGGTTATCATTCAATAATACAAAGCTAAAAGGCGCAGGAGGTTCGTACGCGGTATCATAATGCACAACTCTTTCATAGCTATCTGCAAATAGGTTCTTATCCCAAAGCAGGCTTACCAATACAATGATAGCCACAGGAATAGCTGCATATTTTAAATATTTAATATTTTTCTTAAAATGAATGGCGCTCACAAAAGGAACGGGTTGTAACTCTCCTGATTTTTGGTCAATACTTGCTGCTAGTAATTCAGATTCTCTTCTATTTTGATTTAGCTGAATGACATTAAGCAACTTATCATTTACTTGAGGGAAATGACTGCCAATAATTTTTGAAGCTTCTTCATAGCTTATCCCTTTTTGAAGCTTAAACAACTTTGCCAAAGGGAAGGCAATAAACCGTGCAAATAAGCCCAACGCTACCAAAACAAACGCCCAAAAAAGAATGGCTCTACCTGTGGTTTCTAGCCATAGAAAGTGCTCCACAAGTAGTGTTACAATTAAGTATAATAACCCTATAGCAAAAAACAATATCGCACCTTTGATTAACTCATTGGTGTAATATTTTTTTATAAATTGTTCTAGCTTTTGCTGGATGATATTAAACGTGCTCACAGGCTATTTTTAGGCTTTCGAGACTAAAATACCACAAAAATTACTCCAAAGCAGATTTTTATGAAAGATTTAAAATATTTGATTGCCTATGCTATCCCGATAGCAGCAATAATAGGATTATATTTTAAAGGTGTTTGGTCTTTTTTTACACCTGTTTTTGCCTTTGTAATCATTCCTATTATTGAGACAATGATGCCAGAAAATGATCAAAACCTGTCTAAAGAAGAAGCTGAAAGGAAAAGCCATAACTTGCTTTTTGATATTTTATTATATCTCAATTTACCCATTGTTTATGGTTTGGTAAGCTGGCTTTTATGGAGTACGACCTGGCATAACTATTCCACTTTCGAACTTGTTGGATTAACATTTTCTGTAGGTATTGCTTTAGGCTCCAACGGAATTAACGTCGCACACGAATTAGGTCACAGAAAAACTTTTTGGGAACGGACTTTAGGAAAAATATTGTTGATTCCTTCGCTATATATGCACTTTTACATCGAACATAATTTTGGCCATCATCTTCACGCAGCCACTAGGGAAGACCCTGCGAGTGCGAACTATAACCAGAGTGTATATTGTTTTTGGGTCACTTCAATTTTTGGGCAATATATAAGTGCTTGGAAAATTCAGAATGCTCTTTTAAAAAGAGAAAGGAAATCATTTTTTAGTGTTAAAAATGATATGTTTTGGTATACTGTATTTCAGCTAGCGTATGTGTCAATTGTGTATTCTTTTTTAGGAAGTACCGCAATTGTTATCGCGCTTTTTATAGCACTTTCTAGTATTCTGTTATTAGAATCCATTAACTATATTGAGCATTATGGCTTACGCCGAAACAAAATAGAATCTGGTCGTTACGAACGAGTCAACGAAATCCATTCTTGGAACAGTAATCACGTGCTTGGTAGAATGATGCTGTATGAGTTAACGCGTCATAGTGACCATCACCATCGGGCTCATAAAAAATACCAGCTATTGGAGTATCATGAAATTAGCCCGCAAATGCCTTATGGATATCCAACGTCCATGGTTTTGAGCCTGATTCCTCCACTTTGGTTCTCCATTATGAATAAAAGGATTCCTGTGGAAATGAAATCGTAGAATTGTATCTTTGTCTTTTCAAAGAAAAAGCTATGTCTCAAAAAGTTCGAGTTCGTTTTGCTCCTAGCCCGACTGGGCCTTTACACATTGGTGGAGTACGTACGGCTCTCTTCAATTATTTATTTGCCAAAAAACACGGGGGCGATTTTCTACTTCGTATAGAAGATACCGATCAAACCCGATATGTCGAAGGGGCCGAAGACTATATTGTTGAGGCATTGAATTGGCTAAACATTCCTTATAACGAAGGGCCCAACAAAGAAGGCAATTGCGGCCCTTATAAACAAAGTGAAAGACAACATTTGTATAAAGAATATGCAGATAAGCTCATTTCTAACGGAAAGGCGTATTACGCTTTTGATACTTCCGAAGAGCTGGATGCGCATAGAAAAGACCACGAAACAAAAGGCAAAACTTTTATCTATAATTGGCACAATCGTTTAAAACTTAAAAACTCACTTTCGCTATCTCCTGAAGCAGTTGAAAAAAAACTTGCTAATGGAGAGGAATATGTAATTCGATTTAAATCTCCCGAAGGCAAAACACTTCATTTAAATGACATCATTCGTGGAGAAATGCAAATTGACACCAATATTCTAGACGATAAAGTATTGTTTAAAAGTGATGGGATGCCCACCTATCATTTAGCCAATATTGTGGATGACCATTTAATGAAAATTACGCACGTTATCCGCGGTGAAGAATGGTTGCCCTCTTTGGCATTACACCAATTACTTTATGAAGCTTTTGGTTGGGATGCGCCAAAATTTGCACACCTTCCGCTAATTATGAAACCCGTTGGCAAAGGAAAGCTAAGCAAGCGCGATGGCGATGCGGGTGGTTTTCCTGTGTTTCCATTAGAATGGCGAAGCGAAACAGATGTATATAAAGGGTATCGTGAAGAAGGATACCTTCCAGAAGCCGTTGTAAATATGTTAGCCTTATTAGGTTGGAATCCGGGCACTGAACAAGAAATTTTTAGTCTAAAAGAACTTACCGAAGCATTTGATTTAGAAAGAGTCAACAAAGCTGGTGCTAAATTCGACCCAGAAAAAGCTAAGTGGTTTCAGCATCATTACTTGCAAGAATTGGATGAAAACATACTCGTGTCAAAATTTAAGGATCTTCTTGGCACTAAAAATATTTTTCCAACAAATGATGTTTCAAAAATTGTTTCGCTGGTAAAGGAACGGGCGACTTTTGTTTCAGATGTATGGGAACAAAGCAGCTTCTTTTTTGAAGCACCAAAATTGTATGACGAGAAAGCAGCACAGAAATCCTTTAAGGAAGATACACCACAATTACTTCAAAAAGTAGTTGACATATTAAATGAAATAGATGATTTTTCAGCAGCTACCCTTTCAGAAAAAATTAAAGGCTGGATTACATCAACAGGTATTGGTTTTGGGAAAGTAATGATGCCCCTACGCCTTTCTTTAGTAG
Source organism: Flavobacteriaceae bacterium (assembly GCA_034670265.1). Taxonomy (GTDB): domain Bacteria; phylum Bacteroidota; class Bacteroidia; order Flavobacteriales; family Flavobacteriaceae; genus Halomarinibacterium. Next base: position 130,437 of record JAXMNU010000003.1, on the reverse strand, counting down.
GGGAAATGAAAGGGCCAGATGTGTTTGATATTATATCAATTCTCGGTAAAAAAGAGGCTATTGATAGAATTGAAAAGGCAATTCAGACAATGAGTTAAAAATATAAATACGCACCAATGATGATGGTGGATGTATTTCCTTTAAAACCTCCTTCTGGCTTACTTGTGGCTAAGGCTTGTTGATCATCAAACCTAGCAAACAAATTGCTCACACCGTATTGATATTGGGCGTTTACGCGAAAGTTTTTAAGTCCTGCAGTAATCCCCGCAGCCAAATGAAAATGTACTCTAGACACGTTATCAATTTCAGAGGCTTTTAAAGTATCGTATCCGTCTAAAACATAGTTTTTAAAAGACTCATCCTTTAATTTTAGTTTGCCGTTTACGTTTAAAATAGGGCCCGCATCAATGCTCAAATGATGCATAATAATGTTATACCCTGCTAACAACTTTACTTGTACGCTTTGTAATTCGTAATCGATATATTGCTCATCAAAATTATTTAACGGATTGGCAAAGTCTCTTCCAAAGATTCCCAATTTATTTTGATGAAAACTTACTCCATATTCCAAATCAAAATTATTATACACATCTCCTCGAGTTACAAAGCCAGCAGAAAATCCATTTCCTGCGTTGGTGTTGAAATTTGAAGTGTTTATATCGAATATATTAAAACCACCAAAAATTCCTAGTTGGTTATATTCGTCATAGTTTTGTTGTGCGGTGATTTCGGAAAAAAAGAAAAGGGAAATAGTAACAAAAAAGAGATTTTTTAGACTCATCAAATAGCAATTTTTAAGGCGCAAAAGTAGCTTTAATTTTGTATCTTCAAGCAGTTATTCAATAAAAACAAAACTATGGGCATTTTAGCAATTCCAATTATAATTTTTACATTCTTTATTTTACTGATGTTTATCTTCACAGTAAAACAACAAACGGCAGCCATAATAGAACGCTTTGGTAAGTTTCAAAGTATACGAAGTTCGGGTTTACAACTAAAAATTCCATTAATAGATCGTATAGTAGGGCGTATTAATTTGAAAATCCAACAGTTGGATGTTTTGGTCGAAACAAAAACAAAAGACGATGTTTTTGTAAAACTTAAAATTTCGGTACAGTTTCAAGTGATAAAAGAAAAAGTGTATGATGCTTTTTATAAACTTGAAAGTCCTCATGATCAAATAACTTCTTATGTTTTTGATGTGGTGCGTGCCGAAGTTCCTAAGATGAAACTCGATGATGTATTTGAGCGTAAAGACGATATAGCAATAGCCGTAAAAGCAGAATTAAATGAAGCCATGTCGGACTATGGATACGATATTATAAAAACTCTTGTTACCGATATCGATCCAGATATGCAGGTAAAAGAAGCTATGAACCGTATTAACGCGGCAGAACGTGAAAAAGTTGCTGCAGAGTATGAAGCGGAAGCCGAACGAATTAAAATTGTAGCCAAAGCCCGTGCGGAAGCCGAAAGTAAAAGATTACAAGGACAAGGTATCGCAGATCAGCGTAGAGAGATTGCTCGTGGTCTAGAGGAGTCTGTTGAAGTGTTAAACAATGTTGGGATTAACTCCCAAGAAGCTTCGGCATTAATTGTTGTAACCCAACACTATGATACTTTACAATCCATTGGTGAGGAAACCAATACAAATCTAATTTTATTGCCAAATTCTCCTCAAGCAGGAAGTGATATGCTTAATAATATGATTGCCTCCTTTGTAGCTAGCAACCAAATTGGAGAAGAAATGAAAAAGCAAAATCAAGCTACTGGAATCGGTAATTCAAAGAAAAAAAGGACGCCTCCTCCAAAAAATAATGACATTAACTATTAATATTAACCCCTCTATTTTTGAGGGGTTTTTTAATTCAACTATCTTCGTGTTTATCATAAAGTTTAGCTGTGGTTCAAAGAATCCTTAAAAAAATGAAACGTGAGATTTCTAGTTTAGGACTTTCACTTTATCTTCTTTGGTTGTTTTTTCACCCCTTTCTAGTTTTATGTTTTATAGGATTTTTTCTAATCCCTTTTTTTCTTGAGTTTTTAAAGGAAGTCGTTGCTTTTGTCTGTCTTACTGTTTTGCTAATTGGGGTTTATGCCTTTGCTCCAAAGATGTTGAAATTTTTGATTTTTGTTTGTTCATCGCTGCTTCTGTCGGTCTTAGGTTTTGTTAAATTAAGTTTCTTTCAACTATATGGTTTGAAGATTAGTGCTTCAGCACTCTTTGTAATTTTTGAAACTAATGCCAGCGAAACATCAGAATTTCTAGAAAATTACTTAAACATTCCCATCATTTTTTTATTCCTTCTATTCTTTTCACCTCTTATCTGGACTCTTATATTTAATAGAAAAAAGATAAAGCAATTTATTTTAGAGCACTCAGCAAAAAAGGCACTACTAAAAGTGTTAATGCTGCTAGGCGTTATTTTTGTTAGTGGGTTTATAATTCAATGGAAGTTTAAAAATGAAAACATCCTGCTAAACAGTTATAGCAGTTATCAGGAATATTTAGAAACAAAAAAAATACTATCTTCACAACTGGCAAAAAAACAAAATGATGTTGTTGCAAATGCAACAAGCTCAAACGAAGAAGAAGTTTATGTTGTAATTATAGGAGAATCTACTTCTACTTGGCATATGCAGCTTTACGGTTATGAAAGAGAAACCAACCCTAAGCTTCAAGAAATAGCTGAAGATTTAATTGTTTTCGACAATGTAATTACACCCAATGTGCATACTATTTTAGCACTCGAAAAAATACTCACATTTGCCAATTTTGAGAATCCTAAACCCAATAAAAATGCTTCCGTGGTGCAGTTAGCAAATGCCGCTGGATTTGAAACCTATTGGATCTCTAATCAACAACCTGTGGGAATTCACGAAAGTCTTTCAACGATTATTGCCAATGCTGCAAACAACAAATATTTTATCGCAACAGAAGGTTATAAATATACCATTCACGACGAAGCATTATTACCTGCTTTAGATCAAGTGCTTCAGGAAAAGAAAAAAAAGAAACTCATTTTTTTACATCTTATAGGAACTCATGTGTCGTATTACAAGAGATACCCTAAAGAGTTCAACACCTTCAACAATATTGCTAAACCAGATAAAAACAAAAAAGTAAATGAATATATAAATACATACGACAACGCTACACGCTATAATGATTATATTATTAGAGAGGTTATTGAAAAAGTAAAGTCACTTAATACCAAAAGCTATGTTGCCTACTTTTCAGATCATGGAGATGATGTTTTTGACGAAGCAAACATTGCAGGGCATAACGAATACTTAGGCACTAAGCCCATGTATGAAGTGCCTTTTCTGGTTTGGTTTTCTAAAAAGTATAAAGAAAATTCCTCGTTGTTCTCAAAAAAGCAACAAATAAAACAGAGGCTTTATAATCTTGAAGATTTTGTTCACACTTTTACCGAAATGAGCGAAATAAAATTTTCTAAAATGGATAGCACTAGGAGTATATTTAGCAATCAATTTATTGAAAGACCAAGACTCATAAAAGAAGGTGAAAATTTTGATGAAAATTAAGCGATTTAAATACATTCTTTTAGTACTGGTAGCTCTATTTGCTGTTAGGTTTGTGTATAAATTTTCACCTAGACGAGTTGAATTTTTAGGTCAATACTCAAAGGTTTGGGCGCACAGGGTGAACAGTACCGAAAAGCTCCTTGCAGCTATTGAATACTTTGAAGGAATGGAATTGGATTTGGTGTATTTTCCCAAATCTAAAACATTGGACGTTGGTCATCCGCCCGCCCCTTCTATTGGATTAACTTTTGAAAATTATTTAGGAGCTATTCCTAATGATTCGAAACCTTTTTTATGGCTCGATATTAAAAACTTAACTACTAAAAATGCTTTAGAAATTCTTGATAGGCTCTCTTTTTTGCTAAAAGAAAAACACTATCCGGTTGAAAAAATATTAATTGAATCTCAACACCCTGAAGCATTACAGATATTTATTGAGCAAGGCTTTCAAACTAGTTATTATTTACCATTTGGATTAAGTAAAAAATCTTCTTTTGAAATCGATAAAACGATTGAATCGATAAAGCTTGATCTTTCAAATAATCCAAAAATGGGGGTGTCTTCAAATTATTTAGACTATGAAATTGTGTCAAAATACTTTCCTGAAAGACAGAAATATTTATGGAAAATTGACGGTTTAACCTTTAATAATTACTCACAAACAAGAAAAATATTGAAAGACACAACAGTTAAGGTTGTACTCTCAAAATTTCGCTCTTTTAAAGGAAATAGATAACTTAATCTATAAGTTTTGCCCAAGAATCTCGCAATGGCACCGTTCTATTAAAAACTTTCTTTTCTGAAGTGCTCTCTCTATCTACCACAAAATATCCCAATCGCTGAAACTGAAAATGTTCACTTTCATTTGCGTCTTTTAAACTAGGTTCTGCATATCCAGTAATCGTTTCCAAAGAATTTGGATTCACAAACTCCATAAAATCTTTGTCTTTATGTGTGTCTGGAGAAGCTTCGGTAAACAACCTATCATACATTCTTACCTCAACAGGCAATGCATCTTTTATAGAGACCCAATGGAGTGTTCCTTTAACTTTCCGAAGGGATGCTTCAGAGCCGCTTCCACTTTTAGAATCGGGGTCGTAGGTACAACGAATTTCAGTAATATTTCCTTCGGCGTCTTTTACTACACTTTCCCCTTTTATAATATAAGCGCTTTTTAAACGCACTTCTTTACCTAAAGTAAGTCTGAAAAACTTTCTATTCGCTTCTTCTAAGAAATCATCCCTTTCAATATAAAGTTCTTTTGAAAAAGGGATTTGACGAGTTCCAGCGCTTTCATCTTCGGGATTGTTTTCGGTTTCTAACCATTCGGTTTCCCCTTCAGGATAATTTGTAATGACGAGTTTTACTGGATCTAAAACGACCATTACCCTTGCTGCTTTTTTATTTAAATCCTCTCGTACATTAAATTCAAGATGCGAAACATCAATTAAATTTTCTCGTTTTCCAACACCAATACTATCTGCAAAGTTCCTAATAGATTCTGGTGTGTATCCTCTTCTTCGTAATCCAGCAATGGTAGGCATTCTTGGGTCGTCCCAACCTGTAACGACTCCGTCTTGCACAAGTCTTAACAGTTTCCGTTTACTCACCACGGTATGACTAAGGTTTCTACGAGCAAATTCACGCTGTTTAGGGCGTAATTTATCGTTGTCGTACACTTGGTCCAAAAACCAATCGTAAAGCTCTCTATGGGGGAGGAATTCAAGCGTACAGAAGGAATGTGATACTTGCTCTATGTAATCGCTCTCACCATGTGTCCAATCGTACATTGGGAAAATTTTCCAATCGGTTCCTGTTCTATGGTGATGTTTGTTTAAAACACGATACATCACTGGATCGCGCATGAGCATATTAGGAGATGCCATATCTATTTTAGCACGAAGCACGTGAGCGCCCTCAGCAACCTCACCATTTTTCATTTTTTCAAATAAGTCCAAATTGTCTTCCACAGAACGGTTTCTGAAAGGGCTTGCCGTTCCAGGGGTATTTGGAGTTCCTTTTTGGGTAGCAATTTCTTCTGAAGTTTGTGAATCTACATAGGCCTTTCCGTCTTTAATAAGCTTTACTGCCCAATCATATAATTGCTGGAAATAGTCCGAAGCATAGCATTCATTCGCCCATTCATAATTAAGCCAAGAAATATCTCTTTTTATAGCATCAACAAACTCTTGCTCCTCTTTTGCAGGATTGGTATCATCGAAACGCAAGTTAACGGGAGCATTGTATTTTAAACCTAACCCAAAATTTAAACAAATGGACGAGGCGTGTCCAATATGTAGATACCCATTAGGCTCAGGAGGAAATCGAAAGCACAAATCACTTTTTGAATATCCGTTTTTTAAGTCCTCTTCAATAATGTGCTCAATAAAATTGAGGCTTTTTTCTTCGCTCATAGCTTATTTTAAGACTGCAAAGATACCAAAACCCTTTAAAAAATTATCTTTGTAAAAACATTTTAAATGAGCATCATACGCTTAAAAGATATTCGGTTGTTTGCTAATCATGGTTGTTTAACCGAAGAGGAAAAAATTGGGAGTGATTATTTAGTAAATCTTACAGTAAAAGCAAATCTGGTTACCGCTTCCGAAACTGATAAACTTAGTGATACTATGGATTATGTGCATTTAAATAAGATTGTGAAAGAGCAAATGGCAGTGCGGTCAAAACTATTAGAGCATGTAGGTCAACGAATAATTAATGCTATTTTTTCTGAAATTCCTTTAGTTTCTGAAGTAAAAGTAAGTGTGGCTAAAGTAAATCCGCCCATTGGTGGTGATGTTGCAGAAGTAAGTGTCACTATGAAATCGAAAAGATAGGTCTAAAAAGAAAACAATAGGATTTCCGCTTTCGTTTCATAGGAATCTTATTATATTTGTGCCCAGTAAAACCTGTAATAGATTCCTGACTTCTCAGGAATTTATGGCGTCTTGGCCGAGTGGCTAGGCAGAGCTCTGCAAAAGCTTGTACAGCGGTTCGAATCCGCTAGACGCCTCCAAAGCCTTCACAATTGTGGGGGCTTTTTTTAATGTGTTAAGTTGTCAATTTTTTCGGAAGCATTTGGAATGCGGTCTAAGCCTTTTTGTACTTCTTCTGGGAAGACTCCTTGAAGTAACATTGCTACCCCAAAAATTAAGATTAGAATGCTTACCCACTTTTTTGTTTTATAAATAAAACGTGGGGTCATTTTGCTTTTTAGTTTTTTAGCAAGAAATATTTTCAAGAGATCTGTTAAAAAGAAGGTTGCTAAAACCGTTGCAAGGAAAAAGAAAACACCATTTTCAGAGGTAGTCAAGGCGTTTGCCATAATAATAGTTCCTATCCAACCAGCCAATACGCCAAAGTTGACAAAATTGAGTAAAAAGCCTTTCAGAAAAAGACCTCCTAAATCTTTCTTAACATTTACAGCATAGTGCTCTCTCACAATTTTTATAAAAGACTTTGCTGTGCGTATATATGAAATGATTCCGTAGGCAATTAATACTGCACCACCAAAAATGAGTAATCCAGGATCATCCTTTACTCGCTCCAAAATTTTGCTTGTACTAAAGTAGGCGATTAAAATAAAGATAATGTCGGCTGTTTGGGCGCCTAAATCGAAGAATAATCCTGCTTTAAAACCCTTGGTAATACTGGTTTCTATAAGCGTAAAAAAAACAGGTCCTATAGCAAAAGCTAATAGAAACCCATACAAGGCAGCATATAACAAACCATCAAACATGCCTTAAAATTACGAATTTGTTTATGGATGTTTGATGGTTTTAAAAGAAATTAGTTGTTCGAAGAAAAGGGGACTAATTCATTCTTTTAATACGACCTCCTGCAAATGTTTTTTCAGTTACCGTTTTAGGGTTACCGTAAATATTTACATTACCCCCAGCAGCAACTCTTACGTCTGCTTTGTTTGATACATTAATATCTGCTTTACCTGCTGCCGTAACACCAATTGAAGTATCTTCAGTTTTAAGGTCGCGACCTTCAAATATTCCGCCAGAACTTAACACAATTTCTTGGCTTATTGATATTCCTGAAGCCTCTATAATACCTCCAGAAACGGCTTTTATTTTTGCATGATTTAACTCCAATCCAACTTTTATTCTTGCTCCTTCTTGAGCTCGAAGCTCTATAGTGTTTTGAGAAATCATTTCGTTACCAACAATATAAGATCCTTCATTGGCATCAATAACATCAATATTTTTAAAATATACTTCGACGTAAGTATCTTCCCCTCTAAAAATCTTTTCCAGCTCCATCTTCACTTTTAAGGTTCCGTTTTTATTAACAATATTTACATCTTGGGTGTTTTCGCCTTTAATTACCACTTTATTCTCGTCTGACTGAATAAGTGTTACAACGATTAAATCGTAGACCTTTAATTCGTTGAAATCACCAACATCTTTAGTGATGATATTTTGAGAAAAAACGCTTGTCGTTAAAAGAGTAAGTAAAATAGTACTAAAAAATTTCATGGTTTTCTATTTTGATTTATTTAAAGATTCTCAAAATTATAAAATGTTACAGAAAATATTAAATTATTCTATTCTAATGCCTGTGGTTGTAAACGAAAGCCCCTGTTGTCCATACGTAGAAATCATGGCGCATTCAAAAAAGGGTTCGTGGGAGTTGGGTTTAATCTTCCAATCGAAAATAAAATTGGCGCCAGAACCTCCTTCTTTATCTCGTTCATCGATAACAATCTCAACGGTTTCAAGAGGAGCAATAAAAATAGGTTTGTTGAAATAACTTCGAATTAATTCCCCGCGAGTATTGTAATAACTAGCACTATCAAGATAAATAGTATCTCTTTTATTGATATTTCTTAAACTAACCGTAGCTGTTAAGTTTATGGTAGCATGTTCGGTTTCGCTATAGATTTCAGAATACACAGAAAGATACGATGAGCCACTAACAAGGGAATCACTCTGATTATATTTTATCGCTCTTTTATTCCAATTAACAGGATTTATGGAGCTAATTTCTTTTTGCTCATCACAGCTTAAGAAAACTGCTATAAGCAATACGATTAGAACCTTATACATGTTTGTATTCTTAAAAACAATTATGAATGAAAATACAAAAAATTACTCAATTTCTTTTTTGTGTCCCAGCATTGTAAAATCAAGGTGTTTCTTCACTAAATCGGCATTTTTTACTTTTACATATACTTCATCTCCAAGCTGATATACATTTTTAGACTTACTTCCAATGATGGCAAATTCATCTTTATCAAAGGTATAGTGATCATCTTTTAAATCCTGAACTCGAACCATGCCTTCACATTTATTTGAAATAATTTCTACATACACACCCCATTCTGTAACACCAGAAATCACGCCTAAAAACTCTTGGTCTTTATGGTCCATCATATACTTCACTTGCATGTATTTTATACTATCTCTTTCAGCATTTGAAGCTAGGCCTTCCATGTCGCTTGAGTGACGACATTGCATTTCGTATTTATCTTCGGAAGCACTTTTTTCACCATCTAAATATTGTTGCAATAAACGATGCACCATGACATCTGGATAACGACGAATAGGCGAGGTGAAGTGCGTATAGTAATCAAACGCTAAACCGTAATGCCCAATATTATTAATAGTATATACGGCTTTACTCATACTTCTAATCGCTAGCGTATCGACAAGGTTTTGTTCCTTTTTACCAGCAACATCTTCTAATAATTTGTTTAAAGAACTTGCCGTACTTTTTCTGTCTCGAGTATTTAGTTTATATCCAAAACGCTTAATAATATTTTCTAAAGCGGCAATTTTATCATCATCCGGTTCGTCATGGACACGATAGACAAAAGTTTTTTTAGGGTTTTGTTTACCAATAAATTCTGCTACACTTCTATTTGCGAGAAGCATAAATTCTTCAATGAGTTTATTAGCATCTTTTGCTTCTTTAAAATAAACTCCTTCTGGGTTATTATTTTCATCCAAAACGAATTTTACTTCAACTTTATCAAATGAAATAGCGCCATTATGCATGCGTTGTTTACGAAGAATTTTTGCTAAACGATCAAGTTCTAAAACAGCTTCAGTAATTTTAGCATTTACTGTATAAGTCTTTCCTGTAAGAGAAATATTTTCAGGTATTTCACCTTTTCTAGTTTCAATAATGTGTTGTGCTTCTTCATACGCAAATCTTGCATCGCTATATGTAACCGTTCTTCCGAACCATTTATGAACCACTTCCGCTTTAGAATTTATTTCAAATACGGCAGAAAACGTATATTTTTCTTTATTAGGCCGAAGCGAACATGCATTATTACTTAAAATTTCTGGTAACATAGGGACCACTCTATCCACCAAGTACACCGACGTTGCTCTTTCATAAGCTTCTTCATCTAGAATCGTTCCTGGTTTTACATAATGCGAAACATCTGCAATATGAATTCCTATTTCATAATTTCCATTTTCTAATTTCTGAAACGATAATGCATCATCAAAATCCTTTGCATCTTTTGGATCGATTGTAAAAGTGAGGATATCTCTCATATCCCTTCTTTTCTTTATTTCTGAAACTTGAATGGAAGTGTCTAATTTATTAGCGTATTCCTCAACTTCGGTTGGAAATTCATAAGGCAAACCATATTGCGCGAGAATGGAATGAATCTCTGTATTGTGTTCTCCAGCCTTCCCTAATACTTTTATAACACTTCCAATTGGCGAGTCACTATGTGCTTCCCAACCTTCCATTTTTACAATAACCTTATCGCCGTTTTGTGCTTTGTTAATTTTTGATTTAGGCACAAAAATATCTGTATACATACTGTAACCAGAACATTCTACAAAGGCAAACTTGTCTGAAACTTGGATAATACCAACAAACTCGGTTCTTTTTCTTTCAATAATTTTTGTGACTTCACCTTCTGCTTTTCCGCTACGTTTGCGTTTAAAGACATAGACCTCTACAAGATCTCCATTTAACGCTTTATTTAAATGCTTTTTACCAATAGAGATATCCTCTTCCATGCCTTCCACAATGACATATCCTTTACCTCGTGAGGTAATATCCATGATTCCGGTATGATAATTTTTGGAAGGTGTAAGTATATATTTTCCCCTTTCTATTTCCTGAATAGATCCCTCTCCCTTTAATTTCTGAAGACTTTTTACAATATGATTCCTGCTGCTAGGATCTGTAAGTCCTAATTTAGCTGCAATTTGTTTATAATTAAAAGGTTGATTGTGTTCTTTTCGAAGAATAGTGAGGATGCTGTCTGTAAATTTTTCGTTACGTTGCTTTTTTCCTCCTTTTTTCCTTTTCTGCATATGTCAAAAATAAGATTTTTGTAAAAGTACGTTTATTAGAACAATAGCATCCTATAATTGGGGAAGAATTAGTAATTTAGTAATATCGTGGAACACTTCAAAACCATTGCTATTTTTACCTATCCAGCAGAATATGCTGTACTTAGGTTGCTATTGGAACAGGATGAAATTCGATATGTTTTTCAAAATGAAACCATGATAGGTGTGCTTCCTTTTCACTCTAACGCATTAGGCGGAATCCGGTTAAAAGTACACGAAGAAGATATTCCTTCTGCAGAAAGTATTTTGGATAAATGGAAAAACAATCCGGATCTTCGTATTGTATAAATTTTCAAAAAAGTAGTTTTCAACAAGTATATAATCATCTTTATTTTTTATTAAAATTTAAATTAAAAAAATGATGGTTATTATAGCTTGTTAATTTGTAGCATAACTTTTTATCGTTCTTCTTTTATATTTAATTATTACCCTTTACGAGTAGTTTATTAACAAGATATAAGTATACTAAATCATTGAATTTAAATACCATTTAAATAGTAATTGACAGTTGTGAACAACTTATATAAACACTAAATTTTTAAAAAGTTTTTGAATAAAAATTGTTTTTAACTCTACTATTTATTCTGAAAAATTTACAATAACTGAAGCCTTAAAATATTGTAAAAACCATTTAATTTTTCATATTGATAATATACCATTAACCACCAAATAATTTTATAGCATATCTATTAACAATTATAAACACACTTGTTAACTTAAATATAACTTAAAGGTTAAGAAATTATAAAGAGTTGATTGTTAATCCATTTAAAAACTTTCAATAATCTTCGTTAATTTATAATCCTTATAAAATGTATCTTTGTATAAAATTATTAATATGAAAATTGCCATAGGAAACGACCACGCTGGAACCGAATATAAACAAGCTGTTATAAAGTATTTAGAAGCTCAAGGACATCAGGTTACTAACTTTGGAACCAATACAAACGACAGTGTAGACTATCCAGATTTTGTACATCCCGTTGCAAAAGCTGTTTCAGAAAAAGTAGTTGATTTTGGAATCCTTATCTGCGGAAGCGGGAACGGTGTTTCGATGACGGCAAATAAACACCAAAAAGTACGCGCAGCACTATGTTGGACAAAAGAAATTACCGAATTGGCTCGTCAACATAACGATGCTAATATTTTAAGCATACCTGCTAGATTTACTAGTCAACCACAGGCAGTTGGCATGGTAGAAACGTTTTTAAACACGCATTTTGAAGGTGGCCGACACCAAAATCGCGTAAATAAAATAGCCTGCTCCTAATTTAATATCAATGTCCCATTCTCACTCCCATCACCATCATCACGATACTAAAGGGAGGAATTTGTTTATTTCCATTCTTTTAAACATTATCATTACCGTAGCTCAGGTAATTGGTGGTATTCTTTCAGGAAGCCTTTCGTTATTATCAGATGCCCTTCATAATTTCAGCGATGTCCTTTCTTTAATAGTAAGTTATATTGCTAATCGCTATTCCAAAAAGAAAGCATCTTTCGATAAAACATTTGGCTACAAACGTGCCGAAATTATTGCGGCTTTCATTAATGCTTCTTCGCTTATAATTGTGGCTTTGTATTTAATTTATGAGGCTATTGTTCGATTTATTCATCCGCAAGAAATTGAAAGCGGATTGGTTATTTGGTTGGCACTCTTAGGAATTGTAGCTAATGGATTCTCCGTATTGCTTCTTAAGAAAGATTCGAAAGACAATATGAATATGCGTTCGGCATATTTGCATCTTTTAACCGATATGTCTGCCTCGGTTGCGGTATTAATAGGAGGATTGTTGATGAAGTATTTTAATTGGTTTTGGGTGGATAGTGTTCTTACGTTGCTTATTGCTTTTTATCTAATTGTAATGGGATACGATTTGCTAAAAAATTCCTTTAGAGTATTAATGCTTTTTAGTCCAGAAGATGTAGATTTAAAAGAAATTAGAGAGGCTATTTCTGCTTTTCCCGAAATTAAAAATGTGCATCACATGCATATTTGGCAATTAAACGAAAAGGAAAACCATCTAGAGGCACATATCGATTTTTATGAAGATATTACCCTTTCTCAATTTGATGAAATATTAAATAAAGTAGAAGAAGTTTTATATCATCAGTTTGGAATAAACCACGTGAATATTCAGCCAGAATATCAAAAAGACGACGCTAAAGACATTATTGTTCAAGATTAATGATGGAAATAATCGTAAAAACATTTCAGCAATTAACCGTAGAAGATCTCTATGATATCTTACAGCTGCGTTCTGAGGTTTTTGTTGTGGAACAGGATTGCGTTTATCAAGATATTGATGGGAAAGACGATAAAGCGTTACACATTATTGGCAAAAAGAAAGGCAAAATCATAGCTTATACCCGATGCTTTCCTCAGGGAGTATATTTTAAAGAAGCTGCCATAGGCAGAGTTGTGGTTTCTGAAAAAGAAAGGAAATACGGCTATGGACACGATATAATGAAGGTGTCTATAAAAGCAATTGAAGAGAAATATAATACATCTGCAATTAAGCTTTCAGCACAAACATACCTCGTCTCCTTTTATGAATCTCACGGATTTAAAAAAGTAGGAACTGAATACTTAGAGGATGGAATTCCTCACATTGCCATGATTAAAATGGCTTAAATCTTAATGGGATCTTTGTCAAGGTTTAAATCACGCAACATATCATCTGTAAACTTATAATGTCCACGACGAGTTACGATTTTAAACTTATGATTTTTCATTCGGGTAAGTACATCTAGAAAACGCCATTTTGACTTTAATAAATTAGGCTCTGAGCTTTTAAGGCTTACTTCAAAATAATGCTTTACACCTTCGCGTTCAGCAACTAAATCTGGAGTAATACTTATATCACTACCAACTTTGTTGTAAGATTTTGGAGAATCATATCCTGCAACATCTGCTTGAATGTTTTCGAACCCTCTTTTTTCGAGGTATTGAACTGTGTCCAATAACACCTCTTCGTTTTCTTTTTTATCTACTTGTACCATATAGCGTCATGATACGAAAATTAAAGTAGAAAAGCAATTAAACTTTTGTTAATATTTGAAAATGAGGAATTTATAACTTCTTGCTTTTTACCGATTTATTAAAAGGAATCTTTAATTGAACCAATAAACTTTCATCATTTGTATGATCTGCAATATCCACTCCATAAACAATTTTGTTTGGATCATCATATACAAAAGTTCCAAAAATTCTATCCCAAATAGAAAGCATATTCCCATAATTGCTATCGGTCCATGGGAGTTGAAAATGATGGTGAAACTTATGCATATTAGGTGTTACAATCACATAACTTAAGCCCTTATCTAGCCACAAGGGTAAATTAAGGTTTGCATGGGTCCAATAGGTAAAAAGGACACTTAAAATTCTATAGAAAAAGTAGAAAGCGATCGGCATTCCCATAATAATTACAGCAAAAAGAGCGAACATTTCACGAAGCATAAAATCTAAAGGATGGTGCCTTGTTCCTGTAGTGACATCAACATTTTTATCTGTATGATGTACTAAATGTAATCGCCACATCCATTTTACTTTATGTAAAAAATAATGAACCCCATATTGAGCAATTAAGTCCAATACCATTAATGAAAGTAAAAGCTCGAGCCATATAGGTGCTTCGAATAGATGTAATAATCCAAAATTAGATTCTTTTTGCCATAACAAAACCGCTGCTGTGACTAATCCAAAAACCACATTGATAATAATGACAAAGACTAATAGCCCAAAGTTAGTTTTAGCGTGATTCCATTTTTTATATCGAAGTTGAAATTTACTATAATACCCTTCTAAAATCCAAAAAAGGGAGATGCAAAAGACAATCCATCCTGCTTTTTGCCAAACGGGCATTACTTCAAAAAAATGTAAAAAATTGTCCAATTTTATTTAAGAATTCGGTTGTATTTGTTCGTGTCGTTTAACACAGAAACAGCTTCTAAAATTTCAGGATTGTTTTCAATTTGATAATCATACAGTCCTTTAGTGTAAAAATATCTTTTTAAAATTTCATCTGTTAATAATGACTTTATTTCAACCTTTTTAGCGATTAAATCTTTTTCTTTGGCAGCTTCAATTGAACTCATTAAGGCATTATAACTATTTTGAATACCCTCTTTTAATTCATCATCTTCAGCACGACGAAGCGCTTCAGCAAATTTCTTTTCAGTTTCAGTTTCGTAGCTAAAGTTTTTCTTTTTCAGGAATTGAAGGAAATTTTGAAAGTCTGTTTCGGAAACTTCAAAACCATTCCAATTAGTAAGTTGATGGCTGTAATAATATTCTGTAGCGTAATCAAAAATGGCATTATCTTTTAACAAAGCGGTTGTGATTGGACTAAACTTGGATGATTCCAATTCAATATCTGGCAAAATACCACCCCCGTCATATACTGTTCTTCCGCCTTTGGTTTTAAATTTGTTGTAATTTTTAGGGTCTAACCGAATAGGATCCCCATTTTCGTCACGATTCCAATAATCTAATGCCTGAATACATCTTCCGCTAGGCGTGTAGTATCGAGAAATGGTCACTTTTAACTGTGTACCGTAGGTTAATCTTTTTGGACGTTGAACCAATCCCTTTCCGAAACTACGCGCGCCAATAACTACTGCTCTATCTAAATCTTGTAATCCGCCCGAAACAATTTCACTAGCGGAAGCGCTACGCCCATTTACAAGAACTACAAGTGGAATTTCCGTATCAAAAGGGTCTTGACGTGTTTTATACGTTTTATTGTACTTTTCAATAACAGATTTGGTTGTAGTAATGACCTCGCCTTTTGGCACAAACAAGTTAACAATGTTTATGGCTTCGTTTAACAATCCGCCGGGGTTTCCACGCAAATCGAGAATGATTTTAGTGGCTCCTTGTGACTTTAGATCTTCTAGTGCCGCCTTAGTTTCTATCGTTGTTTTTTGGTTAAAAGCGCGAAGTACAATGTATCCAATGTCATTTTGAATAAGATTATAATAAGGCACTGCTTTTACGTCCACTTTTTCACGCTTGAGCGTTGTAGTTTGGGTCTTTCCTTGTCTTTTAAAAGTGAGCTGTACTTCGGAACCAGAAACGCCTTTTAATAGTTCACCAGCGTCATCTTCAAAATCGGAAAGTGTAATGTCACCAACTTTTACAATTTCATCTCCGGCTTTTAAGCCTGCTTTGTCTGCGGGATACCCTTCAAAAGGTTCAGTAATAATAATCTTTTCTTTTAGGGTTTGCACTGTAGCGCCAATACCCGTGTAGGTACCTGAATTTTTTATACGCGCATCTTCCACCTCTTGTTCGTTCCAATAAACGGTATATGGGTCGAGGTCTGCTAGCATCCCATTAATGGCTTTGTCCATTAACATGGCAGGCGTTGTTTCATCCACATAATTCATATTTAGCTCTTTGTAAAGCGTGGTGAATATTTCGATTTGTTTGGCAATTTCAAAAAAATCGTTTTTAAAACTAGCGGTGGTTATGAGGATCCCTAGCGCGAGGATAGGAATGATAATTTTCTTTTTCATGATTTTTAGCTTTTATTTTCTGAAGCCTTTTTCTTGCTTCGCTTCAAATATCTACGAAGCACCAAGATAACAATTAACGCGATGATGAACAAAGGCCATAAATACAACAATCCAAGGAAAAACACCGAGATTCCATCCCAACCACCTTTTAGGGCGTTTACAATTTTTTGTCCGTAGGAAAGCGTCACTCCAGTTTCGGCTGTTTGCTTGTAAAACTCAATATTTACGGTGCTTAAAGAAACTTTATTTTGGAGGTAGTTTAAACGCCCTTGTTTGGCTTCAATTTCTTCGCGAATGTTAGAAAGTTCGCGTTCAATTTCGAGCATTTCTTTTACATTTTTGGCTTGTTTCAGCAACTCTAAATAGCGTGATTCCAACTCTCGCTTCGCTTTTAAACGTGCTTCCAGATCTACAAATTCTTCGGAAACATCTTGACGGGAAATATCTTTTTGGTCGAAATAAGGAACGCCCTGCGAAATGGCATCTATAAATGGCTGAAAGCTTTCTGTTGGGACACGAATCACCATGTTTCGGTATAACTGATTGTAATTTTTACCTGCATTATCACTTTGGATAAACCCTTTATATTGTTGTGTTAACGCCAATATATTTTTATGGGTTTCTTCAGGCTTAGAAGCTTCAAAACGAAGATTTGCCGTTTTAATGATTTTTTGCTCTTGAGCCTCTACAATTTCTGTAGAACCATCTTCCGTAACTTTTAATTCAGATACAGGGGCTACATCATATTCATAGTCCGCTGCTGCTGTTTTTGATTCTTCATAAGCATAATCACTGGTTCCACCTCCACCACAGGCTAAGGCAAGACCGAAAAGAAAAAGACTAAAGATTTTCATAATGTTAGTTGTTTAAGTAATGTATTAATTACGCTGTCTAATTGGATATACGTTGGGCTGTCTTTGCCAATGTACATAACTAATATCGCAAATTTCTTGCCGTTATTGTTGGTTAACAAGGATTTATGAATTCGGTACGCTTCCCGCATTTGTCTTTTAATTCGGTTTCTTGAAACGGCAAGTTTAAAATTCCGTTTGGGAACCGCAAAAGCAGCTTGGGTTTTTTCAAGGGTTTCAACTTCCAAATAGACCAGTTTGACTGGAAATTTTTTCACCGATTTGCCTTCGGCAAAAATCTGGTCAATTAACTTTCGGCTTTTTAATTTTTCTTCTTTTGGAAACTTGAAACTCATGAAGTAAAGATAAAAAAAGACCTTTCAAAAGTGCTTCTGAAAGGTCTTCATTTTAATGTATTTAAAAAGAATTTTTACTGCTCTCCGTACACATTGTTTTCAAGATCAATATCCGCCATTAATAAAGTAGCATCAATCATCATGTTTTTTACCTTTTTTCCATTAGTAATTTCAAAAGAATAGGTTGGATACGCCCAAGCCCAATCTTTTAAAACGGTCCTTTTAAACGTTGGAAACGGGTTTTCTTTTTCGCCACGCATCATTTGCAACGGAATGTAAAATGATTCTTGAGAACCATCTTCGTAGGTTACATATAAATCGATAGGCATGGGCATCAACCCAATGCGCTCTAGGGTAATTTTGGTTTTCCCAGCGTCTTCCGTAACGTCTTTAATGGCGTAATCAATAGTATTTGTGGTTTGCGCAAAATCTTGCAAGTACCAATCCAGCTCAAAGCCAGATACCTTTTCAGCTATGCGAATAAAATCATTAGGTGTTGGGTGTTTAAACGCCCATTCTTTAAAATAGCGCTTAATGGTTTTTTCTAGATTTTCTTGTCCAATCACATATCCTAATTGTGCCATAAAAACCGCTCCTTTACTATACGCAGCAATACCGTAGCTTCGGTTAGATGCATAACGATCTGCGTGCGTTGTTAATGGCTGCTCTTGTCCACTAGTGGCTAAATAGCGATAGCCTCGATAAGACCCAGCCACTGGATTAGGATTGTTTTCTTGTAACACTTCATTTTCAGCTAAAGCTGAAATATAGGAGGTAAAACCTTCGTCCATCCATTCGTGTAAACTTTCGTTTGTGGCTAATAAAAACTGAAACCAAGAATGCGCTAACTCATGAGCCGTAACACCTACTAAGCTTTCAAATTTTCGGTTTCCGGTAATTAGCGTACACATGGCATATTCCATACCTCCATCACCTCCTTGAATTACCGAATACTGCTTATACGGATATTCTCCAATATGCTCATTGAAAAACACCATCAACTCTGCTGTTTTAGGCTGAAGATTTTTCCAGTTTTCAAGAATATCAGGATTGTTTTTGTAGTAAAAATTTAAGGTTACTCCATTGGGTCCTTCGTACACATCGTGGATATAATCTGGGTCTGCAGCCCAAGTAAAATCATGCACATTGGGAGCTAAAAAACGCCAAGTTTTCTTTTTCTTTTTTACAGAAGGCTCTCCTTGAAGATAGCCTGTTCCTCCCACAACATATTTTTCATCTATAGTAAGTGTTACATCAAAATCACCCCAAACTCCATGGAATTCACGTCCAATGTAAGGATCTGCGTGCCAGCCTTGAAAGTCATATTCGGCTAATTTTGGATACCATTGTGTCATAGACAATGCAACACCTTCTTCGTTATTTCTTCCACTTCTTCTAATTTGCAAAGGAACTTGAGCGTCCCATTCCATATAAAAAGCAGTGCTATTTCCAGGTAAAATGGGGTTATTTAAAGTGACCTCAAGGATGGTTCCTACCACTTCATAAGAAAGAGGCGTTCCATCTTGTGTGAGCTTTAAAGGTTTTATAAACCCAATTTCTGAAGGCGATAATTTTGAAATTCTATCGGCTACACGAGAATCAGGGTCTGAAATGGTACGCGAACGCACATCCATTTCACTTCCTGGTTGAAAGGCATTAAACTGCAAATGATAAAAAACCTTCGACAAGGTATCAGGAGAATTGTTGGTATACAACAATTCCTGAGTTCCTTTGTATTGCCAATTGGTTACGTCCATATCAATGGACATTTTATAATTTACTTTTTGTTGCCAATAAGAGGTATTGTTTTGAGCGTTTACTGAAGCAACAATTAGTAGCGCCCAAACAAATCTAAAAATTTTCATTATCGTGACATTTTATCTGCCATAATTAAGGCATTATACAAATTCACCATTTTTCCAGATGCCGAAATATTTCCAAATTTATCTTGGTTAGATGGGTCGCCACCTAAAATTACGGTTGCAGTTGAACTCAAACCACTATCCATTAAAATTTGTTTTACTTGTTTAGCTGAAAGCGATGGATAATACGAACGAATCATTGCAGCAACACCCGCCACAGCTGGAGCCGCCATAGAGGTTCCTTGTAAATATTCATAGGTGTTTAACGGTGTTGTAGACCAAATTTTTACACCTGGAGCAAACGCGTCCACACCACTTTTTCCGTAGTTTGAAAAATCAGCAACAAGCTCACTTCCGTATTTATAGTTTAATGCTCCAATGGTAATAAAGGTGTCTCCCATTTCTGAAGTTTCACCCACTTTTTGATCGTTTGGATATACTTGAATTTTATCTAAATCGAACCCTTCATTTCCAGCAGCATTTACGATTAGCACATCCTTGTCTGAAGCATATTTAATAGCATCCCAAACCCATTCTGGATGTGGAGAATAGTATTTTCCAAAGCTGGTGTTGATCACTTTTGCACCGTTATCAACAGCATAACGAATAGCTAATGCAATGTCTTTATCGTACTCATCTCCATCTGGTACAGCACGAACAACCATAATTTCAACATTGTTTGCAACACCGTTCATACCAATGCCGTTATCTCTTTTGGCTGCGATAATTCCAGCTACGTGAGTTCCGTGACGCGCATCTTCTTTTTTAGGGTCTGGCCCATCCACATCATTATTTCCATAATATTTTGATGAAAAGTCATCTGCATCGTCACCTAAATTTTCACTTCGGAAGTTTTTATCCATATTAAAGTGGCTACTTAATCTTCCTTCAAAATATGCAATTCCATCATTAAGCTGCTTCATAACATCTGGAACGGAATCGCCAAAACCTAACATTTGAGTAAGCATCCCAATTTGTTGTTGTTCTGCTTCCGTTGGATTTGCAATTCCATTTAAATCTGCTATGGAATAATCTTCTTTACCTATTTTTTTTGAAATCGCTTCGTGAGCAGGAGCAACTTGTCCAAGAATTTGCTCATAGCGGGCTTTATTTGCTTGTGTTTCTCCAAACTCCTTTTCATATTCGGCCTTCGCTCTTTTATAAATTTCGAAATCACCACGATCTGCTGCACTAATGGAAGCTTCTGTTTTTCCTTTAAATTTTGGCTCTAATTTTTTAATGTATCGAACGTATTCCATGTTCTCTTCAACAATATTTCCAAGGAAATTCCATCCGTGAATGTCGTCCACATATCCGTTTTTATCGTCGTCAATACCATTGCCAGCAATTTCATCTTCATTAACCCAAATAATATCTTTTAGGTCTTCGTGTTCAATATCAATTCCGCTATCGATAACCGCAACAAGCACTTTACTGTTTTTTCTCTCTTTTAAAATTTCAGTGTATGCTTTGTCAACACTCATTCCAGGAATGGTGTCACTTAATAAATCTGCAGCAACCCAAGTTTTGGTTTCTGTCTCGGTGAGCGGAGCAGCCTTTAAGGGTAAGTTATCAATGTTTGCAATTGGGGTTGAAACTATAGGTGCAACGCTACCTCCGCAAGAAGAAAGTATTGCAGCTGAAGCTACTGTAAGTAAAGAAATTTTAAAAATGTTCATCTGTTTATAAATTAATTAAATAGTTCGTTACATGTAAAAACCTGATCAAGGCGAACACCTTTTTCGGTATGTTTTACGGTGATTATTTGATTGTGAGCATCGTGCTCTAAAAATAAATAGTAATTATTATCTGCTGCTGCGTTTAAAAACTTTTCTTTTTCGGGCAGTGTTAATAAAGGTCTTGTATCGTATCCCATAACATAAGGAAGCGGTAAGTGTCCCGCAGTGGGTAATAAATCTGCCATAAAAACGATGGTTTTTCCTTTATATTGAATATGTGGAATCATTTGTTTTTCGGTATGACCATCTGCAAAAAATATTCCGAAATCCAGTTCGTTGGCTTCAGAAAAATCTTGAACAGGGTCTTTTACAAAATGAAGCTGCCCACTTTCTTGCATAGGAAGAATATTTTCTTTTAAAAAGGAAGCTTGCTCTCTTCGGTTTGGTTTTGTGGCCCAATCCCAATGCCGTTCATTACTCCAAAATTTTGCATTTTTAAAAGCAGGCTCAAGTAGGGTGCGATCTTTGTTCCACTGGATACTTCCGCCGCAGTGATCAAAATGAAGGTGTGTTAAAAATACATCTGTAATATCGTTTCTGTGAAACCCAGCATTTTTTAGAGAATCATCCAAATTGTACTCACCCCATGGAAAGTAATACCCATAAAACTTGTCGCTTTGCTTATTTCCCATTCCGTTATCGATGAGTGTAAGACGATTGCCATTTTCAATTAACAAGCACCGCGCTGCAATATCAATCATATTATTACTATCTGCTGGGTTGGTTTTTGACCATAGGGATTTAGGCACCACACCAAACATGGCGCCGCCATCAAGTTTAAAATTTCCAGCTTCAATAGGAATTAATTTCATAGGAAGCGCAAATTAGCAAAACAGAAACATTTTAAATATGCGTGTAGCCACTAATTTTGAAGAATTTAACAAAACAAGGCATTTTATTTCTGTTTTTTTTGAAAGTTCTCTCTTTTTGAAGTTAAAAAGCAATATTTTGTCAATTGTATTAAATAGTTTGGGACTGTAAAAAGTTTCTTCCTATTTTTAGAAAATTAAAAAATATTTATGGTTGAATTAGCAGGTATCATTATTCTTGGAATTTTAGCACAATGGTTTGCTTGGAAATTCAAAATTCCAGCAATTTTACCTCTTATTCTTATAGGTTTATTAGTTGGCCCCATTGCTACTTTAATAACGGAGAATGGTCAATCATGGATACAGCCCATCTGGGATGGAAATCGAGGTCTATTTCCAGGTGATAATCTTTTTTCATTTGTCTCACTAGCTATTGGAATTATTTTATTTGAAGGGGGTTTAACGTTAAAAAGAGGAGAGTTAGCTAAGGTTGGCCCCGTTATAGGAAAACTTATTAGTCTTGGTGCTGCAATTACCTTTTTTGGAGCTGGAATAGCGGCACATTATATTTTTGGACTTAACTGGCGCATTTCTTTTTTGTTTTCGGCATTAATTATTGTAACGGGACCTACAGTAATTTCACCCATATTGCGGAATATTCCATTGAAGAAAGATGTTTCTGCAGTATTAAAATGGGAAGGAATCTTGATAGACCCCATAGGTGCTTTAGTGGCGGTATTAATTTTTGAATTTATAAGTATCGAAGGAGATGCAGGCTATTCTAAACAAGCATTAATAGAATTTGGAAAAATTATTCTTATTGGGTTTTCCTTTGGAATTTCTGGAGGATACGCACTTTATTTTGCCATAAAAAGAAAATGGATTCCCCACTACTTGCTCAACGTTGTTGCGCTATCTGTTGTGTTGCTCATATTTGTTGAAAGTGATGTTTTTGCTCACGAATCGGGTTTACTGTCGGTAGTTGTTATGGGAATGTTTTTAGGAAATAGCGATCTCCCAAACTTGAAAGAGCTTCTATATTTTAAAGAGTCGCTAAGTGTTTTATTAATTTCTATTCTTTTTATTTTATTGGCAGCGAATATTTCTATTGACGATTTGCTGTTAATTTATAACTGGAATACTGCCATTCTTTTGGCGGTAGTTATATTTATTTTGAGGCCACTTTCTGTTTTTGCAAGTACCATAAACTCTTCATTAAAACTAAATGAAAAATTATTTATAAGCTGGGTAGGGCCTCGAGGAATTGTAGCGGCTGGAATTGCTTCGCTATTTGGAACTAAATTGGCTTTGAGAGGTTTTCCAGGGGCTGAATATATTACCCCCTTAGTTTTTGCCGTTGTGTTAGTTACCGTTTTATTAAATGCGACTACAGCTCGTTTTTTCGCTTCTGTAGTGGGTGTTTTTTTAAAGACTTCGGAAGGAATTTTAATTGTTGGTGCCTCAAAAGTTTCGAGGCTTATTGCAAATTATCTTCAAAATCATGGGCGTCATGTGGTTTTGGTGGATTCTAATCAATCTAATGTTTCTCAGGCTAAGGAATTGGGGCTGGAAGCTTTTAATGCCAATATATATGCAGCCGATCTTGCCTCGGATATCGAATTGAGTGATGTAGGGTATTTATTGGCACTTACAGGGAGTGAAGAAGTAAATAAACAAGCCATTAATCGTTTTGGTAAAATATTTGGGGAAACAGGAATTTTTAGACTTATGTCTACGGAAGAAAAGTCACAGGGGATTGAAACTTTAGACCCCAAGGATCTTTTTTCAAAAACACATGATTATACCATGCTTGAAGAAGTTGCTAGAGTGTACCCATCTATTCAGGAAGTTCCACTACAATCTAAAGAACAGTTCTTGAAATTGCTGTCTATTATAGAAAAAGAGGACAATACTGTAGCGTTATTTTTAAAACTTCCTAATGGGTTTTTAGAAATTATTAATACAGCAGAAGAGATGGATGTTAACGAAGACAGCCAACTTGTCTATTTAGGTAAACCTTTAGACATAGAAGAACTTAATAGTGTTGCCAGAAACCAAAAGCAAGCAAAAAGATAAAAATAAACGTAGTAAAAAGGCGTTTCTTAAAAAAGACTTTATGAGGCTTATACTCTCCCTACTTGTATTTTTTATCTTTGTTGTTTCTTGCAAAAAGGACGATGCTCGATCGTGCACAACTTGTAATTCTCCAGAAACATTTGAATTTGAAGTATGTCGAGAAAGCAATGGCAATGCTTCAGTTAATGGAGATGATACTGGAACCGATTACGATGTTTATGTCTCCGGACTTGAAGAAGCAGGGGCAACCTGTGGGGGATAAATACAAAAACCCCCATCCAATCTTTACAAGCCGGATGAGGTTTTTAGATTTATAAATTGTTTTTTAGAGGTTAGGCACGAACCAAATATCGTTTAACAACGATGTGCCATTTTTACCACCATATATTACTATTTCTCCATCAATTGCAATACAATCAAATTCTTGACGCCCTTTAAAATCGTTTGAGCCAGAATCGTCGGGGTTATGTGACTCTATTTCTAGCCATACTTCTCCATCATCCGTAGCCCAGTCATCGTTTAATGAGTCTATTGAGGTTCCTGTATTTGGGTCAATTCCATTGCCTCCAAAAAGCCAAAGTATCTCCCCGTCACTTTGGACCTCCATTACGTGTTCTGTTCTTTCGGTAAAGGGCCCTGCAGCAGAAATCAATGTCCAATTGACACCATTTGTAGTGGACCATATATCATTCTTTCTTTCAGAACCCGTTGAGCCTCCAGTAAGAATAATTTTATCTTTAAAAACCACAGCTTGATGTCCATATCTAGGTGAAAAACCCGCATCATCTGTTTCTAGTATCCATTCAATTTCACCATTAGCATCGGGAATGCCATTAGTACTCCACACATCATTTTTAAGTATCCCTGAGGCGCTTCCTCCAATGACATAAAGTCTATCATTAAAAACAACGGCTTGATGCTGGTGTCTGGGAGCATAATGCGTGCCTTGAGTCACATTTCCGGAATAGGGAACAAACTCCCAATTAATTCCATCTGCACTTTTATGAGCTGTACTACCATTACCATTGAGCACCCAAATTTCATTTCTAAAAACAACTGCTTGGTGTTCTTCGCTAGGTGTAAATCCTACAGGAGGTTCCGTATTTCCTTTCACTAAGTTCCAGGTATTACCTCCGTCGCTACTGTTCCAAACATCGTTATATTCTCCCCCGCTTCCATCATCATTTATGGCAAGGCCTCCAATAATCCAAATTTTACCATTATAATTAATCATTTGATGTCCTCTTCGACCCACTTGATTGGGTATTGCATTGCTAGAAATAAGGGTATAATTACTGGACCCACCAGAGGAACCATCACCAGTGGTGAATGAAAAAATAGATGAATTAACACCATTTCCAGCGGTATCTAATGCCTGTACGTACCAAAAATAGGTTGTGTTAGGCAATAGCGAACCCACAGGAAGTGTTGTTGCTTGTACACCAGCGCCTATTCTTACGGGAACGTTTTCCCCTAGGTAGATATCATAAACTATAGGATCATTCTCTGGATCTGTGGCAGCTTGCCATGACAATATAGGGTCTGAAGGGACATCAATTTCATTGTCGAAGGGCGAAATTAAATCAAATGGATTAGGAGGTAAATTTTGAACGTCTGCAGTTATAAATGAGAAAACACTAGAACTATTTCTATCTCCACCACCACTTATTTTTGCTTTTACATACCACTTATATTGTGTGGTTGCCAAAAGAGGACTTGTTACAGTATACGTATTTGTAGATATTCCACTTTTATGAAGTTGTGTAGGTAAAGAACCGTTAGGAACTTCATTTGCCTTTTGAATGTATAAATCGTAAGTTACAGATTCACCATTTGGGCCAGAACTTTCTTCCCAAGTAAAGGTGGGTGTAAAACTTACATTTGTTGCATTGTTAGAAACAAATAATAAATTAAAACTGGAAGGATTAATAGCGCCTTCATTTGTATCATCTTTGCTACACGAAACTAGAACAGTTAACGAGAAAAGAAACAAGATTAATTTTGAGATTTTCATAGTATTTAATTTTATGATTCACTCCAAATGTACTTATGACAGAGCCTCCTTTAAAAAGAATGTGATGAATTACAGGAAAAACGATATGAATAACAGAATCCGTTAAGAAAGATTTTGCTTATAGGTCCTCGATACAGGAATTTCTACCCCATTTTGAAGCCTTAGAGAGGTTGCGTTTAAGGACTCAATGACGTTTTTATTTACAATAAAGGAGCGATGTGTTTGCACAAAGTTTGGAGGTAATTGATTGGCTACAGTTTTTAACTTATTGCGATCAATAACCTTTTTTTCCTTAGAATAAAATTCCAAATAATTACCATCAGACTTTATATAATCTAAATCCTTTATATACACTTTTGCTTTGTTGTTAAGGGCAATGTATTTGGCTTCAACCCTTTTTTCTATTGCTGCTTTTTCAGATTCAACACTCTTTACTTTTTGGATATATGCTATAAGCTTTCTTCCTAAAAATAGAGATACAATTAAAAAAAGAATAGATAACGTTGCCCATTGCCATCGTCTCCTTGTTTGTTGAGATAGTAGAAGTGCGGTTTCTTGATTGGCCTTTTCAAGCCTTAAAATGTCGTTTGCTTGTTTTTCTACTTGATATTTTGAAGTAATCTCTGCAATGCGCTCATTTTCCTGAAACACTGCAATAGAATCTTTTATTTTGGATAGTGTTTCAGCATACAGGAAAGCATTTTTATAATCACTTTTGTTTTTATATCCTAAAATAAGCATTTCATACATTAAGGGTTTTAAAGAGCGTTTTTCAGAAAGCTTTATAGCGGTTAAAAGATTTCTAATTCCTTCATCATTTCTGTTGAGCCTAATTTGAGATTTCCCCAAAATAAAATATGAGAAATCTAAATTTTGTGAATAACCAATATTGTTTTTTATTTCTATGGCTTTTTTTGCCATTTCAATAGCTTCAAGATATTTTTGATTATCAATATAATTTTTACTCAAGTCATGATATATAACCGAAGCGAGCCTTGACTCGCTTGGATTTTCTATACTTTTTAATGCTTCAAAACTAATTTTTAAATTGATTTCATAATTTTCCTCTGCACCTCGTTTTACATTTCCATGGGTCACAGATAAACTGTTATTATTATTAAAATTAGAGTGGTGTAATGATTTATCATAAAAATAGTCTGCTTGTTTGTTCTTCCCTTCATTTTCATAGATAATGCCAATATTTAAATAGGTTCTGGCAAGATAATCGTGAGAATTAATTTCCTCAAAAATCTCCAAAGCTGTTAAATAGTTTTCTAAAGCCACATCCCTTTGTTCTTTAAGAGAATTAATAGACCCCAAATTAGCATAGGTAATCCCTAAATCTAATTTGCTTATATCTAATTTATTATGAAGGTTTTGGTTTAATAATTTTTCTGCTTCTTGGTACTTTTTCTTGCTAATTAAATAAGTTGCATGTTGCGAAATTGCCTTTCCTATAAGAGAAATTTCTCCCTGCTTTAAGGCTTTTTTATAGGCTAAACCGGAGTAATAAATTGCGCTATCTTGATTTGTCTTATAAAAAACGTTGGCTTTTTGTAATAACGAATCAATTTCGATTTGTGAATTGTTTTGAGAAATCGTAGTAGATATAGAAAGATATAAGAAACCAATAATGAAAAGTACATTTTTCATACTGAAAAAGGTACAAAAAAAACTGAAGCATATTACCTTCAGTTTTAATGTATTAGAAAAGGGAAGCTGTGGCTTTAATCATTCAGCTTTAACACCGCCATAAATGCTTCTTGCGGAATTTCAACATTACCCACAGCACGCATACGCTTTTTACCTTTTTTCTGTTTCTCAAGTAGTTTTCTTTTTCGTGAAATATCCCCTCCATAACATTTAGCGGTAACATCTTTTCTTAAGGCCTTCACGGTTTCTCTAGCAATAATTTTGGCTCCTATGGCTGCCTGAATAGGAATATCAAACTGCTGTCTTGGAATTAATTGACGCAGTTTTTCGCACATTTTTTTACCAATATCATACGCATTATCTTGGTGTAATAATGCTGAAAGTGCATCAACTACATTAGCATTTAAAAGCACATCTACTTTTACCAATTTCGAAGCACGCATCCCAATGGGGGTATAATCGAAAGAGGCATATCCTTTAGAAACGGTTTTTAATCGATCGTAAAAGTCGAACACAATTTCTGCCAAAGGCATATCAAAACTTAACTCTACACGATCTTGCGTTAAATAGGTTTGATTGGTAATTTGTCCACGCTTTTCAATACACAATGACATGACAGAGCCAACAAAATCTGATTTTGTAATAATACTTGCCTTGATGTAGGGTTCTTCAACTCTATTTAACGTGGAAGGCTCGGGGAGGTCACTAGGGTTATTTACAAGAATAATGGTCTCTGGTTCTTTATTTGTAAAGGCATGATAAGATACGTTGGGAACCGTTGTAATAACAGTCATATCAAACTCACGCTCTAAACGCTCTTGAATGATTTCAAGATGAAGCATTCCTAAAAACCCACATCGAAAACCAAAACCAAGCGCCGCAGAACTTTCAGGTTGAAACACCAAAGAAGCATCATTTAGTTGAAGCTTTTCCATGGAGCTTCTCAACTCTTCATAATCTTCAGTATCAACAGGATAAATGCCGGCAAATACCATAGGTTTTACATCTTCAAACCCTTCAATCATATTGGTTGTGGGAGTTTTAGAATCTGTAATAGTATCCCCTACTTTTACTTCACGAGCATCTTTAATTCCTGTAATTAAATAACCAACATCACCTGTTTTTACAACTTCTTTAGGTTGTTGTTTTAATCGTAAGGTTCCAACTTCATCAGCAAAATAAGATTTGCCCGTTGCCATAAATTTTATTTGTTGTCCTTTTTTAATTTCTCCATTTAACACTCTAAAATAGGTCTCTACTCCTCTAAAAGGGTTATACACAGAATCAAATATTAGTGCTTGCAAAGGCTCATCAGCAATTCCTTTGGGAGCTGGAACACGTTCGACAATTGCCTTTAAAATTTCTTCTATTCCAATCCCGGTTTTTGCACTCGCCGGAATCACTTCTTCGGGGTCACAACCTAAAAGGTCGACGATGTCATCAATTACTTCCTCTGGTTTTGCTGAAGGAAGGTCTACTTTGTTTAAAACAGGAATAATTTCTAAGTCATTTTCTAAAGCCAAATAAAGATTCGAAATAGTTTGCGCTTGAATACTTTGTGCGGCATCTACAACCAATAGGGCGCCTTCACATGCTGCTATAGAGCGAGAAACTTCGTAAGAAAAATCGACGTGACCTGGAGTGTCTATTAAGTTTAAAATATATTTTTCACCTTCATACACATAATCCATTTGTATGGCATGACTTTTTATAGTGATACCGCGTTCTCTTTCAAGATCCATGCTATCGAGCAACTGATCTTGCTTCTCACGATCTGTTACAGAACCAGTAGCATCCAAAAGCCTATCGGCAAGGGTGCTTTTTCCGTGATCAATGTGTGCGATAATGCAAAAATTGCGAATATTCTTCATAAATAACTTCTTCCTAGCAATTAAGATTGCAAATATAGATTAAAAATAAAGCTTAAAATACTTAAAATTTGACTTGTAAGAATTTTAATGTTAAAAGAAAATGCGGATATTTGTTATTCAATTTTAATTACTTAGCTAAAGCAGAGTCTCTACTAAAGATCAAAATGAACTTCTTTTGTAGAATTTTATAAAGTCATGCGAACGTACATTCTTATCTACTTTTTATCCTTTTGGACGTTTATAACAGCCCAGAACTATACACTAACAGGCACTATTGTTGATGAGAGTAATTTGCCTATTTCTTTTGTAAATGTGGTAATATATGAAAAGATAGAAACACAAGCTTTTACGGGAACAGCTTCAGATGAAAACGGGAATTTTATAATTGAATCTATTGCTCCTGGCGAATACATATTAGAAATAAGCATGATTGGCTTTAAAACAAAATCCATGCCCATTACTATTCCTGAAAACACATCATTAAACACCATTCAAATTGAAGAGGATGCCGAACAATTGGGAGAAGCAGTGGTGACGGCAAGAAGACCAACGATTCAAAAAACGGCAGGAATGCTCGTTTTTAATGTTGAAAACACATCACTTTCTACTGGCAATTCATTGAATTTATTATCTAAAACGCCAGGAGTATTGGTTTTGGGCGGAAATATTTCCATAAAAAATCAGCCCACAACCATTTATCTTAATGGCCGAAGGGTATATCTTTCTGCTTCTGAAACGTTATCATTTCTTCAAAACTTAGACGCCTCAGTGGTAAAACAAGTTGAGGTTATTACCAATCCGTCTTCACAATTTGATGCAGAATCTGGAACGGTATTAAACATTATTACTTCAAAAAACGTAACGCCTGGCTACAAAGGATCAATCAACGGAACATATCAACAGGCAATTTTTTCAAAATATACATTTGGGACAAGTCACTTCTTTAAAAATAATTGGTTAAACCTCTATGGTAGTTATAGCTTTAGCCCAAGAAAAGAGAATAAAGATCAGTATTCTTATATCCGTTTTTTTGAAACTGACGAAACAACCACAAGTGCCATTTGGGAAAGTGATTTTAATAGAATTACAAAAAGTTACGGGCACCAAGGTAACTTTGTTGCAGATATTGACTTCGACCAAAAGAACTCCCTTAATATCACAGCAAACATATTTGTCTCACCCAATAGGGAATACAATAATCACCAAAACACAGCTATTTTTAATGCACAACGACAACTAGATTCTACTTTTTTAACTAAAAGTTTAATGAATACAGATGTTGCTAATATTGCCTTAGGGACAGATTATAAAACAAAAATTAATGAAACGGGAGGCCAATTAACCGTTGGCGGAAATTACATAACCTACAATAGTGATCAATTTCAAGAACTACTTAGTGATTACTTTTTGGCTAATGGAGACTTTTTGAAAAGCATTCAGTTCGAAACAAATTCAAAGCAAGATACCAAAATTGCGACAGGATATGTTGATTTAAGCACGGCCCTTTTTGGTGGAACTATAGAAACAGGATTAAAATATTCAAATATTGATACAAATACAGGTTTAGATTATTTTGATCTAGTAAACGGAGGTATGGTTTTAAACACAACGCTTTCAGATGAATTTACTTACGAAGAATCCATTTTTGCAGGATATTTCAGCTTCGATAAAAGTTTTGAAAAATGGAACATTAGCCTAGGCACTAGAGCCGAATATACAGACGTTAAGGGAATTTCAGTTTCTTTAGGGAGCGTTAATACACAGGAATATTTTAAGTTGTTTCCTTCGGCATCGGTAGAATACCAAGTGAATTCTAACAATTCATTTGGGATTAATTATGCTAGAAAAATTGACAGACCTCGCTATCAAAGTTTAAATCCTTTCCGTTATTTCATTAATGAAAATAATTTCAATGAAGGAAACCCAAATCTAGTCCCTTCAATTGAAGATAAAATAACGCTTAGCTATACCCACAAAGGAAAATGGTTCTTCGAATTGTATTACCAAACCATTGAAAATTCTTTAGAAATTTTAAATTTTCAGAATAATGAGAACTTCACTTTTAGACAACTCGATGCTAATTTAATAGACTTTTTTCAATATAGTTTCGACGCAGTATATTCTGCACCCATAGGTGATTTTTGGTATGCAAGCTTTGTAACCTCAACGTATTACTTGGAAAACGAATTTTTTGCCGTGGAAAGTTCTCAAGAACGAGCTCAAAACAATACACTTGGGTTTTTTGCACAGGCATATAGCCAAATTACTCTTTCTCAAGAAGGCGGATTTACATCGGATATATCGGCACGGTATATTTCAAATTTAATCTCGGGATCTTTAGATTATAAAAATATTTTCGATTTATCTGTTTCATTTAGAAAATCACTTTGGAATAGAAGTGCCAGCATTTCTGCAGGGGTAGATGATATTTTTAAAACCAATAATGTGCCAGTGACTTCGCGGTATTTAAATCAAGATAACTCATATTTTGCACAGCCAGAAGCAAGAAAGTTTTGGATAGGCTTTAAATACAATTTTGGAAACTATAGCCTTCGCGAAAACAAAAAAACAATTAGCACAAAAGAAGGCGATCGTCTTCAATAATAATTCCACAAGAAATTCACTATTTTTGCACCCATGGCCAAAATTGGTAACATAGACGTTGGAGATTTTCCGTTGTTGCTTGCTCCTATGGAGGACGTAAGTGATCCGCCTTTTCGTGCACTTTGCAAAGAGCAAGGGGCAGATGTGGTTTTTACAGAATTTATTTCTTCTGAAGGGCTTATTCGTGATGCTGCAAAAAGTGTGATGAAGCTTGATATTTATGAAAAAGAACGCCCCGTTGGAATTCAAATATTTGGTGCTGTGTTAGATTCCATGCTTCAAAGTGTAGAAATTGTTGAAGCGAGTGGCCCCGATATTATTGATATAAATTTTGGCTGCCCTGTGAAGAAAGTGGTGTCCAAAGGTGCTGGTGCTGGGATTTTAAAAGATATCGATTTAATGGTGTCCCTTACCGAAGCGATGGTAAAGCACACCAAACTTCCAATTACCGTTAAAACAAGATTGGGATGGGATCACGACTCCATAAAAATTGTTGAGGTTGCAGAAAGATTACAAGATGTGGGTTGTAAAGCGATTTCTATCCACGGAAGAACACGTGCTCAAATGTATAAAGGCGATGCTGATTGGATGCCCATTGCCGAAGTAAAAAACAACTCCCGTATGCACATTCCCGTTTTTGGAAACGGCGATGTCAACTCTCCAGAAAAAGCAATGGAGATGCGAGATAAATATGGGCTCGATGGCGCCATGATAGGAAGAGCTAGTATTGGTTATCCATGGTTTTTTAGAGAGGTAAAGCACTATTTTAAAACAGGTGAGCATCTTGCGCCACCAACCATGGAAGAAAGAGTCTATGCCGCCAAAAGACACCTCCAAATGGCAATTGATTGGAAAGGTGAGAAATTAGGTGTTTTTGAAACACGTCGCCATTACACAAACTACTTTAAAGGAATACCAGATTTTAAAGAATACCGAATGAAAATGGTCACTAGTGACGATTCTGCTTCTGTTTTTGAAGCTTTTGACGAAGTTTTAGAAAAATTTGGCGACTTCCAATTTGTTTAAGAAAGTAGCCGTTGGGTAACTCGCAACGATGCTATTTTTGAAGCCATTCCGCCTAATAGCGTAATTGTTAAAAAGACAATTAAGAGGTTTATTAAATTGAATTTTACTGGATATGGCAGCGATTCTGTAATTGGGACAAAACCATATTGTA
Organism: Flavobacteriaceae bacterium; assembly: GCA_034670265.1. Taxonomy (GTDB): domain Bacteria; phylum Bacteroidota; class Bacteroidia; order Flavobacteriales; family Flavobacteriaceae; genus Halomarinibacterium. The sequence goes on along the minus strand of JAXMNU010000003.1, from coordinate 97,022 downwards.
TTTGTAATAACACCAAGGCGCTTCCTAAGAAAAGACCCATTAAGACACCAATAAGTGTCATTAACACACCGTTGTAAAAGAAAACCTTCCTTATTTCTTTAAGTGTAAGTCCTAAAAAGTATAATGTTTTAATATTTCCTCTTTTTTCAAGGATAATCATAATAATGGTCCCTGCGAGATTAAAGATGGCTATGGCAGCAATAAGACTCACAAAAAGATAGGTAAAAAGGTTTTCAGAATTTAGCATTTTATACAAGGCATCGTTTTGCTGAAATCGATTTTTAATGATGATTTCTTCAGGGAAAATGGCAGTAATATTAGCTTTTACAGCAACTTCATCTACAGAAGGGTTCAGTTTAAATTCTAAGAATGAAACTTTTGTGCTATCCAACCCCAATAAATTTCTTGCAAATTCAATATCCGAAAAAAGATACTTTCCGTTTAACTCGTCATTTATTTCATAAATACCAGAGGCGACCACCTTTTCAGAATTAAAGGCAGCAGTTGGGTCAAGCACATTTATTTGACCTGTTCCCGGCTTAGGCACATAGACTTCGATGAGGTTGCCATAATCTCTAGCAGGAATCGAAAGCTTTGCCGAAATACCAAAACCTATTACTACTTCATTTTGATTTGGTGTGAGCCAATCACCTACTAAAAGAAGGCTGTCTACAGGTGTAACTTTTTCATAATTTTCATCAACACCTTTAATAAATGCGATATGATTTTTACCATTATAACGAATAAAGACTCGTTCTTCAATGGTTTTTGAAACAACCTCGACTCCTTCAATTTTTTGAATGTTTCTAAACTGTTCTTCAGTAAGCTGAAGCGTTTTTCCCTTAGTAGGAATTACCTTCAAATCGCTATCAAACACATTTGTAAACTGAAGCGCAAATTCTTTTAACCCAGAAAACCCAGAAAGCACAATAAACAAAGCCATAGCACCCAAAATGACTGCAATAATGGCAATTCTGGAAATAATATTTACGGCATTTTTAGTACTCTTTGAAAACAAATATCGCTTAGCGATGTACAGTGGGTAGTTCACAAATTAATTTTTCTTCCTTTTTGGGAGTAAATTAGGGTCTTTAATAGGGTTCGACTCTCCTTTAACGGCTTTTTCAATTTGATCGATATATTCTAATGAGTCATCATTATAAAATGATAAATCTGGCATTTTACGCAATTGATGTTTGGTGAGTTGCGCAATTTGATGCTTTATTTTAGGCTTAAGGACGTTTAATTCCTTTACCATAGCATTACCTTTTTCAGAAGGAAAAACACTTACATACACCTTTGCTAAGGATAGATCTACCGTTACAGAAACTTTGGAAACAGAAATGATAATTCCAGTTTGCCCGCTATTTCTTAGCATTTCTTGAAGCACACCTGCAAGGTCTTTTTGTAAAACCCCTGCAATTTTTTTTTGTCTATTACTTTCAACCATAATGCAAAAATAGTACATTTAATAGGATGGGCAGTTAATTTATTACTTTTGAAAAAGTGAAAGACCCAAATATGAATAAAATAGAACACCTCGGTATTGCAGTAAAGGATATAAAACAAGCTAATAAGCTATATGAAAGTCTTTTAGGCTATACTCATTATAAAACTGAAGTAGTAGAGAGCGAAGGCGTTATTACTTCTTTCTTTACATGTGGAGAAAGCAAGATAGAGCTTTTAGAGGCAACCAACCCAGAGAGTCCTATAGCAAAATTTATTGAAAAAAAGGGAGAAGGCATCCACCACATAGCTTTTTCCGTAGATAATCTAAAACAAGAGGTGGCAAGACTTAAAAAGGAAGGATTTATAATCCTAAATGAAGAGCCAAAAAAAGGTGCAGATAATAAATGGGTTGTTTTTTTACACCCAAAAAGTACAGGAGGAGTCTTAGTAGAGCTTTGCCAAGAAAGGAACAATAGTTAATTTGTTTTGCACTATAAGATAAAGTGTTTTACATTTGCAACTTGTTTTGGTCCCATAGCTCAGCTGGTTAGAGCACCTGACTCATAATCAGGGGGTCCTTGGTTCGAGCCCAAGTGGGACCACTTTTTGAAATGGTGAATTATAATTGAATAGAAAAACAACCGTTTTTATAATTTGAAACGCAATTTTTTAATTAAATTTCGGTTAATAAATGATTGATAACAAGCATTTTTGTTTGTTGTTTAAAAAAAATTATTACTTTAGCCCCTGAATATGCGACCCCAAATCGTAACTATATTAACCTTTTTGCTATTCTCAATGAATAGCATTTCTATGCTTGGGCAGTCCTCGACTGCATCTTCAGGCCCACCACCTCCAGCTCAAAGAACACCTCCAGAATTGCCTATAGACAGCAGTGTTTATCTATTATTAATTGCTGGAATAGTGTATGGTATTTATCTAATCACTAAGAAAAAAAAAGTTAGTGATTCCCCTTCATAATTCTGCTAACGTACTTTCCAATTACATCAAATTCTAAATTTACAATGCTACCAACTTTTAGCATTTTGAAGCTAGTGTTTTCAAAAGTGTAAGGAATTATGGCTACACTAAAAGAATTTTTTTGAGAATTTACTACGGTCAAGCTTACACCATTTACAGTTATAGATCCCTTTTCAATAGTAATGTTTTCTGGACCTTGTTGATATTCAAAAGTGAATAACCAGCTTCCGTTAGTTTCTTCAATTGAAGTGCAAGCAGCTATCTGATCTACATGGCCTTGGACGATATGGCCATCAAGTCTATCGCCAAGTTTCATGGCTCTTTCAAGATTTACAATATCGCCTTCAGCAAGTTGTCCTAAATTGCTTTTTTCAAGCGTTTCTTTTATAGCAGTAACCGTATAATTATCATTTTCGATACTTACAACAGTTAAACAAACGCCATTGTGCGCAACGCTTTGATCTATTTTAAGTTCGTTAGTAAAATTACTTTTAATAGTAATGTGAAGGTTGCTATTTTCATTTTTCAGTAAAACTATTTTACCAATCGTTTCAACAATGCCTGTAAACATGCTTTCAATTAATTACATTTGTAGTACAAAAGTAACAAGGAGTATTTGTATATGGGTAAAAATGAAAAAATAATTGTTGGAATTTCTATTGGAGATTATAATGGCATAGGAAGTGAAGTGATTCTAAAAACCTTTCAAGATACCAGAATGCTTGAATTTTGCACGCCTGTAATCTTTGCTTCGGTTAAACTGATGTCATTTTTTAAAAAAGAATATGACATGGACATTAATTTTCATGGTATTGATAAAATAGATGACGTTATTCATAAAAAAATAAATGTTTTAAATGTTTGGAAAGAACCAATCGAAGTAAATTTTGGAAAAGAAGAAGCTAAGGCTGGAGAATTTGCAATTACCTCTTTAAAAGCTTCAGTAGAGGCGCTTAAAAATGATAAAATTGACCTTTTAGTCACGGCTCCTATTAATAAAAGCAACGTACAGTCCAAAACATTTAGTTTTCCAGGGCATACAGATTATTTAGCAAAAGAATTGGAAGGCAATAGTCTTATGTTTATGATATCTGACGAATTAAAAGTTGGTTTACTCACAGACCACGTTGCGGTTAAAGATGTTCCAGGCACCATTACTAGAGAACTTATAGAAAAAAAGATTAATACCATACATAAAACTCTAATTGAAGACTTTGGAATTATAAAACCAAAAATTGCTGTTTTAGGCATTAATCCTCATACTGGAGATAATGGAGTAATTGGTGATGAGGACGATACAGTATTGAGACCTACTTTAGAAAACATTAGAAATAACGGAAAAATTGTGTTAGGACCTTATGCGGCAGATAGCTTTTTTGGATCAGGAAACTATAAAAACTTTGACGCTGTTGTAGCTTCCTATCACGATCAAGGGCTTATTCCATTTAAAACGCTAGCTTTTGGACAAGGAGTTAACTATACAGCAGGGTTAAGTAAGATTAGAACTTCTCCAGACCACGGAACGGCATATGAAATTGCGGGTAAGAATCAAGCCAATGAATCTTCCTTTAAAGAAGCTGTTTTTGCAGCAATTCAAATCCTAAAAAATAGGACAGAATACCAATTATATGCTCAAAACCCATTAAAAGTTACTGCAAAAAAAGAATATTCAAAAAAGAATTTTTAAAAAGGATAAGCAAATAGAAATATTTTTTATCTTTGCGACCGCCTTTTTTGGAAGGCAATTGTTTAAATACTGATGTGAAAATGAACGAAATGAAAGAATTTACAATCCCTTTTGTTGGATTGAAATTGGGGAAACACATCTTTACTTTTGAAATAAAGAACACGTTCTTTGAACATTTTGAGTATGATGAGTTTAATGATACAAATATTTTAGTAGAAGCTGTTCTCGATAAAAAAACAACGTTATTGGAGTTCACGCTTGATTTTTCAGGGTTTGTAAATGTAAATTGTGATTTAACAAATGAACCTTTTAATCAAAAAGTATCTGGAGACTATCATTTTGTAGTAAAGTTTGGCGAGGAATTTAATAATGAAAATGAAGATCTACTTATACTTCCCCACGGAAGCTATCAAGTAAATATTCAGCAATATATTTATGAGTCTATTGTACTAGCTTTACCATCAAAAAGAATCCATCCTGGAGTAAAGGATGGGACATTAAAATCGGAAATACTCGAAAAACTAGAAGAATTAAGCCCAAAAGGCAACGATATTTCTGAAGAAACAGATATAGATCCTCGTTGGGACAACTTAAAAAAATTATTAACAGATAAATAGAATTGAGTAATGGCACATCCTAAAAGAAAAATCTCAAAAACAAGAAGAGATAAAAGAAGAACACATTACAAGGCAACAGCACCACAAATTGCTACAGACCCTACTACAGGTGAAGCACATCTTTTCCATAGAGCACATTGGCATGAAGGAAAATTATACTACAAAGGACAAATAGTTATTGACGCTGTAGAAACAGTAGAAGCATAAGTAGATTATATAAAAAACTAAAAACTCTCACTATCTATTAATTGGTCGTGAGGGTTTTTTGTTTTCATTCTAATAATTTAAAAAGGTGCTTTTTTTAATCGTTTTTGATTAAAAATTAGTATTTTTCAGTCTTATTTAATGCTTTTTGGCCTTTTTTTTGTGAATTTTAACTCAACTCTTTATGTCTAAAATCACTGCAGCCATTACCGCTGTGGGAGGATACGTCCCAGACTATGTTCTTACCAACCAGATATTGGAAACCATGGTAGACACCAATGATGAATGGATTACTGCCAGAACAGGGATTAAAGAACGAAGAATATTAAAAGATAAAGACAAGGGAACTTCTTATCTCGCTATAAAAGCAGCCGAAGACCTTCTTAAAAAAAGCAACACAAATCCTAAAGATATTGATTTGGTGATTATGGCAACAGCTACGCCAGATATGCCCGTTGCAGCAACAGGTGTATACGTAGCCAGCAAAATAGGAGCCGTAAACGCTTTTTCTTTTGATTTAGTTGCAGCTTGTTCCAGTTTTTTATACGGAATGGCAACTGCTGCTAGATATATTGAATCTGGTAAATACAAGAAAGTACTTTTATTAGGTGCAGATAAGATGTCTTCAATTATAGATTATGAAGACAGGACAACTTGTATCATTTTTGGTGATGGAGGAGGAGCCGTTCTTTTCGAACCAAATACTGAAGGTCTTGGTTTAATAGACGAACATCTTCGTTCTGACGGAATAGGAAGAGCACATCTTAAAATAGACGCAGGAGGTTCGTTACTTCCTGCATCCATTGAAACGGTTACAAACAAGCAACACTATGTTTTTCAAGATGGAAAAACTGTATTTAAGTTTGCAGTTTCCAATATGGCAGATGTTTGCGCTAAAGTAATGGAAAATAATAATTTAGAAGGGGATGATGTACATTGGCTAGTCCCGCATCAAGCAAATAAAAGAATTATTGATGCAGCAGCCAACAGAATGAAATTGCCAGAAGAAAAAGTAATGATGAATATCCATAAATACGGAAACACCACATCGGCAACGCTGCCTCTGTGCCTTCACGACTATGAAAAGAAGTTAAAAAAGGGAGACAACTTAATTTTTGCTGCTTTTGGAGGAGGATTTACTTGGGGTGCTGTTTACCTGAAGTGGGCATATAATTCTTAAAATAATAAACGACCAATTAAACTAATAATAATATGGACTTAAAAGACATTCAAAATCTAATCAAGTTTGTAGCAAAATCTGGAGCTAGCGAAGTAAAACTTGAAATGGAAGATGTTAAAATCACCATTAGAACAGGGCATGAAAATGATGAACCAACCTATATTCAGCATATTCCAGCACCCATTCAGCAACAGGCACAACCCGTCGTAGCACAACCCCAGGTTGATAGCACCCCAGCTCCTACCAAAGAAGCTGCTCCTCCTGTAGATGAAACTTCAAAATATATTACCGTAAAATCACCAATTATTGGGACTTTTTACAGAAAACCCTCTCCAGATAAACCGGTATTTAAGGAAGTAGGAGATATGGTTTCAACAGGGGATGTTCTTTGTGTCATTGAAGCTATGAAATTATTCAATGAAATTGAAAGTGAAGTCTCAGGAAAAATAGTGAAAGTTTTGGTTGAAGATTCTTCTCCGGTAGAATTTGATCAACCATTATTTTTAATAGACCCATCGTAATTGTCAAATCCCAAATCCCAAAAATCAAATTCTATTCAGTTAGAAATTTGGTGTTGAGATTTGAAAATTAGCAAACTATGTTTAAAAAAATATTAATAGCCAATAGAGGTGAAATAGCCTTACGAGTTATAAGGACTTGTAAGGAGATGGGAATTAAAACAGTTGCGGTATACTCTACTGCAGATGCAGAAAGCCTTCACGTTCGTTTTGCAGATGAAGCCGTTTGTATAGGGCCACCACCAAGTAGCGAAAGCTATTTAAAAATTTCGAACATTATTGCTGCCGCAGAGATTACCAATGCCGATGCGATACACCCTGGATATGGATTCTTGTCTGAAAACGCCAAGTTTTCAAAAATATGTGAAGAGCACGGGATTAAATTTATCGGTGCTTCAGCAGATATGATTCAAAGAATGGGAGACAAAGCAACTGCAAAAGCAACCATGAAAGAAGCTGGCGTACCTTGTGTTCCTGGAAGCGAAGGCATTATTCCTGATTTTGAAACGTGTAAAAAAGTAGCTAAAGAAACTGGCTACCCTGTCATGCTAAAAGCAAGTGCTGGGGGTGGAGGAAAAGGAATGCGCGGAGTTTGGAAAGAAGAAGACTTACAAGCAGCTTGGGAATCTGCTCGCCAAGAGAGTAAGGCAGCTTTTGGGAATGATGATATGTATATGGAAAAGCTTATTGAAGAGCCTCGCCATATCGAAATACAAATTGTGGGAGATAACACAGGAAAAGCATGTCACTTAAGTGAAAGAGATTGCTCTATCCAGCGTAGACATCAGAAATTGACTGAAGAAACTCCAAGCCCATTTATGACTAAAAAGCTTCGAGATGATATGGGTAAGGCAGCTGTAAAAGCGGCAGAATATATTAATTATGAAGGAGCAGGAACTATTGAATTTTTGGTGGATAAACACCGAAACTTCTATTTCATGGAAATGAATACACGTATTCAAGTAGAGCATCCAATCACAGAGCAAGTGGTAGATCATGATTTAATCCGAGAACAAATTTTAGTCGCTGCTGGTATTCCAATTTCAGGAAAGAATTATTTACCACAACTACACTCTATAGAATGTAGAATTAATGCAGAGGACCCGTATAATGGTTTCAGGCCATCGCCAGGAAAGATTACAGTTTTACATGCACCTGGAGGCCATGGTGTTCGTTTAGACACGCACGTTTATGCGGGATATATTATTCCGCCTAATTATGACTCTATGATTGCGAAACTTATTACAACGGCTCAAACAAGAGATGAGGCAATTAATAAAATGAAAAGAGCCCTTGATGAGTTTGTAATTGAAGGTGTAAAAACAACCATTCCTTTCCATAGACAATTAATGGATGACCCTGCATATGTTTCAGGGAATTATACCACAGCTTTTATGAATACATGGAAAATGAATTCACCCGAAGAATAATAAATTTATAGCACTTAAATTTATAATCTACCCATTTCAAAATGTAATATATTTGGAATGGGTATTTTTTTAACCAAAACTCAAGCTATTGAACCTATCTTATTGGGAATATAAAACGTGGTTTCAAAACATAGACTACGCCATTATTGGCAGTGGAATAGTAGGGTTAAGTTGTGCCCTTTCCTTGCGGAAAGCAAATCCCAATGCCAAAATTGTAGTATTTGAAAGGGGGACGCTACCAAATGGAGCAAGCACAAAGAATGCTGGTTTTGCATGCTTTGGGAGTCTTTCAGAAATTATGGAAGATTTAAAAACACACTCTGAAGATGAGGTAATCGAATTGGTTAGAAAGAGAGTAAAAGGGTTAGAGCTACTTCGTAAAAATTTAGGGGATAAGAATATTGATTTCCAACAACTTGGGGGCTATGAGCTTTTTACTCTAGAGGATGAAGAATTGTACGAAAATTGTCTTTCAAAATTGTCCTACGTTAATAACTTACTAAAAAAGAGCATTTTTCTTCAAAATGACGTATTTTCTTTAAAAAAAGACTCATTTTCTTTCAAAAGAGTACAAAAATCACTCATTTTTAATCAATTTGAAGGGCAACTTGATACTGGTAAAATGATGCAGGCATTGATTCAAAAATGCATAAAAAAAAGAGTTTTAATAGTAAATTCATTCAATATTGAGTCATTTTTATCGAAAAATGGACAAGTTTTAATGAATTTTGAAGATTTTGGAGAAATATCAACAAAAAAGCTATTTATAGCTACTAATGGGTTTGCAAATCAGCTAATAAATAAGCAAGATTTGAAACCTGCCAGAGCACAAGTTCTTATTACCAAACCCATAAAAAATCTTAAAATTAAGGGAACTTTTCATTTGGATAAAGGGTATTATTATTTCAGAAATATAGATAACAGATTACTATTGGGAGGGGGGAGAAATTTAGACTTTAAAGGAGAAACGACCACAAGTATGGAGGTTAGTTCTCTTATTCAAAACAAATTAGAGGATTTACTACGCACAACAATTATCCCAAACATTCCATTTGAAGTAGAACATCGATGGAGTGGTATTATGGGAGTAGGCTCACAAAAAAGACCAATAATTAAAAAGATTGATCATAAGGTATATTGCGGTGTTAGATTAGGAGGCATGGGTGTTGCCATAGGTAGTTTGGTTGGCAACGAATTAGCAGCATTAGCAAATTCTTAAAATGATAAAAAAACTATTTAAATTTTTATGGAAAACCCTTTTATGGTTTTTGGGTCTTAGTATCCTTTGGGTTGTTATTTATAAATGGGTACCGGTGCCTTATACACCTTTAATGGCAATTCGCTCTTTGGAAGCAGAGGGAGGTTTTGAAACAAAACATGACTGGGTTCCCATGGAAGAAATATCTACAGAACTACAACTCGCAGTTATTTCTGCTGAAGACCAAAATTTCTTACAACATAATGGTTTTGATTATGAAGCCATTCAAAAAGCATATAAAAACAACCAAAAAGGAAGACGAATAAAAGGCGGAAGCACAATATCGCAACAAACTGCTAAAAATGTTTTTTTATGGCCAAACAGAAGCTGGATTCGTAAAGGATTGGAAACGTATTTTACATTTTTAATAGAAACATTATGGAGTAAAGAACGAATTTTAGAGGTATATCTCAACAGCATTGAAATGGGTAATGGAGTTTATGGAGCCGAAGCAGCATCTCAGTATTGGTTCAATAAGAGTGCTAAAAAATTAACGAGATATCAAGCTGCATCTATCGCAGTAATTTTACCAAATCCAAGAAAATATAAGGCAGCCAATAGCTCAAATTATATTGAAAACAGAAAACAGTGGTTGGTTAGACAGATGCAAAATTATGGTACATTTACTTTAAAACAACCAAAGGAGAATGACGGCAAAAGAAATTAAAGAGGCGCTATTTAAGATATGTACCGAAAGGGTTAATAATCGCTATCAGAAAATCAAACAAGTTTTAGCAGATATCATGGAGTCGTTGCTTGAAGAAAGTAAAAGTACTGCTGGAGACAAACACGAAACCGGTCGTGCGATGCTAGACATTGAACGTGAAAACACTTCAAAACAGCTACAAGAAGTAGAGGTGTTAATAGCACTTCTCAAAAAAATTGATATCAATTCAAAATCAGATTATGTACGTTTGGGAAGTTTAGTAAAAACTGATAAAGCCACCTATTTTATAAGTCTTTCAATTGGTGCTGTAGATATAAATAAAACACCTTATCTCTGTGTGGCGCTTAATTCGCCAATGGGTCAAGTATTATTAGGGAAAAAGAAAGGGGATACTTTTTCTTTTAATAATGTGGAACACCAAATACTAGCTGTTAACTAGTTTTAAGAATACTTCAAGATTATTTTCAACAGCAGACTTATTTTCAAAGAAGATGGTATTGTCTTTAAACTTGGCTTGGATTAAAAAATAGTTGCCCTTAAAAAAGCTCTTTTGAACAATGACTTTGAGAGGTGTTTTTTCTTTTGAAATTTTCATTTGCGAAGGTAGGAGAATCAATTCGTCATCTGCTAAAACTCCTAAAGGAATTACCGAAACCTCACCAAAAAATCCAGCCTGATACACATTTTCTAAGTTATTATAAATATTTTTTGGCGTTTCCAGCTTTTCAATTTTACCACCTTTTAAAAGTAATATCCTATCTGAAAAAGCCAAGGCTTCTTCAGCATCGTGTGTAGCAGTGATACAAGCGATATTTTTTTCTTTTAAATACCCAAATAGTTTTCTACGAAGAGTGTTTTTTCGGAAGGTATCAATATTGCTGAAAGGCTCATCGAGTAATAATAATTTAGGCTCATTGGCTAGGGATTTTGCGAGTGCTACACGTTGCTTTTGTCCACCGCTTAGGTTTTTCACCATAGTTTTGGAAAAAGACACCATTTCAACAACTTCCAGCAGCTCTTGTACTCTCTTTTTATCATTTTCTAAATCCAACCTAGAAAGATGTGTGGCAATATTTTCAGCAACAGTTATAAAGGGCATTACATTAAATTCTTGAGCAACCAGCTTCATAAAATCTTCCCCTGGGACTAAATTGAAATTGGGGCCTAAAAGGGGCTGGTCATCCCAAAATAATTCCCCTTTTTCTAAGTGAAGCAGCCCATAAATAATATGCAACAATGTAGATTTCCCACAACCACTTTCCCCTAAAACAGCCAAATGTTCCCCTTTTTCCAACAAAAAGGAAATGTCCGAAAGGATTTCTTTTTCAGAATATGAGAAAGAGTTAATAGCTACTTGAAGCATAATCGTTTAATAAAATGAAAAAGGTTGTCTAATACGTTTCAACATTGCTAAACGCGACAACCTTTTACAATACAATTTGAATATTATTCCTTTATTCCTGTATTCACTTTTTCTGGAAGCACTTCATAACCCATATTGTAAAGCGTAAATCCAAAAATATCTGCGTATTGCTCAATAGTTTTATGAACTGGAGTTCCTGCACCATGACCAGCATCGGTTTCGATCCTAATTAATGTAGGATTATTTCCAGATTGATTTTCTTGCAATGTAGCGGCAAACTTAAAACTATGTGCTGGAACAACCCTGTCGTCGTGATCACCAGTGGTTATAAGTGTAGCGGGATATTCTATACCCTTTTTTACATTATGTACAGGAGAATACCCAAGCAAATAGTCGAACATTTCTTTACTATCCTCGGCAGTTCCATAGTCGTAAGCCCATCCAGCGCCAGCAGTAAAGGTGTGGTATCTCAACATATCCAACACGCCCACTGCGGGCAAGGCTACCTTCATTAAATCTGGGCGTTGAGTCATAACTGCACCTACTAATAAACCTCCGTTAGAACCCCCTCGTAAAGCCAAATAGTCTTTGGATGTGTATTTGTTTTCGATTAAATATTCTGCAGCAGCAATAAAATCATCAAATACATTTTGCTTTTGCATTTTGGTGCCAGCTTTATGCCACTCTTTTCCATATTCACCTCCACCACGAAGATTGGGAACCGCATATATACCTCCCTGCTCCATCCAGACAGCATTTGTGATGCTAAAAGTTGGTGTTATACTAATATTGAAGCCACCATAGCCGTATAGGATGGTTGGATTTTTACCGTCAAGCTTAATCCCTTTTTTATGAGTAATAATCATTGGGACTTTTGTGCCATCTTTTGAAGTAAAAAAGACCTGATTGCTTTCGTAGTTTTCTGAATTGAAATCGATTTTTGGTTTTCGGTATAATTCAGATTCCCCCGTTTCCATATTATATTTATAGATACTTCCTGGGGTTGTATAATTAGTGAATGAATAATAAAGCTCGGTTTCATCCTTTTTGGCACTGAAACCTCCTGCGCTTCCCACGCCAGGCAATTCAATTTCTCTAATTAATTTTCCAGAAAAGTCATACTGAAAAACCTTCGAAATGGCATCTACCATATATTCAGCAAATATGTATTTACCACCAGTTGAAGGACTTAATACATTTTTAGTTTCAGGAATTACATCTACCCAATTTTCTGGGGTAGGGTTTGAAAAGTCTACTTTTACAATCCTTTTGTTGGGAGCGTTAAGGTTCGTATTTAGAAATAAGGTTGAACCTTGATTATCCATAACATAAGTATCACTATCAGTATGATCTAAAACGGTGGTAAAATTGCTTTTTGGGTTTTCTAGATCTTTTATAAAGAGTTTATTTCCAGATGTGGAAACGCTAGCGGTAACCACAAGATATTTATCATCTTCGGTTACAAAGCCTCCAACATATCGATGTTTTTCGGAAGATGTTCCTCCAAAGATAAGTTTATCACTTTTTTGAGATGTACCTAGTTTATGATAATAAAGCCTATGTTGATCTGTTTTTGCTGAAAGCTCACTTCCCTTAGGTTTTTCGTAACTTGAATAATAAAACCCTTCATTTCCTTTCCATGAAAGCCCACTAAATTTAATATCGACTAGTGTATCTTCAACAATTTCTTTTGTTTCGGTATTCATTACTAATACCTTTCTCCAATCGCTCCCTCCTTCAGAAATACTATAAGCAGCAATTTTACCATTTTTGGAAAAGCTCAAATTACCCAAAGAAATAGTTCCATCTTCTTTAAATTTATTGGGATCTAAAAACACTTCTGCGGTGCTAGGGTCTTCATCAGATTTATAACGGTAAACCACATATTGGTTTTGTAATCCATCGTTTTTGAAAAAGTAAGTGTAGCCACCCTCTTTAAAAGGGGCTGTTACTTTTTCGTAATTCCAAAGACTAGAAAGACGTTCTTTTAATTCATTTCTAAAAGGAATAGTATCTAAATAGCCAAAAGTTACTTTGTTTTGAGCTTTTACCCAAGCTTCGGTTTGCGAGCTCATATCGTCTTCCAACCATCTGTAGGGGTCAGGCACCTCAGTTTCAAAATAAACATCGACTGAATCTACTTTATCAGTAATGGGATAAGACACAGTTATAGGTTTTTTTTCAATTTCGTTTTGGCAGCTCATAAGTAAAACAGCTACAAATAAAGACACAAAGTATTTCATTTACAAGATTTTTAACCTTGTAAAAATACTAAATTAAAGGTGTTTAAGTGTTAAAATGATAACTTAAACAATCTATTGAAAAAGGGGCCTATACGATTTCCAGTATTTGTAAATAAGAATAGCGTTTATTGAGACAATAATAATGGCTGGCAAAACACGAGGGATATCTAAAAAAAGATGAAATAATAATATGTTAAAAGAGATAGGCACCAAAACAAGTAATGCAAAAGGCACCCATTTTTTGAATAATAAAAGAATGCCAATAAAAACCTCTAAAATTCCAATGAGTTGTAATACATAACCTGATGCTGTTAGTGAGCTCATAAAACTGGAAGCTTGCTCAGGTAGCTGAGGTAAAGGCATAAAACTAAAATCGATAAACTTGTTTAACCCAAAAAGGACAAGAATCAAGGCTAAAATGACACGAAGAATTTTGGTAAAAGTTGAGTTCATAAGTGATGGTTTTGAGTCACTTAAATATAATGAAAAAAGAAACACCGCCACTTTTTTTAGTGACGGTGCTTAATTTTTTTTAAACCTTCAGTTTATTTTTTTATGAAGCGCTGTGTTTTAACTAACTTATTATCGAAAACTCTAAGAATATAATTCCCTTCAGCTAAGTAAGAAACGTCTATAGACTCTGAGTTTAATCTAGCATTCATAACTCTTTTTCCGTTCATATCAAAAATTGAGTAGATAGGATCGCTAAATTCTGTAGTTTGTCTTAGATTTAAAATCCCTTCCGTTGGGTTAGGGTAAGAAATTAAGTTGTTAACCAAATTTTCGTTAATGCCTGCAATAATAGTAGAGCCTTCTTCTACAGAAATTACTTGATCAACCTCAACATTTTCTAACACATCTATAATTCCCGATGTCCAGTAAATAGTAATGGTAGTAATTTCGGTGTCTGAACCTAATCCAAAATGAGTATTTAGTGTACTCATATATCTAAATCCTTCACCACTACGTACATCTCTAATTTGTGTTCCTGAAGCACTCTCGATTTCTACACGAGCACCCAAACCATTAATATTACTTTCAACACCAATGGTGTTAATTGTTAACCAGTGATTTGACCCTCCATTGTTCATATAGATATTTCCTTCTGAAAAGCTATCTATATAACCGTCATTATTTAAATCTCCAAAAGCTCCATTATTATCTGGCAAAAGGTTATTTACCAATGCAAATGTAAGATCTCCGTTTCCAATAAGGATATTTCCATTAGACGCAATATCCGGATTACCATCATTATTGAAATCGTATGTTGCATTTTCAATTCCCGTAGCTGTCATTCCCTCGGCACCAGAACCAGCAGTTACGTCTGTAAAAGTACCGTCACCATTATTTCTCATTAATTTGTGGTCGCCAGTACTTGCTCCTACAAAAACATCCATATCGCCATCATTGTCATAATCTGCCCAAGCAGATGACCAAGTTTGCATTGGGTCTGCAAGGCCAAGTTCTAAAGCATTTTCAGTAAAAGTGCCATCACCATTATTGGTATGCATTTGGTTGGTTCTTCTTTCTTCGCTTCCACCACATTTAGCTATAAACATATCTACATCGCGATCGTTATCATAATCAATCCAAACACTTCCATAGTTTCCTCCAGAAGGATAGTCTCCTAACCCACCTTGATTATAGGTAAAGTTTCCTAATCCATCATTAATATAATATACATTTGGCTCAACATCGTGACAAACAAAAGCATCCATATGGCCATCGTTATTAATATCTACAAAATTTGAACGCTGAGAAAATACGTATTCTGGACCAGAGATCTCTGTAAATCCAGTTCCGTCTGAATTTGCTCTCATAAAAGTTACACCACTTCCTCCACCGTAAAGTAAATCGGTATAACCATTTCTGTCGTAATCTGCAGCAGCAAAACTCCAAGAAGGACCATAATCTGCTGGACTTGTTGTAATATTAACTTCATTAAAAGAGCCATCAGGCTGTTGGTAGAAAATTTGAACATTTGTATTGGTCACAGATACAACATCATCTAAAAAATCCCCATTCATATCTACGGCGGCTCTGTCTGAACCTGTTGTGCCAACACCTTGGCTAGTCCAGCCAAGTTGGGCACTTGCCGTAACAAAGCAGGCCAAAAATAAAATTGGTAAAAGTATTTTTTTCATAATAAAAAGTGTTTTTAATTGGTTAATCACAAGTTTCGGTTAAAGTGTTTATCCACTCTTCAATAAGGGCAATAGCCTCTTCATGTTGAATGGTTCTTCCTAATAAAGGCATTCTGTATTCTTCGTTATTTGTATTAAATCTAAAAAATAAAATTGAATCTTCGGCATCTCCTGGCATTATTAACTTAGAACCTTCATAACCGGGGATGGGAGTATCTGGATCTACACATATTCCTAAATTGGCAGGATCTTCAGTTTCATTGAATGCAAAGCGCAGCGGTCTATAGTCGCAATGCCCACTTTCACTATGACAATTTGCACAGTTAACGTCTAAATAAGAACGAACTCTCATTTCTAAAGATTCTGAAGTATCTGTCCAATCAACAACAGTTTCAATATTAGAGGGAGCATTATCTAAATATCCCATGGCAACCCATTTTTCTAATTGATTTGCTTCGCCATCTGCATAAGTAAAAGAACTATTTAAAAACTGAGGCTTTGGCCCAATTGGGGTGCTAGATTTGTAAAATTTATGGCAAGTAAAACATTGACTTTCTGAAGGAATACGGTAATTTACAAATTTAGTTTCTCCGTTTTCAACCCATTCTATTGGAGCAAATCCTCCGTTGCCACTTGTATCTAAAAGAGCTTCTGTTTGATCTTCATTCCAGACATAATTTGCAAAAATCCACCCTTCATCTTTTTTTATTAGCAATCGGGTTTCAATAATTTGTGTTGTATTATTTGGTAAAACATTCTCGTAATAAAATGTCTTAATAAGAATACTTCCCGTTGGAAAATTTAAGATACTTGAATCACTTTCATATTCTGCTTTTACACCATAGGGCATCCAGACAAAGCGTTTTTTATGGGCATAATCTGTAAAAAGTGGTGTAATTAGCTCATAAGGTAAAACACCATATACAGGCTCTTGGTTGGCCATATCGCCTTCAAAGAAATTATATTCAGAAAGGGTTGGATAAGGAACAGTATTAATGTTAAAATTTACAGGAGAGATGGGCAATACATTAATCGATACAAATCCAGTTGCACAACTTTGCCCAGATGCATCACAGATTGTGTATTCAAAATGGTCCTCACCTGTTGTTTCTCCATTAGGAGTATATATTACAAAATCATCATTAACCTGAGTAGGTGTTCCATTGGTATTTAATACAACATCACCCCTAAATGGGTTTGTTAATATGATTTCCCCTTCTTCAGGAATATTAGTATCATTATTTAAAATGGCTATTTCTATGGAAGAGTTTTGAAAAACCTCACCAGCATCTGTATTTGCGGTTATGTTTAATGGGACATATCCGTTAGAGTCATCATCAGATTTACATGCACTTATAGTAACTAGTGATAATAGCAGAATACTTAATCGAAAAAAAGCGTTCCTCATATAATATTTTTTAGCAATTTTTTTTCCTTCTAGATTTTTAGAAGGTCATAAATGTAAGAAAAACTTTTTATTTATATGGCTTAAAGACTTGTTTGTAATGCTATTAACGAAAAAGTGCTCTGTAAGACTCCCAATGAATGTATATTAAATACCCATTTACTAAAGCTACAAATAGAGCAGGCACCATGTTAGGGGGGTTCACAAAAAGATGAAACGTTACAAGATTTATTGAAATAGGAACTAATATTACCAAAGCAAAAGGTATCCACTTTTTTAAAATTAGTAAAAGCCCAACAGTAACTTCAATTAAACCAACTAAAGTCATAATATAGCCTTTACCTGTTGGTGCAGATCCAGAAAAGCGAAGCGCTTCGAATAGATATTTAGCCTCAGGATAACTAGAAAAATCAAAGTTGGTTAAAAACCAAAAGAATTTATTAAGTCCGAAGACCAAAAGCATAAACCCAAGTCCAAAGTAAAGGATGGTGTGAAAGAGTTTCATTTATAAGTTTAGAAGGTTGTGTTTTAGACGCACTCTTCAATGGTTGCTTACAAATAGAAAGTACTTATACTAAGTTATTTTTTAAAAGGTATTCTGCAATTTGAATAGCATTTGTAGCGGCTCCTTTTCGCAAGTTATCACTCACAATCCACATATTTAAAGTATTGGGTTGAGTTTCATCTCTACGCATGCGACCTACAAAAACATCGTCTTTTTGGTTAGCGTACATTGGCATAGGATAGGTCTTTGTGTCTGGATTATCCTGCACCACAATTCCAGGAGTATTATGCAGTATTTGGCGAACTTCGGAAAGATCAAAATCTTGATGAAACTCAACATTTACAGATTCGCTATGTCCCCCAGCAGTTGGTATTCTAACAGCAGTTGCAGATACAGAAAAGGTTCTATCGTCCAATATTTTTTGTGGCTCTCTTGCCAATTTCATTTCTTCTTTTGTATATCCATTGGCTTCAAAAATATCACATTGCGGGATGGCATTTTTATGAATAGGGTAGGGATATGCCATTTCTCCTTTCACTCCTGCTATTTCATTTTCTAATTGCTGAACCGCCTTTACTCCCGTACCCGAAACAGATTGATAGGTTGATACAATCACTCTGCGCATTTTGTATTTTTTATGAAGCGGAGCCAATGCCATAACCAATTGTATCGTTGAACAGTTAGGATTGGCAATAATTTTATCATCTATGGTTAACACCGAAGCATTGATTTCTGGAACTACCAACTTTTTTGTTGCATCCATTCGCCAAGCCGAAGAGTTGTCAATAACCGTCGTTCCAACCTCAGCAAATTTGGGTGCCCACTCAAGCGATGTTTCTCCTCCAGCAGATAAAATAGCGATAGCAGGTTTTTTAGCAATGGCATCTACCATAGAAATTATAGGATAATCCTTCCCTTTAAAGGAAATGGTTTTACCAACAGATTTTTCTGAAGCAACAGGAATTAATTCGGTAATAGGAAAATTTCTTTCAGCTAAAAGTTGAAGCATCACTTCTCCTACCATACCAGTAGCACCTACAACAGCAATTTTCATACATATAAATTTTGTTCAAAAGTAAGGGATTACGGCTTATTATTTCTGAAAAAAATGCCAAAAAAAGACCCCGCCAATGGGCGGGGTTTACTATTAAAATATGTAATGTAGCGGTTGCTACGCGTTTACTTTTTAAGAGCGTCTCTAATTTCTTTTAGTAAATCAACTTCAGACGGTCCTGGATCTGGAGCAGGCGCTTCCTCTTTTTTCTTTTTAGTTTTATTGTATGCTTTCACAATTAAAAATAATACGAAACCAACAATTACAAGATTTATTAAAGCATTTACCCATTTACCCCATAAAACAGCATTTTCAGGAGTTGTTACATTTCCTTCAGCATCTACAACAGCTTCAGATAAAACTACTTTTAAAGCAGAAAAGTCCATTCCTCCTGTAAAATGACCTACGATTGGCATCATAACATCATTGGTAAATCCAGAAACAACACCACCTAGTGCGGCACCTAAAATAACAGCAATAGATAACTCTATTACGTTACCAGTCATTATAAAATCTTTAAATTCTTTTAGCATAATTGCTTGGTTTTTAGTGTTAATAAGGCACTAAATTACGCAAAAAACCCTTTTGTTGTTAAAATAATCTACTTCAAGACTTGTGTTTTCGTTTAATGACACGTTTTACTCGTTGGGAGATAGCCGTAATGAGCTCATAAGAGATAGTGCTTGCGGCATTTGCAATAGAATCGGCAGAAGAGTTTTCTCCAAAGAAAAGAACTTCGTCCCCTTCTTTACAATCAATTCCGGTAATATCTACCATAACCATATCCATACATACATTGCCTACAATAGGAGCTTTCTTTCTATTAATAGTGACCCACCCAACACCATTTCCATAAATTCTTGTTATGCCATCTGCATGACCTATGGGGAGCGTAGCTGTTTTAGTGTCTTTAACAGCTGTAAAGGCTCTATTGTAACCCAAGCTCTCTCCTCTTTTAACTTCGTGAATTTGAGAAATAACTGTTTTAAGTGAGCCAATAGGTTTAAGAAATTGATCAAATTTTGGATTATTGCCAAAACCATAGAGCCCAATACCTGTGCGCACCATATCGAATTGTGCTTCAGGATAATTTAAGATTCCTGAAGTATTAAGTGTATGCCGAATTGGTTGATAACCCAATTTTTGAATGAACTTTTCAGAATAAGATGTAAATTTTTCAATTTGGTTAAGCGTAAACTCTTTTTCAGAAAGATCTTCACTGGCAGCCAAATGTGAAAATACCGATTTCACTTTCACACTTTTTGTCATTAAAAGTAATTCTTTAATAGCATCAATATCATTTTCAGAAAAACCCAATCGATTAAGTCCCGTATTAAATTTAATATGAATGGGATAGTCTTTTTGTTGATGCTCTTCGGCAAAGGCAATAAACTCTTTTAAGATTTTAAGGGAATAAATATTGGGCTCCAAGCATCTTTTCAGAATAACATCAAAATTGCCAGGCAAAGAGTGCAACACTAAAATAGGTGTTGTGACTCCATTATTTCGCAATGCTTCTCCTTCATTAGCATAGGCTACAGCAAAATAATCGATACCTAACGTTACTAATTCTTTAGAAACTTCTATCGAATCACTCCCATATCCAAAAGCCTTAACCACCGCCATCATTCTGGTGGCGGGTTTTATTTTAGATTTTAAAAAGTGGTAATTGTGAGCTAGAGCGTCAAGGTCAATTTCCAAAACGGTTTCGTTGATGTTCGCTTCAGATTTTGACATACTATGCTTGTTTTTTACTTGGGATTTGCTCGGGATCCTTTACATCAATTTTTTTAACACGCTCACGCAACATAGCTTTGTAATAAGCAGCTCTGCTTAGAGGCTCGTATTCTTCAGTTTCACCTAATAAAACTAGGTCATCGCTTTGGGCTTTTCGATAACTAAAATGCGCAAGATTTCCAGTTCTCGTACAAACCGCATGTACCTTGGTTACATACTCTGCAGTTGCCATAAGAGCGGGCATTGGACCAAAGGGATTCCCCTTAAAATCCATATCCAACCCTGCAACGATAACTCGCATGCCTTGATTAGCAAGATCATTACAAACTTTTACAATTTCATCATCAAAAAACTGAGCTTCGTCAATACCAATGACATCACAACCATCTGCAAGAATAGGGATGTTTGCTGCTGCGGGGACTGGCGTTGACCGAATTTCATTACTATCGTGAGAAACTACTTTATCTTCATCGTATCGATTATCGACAGAGGGCTTAAAAATTTCGACTCTTTGTCGTGCAAATTTGGCACGTTTTAATCTTCGGATTAACTCTTCGGTTTTTCCCGAAAACATAGAGCCACAAATTACCTCAATCCATCCAAATTGCTCTTTTTGATTTACTGTATTTTCGAGAAACATAATTAGCTTTTAGAATAAAATAGAATTCTTTGACGTTTACATAAAGGATGCGTAAATTTAGCAAAACAAAAAATACAACGCTGCATAAATAATAAAAGTTATGAAGAAGGAACTCCAAAAAAAACTAAAGGAATTAGCTCAAAACATTGCGGCGCATGATTCCTTGGGAGAAATTACAAAAATGAAGGAGCAAGCTAGAGAGTTGTACGAAAAACTTTCGGTATTAGAGTATATGGAATCGCAAATTATGGGAAGTACTGCTTTGGAAACAAAGGAGGAATCACTTGACTCCAAAAGCTTTAGAGAGCAAAATTGGTTTAAGGATCCAAAACCCGTTCCATCGCCTGAAAATAAAGAAGAGCTCATCGAGCCAGCTACCGAAAAAATAAAGGATTTAGTGGCTCAAATGCCTCAGGAATCTCAGCAAGTAGATGAATTGTTAGAGAAAGTACTTCCGCCCAAGCAGTTTCAGAAAAACGATCTAGAGGACTTTGCGTCTCATTACAAAGAAATGCCTGTTTTTGAAAGAAAAGAAACGCCATTAGTTTCAAAAAATGAAGCAAATACTGAAACTTTAGAAAAGCCTAAGGATGAAGAAGCTACTAAGCAAAATACGGTTGAAAAACCCAAGTCGTTAAACGATAGTATTCAAGGGGCAATGACCATAGGTCTTAATGACCGCTTGGCATTTATTAAGCATTTATTTGATGGTAGTGCCGACGATTATTCACGCGTGCTTTCTCAAATTAATACAATGCCTTCATTTGAAAAAGCTCAGGAATTTATAAAAGGCAGAGTAAAACCGGACTATAATTATTGGCTTAACAAAGATGAATATTCCGAACGCTTTATGACATTAATCGAAAAGCGTTTTAACTAAACTTCTTATGGGAAAACTCTACTTAGTTCCCACACCCATTGGTAATTTAAAGGATATGACTTTTAGGGCGATTGAAGTCTTAAAAGAAGTAGATGTAATTCTTGCCGAAGACACCCGTACTAGCGGAAAACTCCTGAAGCACTTCGATATTGCTACACAAATGCAATCGCACCATATGCATAACGAGCATAAAACAGTGGCTGGAATTGTGTCTAAAATTGAGGCTGGAC
The DNA here is from genome assembly GCA_034670265.1 of Flavobacteriaceae bacterium. Classification (GTDB taxonomy): domain Bacteria; phylum Bacteroidota; class Bacteroidia; order Flavobacteriales; family Flavobacteriaceae; genus Halomarinibacterium. The sequence continues at coordinate 74,830 of JAXMNU010000003.1, read as the reverse complement.
AAAATGTTGCGTTAATTAGCGATGCAGGAACCCCTGCCATTAGCGACCCAGGATTTTTATTAACACGAGCCTGTGTGGAAGCCGGTATTGAAGTGGACTGTTTGCCAGGAGCCACGGCCTTTGTCCCGGCTTTGGTGAATAGTGGTTTTCCAAACGACCGATTTGTTTTTGAAGGCTTTCTTCCTGTAAAAAAAGGAAGGCAAACACGGCTGATTCAATTAGCTGAAGAAACTCGGACACTTATTTTTTACGAATCGCCTCATAAATTAGTAAAAACATTAGCACAATTTATTGAGTTTTTTGGAGCTGAAAGACCCGTTTCGGTTTCCAGAGAATTAAGTAAGCTTCACGAGGAAACCATTCGTGGAAATGCCGAAGATGTCTTAAAACATTTTGAAGCTAAACCACCAAAAGGTGAATTGGTTATTGTTGTTGGAGGAAAGAAATGAAAAAGCTAATCGCTGAAATAAAGAACTGTACTATTTGCGCAGCACACCTTCCTTTAGGTCCAAGACCAGTTTTTTCATTTGCTAAAGATTCTAAAATTGCTATTATTGGTCAGGCACCCGGGACTAAAGTACATGAATCTGGAATTCCGTGGGATGATGCTAGCGGAAAACAATTACGGAAGTGGCTTGAAGTCACCGAAGCAGTATTTTACAATCCGTCCAACTTCGCCATTGTTCCAATGGGATTTTGTTGCCCCGGAAAAGGAAAAAGTGGTGATCTTCCACCACGTCCCGAATGTGCCCCACAATGGCATAAAACAATGTTTCAGCAGATGGATTCTGTAGAATTGTTTATTCTTATTGGCACCTATGCTCAAGCGTATTACCTAAAAGATACAACTAAAAAGAATTTAACCGAGACGGTTCGTAATTTTACAGACTACCAGCCCAAATATTTTCCGTTACCCCATCCTTCGCCCAGAAACCGTTTTTGGTTGTCTAAAAATAAGTGGTTTGAAAAGGATGTTTTGCCACAATTAAGAAATCAAGTACAAAACATTCTATCCTTTTAACCAAGCTTTTCGTAAGTTTATTTGTGCTTCACTAGCTCCAGGATTGGGTTGTAATTTTTGACCAGCGGTATAGGACTGGGTAAGCTCCTTATCTATAATAATTTCCTCACCATTTCTATCCAGCACAACATTAATTTTTGTGCCAGGGGACCACATATACATATCGGTAAAGATTTGTTGAGCATTTTCAAACGTTAAGTCGGTACCATTAACAGTTTTTAAAACATCCCCTGGTAGCACACCATTGTCATGCCAGAAACTGTTAAGCGCAACAGCTTCAGTAAATGCAATTGTACCCTTTGCTCGGTTTGGGGCAAAAATAAAAGCATCTCCATTTTGGATAAAATTCGTTTTTACAGTAGCTTCAACAACTTCCAATCCCGCTTTTTCGAAAAACTCAGTATAATTTATCGGGGTTGTTCCAACTACGTGAGCTTTCAAGAAATTTCCAATAGAAGGATAGGTCATTTGAGCAATTTCAGCTAAAATAGTATCGTCGTTAAAGGGTTTATCTTTTCCGTATTTATTTGACAATTCCTTCATAAGGGACAACATACTGCGTTCTCCGTTGCTTGCTTCCCTCATTAAAATATCGATGCACATTCCTATTAAAGCCCCTTTTTGATACACATTATAATAGTTGGCTGCATAGGGTTGATCGAGAACATTTTCACTCATTTCTGTAAAACTCATGGTATCGTCCATGCTCATGGATGTTTGAATTTTACTCATTAGGGTAGCATAAAACTCTTCTTCAGAAACAATACCTTCATACACTTGAAAATGATGCGCAAAATATTCAGTCACGCCTTCATACATCCAAAGATGTTTAGAAAAAGTGGGGTTATTGTAGTCGAAATAATGAACGTCTTCACTATGGACACTTAAAGGCGTTACGATATGAAAGAATTCATGAGCCACAATATCAAACATTTCTTTTGTAAGCCCTTCTAAGTTTGCTTTTTCAGACAATACAACAACGGTTGAAGTATGATGCTCTAAAGCCCCTAGTCCTTTGGGAGAACCTTCTTCTCCATCACTTAAATACAGAAAAATATCGTAACGAGGAGTTGAATTAATTTCTCCTAAATATCTTTTCTGCCCTTGCATCATAGAAAACATGCTTTCCTTTAAAGCAGCAGCCGAATGTACCTTGTTTGGTGAATACACACTTAAAACAACTTTAATACCGCCTACTGTAAATTCTTCTACATCCAATTCACCATAAAACATGGGATTGTCTGTGATATCAAAATAACGAGGAGCAAAATAACTAGTTGTTGTAGTCGCACCGTCAGAACTCACGTTAGAGCTAAGTTCTTGAATTGCAGAAGATCTTTTAAAATCACTTGGTGCGGTAACATCCAGTTTGTATTGTGCGTTTTTTAAAGAATCGAAATAGCCTATAAATCCGTGTAAATTCAACACAAAATTGGTAGTGTCAATATTGGTTCCAGCAGGTGAAAAAGGGTTTTCACTTCCTATGTTTCCAGAAGTTTCAGTGTCGAAAGTATCGTTCACGTCGTATATAATTTTATCCAATTGAGAAGCATTGGTAATGGACCAAGAATTATCGTCAATCTTTGTGCTTGGAAGCTCGTTTCCTTTGTAGTCAATAGCTTTAAAGTTTTCAACATATCTTCCAAAATTACTTACAGAATAGGTTCCCTGTACCACTTTTGGTAAACGATACGTTAGTGTGTCGTTTGTAAATCGCCCAGGATTTATAACTACAGGAATTTTATCGTTAGTAATATTTACGAGGCTTAAACTAGTTTCAATAGGATTTGAAACAGCTAAGTCGTTGTTTGTTGTTTTTGTGGAAGTACAGCCAATAAAGAAAATGGAAAGTACTAAAAGTGTAAAGAGATGTCTCATGATGATTGATGAATTTAATATCACAAAGATATTTTTTTTCAAACGCAAGACTCTTAAAGTTTTACCAAAAGAAATATGGCGATTACAAATGTTTTCCCTTCTCCCAACCGTGCTTCCCAAGGTATTTTTCACCGCTTTCTACAGCACCCTCTACACTACCAATTTGAACCATTATCAGATTTCTCTTCTAATTTAAGCCAATTTGCTTCGAAGACTTTTTGATCAAGGGCTTCAAGTTGATGATCTTCCAAAGAAAAATCATTATATGTCATTTGCGAATCTGATAAAAAACCATAGCAAGTGTTATTTGGCAGGGCAATTTGTGGTATGAGTTCATCTGTTAACCCTATTTCTCGATTAATATTACCTTCTTCTGTAAATTCAAGGTACCAAATGCTACTTTTACTGATTAATTTATTACAAGCACCTGAGAAAAATAAATTTAAGACTCTAGAAATGAAATCATTTCTTTTGTTATTTATCGGTATATAAACTTTTAGATATTTCATTTCATTAAAATTTTACCAAAAGAAAAGATAAGGTTTATAGGTGTTTACCTTTTTCCCAGCCGTGCTTCCCAAGGTATTTTTCACCGCTTTCTACAGCACCCTCTTCAATAGAAGTTGCCATGGAGTCGTTCCAACGGTTGAGGTATCCAAATAAGGATATTACTCCCAACATTTCCACGATTTCTCCTTCGTTCCAATGCTCATACAACCGCTTTTTAATGTCTTCGTCCACTTGGTTGGGGACTTGACTAGCTTTTAATGAAAAATCCAAAGCGGCACGTTCTGCTTCGCTAAAGGCAGGATGGGTTTGGTATTCCCAAATATTGTCCAGTTTCTGTTGCTCGGCTCCGTAGCGTTCTGCAGCACGAATAGCGTGGGCTTGACAATAGCGGCATCCCGTAGCATTACTACTTACCCAAGCGATCATTCGCTTAAGGGCAGAAGTGACGCGACCTTCGTTCGCCATCACGGCTTTGTTGAGATTGATAAACGCCTTGCTAATGGCTGGACGACGTTGCATAGTAAGCACACTATTGGGACAAAAGCCCAAAGTTTCGTTGAAAAATTCTGCGAGTTGTTGGGTTTCTGTATCGTGTTCTGGGGAAAGGGGAGTGACTAAGGGCATATTAATTTTTAATGAGTTTAAATGTTTGGTTTTGAATTTTTAAAAAGTAGATTCCTTTTTCGGCAAAAGAAATATCGATAGTGTCTTCAGCATTTTCTAAAACACCTTTTTTAATAATCTTTCCTGAAACATCCGCAATTTTGTATTCTGCATTTTCGGAAGAAAAACGTGCATTTTGAACCCTAAATTTCCCAGAGGTTGGGTTAGGAGTAACCACTAATTTTTGTGGCTCAAAACCTGAAATACCTAAAGGGTCATTTTCCAGTCTAAAAACTAATAAATTTCTCCCAGTATATTCACTGGTTGTTACTACAATTTTACCTTGACTATCTATTATATATGTAACATCAAACACTTCAGGAACATCATTTGTATTAAATTGGAAGCTTGGATCTACATCGCCACCTGCGTAATATCTGTTCATAAACATTCGACCTCCATTAGAAGATATTCCACTTTGTCGGGATAGTATCAAAAATCTTTGATTAGGTTGTATAATAATACTCGAAATAAGACTTTGTATTACACCAAAAGATGTATTATATACACCAGAAGAATTGGTTTTATAGATTCGACCAAAAGCCATATCGTCATATACAATGATAGAATTAATTAGAATAGAGTCATCCTCAAAAAATGATAAATAATTATTTGAATTCCAATTTTCAGGGGGAGTAGGAATTGGAACTTCACCATTCTCTCCAAAGCTTGTGTCTAATTCCCCATTTGTTAGATATTTCAACATAGCGTATTTTCTTGTACTATTTTCTAAATAACATATTGTCAAAAAGACACCAATGTTAGGTCTAAAATGGAGATCGCTCTCCCAAAGAACTTGTTTGTTGACATTAAAACTTAATTGACCATTATTTCCAAAAGTAATATCAGGATTACCCTCCAAATCATATACTTTTATGGTAAAGTATGATTCATCTCGACCGGCACAAACAATTTTATTATTTTCATTTATATATCCTACATCATCACCTAGAATAGAAGGAAAAGGAATTAATTCTCCGTCATTGCCAAAAGTAGTATCTACACCACCATCATTTAAATATCTTCGAAAAACACCTCCAACACCACTTACCCCGGTATATACCAAAGTTTTATCATTTTCAACAGTCCAACTTTTACGGGGAAACCCGTGTGGATATGTTATAATTCCATTATCACCATAAGATAAATCCAATGTTCCATCATTTAGAAACCTAACTAATAACGTAGGACCTCCCGTAGTCAATCTTTTTGCAACTACTTGATAGGAGCCATCAGATAATTCATTTATGCCTCGAACATGGATGTGATCACTACCAAAATCTAGAAATGAAATACCATTATCTCCAAACGAAGTATCTAAACTACCATCCTGTGCAAACGAAACTGTTGTAAACAACAAAAAAAGAAAGCAAATATTTTTCATAGCTATATTTTTAAAAATTATGGGGAGTTTGTTAGTTACAAGATACGGAATTTTTAAAAAAGGAAACTACGTTCATTTTCTTGAAATTTGTACCTTTACTCTTTAGCTTCCCACAAATTTATTTTCAGAAAAACTATGCGCTGGACCCTTTTACCGAAACCGGAAAAAGAAAAAGTTACTCAACTTTCAAATGCATTGGGAGTGGAATCTTTTGTGGCTACTTTATTAGTGCAACGGGGTATTGAAACCTTTGAAGAAGCCAAAAAATTCTTTCGCCCAAGTCTTGACGATCTTCACGATCCCTATCTAATGATGGATATGGACAAGGCTGTAGCTCGAATCGAAAAAGCGATTGAAAACGAAGAAAACATTCTAATCTACGGCGATTATGATGTGGACGGAACAACTTCCGTTGCGTTACTATCTTCCTATCTCAAAACCTATTACCCCAATGTCGCCACCTATATTCCAGATAGGTATGATGAGGGCTACGGCATTTCCTATCAAGGGATTGATTTCGCCGAAGACAACGGTTTTAGTTTAATCATTGCGCTCGATTGTGGCATAAAAGCCATTGAAAAAGTAGCGTATGCTTCTGAAAAAGGAATCGACTTTATTATTTGTGATCACCATCGCCCAGGCAGTGAAATTCCAAAAGCAGTGGCTGTTTTAGATCCTAAAAGAGAGGACTGCGAGTATCCTTATAAAGAATTGTGCGGTTGTGGGGTTGGATTTAAACTCGTCCAAGCATTGGCGCAAAACCGAGATCAAAAAATTGAAGATTTACTACTGTATTTAGATTTGGTTGCCACGGCAATAGGTGCCGATATTGTTCCCATTACTGGTGAAAATAGGATTTTAGCACATTATGGATTAAAAGTGATTAATGCCAATCCGCGAACGGGTTTTAAAGCGATACTGAAACAAGTAAAAAAGCAAACGCTTACCATCACCGATGTGGTTTTTATCATTGCACCTCGTATTAATGCGGCAGGACGTATGAAACACGGTAATCATGCAGTGACACTTTTAACCGAAACCGATATCAACAAAGCTGCGGAATATGCCGTGGAAATTGAAGCATTTAATACGGAAAGAAGAGAAACAGATCAGCTAATTACCGAAGAGGCACTGCAGCAAATTATTGAAAACAAAGAGGAAAACCGAATGACAACGGTTGTCTATAAAGATTCGTGGCATAAAGGAGTGATTGGGATCGTGGCTTCACGATTAACCGAAACCTACTATCGTCCTACCTTAGTTTTTACAAAAAATGGCGATACCCTAGCAGCTTCGGCGCGATCGGTAAAAGGGTTTGATGTGTATAATGCCTTGGAAGGTTGTTCAGAATATATTGAACAATTTGGTGGTCATAAATATGCAGCCGGACTTACCTTGTTTGAAAAGGATTTTAAAAACTTTAAAGAAGCCTTCGAAAAAGTGGTTTCTGAAACAATAGATCCCAGCTTATTAACACCCGAAATCAAGATTGATGCAGAAATTGATTTTAACGACATCACGCCAAAATTTTATCGTTTACTGAAACAATTTGCGCCCTTTGGTCCTGGAAATATGACCCCTGTTTTTATGAGTAAAAATGTGAAAGATGTGGGCTACGGAAAAACAGTGGGTGAAGACAAAACCCATTTACGCTTGGTCATGAAGCAAGGAAGTTCTAATCAATTTACAGGGATTGGTTTTGGGATGGCAGAGAAAGAGGAGATTACTTGTAACGGAAAGCCTTTTAAAATAGCTTATGTGATTGATGAAAATGAATGGCAGGGAAATGTGAGCCTTCAATTGCGAATTAAAGACATTAAGGAGTAAATTCTTTCAGTTCAAAAGAAGTTCCATCAAAAACGCCATAGGTGTAATGATTTATCCAATCGCCTAAATTGTAATAGACGGATTGTTCACCAACGTCAATTTTCATAGGTAAATGTCGATGTCCAAAAACAAAGTAATCGTAATGTTTTTCTTCCAATTTTCTTTTGGCATAAAGCGCTAACCATTCTTGGTCTTCGCCTAGAAATTTTCGGTCTTCGTCTCCAGAGATTAATTTATTTTTTACGGAAAGATATTGCGCCAACCGCATACCCCAATCTGGGTGCAACCAACGGTACAACCATTTGGAAAATGGATTGATAAACACCTTTTTCATTCGTTTGTAACCTTTGTCTCCAGGGCCTTTTCCGTCGCCGTGCCCAATTAAAAATGATTTATTATTAAAAGTGAATTCTTTCACATCGCGATACACGGGAATATTGAGTTCTTTTTCAAAGTAATCGTGCATCCAAAGGTCATGATTCCCAACAAAGAAGTAAATAGGAATTCCGCTATCGCTAATTTCGGCAAGCTTTCCCAAAACGCGAACGAACCCTTTAGGAACCACGGTTTTATATTCAAACCAAAAATCGAATAAATCGCCCAACAAGAAAATTGCGGCAGCATCCTCTTTGACTTCATCTAACCAAGCCACAAACTTTTTTTCACGAGGTAAACTTTCCGAAGGGGTAGGAGCCCCTAAATGGTTGTCGCTTGAAAAATAAATTTTTTTACCATTGGGTAGTTGCATACTTCAAAGATAGAGAAAAAAGACCCTTCGACTGCGCTCAGGGAGACATTTAGAATTTAATTATCATCAGCAAACCATTCAGCATAACTGGTTTCGGTTTCCTGTAATTTTAAAGAATGTAAAGTTATATTTTTGGGAAGCCTTGCTTTAATTTTTTCGGCAAAATCAATGACCATCATTTCGCTAGTGGGTTGATAATTGACTAATAGTACATTGTGGCCACGTTGTGAAAGTTCTTTGGCCAATTCTACGTGAGGGGTGTTTTTATTAAAAACAGTTGCGTGATCAAATACATCCACAATTTCTTCTTTGACGATCTTTTTTAAATCACTAAAATCGATAACCATTCCAAATTTTACATTTGTAGAATCTTCAATAGGATTTCCAATGACCGTTACCGAAAGTTTGTAACTATGCCCATGTACATTGCGGCATTTACCATCGTAGCCGTAGAGTGCATGGCCCGTTTCAAATGTAAATTGTTTTGTTATTCTAATCGTTCCCATAAGGTGTCAAAGATACAGTATTTTCAATTTAATTTATTTTTGAAAATACTGTAGTTTCTTAGAGTATATTTGCACACTTTTTTCAAGAATAGCTATGAGCAAAGAATTATATGAGCAATTGGATTTTGTTGAGAATCCATTGTTCGAATCTATAATTGAAGACTTAATGCAACAACAATATAGTGTTGTAGATGCTTTTTTTACTGAAGCCGAAGTTATAGCATTGCGTACAAATTTAATGGCAAAATATGAGGCCGATCGTTTTAAAAAATCGGCTATTGGAAGCCGTGTTAATGAAGAAATTGATAAAACGATACGAGGCGATTTTATTTTGTGGATAGATGAAACGAAAGCAGATTTAGCGGAGCAGCTGTTTTTTCAGAAAATTAATGAATTAGTATCCTACCTTAATAGGACCTGTTTTATGGGAATTCTTCAAAAGGAATTTCATTATGCTGTTTATCCCCAAGGCACATTTTATAAAAGACATTTGGATACGTTTCAAAATGACGATAGAAGAAAACTTTCCATTGTGTGTTATTTAAACGAAGCCCATTGGCCTAAGGAGTATGGGGGAGAGTTAACACTATATCTTGAAGACAAACCTTTAGAATTATTGCCTTTACCTGGTCGTATCGTTATTTTTGAAAGCCAAGTGTTGGAGCACGAAGTAAAGGTTGTAAAAGCTTCAGAAAGATTAAGCATTACAGGTTGGCTTAAAACCCGTTAATTGTTTTTAGCTAACGGAAGGTATTTTCGGTAAAACTTAATTATTAATGCAATGGCTCTATAGGCTATCCAAGTAAGAATTGCAATCCAAATTCCAATAAGGCCCAAATCCATATAGATTGCTAAATACAAAAATGGGATGAAGCCTACTAGAGTTGCCCCTATTAGGACATTTCGTAAATAAGCCATTTCTCCAAGTCCTTTAAAAATGGCATCCAGAGTAAAAGCGATAGCATTGAAAGGCTGGCTAATAATCACCATAAAAAACATCGCGTAAAAAACGGTAAGTACAGCCATGTCTTTAATAAAAATACTCCCTAAGGGCTTATAGAAAACTATACAAAGCACAGCAAGCATGGTAGCAACTAAGAGATTGTAAATAGTTACTTTTTTAGTAAGTTTCCAAAGCGTTTTATACTCCTTTGCACCTAACAATTTACCCCCAAGAATATTCCCCGCGGCTCCATAACCATCGATAAAAAAGGCAGTAAAAAGCCAAATATTTATGGCAATGGCATGGGCTGCAATAAATTCTTTACCTAAGGCTGTGGCCTCTCGAACTGCTAACATTAATGCAGCGTTTAGTGCAATAGATCGAATAAACAAGTTAAAGCTCATGCTTACAAGGCGATTTATTTCTGGGTGAAGAGGAAAGCGCAGTCTCAAGGACGTATTAGTTTTGGTAAGCACAAGAGCTAATGCTAACAACGCCATAATACTTTGTGCAATGAGGCTTGCCCAAGCGGCCCCTTTAATTCCCATTACAGGAATGTATCCTTCTATTCCGTACACCAAAGCAAAATCCAAACCTATGTTTATGGTTGCCCCTACAATGGCAATGGTCATAGGCCAAAGGGTGTTTTGTAGCCCTCTAAATATTCCAAAAACAGCAAAGGTGAAAAGCGTTAATGGAAACCCCCAAACGCGAATATTGTAATAATCAATACTAAACTGAAGGATGAGTCCTTCGGCATTGAGTAGCCTAAAAATTTCTTCAACAAAGAAATAGGTGGAGAATAAAACAATAACACTAAGGATGATATTGAAATAGATGGCTTGTGCTGGAAAATTTTTAATGTCTTCAATTTTTCCTGCGCCTAAATTTTGTGCTATTATGGCGGCAATGGCACTGCGTGTTTGCGCCAAAACCCAAATTAATGTGGAAAGAAAAAAGCCAACAACCCCCACAGCCGCAAGTGATTCGGTGCCATATTCAGGGATGTTTCCCACGACTGCTGCATCGGTGGTAGAAAGCACAGGCTCTGCGATACCTGCAATAATGGCTGGGATAGCCAATTGCTGAATTCGTTTAAAGGAAATATTTGTTGCTGGTTGTGACAAGCGGCAAAATTACTAATTACAATTTAATAGAAGCCAGAATTAGGCTTTGCAGTTGAGACAGATGTGAAAAAGCCGTATCTTTAATAGCTATAAAACGCTATGAAAATTAATAAGAGGGAACTCTATTCTTTCCGTTTATAATTTGTTTTTTCAGAAATGATTAAAAAAATCATTTACTTCATTTGCTTACTATTTTCCCAAATATTTTGGGCACAAGATTGCCCAGCTTTAATTAGTCCAATGCAAGGCACTACAAATGTTCCTGTGGATACCAGTATCACTTGGGAACAAGTTTCAGGAGTAACAGGGTATATTATTTCTATTGGCACAACTGTAGGAGGAACTGATATTATAAACGAACAACTAGTTGGAAGCGACACTACATTTTCACCGCCTTTTGGACTACCTGAATCCTCCACAATTTATGTTACCATTACGCTCTTCTTTTTTGACCAAGATGATATTGTGTGCCCCAGCCAGTCTTTCACTACTCAGGATGTTACTATGGCTCCTGGTTGTGCAATTCTTCTAAATCCTGAAGATGGTGATATCGACGTAAATGTGGGAACAAATTTAATTTGGAGTTATGCGGCGAGAGCACTGGGCTATCATATTACTATTGGCACTTCACCAGGAGTTGGGGATATTTTAAATGATTTTGACCTTGGAAACGTGCTTACTTATAACCCGCCAACAAATTTTCCTCCAAGTACAACTATTTATGTAAAAATTACTCCCTATAATGAAAATGGATTTTCATTCGATTGTTTGGAAGAAAGTTTTACCACAGGTTCTTTAGGAGAACCACCCATTTGCACACAACTCATCACTCCTATAAATGGTGCCATAAATGTTTCTTTGTCACCCTTTCTGCAATGGAAACCTGTGCCTAATGCCATAGGATATAGAGTCTATATAGGGAAAACCCCATTCGTAAATGATATTCTTGATGGTGCTACATTTACAGATACTTCTACCTATGTCCTTAATTTTGAATCGAACAACACCTATTTTGTAAGGATAGTTCCTTTTAATGCGGCAGGCGAGGCACAGTCTTGTGGGCAAGAATTTTTTTCCACTATCTTAGGCTGCGGGCCATTTTTTGATTCCGAAACAGGGGAACTTATTTCCTATTATCCTGAAAGCAATTTTCCAGATACGGTAGGAATTTGTGACAATAGCCTTCCCACTAGAGTTGTATCTCCAGATAATGCTGATGGGTATCGCTGGTATCAAATAGATACTTCAGCAGGAGAAGAGCTAATTTCTGAAGCTTCTTTTGCAGATATTTCTGAAAACGGATTATATCGTTATGAAGTTTATAATATCATAATTGAAGGAGAAGTATCTATTGAATGTTCGTTTACAAAAGAATTTACCGTGATATCCTCTTCTGCCCCTGTAATTGAAGAGATTTTTAAAGTTCAGATTGGGCAACTATTTACCGTTACCTTGGAAGTTTCAGGATTGGGTGATTACGAATACTCTTTCGATGATTCAGAATTTACAGAAAATAACTTTTTCATTAATCTTTCGGCAGGGACACACACTGTAAAAGTGAGAGATAAAAATGGTTGTGGCGAAACGGAAGAATCCTTTCAGCTTAACTTTCCACCCTCAGGGTTTCCACCTTATTTTTCACCTAACGGTGATGGTTACAATGATTATTGGCAGTATGTTCCCCCAAAAACAAATGCACTCATTATTTCTGTGATTTCTATTTTTGACAGAAATGGTAAGTTAGTAGCTAGGGTAGGACGAACTAGCAGGGGTTGGGATGGGCGCTATAATAATATACCACTGCCAGCAGATGGGTATTGGTACAAAGCGACTACTAACGATAATCGTGTATTTACGGGCTATTTTTCTTTGGTAAGGTAGAAACTATAGGTAATTCGTAGCAATAAAAAGGAAATTCACTTTGCTTAGGGAAAAAGATATTGCCAAGTTTGGTGTAGCCTCTTGCTTCATAAAATTTTTGGTTGCGACTATTTTTACTGAAAGTATCTAATCGAATTGATGTTGCTTTCTTTTCACAAGCAAGGCTTTCAGCAAAATCCATAAGTTGCTTTGCAAATCCTCTATGCTGAAATTTAGGATGTATAGCCAATCGGTGGATATAAAAGTTTGTAGCATCTGGAGTAAGCCACTGTATAGCCTTGTATTCTTCATCTTTTAAAGTAGAAATGGTGATGCAGCCTACTAGGTCATTTTCAGAAAACATTAAAAATAACTCGCCTCTTTCTACATCTTTTTTGAAAGCTTCGCGACTGGGGTAGTGTTCATTCCATTGAAAAATACCTTCAGCAATCATTTTTTTCGCACAAGCTTGAGTAAGCTCCATTAGTTTCGGAATTTCTTGCAATAAGGCTTTGCGTATCATAATAAAGATTAATTTTGCAAAAGAATTAAAGATACGGAAACTCATGAAAAATATACTGGTTCCAGTAGGTTCTACAGATAGTGCCATCACTAATTTAAAATATGCTATAAACCTTGCATCATTAACTGGCGCAACGGTGTATCTCATTAATCTTTATAAAGAATTTTCAAAAGTTGGTAGATTAACCAAAGTAAATGACTTAATTATTGAAGAGAGCGAGGAGCAATTAGAGTTGGTGCTTAAAGAAGTAAATACAAAAGGAGTAGAAGTAATTTCTAAGTCTTTAAAAGGAGATCCATTTGAAGGGATTCAAAGAATTTCTTTGCAATTAAATATAGATTTAATTATACTTTCCCCTCAAAGTGTAAATATTACTGATGAAGTATATTTAGGAAATGTTTCAGGTAAAATTGTAAAGCAAACAGACATTCCTATTTTAATGATTCCTAAGGGATATATTTTTAGAAAGGCTGAAGTTATTTTATTGGCTTTTAAAAATGGTCATTTAGAGAATGAAGACATTTTAACTCCGCTAAAGAAAATTGCGAGCCATTTTAGTGCAAAAATCAATTTACTGCATGTTATCACTCCCGATATGGTTAAGGAAGACCACAAAATTGATTCTGAATTATTAAAGATTAGCAATAAGGTTAAAACAACCGAAAATGTTACAATTTTTCAAGGAATTTTGGAACATTTCCAGTCACACCAACCAGACATGCTTTGTGTTTTTAGAAGAAAAAGAGGTTTCTTTGAAAAGCTTTGGGAAAAAAACACCATCCTTAAAAAGGATTTTTATACCACAAAACCTTTGTTGGTTTTACGTGGGGCAGATTAAATATTTTTAGTATTTTCGCCCTTCTTTGGGGATGTAGCTCAGCTGGCTAGAGCGCTTGACTGGCAGTCAAGAGGTCGTGGGTTCGAGTCCCATCTTCTCCACTAAAATAAAAATCCATTTGTACTGCAAATGGATTTTTTTCATGTAATAATATAAAGATGAGGTTTTCAATGTTGAAAACTCATTTCTTACTTTTTGAATAAAGTTTTTACTACGCTCGCTCTGAAATCATGGCTAGTAAGCCAATGATTAAGCACGCAATAAAACTCCAAATAACTAATGCACCTACGCCCATACCCAAATATACTATTTTTTTGAATTTGAAAGATTTCTCAAGATGGTTTTTTCAATTCAAGGAATCATTTTGCGATTTCTTTTTCAATAAAAGGAGCATTGATATCCATAATTTCAAGGATAAGTGATTTAAGTTCGCTTTCAAAATTGATTAAAACGTCTGAGTCAATTCTTAGTTCTCCTTTAGTAGACCTTGGCGCATCTTTCTTTCTAAAACTCATAAAACCAGCACTTAAGTTTTTAAAAGAAATAATTCCAGCTAGGACCTCATTAAAAGACTCTTTTTTTTGATACAAATATGCATAAGCCAATACTTGGAAAGCTTTACTATACTTATAATCTTGTGTAAGATTTTCCCAATCTATTATATCTAATTCTTTCTGTTCCACTTTCCCTGTTTTATAATCGATAATTCGTAGTTGATCGTTAAACAAATCGACTCGGTCTACATTTCCTTTTAAAAATATGGGATAATTTATTTCTGAAAATAGAAGCTCAGTTTTTAAGCTTTCTTCAAGTGCTAAGATTTTAATTGTATTTCCATTTTTAATGGAATCAATATCGAGGTTGATTAAATTTTCAACGTATCGTTTGGCAATTTCAAAAATGATGAGGTTTTTCCCTTTAGAAAAATCTCCTTCCTTAAAATGATTTTGAAACTGCTGTATCACTTCGGCAGGAACTCTTTTAAGGCATTTAGACAACTCTTCTACACTTAAATAAGATTTTATAAACGGCGCATATAATTTCTCTAAAGCTTCGTGTACGATGGTTCCTAGCGTATTATATTCTATGGTTTCTTCAACGGCATCTGTATCGTTAATCCCAAGAATTCGTTCAAAATAAAAATCCATGGGGTTTCTTACATAAGAAAGTAAAGCCGAAGGCGAAAAACCATTTTCAGCTATTTTTTGAAGTTTTACAATTATTTCTGAAGTTTTCTCAATTTCTTTTAATGTATCTCTATGATGTAATAATGTTGAGGTTTGCACTTTATGCGTAATACTTCCTTTAAGATCTTCATCAATCTCCAACTGAAGCAAAAATCTACTTTTTTCACCCGTTCTTAATCCTTTTGATTGACTACTGTAAACAAATGTTGATTGCTTTGCTCTAAACAATAAGTGATAAAAATGATATGCATAAACAGCATCTTTTTCAGGATGTAAGGGTAACCCAAATTGAAGTTTTAAATCATAAGTGATAAAAGAATTATTTGTTTTACCAGAAGGGAGAATTCCTTCATTTACAGAAAGAAGGATAATATTTTCAAAATCAATAACCCTCGTTTCAAGTATTCCCATAATCTGCAACCCTTTTTCGGGATTCCCTTCAAAATCAAGTGATGCTTTTGAGACTAATTGACTGAAGGCATTTTTTAAAGAGAGCGGTGATTTTAAATAGTCAAATTGTGTAGTGAGTAATGTTATTGTTTTAAAGATTTCTTCAATTTTAGAAAGAATGGATTTTTCAATTACAGTAAGACTAATTGAAGTATATAGCTTTTGTATAATTGACTGGAAATTTTTTACAATTTCATCGATGCTATCAAAATTAGTATTAAAAAGTAATTTAATGACTTCTTCGTTTTGAGTCCCGCCAATCGCTAATAATTTTTGATATGAAATACTTGAAAGATTGTTGGTTTTAATGAATTGTAAAATATTTTCTGGCTTAACCAATAATTTCTTAACCCAAGGGTGTAGTAACAAAAGCTCAAGCTTTTTATAATAAAAAGGATCAGGATTTTGATAAAGGTCTAGTATGTAATCAAAAAAATCAACTTCGGGCAAGTCTTTAATTGGCAACCCCATGGTTACATTAACACTGTCAACAACATTGGGAAGCGAATAGAGAAGTGGTGTTAAAAGTGATTCGTCTGCCAATACAATCGCCGTTTTATCAAGCATTTCTGGTGGATAATCCGACAGAAGTTGAGCCACATATTTTACTTGACCTATATCATTTTGAGCTTCAGCAATAGTAATTTTCTTGTTTGTATTACAACTATCTATTATTGAAATGGGATTGTGTTTATAATAATTCCAGGTTTTTTTGTAATTCCGAAGAAAAAAGGACGCAGCGTGTTCTTGGTCTGCAAACAAATGTGAATCCATATCCCAAAAAACAGTTGTATTTCCTGTTTCTAAAAGTTCTTGAATGATAGATTGCTCTGCGTTATTTAGGGCATTAAAACCCATAAAATAATGATTTCGATTCCCATGTGCAGCCAAATAGTGCTCCATGTCTTCTGCAGCTTTTCTGTAAACCATTCCTTGATACCCTCTTTGTTCTTGCGCAAAGGCATCGTTTAAGTTTTCATAAAATGTTTCAAGGTTTTGCCAAAAGGATAAATATTGTTTTACAAAAGGTGTTTGGTGGTCTTTTACACCCCACTTTTCTAAAGTTTGAATACTTAATAGGTAATTAAAAAATTCACTTTTTGGAACTAAGTAGCGGTCTATTTCATTAAAATCGTTTAAAATAGCTTGTCCCCAAGAAGTATATTCTTCGAACGAATCTTTTTCAGGAAATTCGTGTGTGTTTAAATACACAGCGTAACTAGAAAATAATAGTGTTAAGGAATCGATTATTTTTAAACCTGAAATCTCTTCGATAAATTCTTCAATACTTATAATTTTTGGAGAGAAGATAGGGACATTTAATTGTCTAGATAAGTATCTTTTTAAAAAACCTACGGCTCTTTTACTAGGAAGAATAAAGACGGCTTGGGATAGGTTTTTATCCTGTTTATTAATTTGGGAAAGTACTTCTTCTATAAAAGTATTCATGCCCTAAAAATAAGAAACGCCTCCGAGAAGGAGGCGTTTCAAAATATATATTATTAAACTCTTTTTAGTTTTTCAAAGAGATTTCAACACGACGGTTTTGCTGTCTTCCAGCTTTCGTGTTGTTAGTAGCAATAGGTCTAGACTCACCGTACCCAATTGATGAAAGACGACTTCCGTCCATTCCAATGGTTGTAAGATAGTCTCTTACAGACGCAGCTCTGTTATCAGATAAAGTTTGGTTACTCTTATCAGATCCAACACTATCAGTATGTCCTTCAATTACGAAAGAAGTAGTTGGGTATTCTTTCATAATATCTACGATACTTTGAAGTACAGCGTAAGACTCTTTACGAATGGTAGATTTACCAGTATCGAATAAGATAGTTTTAGAGTACTCATTTAACTGATTGATAATTTCAATAGTTACTTCTGGACAACCTTTGTTTGCTACAGTTCCAGGAACATCTGGACACTGATCATCTTTGTCAAGTACACCGTCACCATCTCTATCTGGCCAAGGACATCCGTTGTTTGCTTTAGGACCAGCTTCGTTAGGACACTCGTCTTCTGCATCAGTGATTCCATCACCGTCAGCATCTGGACATCCGTTCATTGAAGCTAAACCAGGTACAGTTGGACAAGCATCTTGTGGATCTGGAATTCCGTCCCCATCAGTATCAGGACAACCGTTAAATTCAGCTAAACCAGGTACATCTGGACAAGCATCATTTCTATCTTCGATTCCATCACCATCAGTGTCAGGACAACCGTTAAATTCTGGTAATCCAGGAGTTTCTGGACACTCATCTTCGTTGTCATAAATTCCGTCACCATCAGTATCTTTACCTCCAAATTTGAAAGCAACACCTACAGAGTGCTGGAAGTGTTTTACTCCATATTCATCTTCAAATGCGTGCTTGTATGTACTTTGGAAATTAAGTGCTAAGCTTTCAGTAACCCAAAAACGAACACTTGCAAGTGCGTTTGCAGTACCAAAACCAATATCATCGATCCAAGTGTAACCTCCACCAACACCAATAGATGGATCAAACCAACCTCCAGGACCGTTAATTAGGTCTCTAAGGCTGTATCTAATTTCACCATCGGCACCATAATAGATTAAATCGTCTACAGGAACATCTCCAAATGTTTTAATTTTATTGATTGTTCCTACTGCACCAAATGTAAATCCATCACCAATATATCTTGCTACAGACACTTTTGAAGCTGAAGCCAAGATATTCCAATGGTCATTTTGGTTAAAATATTCATCAAACAAGCTGTTTTGACTTAGTTCACTTGTTGGGACACCGTGATAACCTCTACCATCGGCCGCTGGGCCAACTGGATAAAAATCAACGGCGTTAACACCCACTTCTATAGCCCAAGGATTGTTTTGGTCTTGTGCATTTGCTACTCCTACTGTAAAAAGAAAAAGGGCAGCAGCTAAAATACTGTTAAGATGTTTCATATTCGATTGTTTAATTTTTTAAGTGTTAATAGAGCAAAAGTAAGTTGTTAAATTTTATTAACAAAAGCAAATCTATTAAAATTTTTACAAATACCGTAGTCTAAGCTTTTAAATAACGCTTTGAAACCCTAAATTTTTAATTTTTGCTTCACTTTTATGAATGAATTAATGGCTTTATCAAGTTGTTCTTGAGTATGAGCTGCTGAAAGCTGCACTCGAATTCTAGCTTTACCTTTTGGAACGACAGGGTAAAAGAACCCAATTACATAAATTCCTTCTTCCAAAAGCATATTTGCCATGGTTTGCGAAAGCTTAGCATCGTACAGCATTACTGGCACGATAGCCGAGTCTCCTTCAATAATATCAAACCCCGCTTTTTTCATCCCTTTTTTAAAATAAGTAGCATTTTCTGCAAGTTTATCTCTTAATGAAGTGTCGTTTTGAAGCATATCAAAAACTTTTATTGAGGCTCCAACAATGGCTGGAGCTAAAGAATTTGAAAATAAATATGGGCGTGATCGCTGTCTTAGCATTTCAATTATTTCTTTTTTTCCAGTAGTATATCCACCCATGGCGCCACCTAATGCTTTTCCTAAGGTACCTGTAATGATGTCAATTCTGTCCATAACGCCTTTCTCCTCAAGAGTTCCGCGACCTGTTTCTCCTATAAAACCTGCAGCATGGCATTCGTCTATCATTACGAGTGCGTCGTATTTGTCTGCCAAATCACAAATTTTATCCAAGGGTGCTAAAAGACCATCCATGGAGAAAACCCCATCGGTTACTATAATTTTAAATCGGGCATCATTTTCGTTTGCGGCGACGAGTTGCTTTTCTAAATCCTCCATATTATTATTTTCATAACGATATCGAGCTGCCTTACAAAGTCTAACCCCGTCAATAATAGAAGCGTGATTTAAAGAATCTGAAATAATGGCATCTTCTGGTCCTAATAAAGGTTCAAAAACGCCACCATTTGCATCGAATGCAGCAGCATAAAGGATAGTGTCTTCAGTTTGATAATAATCTGCAATTTTTTGTTCCAATTCTTTATGAATATCCTGAGTACCACAAATAAATCGTACAGATGACATTCCAAACCCATGAGTATCCATGGTGTCTTTAGCTGCTTGAATAACTTCAGGATGAGAGGAAAGACCTAAATAGTTGTTAGCACAAAAGTTTATTACTTCTTCACCAGTAGAAATTTTGATTACAGCACCTTGAGCAGAAGTAATTATTCGTTCTTTTTTAAAAAGCCCATTATCTTTAATTTCCTCAAGCTCCGCTTGCAAGTGTTCTTTTATTTTACCGTACATTTTTACTAAAAATTTTAAGTCTTCAAATTTAAATGTTATTTATCAAAATGCTTTCTTTTTCAAGATAAACAATTAGTTTTTCTTTTATCGTAAATCCCATTTCTAACAGAGCATCTGCATAGGTATTTATTTGATTAGCGTGGGAAATATTTTGCGCTCCAGTTTTATAATCTAATAGTGTAATGGAATTATTGGAGTGGATATTTATACGATCTGGGCGTATAACCCCAAATGGAGTAATGATATCTCGCTCGTTATAAACAGTGTCCTCTTTCAAAAAAAGAGCATTCAATTTAGGATGAGTGACAATATTCTTGAGTGTGTTTTCAATAAGTTGGATGTTTTCTTCATTTGGGATATTATCTTTCAATTCCTTCAAAACAAACTCTAAATCATCTTCCCAAAAAATCTTCGCCATAGCATCATGGATACTATTACCAAAGCCAATGGAAGCTTGTACTTCCTTATCCAAAGTATATTTACCCATAGATGAAATTCTTAATAATTTGTCATAAGGCAGTGAAACAAAATAAGGAGCAACAGAATAAAGAGATTCATCAATCTTTTCTGAAATAGCCCAAGTATGCTTTAACCCAAAACTATAGGTGTCCAAACCATCATTCCACAGCGATTTATTTTCAAGAAATAGTTTTAAAAATTGATTGTATTTTTTTGGAGTTTTTTGAAGCGATTCATCTTTTGCAAAAATGTATAATTCTTTTTCTGCTCTTGTAAAAGCAACATATAATAAATTGATATTATCTAGCTCCAAGGTGTTTCTTCTCAATTGAGTAATATAAGAACCCACTTCACCATAATTTTCTACTTCCTTGTTAAAATTGATTAGCAAATCATCAAATCCATTTTCTCGCCAAGGATACCATGCTTTAGGCTCTATTTCTTTGTAAATATCGAGATCTGCAAATGGGAAAATAACCACAGGAAACTCAAGTCCTTTGGATTTATGAATGGTCATTACTTGTATTGCATCTTCCTGATTAGAATTAAAAGACAAACTCACTTTATCTTTTTGTGTTTCCCAATAAGATAAAAACTCTTGTTTGTCCAATTGTGCATTTTGTGATTGCTGAAAAACCCAATCTATAAAATGAAGTACATAAGCGTCCGCAATTGTATGAAGCTGTAAAGAGTAAATGAAATATTCAAAACTTTCATAAAGGCCTAGCGACGCTACTTCTTCAAATCGAATATTTAGATTATTATTTTTTAATGTTTCTTCTAATTTTGAAAGCGGAAACCCAATATGCTCAGCATAGAAATTGTGTTTTTCTGCATCAATTTCAAGATGATTAAAGAGAAATTCAAGTACGTGGATTTTTATACCATCTTGCTCTGGAAGGAGTGACAACTGTAATAAATTGACAAGCATTTTTACAATTTCAGAATTTTGTAAAAGCAATGTCTCTTCTGAAACAACCGAGATATTATTTGCTACTAAAAATTCACTAACGGCTACCCCTTCTTCTTTTTTTCGAGTTAGAATACAAATATCCTTTTTTGGGCATCCTCGGGATTCTAAATCAAGAACGGTTTCATACACTTTTTGTACATATGCTTCGTAGGCCTCTTCTTTTAAAGTAGGCTCGATAAAATTGATGGAGACAAACCCCTCGCAGTCGCTATTGGTAAGTTGCTTGTTCCCTTCTTCGTATATTTTTTGATAAGAATCATCTCCAAAAAAAGGCGCAACAAAACTGAAAAACTCATTATTGAAAGCTATAATTTGTTTGCAACTTCTATAATTTGTTTCAAGATTTCGTGTCTCTTTTGCTACCGAAGGAAACAGATTTTCAACATGACACAGTTCAATAAACTGCTCGGGCAGCCCGCCACGCCAACGATAAATAGATTGTTTTGCATCACCAACTAACAAGAGGCTTCCTGTGTTTTCTTCGGTGTAATTTTGTGACAAAGCATTATCTACTAACGGAATTAAATTTTGCCATTGTAAAAGTGAAGTATCTTGAAACTCATCTATAAAAAAATGACGATACCGCTCTCCAAGCCTTTCGTAAATGTAGGGTGCGGGCTCGTTTTTTATTTCTTTACTAATAATACGATTAAACTCACTTATAGGTAAAACGCCTTCTTCCTCTTTTATAAGCTGAAGCTCTTGATTTATAAGATTTACGGTCGCTAATGGAACTAAGTTTTTCAGAATGTTTTGAAAAAGTAAAATGCTGGATACGCTCTGTTCAATTTTATTGAATCCAATTATTATTTGAGGCGTTATTTTATCTATTTTTTCAGCAATGAAAGAATCTTCTTTTGCCTTATAAAGCGGTTTAATGCCTAAATTATTTTGCCAACCCAACCCAAAATTTACATTAAAATTTCCTTCAGCAATTTTTACAAAAAAATCGAATGAATACCCACCAGAAAAATGAGATCGTTCTAGCCCATTTTGTTGAAAGATTGTAAGAATTGTTTGTGCTTCAGCAATTGCCATTAACTCACTTTCTTTAACTTTTCCGTAGAGCTGTTTTTGTAATTCTTTAAAATCTGAAATGGATTTTGTTTTTAGTGTATCAATAAATGGAAGGTCGTTTTCAATGGTTAATAGTTTCGCAGCCTTGTTAAGGTCAATGGCAATATCCCAAGATTTATCTTCGTCTGTTTTTTGAAGCGCAAAATCTATAAGAAGCTTAGTAATTTCTTCATCTTGTCCCGCTTTGTTTATAAGCCTATCAATAGCTTTTAGAATAAGCTGAGGTGTTTCGAGGCTAACTTCAAAATTGGGAGGAAGCTTTAAATCTCTGGCAAAAGTTCGTAATAATCTAAGGTTAAAATGATCAATTGTTTCAACACTAAAAAGTGCATAATGATTTAAAAGATGTTTCAATATTCTTTTTGAACGAGCATTTATTTCTAGTTTAGACAAACCCGTTTCAAGTGCAATTACATTAAGCATGCTTTCTGACCCGTGGTGTGTTTCTTCCAAAGAAAAATGAATGAGTGAGGTAATTACTCGTTGTTTCATTTCTGCCACTGCCTTATTTGTAAAAGTAATGGCGAGAAGGTGTTTATAATAGTCCTTTTGTTGAGACGAAAGAATTTTTATTAAAAACGATTTAACCAAAACAAAGGTCTTTCCACTACCAGCAGAAGCATTGTAAACAATAAAGGGAGCTTGATTTTTCAATTAAATCAATTGTTTTTGTAAAGTTAAAGATACCATTAAGAATATCTATAATGATATAAAAAACTTATAATTTCTATAACACAGATTGCCACTTTTATTGCTTAAATTTGAAGTAATTAATAACTAAAAACGAAACAATCATGTCATTTACCTTACCTGATTTAAAATATGCTCATAACGCTCTTGAGCCAAATATAGACGCAAGAACCATGGAAATTCACCATGGAAAACACCACGCAGGATACACTAATAATTTAAATGCTGCTATCGAAGGAACTTCGATGGCTGGAAAATCAATTGAAGATATTTTAGCCAACCTCGATATGAATAACAAAGCTGTTAGAAATAATGGAGGAGGCTTTTATAATCATAGTTTATTTTGGGAAGTGATGTCTCCAAACGGAGGCGGAACACCATCTGGGGATTTAGCAAAAGCCATTAATGATTCTTTTGGAAGTTTTGATGCGTTTAAAGATGCTTTTTCCAATGCTGCAAAAACACAGTTTGGTTCTGGATGGGCTTGGCTTTGTGTGCAAAAAGGCGGAAAACTAGATGTATGTGGAACTCCTAATCAAGACAATCCATTAATGCCTGGTGTGGGATGTGGGGGGACTCCTATCTTAGGAATTGATGTTTGGGAACACGCATACTATTTAAATTATCAAAATAGAAGACCCGATTATGTTTCTGCATTTTTTAATGTGATTAATTGGGATGAAGTAGCAAAAAGATATGCTGCTAATAAATAAAAATTAATTTATAAAAGATTTTAAAATACTCCTTTTTCACAAGGGGTATTTTTTTTGAAAATAATTTAGGAATCAACAATCAAAATATTGAATCACCAAAAAGAGAATTGAAGTAACCAGAAAAAGATATGAGTTGAAGCGATTTCAATCCAGCATTCGTTTTATGATAATGATAATACAAAAGGCAAACAAGCAACTGGAAGAAGGATTCGACTCGAAGCCATGCTTCTCGTCACCCCTTTTTGATTTGGGTCAATAAAAAAAGGTAAACAAGCGTTTACCTTTTTTTGCCCCAAATCTACCATGAACTTAACCTACTTATGCTATGGTATAAAACAAATGTATATCAATATTTGAATGTAAAAAGCACTTTTAGACCAACAACCTTTTTTTTCGTTAAAAAGTAAGTTTTATGAGAAGAACTTTACATTTAGCTGCTAAAAAATAAAAAAGGTAAACGAGAGTTTACCTTTTTTGCCCCAAATCTTACCATGAACTTAACCTACTTATGCTATGGTATGGCGCAAATATATGTCAAAAAACCTACTTGGATACAGATTTTTCCTACTTTTAGATAAACTGTTTTATATTTTCGATAAAGGGACTACTTAAGCTAAATAATACCTAATAAGCTCTTTCTGGATTGCCCTCAAAGAAGTGAACAAAAGCTCTATTTACAACTTTCTTGCCACCATCTGTTGGGTAATCTCCTGTAAAATACCAGTCTCCTAAATTCTTTGGGCAAGCTTCGTGTAAATCATCTACTTTTTGGAAAATTACTTTTACCCGAGCATTGATGCTTTTATCTGTTATAATCTCAGCTATTTTATCCGAAATTTCTTCGTCTGTAAAAGGAGCGTAAAACTCTTTCACATGATTTACAACTTCTTCAGATTCATTAGTATCTAATTGTGCTTTACACTTTTTATAAATTTCTTCAACTATATTATCTGTGCCTCGTTCCTTGTGGAGTGCCAATGTTGCATTGAAAGCAACTAGATGCTCTAATCTCGCCATATCTATCCCGTAACAATCTGGATAACGAATTTGAGGAGCCGAGGAAACTACAATAATCTGTTTTGGATTTAAACGATCGAGCATTTTTAAAATACTTTTTTTCAAGGTCGTTCCTCGTACAATACTATCGTCAATTACAACAAGGTTGTCATTAGGCTTTACTACACCATAAGTAACATCATATACGTGTGCCACTAAATCGTCGCGACTACTGTCTTCAGTAATAAATGTTCTAAGCTTGACATCTTTAATTGCCAGCTTTTCGGTTCTAATTTTATGTGCTTGTATTTGCTGAAGCCTTTCAGGAGTTAACGTATCTTTTTCCTTTAAAATCGCTTCATTCTTTTGCTTATTCAGTTCGTCCTGCGCAGCTTCAAGCATTCCATAAAATGAAGTTTCAGCTGTATTTGGAATAAAAGAAAATACGGTGTTTTCGGTGTCATAATTTATTTCAGAAAGAATTCTGGGCATCAATAAACGCCCTAACTGTTTTCGTTCTTGATAAATTTCTGCATCACTTCCGCGTGAAAAATAGATACGCTCAAAGGAACATGATTTTCTTTCTAGAGGTGTTTGAATTTCATCTACACTGAACCTACCATCCTTTTTTACAATGAGTGCGTGACCTGGGTCTAATTCGTGGACGTCTTCAAAAGGCACATTGAAAACTGTTTGAATGGCGGGTCTTTCTGAAGCCACCACCACAATCTCATCATCCTTGTAAAAATAAACAGGACGAATACCTGCGGGGTCTCTTAACACAAAAGAATCTCCGTGACCTAATAAACCCGCCATGGCGTAACCACCATCCCAGTTTTTAGCAGATTTCCTTAAAATTTTGGTAATGTTGAGGTTTTCAGCAATATAGGGTGAGGCTTCTCTTTTATTAAACCCTTTTGATTTTGCTTTTTTGTATAATTTACGAACAGCATCATCCAAAAAATGACCAATTTTTTCCATCACTGTAACAGTATCTGCCTTTTCTTTTGGATGCATTCCTAATTCAATAAGATTGCTGAAAAGCTCAGTAGTATTTGTCATATTGAAGTTTCCCGCAATAATTAAATTTCGGTGCATCCAGTTATTTTGTCTTAAAAAAGGATGTACTGTTTCAATACTGTTACCGCCAAAAGTACCGTATCGAACATGTCCCAAATACAATTCGCCTAAATATGGAATTTTCTTTTTTTGAAGGGCAATATCATCTTTTATTTCTGGGGTTTGTTGAAACTCAAGATTGATTCGTTCATTAATTTGAGCAAAAATATCTTGAATGGGCTGCGCATCGTTAGAACGAATTCTACTAATGTATCGATCCCCAGGATCCATATTCAATTTAATTCCCGCAAATCCAGCACCATCTTGACCACGATTGTGCTGCTTTTCCATCATGAGGTACATTTTGTTTACCCCATAAAATGCAGTGCCATACTTTTCTTTGTAGTACTCTAATGGTTTAAGGAGTCTTACTAAGGCAATTCCACATTCGTGTTTTAATTCGTCGCTCATAGCTTCAGAAAAAAGGTTTCAAATTAAAAAAGCCCCGAAAAAACAGGGCGCAGTATTATGTTAATGCTATATCGAATTGAGTTAAGCTTTTAAATTGGTGAATGCGTTTGTTTAAATCTTCTGCTGAAAGATTTATAATTCGCTCTGCTCCAAATTTTTCTACACAAAACGATGCTAATGCCGATCCATAAATAATGGCATTTTTCATATTTTCAAACGAATAATCCCCAGTGCTTGCCAAATAACCAGCCAGTCCTCCTGCAAAGGTATCGCCAGCACCCGTTGGGTCAAAGACCTCTTCAAGCGGTAAGGCAGGAGCAAAGAAAATTTCGTCTTTATTAAAAAGTAATGCGCCGTGTTCTCCTTTTTTAATGACCACATACTTAGGTCCCATTTCCATAATTTTTTGGGCAGCCACCACCAAAGAATACTCTTTGGTCATTTGCCTTGCCTCTTCATCATTTATGGTTAAGACGTTTACTTTTGAAATTACTTTCATTAAATCGTCCCAAGTATTATCCATCCAAAAATTCATCGTGTCCAGCATAATCACTTTTGGCGCATTCATTTGTTCAATCACACTTAATTGAACTAATGGATGTAAGTTGCCAAGCATCACCACTTCAGCGTCTTTATAATTTGAAGGAACTACAGGTTTAAAATCGGCAAGGACGTTTAATTCAGTAGCGAGGGTATCGCGTGAATTCATATCATTATGATATTTTCCTGCCCAGAAAAAAGTCTTTCCGTCTTCAACAACTTCTAAAGCCGTTAAATCCAATCCTTTGCTTTCTAACATGGAAAGATATTTTTTTGGGAAATCACCTCCAACAACAGATACAATAGCGCCGTCAATATTAAATTGTGAAGCAGAAAGCCCAATGTAGGTAGCGGCTCCACCTAAGATTTTATCGGTTTTTCCAAAAGGGGTTTCAATAGCATCAAAAGCAACGGTTCCAACTATTACAAGCTTGCTCATATAAGGGGTTTAATTGAAGGTGCAAATTTAGCTAAAATTATTGAGATTGTTTACTAATACCAATTTCTAAATAATGAAGTTAAATCCTATATCAATTCTGCATTTATTCAATCAATAGTATTACAAAAAACAGGATAGAAAGTAACTCTTAGGCGATGAATCTAGACAATTGAACTAATTTAACTAAAATGTTATTTTAGATATAAAAGTGTAAATTACTTTTACGCGCCCATTAAATTTTACACTTTAAATTTTTTCCTTTTTGTGACTTAGGTTTTAAATTAAAAATCTATATAAGTTATGAAAAAAGTGTTATTTATTTTAGCTACAATACATGTTTGGGTGACAGTGGCACAAGTTGGTGTAGGAACGACCAACCCTTCTTCTCAATTAGAAATCCAAAGTACAAATACTGGCATTCCTACTTTGGAATTAAATCCACAGACTGCACCAATTGGTTCTGCAACAGGACAACTTGCTGTAATTGAGGATGAATTATACATGTATGATGCCACAAGGGGAAAATGGTTAAGTGTAGATGCAACCTCATACGTTTGGAGTAAAAATGGTCCTGCTGATAATGAAGTTTTAAGAATTGGAGGTGATGTTAGAACAGATAATAGTGGTATTCGAATGCCTTTCAATGGTGCCATAGTATATGTTACAGCACAATCCTCTGGAGGAGTTGCAAACAAAGGTTTTGATATTCGTGTTAGAAACGGGACTACAACTTTAGTAACAACCTCATTTAGTTTGATAGCTAATGTTTTCACCAATACAAACTACAACGTAAATTTTACAGCTGGTAATTATATTAATGTTTATGTTCAAGCTGCAGGGAATACTGTCGAGGATCCCGCGGTTACTGTTTGGGTAAAATGGCGTAAGTAATTGTTATTTTCTGCCAAAATCGGCAGGAATTTCGCCCCATGCTTTGGTTTCCCATTTTACTATTTTAGTAGTGTAAGTATTAATTTTGAGCCAATTTTCGGCACGTAAAATAAGTTCGAAAAGCGTTTTGTTTTTGGACGAAGGCTTCAGTTTTGTATTACATTTTTTCTTTTTAACCCAACCCATAGCAATGCGAGAATCTGTGTAAATAAGTCTATCACTATTTTTTTGCTTCAGCAAAGCCAATCCATGAACAATGGCTAGAAATTCTCCAATATTGTTGGTTCCCTGAGCAAAAGGACCCTGATGAAAAAGTTGTTTATGCGTTTGAGTATCTACGCCACGATACTCCATTTTTCCAGGATTCCCACTCGATGCAGCATCCACGGAAATAGAATATAAATTGGGATCACCTATTCTTTTTAATTCTTCAGAAGAAAGTGTTTTTTTCTTTTTTCCACCTTTTCCTTTGTAGTCTGCATACTCTTTGTTGTAAGCTTTTTTGGCTTCAGCAAACGTGTCGAAAGACATGTATTGCGCACCCCTAACTCCTTTTATGGAAAGCTGGCATTCTTTCCAACTCCCAAAAATTCCAGCTGGGTTTCCATACCAAACCACATAAAACTTTTCTTTTTTAGCCATTTTCAGAAGAAATTAGAAGATTTTCTATCACTTTCGGGAAATAGGTATGCTCCAATTTGTGAACTTTTTCCGCAACGATTTCAGGAGTATCCGTTTTTTCAAGTTGTACACTTTTCTGGAAAATTACAGCACCCTCATCATAATTCTCGTTTACATAATGGATTGTTATTCCTGTTTCTTTTTCGGCATTTTTTACTACAGCTTCGTGAACATATTTGCCATACATTCCTTTCCCTCCGTATTTTGGCAGTAAAGCTGGGTGAATATTGATGACTTTGTTTGGGAACTCTCTTATGATGATTTCAGGAAATTTCCATAAAAATCCGGCAAGAACAATAATGTCGGGGCTGTCCTTTTTCAGCAATTTTATGACACCATCTTCAGAATTTAACTCTGTTTTAGTAAACGAAGAACCCATTACTTTAAGGTCTTTGGCTCGCTCCAGTACTTTGGCATTCTTATTGTTACTGAGCACATGAACAACTTTGGCAGTTTTGCTACGTTGAAAGTGTTCAATAATATTTTGGGTGTTGGTACCACTGCCCGAAGCAAAGATTATAATACGCCTCTCCATAAAAATTTCAAAGTTTTCACCGAAGTAATTAAAAAATAATAACAAAAGTAAGGCAATAGGGTTTACTTCGCCCAAAAATGTTTAAATTGGTTTTATCTTTTCACAGAAACAATTTTATTTGAAAAATAGAATACACAATAAAATTAAAGTAACTTTATAAAAAGTTTTTAAAAGAAGAATCTCACATTTTGTGTACAAAATGGTGTTTTAAATTAAAATATTTTATTTTTGCCACTTGTAATTAAATCTAAAAATTAAGAATTATGTCAGACATTGCATCAAGAGTAAAAGCGATTATCGTAGACAAATTAGGTGTTGACGAAAACGAAGTTGTAAACGAAGCTAGCTTCACAAACGACTTAGGAGCCGATTCATTGGATACGGTAGAGCTTATTATGGAATTTGAAAAAGAATTCGATATTCAAATTCCAGACGATCAAGCTGAAAACATTGCGACCGTTGGTCAAGCAATTTCCTATATAGAAGAAGCAAAATAATTTCTTCCTTATGGAACTTAAGCGAGTTGTTGTAACGGGTCTTGGCGCTCTTACTCCTATTGGAAATAACATTCAAGAATACTGGAATGGGCTTAAAAATGGGGAAAGTGGGTGTGCTCCTATTACATATTTTGATACTGAAAAGTTCAAAACAAAATTCGCTTGTGAAGTTAAGAATTATGATCCTTTAAATCATTTTGATAGGAAGGAATCCCGAAAACTAGACCGATTTGCACAATACGCATTGGTTTCTTCAGATGAAGCTATTGTTGATGCCGGAATTGACTTAGAAAAAATAGACAAATTTCGTGTGGGTGTTATTTGGGGAGCTGGAATTGGGGGTTTAGAGACCTTTCAAGATGAAGTAATAAATTTTGCAGAAGGGGATGGAACGCCACGTTTCAACCCCTTCTTTATTCCTAAAATGATTGCAGATATTGCTCCTGGAAATATCTCAATAAAGCACGGCTTTATGGGGCCTAACTATACTACGGTTTCCGCCTGTGCTTCTTCTGCAAATGCTATGATAGATGCACTAAATTACATTCGTTTAGGGCATTGCGATATCATTGTTACAGGAGGAAGTGAAGCAGCTGTAACCAAAGCGGGTATGGGAGGCTTTAATGCCATGCACGCACTTTCTACAAGAAATGAAAGTCCAGAAACGGCATCTCGTCCCTTTGACGCTACAAGAGATGGATTTGTATTAGGAGAGGGTGCTGGGGCACTTATTTTAGAAGAATATGAACATGCCAAAAAGAGAGGTGCAAAAATTTATGCCGAAGTTGTGGGTGGAGGAATGTCGAGTGATGCTTATCATATGACAGCACCTCATCCAGATGGAATTGGTGTTGAAAGAGTAATGTTAAACTGTCTAAAGGATGCTGGAATGAAACCAGAAGATGTGGATACTATAAACACTCATGGTACTTCCACTCCGCTAGGAGATGTCGCAGAATTAAAGGCAATTACAAATGTATTTGGGGCACATGCTTCAAAAATTAATATCAATTCTACAAAATCAATGACTGGGCATCTTCTGGGTGCAGCAGGAGCTATTGAGGCAATAGCATCAATTTTGGCTATGGAGCACAATTTAGTGCCACCAACTATTAATCATACTACGGTCGATGAAGAAATTGATCCAGCCCTCAACCTTACTCTTAATAAAGCACAAGCACGTACAATTAATGTAGCTATGAGCAATACCTTTGGTTTTGGTGGCCACAACGCATGTGTACTCTTCAAGAGAATAGATAATTAAGTTTTATGGCTTCTTTAAAGAATATATTTTCCTCACGTTCTTCAACGGATGGAGAATTTTATATTGCTATAAAACGAATTATTGGATTTAAACCCCAAGACATTACTATTTACGAAGAAGCATTCACCCATCGTTCAATGAATACTACAAATAACGATGGAAAACCTCAAAACTATGAGCGATTAGAGTTTTTAGGAGACGCTATGTTAGGCTCTGTCATTGCAGCACACCTTTTTAAAAAGGTTCCAAATGGAAACGAAGGCTATTTAACCAAAATGCGCTCTAAAGTTGTAAGTCGTGAGCACTTGAACGAACTTGGGCGGGATTTAAAATTAATTGATCTCGTGAAAACGTCTGTGTCGATGCAACATTTTGGAGAAAATATCCACGGAAATGTCTTTGAAGCCCTTGTTGGCGCAATTTATCTGGATAAAGGATTTAAGTCTGTTGAAAAATTTATCCATAAACGAGTTATTAGGCCTTATGTTGATATCAAGAAACTAGAGGGTAAGGTAATTAGTTATAAAAGCCTTTTTATAGAATGGTGCCAAAAGAACAAGAAAAGTTTTAAGTTTAATGTCTACGAAGACACTGGCAATGATCCATTAAAGCATTTTGCAGTAAAACTTCAACTGGAACAAGATACGGTAGCAAAAGCAAGAGGAACTTCAAAGAAAAAAGCCGAAGAACGCGCTGCCAAAAGAGCTTTTTATAAGCTTCAAAAACAAATGCAACTTCACACAGAGTAGCATCTGGTAAACACTTATCCCCAACGTTTTCGGTTAAGTTTCGTTTAATTTTAAGTAAAGGATTGTTGGTTCAGCAAAACAATTCCTATTTTTAATCAAAATTAGATGTATGTCCCATTATAAATTACATCTGGAAGATGATTACGAAGAGGATTTTATCCTTATTGCAATTCACTGTAGCGAAGAAGCATATAAAATGGCGTTTTTGATTAATAAACACCTTTCAATGCAATTAAAGCGAAAAAAGAGTGACTTACAATTTATAAATGATGAAAAGGTATCTTCATTTTCACTTTTCGAATATGAAAATGAGCAGCAATACTCTCACTTTTATTTAGTGGAAAATAAGTGTAAATTAATTCTTGAAACAAGTAACCCAGTTGGAAGTTTGTTTGAAGATAGAAATTCTGAAAAAATGACTATCACTCATGTACTTCCTGAATTAAAAAAGGTAGATTATTTTTTAAAAATTGAATCGGATGAATCGTCTTTTCCTTTGCGAAAATTACTTGCCCAAGTCAATGAAATAAAAGAAGTGATTTCAGCCTATGTTGTTGAAAATAAAAAAATAAAATCACAAAATAATTTAATATTTAGCTAATGCCAACCCAAAAGAAAACGAAAATTGTAGCAACGCTTGGTCCTGCTACTAATGATAAAAAGACCTTAAAAGCAATGATTGAAGCAGGGGCAAATGTCTTTAGAATCAATTTTTCTCATGCCGATTATAACGATGTAAAAAAGCGAATAAAAATGATTCGCGAACTGGGAGAAGAACTAGGTATTAGCACTGCCATTTTAGCCGATTTACAAGGCCCTAAGCTTCGCGTGGGATTGATGAAAGAAGAAGTTGTCGTTAATCCTGGTGATCAAATAGAATTTTGTACTGGGAAAGAGTTTGAAGGCACAAAAAAGAAAGTGTATATGAACTACGATAGCTTTCCTTCCGACGTAAAAGCCGGAGAGCGAATTCTTTTGGACGATGGTAAACTTATTTTTGAAGTTTTAAAGACAAATGGGAAAGATAGTGTTACTTCAAAAGTAATTCAAGGCGGTCCATTGCGGTCTAAAAAAGGTGTCAATCTACCTAATACTAAAATATCATTACCAGCTTTAACGGCGAAAGATAAAGAAGATGCCATTTTTGCGATTTCTCAAGATGTCGATTGGTTTGCGCTTTCTTTTGTGAGACATGCTGAAGACTTAAAAGAGTTACAGGCTTTAATTGAAGCGCATAGCGAACATAAAATCCCTATTATAGCGAAGATTGAAAAGCCCGAAGCTGTAGAAAATATAGATAAAATCATTCCATATTGCGATGGTTTAATGGTAGCGAGAGGTGATTTGGGGGTAGAAGTTCCAGCTGCAGATGTGCCCTTAATTCAGAAGCATTTGGTATTAACAGCAAAACGCGCAAGAATTCCTGTAATTATCGCAACACAAATGATGGAAACCATGATTACTTCATTAACGCCTACGCGTGCCGAAGTAAACGATGTTGCCAATAGTGTGATGGATGGAGCCGATGCGGTAATGCTTTCTGGAGAAACATCGGTAGGGAAATACCCTGTTGAGGTGATTCAGAAAATGGCAGAGATTTGTCAAACAGTAGAAAATTCCGAATTAATCACTGTTCCTCAAACACCCCCTCATGTTAGAACCAATAGATATATTACAAAATCGGTGTGTTATCATGCAGCTAAAATGGCTGGCGAAATTGAAGCCAAAGCCATTTGTACACTTACAAATAGTGGGTATACAGCATTTCAAATTTCGGCGTGGAGACCCAATGCGCATATTTTAGTTTTTACCTCAAACAATCGTATACTTTCTAGATTAAATTTGTTATGGGGTGTTAAAGCCTTTTATTATGATAAGTATGTAAGTACCGATGAAACCGTAGATGATGTAAATAGAATCGCTTTTGAAAAAGGCTTTGTTGAAAAAGGGGATTACTTAATTAACCTTGCTGCTATGCCCATTGTTGAAAAAGGAATGGTAAATACTTTACGGGTTTCGCAGGCATAAAAAAAGGCGAGCATTGCTCGCCTTTTTTATTTTATTTTACTTCCTCTGTTCTAGTTATTTTAGCAGCATATCCTTCTTTTTCAATAGTAACTTTACTATTAAATTTTTGAGAGGAATAGACATATTCAATTTTTTGAAGTTCGTTGTCTTTACGAGATATTTCTAACTGACTAATCCAAATTCCTTTTTTGGGTTTTCCGTCGAAAACAATTTCTGAATCTTTTCCTTTTGGGTTTGGGAATTCAAATTCCTTTGGGAAATCTAACAATCGTTGTGCGGTAATAAATGCTTCGTGCCAAGGAGCTTCTGGAAGTAAGAGGATTTCTTTATTAATAGGTTTACTGGCAGTGCCTTCCACAGTTTCAGTAAATGTTATTTCTGGAAATTGTTTTTGAAGTTCACTAGCATATCCTTTAACCGTCATATCTTTCTCTGGCGGAAAGTACTTCGACAAATACCCATTAAAAGCAAATCCTTTTTTATGGTTGAATTCCACTTCGTCCATTGCGCCTTTTATTCCCGAAACATTCATTGTTGCTTTTCCTTCTTCCGAAAGAATTTTCACTTTAGTTCCGTAGGGCATTTTAGCCAATTTTTCACTTTGTAAATTGTTGTATTCGCGCAAGCTTAATCCGCTGGGAGCGGTGACATAACGATACTGAGTTTCAGTATTTATTTCGGTATTTGCAGCTAAGGCAAGGTCTTCAGAAGTAGTAGAATCTAAAACTTCAGTTTCAGTATTTGAAGAAATACTTTCGGTTTTTTCTTTGCAAGAAAAGGTGGTGGCTGTCATTACAACAGCGGCAATCAATAAAACTACTTTTTTCATAATGGTAAGAATTAAAAGTTAATAAAAAGTAGTTTTACATCACAGGCTAAAAATCGAGTTTAAGTTGTACGTCTATGCTTTGTTCTGGGGGAGGTTTTGCCTCCTTTTTTGTTGCCTCATTGTTGAGGTTTGACATGCTAATTCCCAACAAGCGTACCGAATCTTTCATCTTTTCTTGAAATAACAAATCTTTAACATTCTCAAGAATAAGGTCTTTGCTGGAAATATAGAGAGGTAATGTTTTGCTTCTTGTTTGTAACGTAAAATCACTATACTTAATTTTAAGGGTAATGGTCTTTCCTGCAACCTTACTTTTTTGAAGTCGACGCTCTACTTCGCTTGCAATATTTTCTAATCGCTCAAGCATAAATACTTCGGAAGAAATATTTTCGTTAAAAGTTCTTTCTGCGGCTAAGGATTTACGAGTGTGTTCAGGTTTTACGCTACTATGCTGAATCCCCCGCACGATATTGTAATAATAGGCTCCACTTTTACCAAAATGCTCTTCGAGGTATTCGAAAGACTTTTCTTTTAAATCTTTCCCAGTAAAGATTCCGTGGCGGTACATTCGTTCTTTCATCACCTTACCAACGCCATAAAACTTTTTGATATCAAGGGTTTCCAAAAATGGAATAACTTCTTCCGGAGGGACGGTTTTTTGTCCGTTGGGCTTGTTAATGTCACTAGCTACTTTTGCCACAAATTTGTTAATGGAAATCCCAGCGGAGGCATTTAGCCCTGTTGTCTCTTTGATTTTTTGCCTAATTTCTTTGGCAATTAAGGAAGCACTAGGGTTTCCCTTTTTGTTTTCAGTAACATCGAGGTAGGCTTCATCAAGAGAAAGGGGCTCCACCAAATCGGTAAATTCAAAAAAGATTTTGCGAATGATTTTCGAAATTTCTGCATAACGTTCAAATCGTGGTCGCACAAAAATTAAATTGTCACAAAGTTTCCTTGCCAAAACACCGCTCATGGCACTTCGCACACCAAATTTCCTAGCTTCATAACTTGCAGCACTAACCACACCTCTCTTAGAGCTTCCTCCCACAGCAATAGGCTTTCCTACCAATTCAGGGTTGTCCAATTGCTCTACGGACGCGTAAAATGCGTCCATATCTACGTGGATAATCTTTCGGATGGGGAGTGGAGTTTCCATGAAGTAAATTTAATACCTTTACCTAAGTATGAAAAAAACTGCCATTATTTTAGGGGCAACGGGATTAACTGGGAGCAAATTGTTGCAAATGTTGCTCGACAATGATTCCTTTGAAAAAGTACTATTATTTTCAAGAAGTAGTGTTGGGTTTCAACATCCTAAAATTACAGAACA
The DNA here is from genome assembly GCA_034670265.1 of Flavobacteriaceae bacterium. Classification (GTDB taxonomy): domain Bacteria; phylum Bacteroidota; class Bacteroidia; order Flavobacteriales; family Flavobacteriaceae; genus Halomarinibacterium. Next base: position 38,905 of record JAXMNU010000003.1, on the reverse strand, counting down.
TTTGGTCGATTTGTTTCAACTTGAAAATTATAAAAATGATTTTCATGGAGACATGGTTTATTGCTGTATAGGAACCACAAAATCGCAAACACCCGATAAAGAAAAATACCGAAAAATAGACTACGGAATTCCCGTTACCGCTGCACAATTATGTAACCAAAATGGAATTAAAACCTATATTGTAATTAGCGCCATGGGAGCCAATCCAGAGAGTCGCGTGTTTTATAATAAAGTGAAAGGAGAAATGGAGCGCGACGTACTTGCTGAAAAAATTCCGAATACCTATATCTTGCAACCTTCATTGATTGGTGGAGATCGTAGCGAAAAGAGAATCGGGGAGCGAATAGGTCAAATTTTTATGAGTGTTTTCGGGTTTTTAATTCCGAAGAAATATAAAATGATTCAACCTGAAACCATTGCAAAGGCTATGGTAGTACTTTCGGAAAAAACGGTTGAAGGAAATAGAATTTCTTCAGATAGAATTAGAGAAATTAGCCATGAGTACAATGATTGAAATCGAACGAAAATTTTTGGTAAAATCGGAAGCCTTTAAAGAAGAGGCTTCTTCAAAAAAGCACATCATCCAAGGTTTTTTGAATACCCATCCGGACCGTACCGTTCGCGTTCGATTGGAAGATGACAAAGGAATTTTGACTGTAAAAGGGAAATCCTCAAATGATGGAACCACCCGTTTTGAGTGGGAAACGGCTATTTCAGAAAACGAAGCAAATTCGCTTTTGGATGTATGTGAAAAGGGGATTATTGAAAAGTATCGATACATTATTCCTGTTGGTGACCACTTGTTTGAAGTTGATGAATTTTTGGGCGATAATGAAGGACTTGTCATAGCTGAAATTGAATTGGATTCGGTAAACGACAATTTTGTGAAACCAACTTGGTTGGGGGAGGAAGTCACTGGAGACACGCGATATTATAACTCACAAATAAGTAAAAACCCTTTTAAAAATTGGTAATATGAAATTAGTAATATCATTATTTATAACCTTAATTATCATCTGTTTTTCAAGTTGTAAAAATGAAAATCCAAAAGTAGAAGAAGCCAATGAATGGGTTCAAGACACTACTCCAATGGAATCGAAGCAATCTGTTGCATCGCTCAAAAAACAACTAACCGATGATGGTTTTCAAATCTTTGATTACATAGATGAAAAAACGGGTGATACTATCTTAATGCAGCAGTATTTTATAGCTTTTTTAAAGCGAGGAAAAAATCGCTCTCAAACTAAGGAAGAAGAAGATAGTCTGCAGAATTTACATTTAGCTCATTTAGGGAAAATGTACGAACTTGGCTATGCGGATATTTCGGGACCTTTTGGCGATGATGGGGATATTCGTGGGATAACCATTTACAATGTACCCACCCAAAAAATGGCAGACAGTTTGGCAAATATGGACCCTATGGTAAAGGCTGGAAGATTAGAAATAGAAATTCACCCTTGGTGGGCTGCAAAAGGGTTTATGCTTCGCTAATGTCCCCCTGAGCGCAGTCGAAGGGTCATTTGGGTTATTGAATTTTTAATAGAATTCCTCGAATTTTTTCTTCGGAAGATTGCGTTATAATACCTTCCTCTCTAAACGATTCCATCGAAACTTTTGGCGGTTGTTCAAGTGATTGAAAGCGCTCTGAAGCAGAACAATGAATGGCTGAAAATCCAGCTTCTTTAAAGGCTGAAACATTTTCAACGTTGATGCCTCCACCGGGCATAATTTCGATAGTATTTGAAAGGGTTTTTAATTCTTTTAATAAAGACAATCCTTCAAAAGCAGTGGACCGTTGCCCTGAAGATAATATACGCTTAACACCTAAATCCTGAAGGATATTTAGCGATTCTTTGGGTTCTCGACACCAATCAAAAGCACGGTGAAACGTAAAATCCAAACCCTCTGAAGCATTTAAAAGCAGTTGAGTAGCTGCAACATCAATATCGTTTTCTGAAGTCAATGCACCACTCACAATTCCAGCAACTCCCATTTTTTTGCATTGCTTAATATCTTTCAGCATTACTTCGATTTCCTTTTCAGAATAGGTAAAATTACCGCTTCGAGGACGAATTAAAACGAACACAGCAATCGATAGGCTGTTAAGTACTTTTTCAATCAATCCGTAGGATGGTGTTAGTCCTCCCACTGAAAGTTCAGTACATAATTCAATTCTGTGAGCACCTCCCTTTTGGGCAGCTATGGCACTTTCAATTCCGTTAGCACAAATTTCTAGTGTCATTCTACTATTATTTCATCAATAAATGTCCATGCCTTATGCCCAGCACCTTGTTTGCCTTGTGGAATAGTACCGTAATTCTGCACTTCGACTTCAATTTTTTTAGCGTTAATTTTCGAAATTGTAGTAAAATTTGCTTCTACAGTTACTAAAGAATTATTACCATAAGCTTTTGGGACATATTTATTCGTAATGACACTTCCATCTTCTTGAATGATACGAACGGCTATAAGCTTGGGAGCATAAATCCACTGCCCTGGTGCATCAAAAAGACGAAACTTTATTTTATTGACTTCGGTTACATCTTTTAAATCAATGATAATGTTCAAATCCTCACCCCAAAAGCCTAACCATTCGCTGTCACCGTAGCGCGTATTGCTTCCCATTCTTCCGTTAATTAATGCTTCTTTTCCTCCTGTGCTGTAATTGGGGTGTGGATCTTTATTTATTGAGATGCTTCCATTAATAGCTTTATGATAAATAATAGAATCTTGTAACAAGTTCCCTAAACGTTTCCCATCTTTTGAAATATAGGATTTGATAACAGAATTTTCAGTGATTAAAAATGGGGTTTCGTATTTTTTTTCTTCGGAATTATTTACAGCATAAAAAATATCCTTCCCCTGTGTTGGAGTGCTTATTTGATAATAGACGTTTCCTTCTTCTTTGTAAACAGCGCTTTTCTGTTGGTACAAGTGATTCGCATAGTTAACACCCATGATATCTAGCCGCTTCATAAAATGCTCCAATCGAGATATAAAGTCTGGATAGTCCTTTTCAAAATCATGGGTTGGACCTGTCCAATTAACTTCACTCAATGCTAAAATGCGAGGAAAAATCATGTATTCCACGTGGTCTGGAGTCTTCATATATTCGGTCCAAACATTGCCTTGAGCCCCTAAAATATATTGCGTTTCATTTTCTGAAAGCTCTTCAGGAATTGGATTGAAACTGTACACTTTTTCCAAAGGTGTAAACCCACCAATAGCCAGAGGTTCATCCTCGTTTTCATTTTGATAATGGTCAAAATAACAATGTGAGCCTGGCGTCATAACTACGTTATGTTGCTGCTTTGCAGCAGCAATACCACCTTCGGTGCCTCGCCAAGACATAACAGTTGCATTGGGAGCTAGTCCGCCTTCCAAAATCTCATCCCATCCTATAATTTTTTTGCCTTTGCTATTCAGAAATTTTTCAATTCGTGTTATAAAATAACTCTGTAATTCGTGTTCGTCGTTGAGTCCTTCTTTTTTAATTAAGGCTTGGCATTGATTACAATTTTCCCAATGGGTTTTAGGAGCCTCATCCCCTCCAATGTGAATATATTTACCAGGGAAAAGGGCCACCACTTCGGTTAAAACATCTTCCAAAAAAGTGAAAGTTTCTTCTTTGGGACAGTAAATATCTTCAAAAACACCCCATTTTGTCGCTACGGGAATTTCTTTACCTGTGCATCCTAGTTCTGGATACGCACTAATGGCAGCTTGCGCATGTCCGGGCATTTCAATTTCTGGAATGATGGTAATATTTAATTTTTGAGCGTATGCAACTATTTCTTTAATGTCTTCTTGGGTGTAAAATCCGCCGTACCGTTGTCCGTCGAATTGTTGTGGGGAGTCATTGTAGTGACCAATTAACGTCTCGTTTCGATAGGCTGCGTGGGTAGTAAGTTTGGGATATTTTTTAATTTCAATACGCCAGCCTTGATCTTCGGTGAGATGCCAATGAAAGTAATTCATTTTGAGCATAGCGAGATAGGAAATGTACTTTTTTACAAATTCCTTATCGAAAAAATGGCGCGCAACGTCTAAGTGCATACCGCGATAAGGAAACTTTGGAAAATCTTTTATTTCAACCAAAGGAAGCGAAGCTGAAGGGTTTGGAAACGAGTTTAATCTTTCCATGGAAGCAGGTAACAATTGTCTGAGTGTTTGCATTGCGTAAAACGCACCGGATGAATCTTTGGCGGTGATTTTAATTTTTCCTTCAGATATGGAAAGCGTGTAGCCTTCATTTGGTAAAAGAGAATCTTTTTCAACAATAAATGTAGCTTGGTCTTTTGTTGTGTTTTTTAAGTTGAAGCCATTATTTTTTATATAGTCTGAAATAAATTGAGAGGCAATTTCAAATTCATTTTCAGCGTAAAAAGAGGTTTCTTTTTTAAGGGTATAATTACCTTTGTAAACTTCAATTTCCTGTGGTTTTGGGATAAGAGAAAGCGTATTATTGGTGACTTCTCTTTCCCTTTCACCACAAGAAATAAGGAATAAACAAAACAAAAAAAGAAGGTGTTTCATGAAAAAGCAGATTTGAAACTAAAATACACAATTAAAGTGAAGCCAATGTAATGGATATTTGCTGTTTAATTTCATTTCCTTCTTCATCAACCGCAGTAAGTAAATAATTGCCGGGTTTTGGCTTCAACGCCAACTCGTGAAAGGTATGTGTTGTGCCAATAAATTCATCGTCTAAATACCAATACACAGTGCTTTCTGGAATACGATGTGCTAGTGTAAAAACAACTTCGTTTATGGTTTCATCAAAATTTTTAGGAAGAACTATGGCTTCGTTTCTTTTTGGGAAAATGAATTCTATTTTCTGTTCCCCATCCTGTAAACAATTCCATTGAAAAGGAGGAGGGGTTTTATATTCGGGATGTTTTGGGGCATAATAATATTCCATAATGGGTGGCAATGTAAACCAGTTTTTTTGTTTCATTTCTGAAAGGGCGTAACAGGAAGAATTCACCTGGAAATTTTCTGAAGCATCTACAAAAATTTGTTTGTGATAATGACAAGCAGTTGTTTTTATTCCTTCTTTTGGAATCCATTCCTTCTTTTTTGAATCGCAGTAAATACCTGCTAAATGCCCACTTTGTGGACAGATCTCTGCTTCAACTAAATCATCAAAAGGAGTTTTAAACCATTCACTATTTGGGAGCACATTTAGTACATCAAACAACACAGGAGCGGCAGCTTGCACCCCTGTTAAACCAGGTCTTCCCTCACCATCGGCATTGCCTACCCAAACACCAATGGCATAATTAGGAGTTACTCCTACGGCCCATGCGTCTTTAAATCCGAAGCTAGTTCCTGTTTTCCAAGCTATGGGTTGGGAATCGTTAAAGAAGCTCCAATTTTCTTCGCCTTGAGGCCTATTTACCTCTTGCATAGCTTCAAAGGTTTTGTAAATACTTCCCGCGTTAAAAACAGGTGCATTTGAAACTTTTTTCCCAAAATTCATTTCTTCATCTTTTATGTATTTCGGGTTTTGAAATTCTTCTTTTCGATACTCGCTGGAAGATTTATTATAATAATTTAAGGTTGAAGCCAATCCTGCATACGCATTGGTTATTTCCCACAAGGAACTTTCAGCACCCCCCAAAATGAGGCTTAAACCATAATGATTGGCAGGCTTATTAATACTCGAAAATTGTAGTTCAGACAATCTTTTATAGAAACGGTCAAGTCCATATTCTCGAAGTAAGCGAACGGCAGGAACATTTAAAGAACGGGACAAAGCCACACTGGCAGGAACGGCACCGTAAAATTGATTGTCAAAATTCTCTGGGCTATAACCATTAATAACTGTTGGGACATCGGCAACTAACATATCCGGCAATAGTTCCCCAGAATCCAAAGCCGAAGCATATAAAAAGGGTTTTAAAATACTGCCTGTGCTTCTTGGTTTGGTAATGACATCTACAAACGGATCATTTTCCTTATCGCTAGGAGCATTGCCCACATACGCCAAAACTTCTTTGGTATTGACATCTAAAACAAGTACAGCCAAATTATTGATTTCGTTTTGCTGAAGTGCATAGTGATGTTCCTTTACTAACTGATTTGCCTTCTTCTGAAGATTTACATCCAAAGTTGAAACAACTCGTTGCCCAGCTTTTTCGGAACGGATTTTTTCAGTAAAATGTGGTGCTAACTCTGGAAGCGGAAAAGGTTTACCCGGCAGGGGTTCTTCAATAGCCAATTCATAGGTAGTTTTATCAATTACTTCTTTCTGAAATAACTTCAATAACAATCGATCCCTTTTCACTTTAAAAATAGCTTCATTTTTTCCAGGGAAAATCAACGAAGGAGCGTTAGGTAAAACCGCCAAAGCTGCCGATTGTCCCCAGCTTAATTGATGTGATGGAATCCCGAAATAACGCCACGAAGCCGTTTCCAAGCCTACCACATTTCCACCAAAAGGAGCATAAGAAGCATAATAATTAAGGATTTCATTTTTTGAAAACCCTGCTTCTAATCGCGTAGCCATAAAGACTTCGATTAATTTTTCACCATAGCTTCGTTCTTTATTTTTTCGCGAAAGGCGAATTACTTGTTGGGTAATAGTGCTACCTCCACGGCGTTTTTCAGAAGTGAGATTTTGCCATAACGCTTTTCCCATGGAAATTGGATTAAAGCCTGGATGGGCGTAAAAAAATTCATCTTCAAAATGGAGAATGCTTTGTTCAAATCGGTTAGGGATGGAATCCATTTTCGGAAATCGCCACTGCCCATCATTGGCAATCCGAGCACCCAACATAACACCTTCTTTGCTTTCAACTACTGTGGCGGTTGGGTCTTTAAATAAGGGCTCCGGAAGACAAAAAAGCCAAACAACAAAAGTCATAAACACAATGCTTAATTTAAACTTGTGTTTACGAGCTTTTTGAAGAATATGGTCTTTTGTAATTTTCAAATCTTAGGAATTATTGTTCCACAGTTATCCATTGCCCTCGATTACGAGCATAGTAATTATTGTCGTACATAGCTTCGCTTTGAGCGCCAGGTAAATAGTATGTTCCTAAATATGAGGCGTTCAGCTTTACCGTAAAGGTTTTAGACTTTTTACCCCCCAATTCGAAATAGAAATTCACTCGATCATCTCGAATATCTGTATATCGAGCACTTCCGGAAGCACCTCCGCCTAATTCCGTAAAGCTTGTATTTACAATTTCCCAACCACTCGGGAAGATTTGTGACAACGCAATATTTCCAACAAAATCATTGGATGTATTCATTACGGTAACTTTTGCAGTGATTTCTGTCCCTTGACGGAGTTTAGAGATATCGATAGTTTTCCCCTCCCCGTCAACATATTGGGTTTTTAAGCTCAAGTTTTTCTGCTCTGTAAATTCTTCTCCTAAAGGCAATTTTCCTTGTTGAGAGAGCGTGACATAAACTACATTTCCTTTTTTATTTGAAACCGACACTGTATTATTACCCATTTTGAAATTCAATGCTCTACTTGCCAAAGCTTTATCAGATTTTAGCGTCACTACCTTTTCATTATTAGTAAAGGTGAGATCCATTCCTTTTCCTCCATTTTTCTGAACCATTTTCGCCATAGCCAATAATCCGTATGCAGTTTCTTGAGTACTATACCAGCGTTGCGATGATAATTCTTTAGCAACTGAAATAGCCATATCTCGTTGTTTGGAATCTCCTAACACCACTAAAGTCTCCAAAGCCATTGCTTTATTTCTGAAAGGGCTTCCATAAGTGTAATAATCATAATTTTGAGGCACAAAATTGATGTTGGCACTTTTTGCAATTTCTTCGGCTACATTTTTCTTACCTGCTAAGGCATAGGCTGCGGCTAATCGCCACTTGGCATCATTACTAATATTTTTCGATTCTTTTAAGCGATTCATTGCTGCTAATTCGGGTTGTCCCGCCAAGGCCAATGTGTACAATCGATATGCTTGTACCATACTGCTATTGTAACGAGAATCACTATTTTGCCATTGTCGTGCTGTGTTTTTTTGATATCGCAACCAATTGTCCATAAAGGTTAAGGGCAAAGCATAACCCTTTTGTTTGGCTTCTATCATAAAATGTCCTGCATAATTGGTACCCCAATCGTCGGTTTCTCTTTCCCCAGGCCAATAACTTAACCCACCATTAGCTGTTTGGAAGTTCCCCAAACGTTTAATAGCCGCTTTCATATTTTTCTGGATTTCATTCTTTCTTTCGAAAGTGATATCGAAAATATCATCCAGATAGAGTTGCGGGAATGCTCCCGATGTCGTTTGCTCAATACAGCCGTGAGGATATTGAATCAAGTATTCCAATCTTCGTTCAAAATCCATGGGAGGTAAAGTTGAAAACTCTAAAGTTGCTCCGTTAGTCCCTGCCACTCCAAAAGTTTCAAAATTGATCGTTTCTGAAGCATTTTCAGAGAGTGTATATAGTGTTGTTTTTTGTGAAATAGGATTCGGATTTTCAACATCAATTTCTACTTTGTAACTTGCTTTTTCACCATTTCCTGAAGCCATTACTTCAATGGTTTGAAACGTATCTGTAGGCAACACTTCAAATTCAAAATTTACGATTTGTTCTCCCGGTTCAGTAAAAGAAATGGTTTTTGAAATACCATTAATCGGCTTCAATGCATCACCTACTTTTACTGAAATAGTAGCCGACTTCACTTTCTTTTCCATAGCAAAAACAGTGACAGGGAGCGTTACTTTCTCACCTGGAGAAAGCTTTCTAGGAAGCGAAGCCAAGACCATTAAAGGCTTCCGAACGGGTGTCGCTTTATCGGTTTTTCCATAGGCATTTTTGGTTTTATCTCCAGCCACAACCATGGTTCTCACAGAACCCACATAATTAGGCATGGTTAAGGTGTGACTTGCTTGTTGTCCCGCTTTCAATTCGAAAGGACCTATATAGCTAACTACGGGTTTAAAGCGGTCTGCTTTTCGGTTTTTGGCACCAGCGGCTTCATCGCCACCACCAATAGCAAAGATGTTTTCAACACTACCCGAATAGGCTCCAATCACATCATCAAAAATATCGAAGGTTTTTACACCCAAAGCTTCACGAGAATAAAAGGCTTCGTGAATTTCGGGCGTTTTAAAGCGAGTTAAATCCAATAATCCTTCATCCACCACCGCAATGGTATAGGTCATAGGTTTTTTGTTTTCTTCCGAAACTTTAATGGTATAGGACTCTTCAGGTTTTAGCACCTCGGGCATATCCAATTTAGGCTTTAAAATAGTGGAAGGATCTTCCACCAAAATAGGGACTACACCGTATAATCGAATAGGCAAATCGTTTTTCGTTTGTTCGTGAGGTTGCAATAGTGAAATATTTACATACACATTGGGCGCCATTTCTTTGGTTAAAGGGATATTCACTGTGGTTTCACCTTTTTGAGTGGCGACCCATTGTGTTGAAAGGACTTCGGTGCCATTTTCAATACTTACCAAGGCACGACCCTCGCTTCCTGAAGGGAATGTGATTTGGGCTTTTTCATTTACTTGATATTTTTCTTTATCTGCTGAAAAAAGCAACATTTTAGCACTTTCGGAGTCGCTATCTACAGGGCGATTCCACCAGTTTCTATAGAAATAAGTAATTCTCCCAGTAGCATGTCCTGAAGCTTTATCAATCACTCGAATGAGGTATCTTCCACCTTGCTCTTCTGGAATATTTACTGTGAATTGGTTTTTTCCATTCGCTTTCGTAGTCACCGTAAATTCTTTTACAGGACGGTGTACTACCGCATTTTCGTATTGTGAAAGGTTATCGTATCCACGATTCCACCACCAACGCCATTCAATTTTGAAAATTTTTACTTCCAATTCCCGATTCCCAGTAGCCTTTCCCTGTGCATCCACTGTGGCTACATCAAAAACGGTGTTTTCATCCGTAAAATAAGAGCCGTAACGATGTGCTTCGGGGGATTTTAGTCCTACAAAATGCGAATAGGGAGCCACATTTTTTGAAAATACATCAATGGAAAAATCACCCCCGCCTTCAAAAACCTTGGTTAAAAAAGTAGCTTGAAGCATTCCTGGAGCTTTTCCGTTGATATCTAAATTCGAATTAATTTTTATGGTTCCTTCTTGAGAGAGTATATTGTTTAAAACAGGGAGTTCTATTTCATCAAAAGAACGAATAGGATCATTAAATTGATACTTTGAAAAATCTTTGAATGCCGTGTTAGTACTTCGCAAAGTGGCCGCCATTTCAATTTTTAGATTGCGCGCGGGTGCCCCATGAAGCCAAAGGGCTGTTGCGGTTCCTTCAACGGGTTGACTTGCATCCAATACTTCGTCCTTGAAATCTAATTTTATTTTTAATCGGTTGGGTTTAATAGTAGCAACCTTCAGAGATTTAGAAAACTTAGCACCTCCTACAGAGATCGTAGCGTTCCAATTTCCTGTGGGGGCCGCAGACTGTGTTGCAATAGGAAAATAATAAAACCCATTGACCCCTTCATTTAAAACAGTTTGCTGGACTAATTTCCCTCGAGCATCGGTAACGTCTAATTTTATAGGATGGTTCTTGGGTAGCGGATTGGTATTATCGTTTAACACAAAGGAAAGATGGATGCTATCGCCAGGACGATGTACACCTCTTTCGGTATACATAAAACCTTTTAGTCCTTTTTGAAGTTTCTTACCTGAAACATCAAAATTACTTAAAGAAAGTGCGTTTCCGTCATTCAATTTTGCATAGGCATAATTGCTTCCTTTTTGAGCTACAGCAAAAGCAATGGTTTTTTCAGAATCGAAAAGTGTGAGACCTTCCCCATCAGTAGTTGCTGTTCCAATTAATTGTTGTTGAAATGAATACAAATTAATTTTTACCCCGCTTTCAGGCTGAGTAGTAAGTAAATTGGTCACTGCAAAATGATACGATTTATTGTTTCCTTTTTTTACAATAAATCCTAAGTTGCTTCCTAAAACATTGGTTGCTACAATGCGGTCTTCATTGTAATAAGCATCATGACAGGGGTTGTCGCGCTCACGCCAGTTGTACGAATAACGACGATATCTATACACCTCGTTGTCCCAATATTGTTCCTCAAGTTCTTCCTCTTCAACATCACTAGTGTCAGAGAAATCTTCTTCGTAATAATCGTAGTATTCATCTTCTTCATCCACGTTTTCTTCTGAAGCAAGCACCGAGCAATCATAAACGGCATACTCTTTTTTGAAACTCAATTCTACACGATAAATAGCACCAGGATCTGCATTAAAATATTCTGCGAGGTTAATTCCGTAGGATTTCCAAATACCGTTATCGCCAAGTTCAGCATCTTTTAATGAAATAGTTTTTTTGGCAATGCGACGACCCACACGTTTGATATCATAAGCATCGCGGTCGTTGAGGTTGGATGTTTGTAGATACTGAAGCACATTGCTTTCAAAAATTTTAATAATCCGAACATCAATTGCTGAAAGGTTTACGGCTTCAAAATAGAGTGGCGTGGAGGAGGCGTTGGGTAAAATGGCTCCCTGAGAAAGCAACTTCACGGAAGGTTTTAATTGCTCAAAAGAAATCAATTCTGAAAATTCTTTTTTAAGTCCGAAACCATTTGTGTTTTTTATTCCGTTAAAAACGGTGACACGCACATCACCAATAATACGGGTTGAAGGATAGACATGAAGTACATTCCCTTCAACTTCAAAGCGTAAATTATCTGCATTTTCAATGGTTACTAGGCCTGCAAAATTTTGATTTTCCTGAAGAGAATCTGAAAAGTTTAAAGTTAATGAAGCGTTGGGTGCCACCGAAGCTTTTGCATTTACTATGGTAAAATTGTTTTGGCCTGGAATGGTAAATTCGTTACTTCCTTTGAAATCTGACCCAATAAATTTTCCGTTCCATGAAATATCAATTTTTGAATCGCCAATCTCACGTTGAATACTATCGATAGTGAAGTTAAAATATTTTGCTAAGCCCTCTTCTGCAGGCCATTTTAGCTTCAGTTTTTTACCTTTTTGTGAAGCTTCAACTAGTTGTTTGGCTTTTTCTGAAGTTATTACATCTGCACTTTGGACCGTCCCCGTAATGTATTGCCATTCCTTGCTGTAGGATTGAAGGTTTCCTAAATCGATTTTGAAGTTAGGAGTAATGGTTTTAAAACTAAAGGTGTATTCTTTAAATTCCTTTTCAATGTTGTTGTAGAGCTTACCCAAACTTACAGTTACGAAGTATTCGGTGTCTGATTTTAGTAATTCGTTGGGCTGAAAAATAAGCGTTCTACTATTTTCTACCATCAATTTTCCTGCAGTTTTTGGAGAAATTTTCAGAAAATTGACATCGATTTCTTGTGTCATTTCGAATTGTTCTAAAGGCATTGCCAAAATAATTTCTATAGGTTCTGCGATGCTTTTATTGCCGTATGTATTGTAGCTAATGTATTTTTTGAATTTGAAGAGATTGTCTGTTTCTGAAGTATCGGGCTTCTTACTACAAGCAGATAAAACAATTAATAGAGAAAGGCAGAGAAGACGAGTTAGCTGTGTCATAACTGATGGTTTTGTGTTACTCGCAATGTGTGAGTTAAACACGCTGCGATAGATTACTAAATTACTATAAAAGGATGGTTGTGCCGAAAGGTTCGGGACGAAAATTCTTAACAATTTGCCTTCACAAACTGCTGAAAATGAATTCTAAAAAAGTATTTTGAGAGGGAAGTTAAGTTGCTAACGGAAGCATTTATTTGTTTAGTATTTCAAGTTTTAACATTTGTGAGATTTTTAACAGAAGGCTATTTTTCGAAACCATATTCTCGCTCTACTTTACAAATTCGGACACGATATGATTTGTACCAAGTAGATTTACCTTTTCGTTGTGCTTGTTGGTGGTCTAAGTTTGCCTTCCAGTTGGCAATAGCTTCTAAAGATTTCCAATAACTTATGGTAATTCCTATTTCGCTTCTAGCATGTTCCATTCCTATGTAACCTGGTTGTTGTTTGGCCAAATCTTCCATGGTTTGGGCCATTTCATCGTAGCCTTCAAGATTTTCGGTTTGAATATTTGTAAAAATGACAGCGTAGTAGGGTGTTTTCATTCGTCTTTATATATTCCAATAAACAATTCGCCTTCTGTATTAATATAGGCTCGATACATGCCAGCAGTATTTAACTCCATTGCAATGTTTCCATCTTTATCTAAGGCTACAATACCACCATCGCCACCTAATGCAGGAACTTTTTTCTGAATCACTTCTGAAGCCGCTTCTTGTAAAGAAACCCCTTTATATTCCATCATCGCCGAAATATCATGGGCAACCATAGCTCTAATAAAATATTCACCCCATCCTGTCGAAGAAACACCACAAGTAGCATTATTTGCATAGGTTCCTGCACCTATAATGGGAGCATCACCAATACGATTCCAGCGTTTATTAGTCATACCGCCTGTTGAAGTGCCAGCAGCGATGTTTCCATTTTTGTCCAAAGCGACGCAACCCACGGTTCCAAATTTTGAATCTTTAATAAAAGGGTCAGTAAAAGCAGTCTTTCCGTCGTGGTCCAATTCTGTTTTTTCTTTTTCTTTAATTCTTTGAAGGGATTGAAATCTATTTTCAGTATAAAAGTAGGAGGGGTTAACAAGTTCGAAACCCCTTAATTTGGCAAATTCTTCGGCGCCTTTTCCAGAAAGCATTACGTGGTCACTATTCACCATCACTTCATAGGCAAGGTCAATAGGATTTTTAATATGTGTAACCCCTGAGACTGCACCTGCATTTAAGTTGCTACCATCCATGATTGAAGCATCTAACTCATTGGTTTCTTCGTGAGTGAAAACGGATCCTTTACCAGCATTAAATAACGGAGAGTCTTCCATCACATTTATGGTTTTTGTTACAGCCTCAAGCGCTGTTCCGCCATTTTTTAAGATTTCATGACCCACTTTAACAGCTTCTTCAAGTGTACTTCTATAAGCAGCTTCTAAAGAATCACTCATATTTTCTTTTAGAATGGTACCTGCTCCTCCGTGAATTACAATGGCAAAATTTGAAGTATTATTGGTTTTTTTTGATTCAGGAAATTGCATTTTATCGATGTTTTTATCACTATTATCGTAATTATTACATCCAAAAGTCAAAAAAAGTAAGAAAAAAAATGTTAAAATTTTATGCATGATTAAATTTTTTATTTGAATATGAAATATAGTATAAAATGTTGAATTTATAGGGCTTTCAGCAAATTATATACATGGAAAATTCATACAATAATTATTAAAAACATCGATGAAATACACATAAAAATCGTTTAAGTGTTGTTTCGTATGTTTTTTTTTCTATCTTTGGACTACATCAAGCCCCAAATTTGATGCCCCCGAATTATGAAACTATTAACTACCTGCTTATTGGCTATGGTATTTTTTACTACCGTATCCTGTTCAAAAGAAGAAGTTGTTGATACTGTAGAAGAATCCAACTTCACCATTGACCTTAACCTTGCCAACGAAACCGATTGGCAAATGGCAAACGAAATTTTACAACTTGTAAATGAACACCGTGTTTCTTTAGGCCTTCCTGAGTTACAAAAGGATCAACAGTATGCTTCTGCTTATGCAGTTGATCATACTCAGTATATGATTGATCAGAACAAAATTAGTCATGATAATTTTGGAGTTCGTTCTACTGGCTTAAAAAATAGAGGAGCGCAATCTGTTTCTGAAAATGTTGGCTTTGGTTATACTGATGCAGCTTCTCTCGTAAATGCTTGGATTAACAGTCCTACTCATCGCAGTGTGTTGGAAGGAAACTATTCGCATTCTGGTTTTGGTGTTATTCAAAACGACTCTGGAAAGTATTTCTTTACACAGATTTTTTACAAAAAGTAAATTAACTCATATTTTTAGATTTAGTGCTTTTGCCGTACTTTTATACAAACCCATAAAAGTACGGCAATGGCTATTTCAAAACCTTTCAATTTAAATAAGTGGATCGAGGAAAATAGGGATTTACTTAAACCCCCTGTGGGAAATAAAAACCTCTATGTAGATGCCGAAGATTATATCGTGATGATTGTTGCAGGACCTAATGCTCGAAAGGACTATCACTATAACGAAACCGAAGAGCTATTTTACCAACTAGAGGGCAATATCAATGTTATCATTCAGGAAGATGGTATGCGAAAAGAAATGCCTTTAGGCCCTGGAGATATGTATTTGCATCCTGCCAAAGTACCTCACTCTCCTAGCCGAGCTGAAAATTCCATAGGATTAGTAATTGAACGGAAAAGAGCAGGCAAAGGATATACCGATGGATTACTTTGGTTTTGTGATAACTGCAATACAAAACTTCATGATGTGTATTTTGAATTGCACGATATTGAAAAAGATTTCCTTCCTCATTTTAAAGAGTTTTATAATTCTGAAGCCCTAAGAACCTGTAAAAATTGCGGTACTATCATGGAAACCGACCCTCGTTTTAAAGGTGAATAAACTTCAGGTTTTCTTAATAATTTCAAAAGGGTAAATCCTTCATTTTCTCTTTAGGATTGTCTACCTTTGCGCTTTAATACAAAAGCAAAAACACACAAAGATATGAGCACAGTTGCAACCTCCTTCGGAATTGGAGAAGCCCTTCAAGAATTAGGAATTCAGGATATAAATTATGGAACCTCAACCGGAAATACTTGGTTGCCAGGAAATGAAACGATTGCTTCGTATTCACCTGTAGATGGGAGTTTAATAGGTAAAGTTACCACCACTTCCAAAGAGGACTACGATAAGGTTATGCAATCAGCTACCCAAGCTTTTAAAACTTGGCGTGTTATGCCTGCACCACAACGTGGCGAAATTGTTCGTCAGTTTGGAGAGGCATTAAGAGAATTAAAAGAACCTCTTGGGAAATTAGTTTCTTACGAGATGGGGAAAAGCTACCAAGAAGGACTTGGAGAAGTGCAAGAAATGATTGACATCTGTGATTTTGCTGTTGGGCTTAGCCGTCAATTGCACGGATTCACCATGCACAGCGAGCGTCCAGGACATAGAATGTATGAGCAGTATCATCCACTGGGTGTAGTTGGGATTATTTCAGCATTTAATTTTCCAGTGGCCGTTTGGGCTTGGAACACTGCATTAGCTTGGATTTGCGGCGATGTATGTGTTTGGAAACCTTCTGAAAAAGCTCCTTTATGTGGAATTGCGTGCCAGAAAATTGCTGCTAAAGTTTTTGAAGATAATAACTTACCCGAAGGGATTTCTTGTTTAATTAACGGAGACTATCGCGTAGGAGAAATGATGACTACAGACAAGCGTATTCCTTTAATTTCAGCTACCGGATCGACTCGAATGGGTAAAATTGTGGCTAAAACTGTGGGAGAGCGTTTAGGAAAAAGTTTACTAGAATTAGGAGGGAACAATGCAATTATTGTAACTCCAGACGCCGATATAAAAATGACTGTCATTGGCGCTGTGTTTGGTGCTGTTGGAACTGCAGGACAACGTTGTACATCAACCCGAAGATTAATTATTCACGAAAGTATTTACGATAAAGTAAAAGATGCTGTTACTGCAGCTTACAATCAATTGCGCATTGGTAATCCTTTAGATGAAAAGAATCACGTTGGACCTTTAATTGATAAGGATGCTGTTGCCATGTACAACAAGGCATTGGAAAGAGTTGTGGCTGAAGGCGGAAATATCCTAGTTGAAGGCGGTGTGCTTGAAGGCGAAGGTTATGAAAGTGGTTGTTATGTAAAACCTGCAATTGCCGAGGCAAAAAATTCATTTGAGATTGTTCAGCATGAAACGTTTGCTCCTGTTTTATATTTATTAAAATATAGTGGCGATGTTGAAAATGCTATTGAAGTACAGAATGGAGTGGCGCAAGGACTTTCTTCAGCCATTATGACAAATAATTTAAGAGAAGCTGAGCGTTTTTTAAGCCATGCAGGAAGTGATTGTGGAATTGCCAATGTAAATATTGGAACTTCTGGTGCCGAAATTGGGGGTGCTTTTGGTGGTGAAAAAGAAACTGGTGGTGGACGTGAGTCTGGAAGTGATGCCTGGAAAGTGTATATGCGAAGACAAACAAATACTATTAATTATACTACCGAATTACCTTTAGCTCAAGGAATTAAATTCGATTTATAATATTTGATTTTTAAATGAAATAAAAAGCCCATTGAAGAATGGGCTTTTTTAATTCCTCCCTTTTTCTGAAGGATATAAAGTATACACTGGGTCACTTTGCCACACTTCTTTAGTGTCAACATCAATTACTGAAAGTGGCCCCTTAAATGCTGCCCCAGTATCAATATTCCAAACATTTCCAAACTGAAGAGGGACAGTTTCGCCCAATCGAGTTACTGGTGTGTGGCCAATATATATTTCAGAAAATAATTTTAACCGAGTGGGATAAAGCGGACTGTCTTTCGAAAGGCTTTTGTCAAAAGAAGTAGCAACTTCCCAAAGCGTTCTATCCCAATACACAAGATTGGGATAATATTCGTTTTGAGGTCCATGCAAATTGGTAAAACCCGCATGTACAAACAATCGATTTTTAGAATCGATATGATAGTTCACTAATTTTTGAAAAAACTGAAGGTGCTTTTCAATCGCTTCAGTAGAAAACCTTTCATAACTTTTTTGAGTTTCTCTTCCCCCATGATTTAGCCAAAGAGGATTATCATCTCCATGCTTCAAATATTTGTAGGCTAATTCATCATGGTTTCCACGAAGGAAAATACAGTCGAATTCTTTTGAAAATTCGATTAAAAATTCGATGGTTTCAGCACCTTCACTCCAGCCATCTACATAGTCACCCAAAAAAATATACCGATCGGTATATTTTGGATTAACTTGAACAAAAACTTGCTGTAATCCTTTTAATCCTCCATGAATATCTCCTACAACTAGTGTTCTCATTGGTTGGCAAAAAAGATGATTACCCCTATAATCGTTAGAATAAATAATACGAAGAAGAAAATCTTCCAAAACGAATAGGGTCGTTCTCCAGAAATAGCCCCCGTTTGTCCGTTCACAAAAAAATTGTAGCGTTTGTTTTTATATCGATAAGCACTCACATACACAGGTAAAAGGATATGTTTGAAGGTTTCGTCAGTCAATTTCATGTCTAATGATGAAATTCTTTGGGTATCACCTCCAATATCTCTACGTGCCCAACGATCGGCAATTTTTCTGGCTTCTTTATTAGACTCAATGTGTCCTTCTTGTAAGGGGATGGTATATTTTTCGGTGATAAATCCTGCCAAATAACTACTGTCAAAGGGTTTTAATTCTTTTAAATTCCATCTCGCAATTTTCTGTGGTATTGTACCCGATTTTTGCTTCGATGCTTTTATCAATGTATCATCCACAAACCCAGAAATGCTACCACTAGCCGGAGTCCAACGAGTCCTGCGTTCTTGTCTCATTCGAGTAACTGTTTTACCATTTACAGTAGTTGTATATGGGACACTTACATAATAATAATCACCCCGTTGCCCAGTGTAGTTTGCAAAAAGCTGCGCATCAAAAGTCCAATAAGGCGCATACAACCCTTTTGTGTTTTGAGGGTCAAGACTCGCTTTTTTCAGCTTATTTGGCGCCCACCATAATCCAGCAACCCATTTTTGAAACACTTGATGCGCTTTGCTTTGAGTCATCTGAAAGGGTAAAACCGCACCTGGCAAAATCCACTCTTCTTTCTTAGCGTCTTCTATTACCAAAGGAGAACTGCAATAGACACAGTGTAGCGATTTATAGTTTTCTTCAATATGTTGGTTTGCACCACAGTTTTTACATTGAAGCATCGTAATTGCTTCACTATGCGATTGCGAACCTACGGTATCCAAATAAGCTTTAAGTTCTAGTTCTTCAAAACTACTTTCAGACAGCGGAATTTCTTGGGTATAATTACAATATTCACACTGTAACTCTGTAGTTCCAGGGGCATATAGCAATTCTGCCCCACAATTAATACAGGCTTTTTTTAATTCAGCTTTTTGTTTAGGTTCGGTTTGCATGTTTTATAACCAGATGGTTAAATTATGCTCCAGGCAATGGTGGTGGCGTACTTCCGCCTAAAAATGCTTTTAATTCTTCTACATCTTTTAAAGCTCTCCAGTTTGCCATCCCTTGTTTCCAAACTAAGGTGTCTTTATTTACTGTTCTATTGGCAAACAAAGCACTTAGTTGCTCCATAGTTACAGGTCCTGCTTGTTGTCCATTTGCAGCATAAAAATATTGAACAGCAGTAGGCATGGGTGGCGGAATGGCAGCTTGTTGTTGCATTGGGACCTGTTGCGTACCTCCTGTCATCATACCGCCCATTTGCTGGGCAAGCACAAAGCCCATTCCCATTCCCATTCCAGCTCCAGCGGTACCGCCTTCTTGGTTGGCAGCAGCTTCAATAGCTTTGGCAGTTTTGAACTTCGTTAACTTATCTAAATCGAGTTTATCGATGCGGCTATATTCGAAGATTTCTTTTTTAAGATCTTCGGGCATGGAAACATTTTCTATGAAGAATTTTTCCAGTGAAATACCTACACTTTCAAATTCGGGCTGCATCACTTCTTTACAAGTTTCACTTAACTCTGTAGTGTTTGCCGCATACAATTCAATAGGTAAATTAGCTTCCCCCACGGTATCTGTAAAGCGAGTGGCAATCAAACTTTTTAAGTGTTCGTTGATTTCGAAATTGGTGAAATTATTATCGGTTCCAACAATGTCTTTTACAAATTTTCCAGCGTCACTTATTTTAAAGGCATACGTCCCAAAAGCACGAATTTCAACCAATCCGAAACGTTCATCGTTTAAAGTAATAGGATTTTTGGTTCCCCATTTTTCATCGGTAAACAAATGTGTATTTACAAAATACACTTCGGCTTTAAACGGACTATCAAACCCATATTTCCATCCTTTTAATGTAGCAAGGATAGGTAGGTTTTGTGTATTTAAAGTATAAGTGCCTGCTGTAAAAACATCGGCGAGTTGTCCTTCATTTATAAAAACGGCTGTTTGTCCTTCGCGAACAATGAGTTTTGCGCCGTTTTTTATTTCGTTTTGGTAGCGTTCAAATCGATGGCAAATAGTATCATCGGTATAGTCAAGCCACTCGATAATGTCTATAAATTCGTTACTTAGTTTTTCTTTGATTTTGTCGAAAATCCCCATGGTATATGTGTTATTTGTTTGTGATTTAAAAGTAATTAAATTTTGGCAGTTTAAAAATTACTAACTTTATGTTATTATTATGTAATTAATGTTTTTGCCATGAAAACTATTGGTCTTCTAATTTTGTTTTTTGTTACTTTTTCTGGAAAGGCTCAAATTGTGAATATTCCTGATCCATTTTTTAAATCTGCTCTTATAAATGAAGGTGTAGATACAAATGGTGATGGAGAAATTCAAATATCAGAAGCAAAAGCTGTTAAAATGTTATATATAGGTTTTTATAGTATCAATTCGATAGAAGGTATTGAAAGCTTTACTTCATTGACCACACTAGTTCTTGAACACAATAATCTAAAATTTCTTGACCTTTCAAAAAATGCTTCATTGATTGTTCTTGCTACTCAAGATAATAATTTAACAACCCTTGATTTATCAAATAATACTAATCTTACTTATGTAGATTGTTACAATAACAATCTCGAATCTTTAAATATAAAAAATGGAAATAATTTAAATTTTGAATTTTTTAGAGGAAGCAATAATCCAAATTTGAAGTGTATTCAAGTAGATGATGAGGAATATGCAAATAGTAGGATTAATTGTTATTTTGGATTTCCTCCTGAATGGTGCAAAGACCCTACAGCTTTTTACAGCGAAAACTGTAATTTAGGAATTACAGATGTTGAATTAAATAATGAAGTTTTAATTTACCCTATCCCTGTAACTGAAACTCTTTATATTGAATCAAATAGCATAATCCAAAGCATTATTGTGTTTGACATTTTGGGTAAAAATTTGTTTATCAAAAAAGGGGATATAAAAAATATTGATTTCACGCTTTTCCCCAAAGGCGTTTATTTTTTGGAAATTACTAAAGAGAATGAGAAGGTTTTAAAACGAGTTATAAAACAATAATTAATTATACTTTACTTTTCTAAGAATACGGGTAGCATCTTTAAACGATTGGTAGACATCTCCGTTAATTTGTTTCAAAAAATCTTTAGATTCTAGTAATTTTTCAATGGCATCTTCAAAATTATTCAGATAACAAATAAGATAGGTTGCGGGTAATTTTTCAAGATCACGTTCTTCTCTTTCAGATAAAGGAATGTTTTTTTTCAGTTTCTCCAACAAGGCATTATTGGCATTAAAAATATGATATAGATTGCGTTTGTTGAATTGCGGAGGCTCAAAAATAAGAGTAGAATCGATATGATACGAACCATTTTCCTTAAAAGAAATGATCACTTCTTCCAGCGGATAGTATTTGTAATTTTCGTTTAACCCGAGATGAACATATTCAGTAATTTTGAATGCATCATCGTTATATTCGATACTTATTTCATCTAAAGCCGAATAAAATAGCCGGACTTGTTCATTAATCAACTCAATATCCACTCGTGAATAATAATCTAACCCTTTAACGTGTTTTACATTTCCCGCCCAACAAACCACAAACTGCTCTTTAAAAACTTTGTAATGCGAAAGCAAATCGCTGTGACGATGATTTATGAAGTCAATAACACCATCTAACGTATATTCAATGTTATTTTTAGATTGATTTTCAATGGATTTTACTATGTCTGAATTGACATCCTTTATCTCAATATCAAAATCTTTGGGCATAGAGATACTTCCATCTCTCAGGAAAATAGAGCCGCCCCAATACTTCCAAATATTTTTTCGAAGGGAAGTAATTTCACCTGTGGGTCGAATAGATACTAGCCCCACGACTTTATCTGCAGGAAGATGCGGGAACATGACATTTTCGTAGGCAATTAAAGGAGGATTGGTTAGATAGGCATTAACGAGATTCTGGATTTTACTATCATCAAAGAAATCTACGCCTGTGATTTCGTTCGATTCATCTTCCACACCAATAACGATATAACTGTTGTTTTTAGGGTTGCTATTACTTAAAGCGCAAATGTGTTTTAAGAACTTTGCTTTCCCTTCTCTAGATCCTAAATCAATCTTCCTTTTTTTATCATAAAAAGAGCTCTCATCGTTGTGAGCCAAGAGGTTTTTTATAAGAAGGCGTTTGTTAATCATATTTATTTCCTGCGAAGGCAAGAATCTTTTCTTTATTTCTTTTTTGCGTTAGAGGGGACAGTATATTATTTTTTATTCACAATTGTGCTACTTGCCTGATCTAAGCACATAACGGTTAAATCTGCAATATTCACATGGGGTGGGCGCGTGACTGTGAACCAAATTATTTCGGCAATGTCTTCTGGTTGAAGTGGCGTAAACCCTTGGTACACTTTGGAGGCTCTTTCGGTATCGCCTTTAAAACGAACTTCGCTAAATTCGGTTTCTACCATTCCAGGATTAATCGCGGCTACTTTAATTCCTTTTCCATTGAGGTCAATACGCATTCCTTGGTTAAGGGCATCGACCGCGTGCTTACTGGCACAATATACATTTCCGTTTGGGTAGACTTCTTTTCCAGCCGTAGATCCAATATTGATAATATGTCCCGATCCTCTTTTAATCATCCCGGGCAAAATAGCTTTGGTAACATATAATAAGCCTTTAACATTGATATCCAACATGGCGTCCCAATCGTCAACAGCACCATCTTGGATAGGATTTAATCCGTGTGCATTCCCAGCATTATTGATAAGAATATCAATTTCTGAAAAGGCTTCAGAAAGATTTCCTATGCTTTCGAATACTTGAATTTTATTCCGAACATCAAAATTAAGAATATAAACTTCGGTATGTTTTTGAAGTTCAACAGCAAGTTTGTCGAGTCTTTCCTGTCTTCTTCCACAGAGAACAAGACGAACCCCATGTTTTGCAAAAAGTTGTGCTGTAGCTTTTCCAATGCCAGATGTGGCCCCTGTTATTAAAGCAATTTTTTCCATCCTCTAAAAGTAAAACTTCTTTAACTTTTTTTAAAGATAAAAGTTGGTTAAAGTTATTGTTAAGAGGTGTTAAATGTCATTTAATCTAGATTTTCCAATATTATGTTTGCCTCACAAACCTAAAAAATAAGACTTATGAAAAATGTATTAAAAATTTCAACATTAGTAATGCTGTTAATTGCTTTTGTTTCTTGTAAAGACGATGACGATTCTACTGTACAGGGGACTGCTACTATGTCAGTAAAACTTGTTGATGCGCCTGGAGATTATGATGCTGTGTATATTGATGTTCGAGATGTAATGGTAAAGTACAATGGCAGTGAGAATGAAGTTTCAATTGGTGAAATCAATGCTGGTGTTTACGATTTGCTAGAGCTTACAGGAGGAGTATCTGTGCTATTGGTAAATGATGAAATTCCAGCAGGAAGTATTAGTCAAATTCGACTGGTTCTTGGCACTGAAAACACGGTAGTTGTAGATGGTGAAACGTATGATCTAGACACCCCAAGCTCTCAACAATCTGGGTTAAAAGTCCAGGTAAATGAAACCATAGATGATGGAGGCCAATACGATGTAATACTCGATTTTAACGTAGAAGAATCTATTGTTGCACAGGGTAATGGAGGCTATTCTCTACATCCTGTTATAAGAGCAAGTTTGGCAATAGATTCAGGGAGTATTACAGGTTTAGTATTACCTCTTGGAGTACAGACTCTGGTTACAGCATCTAGTGGAAATACTATTATTTCTACTTATACAAATGCTCAAGGAAATTATGTATTAAATGGTGTTCCAGATGGCACTTATACAGTAACATTGGAAGCAGATGCGAGTCTTGAATTACCTCCTATTACCATACCAGATGTAGAGGTTATTGCAGGAGTAGCTACTGAAATTGAAGTGGTAACTTTTCAATAATATATTAGAAAAGTTAATGAGAAGGGCGCGTCTGCGCCCTTTTTTTATGGCACTTTATGTCCTTGGCTAGCCACTAATAATTGAAACCAATCCAAGTCAGACAATTCAATTTTAGAAGCTTGGAAGGCATTTTTAATTCGTGCTTTATTAGTAGTTCCAATTACTGGATGTATGCCAGATGGATGCTTTATAATCCAGGCCAATGCTAATTGGTCTTTTGAGGCATTGTATTTTTCAGAAAGCAAATCCATAACGGAATGAATGCGTTGTGTTTGCTCGTTTTTTTCTTTGAAAACATTCCCCAAAGGACTCCAACACATGGGTGTTATTTTATGCTGAAAAAGATAGTCCAAAGTGCCATCGAACATGGTTTGATGCGCAGTTAATGAAAATTCAATTTGATTAAATTCAATTTTGTTTTTTGTACCTACTAATTCCATTTGAGAAGGGATAAAATTGGAAACGCCAAAACTTTTTATCTTTCCTTCTTTGGTCAGTTTTTCAATGGCTTTTGCAATTTCATCGGGATGCATTAATGGACTTGGACGATGCAAAAGAAGCAAGTCTAAATAGTCACATTGTAAATCTTTTATCGATTTTTCTGCACTCCAAATAATATAATCTGCGTCATATTGATAGTGCTTAATTGCATTATTTCGTGTGTTTCCAACATATTGAATTCCACATTTTGAGATAATTTCAATGTTTTCACGTGCAATAGAACTCTCTTTAAGAGCAATACCAAATTCAATTTCTGTGGTATAATCCCCATAAATATCTGCGTGATCAAAGGATGTTATACCACATTCAATATCGTGATGGATTAGTTCAACCATCTCATTTTTAGAAAGTTGTTTACCCCAAACTCCCCAAGTCATGCATCCTTGTATTACTTTTGAAAATTGTGCTTTCATCTGTTATATTTCAATTTTTTAAAAGTAAGAATTTGAATTTATATTAATCTTTGTTAAGCCCTTTATTTATATGATTTTTTAACCAATTGTTAACAGCAATTTTCACTAGAAATAGTCAATTTGCGGTGGATTTTAAAACAACACTATTCTCAATTCTGAAAAAGAAAACCATGGAAGAAACAACTACGACTCTGGATATAGGGGCATTAAATGAGAAAATTGAAAAGGAAAGTGCTTTTGTAGACATTCTTTCTTTAGAAATGAATAAAGTAATCATAGGCCAAAAACACATGGTGGAGCGATTACTCATTGGACTGTTGGGACAAGGACACATTTTATTAGAAGGGGTACCTGGTCTTGCAAAAACACTTGCTATTAACACCTTGGCAAAAGCTGTTCACGGAAGCTTTAGCCGAGTGCAGTTTACACCAGATTTACTTCCTGCGGATGTTGTGGGAACATTAATTTATAACATGAAATCCAATGATTTCAGTATTAAAAAAGGACCCATTTTTGCCAATTTTGTTCTTGCAGATGAGATTAACCGTGCGCCTGCTAAAGTGCAATCTGCATTGTTAGAAGCCATGCAAGAAAAACAAGTAACCATTGGTGATGAAACTTTTGTTTTGGAAAGACCCTTTTTAGTAATGGCAACCCAAAACCCCATTGAGCAAGAGGGAACGTATCCGTTACCCGAAGCCCAAGTAGACCGTTTTATGCTAAAAACGGTTATTAAATACCCAAAAATTGACGAAGAGCAATTAATTATTCGTCAAAACCTAAAAGAAGGTTATGAGAAAATAAACCCTGTGGTAACGCTTGATCAAATTAAAAGAGCACAAGCAGCAGTAAGAGAGGTTTATATGGATGAAAAGATTGAAAAATACATTCTTGATATCATCTTTGCTACTAGAAATCCTGAAAAATATAACCTTTCCAATCTTAAACCACTTATCAGTTTCGGAGCTTCTCCAAGGGGAAGTATCAACTTAGCCATGGCTGCAAAATGCTATGCATTTATTAAGCGTAGGGGTTATGTTATTCCAGAAGATGTACGTGCTGTAGTTCACGATGTGCTGCGTCATCGTATAGGAATAACTTATGAAGCCGAGGCTGAGAATGTGACTTCAGAAGATTTAATCAATCAAATTGTAAATGTAATTGAAGTACCCTAGCAGATTAAAGACGGAAGTTTAAAGTTAACTTACCAAAAACCTGAAACCTTTAACCTGAAAAAAATTGGATACAAAAGAGCTTCTTAAAAAAGTACGAAAGATTGAAATTAAGACTCGTCGTCTTAGTGATCATGTCTTTGGCGGGGAGTATCATAGTACTTTTAAGGGACGCGGAATGACTTTTAGCGAAGTGCGTCAATACCAATTTGGAGATGATGTTAGAAGCATCGATTGGAACGTTACCGCTCGTTATAGCGAGCCTTACGTAAAAGTTTTTGAAGAAGAACGAGAGTTAACTATGATGCTTATGGCAGATATTAGTGGGTCTGAATTCTTCGGAACAAAAAATCAATTTAAAAATGAAATTGTTACTGAAATTGCCGCAACACTGGCATTTTCGGCAATGCAGAATAACGACAAAATTGGATTGATTCTTTTTAGTGATCAAATAGAACTATTTATTCCACCGAAAAAAGGGAAATCGCATGTACTTAGAATCATTCGTGAATTATTAGAATTTAAACCAAAAAGCACCAAGACAGATTTAGCCCAAGCCTTAAAATATTTAACTAACGTGATGAAAAAGAAGGCCATAGTTTTTGTGCTTTCAGATTTTATTACGGAAGGCTATGCAGATACGTTGAAAATTGTTTCGGGGAAACACGATGTTACTGGAATTAGAGTGTACGACGAAAAAGAAGAAAATATTCCAAACTTGGGAATGGTTCAAATGCAGGATGAAGAATCTGGAGATTTATTGCTTGTTAACACCGCTTCAAAAAAAGTTCGGAATAATTATCATGCCTACTATCGAGAACGAGTAGATGCCTATGTAGATGCTTTTAGAAAAAGTGGTGCTGGAATTATTGACTGTCGTGTGGATGAAAGTTATGTAAAAAAATTGTTGGGTTATTTTAAAAGGAGAGGATAAATGAAAATGAAACATTTAATAAATGAGATTTTGTCATTCCGAGCAATCGTGATGCGTGTCTTCTTGCTATTGCCTTTTATTTCCTTTTCTCAAGTAACCTCAAAAGTGGATACTACTTTAATCCGCATTGGAGAAGAGATAAAATTTACTATTGAGGTTGAAGCAGATTCAACAGACTTAGTTCTTTTCCCAGAAGGGCAAAGTTTCAGTCCGTTGGAAATGATAGAATCCTACAAAGTGGACACCAGTTTTGCGGATGCAAAATTCCGTTTGATTAAAAGATACGGTTTAACGCAATTCGATTCAGGAGCATATACTATCCCTACCCAACGAGTGATGATTAACGATCGAAAATTCGATACCGATTCTGTAAAAGTAGAGGTTAGGGATGTTGCTGTGGACACGACCAAACAAAAAATGTTCGATATAAAACCAGCAATTGAAGTGAATAGTTCGCCTTTCGACTTTCTGAAATTGCTGTATTGGCTACTTCCGTTATTGGTAATAGCAGGTGTGGTTTATTATTTCTTCCGAAGAAAAAAATTAAAAGAAGAACGAGAAAAACAACTACCGCCTTATGAAGAAGCCATGGTAGCACTACAGAAATTGGACTCTTCAGAGTATTTAAAAGAAAACAAAAGCAAAGCATATTATTCGTCTTTAACCGAAATTGTAAAACGATACATCGATAGAGAAGTGGATGATAAAGCGTTGGAAAGTACTAGTGACGAACTCATTGAGCGGTTATTATTACACAAAGATTCTGGGCATTTCGATTTTGACCAAGAAATGATTCGAAAGCTGGATGCTATTTTAAAACGTGCCGATTTGGTAAAATTTGCCAAGTTTCAGCAAGAGCTTTCACAAGCTACTTCCGATAGGAAAACGATAGAGGAAATCATTAACGAAACCCACGAAGCCATTCCAGAGCCTACCGAGGAAGAGATGGCAGAGAATGAAGCCTATCTAGAATTATTGGCTAAACGGAAGAAAAGAAAGCAGTGGATGTATGGAATTACAGGGAGTATTACAGCGATAGTTATTGGACTTGCTGTCTATGGGAGCATTACTGGTTTTGATAATCTGAAGGATAAAATCTTCGGAAATGACATGCGCGAATTAGCAGAAGCAAGATGGTATCGAAGTGAATACGGAAACCCTGCCGTTATTATTGAAACGCCAGAAGTGCTTAAGCGTATTGGGGATAGTGTCCCACCTCAAGTGCAGCAAACAGTGAACCAAATGGCAGTTTTTTCAGCAGGAGATTTAAGGGAAGCCTTTTTTGTAACGGTTTCAACCATGCAATTAAACCCAACAAATGAAGAGATAGATTTAAATGCAGCTTTGGACGGTTCACTTACCGAGCTGGATAATAGGGGCGCTAAAAATATGATAGTAAAGCGCGAAGATTTTGAAACCGAAAAAGGAATTAAAGGTCTAAAAGCCTACGGCGATTTTAATGTACAGGTTTCAGAATCGCGAATGCTGAAAGAGAAAAGCTCCTACGAATTACTCATTTTTGCACAACAAGGTGGAATACAAACGGTATTGTTAGTATATCAAGATGATGGCAAATATGCTGAAGAAATTAAAAACCGAATTATAAATTCAGTCGAGCTAGAAATAACTAATCAAGGAGAAAAACAAGAAGAGTAATGTTCACCAATTTTGAATTTGTCAACCCGCAATTTTTCTGGCTGTTTTTACTACTGCCATTATTGGTTATTTGGCATATTTTAAAAAGAAATAAACAAACAGCTTCTTTAAAGATTTCAAGCATTCAAGGCTTTAAAACTTCCAAAAATTGGTTGGCGAAATTGCGTACGTTACTGTTCGTATTCCGTTTGTTGGCATTAAGTGCTTTAATTATTGCGATGGCACGACCAAGAAATGTAGACGAAAGCACAAAGATTAAAACCACCAGCGGAATTGACATTGTGATAGCCATAGATGTTTCGGCCAGTATGTTGGCTCGAGATTTAAAACCCAATAGACTTGAAGCGTTAAAAGAAGTGGCTGCACGTTTTATAAATGAACGCCCAAACGATAGAATAGGATTGGTAGAATATGCAGGCGAAAGCTATACCAAAACTCCTTTAACAAGTGATAAAAGTATTGTGCTATCATCTTTAAAAAGTATTACTTACAACACTATTATTGAAGGAGGAACAGCAATTGGGATGGGGTTAGCAACTTCGGTAAATAGATTAAAAGATAGTCGTGCAAAAAGTAAAGTCATTATTTTATTGACAGACGGTGTAAACAACACAGGGTTTATCGATCCACGTACTGCAAGCGAATTAGCAGTTGAATTTGGAATTAAAACCTACACTATTGGTTTAGGGACTAATGGCATGGCAGTTTCTCCTATCGGAATTTTACCCAATGGGCAATTTCAATACGGAAATGTACAAGTAGAAATTGATGAAGATTTATTAAAAGAAATTGCACAGACTACAGGAGGAAAATATTTTAGAGCGACAAGCAATACTAAGTTGAAAGAAATTTATGATGAAATCAACAAACTTGAAAAAACCGAAATAGAAGAATTTAAATATAAAAACTACGATGAAAAATTTCGCCCATTAACCTTATTAGCATTAGGGTTATTAGGATTTGAACTTTTACTTCGTTACACACTTTTTAGAAGTTTTGTATAACCTATGTATCAACTAGAACAACCCATATATTTTTATGTGCTTTTCGCCATCCCAGTTTTGGCGGTACTATTTTTATGGATTTTAGTTTGGCGCAAGAAAACACAAAGCAAGTTTGCAGATAGTACTTTATTGAAAAAACTAAGCCCTAATCGTTCTATTCTAAAAGGTGTTTTAAAAGTATTGGTGCTTTCATTAGCATTGGCTTGTTTGAGCTTTGCTCTAGTAAATCCAAAAATTGGAACCAAAATAGAAACGGTTAAGCGTGAAGGAGTAGATGTGGTATTTGCATTGGATGTTTCAAAAAGTATGTTGGCAGAAGATATTGCGCCTAACAGATTAGAAAAATCGAAGCAGCTAATCACCCAAATTATTAATAGTTTAGCAGGAGACAGGATTGGTATTATTGGGTATGCAGGGAGTGCTTTTCCGCAGGTGCCAATAACTACAGATTTTTCTTCAGCAAAATTATTTTTAAGCAGTATGGATACCGATATGGTTTCATCTCAAGGAACTGCCATAACCGAAGCCATCTCTATGGCAAAGACTTTTTACAATGACGAAGAGCAAACCAATCGCGTATTATTTATTATAAGTGATGGGGAAGACCACGAGGGAAATGTTTCAAAAATAGTAGATGAAGCTTCACAATTGGGGATAAAAATTTATACAATTGGAGTTGGAACACTACAAGGTGCGCCAATACCAATAAAGCGTAATGGCGTACTTCAGTTTTACAAAAGAGACGAAAATAATGAGCAGGTGATTACTAGGCTTAATGAAGAAACACTCAAGGAAATAGCTTCTAATGCAGACGGAGAATATATTAATGGCAGCAATACCAAAGAGGTGGTGGAAACGGTAACCGCTATTTTAAACGGAATGGACAAAAAAGAGTTTGAAAGCAAGCAGTTTACAGATTTTAAAGATCAGTTTCAATGGTTTTTAGGCGGGGCATTATTTTTGTTGGTTTTGGATGTGTTATTATTAGAAAGAAAAACCAGTTGGTTGCAAAAGTTGAATTTATTTAATGAAGGAGATTAATATGAAAAGCATAGTTTTTAAAACACTCGGAATTATTATTTTTTGCTTCGGAAGCCTTTCGGCTCAAGAAAAAAGCAAAGAACAAATTAAAATTGAAAAAGAAGCAATTGCATATTTAGCTGAAGGCGGAGAAGAACTTTCAAATGGTGATTTCCCTGATGCTGAGGTTAATTACCGAAAGGCTATTGCTATAAACCCTTCCGAAGAAATAGGAAAATATAACCTTGGTAATGCCTATTACAATAAAGCTAAGAATGATGAAGCCATGATGCGCTTTAAGCAAGCTGCTTCTATCGCTACTACCAAACCCGAAAAGCACAAAGCATTTCATAATTTGGGGAATACTTTTATGAATGCTAAAGATTATCAAAATGCTGTGGAGGCTTATAAAAATGCACTGCGTAACAATCCAACCGATGATGAAACGCGTTACAATCTGGCTTTAGCAAAAGAGATGTTGGAAAAAAATCCACCAAAAGGTGGGGATGGGGAAGAGGATAATAAAGATCAAAAAGAGAACGAAGACCAGAAGGAGAATCAAGAGAATAAGGATAAAAGTAACGAAGGAGACAACGAAGAAAAAGAAGACAATAAAGACGAAGGAGACCAGAAGGAAGATAAAAAGGATGGTGATAAAGAGGGAGAAAACGAAAAACCTCAAGAGCCTAAAGACGATAAAGAAGGCGAGCAACCAAAGCAACAACAACCCAAGCCTGGTCAAATGTCACCTCAACAAATAAAGAACCTTTTAGATGCGATGAATAATGAGGAGAAAAAGGTTCAGGATAAAATTAATGTTCAAAAACAAAAAGGGGCGAAAGTAAAATCGACTAAAGATTGGTAATGATGAAGGCAAAAAGCATTTTCTACTTATTTCTACTCCTGCTTTTGGGAAGCTTTGCGCAAGCTCAAGTTCAATTTGAAGCCAAGTTAAGTAAGAAAAAGTTGGGAATTAATGAGCGCTTACGTGTTGATTTTGAAATGAATCAAGACGGAGATAACTTCACAGCTCCCAGTTTTGAAGGATTTCGTGTGGTTGGCGGACCAAATCAAGCCATTAGTAATTCTTGGATCAATGGAAAGCGTAGCTATTCAAAAACCTATTCCTTTTTCTTATCACCGCAGCGACAGGGCAACTTTACTATTGGTCAAGCTAGCATAGAAGTTGATGGTGAAATTTATAAATCCCCACCCGTATCGGTGCAAGTTACAGCAGCTGTAGATATTCCAAAAGATGGAAACAACGCCGATTATCTTGCGAGTGAAAATGTGCATTTGGTCGCTGAGGTTTCTAATGCAAATCCGTATTTAAATGAAGCGATTACAGTTGTATATAAATTATACGTTTCAAACGAAGTAAGTATTACGAGCAATTGGCGTGAGATCGATACTCCTAAGTATGCCGATTTTTGGAGTCAGAATATTGACAATCAAGGAAATTTCAAAATCTATGAAGGAAAATACAACGGGGAGGATTATCGCTACGTGATTCTTCGTACGACGGTTTTATATCCACAAAAAACAGGCGAATTAAATATTGAACCTCTCACACTCGATGTTCCTATTGATGTTCGCTCTAATAAAAGAGATTTATTTGGACGCTTTTTAATGACGCGAGTTAATAAAACCATTTCTGCAGGGAACAGAACCATAACTGTAAAGCCGCTTCCGCAGGAAGGAAAACCCGATAATTTTTCTGGTGCCGTTGGAAACTTCAGTTTTAAAGTAACTACCAATAAAACAAAATTAGATGCTAACGAGTCTTTAGAATTAAATGTAACTGTAGGTGGTAATGGGAATTTAAAACTATTCGATTTGCCTTCGGTTACTTTTCCTAATTCTTTGGAGGTTTATGAGCCCACTCGTAATGATAATATTAAAACCCAAACAAGTGGGATGACGGGCACTGTTTCAGAAAACTATACTGTTGTGCCGCAGTTTAAGGGGAATTATCCATTGCGGCCAATCACTTTTTCCTATTTTGACCCTAAAACTGAAACGTACAAAACACTCTCTTCTCAAGAAATTGTCATTGAGGTTGAAAATGGTCCGGTAACAACTGCTAAAGACCCTATTACTTCTAACAACAAACAGGCTGTAATTGTTGAAGCAGATCAATTTAAATACATAAAATTAGATGCTGATTTAACACCCATTAAAAAAGAGAATTTCTTTAAATCTAAAATCTTTTGGTCAATTTTAGGAGCTCCATTTTTAGTCATTCCGGTATTTATAATAATTGGGAGAAGGCGAAGAGCGCGATTAAATGATGTTGAAGGAAATAGACTAAGACATGCCAATCTTTTAGCTAAGAAATATTTAAGCGAAGCCAAAAAGAACTTAGATAGTAAGGATACTTTTTACGAATCGTTGGAGCGAGCCTTGCATAATTACTTAAAGGCAAAATTAAATATTGAAACGAGTGAAATGTCTAAGGAGCATATTTCAAAATTATTAAGTGAACGAAGTGTAAATGCTGAAGTTGTATCTCAATTTATAGGATTATTAAAAAGCTGTGAATTTGCGCGTTATGCAGGAGCATCACAAGGGTCTATACAGAAAGATTATGACACAGCAGTGCAATCCGTTTCAAGTATTGATAAACAATTTAAATAAATTTTGAGTGATGAAAAAGTTGATTTTCTTAGCGGTTTTTTTCATTTCCCTAATTGGGAATACTCAAAACAATGCCCTTTTTGAGCAAGGAAAAGAACAATACAAAGCTGAAAAATATCAAGAAGCCATTAATAATTGGATGAAAATTCTTTCTAATGGTGAACATTCTTCAGCACTGTATTTTAATATTGCAAATGCACATTATAAGTTGAACCATATTGGTCCAAGTATCTATTATTACGAAAAAGCATTACAATTATCCCCCAATGATTCTGAAATTAAAAACAACTTAGTATTTGCGCAAAATGCAACAGTAGATGCAATTGAACCCTTGCCACAAACCTTGTTTGCAAAGTGGGATAAAAGCCTTTCCAAGCTTTTAACTTTTAATGGTTGGGCATGGACGGCGGTTGTAGCTGTTATATTTTTTATGCTGTTGTTTTTGGGATATTATTTTTCGTATCAGTCACTACAGAAAAGGCTATTTTTTCTTGGGTCATCGTTGTCAATAATTGTTGTTTTAACGGGACTTATTATGGCATTTAGAACTTTTCATAAAGCCGAAAACAAAAAGGAAGCCATTGTTTTTGCAGAAGTTACAGAAGTAAAAAATGGTCCCCGAATGAGTGATGAAACGGCTTTTAAATTACACGAAGGGACTAAAGTAAGTATCTTAGAAACAGAGGATAATTGGGGAAGAATTCTTTTAGTTGATGGCAAGGATGGATGGATTCCCTTGGAGGATATTAAGCAACTTTAGTGTTTTATTAATAAAATTCTATACTTTTAAAGGTAAATTAGCCAAAATCAAAATTTTTGAAAGTAAAGAGTTTTTTCTTCCTATTTGTATTTGTTGGGTTTCTATTAACACCAACAACCTTGCTCATAATTGATGAGCCAGTAGATACTACCTATGTTTTTTCGATGAATGAAGAAGAAAACCATAAAAATGTAGAGCAATTGGCCTCTATGTTTGAAGTTGTATTTATCTCTACTTTCGATGATTATTTAATTTATCATTCTTCCCAAAGAAAAATAAGAACAAATAATTTTAACTTAAATCAAACCAAGATTTATTTTGAAACTATTTCTCCTCCTCCAGAATTTTCTTAGAACTTTCACTACTCTTTTTATTTCTTTTTGCTATAATGGAAACTAACTACTATAAAAACATTTTTTATGTTCAAAAATATATTTACAAATTTTAGAGGAAATTTTTTAGGCGGTATAACTGCTGGTATTGTTGCACTACCTCTGGCACTTGCATTTGGAGTTCAATCTGGATTAGGGCCTAGTGCAGGACTTTATGGTGCTATTTTTATCGGATTTTTTGCTTCTCTCTTTGGAGGAACAAACACACAAATTTCAGGGCCTACAGCGCCAATGACAGCAGTTTCCATGGTAATTATTGCTGGGATTATCGCTGCTAACGAAGGCGATATTGAAAAGGCATTACCTTATATATTATCCGTTTTCCTATTGGCAGGGCTCTTTCAAATAGGACTAGGTCTTACAGGTATTGGAAAATACATTCGATATATTCCGTATCCTGTTGTTTCAGGATTTATGACCGCTATTGGAGTAATTATTTTAATTACCCAAATTCTTCCTTTGGTTGGATATTACACAAAAGATGACACAGCCTATATTAATGAGTTTAAACCTCAAGCAGAAGAGGTGTTGCTTGACAAAATTTTGAAAGATGAAGCAGGTGAAGGAATTTTGGTTTTAGAAGATTTTAGAGAAACGGTTAAACGTGCCGAGCAAATTTCGGAAGAAGAAATTATGGCAGAGTCGACAACTCTAGCAAAAAGTGCCAGTTCAGGGGTTTTAGGAACCATAAAGACACTCCCTAGAGCATTAGATAATATTAATTGGTTAGAATTAATATTGGCATTGCTTACCATTACTATTATTTATGGGTTTAAGTATATCACCAAGAAAGTTCCAAGTACTTTAGTCGCATTATTTGTAGTTTCTGGTGGCGCTTACTTATTAAAACTAAACTATCGCCCTATTGAAGAAATCCCTGCGGGAATTCCATTGCCTAATTTTGAAATATTTACAGAATTTAGTTTTGCAGCTTTATCGCCTTATATACTTACAGCCTTAACACTTGCCTTTTTAGGAGCAATTGATTCATTACTTACATCTGTAGTGGCAGATAATATGACAAAAACCAAGCATAACCCTAATCAAGAATTAGTAGGTCAAGGTATTGGTAATAGTATAGCCGCTGTTTTTGGAGGGATTCCTGGTGCAGGGGCAACAATAAGAACGGTTGTAAATATTACATCTGGCGGTACAACAAAGCTTTCAGGTTTAATTGCAGCACTTTTACTGTTGCTAGTCTTGCTAGTTGCGGGACCTGTTGCGTCTATGATACCAGCCGCAGTTTTAGCAGGAATTTTAATAACTGTGGGTATAGGAGTGATGGACTATAAAGGACTAAAAGCAATCCCAAAAATGGAAAGAACCGAAGTGGTTGTAATGTTAGTGGTATTAATTCTATCTGTTTTTTGGAATTTAGTATATGCCGTAGGTATAGGTTTTGTTTTAGCAGCCGTGATCTTTATGAAGAAAATTGGAGATGTAACCGCTGTAAAGTCCAAAGTAGTTCAATTGGATAAAGCAGACGAACTTGATTTACCTTGGAAGGATGAAGTAAATTTCCCTGTGGAGTTAAAACCAAAAGTATTTGTAAAAAGATTAAAAGGACCTTTGTTTTTTGGATATACTTCAGATTTCCAAGAACTATCAAAAGAAATTCCAACTCAAGCAAGCCACGTAATTATTAGGATGGCAGAGGTTCCGTATATTGACCAATCTGGTCTTTATGCAATGGAAGAAGTACTTTTGGATTTGAATCAGAGAAATATTCAGCCCATTTTTGAAGGACTTCAGGAACAACTTCAAGCAAAAATGGAAAGTATTGATATTATTCCAGATTTAGTACCTAAAGAATGCTTGTTCCCAGATTTTAAATCTGCCATGGTGTATATTAAAGAGGTTGTTACCAAGGATAAATAAGGATTATTCTGTAATAGAATTATCTTCAGTCTCAGGGGTTTCAGGAATTATTTTCTGAAACTCCTCAATGACTGTTGGCAATACCCAAGGCGCAATAGATTCAATGTAAGGATATATTGTAGAATTGGCTTTTTTCTCTTCAGAAATCATATAGCCTGTGAGATTTGAAGAATTAAAAAAGAGAAATATTACGCTTAAAATAAATGCATATTGAAGGGCTGAAAACACACCACCTAATAATTTATTCAGTAATCCCAAAGCAGTAAAATCGGCTATTTTGGTTAAGAATTTTCCAATAAAATTCAACACAAAAACAATCAGTAAAAAGGTGACGGCAAAGGAAGCCCATTTGGTTGTTTGTTCACTCCAATCGAACCATTTAGAAATATATTCTCCCGCATAATCTGAAAAATATACAGCACCATATACACCAGCAACTAAACCAATAAGCGATGCAAGCGTTACAAAGAGTCCTTTCTTAAAACCTGAATAAAAGGCTAATAGTAAAATGACTCCTAAAATAATATCTACACTATTCATACTATGGACTACTAAGGGTAAAGATACTATTTCTTATAAATTATGAGTAAATACCATTACTTTTGCAGTTAATGGCTAGAGACGAACAATTAAAAATTAAATGGGAAGCAGTAGTAGCGCTACTTAGTAATCGCTTTGCCGACGGAGAACGTTTGGATTTGGATGCCATTATTTATCTTGTAGGATTGCAGGAACTGGGTCAGTTACACCGCAAGTTTAAAAAGGACGAAAAAGTCAATCTTATGCATATTGCTATATGTAGATTGCTTGAGCCATTTGGGTATTATGAATTTGATTATTTTGATGAACAGGGATGGCCACACTATAAAATATTGGAACAATTGCCTCCCTTAAAAGCTGGTGAGCAAAGTATCCTAATGAAGGAAGCCATTGTGTTGTACTTTTTGGAAAAGAAAGTCATCGATTAATTCTTTAGAAAGCACTATTTTTGTGACCTACAACCCATAGGATGTTATGATAGATAAGATTAAAGAACATATTGCCGAAGTTGAAGCATTTACTGCAAAGACCAAAGAAGAGGTTGAAACTTTCCGAATAAAATATCTTGGAAGTAAAGGGCTTTTAAAAGATTTTTTTGCTGAATTTAAAAATGTGGCGAATGACCAAAAAAAAGAATTCGGTCAAACCATTAATACACTAAAAAGTAAAGCCGAAGAAAAAGTAAATTCTTTAAAGGAATCTTTTGAAGGTAAAGAAGAATTACAAGGTGTTTACGGAGATTTATCACGTCCAGGAGAGCCTATCCCTTTAGGATCTAGACATCCCATTTCACTTACAAAAAACAAAATCATCGAGATTTTTTCAAGAATTGGATTTAATGTATCCGAGGGACCCGAAATTGAAGATGACTGGCACAACTTTTCAGCATTAAACTTACCAGAGTATCATCCGGCGCGAGATATGCAGGATACGTTTTTTATTCAAACCAATCCCGATATTTTATTGCGCACACACACATCATCAGTTCAAGTGCGTTATATGGAAAATAATAAACCGCCTATTCGTACCATTTCACCAGGAAGAGTATATAGAAACGAAGCCATCTCTGCCAGATCGCATTGCTTTTTTCATCAAGTGGAAGGATTGTATGTGGATAAAGGAGTGAGCTTTGCCGATTTAAAACAAACGCTTCAATATTTTACTACTGAAATGTTTGGGAAGTCTAAAATTAGACTTCGCCCTTCCTATTTTCCATTTACAGAGCCAAGTGCCGAAGTAGATGTGTATTGGGGGCTTGAAACCGAAACCGATTACAAAATGACCAAAGGCACAGGTTGGTTAGAAATTATGGGTTGCGGAATGGTTGACCCCAATGTACTTGAAAACTGCGGAATTGATTCTCAAGAATACTCTGGCTTTGCCTTTGGCATGGGGATCGATAGAATTGCACTGCTACTGCATCAAATTCCAGATATTCGAATGTTAAGCGAAAACGACATTCGCTTCTTAGACCAGTTTAAAAGTTCTCTTTAATTTTTTGTGAGAAAAGATATTAAAATACCTGTGGTAGAGGAGGTGTACGTTGCTGCAATTCGTGAATACAATGAAGATTTTCGAACATACGACTGGAACGCTTACATCATTAATAATAATAACGAACCTTTAGAAACTGTTTTAATTGTTTCTGAAGGGAGTGATGATACTCAAATAACCTCAAGAATGAGGCATTCTTTGAAGCTTCTTCCTGCAAAAAACTTTGCTAAAATTGAGTTTATAGAAGATAGTGTTTTACAATTGAACAATTATTTTACCATTACTTACTTTATGGAAAATAAACTCTTCGACAAACGATTCGAGTTTCCTGCCAACTGTATTATTGAAGACAATACTGTTTCCATTCCAGTCATGGAAACTGAAGGTGTTTTAGCAAGATAACTTAAAGGGCTTTAAAAAAAACAAAAACCCCCTCCATTTCTGGAGGGGGTTTATTAATTAAGATGTATGATGATGATTATCTTCTAATCAATCGTTTTACTGTCTGTGCATCTTCACTTTGGATTTGTACCATGTACACTCCAGAAGCTAAACTAGATACATTAAAGGTTCTCTCGGTTGCCATACCACGTAGGTC